>NC_013926.1 GCF_000025665.1 Aciduliprofundum boonei T469
AAAAATCTTTTTTAACTTTCATATCATACCTACCTTTACTTCGGGTGGAATCATGGGACAGGTGAACTTGTTTGAGAAGCACATGCGCAAACTCTCGCTTTTTAAAGGAAACAGAGAGGCCCTATATCCAGATTACTTACCAGATTCTCTGCCACACAGGGAGAAGGAGATAGATAGATTAGCTGAAATTTTAGTAACCGCGTTAGAGGGAAATAAACCTTCAAATGTGCTAATATTTGGAAAGACGGGGACTGGAAAGACGGCAGTAGTCAGATATGTGGGAAGGGAACTAAAAAGGGCTGAAAAAGTGTATGCAAAGAAGAAAATTGAGTACATATATTTGAATTGTGAAACTGTTGATACCCCGTATTCCATCCTCCAAAATCTTGGAAACTATTTCATAGAAGATTGGGATGAGAAAATACCATTCACAGGTTGGCCCATGGACAAGGTTTTCTCCACGGTTAAGGAAAGAATTGATGAATGGAATGGGATAGTTGTTTTAGTTCTTGATGAAATTGATAAGCTCGTGGCAAAGAGCGGAGATGATATCCTCTACCAACTTCTTCTTTTGGATTCTGAGATGAAAAATTCGAGGCTAAGCGTTATAGGTATATCAAATGAGCTCAAATTCACCGATTTGCTAGACCCAAGGGTTAAAAGCAGGCTGGGGCAGGAAAAACTAATTTTCTCTCCCTACAATGCATTTCAACTCCAAGATATATTGTCTGAGAGAGTAAAAATAGCAGTTAAGGACGATGCTGTGAGCGATGAGGTAATAAGCATATGTGCAGCCATAGCAGCGCAAGAGCACGGAGATGCAAGGAGAGCCATAGATTTACTGAGAATATCCATTGAGATTGCCGAGAGAGAAGGCGCTGAAAAAGTCACGGATAGACATGTCTATTTAGCAAAGAACAAGATTGAGATGGATTGCATAACTGAAGCCATAAAAACTCTCCCTCTTCATTCAAAGATCGTGCTTTTAGGAATTGCATTAAATGAGGAGGCAGGAAACAACACACTTACTACCGGGGAACTATATCACATTTATAGTACCCTTTCTAAGAGAATCGGAGCATCTCCCCTAACACAAAGAAGGGTATCTGATTTAATCTCAGACATGGACATGCTTGGATTGATTTCGACCAAGGTAAAATCATTTGGGAGATATGGAAGAACAAAGATAATAGAGTTAGCACTTCCTGTGCAGGAAGTAAAGAAAATAATTTTTGAAGATGAATTTTTAGCTGAACTCAATGAGGTAAAATTGGCGTCTCAGAAAAAATTATTCTTTTAACCTCCTTAATTTTCTTTTTATTTCTTCTCTATGAGCAATTGCATAGTCAATACCCACAGAGCCTGCTACAAGTACAATAAGAGAAATGGCAAGATTCACATTGGTGTTTGATGGTATCTCTTCGGTATTCGTATGTGTCAAATATAGTTTTATAGCGCCGAACCATGGAATTTCTCCCCTAGCTACACCCACAATCATATTATAATTTACAAGATAGGGGCATATGGGAATGAAGCCGGAGGTACTCTGATCATAAGCACTAGGCCCAAATCTTGCCAGATTATGATCTCCCATTGTAATAAACCCTTCCTTTCCAACAACATTGGGATTTAATTTCTGCAAATTTATGATTATTTTTTTGTGTTCATAACCCACATTATCAATTGTGATATAATCCTTAGTCACATGCAGCCAAGAAGGATAATTTCCATTTTCAAATCCTCTTATTTTCCATTCTTTTCCATTCCAATGCAGGTAAACTATGGCACGATGTATTATCAACTCACCATGACATTTGTAAATTATAACATCTCCATAATCTCCATATGTTTCATATCCTTTCATTCTTCCTTCAACATAGCTTACAACATCATCTGCAGAATAAACTTTCTTAACTATAACTATGTCTCCCGTATCTATAGTTCCTATATGAGATAAATCTCCATGCTGCATACTTCCAGATTCTATTACCACTATAGGAGGCCAAGTTTGAGCATAAGCATATAGAGAGAGAAAGATAACGAGAACTATTATGATTGAGATAACAACATCTTTAAATGTATCACGCCATAGATTTCCCTTATTATTTTCTTCCATTTTAGTGGATATTGGACACAAAAATAAAAATCTTTTGAAAGAAAATCTATATAAAGCGAATCCCATTTACCCTACGAGGGATTAAAAATGTCATGGAGAGATGTTGAGGTTCGAGAACTCAAGGTTGGAGGATATATGGTTGTTGATGATGAGCCATGCAAGATAGTTGAAATGACCACAAGCAAGCCAGGGAAGCATGGAGAAGCAAAGGCAAGAATAGTCGCCATAGGGGTCTTTGATGGCCAGAAAAGAAGCTTGGTGTATCCTGTGAAGCACAAGGTAAAAGTTCCAATAATTGAAAAGAGAGATGCTCAGGTTCTCGCAGTCATGGGTGATGAAGTCCAATTGATGGACTCTGAAACCTTTGAGACATTTGAGTTACCTATCCCCGAGGAGCTAAAAGACCAAATATCTCCGGGAAAGAATGTACAGTACTGGGAAGCATTGGGAAAAAGGAAGATAATGAAAGTTATGGGCGAATAAATATGCTTCTGCATTTTGCAGATGCGAATAAGAATTTTAACGAATCTTTTTTCATAATTTTTGGCGTTCCGTTTGATGGAACATCCTCTTATAGGCATGGTTCAAAATTTGCACCTGACGAGATAAGAAAAGCATCATATAACCTTGAAAGTTATGTTATGGAGCATAAAATTTCTCTCTCAGAACTCCCAATTCATGATATGGGCGATATTGGAACCCTTGATGAATTTGGAAATGTAGAGGATGTAATCGATACAGTTTATTCCACAATGCAATCCATACTACCCAATAAATTTCCAATAATGATTGGTGGGGAGCATTCAATAACCATCGGTGCTGCAAAGGCTCTAAAAAAATTAAATGCAGGTATAATATTCATAGACGCCCATGGAGATTTTAGAGATGAATATTTAGGAAATAAGTACAGCCACGCTTGCACTGCCAGAAGGGCATATGATATCTTAAATGGCAAAATAATTTCAATAGGAGTGAGATCAGCATCTCAAGAAGAAGTTGAAGATGCAAAGGATTTGAATTACGAATGGATTGATTCATATGAATTTCAAAGATTGGGATGGAAAAGAACAATAAAAAAAGCCATGGAAATATTGGATGTCCAGAAAGTATATTTATCTATCGATATAGATGGTATTGACCCAGCCTATGCTCCCGGAACAGGCACTCCTGAGTTCTTTGGATTAAGCCCTATGGATGTAAAAAACATCATAAATTTTCTCGCTCCCAATTTAATAGGTGCCGATATAACAGAAGTGTGTCCACCATATGATAATGGAAATACATCCATATTGGCTGCACGCTTGGTTCAAGAAATTATAGCGGCAAAGTGGAATACTATGGAAGATAAGTTTAAATAACATTTCTCCCCTATGGTTAAGTGGTGTTGGGTTTATGAGAAGAATCCGAAGGAAGGAGGAAGGTATAGCTTCAACGGTAGGCACTATATTCGCCCTTATGATATTCACATCCTTGCTCTCAATGTTTATGGTTCAGGTCGTGCCTGTACAAATTAAAGAGAACGAGGCAGAGCATGATATGGAAGTTCTATCTCAGCTCTCTCAACTTAGAAGTGTAATTGATATACTCACTCTAACTAAAAATACAAATTACACAGCCTATGTTCCTATTAAACTCGGAGCTCCAGGGGTACCTGTGGTCGCTTCTCCCACATATGGGCAATTATCAGTTTATCCTGCAGGACTTAATTCCACATACAATATGACAGTGAGTTTTGTAGACAACTATTCCAACTATGTTAGCTTGCATTCTCAGGGAAGTATACAATTCACTGCCCCCAATAGATACTATGTACCTGAAACATTCTCCTATGAAAACGGAGCTATAATTAGGTATAATTTCTATGCAAAAAATGCGATTATGCCTATTAAGCCAAATATGAAGTTCCAAAATGTGAGCGGCCATGTTAATGTGAGTATGACTATGGAAAACATATATGGACCCCCAGTCACAGTTACTGGAGTGGAAACAAGGAGTTTAGGAGTAACATTGCAAGGAGTTTACACCCAAACATACTTTCTAGGTGGAAAAGAACTAAATCTGACTATTAACGATACTTACTATTATGGACTCATGCCATTGAATTTCACAAAGTATTGGATTCAAGAAATATCGAATATGCTCAATGAAAGCGGGATTTTATATACCGACAATCCCTCCTCGCTTCAAAACCCAAATTATCCATATTATACAATATCAGGCAATAAAATACAACTTTACAATGTTTGGAATGTTGTAGTTAGGATGGTGTATATTGAGGTAGAGGTGAGCTCCTAATGATGCCCAAAGGAATAAAGAAATTGAATTTCTCAATATTTCAAGGCATCGTAAAACCCCAAGTTAAAATAAAAATCCCAAAATTCGAAGTCGGGAGAAGCAGTGATATCACTCCAATTCCCCCACTTGAAAAGGAAAATTACGAAACTGTTGAAGTTTATCCAGTTTATCCCCCTTATGTTTACACTCGAATAATATATGATAGGGAGGAGTATGAGTATATTTATGATTTAATAGAGCCACCTCTCACAGATGAAGAGCAGAGATTACTCGATGAGATAAATGATACCCTTGATAGAACTCTAAAATATGAATGGGAGATTATGACCAACAAAGACAGAGAGCAATATTTAAGGGAGAGTGTAGACAGTTTCTTAAGGAGTAGAGATATAAAGATAGATAAAATATCAAAGGAGAGAATACTCTATTATGTTGTTAGGGACCATGTGGGTTATCAGAAAATCGAGGGATTAATTAGGGATGAATACATAGAGGACATATCATGCGATGGTGTTGGCGTTCCCATTTATGTCTTTCATAAAAAATATCAGTCCATTAAAACTAAATTGGTATACAAGGATGATGATGAGCTTAACTCTTTCATAGTGTATATCTCCCAGAAATGTGGAAAGCAGATATCTGTAGCAGAGCCCATATTGGATGGAACAACTGCCGAGGGGCATAGAGTACAAGCCACCTATGGAAGAGAAGTCACTACTAGAGGGGGAACTTTTACTATCAGAAGATTCAAAGAGAAGCCATTTACTCCCACAGAGTTAGTTTTATTTGGCACTGCATCCCCAGAGATTGTTGCATATCTTTGGTTGATGGTTGAGCATGGGGAGAGTGCCATAGTCATCGGAGGTCCAGCTTGTGGAAAAACCTCCACGCTTAATGCATTCTCTATGTTCATACCTCCAACCGCGAAGATTGTTAGTATAGAAGATACAAGAGAAATAAACCTTCCACATCAAAACTGGATTCCAGGTACAACCAGGAGTGGTATAGGTGAGGCATCCATAACAGGTAAATCTGCAGGAGAAATTGATATGTACGATTTAGTTAGGGCTGCATTGAGGCAGAGACCTAACTACATAATTGTGGGAGAGGTTAGAGGTAAAGAAACATATACAATGTTTCAAGCAATGGCCACAGGACATACCACATACTCAACGATGCATGCAGATTCTATTGTTTCTATGATTCATAGACTTGAAAATCCACCAATAAACTGCCCGAGAATTCTTATGACCGCATTAAACAATGTCATTATTCAGAAAATAGTGAGAACGAAGGAAGGAATCACTAGGAGGATTACACAGCTCGTGGAGAATGTTGGGTTTGAGCCAGAAACAAATGAGTTAATAACAAATGTGGTTTTTGAATGGGATCAGGCCAGGGATACGCACAAATTCAAAGGGCATAGTTATCTATTTGACAAGATAATGACTATGAAGAACATGACCCATAACGAAATGATGGAGGAATTTGAAAGAAGAGTTGATATAGTAAAATATTGGGTTAAAAAAGAGATTTTAGATTTCAGAGATATCTGGAAAACAATAGCCAATTATTACAAGGATCCAATAGGAACTGCAGAAGAAGCACGTCTCAAACTTGGGGAGGTGAAAAGTTGAAACTCTTTGCCAAATTATTTGCAAAATACGCACCCACTCCTCCAAACAGACCCTATAAAGTGAAATTACCTAAGGGCTCATTGCCCACATACATAAATTTAGATCCATACCATAAATTGGCTTGGAAGCTCATGGGAAAAATGGCAGAAAAATCTGTGAAAAAGAAGAAATTCTCCAAACTCGAAATGGATTTACTTAAAGCGCATATTCTTTTAAGGCCTCAGGAATACCTTGCATATGTATATTTTACCACACTCTTAGTTGGAGTCATAGGCATAGTTATGGCAGCTATGCTCGTTCTTATGGGGCTATCCCTCGGAAATAAAATGATTACTATTTTGTTTCTCTTAATAGGAATATTTATGATGGTAATTATTCCAATAATGACATACTTCTCCCTGATCTCATCCCCTGCATCTAAAGCCAAGAAAAGGGCCAAAGATATTGATACTCATCTTCCAACAGCTGTGAATTTCATTGCCGCATTATCATCGGCGGATGTTACCGTGGCCTCAATTTTCAAAGAGCTATCAACAAGAAAAGAGTATGGAGAGATAGCAAAAGAGGCAGAATGGATTACAAGAGATACAGAGCTTCTGGGAAAGGATATACTCACGGCAATTGAAGAAGCGTCTAGGAGGAGTCCTTCAGTGAAATGGCAAGAATTTCTGCAAGGAGTTATAACAACTGCAACTTCAGGAGGTAGGCTAAAGCCATTCTTTATGTCCAAATCAGAAGAGTACGAGAAAGAAAAAAGATTGATGTTAAAGAAAAATATGGAGAGCTTGGGATTATTTGCAGAAATTTATGTAACTGTTGGTGTTGCATTCCCCCTATTCTTAGTTGTTATAATAGCAATAATGGCACTTATAAATAAGAATAGTGCAGCAAGTACGGTTATGCTTTTAGAAATAATCGTTGTAGTTATGATTCCTGTTCTAATCTTCGTATTTAGCTACTTCATATACAGCACGAGTAAGGAGGTGGCGGAATGAACAAGGAAAAACTTATATTTTATGTGTCTGCATTTATAGCTGCAATATTCATAAGTATTGGAATAATGCTCTACCTCAAAAAAACTAATATTTTTGGCCTAATCCCCCTTGATTTTATAGTTATAGGTACATCTGCATTCTTATTTGGACCTGGAATATACGATATGCTCCATACAAGGAAAATAAAGAAGATGGAAGAGAGATTTCCGGATTTCCTCAGGGATGTGGCAGAATCCTCAAGATTTGGTATGACCCTTGCAGACTCCATCGTAGTGGCTTCTTCTGGCAAATATGGGGCCCTTACAGACGAGATAAAGAGAATGGCTTCAAAGATAAGTTGGGGAGTTCCAGTTAAGGACGCACTGCTATCATTTAACGAAAGGGTTAAAACTCCACTGATAGACAGAATAACGGCAATAATAATAAAATCAAACGAAGCCGGAGGTAATATTGCAGATGTTCTCTCAATGGTTGCAAGAAATGCAAGGGAATCTCAATTAGCTGCTAAAGAGAGAAACATAGAGATGTTTACCTATGGTTTTGTTCTCCTAACTTCATTCTTTGTTTTCTTAGCAACTATTATAATTCTAAACAACTCATTTCTACCAGAGATGGGCAAAGCAGGTATGGCTGTAGAGGAGAGCTTTAAAAAGGCATCCGTTGCCGGTGCTTTACCCGGAGGGGGTATAGCATACGAATATGTCCCAATAATAACCCTGTTATTTGTAATAGCGACCATAATCCATGGGGTTGGAGATGGAATAATGATAGGCATACTCTCAGATGGAAGAGTAAAAAGTGGCTTCGTATGGGCCTTTGTTCTTCTTGCCTCGGGATACTTCATTCTAAGGCTATTGGGGGCCGTATGAGGTGATATAGATGGCCATATCAAAAAAGGAGATTCCAACAAAACTAAAAATCGTGAATATGATGAGACCTATAATAAAAAGTGAAAAATTAAAGGTTAAAACTCCCAAAAAACATACAGCTCATGGCAGCAACATCACTCCATTACCCGAAATAAAATCTCCAAGTATAAAGGAGATTGAGGTTGATCCAATAGAGGAGCCATACTCTTATGTTAGAATACTATTTGATGAGGTAACAAGTGAATACATCTATGAGGTGATTGAACCACCCATCACCGATGATGAGAAAAAGATTCTTGAAAATATAAAATCCAAATTAATTGAAGTGCTTGAATTAAAAGATTTTGAAAATGATGAGGAAAGAAAAGAGTATCTTATGGAAAAAACTGAGGAAATAATAGAAGAAATGAATACCCCTGTTGACTCCGTGGTTCTTGATAGGCTAAAATACTATGTTTATAGGGATTTCCTTGGATATGGACTGGTCCAAGTCCCAATGCATGATAGTGAAGTGGAAGACATATCCTGTGATGGTGTGAATATACCAATTTATATCTATCACAGAATGTACGGCTCTATCAGATCAAATCTGAAATTTCAAAAAGAGGATGAATTGGACAATTATGTGATATGGATAGTCCAAAAATCAGGAAGACATATATCCATATCAAACCCGATGGTAGATGCCTCTCTACCAGATGGCTCCAGGTTGCAGGCAACCTTAGGAAAGCATGTCACAAAGAGAGGCTCCTCTTTTACAATAAGAAGATTCAAACCAAATCCATTCACTCCCATTGACCTCATAAGATTTAAAACGATGAGTAGGGAAATGATGGCCTACATATGGCTTGCAGTAGAGAACGGGATGAGTATAATTGTATGTGGAGGCACAGCCAGCGGAAAAACCACCACCCTAAATGCCATTCTTCTTTTCATTCCTCCCAATATGAAAATAGCAAGTATAGAAGATACAAGAGAGTTAAATTTACCTCATGAAAACTGGATTCCATCACTAACTAGAGAGGGGTTGGGAGAACCTAATCCGGTAACGGGTAAAAGACCCGGAGAGATAGATATGTTCGATTTGCTCAAAGCCGCACTTAGGCAGAGACCCCAATACATAATGGTAGGAGAGGTTAGGGGTCCAGAAGCATACACAGTATTCCAAGCTATGGCAACAGGGAAGACATGCTATACGACATTCCATGCTGATGATGTTAAATCAATGGTTCATAGATTTGAGAACGCACCCATAAATTTACCCAGAGCTTTGATAACTGCACTAGATATCGTAATTCTACAAGCTCAAGTGAAAGTAGGCACTGCAATGACCAGGAGAGTTAAATCAATAACCGAAATAGTTGGACTAGACCCAGAAACAAACGAAATAATAACAAATAATGCCTATACATGGAATCCTGCAGATGATACCTTTAATTACAGCGGACATAGTTATATTTACGAGAAAATCTCTGCCATAAAAGGGTGGAGTCAGAGGAGAATGGAGTTGGAAGTTAAGAGAAGAGAGAGAATTTTAGAGTATATGGAAAAACTTGGAGTTAGATATTACAGAGATGTTGCAAGGATTGTAGCTGCATATTACAAAAAACCAGAAGAAGTATTAAAAAGAGTAGAAGAAGTATTATCCAGCTAATTTATTTCTTTTCCTCCTTCTTCACTGCTATAACCTTCTTTATTAGCTTTTTCTTTATCACTGGCTTCTCTTCCTTCTTTTCTTCCTTCTTCTCCGAGACTTTTCCTTCTTTCTTTTCCTCTTTCTCCTTTCTCTTTGCCCATTCTTCCACAGTAACTACCCCTGGCCTCTGCAACCTTTCTAACTCTTCAGGAGGAATCGATGATTCTTTTGATTCTTTCTGCTCTTTCTTACCTTCACCTTCTTCCTTCTTTTCCTTCTTCTCTTCCCCAGTTGGCAGAGGAGAGCCGCACACTCTGCAAATCTTAGCACCTTTTGGATTTAATGCACCGCAAACTGGGCATTTTACAGTATCTCCCTCTATCTTTTCTTCCTGCCTCTTGACCCATTCTAAAAACGATATGAATTCTGGATTGGTCTTCCACCACTTGTAGAACTCCTCTTCTGTATACTCCTCACCTATGTATTTCTTCGCTTCATCTCTGTATTTACTTAAATATCTATCGTAATTTTCCTTTAGCTTTTCATACTTCTTGTATTCTGGATCCTCAGGAGGCATGAAGATAGTGCCGCAAACTGGACAGAATTTCGAGTCTTCATCAATCCAAGAGCCACATGTTGGACACTTTACTTTCTCCTTCTCAAACACAACACCGCAGTATGGACACTTCTCTGCATCAGCGGGCACAAGATGGCCGCAGTTGCCACAGACCATATATTCTGGTGCCTCTTTCTTGAAAGATATATAGCCGTACAAGAAGAATCCTACGATTGCGCCCACAACAACAATTATTATGATCCAAAGCCAAGGTATAGTATATGGTTTCTCTTGTACCGTTATTGTGGTCTGAGGATTATACCTTGTCTCTGTGCCCTCATACGAGAGAGTTAACTGAGGAGTATAAGTACCTTTGGCAGGAACCTTTATGTGGAAGATTGCAAGACCATAGGCATTTGTCTTCTGCGTATAAGTTCCCAATCCCCCAGTAAGAGTGAGTTGCACAGTCACACCTTTCATATAAACAGTTTTGCCCTGAGATTGTGTTGCATTAAGATTTATTATCTTCACCACTACAACCAATGTATCTCCAGCGTATATTTTCTCATTGTGCTCAAGAGAATAACTTGTAAACATCACTTTCATAGCAGGTAAGAGCACATTAATCTTCTTAACTCCGATATCATCTCCATATATGCTTTCCTCCACTGTCTTATTTGGATTTAACTTCACAACTATATTATGTTCTCCTATTCCATTACTTGTGTAATTAAAAATAATGGCCTTATAACTACCCGGAGCCAAGGAGCTTACATTTCCTTTGTATATAACTTTCCCATTATCCAATACTATGTAATTCAACTTTCCAGGCATACCTCCCAGGTTTCTCGCAATAAAACCAATTTTTATTTTTACTCCTTCTGGAACACTGGACACCTTTTTATTTCCTTCTGAAATTGTGAAATCAGTAAGAACAAAATTAACCTTCTCTTTTATTGTTATAGTAGGCGCAGTATGTATGTAAAGGGCATCTTCCGTAACATCCGATGTAATGTTTAATTGGTAATCTATTTGTATAGACGTTCTACCTTGCAGATATTTCTGATAAAGAGACTTTGGTATAACAAATCCTATTACAATTGGAGTGTTTATCTCCACCTTTATTGGATTATGTGGAGTGATGGGGGCAAGCTCAATATTCCACTGGGGTATATAGAGAACCATAGTGACATTAGCATCAACATTACTATTTAATGTCGCATTAACAATTATATTAGTTCCATTTACATACTCGTTTTGCGCATTTATTTGCACACTGAATGGCTCTGCATACACCATAAAATACTCACTCATAATATTATTCGAAGAGTTATAGTCCCCAGAAGCTACAACTTTAACAATCACTTCATATGAACCATCTGTATCTGGCACCATAGATATGGAGTATGCGGAGATCGATGTAGAGTATTGTATAGTCTTATTTATAAGCAATGTGCCATAGGGATCATATACATTGATATAAACCATGGCAGATGTTGGCTCTTCTTTACCAAGATTTATCACATTTGCAGCAATCTTCACTGTTTCCCCTACATATAGGGATTGTGGAGAGATATTTAAAGAATTAACCGCTAGATTCACATCTTTTTCAACATTAACATAGTGAGACCCAAGATAAAGATTGTTGTTTGCTATATACAAAAGGAGAGTATGAGAACCTACAGAAATGTTCTTATTGATATACCACTGGAAAGATATGTAATTATAACCCTCTTTCAAATCTAAGATTGTACTATTTATGATGTTAGAAGTATTATCCAGGTAGAGATTTATTTTAATGTTATTCCAAGAATAAACGCTATACACTGTTAAGTTAACCCAAATTTTGTGATATCTTAAAGGAGTTCCAACCTGCCAATTACTTGTTCCAATACTACCGACATTGATATCTCTATAAATTCTATTGTTTGCTAAGTTGTAATCCCATACCTGTACCACCTGCTCGCTTATGTTATATACTCCATTTGTGCCAAGCCAACTTCCACCTATCTTATATGTAAAATCTTTTTTACCTTTGCCATTTATATTTCCTAAATCATAAACATTATACAGATTCCCATTGATATATACATACAATTTTACATCGTTTGCTAAGTCTTTTCCTAGGTTCTCTACTTGTGTTTTAATCACTATCTCTTTACCTGGTACATAGGGTTGAGCACTTACCACCTCCTCATAATTAATATGCATATCTATATCTTTATATCTCGAAAGGGCCACATTAACATTTAGAGTATTATTGCTAGGTAAAAGCCACGGATAGTAGCTAAGTCCTATCTGCAAGGTTGAAAATACTTTGGTACTATTTTCGACAGAAAGAGCATAGATACCTAAATACTTACTATTTGGCATCTCGCTCGCATTGATTATATCAGAGAGCAAAGGTAGAGTTACATTCCCGTTTACTGTTGTATCATACACATACCCATTAGAAATCTGAACATCACCTAACTTCATACCTGGTATTAAGCGTGTATATTGCACATAACTTGAAATAATACCTAATATCTGAGAGGCAATGCTTGGATTACTATTTACATCTACGGGATTTGGTTTTGCTTTAACTGTCAGTCCATTAATAGGTATTCCACGGAATTGAACATTTACATGTGTGTATCTCAAAATGTATACTTGGGAGTATGAATCTCTAATCAAAAATGCGGTATCATATCTAGGTTGTGTTCCTGTATCATTTACCGTTAAATTCAAGGCATATATTTTTGAATTATCATTAACAAAAAATGTGTTATGAGTAGTTCCAAGATTCTCCCTTGATTGATAGTTTACATCCACATACACATCTCTCATATAGAGGGTTGAACCTATAGAATTGAAAGAGAATTTATTTACCCCATATTTCAGCAGATTCGCTTCGATATAAATGTTAATATAAACTTTTGAGATAGTTAAAGTACCATTAGTTGTATTTGTAGCATATAACTTTATATCTCCATTCAAGAGTTTTTGATAAAATTGGTTAGGTGTCATCTCATACGGATAAAAAGGAACATTTTCCTTAATCATTCCTGTTCCCTTTGTTCCTGGAAACGATATATTGAGTAACTGCGTTCCATTATAGACCATTATAAAATTGGATGATGAAGGATCATAATCACTGGTATTAGAATAAACTATTCCCACTTCAATGTCTTTAAGCATAACATAATTCCAATAATCTGAATATTTATCAATAGGACTCTTCAAGAAATGATTAAATGTAACTCCAGAGGAGACAGTAACTGTATACCTATATGTATCATTCACATAACCTACAAGACCATTTCCCCCACTTTCGTTTGTAAACATATTTGTAAACCTAGTATTCATAATGTACGCAAGAGAGTTGTAAAAATAAGGTGTTGGGCCATAGTTGGGAGGGGCAGGATAATCTGCAGGATTCTTTACCATTTTTCCAAAAATCGTGTTTTCGATAATTACATTACCATGCTTGTCAGTAACATTGAACCATCCAGGATACAAAAGTCTGCTATTTATTATCTCAACTTTGGCAGTACTGGGACCTTTTATGATAAAATTAAATGGATAATAGGGTTTTATAAGACCATGAGATATTGTAAAAGTAACATTATAAAAATACAAACCACCTTCTACAGTCAAAGAATATCTATGATCAATGTCCGAAAGAAAATAAAGAGTTACATTTTCAACAATCAGCTTTCCTGTAGGGGTTACTACCACATTAGCATCAAATCCATACCTTCCACCTCCGCCAACAGTTGTTCTATTTATCACAAATGTATTTGTAATATAAACTGTGTTTCCCGTAGTGGATCCAGTGGGAGAAGTTGCCATATTATTTATATTCCCCTCACCTACGACAGAGCTCTTAGAATTAGCACCATAGGCATTAGAATTAGCCACCAGATAACCAAATCCCCCTAAAATCATCATCAATATAATCAAAATACTCATAAGCACTACCGATTTTTTCATTTGCGCACCTCCTTAAACCCAGATAACATTGATTTAGTTATAGATACCAACCTATTTATACCTTACCTTCTTGGTGCCTCCACTTTACTAAGGTGCTCCATATGCATCAAAAATAAATCTTAAATACCCAAAAAATAGTAAGGCGTTAGCCTTAAATATGAGTTCACTATACATCTCCTTGCGCTTTTGGTATGCACTCGATAACGCGGTTATCGGGGAAGGGCTTAGATCCTCAGGATCAATGAGGCCAATCATACGCACTCCGGCATAATGGACTGGAAGGTAGCACCATTAAGCCGTCCGGGGAATGGCTTGGCTCGGGTGCCGAAGAAGGACGTGCCCAGCGGCGATACGCCACGGGGAGGCGTATGGAGCCTGAGATCCGTGGATCTCCGAATGGGACCTCCTGGTCGTTAAGGCGGCCACTCCCTCATGGGAGGGGGAACCCGGGGAATTGAAACATCTTAGTACCCGGAGGAGAAGAAACCAATAGGGATTCCGTGAGTACCGGCGAGGGAAAACGGAATAGAGCAAACCGAATCCTTTTCCGAAAGGAGAAGGAGATGTGGAGTTGTGGGACCTGATCCAATGCCTCCCAGGCGAACCCGAAGTCCTCTGGAAAGAGGCGCCGTAGAGGGTGAAAGCCCCGTAGGGGTAAGTCTGGTGGCTATGAGGTCGGGTATCCCGAGTACCGTGCCTTGGATATGGCGCGGGAATCTGGGTGACATCAGGCATCCAACTCTAAATACACCCCGAGTCCGATAGCGAACTAGTAGGGTGACCGAAAACTGAAAAGTACCGCGGAAGCGGGGTGAAAAGAGCCTGAAACCGGGCGGCGACAACCTGATGGGGCGAGAAAGGGTAGAAGTTCCGTAGCTGGAATGGACCGTCGTCCCATCGTCCGTGTTGAAGAACGGGCCAGGGAGTTCCGTCCGTCGGCGAGGCTAAGCGCGAAGGCGCGTAACCGAAGCGAAAGCAACATGCCCGCAGCCCCGCAATGGGGTCAGGGGCGGGGTGCGCTCGCCCGGAGTCGGCGGAGGGAGACCCGAAGCCGGTCGATCTAGGCCTGGGTAGGTTGAAGCCTCTCGAAAGGGAGGTGGAGGACCGAACCGGTGCTGACGTGCAAATCGCTCGGTTGACCTGGGTCTAGGGGTGAAAGGCCAATCTAGGCCGGCATTAGCGGGTTCCCCCCGAGACTGCCCGCAGGTAGACCTTCCCGGAGGTAGCCGGTGGGGTAGAGTTACTGATTGGGTGCCCAGGGACCGAAAGGACCCAGCACCCTTTCAAACTCCGAACCTGCCGGCGCCGTAGAAGGGAGGAGCTAGGGTCGTCGGGATAAGCTTGACGCCCGAGAGGGAAACAACCCAGAGGTGGGTTAAGGTCCCAAAGTGCCGGCTAAGTGTCATGGAAAGGGCGTCCATGGCCTAAGACAGCGGGGAGGTTGGCTTAGAAGCAGCCACCCTTTAAAGAGTGCGTAACAGCTCACCCGCCGAGGTCATGGGCCCCGAAAATGGACGGGACTAAGCCGGCCACCGAGACCCACCGCCGCCGAGAGGCGATGCGGTAGGGGGGCGTGCCGCGGGATGAGAAGCGTCTGCGTGAGCAGGCGTGGATCGCGCGGCATCGCGAATCCTGGCGGGAGTAGGAGCAAAGAGCCGTGAGAATCGGCTTCGCCGTAGGGGCTAAGGGTTCCTCGGCAACGCTCGTCAGCCGAGGGTTAGGCGGTCCTAAGGTGCACCCCAAGTGGAGTGTACCGAATGGGAAGCCGGTTAATATTCCGGCCCCGTGGGTGTTCCGCCCAGCGGATGACGCTTCGGGCTAGGCCAAGTACCGTCGCCGCGGTATCTAAGCGTTGAAACTCCTGGAGTTCCGTAATGGAGAGAAGGGAGTGAAGACGTGATGGGCCCTCCTAGGGGGGGTTTGGCTGATGCCTGGAGCCCGTGAAAAGTCCGTTGGGGTCAAGCCCACGACCGTACCAAGAACTGACACAGGTGCCCCTGGGTGAGAAGCCTAAGGCGTGTGGGACCAATCGACCCGAGGGAATTCGGCAAATTAGCCCTGTACCTTCGGAAGAAGGGGTGCCTACCTCGAGAAGAGGTAGGTCGCAGTGACTAGGGGACTCCGACTGTTTAACAAAAACATAGGTCGGTGCAAGCCCGAAAGGGTGTGTATACCGGCTGAAGCCTGCCCAGTGCCGGTACCTGAAACCCGGGTACAACCGGGCGAAGGGCCGGTAAACGGCGGGGGTAACTATGACCCTCTTAAGGTAGCGTAATACCTCGCCGCTTAATTGGCGGCTTGCATGAAGGCTCAACGAGGGTCCCACTGTCCCCGGGTCGAGTCCCCTGAAACCGATGTACTGGTGCACAATCCAGTCTCTCCCACGTGAAAGCGAAGTCCCTGTGGAGCTTTACTGCAGCCTGCCGTTGCGGTATTGTTGGGGATGCAGAGGGTAGGCGGGAGCCGTCGAAGCCACCTCTCCGGGGGTGGTGGAGGCGCCGATGGAACACCGCCCTTCCTCAGCGGTACCGCTAACCCGCGCTGCGGGGACACCGGTAGGTGGGCAGTTTGGGTGGGGCGCCACGCCCTCGATAAGGAAACAAGGGCCCCCAAAGGTCGGCTCAGGGGGGTCAGAAATCCCCCGTAGAGTGCAAGGGCAAAAGCCGGCTTGACTCGGATCCGCACAACAAGGGTCCGAGATGGGAAACCAGGGCCTAGCGAACCACCCAGTCCTCACCGATGGGGGCGGGTGATAAGAGAGAAGTTACCCTAGGGATAACTGAGTTGTCTCCGGCAAGAGTTCACATCGACCCGGAGGCTTGCTACTTCGTTGTCGTCTCTCCCTATCCTGGCGGTGCAGCAGCTGCCAAGGGTGGGGCTGTACGCCCATTAAAAGGGATCGTGAGATGGGTTCACTACGTCGCGAGACAGTAGGGTTGCTTTTCCGTGGGAGTGTTCGGCGTCTGAGGGGAAGGAGCCTCTAGTACGAGAGGAACGGGGCTCCGCGGCCTCTAGTCTACCGGTTGTCTGGCAAGGCATTGCCGGGCAGCCACGCCGTAGCCGATAAGTGCTGAAAGCATCTAAGCACGAAACGGCCCCTGAAACGAGACGCCGTTGAGGGCACCCCTAAAAGAGGGGTTTGATAGAGCCCGGGTGTAAGCACCGAGCCTTCGGGCGAGGTGTTCAGCCCGTGGGTCACTAACGCCCAAAGCTATCTTCCAGTCCATGCTACAGGAGTGCGTATGATTGGCCATTCAAAAATATTTTATTTGGCCTTTCATTCTTCATTTGTGCCCTATGTAATCAAGGTTAAGAAGGAAAATGCGGAAAAAATGAGAAAATGGCTTTTTAAAAAAAAGATTTTGAGTGATGAATGGAAAATAGTACAGGAAGGAGATTATATTTATTTTCCACTAAGAGAGAAAATTGATGGCTCCGTATGGATCGATTTACCAAAGAGAGATAGAAAAAAATCCCCTTATGAGAGAATTGTTAATAAGATAGGCAAAGAGATTGAAATTCCAAACCATTGGGAGAAAATAGGCGATACTGTGATTCTTCAAGAATTCAAAGATTGGAAAAAATACGGGTATGAAGTGGGTAAGGCATTTGCCGAGGTGTTAAAAGCAAAAACCGTTGTGATATATCATGGAACTTATGGAGAATTTAGAGAGCCAAGAATTACAAAAATATTTGGAGAGAGCACAGAAACTATTCATATTGAAAATGGAATTAAGTACAAACTGGATATTGCAAAAATAATGTTTTCATCAGGAAATGTAGATGAAAGAATAAGAATGGGAAAAATTGATGCAAGGGACGAAATAATAGTGGACCTCTTTGCAGGTATCGGATACTTTACTTTACCCTTAGCAAAGTCCGGAAGAGCAAAAAAGATATATGCATGTGAGAAAAATCCAATTGCATACAGATACCTTTTAGAAAATATAGAATTGAACCAACTTGAAAATATAATTCCACTATTTGGAGACAACAGAAACATCTCTCCATTAAAAATAGCCGACAGAGTTATTATGGGATATATCCACACCGAACCTTTTCTTGGCATAGGATTCAAAGCATTAAAAAAAGAAGGGGGAATAATACATTATCACAACACCATAACAACAGAGGAGAGAGATTGGAAAATGGAGAATGAGTTAAAATTCTATGGAGAAAAGTATGGTTTTAAAATAAGTATTATATCCAAAAGGGTTGTTAAATCTTACGCACCCCATATCTGGCATGTTGTAATAGATGCAAGAGCCACTCCAAAAAATTAAGTAATGAAAAAGGCATAATGCCTTATGGCCGATATACCATTTTACATTGCTACCATTGTTGGATTCGTTCCATCATTCGCTCTCTTGTACATTTATTGGGGAAAGTTAGAAGGTTTATTCCATGAGAAAAAAATGTTTTGGAACTACTTTATAGGATGGATAATGGGGGTCATAATCGCTATATTTTTCCTCATCTCTAAATATTCTGTTGGAGGTTATTTAGATCTTTCCATAATATTCGTAATATTTTTCGCCCTATTCACCGAGAGTTTCAAATTTATATACTTGAATTTTCCAAAAAAAAGAGGGAACTATGAACTTCCGTATTTCGGTTTTGCCCTGGGTCTAGGAATAAGTGCGATATGGGCTGTGGCTATCGTGTATCAATATTTAAAATACGAGCAACTAAACGAGATAAATTATGTCATCGCCATTGTGTCCCTATTTCTATTCTCAATGGGGCTATCAGCCATTCACGCATCGACAGGTGCCATTATAGGGTATGGGATATACAAAGGTGAAAAAGAGAGATTTTTGCTCAAAGCTTTTGCCCTCCAAATTATATTCAATTTCACATTACTGCCTTTAATATGGAACCTATATCCTCTTTATTATTTCTTCGGCATATTCATAGGCATGCCTTATCTTTACTCTAAAGTTTATAAAGGAGTGTTGATTAATGTAATACCAAAGGAGGTTAAAAGAAAATGGCTAAAGGAAAGGAGAGAAAGAGGGGAAAGATTGTAGGAAAGGCAATAGCAATCTCAGTGTTCTTGCTCTTGCTTTACATAATGATGCCCACGATAAACGGATTAGTTAAGAATCCACCATCCTTTGAAAGCTATGCCATTCCAAAAGAAATGACCTTCAAATTTGAGAGAATAATAACCATAAATGCTGTGGGAAATTACACATTAAATCTAACTATACCTCAAAACAATCAATTTCAAAATGTGAGTGTTGAAGACCTTTCTAATCTCAAAAAAAGAGTAGTTAACGAATATAATAGAACTGTGTGGAGCTATCCATTAAAGAATGACTCAAAAATCAAACTTGTGTATCAAGGCAAAGTTTTAGCCAAGGTATGGAACATAAAAGATAGTTTAGATGTGAATGCCATACCGCAGTCCTTAAAAAGGCAGTACAATCATAATGAATCTCTCATATATTATGATGAAAAGGAGCATACTTATGTTAGAGAGATAGTGATAGACCCATACGAATTCAGGGATGTGGCTAAAAAACTAACTCAAAACGATACAAATGTTCTAGAAAAACTTAGGACAATTTATAATGTAATTGTAGATAATTTTCATTATGTTAGCGAGAGAAAAGGACTGCCGAGCAGCGCGGTAGAAACTTGGAATAGAGGTGATGGTGATTGCGATGAGTTATCCTTTGTGTTTGTTTCAATGGCTAGAAGCTTGGGTATACCCGCCTGGGTAGAATACGGTCTTGTTTACACCCAAGGTACCTGGAGTCCCCATGCATGGATTGGTACTGTTGTACCTACAAAGAATGGACTTGTGAAAGTAAATATAGATACCACCGTGGAAGTTGGGAGAGAGAATCTAGGACTTGGATTTTTGATAAGAAATGCCGATAGAATCGAAGAATGGCAGGATGATGGTAATAGTACACATTTGAATTCTTACTACACATTTATAAGAGGATACTATGAAAATTTACATTACACCGAGCAGGTAAATGTATTCTATTCCAATCAAACTGGAAAAATAACCATACCTATTGAGGGAACACAATTTCCGTCTTGGCTGATAATGACAATACTTGCAATCATAATAATAGCAGTTTTCATAATAATAATTAGATTTTAATAAATCTTTCCCTTCATCGTTGCACCAGTGACAGCGTTGATCATAATCATTCCGCCTTTTCCGCTCATAATCCACACAGGAAGATAGTATAATCCCAAAAAATTCGTTTTTACGCTTCCTTTTTTAGGTCTTGTTTTTCTTTTCTCAATTATTGTAACATTCTCCCCCTCAATTTTCACTTCTTCCTCTTTAGAATACTCTTCCTCCAAACTTTTCTCTGCAATCATCTTGGCTTCTTCAAAATCAATTTTTGGCTCCATTTTTCTATGCTCAATATCCAATCGTGTAACCGTTTCATATCCCCTCTTCCAGAATTCTCCTTTACCATTCAACGCATTAAGAGCCAATACACCTTTGACCGCCTTAGTTTGTATAGTGCCCTCAATTAAAACTTCCAAAGAGTAATCAAAAACATAATAGGGCAAGAGGACAAGTTCCTGAGTGAATCCATGCACATATTCACGAGCTATTCTATCAGCTTCTTGAGGAGATATTGCGGGCTTGATTATCCTCTCTTCACCATCTCCAACTTCCTCCAAAAAAATGGGTATAACATCCTCATCCTCACTCTCGAGCTCCTCAAAGTCTTCAACCTCAACATCTTCCTCCTCCAAAATATTCAACTCCTCAAGCTTGTTGCTCTCGTAAAGTTCAATTATAAGCTCTCCAAGAACACGGGCAAATTCTGCCCTATTCAATAACTCAATACCCAATTTCTCTGCCATTTTACGAGCATCTTGGGTGCATTCTTTAATACATATTATGGTTTTAGAAGCATGTACCTGCTCTGTATTTCTCGCAAAAGAGAGAACATAATCACCATCTACATCCTCATTTTCCTCAAGATAGATAAGCTCAAGACCTTCTTCATGGCGAACCCAGATATAATCATAAGGCTCCCTATCCAACACCTCTATGCCCTTCAATGCGAATATTTTCTTCAGCAACTCCCTTAAATCCACCACCATAAATCTACATCCTCTTATTAATGATTTTCCCAAATTCATTGAGCAGAATTCTAAAGTCTGTTTTCAAAGTGCCTTGCGAGCTCTCTACCTTTTCTTTCAATATGCTCAAAATTTCATTTTCACTCTTATTTTTATTCTCTTCAACAAATTCTTTCAACTCTCTTAAATTGGATATATAAGGTACAACATTTTCAAAAGCTTCTTCAAGCATAAAACAAAAAAAGGATGATTTAATAAAAACCTTTCTACTGAGGTGGTGGGGGTGCCTGGGGTGGTGTGCTGAATTCTGAAGAGGTCTTGAGTTCATTAACTTCTATGAATACTATGAGCAATAGCACCCCAACAATTACCCCAAAGACGAGGGTCAAGACCATCCAAGTTATCAAAATATCGTAAAATTCAGAATATCTCCTCTCTTTTACCATGCCCACAAACTCATCCATTCTCATGTAAGCCATCAGATTTATTATAGCCGCAATTATCCAGTATATTGCACCAAACAGGCTAGACCATGCCCCATAGACCAAGGGCCAAGCAGCCCCAGCTGCAAGCAAAAATCCCAAAATACCCATAACAAGAGCCAATATCTTTGCGATATTCAAGAGTTCTAACATAGATTTAACTTTACTTGATTCTCCAATAACTGGCATATTTCCACCCATAAATGTGTATAAATATGACACTATTTAAATTTTCTTAATACTCCCTTACCTCTCTGATCTCCTTAGCATATATTCTCACTATGTCCCTCGCAAGGGCTCCACCCCTCATCACGAATCTTTCCTTAGTTTTTATCTTGTGGATCACTGCGTGCATTTTCTCAACATCTATTATATCTCCCACATAGAACTCTTCATCTGGATGTGCTATTATTTCATAAGACACCGTTTTTGAACCCCTATTTACCGAGATTTTAACTACTACTTTATCAAATCTCTTTGCCCACAGGGTATCAATATCCTTAACCTTAGCACTCTTTACCCTCTTACCATCACTTTCGATAGCGGTTATTTGAGAATTTATCCCATCCACTTTAACTTCATCGCCGACAGTTATTATATCCTCCTCCAACTTGCTTATTCTCTTAACTTCAGATTTATCCCTCCAGCTCCAAATTACCTTAACATCCACCATTTTTTCATCCTCAAAGAATTTCTTGTAAGTGTATCCACAATTGGTACATTTTAAAGTATATTCAGTCCCATTCTTTCTATATTTTACACTAAGAACCTTCTGCTCAACTTCTCGATTGCAATTCGGGCATAAGAGTTTCATAATTCTGTATATCCTTTCCATTGTAAAGCTTTGCCTTGTTTCTTTATATTGAATGAATTTCCCAAATTTATGAGGAAATAATTTATATAAGTCCCCCATAGACTGCCTCGTGCTTAGAGATGCCTTGGAAAAGTATGGATTGAATCGCGATGATATTGATGCCCTAGTGGCTAATTTTAAAAGTGTAGAGGATATTATTAATGCGGAGCCTTCGCAAATAAGTTCCATATCCTCACTCAATACTGATGAGGTAAAAAATCTTCAAAAATTCTTGAAAGGCTTGAACTCCAAAAATGGAGTTGGTCATGATTTCTTAAAAAGGTGGGGAAAGGTTACCTCTGAGGAGGATTTGAAAGCTGCGTATGAAGAATACACTAGGCTCTCCAAATTGTATCCAAACTCTCCTGTTGTTTGGGAAATCCGCGGGGATATCCTCGAGAAGATGGGCAGCTTTAAAGATGCAAGAAAATCCTACGAGAAGGCATATATGCTCTATCTCAAAAAGGGAGAAGAGCCACCTGTGAAATTGAAAAAGAAGTTTGGCTCACAGCCAACAATTACTCCAAAGAAGGTGGGGCTCTCAAATGGGTTTGGTAATATAAACGGGTTTAAGAATGGTTTTAAAAACGGCATAGTAAACGGGACTGGAATAGTAAATGGCACAGGTGGAGGAAGAAAAGCACCACAACAAAAGGGATGGAAAGTTTTAATCTCCGTATTAATAGTGTTTCTCATTATCTCAGCTCCCCTGGTGGGAATGATATTTTTCGAGAAGCATTATGTTTATGCAGTTGACGGTAATTTCCAGGAATGGGTTGAAAATATACCCTATTATGGACTGAAAAGTGAGGATAAAAGCATAAATGTGAATTTTGTAAAATTCCACATTTCTACGGGAGGCATATACTTTTACCTAGATGCAAACAAGAATCTATTTACAAATGCCAGCGGAATATACATATTTTTAGATACAGATAACAACTCTCACACGGGATATCTTGTGGAAGGGATCGGTGCAGATTACATGGTTGAGCTCTATGGATGGAATAGGACTTTACAGGGAAAAGAACTGTACAAATTTAATGGAACAAACCAGCTTGATTTCAATAATTTCACCTATATTGGTGGAATAAAGGCAATAGATAGAAATGGGCAGATTGAAGGATTTATAAACTTGCAGGTAAGCGGATTCAGGAGTTTTGTGATTTCCTCGGACTATAAAGGAATACAAGCAATCGTACCCTGTATGGACTATGGAAAGCATACATTCATCGCAGAAGAAAGCACGCTAACCAATTTGATTCCGTTATATCAAAACACACCTCTTCTAAAAATCAACATAATTGGAAAAAATATTAGAATTCATAGAATAGTTCTTGAGGATATGGGAAATGCAGAGCTCTCTGCCATAAAAAGCATTGAACTGTATGAAGGAAATAAAAATGATTCTTTTGGCTCGTGGGACAAATATGTAGCAAGTGCAAATATCAAAGGTAAAAATGTTGAATTTAATAACTTAAATCTGGATTTATCTTCCAATTCCACATTGTTTATAACCGTGAAAATTGAAAATGCATCTCTCTCAACCAAGACATTCATGCTCAAAATTAACACTATAGAGGCAAATATGCCTTATTACATTGATAATGATATATCAGGTGGTGCATATATCAACAAGATCCCATCACATCCAGTTATCGATGGGGCTTTTGCAGATTGGAAAAATTACTTAAGAAATGACTCGTCCAATGATGTTATAGCTCCAAATGGGAAAATAGTAAATGGCTATCCAAACATAGATTTGCTGCAATACGGAGCTTATAATGCACAGTACCTTTACATGTTTCTAAAAGTTCGCGGTAAGATACTAGGAGGTGCTGATGTACCCAAAATAGAAGTATTTCACCTTCCTGATAGCGATGGAGATACAGTACCTGATAAATATGATCCTTACCCCCATGATTTTAACAATGATGGCATCCCCGATAACGAAAGCTATGTAATTGTCAACGGGACAAAATTACCAGATGTTGATGGTGATGGCATACCTGATTACCCATACGGACCAGATATGTGGCTTAATACTACCATACCATCCTGGTTCCCCAAGCCCTATGCAGGTCGTCAAGTTCATCGCTATATAGGTCCAGTACCTCACAAGGTTATAAAGGGGATGGATACAATTGAGATTTACATAAATTCAGATAATAATACTCATACTGGCTACTCTTTGCCAAAATATCCAATAGGGGCTGATTACAAGATAGAGATGTTTGGAAAGGATGGGATAGTTTACAATGCATCTCTCTACAATTACTCTAACGGCAAATGGATATTCGTAAAGCATATCTCACCAAAGCTTGGATACCACGCAATGGAACTCAACACGGGAGTGGAAACGAAGAATAGTAAAGAATACATATTCATCTTTGACTGGCGCAACGATAAGGATGTTGCGGATGTGCCTCTGGAGCAAAGTAAACAAAGTAAAAATACATTAAAGGTGCACAAAATCAGTTTTCATACAAATCTAACTACAAAAACATTTACAGCATCTTCAATAAGATCCATAAAGCCAAAATCATTAGGCACATTAACCGCTTCCCAACTTTCATTTGGGAAGGACGTTAAACTTCAAGTAAAAAATTCAAATAGGAGATACGAAGAGCGCCCTTCTATTACAATTACTAGTAATGGTACCCTTTGGACTGTTTGGAGTTTTGAAAGGAAAAATGGTGCCCATGATATAGCTCTTGCATATTCTACAGATGATGGAGCTACATGGGCAGGAGAGAGGTTAAATGCAAGTAGAAATTATGATGATGCAAACCCTATCATTATAAGTGATTCAGAGGATAATTTATACATATTCTTTGAAAATCACACCAAGCAAGGAGCTTCATTTCAAATTCTAAAACTTACACCATCTTCTTCAACTTGGAAACTCTATTCCTATACTAACTCGTCTTGGTGGGGTAATGTATATAATTTATCAGCTTATTCGTATTCCAACTATATTTATCTGGCTTTTGAATACCATAATAGTTCTTCAAATTCATCTCTAGGATACATGTATACCTCTAATGGGGGATATTCTTGGCATGTTATCATTTTCAATAATACCTATTGGACTGGTCATCCTTCTATAACCATATCCTCAGGAACAAATTCTCGTGTGTTTATTGCATTTGACTACTATGGAGATAATGGACTCTTCAACGAATATCAATGGTATGTATCAGTTATAAACAATAGTTATTTAGGAGACAATAATTGGAAATTAAACGAAATAACTCAATATGAATTTGATAATTGCCAATACCCATCCATTGCAGACTCCGGAAACACTATTTATGTGGTATTTCAAGAAGAGTTCTCAAGTGAAGATTACGATATATATATTACAACCTCTACAAATAACGGTAACTCTTGGAGCTCACCTTGGCCAGTAACATTAAGCTCTGATGATGAGGAATATCCATGGGTGGTTGCCTATGGCCAAAATGTATATGTTTTCTATTTAGATAACACCACCGGATATATTTCAATAATTGAATCAAATGATGGAGGTCAAAGTTGGAGCAATCCAATCACAGTAAGTGATAATGGTACAGGAATAAGCGTATATCGCACTGTCTCAGCAATGTATGCCGGTGGAAAGCTCTATGTTGTTTGGACAGATTCTAGAAGCGGTAATGGAGATATATACTTCGACAAAACAGAAGTGCCAGAATTTCACGACTTTGCAATACTTATAATCCCGTTGCTTGCAATAATAGTAATTTCAAGAAGAAGAAAGAATAAACAATAAAAATAAGGGGGAAGGATTACTCCCTCTTCATCTCTATTTCGATGGAAGAGACATTTGTTTCTCCTTTCTCGCTCTGCAAGCTCTCTGTGCCTATCTTTATTTCTCCATACTGCAAGCTTGGTACAAAGCGGTTGCGGACAATTTCTGCAACATCAACGGCCTTACTTATGGCCTTTCCTCTTGCCTTCAAAATCACAGTGTTCACACCACTGTTAAACTGTGTCACAACAGCGAGTACATAGTTCATTGTTGGCTTCTTTCCTACGAATACAACGTTTTCTTCTGCCATTTTTCATCGCCTCCTTATTTTCTGGGTATTTGAGGAATAGGATTTCTCTATTTATATTTTTCTTTGAAAAAAAGGAAGAAATCAGAGTTTGTTTCTTTTCTCCCTCCATGATGCCCACATATATAGGAATGTTGGAAGTATGAACACTGAGAGAACAAAGCTGTATAGAATTGAGAGTGCGGCAATTTCCCCAAACTGCTGTATTGGAGGCATTGAAGATAACATCAAAGTTCCAAATCCCGCCATAGTGGTAGCAGCAGCACCGAATATAGATGTACCAGTATGTCTAACCGTTTTCTTCACTGCATCTTCTATGCTCTTCTCTCTCTCCCAATCTTCCAAGAATCTGTGAGTTATATGAATTGCATAGGTAATTCCAAGACCTATCGTCAAAGAGGTTATGGTAACTGTTACTACATTGAAATTTATGCCCAAAGCATACATGCTTCCAAGAAGCCAGAGTAGAGCTAACACAACAGGAATCGATGTTATTAATCCAAGAATCCAGCTCCTTTTCTCGTACAAGAACACTATTGTAAGGACTATTAGGGATGCAATCACCGTTATCATCAGAGAGCGCCATTGGCTACCCTCTAGCATATCAAGAATGTGGAATGTGAGAAGATTTGTACCAGTGGGTATGGCCTTCAATCCCGCATCTTTCAGAGGCTGAATATCCTCATCTATCTCTTTCGTAAGTATCTTATTTTCCTTGTCGTTGCTTGCAGAGCTGCGAATTATGATGAGCATTGAATCATATGTGCCATTGCTCTTATGAAGTATTGATTTCCCATTTGCGTTCTCGTACAGCCAGTCATATATTGCCTTGATATTTTTATCTGGTAAACCATCTCCATTTGTATCGTTACCACTCACCATCTTCGCAAATGTGCTATTCTTCTCTTTCCACTCAGAGATAAGAGTAGTAATGCTTGAAGATTGAGAATAATCAACATAATCATCATCTTTCAGATTTTGCATGGTTGCCTGGACTGCTTTCAAAGCCGAAGGTGAAGTGATATTTCCTTCAATGAGAACATAATTATCACTCATTCCAGAGGCGTTAAAATGATCCATCATAAAGTTTATAGTATCAGTTATCTCTAAATTCTGCGGTAGAAAATCCTTCAAATCAAATGTGGTGTTAACATTCATTCCTCCGTAAATAGCCACGCCACTTATGAGCAAAACTGCCGCGATAACTGCAATTCTGTGATGCTCCGCTGCCATTGCACTCAAAGCCATAAATTTATTCAGTACTATAAGTCCTGAGCCCTCTCTTTCTTTCTCTTTCTTTATCTTCAATTTTCCCTTCTTTTCTCTGCGTTCATCAATAAGTATTTTCATCGCCGGAATCGCTGTTGTGAATATTACGAACGCGCCAAATATACCTACAGCATTCATTATTCCAAAATCACTAACTGGAGGGATAGGCGAGGAAACATTTGAAAGGAACGCTATTATTGTAGTGATCGTTGCTAAAATAAGACCCATCCCCAAATGAGTTATCATCTCGTTCATGGCATCTCTTACCTTTCTACCCTTTCTCAGTTCTTCTCTATAACGCAAAATAGTATGTATGGCATAATCTATACCCAATCCAACCAAGAGAACCGCTACAGTGGTGCTTATCTGATTGAAGTTGTAATTCATTATAACTCCAAATCCATATGCCCAGGATATGGCCATCCCCAGACCCAGTATACCAAGGAGTGTATCAACTATGCTTCTGAATGTTATGAGAAGAATGACAATAACAAGTATTATCGCTATTGGAAATATGACATTCATCGTTTCATTGGAGGTCTTCTCCGTTGCCTGTGAAATTAGATAAGTACCCATTACCATAACTTTGCTAGAGATATCCGATTCCTTTGCTATGCTTTCAACTCTCTCCTCTAAAGCTTCCATTCTCTTACTATGCTGGGCATCACTCTCTCCGGGTAATCTGGTGTCATTGAGCATAACGATGAGCATTGCTGCCTTCGCAGTTTTACCATTAAAATCTTTAGAAAACATAGTTTTTAATTGTCCTGAGAATCTGTGCATCATATAGGTAAATCCACTCATATGCGGCAAATTTGAAGATAAGGAATCTAGGGCATTAGAAGCCGCAGATATATTCGCGTGAAGTTGCGTATACATTTTGAGCATGTTGCTAACATTATAGTCCCCAGTGGTGGAATAAACAAACTCCATATTATTTACTAACTTTTCTATATCGTTTGCAAAACTGCTCATGTTGGCACTTGCATTTTCCACTATTGGTATTGTGGAATTAACGGTATTCATAAACTCTGATGCATTGTAATTTTCAATGCTTGAAACAGTTTTGGTTATGTCTTCATAACTCATATTTTTGAGTATATTCTTTTTCTCCGCATATGATGGATTTAAATTAGGCAATTTGATACTTGGAGAGGAGGGCATTGAAGGCATCTCTCCTTCATATCCCTTTCCTATTTTCATCATTCCCATTATGGTTAGGTACATACTCTGTATCTCCTCTTTATACTTAGGAGCGACATTGGAATCAAAAGCATGCTTTAAAGAATAAAATATCGTAAAATCACCCATATTCCCTCCTTGAGCTCCTTCATTCATCATTTGAAGGGTGAACACAAAAATATTCATAGCGTAGTCTGCCACATTTGAGTTGTACAAAACATAATCTAAATCAGAGAGCATCTGTGTGTACCAGCGATAGTATGGTGTGTCCATGGCACCCATAGCATTCTCTATAAACTCCTTCTGCTTCTCCAACTCCGCATTAGCATTTTTCAAATATCCTATGAGATACTCAATATGTGCAGTTGTATTTCCTACAGGAGCATAATTTATTTCCATCTTTATACTCGTTAAAGAATTATTAAGCATAATGGCTCCTTGATAATTCTGCAAGAATCCCTGCACCGCTGGAAGCGTTGAATTTGCCTCGTATAAAAGATCATAAGATATGTAATTGCTCTGTGTCCACTGATTCAATGTATCATACAAAATTTGTAGCATATTTTTAAACTCTCCAGAAGATATGGTAAGCATAGCAGATGTATTCTCTTTCAAACTCTCTACATCCTGTGGTGTCAGTGTTCCCATTTTGAAATCGTAGAGAAACTTTGAGAGTGAATTGTTAAATGAATAATAATATGGGTACGCAAAAGACATATGGGCAATATTCGAAGATACACCTTCAATCGTTTTATTCATTATGTATAAAGCGGTGGCATTGTCCCCACTCATAATACTACCTTTCACCATATTCAAAGCATTTATAAGCTGATTATTTCCATCTATGGCTGAATTTATAGAGGAGAGCGAGTAATCCAACGAACTTTCCGTAAAAGTATTTGTGAGAGAGAAATAATGCACAGAGATACTCTTATTCTCCAAGCTCATATTTGAAAGTATATCCTCCACAAAATATTTGAACAACGGATTCATACTTTCATTTCCGAGTGTTGAATTTCCCAAAGGAGGAGTGAGCATAGTCAATACCTTCGATTTTACAGAGAAATTATTAGATTGGGTAAGCACATAGGTCAAATTCTGCAAAAGTGGCTCAATCTTACCCATACCAGTTTCATTTGAAGATGGTTTAGAGAACATCAAAAGAACTATGTCTTTTGCATCATCTCTTATATCTGTAGCATTTTCGTAAATATCCCTGTAATCACTCATAACAGAGTTCATCATCCTCATGGGTATAAGGGCAACTGTGAAATTAAGACCCTTCATCTCAGCGCTCATATTTTTAAGCAATTCAGTAAGTTTATTTTCAAAATTAAGAGTTATATTACCCATTATAATGATATCCGCGGGGGATATTATACTCTCGCTCGGAGAGTTTGGAGTTCTCAAATTCTTGGATATAATGCTATCATTTTGCAAATTCTCCTCAATTGTAAGCATATCCATCAAGGATGATTTAGAAAGCGTGTTATTTGATACAACTATAACCTGAACAATATCCGTATCACCGAAATTCTCACTCACTTTCATCTGGGCCTTAACCATTTCATCATTTGGAAGGAAAGTACTAAGATCTGCACTCATCTGCATCTGGGCAGTATAGAATCCAAATATGGATGTTATGAGAAGTATTACTATTATCGTAGCCACGGGCCTCTTACTTACCAAATTTCCAAGAGCTCTCAACTCCATGCCAACCACCTTATTGAGAGTATTTAGAGCAGATATTTAAATTTTTGGAATTACATAACCAAATTTATCAATATTTTTAACTTATAATAACATTTTATTGCTTTTTTTGGAAATTTTTATATATCAATTTTCCCATATCCTGTTCTATGAAACTCAATGATGTTGAGAAGAGAATCATCTGTGCCCTGTGTAAAAATCCCGATATGTCGGCGAGAGAACTTGCAGAATTTTTAGATTTAAATTATTGGACAGTATACAAAAGCATTAATAAGATGAGGGGAAAAGGAATATTCAAAGAAACAATAATTCCAAATTTTAAAGCCCTTGGATTTGAGCTTTTAGTTATTGGATATGGAAGTTTAACAAAAAAGAAGATGGACGTGCTACAAGAGGTCAAAACTCTAAAAACGAATCTTAAATTCTCTTCTGGTGTATTTTATTCATTTGCGGAATCTTACAGAGGATTCGTGCTCGCCGTGTCCAAGAACTATACAGAGGTTGTAAAGGGATTGATTTATGCAGAGAGATTGATTCGTGTTAGGGAATTTCTTAAAGGGGAGAACACAGAGATGGTAATACTGCCCTTTGAAATAACAGAAATTCCATTATTTTTTGATTATTCAAATCTCATATGCAAAGAATTCAAGTTGGATTTAGAAAAGAGAGGTGAGAGGAAGGAAAGAATGAAAAAACTCAGTATGAAAAATGCTAAAGTCATGATGGAGATTGTTAAGAATCCCGAAGCAAAAATTTTACATATTGCCAAGAGATTAAATATGGCTCCCCAAAGTGTCTCAAAAATCAAAGATAGATTATTTGCAGAAGGTTATGTATCTAAAAAAATAATCCCAAACCTTCCCTTGCTTGGATACGATGTGCTGGTATTCGCTCACTGGAATTCAAATCCAGAAGTTATGGAAAAAATGCAAAATATAAAAATAGAGGCTCTCGGATATGACATGTCAAATGTAATCTTTACGGCTTACAATTCCCTCGAAGGTGTTGCCATAGCACCTTTCAAATCCCTTAAAGAGAGCAGAGATATAGTATCTTTCTTTGAAAATTTCGGTGAAGAGACCGGAGTGCTAACTAAAGAGCCAAATATCCTATTTCTTTCACTTCAAGAGGGAGTTGCAATGCGGGATCACGAGTACTATCCAATTTTAGCCTCAATTTTTAAGTAGTTCGATAGCCATATTTACCTCAAATGCCACACCGTAAATAAGGGCACTCTCATCCACATTGAATCTTGGATTGTGATGTGGATAGATTATTCCCTTCCCCTCGTTTCTAGTACCTAAGAATGCAAACAAGCCGGGTATAATACGAGCATATTCAGAGAAATCCTCACCACCCATATCGGGCTCTTGCTCTACAACATTCATTATCCTGACCGCCACTTTTCTTCCAATTATAGCTAAGCGCTCATCATTAACAGTTGCATAATTCAGATGCCTGTACTCAATTTTCCCCTTTGCTCCAAAAGCCCTAGCTTCATTATCAATTAACTCCTTTATTCTATTTTCAATCAAATTATGAACATCCTCGTCAAATGTGCGCACAGTACCCTCAAACTCCACCTCCTCTGGAATTATGTTAAAAGCCGTGCCACCATTTATTTTTCCCACTGTAATAACTGCACTCTTCATAGGATCCACATTTCTGCTCACTATGCTTTGCAAGGACGATATAATGTAAGAGCTTGCCACAATGGGATCCATCGTCTCGTGGGGAGATGCTCCATGGCCTCCTTTTCCTTCAATAACAACACGGAACAAATCAACATTGGCGAGCACAGGACCGGAAGAGATTGCTATGTTTCCAGAGGGCAAATTCGCCCAAACATGAAGCCCGAAAATTGAATCCACTCCATCTATTGCGCCCTCTTCCACCATCTTCCTTGCTCCATTCAAACCCTCTTCCGCTGGTTGGAAGATAAAGCGTATATTTCCTTCAAATTCCATCCGGCTTAAAATTTTGGCGGTAACTAAGAGCATGGCTGTATGGGCATCATGGCCGCATGCATGCATCTTTCCCGGATATATAGAGCGATAAGGAACATCATTTTCCTCATTTATTGGCAGAGCATCCATGTCCGCTCGGATTGCGATTCTCTTGTTTCCTCCATTATTTATTTCCCCAACCACACCTGTTTTTGCCATAACCCTTGTTTCTATACCTAAATCATTAAGATAATCCCTGACAATTCCAGAAGTTCTATTCTCTTCGAATCCAAGTTCAGGATGCATGTGAAAATCTCTTCTTAGCCTTATAACCTCATCCTCATATTTCTTAAATTCTGCAAGTTCCATAATTTGATATCGCATCTATCCTATAAATTATTTCCCTGTGCAAAAAAGATTTATACAAGTTGAAGCATTGTGAAATGTGGGATTACTCAACGAACTTGAAGAGATAAAGCGGAAGGAGAAGGAGAGAAAGAAAGAGTTGCAAAAATTGAAAAGGAATTTTTATGAAGATGTAATAAAAAAAATTGATTCTTTTAGGGTAGAAGCGAGGATATATGTAGAGAAAATGGACATAGAAAGAGCAGGCAGGATTATGGATGAAATAAAGAAGATTGAAAAATCGTTGGATGAGATAATAGCCCTGCGTGTTAGAAAAATTCTTCTATTCACCATTTGGAAGGATGAGAGAGATGTGAAAAATTTAACAAAGGAGGAGGAATTGCTCTATAGAGAGGTAAAAGAGGCAATTGAGCGTCATAAAAATATGATATATGGAAGAGAAGAGATTCAGCAGGTGGAAAGAAAGATCGATAAAAATGTGGAAGAGGAAAAGGGGGAGAAAATAGAGGAGTATGTCTTGGCTAGGGTCAAAGCCCCAAGTTTGAAAATTGCTCTACCCGATAGGAATTTAATTCTCAGAAAAGAAGATGTTTTGCATATGCCAAAGAAAATTTACGAAATTCTTTTAAAGAGCGATTATGTTGAAGAGATCAAGCTCTGAGAACGAAATACTCTTATATAGGTAATGTATAGGGCGGTTTGGCGATTGAGATGGTCACTGTGTATGATGTTCCACCAGAGAAGCTAATTGCGAGCGTGGCTGAAAAATTGAAAGAGGAGAAAATAGAGCCTCCAGAGTGGAGTAGATGGGTTACAACGGGAGTGCACAAGGAGAAGGGCCCAGAGCAGGAGGACTGGTGGTATATACGCCTTGCCTCCGTGCTACGCAAAATATACATTATGGGCCCAATAGGTACATCAAGGCTTGCAGCAGAGTACGGTGGTAAGGAGGACAGGGGCTCAAAGAGATACAAAGCTAGAAAAGGAAGCCGCGCGATAGTGCGCAAAGCACTACAGCAATTAGAATCATTGGGTTATGTGAAGAAGGATAAAAAGGGAAGGGTAATAACCCCGAAGGGCAGGTCCTTCATGGATAATGTTGCTCACGAAATAATGAAAGAATTAGTTAAGGAATCTCCTGAATTGGAGAAATACACGAAGTGAGGAGGTATGGACGATAAGGAGCTAGAGGAAATAAAGCGAAGAAAGATGCTGGAACTAATGCAGCAGCAGGTTCTAGCTCAAGAAAATAATGATGAGCAAAAGAGGTTGGAGGAAGAAGCTGCGAGGCAGGCCATACTTAGGCAGATATTGGAACCGGAGGCGAGAGAGCGCCTCGCAAGGTTGAAACTCGTAAGGCCTGAACTTGCAAATGCGGTGGAAAATCAGCTCATACTCCTCGCTCAAAGTGGAAGGATTGGAAGAATGATAACCGATGAGGAGTTAAAAAGTATATTAAGCAGATTGACATCTCAAAGAAGAGAGATAAGGATAGAGAGGAGATAAAAATGGCAAGAAATAAGCATGTTGCAAGAAAAATGCGATTGATAAGGAAAATGAACTCAAATAGGAGAGTTCCTGCTTGGGTGATGATGCGCACAGATAGAAAATTCACCCAGCATCCTCATAGGAGAAATTGGCGCCGCAATAAGTTGAAGGTTTAAGGGTGATGTAAATGGCAGAGAAAGAGATGATATTTAATGTTCCATTAAGAAAGGCGAAGATGGTTCCTAGAACTAGGAGGGCAAATTACGCAATAAAACTTCTTAGAGCCTATATTTCAAGGCATATGAAGGTGCCTATAGAGAATGTTTGGATTGATAATCAGGTAAATGAGGCTATATGGAAGAGGGGGATACAAAAGCCTCCAAGCAAGATAACGGTAAAGGCAATAAAGTTTGAAGAAGAGGATACTGTGGAAGTACTGATGCCTGAATGATCAAGAAAATATCCATAAACGGCAGTCCATTCGTGGGAGTTTACGCTTCTTGCAATAATAGCATTGCGGTTCTCCCGAATATTGAGATAAACGAGGATATTTTCAAAAAAACTCTTAATGTGGAAACATTTAAAACCACTCTTGGTGGCTCTCCCTTAATTGGAAGTTTGATGGTTATGAATTCAAAGGGAGCGGTAGTAACGAATTTTGCCTCGGATGAAGATGTGAGCTTTCTTTTTGATAGGATAAATGTGTTTTTCGTAGAAGATAAAATAAATGCCATAGGAAATGACATTCTTGCTAATGACAAAGCTGCCTTGGTGCATGTGGATTTTGACAAAGAGACGATAAAGTACATTGAAGACGCGTTAGATGTTGAGGTTGTAAAGGGAGAGATAGGAGGCATAAAAACCGTTGGCTCGGCAGCTGTAGTCACAAACAAAGGTATGCTTGTGCATCCAAATGTGAAAGATGAGGAGATAGAATTTTTGAAAAACCTGTTTGGTGTGCCCGTATATATATCCACAGCAAACTATGGAAGTTTGTATGTTGGGGCTAGCATAGTCGCAAATGATTATGGGGCAATAGTGGGAGATAAGACAAGTAATGTAGAAGTTGATAGAATAGAAAATGCCTTGGATATCATCGAATAAATACCCAAACTTGAGTTTCCCTAGGCAAATCTTCTTTTGTGAAATTTATCGAATTTCCGACATGCTCTACTTTATCCTCTGGAAAATAGGAGATAAAAGGATCCAGAGGTTGGATACCGAGAGTCATACCAGAAACTTTGTAGTGCATGGGAATGACGACCTTTGGTTTTAAGAGTTTAACATTCTCATATGCTTTTTTAGCATCCACTGTATAAACTCCTCCAACGGGGGTAAAGAGGATATCTATCTTTCCAATCTCATCCAGCTGCTCAGAGGTGAGTACATGACCAAGGTCCCCGACATGCAATAATTTTATACCTTCATTTTCAATTTTGTACATGGTGATTTGCCCTCTTTTCTTTCCATATTGCTCATCGTGATAAGCAGGTATTCCCTTGATATGCACATCTCCCATCTCATACTCGCCTGGCGAATCTATAACCTTAAAATTTCCCTTTACAACTCTCACTGCATCATGGTCAAAATGGTGATGAGTGATTAAAACAACATCTGCCTTTACAACTGGAGCTTTTATACCCAGGGACCTGCCATCGTGGGGGTCAATAACTATTTTTGTGCCTTCTCCAATCTCAAAGCACGAGTGCCCATGCCATTTTATCTCCATTCACATCACCTTTATCGAAATTATAATGTATTATGCAAATATAAACATTTTCAGTGGAGGTATATCCAGTATCAGAGGACACTTTACTAATGCTAGATAACATAAGATGTGGAAAAAAGGTGCTAGAAGTAGGCACGGGTAACGGAGCAATTGCAATTGAATGTGCAAAATCAGGCAGTTCTGTTCTAGCCGTGGATATAGACAAAGAGGCGGTTAAGAGATTGAGAGAAGAGGCAAAGATTAAAAATTTAAAAATTGAGACAAAAGTTTCAGACCTATTTGAAAATGTAGATGGAAAATATGACACCATCATATTCAATCCCCCTTATTTGCCCGGGAATCCAAAAGATTTGAAAGATTTGCAGTGGGCAGGTGGGGGAAAATACGGAGATGAGGTCATTTTAAAATTCTTGGATGTTGCTTGGAAATATTTAGCCGATGATGGAGAAATATATATAATTCTCTCCTCATTCAATAGATTGAACAAAATCTTTGAAATGCCCTATAAATTCGAAAAAATAGCCCAAAAGAAGTTCTCCTTCCACGAAATTTATCTTTACAGAGCAAAAAAGATTAAAGAACGATGAAATTTTCACCTATGGAAATAAAAGAGGCACAAAAAATAATAGAGGAGGTTTATGGAGAAAAAGATAGGGAAAGAGGTGTATATGCGGATTTGGTGTGGCTGGGGGAAGAATTGGGTGAGCTTTTCAAAGCCGTGCGAGAGAATAAAAGTATAGAAGAGGAAGTTGCAGATGTATTTGCATGGCTTCTCTCAGTAGCCAATGTTCTGGGCATAGATGTGGAAGAAGCATTCAAAATGAAGTATCTCACATCTCAAGGTCCTCCCTAGTTAAATTCCTTAAATCAAGGATATCATCCGCAAATGTTGTCACCTGACTAAATTCTACCTCTTCAAGCTCTTTATCTAGCATAAAGATTATTCCTACAAGGCCATAGAGTCGTATCTCGTTAGTTATCATCCTTAGAAATCTTATGAATGATTGATAAGTGTTGTATGCTAAGAAAGTGCTGATGGATTCAATATAAACAAAATTCCTCTCGCCTTCCAACACTTTTAATCCATGTCTTATTGCACCCTCAAGTAACATAGCAGAAGGCTCATTAAGATAAATAACATTATTTCTCTCCTCAGGGGTTTTTATTGAAGCTGTAATGCAATCCACAAAGAAAAGCTTTGAGGGGTCTGCCCCCATCCTCCTTATTCGCTTTTCCACAGATGTATGGGGAATGTTCAAAGCCACATATAGTCCTTGGGTGTTATCATCCTTTAATAAATGAGCAACTATGGTATATCCTAACAATGCTCTAAGCTCTGCCTTTGTGAGCACCATCACTATTTTAGAGTCGTCTAACATCTCATCTATTATCTCTTTCAAATTGACGCTCATAGGATTATTCCCTCTTCCCTAATGTGGAAAGGTGTCCAATATGTTGGATGGTTAAACCCATACCTCTTCACTATCTTCAATGCTCTCATATGCATATTCTGATGCTCCATGAAATCCATAAGAATCGTGGCCTCGCTAAAATTTCTCATTTCCCCCATCTTTTTTCCATCCTCATCCATTTCTTCAATTAACATAGTTGAAATCTTGTTATCATGGAAGAACCTTATCCAAGTGGCTCCGAGATATCTGAACATTGAAATATCACCGACAATTTTCTCAATAGTAGTTAAGCTATCCAGCACTAATCTATCAATGGGCTTTTTCAAATTCAACTGTTCATCAAAGAAATCTGGCATAACCTTATGAAAAATCTTCAAAATTTTCTCCTTTGTAAATGGTATCAAATCCTTCGGACTTATGTACATATCATACCAGTGTATTTTATCAACCGCATCCTTCAGCAATTTCATATCTCCATAGTACGCTATAACAGCCTCGGAGGGTAGAGTAGTTGAGATATAAACACATGTCTCACCATTCCTAACCCCCTCTGCTAGCCATTGTACTGAGAGTATCGTTTTACCTATTCCAGAAGGACCAACCACTAGCGAGATTCCATTTCTGGGAAAACCACCGCCAAGCGCTTCATCCAATTTTTTTATGCCAGTAGGCGCTACAGAAACTGTCATAGTTGGGCATTCTTGAATTGTGCATTTAAATTTTTTCATCTGATTATCAACATTGAAAACAAAAATTTTTAGAGATAGAAGAGATACAATAAGGAATGATAGTGATTAATGAGCATCTTGAAGAACTTGAAAAATACTGTATTAAAGATCCCACTCTCCACCCGTTCACCCTATGGGATTTGAGAAACGAGAGAGAAGAAACAGATTTCTATGTGGATTGGGATAATGGTATAAGGGGATATATGCTTATTTACCGGGGAGCTGCAATACCCAGCGTTATACTCCATGGCTCAAAGAGCTCAATGGAAAATCTACTCCAATATTTTGATGAGGAAAAAGCGATAATTCATCTTCCTTGGAATAGACGGGATATTTGGAAAAGAGATGATAAAATTTACAAAATTTATATTATGGCAGCAACTCCAAAATTCTATTTCCTTGATGGTGAGGTAAAAGAGGTAAAAGATTCTAAAATCCTTTCGTATTTATTTGAAAATCCAGAATACCTGGTAGAGAAGGCAAAAACATACGCAATAATAAAGGATGGTTTTGCTATAAGCTCAGCCTCTGCGCTAGTTTATCTTCCAGAAGTTTGGGTTTTAGGTGCAGTTATAACAAAAAAAGAATATCGCAATATGGGATTAGCGAGTAGAGTTATCGGACATTTTATGAGCATGGCATATCAGAGCACAAAGAATGTGGCTCTTTGGGTGAGAAGCGATAATCATATTGCCATTCATCTCTACGAAAAGTATGGATTTAAAGTAAAAAGAGAGGATGCTTGGATAAATGTTAGTGTGGATATTCTTCCATAATGTATGCTTTTTGTCATATTCCATAATTTTCAATTTTATGCGGTAAAATGGTAATTTTTCACGAAAATTTTAAATAGTTGTTAGTCATATAATTGTCTGACAACAATATGACAGGAGGGTTAAAGATGGGAAATGAAATTCCAAAAATGCCGAAAAATGTGGAGAAATGGTTGAAGAAACATACGGTTGAAGACCTTGAAGCTGCACTCTGGGAGCTTAAGGGTAAGAAGGCGGAGGCCCTTGCTGAAATACTTAGCATTCTTTACGAGATAAATGATGATCTTCTCGGTACCGAGATACCTGAAATAAAAGCCCTAGCGTAATTTTTCCTTTACTTTTTATTTAGAAATATTTTTGTAGTGGAATTTCATAAGGGCATTGTACCAAGCCACCGTAGCTCAGCCGGTGGAGCGCCACCTTGGTAAGGTGGAGGTCCCGGGTTCGATTCCCGGCGGTGGCTCTGATGTTCAAATCAAAGAAGGAGAAGGAGGCAATCGAGAATTATAGGAAACACGCTTCTGTTGCCCTCCAATGTATGGATCTTTTCATAAAAGAAGTTCAGGCACTTTTGGATGATGACTGGGAAGAAATGTCAAAATTAGAGAGAGAAATATATGAAAAGGAGAGGGAAGGGGATGCTTTGAGAAGAAAAAATGAATACCTCTTCTCTGAGGGGTTGCTATTCCCTGCGGATAGAATGACTTTCATAAACCTCTCAGAGCAGATAGATAAGGTGATTGATAAAATTCAGCAAGTTAGCAGAATAATCGGTTTAAGAAAACCATCTAAAGAGGCAATTGAATTTCTTAAAAATAGCCAAATTATGGATTATCTAAAAGTAACTCAAAAAAGCGTGAAAACTATGTGTGAATCTGCAATATCTCTTCTTGATAATGTTCACAAAGCCGTAGAAAAGGCGCATGAAGTGGAAAAATACGAGAGTCAAGCGGACGAACTTAAATTAGAACTTTTAAGGAAATTATACGGAGAGGAAAACAGTATAGATGTGCTCTCCATCCTTCAGCTTGAAAAGATGATTCTGTGGATAGATGCCATAAGCGACAAGGCAGAAGATGCTTCGGATGTTATAATTCTCATAACCGCTAAAATGCACCCATGAGTAGATAGGCTACCCCAAATGCCAACATAGGGGCAAGAATCCAAGAGAGAGCAAGATTCTTTATTGTATTCTTGTTTATTTCCCTATATCCTTTAACAAACCCTGTACCCACAATTCCACCTATAACTGCCTGGGTCATGGATACTGGAAGATGCAGTTGAGTGAAAAGTTCTACTATTAAAGCACCCCCAAGCAAAGCGGCAAATGCTCTTGGTGGATCCAAATATGTTATATTTTTCCCCACTGTTCTAACAGTTCTTTTACCAAACAGAAGTGTACCAAAGAACGCAGATATTCCTGAGATTACATATACATAATAATTTGCAGTTAAGGAGGCAATTAGTCCAATGGTATTTGCTCCAAGGGTGTATGCGATGAATGCAGCACCGAAGTAAAGAGAGACGGTATAGAACTTACTCAGGGAGAATAGATGCATACCCTCTGCCACTCTTACTATTATGTGGTAAATTATGTATGCAAAAATAAGTCCTGCAAGAAAGGTTATTATCCAAGAAAAAACCACTAAAGATAGAAATGGGTAATTTATAACAAGACTATAAAATAAAGCAACACCTATAACCGCTCCGACCATAATCTGGGAAGCAGATAGGGGCATTGATAAATAGGTGAAAACAAATAGGAGAATTAATGTGGTTATGAGAACAATTATAGACATAAAAGCGCTTAGCTCTCCTTCAATTATGCCTCCCCCGATGGCTCCACTCATCTTCCATCCTTCTAAAATAACACCAAGCATAACAAAGGTTCCAGAGATTATGGCGGCTTTATTATATGAAGTAATATCAGAGCCATACAGAGCACCTACACTATTGGCAGAGTTATTTGCAGCGATTATAAAGCTAACGAGTGCCGCCAAGAAAATGTAAATCCACGCAAACATTTCCCAAAGGAAAGAAGTTTTGATATTTCAACTTTATGAATCTTTAACGAAGAACATAACATACTCGTGCTTGAAAATATAATAACCATCCTTAAGGGCACGATAGCGCCACAGTGCATACTGTCCCCTCTTCCCCCTGTTTTCTTCTATATTTTTCACAACTATGCTCTTAAGTTTAAAACCATTTTTCATAACGGAATTCATACAATAGAATCCAAGAGGTACCCATTCTCCCTTGCTGTACTTATCTCCAATTACGAGCACAAGGTATCTTCCTTCATCCAAATGTTGAGATGATAAATAAACGACTCTTTCAAATCTCTCCAAAAACTCGTTAAGTGTTTTGGAGTTTGATAGGTCCCCATTATTTTTAGAAAACTTTATTATATCCCAGTACGGTGGATGTATAATTACCATCTGAAAATTTGGGAGATCTTCATATGTCTCCTCTTTTGTAGAATCTCCGATGATAATATCAGTATAAACATTGTAAGGGTTCTCCTCCTGTTCAATAAGTTCTCTTGCCATATTTGCGGTATTCTCATCGATTTCAATCCCTATTGCGTTTCTTCCAAGCCGCTTTGCTTCAATTAGAGTTGTCCCAAGGCCCGCAAAGGTATCCAAAACCCATTCCCCGCGCTTTGTAAAACGGAGCATGGCTTGACGAGGAATTTGCGGTATAAAATTACCATGATACTTTGGGGTATGCATACCCGAATTATCTCTCGAGGGAAAGAGCCAAAGGGAATCCGTTATAATTTCATCGTAATTTTTCCAATTCCTCAAATCCAAATCGTTGATCTTCACAAATGCAGAATATGTAGGGTGGATAAAAAATTTTATGGGTAAATCCAAGTACCTGTTTTTCCATCTAAGGCATCTTGAACTTTCTCTGGCGAGGTTATAAGTACCTCTTTTCCACCATTATCGAGATAAAGGACGGAAGCGAGAATCTTTGGATACATACTTCCCTTCTTGAAATGCCCCTCTTCCATATACTTCTTCGCTTCTTGCACACTCATCTCATCTATTCCTCTCTGCTCTGGCTTTCCAAAATTCAAATACACTTTTTCAACGCTTGTAAGAATAATTAATCTATCCGCCCCTATGTCCCTAGCAAGAACTGCAGAGGCAAGATCCTTATCTATGACCCCTTCCACTCCAAAGAGCTTTCTACCTTTCCTTATAACGGGTATCCCTCCACCCCCAACAGCTATGACACCAAACCCCTTCTCCAAGAGCTCCGCTATTACATCCTTTTCAACAATCTCCAGGGGCATGGGAGATGGTACAACGCGCCTCCATCCTCGGCCAGAGTCTTCAATAACATGCCAACCTTTCTCTTTTGCTAATCTCTTCGCCTCTTCCTCCGTATAGAATGGACCAATGGGCTTTGTGGGGTTCTCAAATGCAGGGTCATTCTCATCAACGATGACTCTGGTAAGTACTGTTGCAATATCTTTGTTTACACCTTTCTCCTCTAAAACATTCTGAAAACTCTGCTCAAGCATATATCCTATTTCACCCTGGCTCATAGCACCACATATATCAAGGGGCATTGGAGGAACTACATTCTTAGCAGTCTCATTCTGGAGAAGTATAGCACCAACCTGAGGACCATTACCATGGGTAACAACAACCTTGAATTTTTGAAATAGGGGATAAATATTCTCAGCAGTTTGCCTGGCACGAAGCATTTGCTCTTCAGCAGTACCTCTATCTCCTGGCCTTAGAAGAGCATTACCACCAACTGCAAGCACTACTTTCATAGCAGGGGAAAAGCGGCGATTTATATTAATTTTTCACATTAAATAAACACTCCAACGATGCTTTATGCTTAATTCTGATTATATTTCATTACAAAAAATTTTATATTCATTAAAGCTCTTTATTCTAAGAGGTGAGCCAAAAATGAAAAGAAAGGTGATTTTGCTAGATATAATATGGCTCTTAATATCCGCTTTCCTAATTTATATGGCTTTAGAAATAGACGCTGCCCTCTCATTCATCATTTCTCTATTCTTCTTTGGTGCTTCCTATCTATTTTCTGGAATCTCCGATTATGGTAGAGGAAATCCATATAAGGGAATGATGCTGAGTCCGCAACCCAATGAAATTGAGTATTCATCCTACAAAATGGCATATGAAAAAGAGATGGGAAAAAAGAATAAGGGAAAAGTAAACTGGCTAATACTCATCTTGGGTGTAATCACTTTCGTATTTACCTTTTACTTGATACTCTTTTAAATCTACAACTTTTCAAGCACACTTGTAATCAGGAGAGGAAGTAGAACGGTCGCATCTCCCTCAACAGTAACATATTTTGCATCCTCTCGCACCTTACCCCAGGAAACTGCCTCTCGCACCCTCGCTCCGCTAAGAGAGCCGTCCCATTCAACTGCGGTAGTAATATAAACTGCATAATCAAGCCCATCGCGAAACTGATTCCACCAGATTGTATGGTGCTTGCTTATTCCTCCTCCTATCATTAACGCTCCCGTTTTCTTCGCATCAAATATTATATCAGCAAGCTCGTGCTCGTCCTTCAAAACATCCACACGAAAATCTGGATGCATCTCTCTGAAAGACCATAATTGAGAGCCAAATGAGCCATCTGTTATTCCGGGCACATATATCGGAATTTTGTTCTTGTGGGCCCAATAGAGAATTGAATCCTCATTGTTCATTCTCTTTGCAAATTCATCAATGAGCTCTCTTCCACCCCATTCTTTCTTCTCCTTGTAGAGTTCTTCGAGTATGGGCATCATAAAATTCTCCATTACAACCCCATAGGATTCATTTGGAACCAAGACATTGCCAAGGCGATTTACACCTTCTCTATGCAAAGCGGTATCATCCATAAGAAATGAGCCATGATAGTAATTTTTGAAACTTCTGGCGATATCATGGTCAAGCATACCACATGTGGTAATAATAACATCAACCAGTTTTCTCCTTACTATCTCTTTAATAACTCCCCTCGTACCGGTGGCAATTATGCAAGCTGGAAAGGATAAAAAGGTTGTATTTTCCTCTTTGAACATCTTTAATAGAATCTTCTCTGCCACAGCGAGATGCTTAGCCACAAATCCACCAGAGCTGTAAAGCTCGTCCATCAACTCTCCAGCAGTCATACCCTCATGAATTTTTATATCCTTCACAGGAATATGCTCCTCAATATTCATTTTATCCACCCCAAAGCCCTCGGTATATCATCGTTCTTCTCAATATAATCACGAATGGGTTTTAAAATTCTAATTAACTCATTAGCAACTGCGTTCTTCAAATCCATCGGATGAAGTTCGCCCTCCCCATATATTTTTTCAAGTTCTTCGTAAGAGTTTATAACCAAATCTCCACCCCATTTTTCTGGGCGAGGTATCACAAGCTTCTCAATGTAATAGGCGAAGAGAACATGCTTGGCAATTTGCAAAACAGGATTACCCTCAATTTCAGGTGGACAAAACGCTTTTTTCATCTTTCTTCTTATATCATCCTCGGTATCTTCAACAAATATTGCGCTGCCTTCTTTACTCTTGCTCATCTTCGCCTCAGCGGGGTCCATTCTACCAGCACCTTTCAAACTTGCAAGAAGAACTGTATGAATTGCTACCGGCTTCTTGTATCCTAATTTATCCGCCAAGTCCCTTGCCAGCATATGTGCATGTCTCTGGTCCATACCTCCAAGAGCAATATCAAGCTCCATATCAAAAATGTCCGAGACCTGCATAAATGGATAGATTATTTTGGAAGAATCAAGCTCAGCTTCATCCTCTTTGCGCCCCATAATTGTCATCGCTCTCTTCACTCTCTTTAATGTGGTCTTCTTTGCAACCCTGATAACCTTTTCCCAGTACTCTTTTTTGCTAACGAGTTCATCAGCCCATATGTACCTTGGTCTAATACCCAATGCTGAGAAAACTCCTTTCATATACTCTCCTGCCAACCTGATCTTCTCAATATCTCCCCCGAACTTATCGTTAATCATGGCATGCCAATCCGCCAAAAAAACAATCATGTCTACTCCATTATCCATCAAATCCTTAACCTTGTTTCCTATAATCAACCCAGTGCCAAGATGAACCCTGCCAGAGGGCTCAAGACCCACATACCCCTTAGGATTCCCCTTTAGGGCATTTTCAAATTCCTCAAGAGTTATAACTTCCTCCACATTGCGCATAATTTCCCAAGAGAGCATAAAAGGGCGATGAATTAAAGATATAAAGAATTTGTGAAAAGTATATTTGCTCTTGGTCCATGTGGAATTTATGCAGATTCATATTGTATTCGTTGAGCCACAATTCACAGGCAATATAGGATTCTTAGCTCGCACAATGGCCAATTTTGGATTCAAGAATTTAATATTGGTAAATCCTCCAGAGTTGGATGAGGACGCTTATCGTTTTTCAAAGCACGCAAGATACATAATTGAAAATGCGGAGATATTGAACAACTTTGAAGAATTGAGGAGATCTCTTGATTATTTAGTTGCTACAAGTGGAGTTAGTACAAAATCACCTAAAAAATTTAAAAGGATAGCCCTAACACCCAGGGAATTTGCCCAGAAGGTTTGGAATTTCTCAGGGAATATTGGGATAGTGTTTGGTCGCGAGAATTATGGCCTTTACAATGAGGAGATTGAAAAATGCGATTCATTAATCACTATTCCAACCAGCGAGGAATATCCAATCATGAACATCACACATGCGGCAGCCATTATTCTCTACGAGATTTTTATGGAGAAGAGGGAGGAAGAAGGTATGCCCTTGGCGGAGGAATTTGAATTAAATCTCTTAAATGAGAGATTCTCAGAGCTTTTAGGACTCATAAATTTCCCAGATCATAAAAGGAAAAATACAGAAGTTATGTTCCGCAGGATAATTGGCAGAGCGATGCTTACAAAATGGGAGTATCACAGCATGATGGGGGTTATGAAGAGAATAATTTACGCCATACAAGCCAAGGATGATTATTAAAATCTAAATATTAATTCGCATTTGTGTAAAAAATGACAAAAAATGAAGTGTTTGAGTATGGAGAGCGTATTGCTAGAAATGTAACAACAATAACTTTAATACTGGCCATATTAAAATTCATAGTTGCATATTACACTCACTCGGTATCCATACTCGCAGATTCTTACCACAGCTTCGCAGATTTAATCCCAATCTCCGCCGCATGGATAGGTTTAAGAATAGCCCAGAGACCGAGAAGCGAGAAATTTCCATACGGGTACTATAAAGCCGAAAACCTGGCTGCGTTTATCGCCAGCATTTTCATTTTCTTACTCGCTTATGAGATAATCACAAAAAGTATATCTACCTTCTCAAGTAAAAACACAGTAGAGCATTCAATTGCGGGTTTAATCCTAACAGCAATTTTTGTTCTCATTTCATATATCTTATACATATACCAACTAAAAGCTGCAAAGATTTCCAACTCTCAAGCCCTTATGGCAAACGCAAGAGAGACAAAAATGGATATATTTTCATCTATCGCCGTATTCATAGGATTTTTCGGCTCCAGTATGGGTTATCCTTGGATTGGTGGCATTGTGGGATTTCTAATAGCAATTCTGGTTATCCATGCAGGGTATCAGAGTATCCGTGATTCTGTACTATCACTCATGGATGCGGGATTACCTAAAGAAGATATAGAAAAAATAAGAAAAATTATTCTCTCAACGCCAAGGGTCAGGGAGGTAAAGAAAATTTACACAAGACGCTCTGGACCATTCATCATGGTAGAAGTTGAAATTTCTGTACCTGAAAAGCTAAATGTTAAACAGGCGCATGAGATTGCTTCTGAAGTTGAAAAGAGAATAATGCAGATAAAGCAGGTTGACCATGCATTTGTTCATGTTGAGCCGCCCACGAAGAGTAGAAAGATTATAGCAATACCAGTAAATAAAGACCATTCCCCCAGCCCCACCTTCGGCTCTGCTCCTTATTTTGAGATATACCAAGTGGAAAAAGATGAGAAAAAATTGATAAAAACAGTAAAAAATCCAGGTGCAAATCTGGAAAAGAAGAGAGGAGTTAAGGCCGCACTTTTCTTAATAGAGCAAGGTGTGGATGAGGTCCATACAAAAAATATTGGAGAAGATAGCAAAAAGATACTGGAAGATGCCGGGATAAAGATAAAATTTAAATAATCGCTTTTGTGCAAAATCTTTAAATATTAATTCGCATTTGTGTAATATAGGTGATTGGAATGCCTTATGGAGATTGCACAGGACCGGATGGTAGAGGACCGAGAAGGAGAAGATTCGCAATTTACCAGAACTATCCACAGGACTACTATCCTCGGAGAGGTACATTTACAGGGTTCTTCCGAAGGCTATTTAGTCCCATGAATTATGGGCAGAGAGGATACGGCCAAGGAATGGGCTATGGAAGAGGCAGAGGGGGTAAAAGAGGACGCAGAGGTGGATGGTAAATGCCTCGCTACGGATATGGTAGAGGTTACAGGGGCTCAGCGTTGAGCTTATACAGCCTGGTAGATATAGCAATAATTGCAGGGATCATATACCTGCTCATCTCTCTGTTTATGGTAGCAGCAGGATATGTAATAGCATTGATTGTGCTAATCTTGCTTAGGGAATTCCTAAGGGGAAGGTTTAATTGGAGAAGAATGTATGTATGGAGGTGATGAGAAATGTATAGATATTACGGATATGGATACTATGGCCCTGGCTTTGGCTGGGGTCGTGGAAGAGGAAGAGGCTGGGGAAGAGGATTTGGCCGTGGGTTTGGAATGGGTAGAGGATACGGTGCCACACTCGGTTATTGTCCTTGGACCGGGTTACCCAGGGGATGGAGATGGAACTATCCCTATGGATATGGTACAAGCGTATCCCCATATTATCCAAGATACTACCCACAATACTATGGGTTAAATCCCTATGCCCAATATTACCAGCCATATCCCCAAGCTAATGAGAGAGAGTTATTAGAAAATGAAGCCAGGAATTTGGAAGAGAGATTAAGGGACATAGAAAGAAGAATAAGGGAGATAAAGGGTGAATAAAATGCGTGTAGCCATAACTGCCGATGCACCAGATGAAAACTCTCCCATCTCCCCGATTTTTGGAAGATGCGCATACTATGCAATATACGACACTGCCACCGATAAACTAGAGTTCGTGCCCAATGCCTCTGCAATGTACGCAAGGGGGGCTGGAGTGCAAGCAGCACAGCAAATTGCAAATTTAGGAGTTCAAACAGTGATAACTTCTGGAATCGCTGGACCAAACGCATCAATGGTCCTCGCACAGGCGGGTATCCAGGTAATCAACTCATTTCAAGGAACAATTAGAGATGCAATTGAGGCCGTTAAATCGGGAAGAATTTATTCAGAGCCACCGAGGGCTTTTCCACCACCACAGCCGCCATATCCGCCAATAAGCAAGGAGGAAGAACTCAGGATGCTTGAGGAAGAAAAAGAATACATTGAAAAGAGATTAGAAGAGATAAAAAAGAAACTTGAAGAGCTAAAAGAGTGATTTTTCCTTATTTTCTTTTTTAATAATCACTGCACAAAACTTATATAGGCAAGAAAGATGATTTTACGATGCGAATTAGAACTGGCATACCTGGATTTGATGAGTTAGTTCAAGGTGGTTTAGTTGCCCAGAGGGTTTATATTATAGCGGGTCCTCCAGGCTCTGGAAAAACCACATTTGGCATACAATTTCTTCTTCAGGGTGCGAAGGAGGGGGAGCGTGGACTCTTTGTATCTCTAACTGAGGACCCAAAAACGATAATTGAGGATATATCCACATTCAATCTGAGCTTGAAGAGATATGCGTTATCGGGCCACATACTATTTGTGGATATGGGACCATTGAGCATTCAAAATTTGAATGGTGTAAAATCTCCCGAGAGTATTAAGAGTGCATATGCTCAAGAGGTCTTTAGAAGAATATACGCTATTGTGAAAGCAAAGGGCATAAAGAGATTGGTTATTGATTCTGTTCTAACCCTAAAATATGGAGAGAAAAGCTTAGAGGATGAAAGCAAAGAGATCGCAAGATTCTTCAGAAGCTTGAAAGATTTGAAAATCACAGTACTAATTCTTTCAGAAATGACTGATTTATCAAACTACACTCCCGAGCATTATATGGCCCATGGCCTTATCTTTCTCCATAATTTTCTAAACGGGCACACTATGACAAGGGCAATACAAATAATAAAGATGAGAGGCACAGCTCACGACTGCGATATGCACAAGATGGAGATAACCCAAAATGGAATTAGGGTTTATTCCACGAAGGTGTGAGCTATGAAATGCCCAATTTGTGGCTCAACAAATGTTACGAAACTTAAAACTGGAAGCTATAGATGCAATGATTGCGGTTTTGTGTTTTACCCTACTCGAGAGGTAATAATAGATATGCGAGACCTTCTAACTGGAGATGAATTAACAGAGGAGGAGATAAATGAATTAGGAGAAAAGATAAAGGAGCAAACTGAGAATGTGAGTGAGAAAATTTTTGGAAAGAGTGCCAAGAATGTTTTCAGAGCATTAAGCTCTCTGGATGAGATTTTAGCTCAATATAATGAAGATGATAGGGTGTTTGGCATATTTGCCGATTTTTCAGGAAGTGTTAAAGGCACTGTTATGATAATGGTTCAAGAGAACGAAATTGACATAATAAAGAAAATTTACAGAAAAAAAGAGGTTATAGAAGCACTAAAACAACTGGGAAAAGAAACGGCAGAAGGATTTAAAGAGATATTTCAAGATGATCTATTTCTTGAGGGAGTGGATATTGCCTACGATACCATACCCTCCATTATAAATTATCTAATTTCAGAGATCGCTGGGGAAAGAAATATGATTTTAAATGTAAAAATGATCGTGGATAAAGCACCAAAGGGAGAAATAATATTTGTTCCTCAAAAAGATAGCATAAAATATTTAAAGAGTGTGCTTGGGAACTGATTTATGTACATTATTGTAATAGTCCCCGAGCATCCTTGTTGATTCTCTTTCCATCTTTTCATCGTATATCTTTATCCAGGTAACTTTATCATCCTTCATAGTTAAAGATGAGAGAAAAGAGAATTTAAATAAACCGCTGTGAAAATCTAAGGTTGTAATCAAAAATGATATCGTCTCTTTAAAAATCTTGGAAGAGAAAGGGTCTTTATTCTCCTATCCTGTCTTCTTATTGCTCTGATCATTGTTCTCTCAGCCCTGATATTCACACTTATATCTTCCACAGGGATCTCCTTGCCTTCCGTTATTTCATAGCTTCTAGCTTTCCTGCTATCCTCTTTTCCTCTTCTGTAAACTTCCCATAACTCGTACTCTATTCCCTCTTCCTTAGCAAGAGATTCCAATTTTCTAAGTTCTCTTCTAACCCATCCAATTGATTCATAGTGTCCATAGTAGCCAACTTCATACCCCAAGAGGTACGCCCTTTTTAGGATATCTTCCTTTTTCTCACTCATTTTTACTCCTCAGTATATTTGCACATATCTATTTAACATTACTGGCGGAATGCTTATCACCTTGTAGATGGGGATTCCAAGCCCCGGTATTATCTTCATTGTTAACTTTGTTTGAGGTGTCAGTGTTAATCCCACATCCCTGGCATTTATGTACATGACAATAATCGCACCTTCTTCAAGTATATAACTCTGCGTGAACTCTCCGGATGGGTCATTTATCACACTTACACCATAATGGGTAGCATCTGCTGCTTCCACCCCAAAACCACTGGAATTGAGTTTTAAAGATGCTTCAACTTTGCCATCCGTAAGCTCTACAATCACAGTATTGAAATCAACGGGTTTAGAACCTGGACCTAAAGAAAGTTTTATTTGCAACACCTGAATTGAATTTTGGGGTACTATAATCTGACCATAATGGGACGCATTATCCACTGGAACCACAAGATAATAATATGTCTGGTAGGGCATATATCTATAATCATTGAAACTCGTGGTATTGACTATGGCATAGGGCTTAGTGTTGAAAACTTCTGTAGTGGAAACATCAAGATAATTTGTAGAGCGATAAATGTAATATGCTTTAATCCCGCTCTGGTTATCCTTAGCCGCACTCCATTCAAGATGTATATAATATTGCGAGGTTTCGGCCCTTAAACCGCTTATGGAAGATGGCTTTGTGGTATCCACACGGGTAACATTCACACCTGATGTTTTTGTTATAAATCCTACATTTCCTGCCTTATCAACTACGAGTATAGCATAGTACCAAGTGCCCTTTGCAGGTGGATAATCCATATAAGCTGTAACATTAGGGCCTACAGTAGCAACTAAAGTTGCGTTATTGATAATTTTCTTGGTATAATTTACATCAGATTGGGTTATCTCATTATTTGATCTATATATCTTCTGGTATGCAATTCCACTTCCACCAGTATCACTGGCAGTCCAAGAGAGCATAACACCATATCCTGCAGGGGTTATGGAATTAATACTCCCTGTTGGAGCAGATGTATCTGGCGTACCTGTACCTGTATAAACAGTTTGATTCACAGCAGAATAGAGGACATAATTCCCGACTCTATCGTAGCCGATTATTGCATATCCATAATACTTGCTAGCATTCACACCGTAATCCACATATACCCTATCATTTCCAAATCCAGAGGTGAAAGTGGCAACCAAATTTCCTACAGCTTTTATGTAATTCACATCCTTAACTATATACTTTACAGCGGTAAAACTATCACCGCTAACTCTATAAAGCTCCTCTTTCCACATGCCGCTTTCCCAATCTACAGCTGAGTTCCAAACTATTTTTACAGATAGAGGATTTGTGCTATTTACACTCACATTTAATATAACTCCTCCCCTAGGAGGCTGAGTGTCACTATGAATGGGCGCCTTAACACTCACAACGGAGGGGTCTTTTCCATCTATATCCCTATCCCCAAGGATATTTAGAATCCGCAGTGAGCTTGTAATCTGCGAGGTCACATCTGATGCCACCTTTTCTCCTTGCTCTCGCAAAGTCACACCCACATATATGATTAGGGAGGATGCAATAGCGGCCACTATGATTATCGCTATGAAAAGTATCAAGGTTGCAATGCCTATATCACCCTCTTCTTTTCTGTATATCTTTTTCATATTTTCAACCACCCAAGTTTCTTATTTAAATAATTATATGTGATTATCAAACGATAAAATCACTTGAGAAATAAATTTAATATTGGCACCCATGTCCATCTATGAAGATATTTCTTACGAGAAAAATACCAGATGATGGAATTAAAATCTTAAAAAATGCAGGATTGGATATTGAGATTTTTCCCTATGATAGAATTCCAAAGAAAGAGGAGATAATTGCAGGGATAAAAGATGCAGATGCTTTAATATCCCTTCTGGCAGATAGGATAGATAAAGAAATAATTGACTCTGCACCAAAATTAAAGGTCATAGGCAATTATGCTGTGGGATACAACAATATAGATGTAGAGTATGCAAAGAAAAAAGGAATAATTGTTACTAACACTCCTGGAGTGCTAACAGACGCAACAGCAGACCTCACATTTGCACTGATTTTAGCGGCAGCCAGAAGAGTCGTTGAGGGTGATAAATTTATGAGGCAGAGAAAATTCAAAGGCTGGGCACCAACGCTCATGCTAGGCAAGGATGTATGGGGAGCAACAATAGGTATAATAGGTGCAGGACGCATAGGACAAGCAGTAGCAAAGAGGGCAAAGGGATTCAACATGCGCATCTTATACTATTCTCGCAAAAGAAAAGAAGAAATGGATGGGTTAGGAGCAAAATTCGTTTCTTTGGAAGAACTGCTAAGAGAATCGGATATAATAACTCTCCATGTTCCATTCACACCCGATACAAGACACTTGATAGATTATGAGGAATTTGAAATTATGAAGGATGGGGCAATATTGATAAACACAGCAAGGGGAGAAGTTGTGAATGAAGAGGTAATGCTCAAAGCCCTAAAATCCGGGAAATTATTCGCAGCAGGACTTGATGTTTTCTACAATGAACCAAAAGTCAATCCAGAGCTATTTAAGCTGGATAATGTTGTTCTCACCCCCCACATAGGAAGTGCAACCGAGAGAACCCGCAGAAAAATGGCTGAGATGGTATGTAGCGATGTAGTTAGAGTGCTGAGAGGAGAAGAGCCGATGAATAGGGTGGTGTAAGACAAAAAATATGATAACTTTTTATTACAAGATTATATACGCTATCTGGCGAGATTTCCAAGATACCTTGGAATTCTTCGTTCTAAGAATCCACTAAGATTCGGAGGTGAAGAGATGGCTGATAAAAAGAAAAACTGATATCTACCAAAACTCTGGTTAAAACGAGAGCTTTGCTCTCTACTACGCTTCTGGTTGATGTTATAATTCTCGTTTTTACCGGCATAAAACTTCTATTTTCCCCTTCTCGCAAAGAGGGAATAGAAGCAAGTTGGCGTCTCCTTGGCGTGAAACTCACCACGCTTGAACTTATACATGTTGTAGCAGGGTTCTTGATGGCCGGACTTGTGATTATACATTTCGCTTTAAACTACACCATGTACAAAAACGAGATGAAAATGTTATTTAGTTCCAAGAAATAATTTAATTATGCACATCATCTCATAATAATTTTTATTTTTCAATCACTTCCTTCAACTCCCCTATTTTCACATTTCTCTGCTCTCCACTCTCCATATCCTTCAGTGCAACTTCTCCATTTTTAATTTCCTCTCCCACTATAATCGTATATTTCGCATTTATCCTGTGCGCATATTTCAACTGTTTCCCTATGCTCCTCCTGCTCAGATCTATATCCACAACACAGCCGCTTCTACGAAGCTCCATAGCTATCTCAATTGCCTCTTTTCTAAATCCAGGAATTATGGCAATAAAATAATCAACCTCAATTTTCTCTTCAGGCCAAACACCTTCTCGGCGCATTAAGAGCTCCAAAACTGCATCACCCATACCAAAACCCACTGCGGGAGTTGGCTGCGCACCAAATAATTCAACTACCCTATCATACCTGCCTCCACCAAGCACTGCTCTAAACTCACCATTCGCGTCATGAACCTCAAAAACAACCCCTGTGTAATAGGCCAAGCCACGAACTATTGATAAATCAAGAGTAGCAGTTTTTCCATAAGCCTTTAGCAGATCTTTCAAAGATGCCAAAATTTCACTTCTCTCAAAGTGCTCAAATTTTGAAAGGATTGTATCAACATCCCCACTCAATTTTAAAAGAGAAATTAACGAGTCAACATTTTCCTCGCTCGTTATCTTTAGCATCTCCTCGTAAAACCTCTCCTCCGGAATTTTATCCTTTTTATCTATGATCCTGAAGGCCTCTTCAATTTTTTCTATGTTCAAAGAACGAAGAAGCTCCTCCATCAAAATTCTATCGCTAAATTTCATAACATACTTTCCTTTAAGGCCAAGAGAATCAAGTATTTCCATAGCAAGGGCCATAACTTCCGCATCTGCAGTTATATTGGCAACTCCAAATATATCAGCATTAAATTGATAAAATTCCCTCAATCTCCCGCTCTGGGGCTCTTCATATCTCCACATTTTGGGAAATGAGAACCATTTCACGGGCTTAATCAAATCCTTGCGAGCCGCAATCATTCTTGACACGGATGGTGTTAGCTCAGGGATAAGAGTTATCTCCCTTCCTCCCTTATCCACAAAGCTGAATGTTTGCTTAACAATCTCCTCCCCACTCTTTATGCGAAATAAATCCAGAAGTTCTACACTTGGAGTATCAACCTCATGAAATCCAAAGCTACGAGCAACTGAGCAAATTTTATCAAAAACTATTCTTCGGGCACGCATATACTCAGGATACATATCTCGAAACCCACGCAATCTTTGCAGCATATATGCTTTATCTTTCCACTTTATAAAAAATTTACTTTGGCAAAATTTATCTACTCAATTACTATTGTATGAATGTGCAATTGAGGAGGATCGTGTTAAAACTTGCAATTCCTGCCGTTATCTCAAATCTGCTTTACACATTTCAAAATATTGTGGATGCTATGATGCTTGGAAGATATGGAAATCCTGCAATCAGCTTAAGCGCTGCTGGAATTGGTGGAATGCTGTATTTTCTAACATTTCCTCTCATAATGGGCCTAGCCACTGGAGGAGTTGCAATAATGGCAAGAAGATGGGGCGAGAAAAATTACAAAGAGGCAAAATTCACATTTGAAAATCTCTATATACTTCTCATCCTCATCTCCATTCCAATCTCTCTATTCGGCGTGTTTTTAGGATGGACCCTCCCCACGGCACTTGGAGCTGATAAGGCAGTTATAAACGCTTCATATCATTACATAATGGGGATTTTCATATTCTATCCCTTTGCCGTATTCTTGGCAGTTTACAACTCAGCAATGAGAGCTGCAGGAGATACCAAAACTCCCATGATCGTGGATATATACGCAAATTCCTGGAATGTGTTCTGGAACTACACTCTAATATTCGGCAATTTTGGATTTCCAGAACTCGGAGTAATGGGTGCAGGCATTGCAACCGGCTCATCATACCTCTTTGCCTCTTTAATTTACCTGATTATGCAAAATCGTGGAAAATTGATAATATCTCCAAACTTGCTATCAAGGGAGAAGGGAGATGTAAAAATGATGAAAAAAATTTTCAGAATAGGCATTCCCGCAGGAATCGAGAGAGGCATGTGGGCAATTACATCCTTTATTTACACATTCCTTATTTTTCTTGCTTCTGGCCCTATCGGTTATGCTTCATTCCAAGTCGGACTTAAGGCGGAGAGCGTAGCCTATATGCCCGCATTCGGATTTTCCATAGCTGCTACAACACTCGTTGGACAATATCTAGGTGAGAGAAATATAGAAAAAGCGAGAAGTGCCGCGATTGAAGCAACTAAGATGAGCATGCTATTTATGGGGATAGCAGGTGCATTCATGGTTTTCTTCCCAAAATACTTGGCAGAACTCTTTACAGGTGATGCAGAGATAATTCACCTTGCATCTATATACCTATTATTAATGGGAATGACAGAGCCAGCTCTTGGAGCGCTCTTTACCCTTGCCGGAGGGATGAGAGGAGCAGGTTATACAACAATGCCAATGATAATAAACTTAACTGGACTTATGGGAGTTAGATTAGGGATAGCAGTTCTTTTAGCATTTCCACTAGGAATGGGGTTAATAGGCATATGGCTTGGAATGTTTGTAGAGACATTCATTAGAGCAATTTGGATGTTCTTGGAATTCAGAAGAGGAAAATGGGCAAAGGTAAAGGTATAACCAAAAAATTTTATATGGCTCATTCTTTTCTCCTCTCTAAGGGCCGGTAGATCAGCCCGGAAGATCGCCACCTTGGCATGGTGGAGGCCGCGGGTTCAAATCCCGCCCGGTCCATTAAGCCCCTTTCTTAGGAAGAAAGCGGCTTTACCCGGAAAGAAATTTTTTAGGTTAAGTAATAGGAGAAACAAGCAATAAAAGTGCTGCTGCCCGCCAAGAATGACCTAAAGATAAGAGTAAAAGGAAGTTCTAAAATAAATAAAAAAGATGAGTTATCCTACTAGAAGATATACTCCGCCATAGACCGAGGAAATGTTCTGGATCTTTTCCTTTAGTATTTTGCGGGTCTCCTCCTTTAACCAAGGCTCTGAGAGGTCTAAAAGTATCACCGGCTTGTATACCTGCTCCAGCAGAGATGTTATTATAAACCCTATCATCTCCATATGCTCCTTATTTTCTGGATTTAACCTATTCTTGCCCCCTTCTTTGCTTATCTCGTAAATAGATGTATTTTTCAGGCCATGCTTTTTCTTGAAATCCTCGGCATTCTCAGATATGAAAGCAACACCCGTATTACCAGATTTCACCAGCAACATGAATTTATGATACGCCTCATCTTTTTTCATTTCGTATATTCCCATATCTGGCATCTCTTCACTCTCAACAGCTTCTTCTTGAACAGGTGCTACCAAAAATAGCCTGTATCTATGCACAGTGTATATGACGAACAAGCCAAATATTGAAAATGCAAGTGTATTTAGGGGATACATATTTATATTCATCATAGTTGGGACAAAGGATGTAAAAACGACCATAAAGAACATTATTAGGAATCCAATGAGAGTTATAATGATTTGATTTTTTATTATATACATATCCACTCCCTTTAGTTTCATTACGAGGATACCTATCATTATCAAAGCAGCTATAAAATCCCATGTTGCAAAGAACTTATGCAATACTGACGATTCTAATCCCCAAATAATTATACCAAGAGCATTGTAAGGGCTTACACCTCTGATTACTATATTCCCAAGTAAACTATTGAATGGTATGAGTGCTATTCCAACAAAAGAGAGAATATAAACTGCATATAGAATGTACTTGCGAGTTGATGCTTTCATTTTTATTCTATACGGATAATCTATCGCAAAATGTATCAATCCCGCAGGAGTTATAAATATTCCAACACAGAGAGTTAAGGCCCCCAAATAAGCAAGAGTTTCATCAGCGGGAGGGGGTCCAGCAATTCTCTCAAGTAGTTCTCCAAAGCTCCATATTAAAACTCCCAAAAACATCACAAAAGCGGCAAGGTTACCTGGTTTTTTAATATTCGCTTTAAGTATAAGATACACTAGGACTGCGCTTATCACAGTGGCCACTAAAGATATAGAAGAGGCATATGTGAACCACATAAGGATTAATAGAAATAAACCTTAATAAATTTTCCTTATAAAATATCAAATCACCGCAAGTTTTTTTATATATCCCGTAATACCTACCAAAAACCAAAGGAGGATGTGAAAATTGAGTGAACAAAAAGCAAAGCCTCCTAAAAAGAGAGGCAAGGTTACAATAGATGAAAAGAGATGTAAAGGATGCTGGTATTGCATTGAATACTGCCCTACAAAGGTTCTTCAAGTATCTGAGCATCTAAATGAGAAGGGCTATCATCCACCAAAACTTGTGGAAGAGCCGCCAAATAAGGTTTGTATTGCTTGCCACCTTTGCGAGCTCTATTGTCCAGATTTTGCAATAATTGTGGAGGAGATAAAATGAAGCCTGGTTATTATTTCTGGAGTGGTGATATAGCTGCAGCCGAAGGGGCAATTGCAGCGGGATGTAGATTCTATGCAGGATATCCAATAACTCCAAGTAGCGAGATAGCGGAAAGAATGGCACTTAGATTACCTCAAGAAGGAGGTAAATTCATAGAGATGGAAGATGAAATAGGTTCTATCGCAGCTATAATAGGTGCTTCTTGGACTGGAAAAAAAGTTATGACTGCAACAGCAGGTCCCGGAATATCACTTATGAACGAAAATATTGGATTGGCTGCAATGACAGAGGTACCAATAGTTGTGGTAAATGCTATGAGGGGTGCACCTTCCACTGGATTACCAACACTCATAGGTCAGGGAGATTTAATGCAGGCTAAATGGGGCTCCCATGGGAGCTATGAAATAATTTCTCTGTATCCAGATAGTGTGCAGGAAACATTTGATCTGATGATTGATGCTTTCAACTATGCTGAGAAATACAGGGTTCCTGTAATGTTTCTGATAGATGCTATGTTGGCCCATATGTATGAGAAAATCTATGTTCCACCAGATGATGAGATAGTTAGAATTGAGAGAAAGAGACCAACAACTCCTCCAGGAGAAACATTGATTTACAAGGCGGATGATGATTTAATTCCACCTATGCCAAGAATTGGTGAAGGGTACAAGATACACGCTTCTGGGTTAACACATAATGAAAAGGGCTATCCTGAGTTGACTCCTCAAGCCCAAGAAAAGTTGGTAAAAAGATTGAATGACAAAATAAGAAAGCATGCAGAAGAAATTTGGAAGGTAGAAGAGTACAAAACAGATGATGCGGATGTTATAGTAATTGCCATGGGAAGTGAATCAAGGAGTGTTAGATTTGCAGTAGACCTTGCAAGAAGAGAAGGAATAAAAGCAGGTATGCTTCGCCTAATAACTATCTGGCCATTTCCATACAAATTCATAGAAAAATACAATGTTCATTACATTGTGGCTGAGATAAATTACGGACAAATTTATCATAAAGTTAGAGAGTACACAAAGGATGTTGAGCTCCTTCCGAAGATGGGCGGAGAGATACACAAACCTGAAGAGGTTCTAAAAGCAATAAGGAGGGGAGTACAATGAATCCAATGGAAGAGATGAGAAAAGAGCAAGAAAAACTTTTGCGCACTGACAGGTTGCCACATGTTTGGTGTCCTGGCTGCGGGATAGGTATAGTTTTAAACGCATTTTTGAGGGCTTTCATTAGATCAAAAATGGACCCAAATAAACTTGTAGTGGTATCGGGCATAGGATGCACTGGTAGAGCAGCAGGCTATGTAAATGTAGATTCATTCCATACCACACATGGAAGGGGTATACCATTCGCAGTGGGTATAAAATTTGCAAGACCGGATTTGAATGTAGTTGTATTCAGCGGAGATGGAGACCTATTTGCCATAGGCGGCAATCATTTTGTGAATGCTGCTCGTAGAAACCATGATTTGCTCATAATCGCAGTTAATAACTTCACATATGGAATGACTGGCGGACAGCATGGACCCACTACACCTACAGGCGCATATACAACTACCACGCCTTATGGAAACCCTGATAGACCATTCAACATACCCCATCTAGCCATATCCCTAGGGGCACCCTATGTAGCAAGATGGACTACCTATCATGTGAATCAGATACAGAATAGTATATACCATGCATTGCACAAAAAAGGATTTAGAGTTATAGAGATCATATCCCAATGCCCAACTGTGTATGGAAGAAGAAACGATATGAAAACACCCTTGGAGATGATGCACTATTTCCAGAAAAACTCTGTAAGAAAAGATGACGCCTCCTTTGAAGAACTAGAATTGAGCTATAATGGAAAAATCGTAGTAGGCGTGTTTAGAGATGTTCAGGGCATACCCACTTACGAGGAAAGATATGAAGACATAATAAGGAGGGCTCGAAAATGAGAATAGAAATAAAATTCGGTGGTTTGGGTGGTCAAGGTATAATCACTGCAGGATACATAACCGCCAAGGCTGCTGCGATTTATGACGGAAAGGAGAGCGCATTTACTCAAGATTACAGCGCAGAAGCAAGAGGAGGAGCAAGTACGAGTGAGGTAATAATTTCCAATGAGAAAATTACATACCCTCAGGTTCTAAACGCTGATTACCTCGTTCTAATGAGCCAGAGCGCTTACAGAGATTACCTCGATAAATTAAAAGAAGGAGGTACATTGATAATTGATGAGGACTTGGTGAAACCGGATGAGAAGGCAAAGAATTTCAAAATATACAAAATTCCAGCAACAAGATTTGCAGAAGAAATCGGAAATTCTATCGTGGCAAATATTGTGATGCTCGGATTCTTCACCGCAATAACAGGAGTCGTATCTAAAGATGCTATGTGGAAATCCATAGAGGAGAGAATACCAAAGAGATTTCTGGAACTCAACGAAAGGGCGTTCCTGAAGGGCTATGATTACGGAGAAAAAATGAAAAAAGAATAAATTTATTTTACAAGTTCTAAAAATTTATATGCTTCAACACCTTCATTGAAGCAGTAATGGATGGTGTTGAACTCTTCTTTTAATTCTTTTACATCTTTCTTCACACCTTCTATATCTCCATCCACTGCAACTCTCTTTATCAACTCTGCTACATATTTCATTTCATTCTCTTTCATACCTAAACGGGTTAATTCCTGCACCCCGAGCCTTATCCCGCTTGGATTTCTAGGCTTCTTTGGATCATCATAGGGCAATAGATTGTAATTACAGATAATATTTGCCTTCTCTAAATCCTCGGCAACCTTTCTTCCACCACCTTGAGCCACCACATCCACAAGTACCGTATGGCTCTTCGTAAATCCATTTTTCTCTCCAAGCACCTTGAATCCAAGCTCGTACAATTCTTGAGCCAATGTTTGAGCATTCTTCACAACTTGCTCTGCATACTGCTTTCCAAATTCGATATGCTCAGCAAGGGTTATGGCCAGAGCAGCCATATGGTGCAAATGATGATTGCTTATCACTCCCGGAAAAACGCCCCGTTGAATTTTCTTCCAAAACTTATCCCTTTTCTCCTCATCCCCGGGAGGATTTGCCAGTATCATTCCCCTCTGCGGTCCGGGAAGAGTTTTGTGGGTACTTCCCGTCATAACATGAGCTCCCTCCCTCAAAGGATCTTGGAACTGTCCACCCGCGATTAATCCAAGAACATGGGCTCCATCATACCATACCGTCGTGCCTGCTTCTTGGAAAGCATCTTGCAATTCTTTTAAAGGTGCGGGGAATAGAAAAACGCTCATTCCAAACAGGGCTACCTTGGGTTTTACTATTTTTATCAGCTTCGCACTCATATCAACATCTATGTTCATCTCCTCCACATCAAATGGATACTCTATCTTGTGAACTCCTCTCATTCCCACAGCTCCAAATTTTGCACTGCTTATATGGGCCCCACCTTGCAATGGAGGACCTGTTATAACATCTCCCGGCTTTGTTAATGCGAAGAGTACTGCTTGATTTGCATTTGTTCCACTTATTGGGCGAACATCGGCATAATCCACCTTGAACAACTTTTTTGCAAGCTCTGTGGTTAGTTCTTCAATCTGATCAACATAGATATTGCCCTGATAATAACGCTTACCTGGAAGTCCTTCAGCATATCTGTTATGCAAATCCGATATCAAGAATTCTTGAGCCATAGGACTTATTAAATTCTCAGAGGCAATCATCGGAAGCGAGTCACGAAACCACTCTGTATGCTTTTTAACAAGCTCTTTTATTTTTAGGGCATCTTCTAGACTCATAAGATCACCAAAGGTATATAGAACTCGGCTATAATAACTTTCTATTTCTCAATAGTTCTATAAACTTTTTCATCCACTCTGCCAGATCTCCAGGATGCCTAGCAGATACAATATTTCCATCTACAGAGACACCATCCACAAACTCTCCTCCAGCCACAATCAGATCATCCTTTACCCCGTACCAGCAGGCCATCTTCCTTCCCTTTACAACTCCCGCGGATATTAGAACTTGCACACCGTGGCATATTATAGCTACTGGCTTATTCTCATTGAAAAAATGCTTCACTATATCCACAGCTTTTTTCTGCAATCTAACTCTCTCAGGAGATTTACCACCTGGAATTACCAGTATATCAAAATCATCAGGATTAACCTCATCATAATCAATATCCGCCTTTAAGCTATAACCTCTCTTTCCTTTAAGCTCTTTCTGAGACGATGCTACGAGCATCTCTATTCCCTCTTCTCTGAGACGATGATATGGATAGAACAGTTCTAAATCTTCAAAATCATTTTCAGCAAGGATTAGGCCTTTCATATGTAGAGTATTTGAAACTCTTGTATTTAATTTTTCCTTTATTTAAATCCACAAAGTTTATATAAAGTGTAAATTTAGAGCCTCTGTGAGGAAAATAGGTGCTATTGTATTGACTATTCTCATCTTATCTATTGCATTTTTCGTATTTATTGTACCTCTTTTTAATGATTATTCTACCCCTCCAAGCTTTAGAATTACTCATATGGACGGGGGGTTATTTGTAAGATGGTATTCCAAGGTGCCACTTATCGGCAAAATCGAATTAGATGGAAAAAACTACACTGAAAATTGCCCCGTTATGCTCCACAAGATATTTGTTCCCTATTTCAAAAGAGCTACTCATATAAGGATAGTTGAGATGGATAGAAAAATTGAAGTGCATTCGTTTTGCATCAACATAAAAAACATAAAAAATAGCCCAATTATCATTGGACTCTACAATTACTCAGAAATTATAAATATCTCGGTTATCTCAAAATTGGAATTTGAAGAACAAAATTTTAAAATTGAGAAAATTGTATCAAATAATTTTTCAAGTATTCAAAAATTATGCTCATATGATGCGGTTGTATTTCCTAATGGAGATATAAATCACATCATGGGTTCATTGACATATCCCGAAAGAGAGAACTTAGTGAGATATGTTAGGGAAGGGGGCTCTTTCTTGGGTATATCAGCAGGAGCTTCAATAATATCCAAATATGTTATTTGGAAAAATAAAGATTATGAAAATTGCAATTTCTCTCTTTACCCTGGAAAACTCATCGGTCCGCTGAACTCAATTGAAATCTTTAAAAATAGTACTAAAATAAGGAGGTACACAGGTTTCTCCTCAGAAATCAACTTGACCAATGCATCATATTTTACATATTCAGGCAATATATCAATTATCGCCACATACGAAAATCCAAACAGGCCTGCAGCTATAAAGTTCAACATAGATGGAGGAAGAGTTCTCCTTTTCGGATTTGATTTATGCAATATCAAAAATAAAAAGTTATCTGAGCTAATATCTTCTGAGATTGAATGGCTAGTTCTATAACTAACTCTCAATTCAATCTTGCACAAATTCTTATACAAGAATTACCATAAAGCCAAGATGAAGTTCAATGTATGCATGCGTGATTGCTACGATACTTGCTCATTGATAAGTGAGATGAAAGATGGAAAAATGCGAGTTAGAGCAAACCCAAAAAATAAAGTAACCAGCAATTTTCTGTGTCCAAAAGGGGCCTTACTTCCAAAATGGTTATACAGCAAGGAAAGAGTAAAAACCCCTCTAAATCGCAAGGGAAAAAAGCCCTCTTTATCATTCAATCCTACCTCTTGGGATAATGCCATGAGTATTATAGCAAAAAAGATAAAGGATACAATTAAAGGATACGGAGAGAGCTCCGTACTTCTATACTACTATTATGGAGATAGAGGTTTTGTGAATGCGAATTTTCCACATAGATTGTTCAATTATATCAACGCAAGCATAATCGAGGATACCATCTGTGATCGCTCAGGAGAAGAAGCTCTCAAAGATATCTATGGCACATCTCAGGGCATGGATCCAGAGGAACTGGAAAATGAAAATTTAATTGTATATTGGGGCATCAACGCGGCATGGACAAACATACACGGATTTTATCTGACAAAGAGATTGGGTCTGGACATATGGAATGTTGATGTAGTAAAAACAAAGACTGCAAAGATGTCAAATAAGTTCTTTATGATAAAACCAGAAACGGATGTACTTTTTGCTCTGGGAATTGCAAAAATAATCGTAGATAGGAACTTGTATGATGAAAAATTTGTTGAAACATATACGAGAGGATTTGAAGATTTCAAAGAGTATCTGAAATCAATAGATTTAAATTTCGTGGCGGAAGAGAGCGGGATAGACATAGAGAAAATCGAAGATTTTGCCATAAACTATGCTAGGGAGAGAGGAATTGTACATATCGGGTATGGCTTTCAAAGAACAATAAACGGTGGGGAGGCAGTTAGAGCCATATCTATTTTACCTGCATTGATCGGAAAGAAGAGGGGGTTCATTTACAGTAATCGTATACTTCCGCGGAATTATGTACGGGGAATTTCTCTAAGAAAGAAGGGAGGGTATAGAATAACACATATGGAATTAGCAGATTACATAGAAGATGAAAAGATTAAGTTCGTATTCATTTACGGAACAAATCCATTTGCCACCTTACCAAATCAGAGGAAATTGAGAGATGCAGTATTGAGTAGCGATGTGTTCATTGTCTTGCACGATATTTTTCTAACAGACACCGCTTTATTTTCCGATATTTTTCTCCCATCAAACACATTCTTCGAGAGAGTAGATATTGCTGATTCTTATTACCATCGATACATTTCATTCAATGACAAACTCACGAAAATAAGTGGAAAGAGCAATAGCGATGTTGCAAGGATGTTAGCTAAAGCAATGAATTTGAAAGAGAAAACGCTATATGAGAAGGACGAAGAAATTATAAGAAAAACTCTAAATGTTCTTGGCATATCTTATAAAAGGCTTAAAGAAAGAGGAGTGTTGAAAATTCCAATAGACTCTTATGAGCCAAAGACGGAGAGCGGTAAAATTGAAATAAGCTCCTCCCGCGCCAAAAATAGGGGTCTAAACGCTTTTCCAACATATATGCCGATAAAAGGAAGAGGGTTAAAACTCATAAGTGCCACATATCTTTTTACTATATCCTCTCAATATTACAATACCTATGGATATGTGGATACAAACATATATTTAAATCCCGAAGATGCACTGGATAGGGGAATAAAAGACGGCGCTAAAGTCAGAGTTTTCAATGAATACGGTGAGATAATAACAAATGCAAAGATTAGCCATGATATTCAGAGAGGTATAGCCCTCATGTACAAAGCATTCTGGCCAATGAAAATCGGATGGAATGCAAATTTCTTAACCCCAAACAAAATGAATGAAAAATATGGAAAAGGAACTACTTTACACTCTGTATGGGTAGAGGTGGAAAGGATTTAAACATCAATCTCTTCTATCTTTAATTTCATAGGTTCCAATGGTTTATCTACATCAATTCCGTTCTTCATTGCCCATTTCCTTATACTTCTAACAAGAAGCCTAGAACCCATCTTGGCAAGAGGTGCAAACACAAGAAACGCTGGGTTTCCACGAGTCACCCTCTTCAATCCATGATCCACTTCCCATGCAAGATGTCTCCATGCATGATATATGTGCATCACTCTTCCAGGAGTGAGTTGCTCTTGGATATTGAATCCTTCCTCATCTTTTAAAGCAGCCATAGGAACAAATGCCAAAGGCGTAACCGTGAAATGTGCCTTCTCTCCAAGTTTTTCACGCAATTTCTTCTCCATAGTTATGATTAACCTTGCTGTATCATACCCGTCTTCATCAGTCTCCCCGGGCAATCCCACGATGCTCGTGTATGCTGGAAACCAGAAAAATTTGTTAAATGCATATGTCCCATTTAGCAAAACCCATGGCCATTCCTCCGGGCTAAAGGGCTTCATCTTATTATTAGCTATTCTTTTAATTAATTCTGGAGAAGCAGTTTCAAATCCAACCTGAATTCCCACCCACCGGTTTATATTTGCATGATTTAATTCAGCCACTCTCTTTAATATTCTAGGTGCGGCCAATCCTCCGGCAGCAGTACCGTGAGTTGGATTAGCAAATTCAACATGTTTCAATACTTCCTCAAAGAGTCCTATCACTGCATCTTCATTTGGATAAAAATTTCTTCTATCCTCAACCATATAATTGAATATATCTTCACTGTGAAGCCAAGCGGTTTTCTGCCCCGCTCTTATGTTTACTTTAAGCTCTGCCAAAATTTTTTCAATTGGGTAGAACCTTGCAGTTCTCAAATTGGGCGAGCAAAATGTGCAACCTCTACCGCAACCACGCATCACCTCTATCATTCCCTTGAAAGTTGGGGCAACAATGTTCGGTATCTCTTCAAGCTTGGGCCAAGATTTTATATGAATAATTTTTTCAGCATTTCCTGATTCTATATCCCTGAAAACATCCCCTATAACATGCTCAGTTTCTCCAATCATTATATGATCTACTCTTAACTCTTCAGTTAGCTTTTCTTTAACTTCAAGCTGCCAAGAGCCTGGACCTCCTACTTCTATCTTAAACTTATATCCTTTCTTTTCTCTATAATCCCTTATTCTACGCATTAAAGATGTAAATTTTAGTTTTGTGTACGAGGTTAATTTTCCACCTTGAGTAAACATCATAGTAACAGGGCCAAGACCATAGGGGTCCATTGTATTAACTCCCACTATCGTTGTTTTCTCATCTATGAATCTCTCCACATACCTTGGATGTGCCACAACAATTTCATCTCTATTAAATCCTTGATGCAGAAGGGCCGCTTCCACCTTTCTTAATCCATAAGGAGCAAAGGTTAATTTTCCATTATCATCAGGCACCTGCGTATCTAAGAAATTGTATATGGGTTTAGGTACATGCTCCACCGGAGCACATCCAAGGAAATCAAGAAGAGGTATGTGCCTGTATGTGCTAGTAAGCGTTTCATCCGCAGTTAGCACTATTCTTGTCATTTAATTCACCTCCTTTTTTATAATCCTCTAAAATTTCTATCAAAGCGCCGAGATATTCTTTGGCTCTTGATAACTTCACATATAACTCATCCACGGCATTCTTCTCCGTCTCCTTCAACAATTCCCTCTCCTCATCCACTATGCGCTGAAGCCTAGGAAGATCATGCTCATATATCTCCTGCACCAAGCGAATAAACACTGAGAGAATGTCACTTTCAGAGCTATAAAAGTATTTTTTCCCCATCTTTTTTCGTATAACAAGGTGCATCCGCATAAGGCGGTGCAAACTTCCAGTGACCCCCGAAATACTATAATTTAAACTTCTGCCAATTTCTTCGACATCCATATATCTATCCCAGATGAGCAACTCTGAGAGTACATTAGCGTCCATATGGCCCAAGCCCGCCTTTGTAAATATCGTAGCCATGCTCTCTCTTATTTTTGTGAATCCATCTTTCTCAAATTTCACAATTTTGTGAAAGTTGTAAAATATATAAATTTTATTCCTGCCATTTACCAAAAATATAAATACCAAATTCCTAATCACGCCTAAAGGTGATATGAATGGTAAGGAAGCCTGGAAGGATGTATCACAATATTGACGGTCCTGCTTACACTCGCCGCGAATATATGGGAGGAGTACCCAATCCAAAAATTGTGCATTTTGAAATGGGTAATGTTGATGCTAAAAATGATTTTCCAATTGAAGTTAGTCTTGTCATAAATGAGGCATGCCAGATTAGGCATACTGCTCTTGAGGCTGCCCGTATAATCGCAAACAAGTATTTGGGCAAAATTGGTACTGCCAATTATTATCTCTGGATAAGAGTGTATCCACATCATGTTCTAAGGGAGCATAAAATGGCCACAGGCGCAGGAGCGGATAGAATTTCATCTGGAATGAGCCTCGCATTTGGAAAACCTGTGGGTACTGCTGCAAGAGTGCGAGAGGGTCAAGTTATAATGACAGCAAGGGTAAACCCCCAGCATTTAGAGAGAGCAAAAAAGGCCTTAAAAGAGGCATCTTACAAATTGCCAGCTCCTTGCAGCATAGTGGTGAATAAGAGATCTGCAAATTAAATTTTTAGAGGGATTTCATTCATTATTTCCCTTTTGAAAAGTGCTCTATCCTGGGGATTTAGAGTATCCAGATCTATAGAAATTAAAAGAACTCCATGGTTTTCACTAACTACATCCCTAAGCTTTTGCAAGAGGTGCAAGACTTTTACAAAATTTGTGTTGGTTATCATAGTTTCTATTCCATCCAGCACTACAACACCTTTCTCATTCTCTTTCATAAATTCAACAACTGTGGCATGAATCTTGGTCAAATCTCCCGGTGAAATTCTATCCTTCCCCCTTATACTGCTGAGCCATACTACTTTAGCATTATCCTGATTCGCAAATTCCAAAGTTTGTGGATTTATCCTGGTGATATACAATCCATTTAGCCCTCTATCAAGAATTTGCTGGAAAATCTTTATGGCATATTTTGAATTTTTCTCGTTTATGTAGTATGCCTCTCCCGCCTTCATCTCAAAGGAGCCTTTTTTCCTCCGTCTACCATATTTTCTAACTATTCTCTCGACTTCTTTTCTCAACTCATCATCATCTTTTTTAAGGGCCATCCTGAGTTCTCTGATAAGCTCTTCTACACTGGGCATAAAATTGAATTTCATTGAAACTATAAATAAGTTGCTATTCTCTTCTCAAAACGCTTACATAGAAAATATCCCCTGCAAGAATATAAGCGCCATAATTCCCCTTTTTTATATATCTTTCATACTCGCATTTGATTTCTTGAGGTACAAAATATGGAGCTTTATTTAAAAACTCTTCAATTAAATTTTCGGTTTCCCAGGGAGTATACGAGCATACAACATAAACCAAATATCCGTGACTCTTCACATTCTCCTTCGCTTCGTTCAAAATCTCCATCTGCATCTTTGCAAATTTTTCAAAATCTTCTTGATACTTTGCCTCTGGATTTCTAGCTGCAGCACCTACACCGCTGCAGGGTGCATCTACTAGCACAACAGGAAACTCGCCTGAGGGTTTATCGTAAAAAATATACACATTCATCTCCCATTTTTTAGCTCTATTCTCCAAGCTCTTCAATTTTCTCTCATTTATATCGTAAGCATGAATTTTCAAATTTGAATTTAGGGCATGCATAGCCAAACTCTTTCCACCACTTCCAGCACAATAATCCAAAACCTCTTCCCCCAAAGAACTTGCAAGCTTTGCAATGATTTGACTTGAAGAATCTTGGACAATGGCAAGACCATTCTTGATTAAGGAAGAATAACGAGCTTTGCTATCAGCTTTAATTGCGCTCTCTGGTATAAACTCCTCCGCATCAATTCCATCCCTTTCCAATTCTTCAATTGCCTTATCCCTGTCAATTTTGGCCAAATTCACGCATAGCACAGTATCAGGCTCTCTATTTATAATATCAATAAATTCTCTTGGAGTAACTTCTGCAAGCTTGAGAGATAGAGAATTTCGGATATGATATGGGGTATTTACCTTTGGTTTTTTCAAGCTCAATTTTACATAATTCTCCGCATTCTTTTTCATGCCTCTTTTTTCCATGATATAATCATAGTAGAGCTTGTAGCGTACAACATCATGCACTATTCTTGCCACTTGCTCCCTTTCCTCAAAACTCAAGCTAGAGCGAGGCAAGATATCTCTCATAGCCCTAGCCATATTTCCCTTCCTCATCCACTTTCTAATGACCCTAACTGCAATTTTTTCAATCACGCTGAGGCATCTTTATATGAATTAAAAAGTTTACTGCTCCATATCCCTTTTTTCATCTTTGTCCTTCACACTCTCATCAAAATCTTCCAGAGCAGAGCCTATGCCTTTGTGAAGCGTGATTAATTACAAATCAAGAAATGCAAAAATTGCCATATCATAGCACATGTGGTAATGTGTTGATGATTGGCATATTTAAAGATTGTTCAACGAAAAGTATAGAAATTTAGAGCTCTTTGAGATAAATTTTTTATATAGGCATCCGTTTAGGTGGCATACTTAAGGTGATGCCAAATGGCTAATGGATTGTACACAGCAAGGAAGCTAAAGGAAGATCGTGAAAAGTTCCGATGGAGTGATAGATATTATAAGCGTAGAGTATTGAGGCTCAAGGAGAAAAGCGATCCTTTAGAGGGTAGCCCACAGGCGAGGGGCATTGTTATTGAGAAAGTTGGTATTGAAGCAAAGCAGCCAAACTCAGCTATAAGGAAGTGCGTTAAGGTTCAGCTCATAAAGAATGGACGCGTTGTTACTGCTTTCGCCCCTGGAAATGGTGCCATAAATTTCATAGATGAGCACGATGAGGTTGTAATTGAGGGAATCGGCGGAAGATTGGGAAGGTCCAAGGGTGATATTCCAGGGGTGCGTTATAAAGTTATAAAGGTAAATGGAATCTCTCTCAACGAACTTGTGCGTGGACGCAAGGAGAAACCTGTGAGGTGATTTAGATGGATTTTCTCATATTTGGCAAGTATGATCCAAAGGAAGTGGTTGTTAAAGATCCTGGACTGGTGAGATATATAAACTTGGACGCTCGTCTGGTCCTGCATTCTCACGGAAGACATGTGAAAAAGCATTTAGGAAAAGCCCAAGTGAACATAGTTGAAAGGTTGATCAACAATCTAATGCGCACGGAAAAATATACGGGGAAGAAGATGAGCGCGTACAATGTGGTAAAAAAAGCGTTTGAGATTATTGAGAAAAAGACAAAGCAGAACCCCATACAAGTTTTGGTTGATGCAATTCAGAACGCTGCTCCCCGCGAAGAGGTAACAAGATTGAAGATGGCAGGTATAGCCGTACCAAAAGCGGTAGATGTTGCACCTTCAAGGAGATTGGATATAGCTTTGAGAAATATAGCTCTGGGAGCAGTTAATTCCACTTTCAAAAATTCTAAAAGCATAGAAGAATGTTTAGCAGATGAAATTATAAAAGCTGCAAGAAACGATGTGAGTAGTTTTGCAGTTTCCAAGAAGGAGGAAATTGAGCGCGTTGCCGCATCTGCAAGATAAGGTGGTCTAGATGGGAAGGAAAGAGGATAATATCAAAAAAGCAATGAAAATTATGCGAAACATCGAGTACATAAGAAACATTGGAATCGTGGCTCATATCGACCACGGGAAAACTACGCTAAGCGATAATCTGATTGCAGGAGCAGGAATGATGAGCGAAGAGCTTGCTGGAAAGCAGTTGGTTTTGGATTTTGACGAGCAGGAGCAGGCAAGGGGAATAACAATAAACACTGCTGCAGCCAGTATGGTTCACGAATATGAGGGAAACGAGTATCTCATCAACTTATTAGATACCCCTGGACATGTTGATTTTGGAGGAGATGTTACCCGCGCAATGCGAGCAGTGGACGGTGCGATAGTGGTCGTATGCGCAGTTGAGGGTGTTATGCCACAAACAGAGACCGTGTTAAGGCAAGCTCTCAAGGAGAGAGTCAGACCTGTGCTCTTTATAAACAAAGTGGATAGGTTGATAAATGAATTAAAGTTGGATGGCCAGCAGATGATGGCCAGATTTGAAAAAATTATAAAAGAGGTAAATAAGCTGATTAGAAGATACACTCCAGAAGAATTTAAGGATAAGTGGATGGTTCGCGTTGAGGATGGAACTGTTGCATTTGGCTCCGCATATCACAATTGGGCCATAAGTGTGCCATTTATGAAGAAGACTGGTATATCATTCAAAGATGTTTTTGAGCATCTTGAAAAAGGTGAGAGCAAAGAGCTTGCAAAGAAGGCACCCTTGCATAGAATAGTTTTAGATATGGTCATTCAGCACCTTCCCAATCCAAGAGAGGCTCAGGCCTACAGGATTCCAAAAATATGGAAGGGGGATATTAACACCCCTCTAGGTCAAGCGATGATTAAATGCGATCCCAAGGGCCCAGTTGGTATGATGATAACTAAAATAGTTATGGACCCTCATGCCGGGGAAGTTGCTGTGGGTCGCCTGTTTAGTGGAACTTTAAGAAGAGGGCAAGAACTTTACATAGTGGGTATGGGCAATCGCAAATACAGAATCCAGCAGCTCTCTATGATGGTTGGTCCAGATAGAATTCCTGTTGATGAGTTAGATGCTGGAAATATCCCTGCGATTATAGGCTTGAAAGATGCTATTGCTGGCTCCACTGTATCAAGCATTCCAGATGTAGAGCCATTTGAACCGATGAAGCATTATAGCGAACCTGTGGTCACAGTAGCAATTGAGGCAAAACATACTAAAGATTTACCTCGCTTGATTGAAGTCCTACGCACCATATCCAAGGCAGATCCGAGCTTGAAAATAGAGATAAATCAAGAAACAGGGGAGCATCTGCTAAGTGGAATGGGAGAATTGCATCTTGAAGTTACAATTTACAGAATTACCCATGAGTATAAAGTGGAAGTAATAACTTCACCACCAATAGTGGTTTATAGAGAGACTGTGGATCATAAAGGAGGTCCATTTGAAGGTAAGAGTCCAAACAAGCATAATAAATTCTACATAGAAGTTGAGCCCCTTGAAGAAAGTGTTGTGCAGGCAATTGTGGATGGAGAGATAGAAGAAATGGATAGAATCAAAAACAGAAAAGATCTTGCAAAGAGGCTTGAAGAGCTCGGAATGAACAGGGATGAGGCAAAGAAAGTTGAGGCAATTCGCGGTCCAAATATCTTGCTCGATATGACTTGGGGTGTGCAGTACTTAAATGAGACCATGGAGCTGGTTAAACAAGCGTTTTTCGAGGCTGTTGAGAGAGGTCCTCTCGCAAATGAGAAGGTTTATGGACTAAAGGTCAAACTTGTGGATGCGAAACTTCACGAGGATTCAATACACAGAGGTCCTGCTCAAGTTATACCTGCAGTGCGCAATGCCATCTACGGTGCAATGTGTCAGGGCAATAGAGTTCTATTAGAACCAATTCAGAAGATTTACATCAATGTGCCTATGGAGCTCGTGGGCTCTGTGACAAGGGAAATACAGCAGAGAAGAGGAGTGATTGTGGATATGGAGCAGGAAGAGTATCAAACAATCATACACGCTAAAGCTCCCGTAGCTGAGATGTTCGGATTCGCCTCTGCCATAAGAAGTGCCACAGGAGGCAGAGTATTATGGAGCACTGAAAACGCAGGATATGAGCGTGTACCAAGAGATTTACAGCCACAGATAGTTAGGCAGATACGCGAAAGGAAGGGACTCAAACCAGAGCCCTATGATGAAAAGTATTATGCGGAGTTATGAGGAAAAGGATTTATATATAATGCATATATGGGAAAAAGAAGGAGGTATGAAAAATGGCAGATAAAAAACCACATATGAATATCGTGTTCATCGGCCATGTTGACCACGGTAAATCCACAACGGTAGGTAGATTGCTCTATGAGCATGGAGAAATAGACCAGAGAGTCATAGACCAGTACAGACAGGAGGCAGAGAAACTCGGAAAGAGCACTTTTGAATTTGCCTTCGTTATGGACAGGCTCAAGGAAGAGAGAGAAAGGGGCTTGACCATTGATGTTGCTCACAGAAAATTTGAAACTGATAAATATTACTTCACGATCATTGATGCTCCTGGTCACAGGGACTTCGTTAAGAATATGATTACTGGTACATCTCAGGCAGATGCAGCAGTTCTAATCGTTGCAGCTCCAGAGGGAGTTATGGAGCAGACAAAGGAGCACATATTCCTTGCAAGAACTCTTGGAGTGCCACAGATGATTGTAGCCATAAACAAGATGGATGCTACAAAGCCACCCTACGATGAGAAGAGATTCAACGAGGTAAAAGAGCAGGTAGAAAAGCTATTAGCAGCTGTAGGTTGGAAAGATGTTCCATTTGTGCCAATATCTGCATACAAGGGAGACAACATAATGAAGAAGAGCGAGAATATGCCCTGGTGGAAGGGTCCAACTCTTCTGGAGTTACTCAACAACTTGAAAGTTCCACCTAAGCCCACCGATAAGCCCTTGCGCATACCTGTTCAGGATGTTTATAGCATCACCGGTATAGGCACTGTGCCTGTTGGAAGAGTAGAAACTGGTGTGCTGAAGGTTGGAGATAAAGTGACATTCATGCCAGCAAACAAGAGCGGAGAGGTAAAGAGCATTGAAATGCATCACGAGCCAATGAAAGAAGCATATCCAGGAGACAATATAGGATTCAATGTTAGAGGTATCGGTAAGAAGGATATCAAGAGGGGAGATGTATGCGGTCATACAAGCAATCCACCCACTGTGGCAAAGAGTTTCATTGCACAGATTGTGGTACTCAACCATCCAAGCGTTATAGCTCCTGGATACACACCTGTGTTCCACGCCCACACTGCACAGATAGCCTGCAGGTTTGAAGAGCTTATAAAAACACTAGATCCTCGCACTGGCCAGACAAAGCAGGACCATCCAGATTTCTTGAAGACTGGTGACATAGCCATGGTAAAGATTGTGCCCACAAGACCCATGGTAATCGAGCCTGTAAAAGAGATACCACAGCTTGGAAGATTTGCAGTTAGGGATATGGGCCAGACAGTAGCTGCGGGCCAGTGCATAGAAGTGGAGAAAAAAACTCTCTAACTTTTTTATTTTTGGTGAGATAAATGGCTGTATATAGAGCCAGAATAAGGCTAAGTGGCGCCGACCATAAAAAGGTGGATGAGGTTTGCAATCAGATTAAAAAGATTGCTGAGAGAACAGGCGTGGAGTTGCATGGACCAATTCCGTTACCCACAAAAAGGCTCGTTGTTCCAGTGCGCAAAGCCCCAGATGGTGAAGGTAGCGAGACATGGGAGCGCTGGGAAATGCGTATTCATAAGAGGCTTATAGACATAGATGCAGATGAAAGAGCACTACGGCAGCTTATGCGCATTCAAATTCCTGATGGGATACATATTGAAATTGAATTAAAATCTTAAAAATCTTTGAGTTCGTATATCTTTTCTCCATCCCTGTAAACGCTTATTGTGCCTTCTGCAGAAACTGCAAAACTTATAGCCTTTGTAAGTTTCGTTATTGATCTCGCAGCCAGATGCCTTCCACCAAAACCATCCATAAGCCATTCTTCAATTGATAAATTCTTAACATAAACTCCCGTGGAAACTACAACACCCCTGTTATCTATTAATGTGGCCCCATCCATGATGGCAAACTCCCTTAGAGTATCAAAATTTTCCTCGTTTAAAACACTTCTCATCTCTCTATCTATCCCGCTTATTGGATTGGCTATCTTCTGAATTACATAATTTTTAACATTATTTGTATCTCCAACTATAAAGAGTGCACCTGCAGGTGTACCCTCTCTTCCCTTTTTCACAATCGACATGGCAAGTTTTAAAATGTTTTCCACAATTTCACCTTTTATCCTATCAGATACCATATTCACCAAATTTGGCAAATTCATCTTGCTCATATCAAAAAACAGCCTGTGCTCCTCGCCTTCCTTTGAAAATAATAAAAGTATTCTATCTCTGTTATTTATGTAAGAAGAGTTAAGAAGGTAAAAAACGGTATTTTTTATCAATTCCAAATCTTCTATATCTGGATATTTACCATAATCTGAAAATATTCTAACAATATTCTTCCTTAAAAGCATATCCGCTCTTGGCCTTTTACCCTTGGGATAAATCACTATGAGCTCCTTATCTTCATAATTCTGAGCGATACTCTCCGGATCATCCCCCATCACAACAATTTTTGTAGGCTCATCCACAGGTAATCAAAATACTGAAGATATTTAATTTTTCTTATTTTCCATCTTTTTTGCTATTTTATCCGTCATTATAGCCATAGTCAGTTCTCCCCTTGTCTTTTCAATCAATGCCCTAGCAGTATCCTGTTTAGGTTTAAGAGGAACTAAACCAGACGGATAATTGAAACGCATAAGCATCTCGTAGATTTCTTCCATTATACTGAGATACTCTTCTGCTCTCTTAAAATTCTCATTTTTAAGTGCTTCAAGAACCTCTCTCCTGAGTTCTCCAACTACATCCCCCATTCCCATCAGATAAGATTCTGGATTCATTCCCAAATCTTTGTGGGATGGTATTGGTTTATTATGAATTATTGCCCTAAATATTTGCGATTCACAATATTCTTGAAACGCATTCTGAACAAAACCAGAATAAAGTAAATCAGGATATTGGTTAGTTAAGAGACTTTTTAAATGCCATACCTCTTCTTTCAGTTTCCTTACAATCTCACTTTCATCTTCTCTCCTATGCATCATTATTATTGACTGAGAGGACATTCTTATTATTACCCTGGCTGATTTTATAGCTATCTCTCTAACAGAGTCCTTCTCATCAAGCTCCTCTTCTATTAAATCACCTATTTCCCTGAGATCCATACTACCCTTTATTAAATTAAAATATTTCAAATTACCTTTACCTCTATTTCTTCACCCATTCTATTGTAAGCCTTCCAAGAATTCATAGTATATGGATATGCCACAATAATATGAACATCACCCGTTTTAGAAAACATATCCAAATCTGCACGGGAAGGTATGGGAAAACCAGAAGGGTGCGAATGGACAGAGCCAACTATGGTAAAATCAATGGGCTTCATAAGAAGATTATAAAGTACGCTACTTCCTCCTGAAACAGTGCCCGGGAGTAAAATTATCTCATAAATTATATTATGCTTTGCCCTTAAAAATGCTCCAAACTCATTTGGATACGAGGATTTAGAAGATTCCATTATCAATTTAAGAACTTCTTTCTTTATTTTCCACACCTTATTCACCCTATCAATCTCTCCCTTATCCTCTTTATTGGTGAATTACTAAACCTTATGAACTCCGCATAATTTTCGGATTTCTCTATCTCTACTATATCCTTTTTAGAAATTCTCACACTATACTGCCCATCCAGCACCAATAGATTAGACCTGCCGTCTTTTAGTTCAATTCTAATCTTACCTTCGGGAAGCACAAAAGATTTAGGATACTTCTTAAATGGAGCTATTGGTGTCAAAACCATTCCTTCCAGATTTGGATGTAAAATAGGACCTCCAGCGCTCAAAGCGTAAGATGTAGAGCCTGTGGGAGTTGCTACAATCAATCCATCAGCCCTAAACTCATCTAGTAGCTCTTTCTCATAGAATATAGTATAACTTCTAAGCTTTGCTATCTCTGCAGTGTGAATAACCACCTCATTGGTGCAATCGTAGAGTCTTTCACCATTAAGCCTAACCTTTATCCTCATTCTTTTATCAATAAAATAATCTCCACTTTCAATTCTCTTTATAGCATCATCCAATTCTTCAGGACTTATCTCCGTTAAGAAGCCCAAAAGTCCCATATTCACCCCCAATATTCTACCTCTAGCTCTCTGCAACGCTAAAAGAATAGTTCCATCTCCTCCAACTGTGATTATAACATCCACATTCATTTCTTCAATGGAGATTCCATCCATACCAAGAGCCTTAGCTGTTTCCATTTCAACCACTGGATCTAACTTTTCAATAATTTCCTTTGCAAATTTGATGCATTCTTCTTTCTCAGGATTGGCTATTAATCCATATCTCATCTAAACACCTCCAAAAGTTGAGGGTTTGCAGCAGCTATAACATTCTTCCTTTCCATTCCAAGAATATCCATATCTAAGGGTTTTAATATTCCATCCACAACAATTCCTCCAGATTCTTTAACTATCAGATATGCTGCTGCAATATCCACTATTCTGAGATAACCTTTCTCTTTGAATTTGTAGATGAACATATCTGCTATACCCTCTGCAACCATGCACATCTCCAGCGCTGCTGAACCCAAGGTACGAGTTCTTCTGATTTTTTGGGCAAGTTCAAAAGATTGCTTATGAGCCTTCTTGCCTAAATAAACCACATAAAGATTCTTTTTACCATCAACTTTCAATTTTTTTCCATTCTTGTAAGCTCCTTCGCCCTTTATTGCCCAGTAATCTACATTTAAGGGAACATTTTTCACAATTCCATACTCTACATCCTGCAAATTCTTTTTTCCTATAGCAATTGAAACTGCATAGAATGGTATTCCATTCTCGGCATTATAAGAACCATCTAACGGGTCCACGATTATAGTTCTATCATATCCCCTATCGATGAATCCAGCTTCTTCTGTGAATATGTTATAGGGCATATCCTCCTCTTTCACCATTTGAATTATCTTGTTTTCAGCTTCGACATCAACAAGAGATGAGGGCGCCCCATATGCACCCATCTGAACTGTTTTTGAGGCTTTTTCTCCATACTCCTCTAAAATAAGAAGAATCTCTTTTCTTGCTCCATTCGCTAATCTTTTTATATTCTCCATATCTTCTTTCATCTTCTATGCATGGCACATCGAATATTTGTGTTTTTCCGATAAATATTTACATGATTCTCGTTACATGAACAGAGCAAGAAATACAAGGATCATATGCACGTATGATTTTTTCCGCTTCCATCTTTATGTATTCATCATTCTTACTCACAATTTGACTTATATATCCCTTTAAATTTCTCTCTACATTCTCGGTGTTCATAGCTGTAGGGGTAATTATATTCACATAGGTACATTTTCCATTCTTTATTTTGTAATGATGTATTAGTAAACCTCTTGGTGCTTCTATTACACCTACCCCTTCTCCACTCACTCTTGGTATGTTTATTTTATGAGGATCGTACTCTTTTAGATTTTCTGCTATCTCTATTGCCTCTAAAGCAAAATATACATTTTCAAGTGCCTGGGCTAAATTTATCCAAGCGATCCTGTTAGATGGAAATCTCACACCGTATCTCTCTGCCAATTCTCTAGCTTCCTCCCGCAGGTTTCTATTTATGTTTAATCTCGCTAATGCACCCACCATATAATCTCTTCCGTCTATAAGTGAATGTTTTGCAGAAGAATACTCCACCACCCATTCTCTTATATGTTCCTGATACTGGTGAGGATCAAATATTGAAGAGAGGGTGGCAATCTCCCCCTTATAGAGAGGTATACTATGTCCATCCCATAGAGCAACATATTCACTTTCCCTTTCATATTTCGGGTACTCTAAAGACAAGAACAGTTCCGCTGTGTCAAGGAGAAAGGGATAGATGTCTTTCATCTTTTTTATATACCTTTCAATAGTTTCCTTACCTATTCTCTTGGATACTTTCCCAGGAACTATAGTACAAGGTTGCACAGCCCTTCCTCCAATGAGTTCCGTCATATAATTACTGGCTTCTTTAAGTTCAAATGCCTTCTTCACCAAATTCACATTTTTATTGGCTAATTCTATTATACTTTCCACATTCCTGTAATCAGGTAAAGCCAAGAAATATAAATGTAAGATATGACTTTGAATATGAGAACTTATTAACATAAGCTTTCTTAGGTCCTCAACTTCCTCTGAAATTTCTATACCCAAAGCATCTTCCACAGCCCTTACACTAGCAATTTCATGAGCAACGGTACATATACCACATATCCTACCAGCTAACTCCGGGAGATATTTATAACTTTTTCCAACCATAAAAGCCTCAAAATACCTAGAACCTTCATGCACTCCAAAAATAACCCTTTTTAAATTCTCATCCTCTATCTCAATGGTTAAATTTGCATGTCCTTCTATTTTTGTTATTTCTTCAATTCTTATTCTTCTTTCAACCATGCTATTACCTCCTTCAACTCTTCATAGGAAAATATAGAATATGCCTCAGCTATCTCATCCTTTGAAAATCCCATTTCTAGAAGAATTCTTATATGACCTTTGAAATTAGCATCTTCATATGGCCCTCTACACCCCAAACATTGAGTATTATTAGAAGGACATATCGCTTTACATCCGGCTCTGGTCACTGGCCCCATACATAAATATCCTTCTTCCAGAAGACACCCATTCTCTCTAAGGGTACACTCCACACATACACTGTATCTCTTATTTCTAAATCCCTTACCCAGCAGAACTGAAGTTATCAATTCTTTCAATTCCTCCTTTGAAAATGGGCATCCATAAAGAATGTAATCAACATCTACATAATATTTCAAGGGTTTAGCATCTATAGGTATCTTCGGTGGAACACCGTTATAAATTTTCATAGCTTCCTTCTTCTCCAGAGTATTAACTATTGCCGGTACTCCTCCCGTAGCAGCACATGTTCCGAGAGCAACTAAAATCTTTGAGTCTTTTCTTATTTTCAGCAATTTTATTATTTCATCCCTGTTTGTAGGTGTACCTTCTACAAAAGCAATTTCCACAGGCCATTCATTTATTTCCTTAGCCAATCTAAAATTATTTATTCCCATATACTTGAGAATTTCCAGAATTTCCTTTTCCATATTCAAAAACTGTACAGAGCAGCCCTCGCAGCAAGACAATGAGATGATGCCAATATTCAATCTAACACCCCCTGAACCTCATGAGGCTTTTCAATAAATCTCAGAGCCTTATTTAGAGAGAAAACTGGCCCATCACGGCATACATATACTCCTCCAACTCCACAGTGACCGCATATGCCGATGCCGCATTTCATATTTCTCTCCAGGGAAAGGTACATCTCACTGGGAGGAAAACCTAGTTCTATGAGAACCATGGAGGTGTATTTCATCATTATGGGCGGGCCACACATATAAGTAATGGTATCTGCCACATGCCTTATCTTATCACAAAGGGTTGTTACAACACCCACATGCCCTTCCCATCCAGGTTCTGCCTCATCCACCGTTAAGAGAATATCCATATATTTCCTCCATTCTTCAAATTTGTATTTGAAAAGCATAAGGGATGGCCTTCTGGCACCATATAGAAGAGTGGCATCCTTGAAACGTTCCCTATGTTTACACACATATTCCACAACAGGTTTGAGGGGGGCGAGACCGATGCCTCCTGCGATGATCAATATATTCTTATCCACAGCCTTTTCTATGGGCCAGCCATTTCCAAAGGGCCCCCGTATGCCTACATAGTCCCCCTCCTTCATCCTGTGTATTTTCTTGGTAACGTTACCAACGGCCCTTATGGTAAGCTCTATGGCCTCATCATCTCCTCCAGATATGGAAATAGGCGCCTCCCCATAACCAAATACACTTAGTTCCACAAATTGCCCGGGCTTGAATGGTAGCTCTGCCCCTATCCTGAAGGTTTTTGTATCTGGAGTTTCGTCCCTCACCTCTAAAATTGGTGCCACTGAAGGTATGTAGGGATTCATTCTATCAGCCTCCTTAAAACTTCCCGGATATTTATTCCAGCATGGCAGGCATCTGTGCATCTTCCACAACCTGTGCATGCGTAGACTCCATATCTCATTACAGGAAAGACAAATTTGTCGTATACACGGTACCTCACCCTGGCGTGACGTTCCTTCCTGAAATTCTCAGCGGATGTCTTTGCATACTCGTAAAGATGACAGGAATCCCATACCCTTATCCTCTCCCCCTCACTTCCATCAAGATTCGTTATATCTCTAACATCGAAACAGTGGCAAGTCGGACATATGAAGTTGCATCTTCCACAGGATACACAGATCTTTCCCAGTTCATCCCAAATTTCATCGTTAATCTTTTTCTTTATTTCCTGGGAGCATCTCTTTATCTCACATAAGTCTATTTTTGTTCTTTTCTCAACCTCATACTCCACCCTCTCAATCTTCCTCCTCTTCCTTATTTCATCCTCCTCATCTGCATCTTCAAATATATCCAGAGATATCAATTTTCTTCCATTTTCACTGCCTATATCCACAAAATAATGGGTGCCTATATCAGTAAGCCAAAGATCATACTCCTCCGGCACCATCCCCCCAAAGGCTGTACAGAAGCATGAATCACGAGGATAATCACAAGTGATTCCAATTATAATGGTATTCTCTCTCCTTTTGGAATAATATGGATCCGAAAATTCTCCACTCATATACATATCAAGAATTTTTAAAGCGTGTACATCACAACCTCTTGCCCCAAATATAACCTTCTTTTCTCCTTTATCCAAATAATCCCTTATAATATATCCATTATCACCTTTCTCCCATTTGAAAAATTTTTGTTCTGGTGGAAAAAATATGGGCTTTAAAGACACATCTGTACGATTTGGAAAAAAGCATATTTTGGACAAATTTTCTATTCTACAAAATTTAGTAACACCATCTTCAACCGGAGCATAGAGAGCATAATTATCCATAATCCATGTCAAAAATTCGTTTATTTTTGTTTTCGCAATTTTTACGCTCATATTCGTCACCTTTCCAACTAAATTCGTTTTAATAATTGCGTTTTACTTAATAAAGATTGCCATATGTTAAAATAACTCATACCTCAAGTTATTTCTAAGATAATAACTATCAAATAAAAAATTAAAAATAATAAACAACCAAAGAGTAAAAATTAGAAAGTTTTTTGATTTATCTCTTCAGGCCATTCACCCGTTCTTATGTATTCATCAATTGCTTTGGCTGCACGCTTTCCATCACCCATGGCTAGCACAACTGTGGCTTCTCCACGCACTGCATCTCCTCCTGCAAACACTCCCCGCATAGTTGTACGGTATTTCTCATCCACTATCAAAGTACCCCATTTTGTAGTTTTCAATTCTGGCACTTCCTGATACAGAACCTTATTTGGTTTCTGTCCTATTGCAAATACCACTGCATCCACTTCCAATGCAAATTCCGTGCCCGGAATCGGCTCTGGTCTTCTCCTTCCAGACGAATCTGGCTCTCCGAGTTTGTTCATTATTAATTTTACAACTTTGACATTGCAGTTATCATCTCCTATGAACTCCACTGGGCTGACGAGAAACATGAATTTTACGCCTTCCTCTTCAGCGTGCTGTATCTCCTCTTCTCTAGCAGTCATATACTCCCTAGTTCTCCTGTAAAGAATATAAACTTCTTCAAACCCTACGCGCAAAGCACTGCGAGCTGCGTCCATAGCTACATTACCTGCCCCAATCACAGCAAGCCGTTTTCCCACTTTTATGGGCGTGTCATACTCTGGGAACTTGTATGCTTTCATAAGGTTAATCCTTGTTAAGAATTCATTTGCACTGTATATTCCTTTGCAATTCACTCCAGGCAAATTCAGAAATTTAGGCGTTCCCGCTCCAGTGCCTAAAAATACTGCATCATACTCCTTGGCCAAATCATAGAGGCTGAGAGTCTTACCAATAACCACATTGGTCTCGATCTTTGCACCGAGCATCTTTAGATACTTCACCTCATATTCCACAATATCCTTCGGCAATCTAAACTCAGGAATACCGTAAATCAACACGCCTCCCGGTTCATGCAGGGCTTCATAAACAGTAACATCGTAGCCCATCTTTATAAGATCAGAGGCAGCTGTTAATCCACTTGGTCCAGAGCCCACTATGGCAACCTTCTTTCCATTCTTTGGTGCAATCTTCGTTTCAGGCATAATACCATGCTCTCTGGCATAATCTGCCACAAATCTCTCCAGTTTACCGATATTTATTTTATCTCCCAACTTACCCATAACACAGTTCATTTCACATTGCTCCTCTTGAGGACATACCCTGCCTGTTATGCCTGGAAGAGAATTCGTTTCATGGATAACTTCCAGCGCTCCTTTCATATCATTTTCCAGAATTTTCTTTATAAAGCCAGGGATATTTACATTGACAGGACAACCTTTAATACACGGGGCAAAATTATATGGGCATTGAATACAGCGAGATGCTTCCTCTTTAGCCAATTCAAATGTATAGCCCAATGCAACCTCATTAAAATTATGAATCCTTGCCTGTGGATCTTGCTCAGGTACTGCAATCCTCTTCTTCTTTATCTGTTTTGCCATCTTAATGCACCCCCTTTACATACCTATCCATTGCAATTCTTTCCTCTTCCCTATACTCAGTTAATCTGGTTAGAAGCTCATCAAAGTTTACCTGATGTGCATCGAAGTCAGGACCGTCTACGCAAGCGAATTTTATTTCTCCTCCTACGGTCACACGGCAGGCACCACACATGCCTGTACCATCAACCATAATTGGGTTTAAGCTTGCATCTGTTTTAATTCCATGCTCCTTCGTTATATCTGCAATGAGCTTCATCATTATAACAGGCCCTACAGTGAAAACATAATCTGCCTTACCTCCATTTGCAAGGTACTCTTTTAGAACATCAGTGGTAAATCCCTTGCGCACATAGCTACCATCATCCGTTGTGATCAATAACTCATCACTAACCTTCTTGAATTCATCCTCTAAAATCACATATTGCTTGTTCCTAAATCCTATTATACTCACCACATGATTGCCCGCTTCTTTTAAAGCGCGAGTCACAGCATAGCCTATTGGCGCACCTACGCCTCCACTTACAACTACTGCAGTTCCATAATTTTCAATGTGTGTTGGCTTTCCAAGAGGCCCAACTATGTCCATTATCTTATCTCCCGGCTCATAAGAGCCTAGCTCGTATGTTGTCTTACCAACCTCCTGAAAAACGAGCTCAATTGTTCCGTCCTCTTTATGCCACTTGAAGAGAGTTAGAGGTATTCTCTCTCCCTTCTCATGCAACCTTAGAACTATGAATTGCCCAGCCTTGGCATTCTTTGTAACTAAGGGTGCCTTCACTCGAATCCACTTTATATTTGGAGCCAGTACCTTCTTATCTACTATCTCAAACATAGGACATCAAAAAGGAGATTACAATTGGGGATTTAATAATTTCCTAAAAAGAGAGGGAAAAATTATCCCATCTGAACCGCTTGTTCTCTCAACTCTCCACGCTCGAATCTGTAGGGATCGTAGAAGTCAAATGGCAAACTAGTATGTCCCTTGGTGATTAGCTCCGCCATGCCCTCTGCAACTGCAGGAGCAAGCATAAATCCATGGCCCGAGAATCCAGCTGCAAGATAGTAGCCCTCAATTTCTTTTATCTTTCCTATAACGGCATTATGATCAGGTGTCTCTGCATAATACCCACCCCACTGTCTTATTATTGATATATGCTTCAAAGCAGGTATTATCCTCGTGAAGTTCCTAGATACCTCCCGCAAGAACTCGTATGTGGGTGTCAAATCCCAAGTAGGCCCATATTTCAGGGCTATGCCTCCTATAAGGCCTCCATTTGCCTTCTGGGTAAAATATGCACCTCCATACTTGAAAGATACAACCATTGGTTTTATTTCACCCTTCTTAAACGGCTCGCTTACTATTCCCTGATGCTTGTACGGCTCAATCGGTATGTTCAATCCCAATTTTTCATTGAAAATTTTAGCCCAAGCATTGGCTGCGTTAAGAACTATATCCGCTTTAATTTCTCCCTTTGTAGTTCTCACTCCCTCCACTTGAGAGTCCTTGACAATGATATCCTTAACCTCCGTGTACTCGTTTATCTCTATGCCCATTTTTCTCAATTTTCTTGCTAATCCGTAAACTGCAAGGAACGGATTCGCCTTACCATCTGTTTGATTGAATGTTGCCGCTATAACCTCGCTTATATCCAATGTTGGCACAATCTCCTTCGCCTCTTCTGGAGTTATTACCTTTGATGGTACCCCCAAGGAATTCTGCAAGGCCACATTGCGCTTGAAAGTTTTAACCTCCTCCTCATCGTAGAGCAAGAATAGATAACCCGTCTTGGCCATCTTGAATTTTGGAAAATCCATCTCATCTCCCAAGGTAGTCCACTTCTCAACTGACCTCTTCATCATCCTTATATTAGCTTCATCGCCAAATTGCTGCCTTATTCCAGTACCGCATCTAAAAGTAGAGCCTGAGCCGATATACCTCTTTTCGTAAACTGCTATATTCTCCACTCCTCTTTTTGCAAGTTCAAAAGCTGTGTATAATCCAATGATTCCTCCTCCAATTATGGCAATATCAACTTTATTCTTCATCGTCATCACCTACCAGAATTCGCATCTGCACAGGCTTTGTAGGTATTCTAGTTGCAGGTATGCCTATCTCCTCATAACTCTTACCTGTCTTTCTGGCTATTATTCCCGCAACAAGAGGCAAACATGTTCTGCCCTGGCAAGGGCCCATACCTATATGCGTGATTCTCTTAATCAACTCAATATCCGTTATCCCTTGTTCTATCAGGTCCTCAATATCCTTCTGGGTTACATCATTGCATCTGCAAATTATGACCTTACTCTTATTAACCATTTAAACCACCACCTTTATTGCACGGACTTCCCAAGCAAGCTCTTTTGGCATCTCCACTGTAACCACTGCCGTATCCCCCACACTCTTATCTCTCGGAATTACCAGCACAACTTTACCCTTTCCAACTTCCTCACCTTTACGATTAAGAAGTATGACTTCATCTCCCCTCTTTGGCATCGGGAGCAGTTCGTGAGGCATTGTTACACGAGCTTTATCATCTCTATATTGAATCATGAAGAATGCCAATCCCGGACAAATTTGAACGCATAGAGAGCAGCCAATACACCTATCGTAATTAACAACGGGAGGATCATTCGGATTATCCATCTTTATTGCATTCACAGGGCAAATTTCTTTGCATGGAGTACAGGGTATTCTCTGAGGACACTCGGGCACAGCCACGGGATGCTTTCCTTGCAATCTCTCCTCACTGGGCAACTCAACCTTTTTTTTCAACTCTTCTAAAGTTAAATATCCTCTCTCCAAATACTCTTCAGTCATTTATCATCACCTTCTTCAAACCATCAAGTATATGTTTTCCAAATGGACCACTGCGGAACTCTTCTAAATCCTTCTGAGCCTTCTTTATCTCTTCGTAAGCCTCCACGGGTGCTTTACCAACGAGTAAGGCAGCAGATAAGCCGGCTATCTTACCTTCAAGCATGGCAGTCGTAGCTTCCTCTATACCCGATGAATCTCCAGCAACGAACAGCCCACGAACTGTTGTTTCCATCCTGTCATCATGACGCACCACATAGCCACCCAGCTCGCGAGCATATGTGATCTGCGCACCGGCCTGATGTAAAAGTTCTATGCTCGGTCTCAACCCCACGGAAAGAGCAATAACATCCACATCATAAACCTTCTCTGTACCTGGTATGGGCTGCCAGTGCTCATCTATTTGGGCTACCACTGCCCTCTCCACCTTCTCATTTCCCTCTGCACGGAGAATCGTATGCCTAGTGTAAATCGGTATACCTAACCTTCGAACCTTTGCAGCATGAACGAAGTATGCACCTATTTTGGGCATAGCTTCCACGATTGCAACTACATCCACTCCCGCCTGCTTTAATTGATAAGCAAGTATAACACCAACATTACCTGCGCCAACTATGAGCACTCTCTTTCCCGGCTCAATTCCATAAGTGTTCATAAGGGTCTGTATCGCTCCTGCACCATACACGCCAGGCAAATCATTATTCTCAAAGGGAATCATCTTCTCCATAGCTCCTGTAGCAACCACAATTGCCTTGCCATGGAACTCGTGAAGCTTTTTGTTCTTCTCTATCGCCACCACTAATTTTTCTCCATTATTATCAAATATGCCCACAGCAGAAGTTTCAAGATGAATCTCCACCCCATTCTTTTTAGCTTCTTCCGCTAAAATTTCAGCAATTTTTATACCACGCACTCCGGCAAACTGCTCTCTCTTGCCAAAGAACTTGTGCGTCTGTTTCACCAGTTGTCCACCCAGAATGGGCTCCTCATCCATCAAAATAACCTTGGCTCCTTTCTCGGCGGCCTTTATACCAGCCATCAATCCTGCAGGTCCTCCACCAATTATGATTATATCTCCATAGTGCTTCTCCGCATCCTTCCACTTTGGTGCTTTATAATCCCTGGGCAATGGCTGAGAACCTCTCTGTCTCTCAATTTTCATACCATCCTCTACAAGCGTGATGCATGTTCTCGTATTTGGAATGCCATTGACAACCATTAAGCAAGAGGAGCATTTTCCAATAGCACAGAATAGGCCACGGGGTCTCTGCTTCTCCGTGCTATAATTTAAAACTCTTATACCTGCCGCATGCAAAGCTTCTGCGATGGGCTCACCTTCATAGGCCTCGATGGGCTTACCTTCAAAGTAAATTGTTACTTTTTTACCTCTTCTCTTACTAAAATCTATTACTGGATGCTCTTCAAGTCTCATTTGATCACCTATGAGGATGGATATTTCATCCCTTTATTTATTCTTTCTGCAAATGCGCTAAATTAAATGTGAGAAGATTTAAATAATAGCAAGATAATACTCCTTGGGGATTAAAATGATGACGGAGGTAACTGAACTTATAGGACTTGAGATATATACGGATAAGGGTTATCTTTTGGGTACCATAAAGGATGTCTTGCTCGATGTGAATGACCAAATAATATACGGGCTCTATGTGGAAAAGAGCAATCCTCTTCTCGTAGAAGATGGTGTGCCCGTTGTGGTACCCTATCGCTGGGTTAAAGCTGTGGGAGATGTCATTCTCCTTAAGAAATTCCCATCTTATGTGAATGTAACATAATTATCTGTGGGCAAAATAACCCACCAGCTCTCCCTCTTTGTATATTTTTGTAAATCCGAATCTTTCAAACTGCACAATCTCGTTTATACTGTTTTCCACATATTTCTCCGCATATCCCTCCAAACTCTTGCCATCAGGCATGTAAACCTTGCAAGGCAGGGAATCCTCTGGTACCCAATGCACAATCTTTGCACCTCTCTTGACAATACTCAAATCATTGCCTGCATACTCTAAATGCTCTTCTCTCTTCACCACATTGCACAAATCTTTGAGACGAAATACCTCACCATTTTCTATCCCTTTCCAATCATCCATTGTCACGAGAATTTTTATTGGTGAGGAAAGCTTGTATTCTCTGAATCCCATATCTATGTTGGGGTGCAACGGCGCCTTTCCTTCTATTTTCTCCACACCCCTTATCTCTACTTCCTTTGGATTCCAAACAAAAAAGTATCTCTTTGCCTTAGAATCCACAAGCTCACGGTTATAAGCATACAAAGTATCCCAAGAGAATTCAATGTCCACTTCCTTTAACCCCACTTGAACCCAGTATTTTCTTATTGCCTCAGGCTGTATGCCTCTCTTAGCCAATGCTCTTAATGTGCCAAGACGCGGGTCATCCCATCCCATGTATTCGCCCTTCCTTATGCCCTCCTTTATGAGCGAGGTCTTTAGTATTGTATCTTTCATAGTTACCCAGCCATAGTGAATGTAAACGGGCTTTTTCCAGCCAAAATAATCATACAAGTACATCTGCCTGTAAGTGTTGTTGAGATGGTCTTTGCCACGGAGCACATGCGTCAATTGCAATTCGTGATCATCCACAGCTACGGAGAAGTTCATAAGTGGATAAACTATGTACTTATTTCCCAAGCGAGGATGCTCAACATCCTTTATAATTCGAAAAGCGGCCCAGTCCCTTATGGCAGGATTCGGATGCTGCAGATCAGTTTTTACCACATAAACCGCTTCTCCCTCATCGTATTCGCCTGCAAGCATCTTCTCCCATCTCTCCAACTGCTCCTCAGGAGGCAATTCTCTATCTTTAGTTGGCTTACCCTCGCTCTTCAATTTCCTCCATTCCTCCGCTGGCACCGTGGTGATATATGCCTTGCCCATCTCAAGCAATTTTTTGGCATAATCATAATAGATTTCAAATCTATCGCTCTGGATAACGATATGATGAACCTTCACACCCAGCCATTCTAAATCCTCTGGAATCATATCATATGCCTCAGGCAATATATTGTGAGGATTTGTATCCTCGATTCTCAGAAATAGAACGCCACCATACCTTTTCACATACTCATCGTTCAGAATAGCCATTCTTGATTGGCCCAAATGCATTGGGCCCGAAGGACTTGGAGCAAGGCGCATTCTTACCTCGCCCTGCACATCGGGCAGATCTTCCAGCTCCTTTCTCTCCTCCTTCTTCTTCCTTTCCAAGAGCTCGGGAGCTATTTCCTCAAGCTCTTTTTTCTGCTCCTCCAAACTCAAAGAATTTATCTCCTCCACTATTTTTTTAACCTCTTCTATTAGCTCCTTGGCACGAGAGCGCAGAGAAGGATTTTCGGCCATAATCTTACCCATAACTGCCTTATAATTCGCCTTACCCCCGTGCAAAATTGCATTTTGCAGCGCGTACTTGAGAATGATGTCTCGCAAATCTTCCATAAGCGGGGATAAGCAGCTGTGTTGATAAAGTTTTTCGGCTATATCAATTGAGCGAGTTTCTTTATGTCTTTATTTGCCACATGAGTATAAATCTGTGTAGTTTTGAGATGCTTGTGCCCTAAAAGCTGCTGAATATACCTTATATCCGCGCCTCCTTCAAGCAGATGAGTGGCAAAGGAGTGCCGCAGGGTGTGGGGAGTTACATTTTTGTTTATTTTTGCTCTTCTAGCAGCGTTTTTCACTATTAATTGAATAGATTTGGGAGAGTATTTCTTTCCTCTTTGCGACATGAAAACGTATCCCTTTGATTTCCTCCCGTAAATCTCAAGCGTGTTCTTTAAATTTGGATGCAGGAAAACCACCCTTTCTTTATCTCCCTTTGCGACCTTTATGTGAATTATTTCCCTTTCAAACTCAACATCTTCCCAGCGGATGTTTCGCACCTCTTGCAATCTCATTCCAGCATAATAAAGAAACATCAGAACAAGGCGATGCTTAATATTATGAGTTCCATAGATCATTCTCTTCACCTCATCCCGAGATAGTACCACGGGCAATTTTTCCTTCTTCTTGGCGAGGGGTATCTCTTCATTAAATCTCTCGTGGAGCACATTGCGATAGAAGAATTTCAATGCGAAATATGCCTGTCTAATTGTGGATTTGCTCTTATCTGAATAATACTTAAGAAGAAACTCTCTCGGCGTGAGTTCGGAGCGAAGATAGTTTTTAACAACATAAATGTATGCTTTTCCTGTCCGATATGAGTATTTGCGGAGCTTTATCTCCTCTATAAGCTTACCGATCAACTCGTATCGCCCTTTCGGGGTAATGTTTTTATTATCAAATGGCATATTCTATGTAATGAGTTATGGGGTAATAAAACTTCCGAATAACTCGCAAAACAGATGGATTATGCGCATTTCGCATAATCCTAAGTTATTCTTGAAATGTTTCCGATTCAAAAATATATTTAAAGCACAACAATAATCACAACTCCATCCTCGCAATAACCTCACCCATCAACTTCTCCAACCCTTCTCCCGTCTTCGCAGAAATCTTGATGCGCTGGGAATCGGTGCAGAGCAAATCTACCTTGTTCTCTACCTCCAAAATCGGAATGTCGAAATCCTTCTTTATCTCTTTTAGAAGTTTGAGTTGCTCATCCATGCTGTACCCGCATGTCTCCGAAGGATCAAGGAGAAAAACTATAACATCTGCCAGATATTTTAATGCAAGAATTGCCTCCTTCTCTATCCTGTTTCTCTTTTCCAAAGGTCTGTCTAAAAGGCCTGGCGTGTCTACTATCTGCACTCTTCTGCCCCGAATCTCCATATGTCCAACCACGATTCCTTTTGTGGTGAATGGATAGGATGCTATCTCTGGCTTGGCAGTGCTCATCTTTGATACCAATTCTGATTTCCCAACATTAGGATAGCCAGCAATAACCACTGTAGGCAATTCAGGATTGATATCCGGCAATTTTCTTATTATATCGCGAACTTGTCCCAAATATCTCAGTTTGGGTGCAATCTGCTTGAGAATTGAGGAGGTTCGTCCATAGAACTCTTTGCGGAACTTTATGGCCTCTTCCACCTTTCCAACTCCCTTGATTTTGCGGGCGTATTTATCGGCGAAACCGCTTATTTTCTCCATTGCCCAAACCAAGGAGGCAAGTGCCTTCTTATACTCATCCTTATCCACAAGCAAATCCAGGAGGGTACGATAGAATGGATGAAGTTTGTTAATGTAAGGAAAGGAATCCACATACTTCTTAAGCGTGCTCACGGCCACATCTCTCGCAGTGTAAATCTTTGCAATGCTGAGATTCTTATGAAATCTAAGGCGATTCTTGCTTAAAGGCACCTCGACTTTCTTAGAGCGCCTAAACATCTTATCGATTATCTCTTCTGCCGTGAGCACTGTGGGAATGTTGCGATACACATGGTTGCATATGATTCAAGTATAAATAGCATATGGAAAAATTAAATATCTATGGGAAATATGGGGTCCTATGCGTATATTTATAGGAGTTGCATGGCCATACGCTAATGGCCCCATTCATCTAGGACATATAGTTGGAGCCTATCTTCCGGCGGATATATTTGCCAGATATCAGAGAATGCAGGGAAATGAAGTGCTTATGGTCTCGGGCAGTGACGAGCATGGCACTCCAATAACAATCACTGCAGAGAAAGAAGGAAAGAGTCCGCAGGAGATAGCGGATAGATATCATAAGATAAACAGCGAGGTTATGGAAAAATTAGGCATATCCTTTGACCTTTATTTTAGAACCTCACATCCAAATCACGAGAAAATAGTAAAGGATTTCTTCCTACGCCTTTGGGAAAATGGATACTTGTACAAGAAAAAAATGCTTCTGCCATACTGTCCTCAGTGCAAGAGATTCTTACCAGATAGGTATGTTGTAGGCACATGCCCATATTGCGGTTACGAAAATGCCCACGGAGACCAGTGCGATAACTGCGGAAGAATGCTTGATCCAAAGGATTTGATAAATCCAAGATGCGTAATTTGCGGTACGCCCACAGAATTTAGGGAAACGGAGCATATATTTTTCGCGCTATCCAAATTGGAAGGAACCATTCTGAAATGGCTCGAAGACAAAACTTACTGGAGAGATAATGTAATAAAGTTCACAAGAAACTTTGTAAAAGGTGGTCTCAAAGATAGAGCAATAACGAGAGATTTGGAGTGGGGAGTTGAAGTTCCGTTAGAGGGTTTTGAAAATAAGAAAATATATGTGTGGTTTGATGCCGTTATTGGTTATCTCTCCGCAAGCATAGAGTGGGCCAGGCGCAACAATAAGGATTGGGAAGCTTTCTGGAAAGATGAAAACACAAGACATTATTATTTCCTTGGGAAGGATAACATTCCCTTCCATACCATAATATGGCCAGCCATGCTAATGGCTCACAAAGGTCTAAATCTTCCTTACAATGTGGTAGCAAACGAGTACCTTCGCTTCTCAGGTGAGAAATTCTCCAAGAGCAGAGGAATAGGTGTATGGATGCCAGAATTGCTGGAGAATTTCCATCCAGATATCATAAGATTTTACGGTACAGTTAATATGCCAGAAAGCAGGGATTCAGATTTCACATGGGATGATTTTGTCCAGAAGGTAAATGAAGAGCTGATAGATAAATTTGCAAATTTCGTGCATAGAGCCTTAATATTCGCCTACCGCAATTTCGGAGAGGTCCCGCCAAGGGGAGAGGTTGACGAGGTTGATAGAGAAGCCATAAAACTCATAATGCAAACAATAAAGAAAATGAACAAATATATGGAGAGCGTAGAACTCAAAAAGGCATTCAAGGAGTGGCTCAATCTCGCAAGATATGGAAATGTGTATTTTGACCGCAAAGCGCCTTGGGCCCTGTGTAAAGAGGATAGGGAGAAATGCGCAACTGCAATAAACATCTCGCTTCAAATAGTGCAAGCTTTGGCCATACTGGGAGCACCTTTCCTTCCATTCACATCAGAGAGAATCTGGAAATTTTTGGGAAACGAGGACTCCATATTCCAGCACAAATATATAGAAGCAATAAAAAATTTGAAGGTGGGTGAGAAATTGAAAAAACCGGAAGTGCTATTTGAAAAAATAAAGAGAGAAGAGGAGAAATATGAGAAATGGGAGCAAATAGACCTTCGAGTGGCAGAAGTTGAAAGCGTTGAAGACCATCCCAATGCCGATAAGCTCTATGTGCTTAGAATAAATTTAGGTGATGAGAAGAGAACATTAATAGCTGGATTGAAGAGATTTTACAAGAAAGAGGAGCTATTGGGCAAAAAGCTCATCATCATAGCCAATTTAGAGCCCGCCAATTTCAGGGGAATTAAATCTGAAGGTATGCTCCTTGCGGGAGAGGATGAGTCCACGGTGGGCTTCTTAACTCCTCAGGGAGATGTGCCTCCTGGCTCAAGAGTACAGGCGAATGGAGTATATTCGAATCCCAAAGGAATACTGAAATTCAAAAAATTCCAGAAAATGAAGATGGAGGTTGTAAACATTGAAAGGGAAAATGGAAAAATAGTGGCTAAGGGAAATAAAGATTACCCACTTGATTTTAAAGTGCCAGAGGAATGGATAGGCAAGCAAGGAGTCATATTCATAGATAAAAAACCGCTTATTCTCCATATTGGCGATGTTCGCATAGCTCCGGTAAAGTATGTCAAACCCGGAGGAAAAATAAGATGAAGGTGGATATGCATACCCACTCCGCATACTCTCCAGACGGAAAGGTTCCAATCAAGGATATGCTTAAAAGAGCAAAAAAAATCGGGCTTGGTGCAATAGCCATAACGGACCATAATGAAATAAAAGGTGCTTTGAAAGCCAAGAAACTTGGAATATTAGAAGTTATAAGAGGTATCGAGGTCTCAACTGCACAAGGGCATGTCCTAGCTTACGGGATAGATTGCAAGATTCAAAGGGATTTAAGCATAGAGGAGACAATTGAAAAAATACACGATTGCGGGGGAATTGCCGTGGCGGCTCATCCATATCGCTTCTGGTCGGGAATTGGAGAGGAAAATGTGAAAAGGCACGATTTTGATGGGATAGAGGTTTTTAATGGAAGGTGCAAAGAAAGTTCGAATCGAAGGGCAAGAAATCTTACCGCTATTCTCCACAAGCCCTTTACGGCAGGAAGTGACGCCCATTTTTTAGATGAGATCGGAAAGGCAGGGATAATAGTTGACGGTGAAAGAGAAGAAGAGATAATAGAGGAAATATTGAAAAAAAATGTTAAAACCTTCGGTAAATCTAGAGGCACATCGGATACAATAAGGTATGTGAAGAAAGCTGTGGGAGAGTGGATAAAAAGGGGATTTAAAAAAATCTAAATCAAGTTTTCAAATCTCCCCTTAATTTGCTCTATTTCATCATAAACATCCCTATCTGCAAGAACTGCGAGGACACCTTTTTTACCTACCGATGTTATTATGAGATTTTTTCCATCATCTAAATGCACAACAACTTTTTTTAAAGCACCCATACCCATCGTGGCAGTTTCAGCAGCACCCAATATTATTGCACTCATAGCAGAAAAGGTATCTCCTCCATCAAAACTATCTCCCTCTATAAACATACCTGTCCTACTTATAAGTGCAACTTTCTCAACCCCCTCAATCCCCCCGATACTATCCAAAGCATCTCTTATTGTATCAGACATCAAATTTAGAATAGTTTTTGCAAATATAAATATTTTGCTGAAAAATTTAGAAAATGAGAATCTCAAACTTAATATACATTAGAAAGTTTAAGGTGCCACGATGAAAAAATTTAGTGCAATTGTGTATATAGTCATAATTGCCATATCCATCCCATTGTACCTACTCATGCTCCACAATTTAAGTTCTATACTCATTCTTATCACAAATTTCATAGTTGGGATCTATCTCCTCGTTAAAGGTAGTGATTATTTTGTTGAAGGAGCTGCCAGCATAGCGGCTCATAAAAAAATCAGCCAGCATACAATAGGCTTAACTCTTGTAGCTTTAGCCACATCCCTTCCAGAATTTGCAGTATCTACAATTGCATCCGCCTCAAACCATCCTGTAACTGCCTGGGGAAATGCTGTAGGAAGTAATATTGCAAACATAGGCCTAGTTTTAGGTATCGCGGCAGTTCTAATGCCATTATCTCTTTCAAAGCATGTGAAAAAGGATGCTGCAATTTTAGTAACCGTTACAGGAATATTAATTTTAATTGCACTTATAACAAGGGAGATCGCATGGTGGGCAGGATTGTTATTCATAGGTATTTATGGGGCATATCTTTGGGAGATTAGAAAGAGAGAGGAAGATGTAGAAAGTGTGCCCATTGAGCATTCTTGGCTCTGGTCCTGGATATACACCATATTCGGAGCAATAGGAATTGTTTGGGGCGCTAAGGTTGTGGTAGAATCCGCAGTAAATTTAGCAATAGTTTTACACATACCGGAGATAATCATAGCAATTACTGCAATAGCAATAGGAACCTCGCTTCCAGAGATGGCCACAAGCGTAACAGCTGCTCTAAAGAAGAAATACGGCATTGCTGTAGGAAATGTAATAGGTAGCAACATATTCAATACTCTAATTGTATTGGGAGGTGCCTCTCTATTTAACCCAATAAAGGTCCCTATGAACGATATTGTTTTCAATTCAACATTCTTGGGAATATTCACGGTAGCTGCTGCCCTGATGTGCATAAAGAAGAAGATAAGAAGGTTTGAGGGATTTGCACTAATCCTGCTTTACATCATATTCTTCGTTTTTCTCCTTTACTACTCCTGATTCACATATGATAAAAACTTTGCAAGAGGCATACCTTCATCCCATTTCAGTATGAAATTCCCCTCTCTCGTGACAGGGAGTTTTGGAAGGATATCGTATAGTAGCTTAATCCTACCACTCAAACCCCCCACAGGCAGAGCAAATATTCTCCAAGGATCTCCTCTATAACCTTTTAGACGAAATGCGTATAGTCCAAGTATCTTGGCGCTTTTACACTCTTCCAAGAACCTCTGCGCTTGTTCTTGAGCTCGAGAGCTTGAGTGAGTGAAAATTATAGTTTTACTTGATGATGATTTAACTTCAATGGGAAAAGAATAATCATCCCTTATGGCAACAAGATCCACCCCCAAAGAGCCAGCAGCACGAAGAACCATAAAAGGCTTGAATTTTGAGCTTTCGTACCATCTAAAATCCTCGCCCAAGGACTTTTTGAATTTTGAAATTATCCTATCCTCTCCTGATAGTATGCCTTTGAGTTCCCTCTCATAAATTGAGCCTTTACTTCCCAAACAATCACCAATAGAAAATTGTTAAGAGGCATAAATATCTTTGCGATGATTTTATATACAGAGTAAACAATAAACATTTATGAGTGAAGACCACAAGGATATTAGATATGTCCTGAAAAACTTTTATCGCGTGCCCGTTGAGCATATAATGACCAAGAATCTTTGGGACATGCCTATTCTTCCAAAAGACGCTAGCATTGAAGATGTTCTCTCTATAATGTCTGCAAGGAGGCATGTTTGGATCGTTGATAAGAAAGGCAGCAAGAAAGTTATTGGGATAATTACCGAAAAGGACCTTCTAGATATACTGGCTCCAAAAAGAATACAGCCTTATGTTATTGGAAGTATAGATTTAACCTCTCTTCTGCTTGGTAATGTTAGAAAAGCCGAGGATATAATGTGCAAGAAGCTCATAGTGGCGCATCCAAATGATACAATTGAAGATGCATTAGATAAAATGCGCTCGTTTAGACTCCGCAGATTGCCCGTTGTAAATGAAAAAGGGGAGCTTATGGGAGAATTAACAATAAAATCTCTGATCATACAGTTCCGAAAAGTTCTGAAATGGTACAGAATAACCAAGGATTAATCATTCCATGTTTATCATACTATAATTTCTTTTAGCGGTTTTTCCATTTGGATTAATCTTGATCGCCTTCTTCAAATATTTCTCGGCTTCTTCTTTTTTACCCTTCTTCATCAAAGCTCTCCCCATATTGTTCAGAGCGAGATAACAATCGGGATTTCTTTTCAGAACCTTTGAATATATCTTCATAGCCCTATCCACATCACCTTTTCTATAGTGCAAATTTCCAAGATTGGTGAGATAAACATCATTGTCCTCCATATTAACACTCTCTCTCAAAAATACTTCTGCATCATCAAACTTTCCAAGATGCATAAGCGCTATGCCAATTCCATTAAACAATTTGGCATCCCTGTATCCATTTTCTGATATTTTCCTAAACAGCCCGTAGGCATCTTCCCACTTACCCCTCTCAAGAAGCTTGTATCCCTCATCTATGACTTTCATAATTTTATCTTTTTTAATAGAGGCGTATATCAATCCTACAGCAAATATGACATAAACAATCGTGGAGGCTATTATTATAGCGTTATCGTATATCCCAAAGGAGCCATTGCTCTTTATTTTGAAGATTTCATGGAAGGGCGGTAGAAGGAAGAATGAAATAGACAGGATTATAAAAATCAGATTTCCTTCAAGATCCAGAGTTTTCTTAGAGAGTAAGCAAAGACCTGCAACTATGAGAGCAACGGAGAATATAATTACTCCGTAGTCCATACTCAAAGCATATACATTTAGAAAAGCTTCTATGGGCGGTACTATAGTGAGTATAAGAAATCCCGAAAATATTAGGGCTATATATTCCCATCTTTTATACATTGTCTTCTTGCTAAGAATTAAGATAAGTAGCGAAATGAGAACCACAAGCCCTCCTATAAACCAAGCAAAAAATGTTAATATTACTCCACCGCCGAGAACTATTAATGCAGGCAGGAAGAGTTTATTTATATTACCACTCATAAAAACATAGATAAATGTAATTGCCAGAGATATCAGGCCTAGAAGCATTATACTCTCGGCTGCAAAGATAAACAGATTCGTATTTGGTGGAACTCCTGCAAGATATATAACCCACCCAAACACAACTGTGAGGGTATTAAGTGCCAATATTACGGCAATGTTTTTCTCCATTGCTGGTTATATTGAACACTCATTATTTAAACTTTCTCACCAAAATTTTAATCTTTAATTGCAATAAAGAACTCGGTGAAAGAATGAGCAAATGGGATAAAAAATGGATAATCTTAGGGCACAGGGGATTCAGGAGCAATTTTCCTGAAAATACCTTGAAATCATTTGGAGAGGCCATAAAAGCTGGAGCTGATGGTATAGAGCTTGATGTTTGGCTAAGTTCAGATGGTTATGCAATAATAAGTCATGACGAGGATTTAGAGAGGGTCTCTGGAGTTCATATGAAAATAAAAGATTCTAAATTAGAAGATATAAAAAGCGTGGATATAGGCGAGGGAGAAAGGGTGCCCACATTAGATGAGGTGTTTTCCACATTACCGAAAAATGCCCTAATCAACATTGAAATAAAAGATGTTGATGCTGTGGAAAAAAGTATTGATATAGTTAGGAAATGGAGAGCTGAAGATAGGGTTATGTTCTCATCTTTCAATATCGATGCATTGAGAGAAATTAGAAAAAAAGACGAAGATACGATTATTGGACTGCTAATAGAGAAAAAAGAGACCCTACCAATGATTCCTCAAATAAACAAGGAATTGAAATTATTCTCAGTGAATCTGCCAATTGACGCCATTGAAATATTCTCTTTTGAAAAGTTCAAAAATACTATTTTGTGGGTAAAGGGAATGGGCCTAAAAATCGTGCTCTGGGCTGACAAGGATGAAATTTATTATCTGAACGGAAATATAGATAAATTAAAGGATCTTGTAGATATCGTGATAACGGATAATGTAGTTAAGATGAGAGAGCATCTATCAAAAGATTAAAATCTTTTGAAAAATTAAAGTTCAGTATGATAATAGAGTGCAAAACCCTTGCAAAAGAGATTAGGGAGAATGCAAAAAAAGAGGCAAAAGGTAAAAAATTATGGCTTCACAATATAGTTGTGGGCGAGGATGAGGCTTCTTTGGTTTATGCTCGTTCAAATTTAAAGTTGCTTAGAAAATTAGGTTTTGATGGAAAAATTCATCATTTAGAGGAGGCAAGTGAGAAAGAGTTGCTGGATTTGATTCAAGCATTAAATGAGGATAATTCTATGCATGGTATAATGGTCAATTTTCCACTGCCAGATAACATAGACCCTATGAAAGTCCGTAGCACTATTTCGCCAATAAAAGATGTGGATGGAATAAATCCCATAAACTATGGAAAGCTGCTATTAGGTGAAGAAATATTAACTCCTAACACACCTCGTGCCGTGATAAGAATCCTTGAAAGAGAGACAGAGCTCAGAGGTAAGGATGTTTTGATTATAAACCGCACCCCCGTGGTAGGGAAACCATTATCATTATTGCTCTTAAACAGGGATGCCACTCCCACAATAGCACATTCAAAAACAAGGAATTTGAAGGAGAAGGCACTGGAGGCTGATGTAATCGTTGTGGCTGTGGGTAAGCCGAAATTCTTGAAGGAAGACATGGTTCACGAGGGAGCAATTGTAATCGATGTGGGAATAAATGTGGTTAATGGCAAAATTGTGGGTGATGCAGATTTTGAGAGTATAGAGAAGAAGGCAAAAATCACTCCTGTTCCTGGGGGCGTGGGTACAGTCACAAACGCCTGCTTGATTGAAAATCTAGTAAAGGCAGCAAAGTTGCAGGGAGTCATATGAAATTAATCGCAGAGATGTGGGGAGAAAAAATAGATTTTGCAATAGGGGAGATAAACGGGATATGCGAGGGTGAAGAACTAAACTGCAAAATTATAAATGTGGATTATCCGGTGGTGATCTTAGAAGCTGAGGATTATATTCCAATAAAGAGAGCAGGATTGTTGAGAAGATTATCGAAATTTATCTACTCAGGAAGTAATATTCCAGAGTTGGGAATCGAATTAGAGGATTACGCTATAAGAGTAAGAAAAAATGGAAATTGGAAGGAAAGAGAGATAATAAAATCACTTGCAAGAGGCATAGAAGGAAATGTTAATCTTGAAAATCCAAGAAACATTGTAAGGGTTTATGCTGGAAAAAATTTGCATGTAGGCTTAGAGCTTTATGATTTTGCAGAGCAATCTTTCGAATCTCGCAGAGCAAAAAATCTTCCAATATCCTACCCTATAACGATGCATCCACGGCTTGCACGGGCGATGATAAACCTAGCAAGAGTGAAGAAAGGGGCACGGATATTAGACCCATTTTGTGGTACAGGGAGCATACTGATCGAAGGGGCACTTATAGGTATGAAAATGTATGGGAGCGATATAGACGAGAGAATGCTAAAGGCGTCCCAGACGAATCTCAAAAGATTTGGATTAGAGGCCATATTGGAGAAAAAGGATGTTGGTGAGATTGAAGGTTACTATGGTGCAATTGTCACAGATCCCCCTTATGGCCGCTCATCTTCGTCCATGGGTGAGGGAATCTATAAGCTATACGATAGGGCGTTTAAAAAATTCTCGGAGGTTACATCAAAGGTTGTAATAGCATTGCCAGATGAGAAATCAATCAAAATCGGAGAGAGATATTTCGAGCTTAGAGAATTTTATCCGTACAGGGTGCATAAATCCCTCACAAGATACTTCTTATATTTCCATATTTGACGAGCTCTCGGAACTTTAAGATCTTAATTTGAGCGGTGAGAACTTTAGCTGATTTTCTTGGAACACCTTCTTTTCTCAGGGTTTTGTAGAATATACGCTTGTATTTCTTTGCCTTATGAAGGTAGCCCACATAACTAAAAATAATGGTAATTATTAGGAGGGGTATGTATGCTGTTAGATACAACACCAGTCGTCCCATTATGAAAACCTCAACTCTCTTTTTCTTTCTTTAACTCTTCGTTTACCTCTTTCATTACCTGCTCTGCAATCTCCTCTGGATTCACATTCTCATTCTTCCATTTCCCCCAATTTCCCTCAGAGAGTATCTTCTTTAAAATGCCAACAACATCTCTGCTTTCCATGAATTTCTGAGTCAAAGTGAATGCTTGCTCATTGCTCATACCCGCATCCACCAAGGATTTGTAAAAATTTGCCACCTGTTTGCCAAACTCCTCTGCACTCTGTCCCGAGTAAAGGGCCTCTACAATTTCTCTTATCATTGCAGGTATGAAATCCCTAAGAGTGCTCATCACTTCTTTAAACTCTTCTATATCCTTTTCGTCATCATCCACTTCTTTTCTTTCTTCACTCATATTTATCACCTCCAATTATTCTTTATGGACATCTCCCTTTATATTTATTCCGAGCACTTTTAACCACTTCTTGACTGCATACTCAGATATGGAATATATCCTTTCATTCTTCCTCTCATCGCATTCTACAATTCCTGCCTCTACCAGATTATTCAATTTCTCTCTCACTATACGCCTAGATGCTTTCCCCCGGGATTTCTTCAATTCATCTGTTATCTGTGAGGTATTTAAACTTCCGTAGGAGAAGAGAATCTCGATTATCTCCCGAGAAATTGAATCTTTAATCTCTGGAAAAATTATGGTCGGGCTTATCTTTCCGTATTCCACATATATGTTTATCAATCTCAGATAAGAAGCGAGAATGTGCCTTATGTAAACTAAATAATCATTTTCCAAATATTTTTCAAGCAGATCTTCAACTTTCCTTATCCTCTTCTCCAAATCATCCACAAGTATTTAATGCTGGTCCGTGTATTTATAGGTTTTGAGCAAAATATTTCAGATCTAAACTCCACGCGAAAGTAATAAATAAGAGCTATAAGATGGATAAATATGAAAACTCGTAAAGTATCTTCCATAATAACCTTAATTCTAACAGCTCTGCTATTAGGCACATATATCTTTCAAAATGCACCTACAACTCAAAATTCAAATAAGAACCTCAGACCTCAATGGAACAATGGTGGAGTTAATACTGAAAATCTTCAAGCTTTAGGATATGCAAACAACAGATTTGCGCTTTCTCTATTCAATGAAATATGGGGGCAGGAGAATAACACTTTCTTCTCTCCATTAAGCATATGGATAGTCCTAGCTATGCTGTATGAGGGGGCAGAAGGTGAGAGTGCTGCTCAATTGGAGAAGGTGCTTTATCTACCGAAGAATAAAACGATTCTGCAGGAGAACATAAAGTATCTCCTTGATGAATTGAATAATGGAGGGAATTATACACTAAAAATAGCAAATGCCCTTTGGCCCCAGATAAATTCATCTGTAAAACAAGAGTATGCAGAGGTTCTAGAAAATTACTACTATGCGTATCTTCAGTATCTTAACTATGCCAAAGACCCCGAAAAAGCAATAGAGACGATAAACTCTTGGGTTGAAAATCAAACAAATAGGAAGATAAAAAATTTGCTGCATAAAGGAGATGTTAATCCACAAACAATTCTTGTGCTAACAAATGCTATTTATTTTTATGGATTATGGAATTATCCATTTAACGCTTCCAAAACTAATAATGGGTATTTCCTCACCCCTCATGGAAGGGTAAAGGTAAAGATGATGCACGGTGAATTTACATTGAAATATACGGAAGATAAGAATGCACAAGTGGTGGAGCTTCCATACAAGGGCAAAAATATCTCAATGCTGGTTATCCTTCCTAAAACACAAGATTTTGAAATAAATCTTACCAAGATTCAAAAATGGATAGAGAATCTCAGGGATGCAAGGGTGAATATATCATTTCCAAGATTTGATATGAAGGAGAAATTGAACCTGAAAAATTCCTTGGAAAGATTGGGAATAAAAGATATATTCAATCCAGCCAAGGCGAATTTAAGTGGCATATCCCAATCAATAAGCGTGAGCAATATTGTACATCAAAGCTATGTTAAAGTTGATGAAAATGGAACCGAGGCGGCAGCAGCCACGGGCGTATCCGTTGTAGCAACTGCTTTGCCTCTCTTACCCCATGTCGTCTTCAATGCGGATCATCCATTCTTATTTCTCATAATGGACAAGATAACGGGAAGCATACTCTTTATGGGCTGGGTTGCCTATCCTTCATAGAAAAATGTTAAATCCCATCATTCCATAGGGCGATTATGAAGTATTGCCCAAACTGCGGTGCCAAGCTCAGCGACAATTCTAATTTTTGCCCATTTTGTGGTGCAAAACTTGAAGATTTCATAGTCTATGAAAAGCCCAAAATTGAAATTACCCCCGACTTAATATGCAGGCACTGCGGAAAGGGTAAGCTTATGCTTGTGGATGCAGATAGCGATATCCCATTGTATATGTGTCCACACTGCGGCTGGTATTACGGGGATTTTCTGGGTATTGGAAGAGCAATTTATTACGATTCAATCCATTTAAAAATCGGAAGGATAATAAAAGCGGAGATAAGAATGCGGGGTCATTTAAGGGTAAATATAAAGAGCACTTCAGATTGGGAAGAAGAAGGTCTCACAGAATTGAGCAAATACCTACACGATGATTTGAAAGAATACAGTATATCGGATATAAGAGACGCCCTTGTTTATCTCCTTGAAGAAAATGTCATTAAAAGTTATACGGAAAAAATTGATGATGAATTTATATGGTTCGGGGTGAGATTTGTTGATAGTGATTAAATGGTATGGAGCATTCAAAATTGAAGAAAATACGAAGGAAAAATATATATTTCCCGATGAGCAAAGGGCTGATATTATTGTGAAGATAAGAGAAGGGGATTACAGTGTTCTTCCCTTCGATGATGAAAACATAGTTTTTGAAGGAGAGCTCAAAGATAGGAGTACATTAATATCCACAGCAATAGAGGTTGCCAAGAGGGAGATGAAAGAAAAGCTCGGAGATGATTACATACTCATTGAAAATTTAAACACCTATGATGACCTTATCTCAACGATAAACTTGCTGAATGAAAGGTTATTGGAATGGGATAGAATTGCAGAAATCAAGGGAAAGGATATGAGGAGCGGAGAGATGTTAAAAAAAGAAATTGAAACCCTGGAAAAATTGAAGGAGGATATAGCAGATGAGATTGATGATTTGAGCAATGTTTTATGTCCAAATCTAGCATTCCTTGTAGGGCCAATAATAGCAGCAAGACTTATAGCAAGTGCTGGTGGGTTGAGAAGATTGGCAAATTTACCTGCAAGCACAATACAAGTACTGGGTGCTGAAGAGGCTTTCTTCCGCCATTTGAAATCAGGAGCAAAATGCCCAAAGCATGGCATAATCTTTAGAGTACCGTGGGTTAGAAACTCTCCTAAAAAATTGAGGGGTAAGATTGCTAGAGCCCTTGCGGCAAAGATTGCTATCGCTGCAAAAATTGATTATTACAAAGGAGATTTTATAGGGGATAAATTAAAAGAGGAAATGGAAAAAAGAGTGGAGGAGATAAGAAAATGATAATCATAGATAGAAAAAGTGAGAGAGATTTGTTCTCTCTTATTCAGCAGAATGGCTCTGGCTCCATTGTATCATATTTTGGATATGTAAGAGAAGAAGTTGATGGCAAGATAGTTTCAAATATGCTCTGCAAAAAGAGAGAAGATAGCGTGAAGATAATGGAAAAAATTGAAAATGAGATAAGAGAGGAATTCCCAGTTATAGATGTGATTTTATACCACTCCCTTGGAGATTTAAAGGTAGGCGAGCTAGTTGCCGCGGTAATCGTTTCTTCAGTGCATAGGGCAGAGGGATTTGAGGCGTGCAGATACGGTATTGATAAAATAAAAGAGCTAGAACCTGTGGAAAGGAAAGATATTTTCAAAGAATAGAGGCAATTATTTTAATATCCCTTCTAATTATCCATTGGAGGTTGTTGTATGAGAGTTAGAGTTCATGACGATCTGCTAATCACGGCAGAAGATGAAAGCACCGCATTACTTTTATCTGGAAATGGAAAAGCTATGAGTCCAATGAAAGCTCTACTTGCAAGCTTAGGCGGGTGTACCGGCATTGATGTATTGATGATTTTAAAGAAGATGAGAGAGGATGTAAAGGAGGTAAATGTATACATTGACTACGAAAGGGCAAAAGAATATCCTAAAATTTACACTAAGATAAATCTAAAATATGTGGTAATAGGGAATGTAAAGAAAGAAAGCGTGGAGAGGGCAATAAAATTATCCGAGGAAAAATACTGTTCCGTAAGTGCGATGCTATCTAAAACAACAGAGATAAATAGAAGCTATGAGATAGTAGAAGGATAGTTATGCTCCGGTATTCAAGACAGGAGGGTTTGGTCGACCAAGATAAACTAAAAAATGCAAGTGTTTTAATTGCAGGTGTGGGTGGATTAGGTGGATTCTCATCCATATACCTAGCAGTAGCAGGAGTTGGGAATATAGTAATCGTAGACAAGGATGTTGTGGAAGAAAGCAATTTAAACAGGCAAATTTTATACAGGGAGGGGGACATAGGAAAAAAGAAGGTTATGGTTGCGAGAAAAAGATTGAAAGAGTTAAATCCAGATGTAAAAATAATAGCCATAGATAAGAGTATAGATGAAAAATTTGAAGTTGTTCAAAAAATTGATATTGTTGTAGATGGATTAGATAATTATGAATCTCGTATTGCCTTAGAAAAATTCGCACTTCAAAAACACATCCCCTATGTATTTGGTGCAGTTGAGGGATATATGGGAATGGTAACATTTATTGATGATTCTACAAAAAAATTGGAAGATTTCATACAACATTTTAAGTTAAAAACTCCTCAGGTCCTGGCTTCTACATCTGCATTTACCGCCTCAATTCAATCTATGGAAGTGCTAAAATATTTGAGTAAAAAAGGTGACTTACTTCGCAATCGCTTATTGATATACGATGCCCTTAGCACAAATTTCTTGGAGGTGAAATTATGAGGGTTCATATAAGATACTTTGGAAGATTTGCCGCCGATATTGGTAAGTTCTCAGAGGAAATAGAATTTGATGATAAGGCAACTGTCAAGGATCTCGTTGAATTTCTAAAGAGAAAGTATCCATTCTTAAAAGATGAGGTTATTGAGGTATCTATCAATGGAAAGTATGCCAAGAATGATGATCCTCTCGCTCCTGAAATCTCTGTATTTCCAATAATAAGTGGGGGCTAACTAGGTGACCTTCTCCATCTCATCTTCTACAATGAAAGTATCTTCGTGCTTTATTGCACCTTCTGGAAGCATTAATGGAGGGTGCACTATGGCTAAAACCATATCCCGCATGATTTTCCAAAATCTATGAGCAACTACAATAGTGGTTATAGGTGGCTCTTCTATGAGCAATCCCACACTATGCGTGTAGCCTTTTATGTAATATTCTTCAAATCTTTCATGCCTGTATAATTCTGCAATTTTCTTTTCAATCTCTATAAATTTTTTATCGGGCTTTGTTTCTCGTATCGCCAATTCGTATGCCCTTTCTTTGACTTGCATCGCCCTTCTAACTTCTTTATTCACCTCACCCACTACAAATGTCCTAGCCATATTCGCGTAATAGTTATTGTAATCAGCACCTATAACCACAGTGACAATAGAATCTTTTTTTACATAAGCATCCCTAAATGGCTCAGCATGAACCCTCGGAGTCGTGGAAACATAAACCTTAGGGTCCTCGCTACCCTCTTTTGTTAGTAGATGACCCACCTCGGAGGCTATTTCCAACTCACTCATTCCAGGACTTATTACCTCTCCTGCAAGCTTCATTCCCTTATTTGCAATTCTACCTGCTTTTCTTATATTTTCCTTTTCCCACTCATCTTTTACCATCCTAAGTTGGAAAGTATAATCTAAAATATCCACAACTTCAACCTGTGGGTTCAATCTCTTGAAAACTTTATAGAACAGAAGGTAGGCATCTCTCTCTACTGAGAACTCCAATCCAACCCTCTTATACCCGTTACTTTTGATCCAAGAAACGACCATAGCCATTAAAGATTCTGCATCTTGATACTCAACCACATCATCAATCCAAGATCTTCTCTTAAACTCTTCCGCTTCTCCTTCAACCACAAGCACCGTGGGCTCTCCCTCTGAAGGAATAAGTAAAGAGGGCCTTAGCCATCTTGTACCTGTGAAATAAGTAAAAGTGGAAAGTGCCCTGATTACAGCCCCATCTACATTGTTCTCCCGCAAAATTGATTGAAATTTCTGAACTCTCTTTTCAAAGATTTCACGAGGGGCTCTCAAGCTTATCACTTCCAATCCAACAACCTTTTCTCACCTTCTATCTTTTTTATATCCATTATATCCTGCGTGAATTCCAGCGCTCCCAAATACTTTCCATTTTTACGGACTGCAAGGTACTGTATTAATATTTTCCTGCCCTGCATATCAATCCAGAAATCAGCTTTATCCCTCTCTCCTTTTTTGAATGCCTGCAATATTTTGTTTACTATATGCACGCTCTTTGGTGGATGACATAGCTGCACAGGCCTGCCCAGAACCGTGTTTGTACGAGTAAATATTCTTTCACCTCCTGAGAAGAACCTTACCCTATCTTCCGAATCAATGAATGTCACATCCACAGGCATTATTGCTAGAATAGCAGATATTTCATCTGGAAGAAGATATCCGTTCTCTAACTCTATATCTCCCTCTCTTCTAAGTTCTCTGAGATCTGGATGTAATTTTATATCACCCATGTTCTTCTTCATCTCTTCTATGAGATGCTGAGGCAGAGATAGCAACTGCTCAGCCGTGATTTCATCTCTCACCTCATAGGGCATTATGGGCTTTGCCTCACTTTTCCACTCATTCCCCGGCTTGATCTTGTAATATCCAATCTCGTCATCTTGCATTCTTATGGCTTTGAATTCTCCTTCACTCAAAAGCACTTGTAGAGTCGGATATAGTATGTTATTCTCCCTAAACACCATATCTATGAGACGAGAGGCAAGGTCTTGACCAACATTGGATATTTCTTCATAATTCTCGCTATGTATAAGGTTCAGAAGTTTGTTCATCTCTGCTCTAATCTCATCGTGCTTTCTCCATAGCACGGCGGGCACGGCATTTAAGCCCCTTCTCTCAAGATATGGAAAATCTATCATTTCCTCGCGATTGTAATGCGTATAGCCAATGACCTTTAATCCACGAACTATTCCTTCAAGAGTTTTTAAAGTGCTTTGAAGAGCATTACCCTTCAATTTCAAAAGTGAGGATGCATAAAGATTCAAAATCTCGGCATCCTTTATTATCTCAACATTCTCCTCATAAAGTGTGCGAAGAGGATGTCCGGGTGGGAATTTCGCAATCTCTTTCTCTGCTCCACTTACACTCTCCCTGAAGATCTCAACATGTATATCGCACATTCTTGCAATTTCTCTTGCAGATACCCCCTCTGCAACGAGTTCTTGCTCAATTAAAGGTATCTCAAGTGGAGATATGGAGCGAAGTACATTTTTAAATTCTTCCTTCACCTTCTCCTCATCCTCTCCTGAATGCAATTTTTTGAGCATTTCTTTCAATTTTTCCTTCTTCATCTCCCTATTATCAAGTAATTCTGACATTTTATCACCACGCCCCGTTAGGATTACCCATTTTTAAATTTTTCTGGACAAAATTGTCCATATATTTAGTGAAAAACTCAACGCCCTTCGATTTCTCTCAACATTCTGCGAGTTGCTTCCTTCGGGTTCTCAGCGACGAGAATGGAAGATATAACTGCAATGCCATCAACTCCTGTGGAAAGCACATTTCTAACATTTTCAATATTGATTCCCCCTATAGCCACCACGGGAATTCTCACGCTTTCCACTATCCTTCTCAAATTCTCCAATCCAATTACAACAGCATTTTCCTTGCTTCTCGTGGGATAAACGCTTCCGGCCCCTATATAGTCAGCTCCATCCTCCTGCGCCTTAATTGCCTCCTCCACACTATGTACCGTTGCTCCTATAAGCAGTTGAGGTGCAATTATCCTCGCCATCTTTAAAGGCATGTCCTCAGGCCCAAGGTGCACTCCATGCGCTTCTATTGCAAGAGCCACATCAACTCTATCATCCACAAAGAGAAGAGCACCATAATCTTCCACGATTTTTCTTATCCTGATTCCCTTTTCAACCATCTGCCTCGTGGTGGAATTTTTCATCCTGAGCTGTATGGCCTTGGCTCCTCCCTCCAGCACAAGTTTCACACTTTCAATCTCATCCCTCAACCTTCCATCCGTAATCACATACAATTTTAATTTCTCCCTCAAATTCACACACTAACATCGCAAGGGCTTATTTTTTAGTTTCGGATTTTTGTGGAAAAATTTTAAACAACCAAACTATACTCTTCCATATGGATAATGAATCTCAATACGACACCCCCATAGCTGATGCATTGAATAATCTTGGAGGATACATAAAATGGTGCACTCCTTCAGTTCTACCGCATCAAAAGAAGATTTCAAATATTTACAAATCAGATATCTCTGTCTCTGCAGGATTTCTCGGAAGTTATGTTGACAATACTGGAATTTTCAAAGAAGCACACGATAGGGCTGCAAGAGTATATGGCGCGGATAGAACCCTATTTAGCGTGAACGGTACTACAGGTAGCAATTTCATAGTATTGAGAATGCTCACCTTGGAATACGAATCCCCCCAGATTTTAGTCACAAGAAATATTCATCATTCCATACTCCACGCTGCAGAATGGCTTGGGATAAAATTCAGATTCATAAAATCCTCCTATGACCCTCAGTTTGAAAGCTTGATTCCACCAAAGCCGGAGGATGTTCTTGACACCCTCAACAATTACCCAGAGAGCAATGCCGTAATCATCTCTTCTCCCACATACTCGGGACTTGCTGCAAAACTAAGAGATATTGTAAAGGTCGTGAAGAATTTTGATAAGGAGATAAAAGTAATCGTTGACGAGGCCTGGGGCTCTCACTTCCATTTCAGCGATGAATTACCTAAGAGTGCAATGCAGGCTGGAGCTGATATAGCTATGCAGAGCACACACAAACAAGGTGGCTCTTTACAGCAAACTGGAATGATTCACTGGAAGGAAAAATATGTGAATAGCGAACTGATGTACGAGGCTTTTCGAGAATACGCCACTACAAGTCCCTCATATCATCTTCTCGCTTCTTTAGATTCTGTAAGGGCAATCATGCAGAAAAATGGAAGGGAGCTCGTGGAATCTCTAATAAAGAAAGCAGAGTACTTTAAAGATTTACTGGGTAAGAAATTAATTCCCCCTTTAAAAATTATGGATGACTCTCTTGAGTTTGACCTCGTGAAAGATTATATATCCGGCTATGATAAAACAAAAACTGCAATTGCACTAACAAAATTCAAAGAAACTGGATTTGAACTGGGAAATTTGCTCTCAAAAAGCAAAATAATAGTCGAGAAATGTAGTTTAAACACAATTCTTATGCTAACAACATACTCTTTGTCATATAGCGAGATAGAAAAAACAGTTAGGGCTTTATCTAGCATAATCAAAAACTTCCATAAAACCACCAAGAAAAATCTGATACCCAATCCGTTTCAGCATCTGGAAACAAAACCGGTTATCGAGCCACATACGGCAAGAAGAGTAGCCCAAACAATAGGAAGGATAGTGCCTCTCAAAGACGCAATAGGCAAAATCGCTGCAGAGCATATAGAAATTTATCCTCCAGGAGTGCCTGTAATACTTGAAGGATTTAGAATCACAGAAAACAATGTTAAATATCTCCTCAATGTTAAAGAGATGGGTGGTCATATAAGCGCCAGAGACCCCTCCCTAAAAACAATATATGTTCTGTGAACATTAATACACAAAAATATCCAGAAATATTTAAATATGTTTCCCCAATGCAAAATTAGGTTGAGGTGATTTGATGGTCAAGGAAGAGGATGTTTGGAATGCACTACGAGATGTGGTGGACCCGGAGATAGGGGCTAATTTAGTTGATTTGGGATTGATATATGAGGTTAGGGTGGATAATGGCAAGGATGTTTATGTAAAGATGACATTAACGGTTCCCGGATGTCCGCTAATGAATGTCCTTCCCGCACAGGTGGAAGAGAGATTGAAGCAGTTGGATGGAGTAGGGAAAATTACTGTACAACTAACATTTGATCCGCCTTGGAGTCCTGACAGGATGAGCGAAGAGCTTCGCAAACTCTACGGCTGGTAAGTTGAAAATTTTTATATTCTATTTCTATTAGAGCACAATGCAAACAACCCTTTACAATTTTGGTGATTCGCTGGAAAAAATAGAGAAGGAGATTAAGGAATGTAAAAAATGCCCATTGTACAAAACGAGGAAAAATGCAGTTCCTGGCGAGGGAGGATTCCAAAGGAGAATTATGTTCGTGGGCGAAGCGCCTGGAAGAAGGGAGGACGAGCTTGGTAGGCCTTTCGTGGGCGCTGCAGGAAAATTTTTAGATGAATTATTGGCAAGCATTGGATTATCACGCAAGGATGTTTACATAACCAACATTGTTAAATGCAGACCCCCGGGGAATAGAGATCCTACAGATGAGGAGATAAAACTGTGCTCTCCATACCTTGATAGGCAAATTGCAATTATGAAGCCAAGGATAATATGCCCATTAGGGCGCTTTTCCGCCAAATACATACTGGAAAAATTCGGATTTGAAATGGGAAAAATATCAAAAATTCAGGGCAAGGTATTTGAAGGAAATATCCTGATTCTTCCCATGTATCATCCAGCCGCAGCTCTATACCATCAAAATTTGAAAAGCGAGCTCTACAAGAGCTTTGAAGTTTTGAAATCTCTCCTTTGAAATATTATCGCTTATGATAAAGAGCCGAAAAAGTTTAATATTCTTTGATGAGATGGCCTTCCGATGCAGGTAAAATGCGATGAGCTTGCGAATGCTGTTAAAATAGGCATTGTGATATTGGATAAAAATTTCAAAATCGTAGATGCAAATAGAGAAATTCTAATTAAGGGCAACATAAAAAAGGAAAAACTACTCAACACTCCATTTCTCCTGTGGTTTCCAGAAAAAATGAGGGGCGAGATTGAGAAAATTCTCCAAGATGTTTGGAATGAAAAGATTGAGTGGGGAAGGGGCTCATATGAGCTATACCCTATGGGTAGTGATAAACCCCTTATGGTAGATGTTCGCGTTAGAAAACTGAAAGATTCTTTGGTTGTAACAATAATCGACAAAAGCTGGCTCTATAAGACATTAGAGAAATTGAACATTGTACAATCAGCTGTGGATAACATGGCTGAAGGGCTCGTTGTCACGGATATAAATGGCACAATCCTATTCGTAAATCCGGGATTCACAAAGATGACAGGGTATAGTGAGGAGGAAGCGATAGGTAAAAATCCAAGAATCTTGAAGAGTGGTAAGCAAGACAGGAAATTCTACGAAAATCTGTGGAACACAATCCTATCGGGCAGAATTTGGAAGGGCTCGCTAATAAACAGGAGAAAAGATGGAACCCTGTACTGGGAAGAGATGACGATAGTGCCTGTAAAGGACAATAGGGGAAAAATCACTAATTTTGTAGCTGTAAAGAGAGATGTGTCTGAGAGGAAAAAATTGGAAGAGGAAGTGAGAAAAAAGGAAGAGTACTATCGCAAGATTTTCAACATGAGCAATGATGGGATATTCATAGAAACTCTTGATGGCAAAATTGTGGATCTGAATGAGGCAGCAGCCAAGATGCTTGGCTATAAGAGGGATGAGCTTCTAAAAGCTGGTATTGATGCCATAGTAACAGAGGAGTATAAAGGAAAGATAAAATCAATAATCGAGAAATTGAAAAAAGAGGGATATGCACGCTTGGAAGTGTTTGACAGGCACAAGGATGGACACTTGGTCCCTATGGAACTGTCGATAAGTACGCTCCATATAGATGGTGAGCATCTAGCCCTCGTAATTGCCAGAGATTTATCCTTTAGGGAAGAGCAAGAGACAAAGTACAGAATCTTGAGCGAGATGGCAAGCGATGCTGTTATTTTAATAAAAGAGGATGGGATAGTTGAGTATTGGAACCCTGCTAGCCAAAAGATATTTGGATACACGAGTGATGAGGCTTTGAACAAGCCATTTTGGGAGCTTATTGTGCCTAAAAAATATCTGCCAGGCACCAATTTTCAAAATTTAGTAAAGAAAGGTTTTGAGAAGGCCTCTTTACCCTACACAAGGAGATTTGAGGTTCAAGCCAAAAGAAAAGATGGAAAATTAATAGATGTTGAGCTTGGCATATCCATATTTAACATAAGTGGAAAGAAGTATGCATTAGCGGTTATAAGGGACATAAGTGAAAGGGTTGAGATGGAAAGAAAATTGAAAAAACAAACCGACGAGCTTAAAGCAATCTATCGCTTCTCCCTCGAGCTTGGCTCGATTATAGACCTACCCACTCTGTCCCAAAAAGTCTATGAAGAGATAAAGAAGCTCATAAATTTCGATAGCTTTTCCTTGGGCATTGTTGACTGGAACAAAAACACCGTAAGATTCGATATTCTAACTTCCGGGGAGAAAAATTTGGGACCGAAAGAGATTGAGATAGACCCTGAAAACTCGTTAAGCAGCTGGGTTATAACATCTAAAAGTGCTTTATTGATTAAGAACTTCGAGAAAGAAAAGGACAAACTGCCTGCAAAATGGATTAAGGTTGGAAAAATGCCAAAATCCTGGCTCGGCGTGCCTTTAATGTATAAGGGTAAAGTTCTCGGCATTATAGTGCTTCAAAGTTTCAAGCCATACCAGTACGATGAGAACGATAGAGATTTCATAATGACGCTTGCAGCACAACTTTCTATAATAATAGCAAATGCACAACTCTACAACGAGCTAAAAATAAACGAAGAGAGATATAGAGGAATTGTAGATTCAAGCATCGTAGGCATAAGCGTTGCCGATATAAGTGGAATTTTGACCTTTGTAAACGATAAATTTGCAGATATGCTAGGATACAAAAAGGAGGAGCTCATAGGAAAGAGCATATTGGAGATGACCACAGAAGATGGAAGAAAAGTCTTCAAAAAGATGCTAGATAGGAGAAAAGAAGGACTAATAGATTACTACGAGAATGTTCTTGTTAGAAAAGATGGTAAAATTATATATGCCTTGATAAACGCATCTCCACTCAGAGATGCAAATGGGAATATAATAGGCTCAACTGCTGTGATAGTAGATATAACGGAGAGAAAGAAAGAGATGGAAGAGCTAAAAAGGAAAAATGCTGTGCTAAGCGCTCTTTACAACATATCACTAAAAATGGGAGAAGCTCCTAATCTTGAAGAAATTTTCAAGATTACCTATAAGGAGCTTTATGATATTTTTAATTTTGACTGGTTCTTCATAGCCCTATGCGAGAATAATATGCTCAACTATGTGATTCTAAAATCGAGGAATAAAAGCATTGTCAACTACAAATTAGAGTGCAATTCTGAACACTCTCTCGCTGCCAGAGCCGTGAAAGAGGGAAAGCCCCTCCTATTCAGAGATTTGCCAAAGGAAGTAAAAGAGGAAAATTACACATTAATTGAGGGCACGGAAGAAGTGCCTACGAGATCCGTCATCATATTTCCACTTCTTTACAAAAATGAGAGATTGGGTGTCATAAGTATCCAGAGCAAAAGACCAAATGTCTATAATGAAAATGATGTAAAATATGTTTCCACGATAGCACATGCTATTTCAATATTCATAAAAAATATTCAGCTTTACAGGCAGATAAAGAGCACAAAGGAAAAATTGGAAAAAATAGTGAATTCTTCGCTTGTGGGAATTGATACAACCGATTTAGATGGAAATGTAACCTTTGTAAACGATGCACTTGCAGAGATGCTTGGATACAGGAAAGAAGAGCTCATAGGAAAGAACATATTGGAAGTTACGACTCCTAAGGGAAAAGAAATATTAAAGCATATGCTAGAAAGGAGAAGAAAGGGATTCAAAGATTACTATGAAAACGAACTAATACGCAAGGATGGAAAAATTATACACGCTTTAATAAATGCAGCACCCCTCAGAGACGAAAATGGAAAAATCGTTGGAACTTTAGGCATAGTTTTGGACATAACAAAGAGAAAAGAGATGGAAGAAAAAATAAAGAATGAGAGGGAGAGGTACAAGCATTTATTCGAAAGTATGGCGAATATAATTGTGCTCATACAGAATGAAAGGGTAATCTATATAAACAAGCAATTTGAGGCTGCCACGGGATATCAAAAAGATGAGGTTCTAAACAAGCCCTTCATTGATTTTGTGCATCCAGATATGAGGGATATCGTGCTCAGCAATTATAAAAGGAGAATGCGAGGGCTTGAAGCTCCTGACCATTACATAATAAAGCTCATAGGAAAGAAGGGAAAAGAAATCTGGATGGATATCCGCACATCCGTTATAACCTGGGAGCATGGAAAAGCAGACCTCGTGAGTATGATGGATATTACCGAAATAAAGGAGATGGAAGACAAGCTAATCACCTTGGATGAAATTGCAAGAAAATTGAAAATGGCTAAGAGCAAAGATGAAATTTATGAAATTGCCATACAAAATCTGTACAGGGTGCTCAATCTTTACAATTCTGCAATTTTAGAGATAAAAGATCACACCTTGGTTATAGTTAAGTCCCGCGGCTATGTAAATCCAAACATAAAATTGGATGTAGAAAGTGAGAGAGGCATAACAGCATGGGTTGCCAGAAACAATTTACCATATTACTCTCCAAATACAGATGAGGACCCACTCTACATAACGGGAGTAAGAGGTGCAAAATGCGAGTATGCTACACCCATATCCATAGATGATGAAGTGTATGGGGTTCTGGATGTGCAGAAAGATGAGCCCTATTCAATAAGCGAGGACGATATGAAACTAATCGATTTGCTTGCAAACAACATGGCTGTTGCCCTAAGAAGCTTAGAAATTCAAAAAGATTTAGAGAAAGCGAAGAACTTGCAAGAGCTCATGCTCCACATTGTAAGCCATGATTTGAAAAATCCTCTTGCAGTTATTGAGGGCTACATAGACCTGATGAAAGAAGGTTTTGACCCGTCTTACTTGGATGCTATGCAAATGGCAGTAGAGGAGGCATCAAGTATAATTGAAAAGGCAAGATTGTTCTCGAAACTCGGAGCTGGAAAGATTGACGAAGAGAGAAAATTGATAGATTTAAAGGAAGAACTTGAAAATGTTTCCTCTCTGCTATCCCACAAGTACCCATCTGGAAAAATAAATATCTCTGTGGATAAAATTGAGATCTATGCATTTCCAATAATAAAGGAAGTTTTCACAAACATAATTGACAACGCATTTAAGTATGGGGCTAAGAATGTGGACATATCTCTGATTGATAAGGATGAGAATGTTGAAATAAGAATTGCTGATGACGGCCCAGGCATACCTAAAGAACTGCGCAATACCATATTTAACACCTTTGAAACACTCTCAAAGAAGAAGGGAAGCGGATTAGGACTGAGCATTGTCAAGATGATTGTAGAGATGCACGATGGCAAGGTTTGGGTAGAGGAGAACAAACCCAAGGGAAGTGTTTTTGTAATACAATTACCTAAGGATTGATAATGCGTGCTCCCTGCATAAAGGTTCCACTCTCCGAAGCGGAGAAAACAAAGAGAGAACTGGCTAAAATGGATGCTCTTGCAAATTTGAAATGGAAAAAAAGAGATAGATATGTTATAATACCTTTAAAAAGAGAATTAGAAAATTTAGAAATATGCTATGAAGATTTTGAAGAGAAGAGGGGAAGAGAGAAAATCGGCTCGTTTGACATAATTGGCGATATAGCCATAGTGAAATACAAGGAAGATTTAGATTACGAAGAGCTTGCAAAAAAATTGGTTGATGGTAAGAGCATTAAAAAATTGGCAGTTGATATGGGAGTTAGAGGCACGGAGAGAATAAGAGAGTTAAAGCTTATAGTTGGAGATTCTTTAGAAACGATACATAAAGAGTATGGCGTACGCTTAAAAGTGGATATTTCAAAAGTTTATTTCTCTCCACGCTTGGCAACTGAAAGATGGAGGGTTGTGCAGAAGGTAAAGGATGGAGAGACAATTTTTGATATGTTTGCAGGCTGTGGCCCATTCTCCATCCTGATAGCAAAATACAAGAAAGTAAAAATTTATGCCTGCGATATTAACCCATACGCAATAGAATACCTTGAGGAAAATATAAAAATGAACAAGGTTAAAGGCATAACTCCCATCTTAGGGGATGCAAGGGATGTGGCAAAAGAAATAAAGGCAGATAGAATTATAATGAATTTGCCCCATTCATCCTTTGAATTTTTAGAATATGCAATTGAGGCAGCAAAAAATGGGGCTTTTATCCATTATTACGAAATTCTGCCAAAGAATAATGAAAGAGAGAAAGATATAATTGCCAAAGGAGATGAGGTGGGAGCAAGAGTAAAAATTCTGGAGAAGAGGAGAGTGCACGCATACTCTCCGAGCAAGGATATGTTTGCCTTCCTACTCCAAATATTCAAGTTTATCTGAGTCGCACAACTTCCAAATTTTTGAGAGCCATAGTTTCCATACCATATCTCTTATGCAATCCTATCGCAAGGTCTATACATTTATTTTCTTCACCGTGGCATATTATAACTCTCTCTGGCTTTGGATTCATAGATGATATATACTGCACAAGTTGTCTCCTATCAGAATGCCCAGAAAAGCCATCGATGGTCTCTATGTTCATCTCAACTTTAACCGTAAATGGTTTTCCACCAAGGCTCATAAGTACTTCCTTTAATCCGTTCTGTATTCTCCTTCCAAGAGTACCCACCGCCTGATAACCCACAAACACGAGGGTATTGCGAGGGTCGTCTGCCCAATGCTTGAAATATTCCAGCACCGGCCCTCCATTCATCATACCTGAGGTAGATAGAACAATGAGAGGGTCTGAGGAGCTTATGACCTCTTCTCTTCTCTCCACAGATTCAACCCTGTGGAAGATTGGAGATAAGAATGGATTTTCTTTCTTCTGGAATATGAGCTCACGCAGATCCTTGTTCAAATACTCAGGATAAGCAGCGTGGATAGTAGTTGCCTCCCAAATCATCCCATCAAGATAAATGGGCATCTCGGGCAATTCCCCATTTCGCATAAAGCTTTCAAGAACAAGCATGACTTCCTGACTTCTTCCAACTGCAAAAACGGGAATTAAAATCTTTCCACCCTTATCGTAGGTGCGCATAACCACATCTTTTAACCTTTCTGCCGCTTCTCTACGAGATGGCTGAAAATCCTCTCGTCCTCCATAAGTGCTCTCCATTATAACCGTCTCAACCCGAGGAAAACGGTTATGAGCCGCATTGAATAACCAAGAACGCTCGTATTTTATATCTCCCGTGATAACTATGTTGTAAAGCCCCTCTCCTATGTGGAAATGAGAAACGGAGGAGCCAAGAATGTGCCCAGCATTGTGGAATGTTAGCCTTATATCTGGAGCAATATCCGTTGTCTCTCCATATTTTAGCGTAATGGTGTGCTTTATCATTTCCTTTATATGCTTTGATTCATAGGGCACTTTCTTCCCTTCTGACTGGGCAACTTTTACATAATCGATAAGCAGCATGGCTGCAAGGTCTCTAGTAGGAGCGGTCATATAAACAGGGCCATCGTAATTGTACTTGAATAGAAGAGGCACAAGCCCAACATGGTCAAGATGGGCATGTGTCACCACAACAGCATCTATATGCTTAAAAGGTTTTTCAGGATCACTGGCATCCCAAACCTCAGGTACATAGAGATACGGTGCCCCACTCCATGGATCTGCCTTATCGGAGACAGCCACATTCAAGCCGCAGTCCACGAGAACTCTGCTTGTGCGAGTCATGATAAGCGTTGCACTTCTTCCAACTTCTCTATATCCCCCAAGAGCCTCAACACGAACCCATTGCTCGCCGCTCAAAGGGGGCCTATTTATTCTCTTTCCAATATTTCTCAAAATTTCCCTTCTTTCCTCGCGCACCAGTTTCAAATAAGCCCTCATCTCCTTGACTATCCTAGACTCCAACGGCGGTGCTCGAACAACGCGGGGAGCCCATCTGATTCTCTTCTTTATCTCATTTAAAAGCTGGCCATCCTTGCCAATAACAGCCCCTGGAGATTCTGCCTCTATAACAACCTCCCCAGTTTCTGGTACAAAGTAAATATCCCTTATCCCTGCCTCCTCGGGCACTATATTCAAAATTTCATCCTTGGCCTGAGCCTCATCCATAAGCAATGATGGGTCCGGTCTGATGAATATCCTGCGTCTCACCGTTTGGGCCACTTTTTTTATAATATCTGGGTGGTCCGCAAAGAATTCCATATCTCGAGTATAAACCACCACCAAAGGGCCTTCCAAATCTATATTTGTTATCTCGGCCTGGGGAGCAAGTTCATCCATTACTTCCCTGACCTGTTTCAGCACATCCTCCCACGGCATAAAATCACTTCAATTTAAGTTTCTTCATTCTCTTCTCAACTTCCTCTTGACTCAATTCAACGAATCCCTCATCCTTTGTTATAGTGGCAACTGAAATACCATCACCACTTGCAGCATCACGCCTCATAGCTGCATTTATACCCCTTATAACCAAATTTATACCCTCATCAAGGCTCAAATCATCCTTCCATCTATCTTCAAGAACACCATAAACAAAGAGAGAGCCAGAGCCAACACTTGCATATTTGTCCTCAATAGCCCCTCCCGCAGCATCTATGGCAAATACATGGTAGCCCTTACTATCAAATCCACCCACTAAGAGGCCTACATAGTACGGGAAAAATTTTCTCTCATTGAGAATATTGGATAGCAGAGTGGCGGCTGCACCCACGGGCATGTACATTTTTCTCCTTATCCTGTAAAGATTAATTTCTGCACGCATATAGCGCACAAGAACTTGCAGATCTCCAACGAGTCCAGCAGTGGTCATTCCAATATTATAATCCAACTTGTAGAGCTTTTGAGCTGTCTTATGGGCTATGAAAGTTTCCATACTTGCCCTATGCTCAGTACCCATCACAACACCATCTTTCGTCACAATTCCCACAGTGGTAGTTCCAGTTTTAGCGTTCTCCATCTCTAACACCTTCAAAATTTTACGGGGTATAATCGGATGGATATATATAAAGCTTTTCCGAATTCATTTTTTGAATATTGTGAGAAAGTATATGCTAGTGGCAATCAACCCAGCATAGGCACTTGGAGAAACCGGAGATATAACTGCAAGAGCCAATCCCCCGAGTCCAGAAAAGAGGGATATAAGGAAGGCAAAGAGCATAGTGATGGATACCGTGGAGGAAATCCTTTTAGAGGCTGCTGCAGGAATTATAAGCAAAGCATAAACCAGTATAGCACCAACTCCCTTCAACAATACAACCACACCTATAGCCACAATCACATACAGCAAACTCTCATAAAGGGCAGGTTTTAATCCTACTGCCATGGCACCCTCGGGATCAAAAATTGAGAACAGTATTCTCCTATGATAAATTATGAAAATCAAAACAATGGCAATTACGGATAGAGTCATTATCTCGATATCCGTTTGTGATAAGAGAAGCAGGTCTCCGATAATAAGCCCCCAGGCAACCGATGCATACTCTCTAATCAAAGATAGAAACAGGATTGCAAGGCTCATAGAGAGGGCAAACATCACCCCCACAGAAACATCCACATTTTCCTTCTTATGAGATGCATATCCTATAGCAAGGGCAAACAATATAGAAAATATGAGGGCTACGAGAAGATAATTCACAGAGAAAAGGTAGAGAGCAAGAAATATACCCAAGGCAGCACCTGCCAAAGCCCCATGAGCTATTCCACTAACCAAGAAAGTGCTACCCCTGAAAACAGAATAACTTCCAATAAGGGATGATACAATTGCTATCAAAAAAATGGCGATTATTGCTCGGAGAAGCCATACATCAATGGTGAACATGAACATCACCGCCCAGAACATAACACACATTTTCCCTTCTTACTATTGGTACCTTCACTCCGTAGAGCTTCTCCATATTCTCCTCGTTGAGAACATCCATGACATCTCCAAAGGCAATTACTCTCTTTCTCAAAAGCAAAAGCTTATCTGTGCATTCTACAAGGGGATTTACATCGTGGGTGACTATTATTATCGTCTTCTCTCTCTTTAATTTGTGCAAGATTCCTGCCATTTTCATCTTTGTAGCCACATCTGTAGCAGAAAACGGCTCATCGAGAATGAGTATCTTACTGCTCTGAGCAAGAACTCTCGCGAGGAATACCCTCTGCTGCTCACCCCCGCTCAAACTCGAGAAATTTTTATCCCAGTAGTGAAGCATACCTACTCTTTCTAAAGCTCTCTTTGCGTTTTTAACATCCTCCAACCGTATCCCAAAATAATACCTAGATAATAGAGGCATCAGGACAACATCCTTGACCTTGAGAGGAATATTTGTGTTTACTCTATCTCTCTGAGGCATATACCCAATAATGTTTCTAGATTCCTCTGGCTCCTTTCCGAAGATTTTTATCTTACCCTCATACTCTACCAAACCAAGAATGGATTTTAAGAGAGTGGTCTTACCAGCACCATTTGGACCCATAATCACAAGCAAAGAGGGATGCTCTAATTTCAAATTAATATTTTCAAGGGCAATCTGGGAATCGTATTTAACACTCAAATTTTGAATTTCAATCATTTATCTACTCCCTCCGGAATTGGTCTCCCATGAGGGCATTCTTTGGGATTACCAAGGCGATTGCAGATGAGTTCTACAACATCATCTTCAATATTAACTTGAATACGAGATGCTATTGTACAAGCCCTATCTGCCTCAATACCCATTCTATAGAGCATAGTTTCGATTATCCTGTGATTTCTCACCACCCTTCGAGCCAAAGCCATACCTTCTTCTGTAAGAGTATATTTTCCCATATCCTTTTTTAGATATCCCATACCTGCCAGTTTATTCAGAACTTCATATGCTGTAGGCCTCTTAACATTCATAATCTCAGCCATTTTCTTTGGGCCTATACCTACAATACCATTCATCTGGGCCTCGTATATGGCCATAATGTACTTTCCTTCAACCTCGGTTATCACGGTTAGGTAATACCTAACGATTTATTTAAATTTTAAGCGTGTGAAATTTTATATTTGAGCACGGGATATCCTTAAAGATGAGGTATGCTAAATTACTCGTTCTAATTTACGCTTTTATTTTCGTCACTTCAATAATTTACGCAGTGAACTTTAATCCAAGTGAGGGGGGAGAGGTAAAAAATTTAAGCACTTCAAGCAACGAACTCTTTGTTGTACCCATTGAAAATTACGGCTATGCACCAATGTTAAAGCATTTGATCGATAATGCCACAGAGAGTGTATATGTATCTATGGAGATTCTCAGCGATTATGAGCCAGTAAAAACATTGCTTGATTCTCTAATTGCAGCCCATAACAGGGGTGTGGATGTGAAGGTTATATGTGAAGGGGATATATCTTCAAATAAGTACGGAGTGCAATATCTAGAAAATGGAGGAGTGGAGGTTAAGGTTGATAACACCCAAAAATTCATACATACAAAGATGGTTGTGATTGATGGAAAAGTGGTATATGTGGGCTCACACAACTGGAGCCCATATGCATTAGGAAAGAATAACGAGTATGGGATATTAATTTTCAACTCTCAAATTGCAGATTTCTATCAAAATTATTTTGATTCCCTATGGAAAGATTCTTCAAAAATCCCTCAACTGAGCTGCATCTCGCAATCCGATGGAGAATTGAGTGTAAAAACCACTTACGATGGCTATACTTACAATGCCCTTAAAGATCTCATAAACTCGGCCAAGCATCGGCTCTACATAAGTGTTTACACTATGGCATATTATTCAAATCCGGAGGGAAATGAAACTCTGGTCAATAATTTGGTTAATGAAATAATTGAGAAGAGAGATATTGCAAAGGTTGTGCTAGACGATCACGATAGTGATAATGCGTACAATTATCTCCAGGATAACTATGTGAGCGTAGAGTACGATTCCTCATCCGTCACTACTCACTTAAAATTGGTCATTGCAGATGATACCGTCTATGTTGGAGATGCAAACTGGGATTATGGGTACTTGGATAACGAAACTCACACTGTTGGAGTAATTATAGAGAATAAAACTGTGGCAGATTTCTTTGCAAACTATTTTCTGCAAATTTGGAAATACAAAGATAATCCATATTACATTCCTGACGGTTTTGTGGATAAGTGGAGCTTTACCGCCAGCCCTGGGGAGGAACTTGATATAAATCTATTCTTAGCAAATGGCGGGTATAAAAACGATTCTTCCTTCTATCTTATCCCTGGAGGTAATTTAAATGCATCTCTCAATGAGAATTTAGAATGGTACAGAGAAAATGTTTACGATTGGAGAAATGAAACTATGAAAGTAGAGATACCCGACAATGCCAGTGGATATTACACCGTGCACATAACACTCTATGGGCAAGATAAGTACATCAACTATACAATATACTTTACAATATATGTAGAAAACTCAGTCCCAGAGTTCGAGAGCTTTACACCGCTAATCATAGCCTTTACGATAATATTTGCAATTTTAATAAAGAAAAAAGATGATTAATTTTCTCTATTTTTCCTTATGTACTCTATTATACCCCCCGCTTTTATTATATCCATCACATAGCCCTCAAATGGTGGAAAATGCACTTCAAATCCCTTGGTCTTATTGATTATTATCCCATTCTCGATGTCCACTTCGACCTTATCTCCCGCTTCAAATTTCTCGATTTCCTCCCTCTTGAGGGTTATTGCTGGCAATCCAAGATTTATGCAGTTTCTGTAATATATCCTAGCAAAGCTCTCAGCGATTATTGCCTTTATTCCCGCAGCCTTGAGACATTTCACCGCCTGCTCCCTTGAAGAGCCATAGCCCCAGTTTTTACCAGCGACTATGACATCTCCCGGCTTAACATTTTTTGCAAATTCAGGATCTAAATCCTCCAGCGCGTGGGATGCCATCTCTTCATCGCTCATTATTTTATATGTGTACTTACCTGGAAATATCACATCCGTGTTTACATCATCCCCATACTTCCATACACGTCCCATTTAAAGCACCTCCCTCGGATCTGCAATATATCCCTTAAGTGCAGTAGCAGCGGCCGTGGCTGGCGATCCCAAATAGATCTCCGCATTGGGATTGCCCATTCTTCCCTTGAAATTGCGATTTGCAGTGCTAAGGCATTTCTCCCCATCGGCTAGCACGCCTGCATGGGCCCCTAAACAAGGACCACATCCAGGATTCATAATAACTGCACCTGCCTCAGCAAGTGTACGCAATATACCCTTCTCATCCGCCTCACGCCACACATCCCAAGATGCTGGGAACACGAGCATGCGAACATTCTTATTTACTTTCTTTCCCTTTAAAATCCTAGCTGCTATTTCCAAGTCCTCTACACGACCGTTTGTACATGTGCCCAAAAACACCTGATTTACTTCAATACCCTCCGCCTTATCAATATCGTAAACATTATCAACCGTGTGTGGAAATGCAATTTTTGGCACCAAATCGGAGGCATCATATTCGTATCTTCTCTCATACTCTGCATCCTCGTCCGGGTGCATTATCTCGTAAGGAGCTCGGGCACGGGTCTTCAAATAAGCCTCTGTCTTCTCGTCCGCTTCGATAATTCCATTCTTGGCTCCCATCTCAGCACTCATATTTGTAAGAACCATTCTAGATGCTATGGTCATATCTTTTATCGTCTCCCCTTTGAATTCAACTGCTTTGTAAACAGCCCCACTCGCAGTAACATCTCCTACAATATGCAATGCTAAATCCTTAGCAAAAACCCCCTTGGGCAGCTTTCCATTCACGATTATCTCATAGCTCTCCGGCACTCTTAACCATATCTTTCCAGTGGCCCATATGGCAGCGACTTCACTTCTTCCTATACCAGCGGCAAAGGCTCCAAATGCGCCTGGTGTGGTAGTATGTGAATCCGCGCCAACTATGACCGCACCTGGTAAATCGTAGCCCTTCTCTGCCATAACCTGATGGCATATACCTGTGTTTATATCCCAAAAATTCTCTATACCTTGCTCCTTTACGAATTCTCTGATGCTCTTGTGGTTATTCGCATAATCCGCAGTGGGTGCAGGCACTGTGTGATCAAGAATTATCACTATCTTTTTTGGATTCCAAACTTTCTTAACCCCTGTTTTCTTGAATTTGAGCAATATGGCAGCGGAATTGTCATGACTCATAACCCAGGTGGGCTCTACAGTCACTATCTCTCCAGGCTGCACTTCCTTCTTTCCAGCTTTCTTGGCTAAAATCTTTTCAGTAAGAGTCATACCCATAATATCACCAGATGATAATCTCCCATATTTATTTAATACTTATTGGGCAAGTTTAAAAATGATGATGCAATGCAGTGCCGTGGAAAGATTAGTACTGGATTCGTCAGCCTTGATTGAGGGTTTCGTTCCTCCAGCAAACTATGAAATTTATATTCCCCCCGGAGTGGCAGAGGAAGTTAGAGATAAATCCCTTGATTTTACTCTTTTAAAAATTGTCTCGCCATCAAGGTACAACACCAAACTTGCAGTCAAGGCAGCAAAGGAAACAGGGGATTTCCCCTCGCTTTCAAATGTTGATATTGAAGTAATTGCTCTCGCTATACAGCTAAACGCAAAGATAGTTACGGATGACTATGCAATTCAGAATGTAGCCTCTCATTTAGGACTGGATTTTGAAGGTGTACACCAGGAAAAGATAAAAGAAAAGAGAAAATGGAAATGGAGATGTACCTCCTGTGGAAGATATTTCAATCATTACTATGAGCAATGTCCAGTTTGTGGCGGAGAACTAAAGAGAGTTAAAAGTTCTGGGAAGAAACTATAAAGGAAAAAATTATCTCTCAAGGAGCTAAGTAGCACAATTTACTATTGCTAATATGAAATATTCACACTAAAGGATCCTCAGATTCAATCCACGACATTTAAATTTATGAAGATAAAAACAGGCTTTTTATTTATTTTTAAACTTTTTGTGTATTTTTATCTATTTTCCTAATCATCTCCCTTACAGCTTCTCTAAGAGCAAGTACCTCAGATCTCTCCACTTTTTCAAAATTCTTGTTCTCAATATCATTTTTCAATTCTTCTAACCTGTTCCAAACTAACATATATCCCTCATCTAGCTTTCTCGAATCTATAAACGCATTTTTGAACTCTCTTTTCAACTCATCTATTTTTATCTCTTCGTACTTTTCTATGAACTCTTTGGTGGACTCTATCTTCGCTAACTCTATAATGTAACCAGGAACCTCTTTGCCCAGTTTGATAAGCCCCTCAACAACAGCTTTGGCCATAATCTCAAGAGTTCTGAGAACTATCTTGCTCAATTCTCCCAGTTCCTTTATCTCTATCAATTCTTCCATCTTTCCAACGATTTTCTTAGCTCTGTCAATCCAAAGATCAACATCTTCTCCTTTTATTTCTTTTATCTCTCTGCGCTTTATCTTATCTCTTAGTTCTACTATCTCTTTAACCCACTCCGCATATTGCGATTCTAATATTCCCGGAGCCACTAAATTTTTCATCATCTCTCCATATAATTTCTTTGGCTGTGGAGCATCTTCTCCCAGAGCCATAAACAACGCTTGTGCAGAATCAATTATTGCATAGTAGCAATCTTCTGCAATTTGCATGATTTTCACAACTTCTGCTCTCTCTATCTTTTCCATTGCCCTCTTCATTTGCATATCCACGGCTTCTTTAGTGTGTGGAATCTTTCCCTTTAACCATAGTTGTTGAAGTGGCTCAAAAACTCCCACATCATACAATGCCACACCTTCCTTGATTATATTGTAAATTACTGGATTGCCCATTCTAGCATTGTCCCAGAATTCTGTTAGGGTGTATGTGGGATGTATCTCAAGCAAATGCCCATCTATTTCATCTTTAATTCTCTCCAGCTCGTTGTCCATACTCTCTAAAAACCCGGTGGGTAATTGCTTTGGATCATCCACTATGACCACCACATCTATATCGCTTTTAGAGCTCACAACACCCCTGCTTAAAGAGCCAAACAAAACTATTGATTTTATCATCTCTCCATACTTTTCAACAACTAAATCTGCCCATTTTTTTGCTATCTTGAGCCTTTCTTCATAATCCATAGCCAACATCTCCTCTAATAGATATGTATGACATAATGGATTAAAATTTTTGTTAATAAATAGATAATAAAAGGGTATTTATACTATAAAATTGTATCTTTTAAATAGATGTCTTCAGAACTCTTAAGTGTCATTCAAGATGCAAGGAGACGAGTACTTGAAGATATGAGTTTTGTTGAAAGGGTAAAAGCATTTTTCGCTCCAGAGATCTTGGGAGAAGAAGTTGCTCAAGAATTGAAAAACATGGGACTTGAGGAGTTCGTTAGGGAACAGTACAGAAGTGTTGAGAGAGAAGAGTACGAAAGAATAAGGGCAAAGGCAGAGTACGAGTTCTGGAGAGATTTTGAAATGGAGAAAATCAAAAACGATATTGCAAAGTATCTGAGCTCTGCGGTGCTTACAAACAAAAGATTGCTTGGATTCTTTCCCATCTATGATTTTGTTCCATCAATTGATGATATTTTTGACATGCTAGTGGAAGAGCATGGAGATGATGTGGAGAGAGCTTTGAGAGAGATGGAAAAAAATGTGAGTGGGGAAAATAAGAAGAAGGTTCAGGTTGCAAAGAAGAAAGTTCGCAGGAGGTCCAAGGGCAGAAGAAGGAAAATTATCTATGCTCTTTTGTCTGCTGGTTTAATGATAGGAGCAGCAGTCGGAATGTATTATTATGAAAAATATGTGAAAGATTCTGATCATGATGGAATACCTGATTGGTTTGAAATACACAAATATCATACAAATCCAAACAAAGCAGATACTGATGGAGATGGTTTAACTGATTATCAAGAAATATTTCAATATCATACAAATCCTTTAGTTAAAGATACAGATCACGACGGAATAAATGACGGATTAGAAGTACAATTACACATGAATCCTCTGAAACCAACATTGTTCAATGAAACTGGTATACAAGAAGTTTTTTCCGACCAAATGGTGAAGGACATAAAAGCAATTGGAACAATATGGATACCTTCTTTTGGATTTAAATCTGCTTATTGGGCAAACAGCACTGTAACTGTTAGTTATGGAAATGGATACAAATATACGCTTCCTATAAAAGATTCATTGACTGGAGCAAGATTAATTCCTACATTTATATGGAATGCAGGTCGTTACAAAAATTCATATTATGATCCAAGATTTTCTCCCTATTCAACTTTATTATACCTAAATGATATGACACACAATTTAGGAAATAATATAACGAAATTAAATCATGATTCAAAAAAATTTTCTTCTGAATTACAAACTCTTGAAAATAGTTTGATAAACATAACTAAGAATCCTAACGATAATCAATCATTTGAACGAGCAAATAAAATATTGATGAAATATAAACCACAGCAAAATGAAGATATGTGGTATGATGAGTATTGGTTTTTTGAACCAATCAATAATAAATTCAGAAACTATTTGAGAGAATTTAATAATAATTCTACAGATAGAATAAATGATTTAGAAAAAGCTTTGTTCATTTTGAATGGAGATAAACAAATAGCAAGTACAATATCAAACACAACTCCGTATGTCAGTCTGATGTTAGATTTTATGAATGAATATAAGAAAATAGTAAAAAAAATGCCTCATTCTGAAGAAAATGTTAAGATTAATTGGTGGACTAATGAAGGAATGCATTTATGGTCAATTGAATCTGCAATGGGTATGGTTACTATGAACATACTAGATTATCCGGAAACATTAATAGAAGCATTGTTTATGATGAATGGTCAAATATTTAATAATTCAAAACAAAATGCCAAGATATCTTCAGATTTAACACCTTTAAATCTACCAGCTCCAGTTGAAAAATATTGGACAAATTTCTATGATAATTTATCATCTTTAGAAAAATCAAATTTCAAAAACTGGTTGAGAAGTTATACAAATAACAGAAATTCAACAGGAATTTTAGACTATTTATTAATAAGAGATTGGGTGTACAAACTTTTACCAACTAAAAATGTATACAGTACAAGCAATCCAAAAATAGTTGATTACGGATTCAGGTTAACAACAACAGGAATATTTGATATTGATGACAAGGAAGACATAAATTTCATAAGAGGACTGTGGAAGAAAGTGCCAAACGAAGCTCCAAGTATAGATAAAGTTTGGAACTATACAAACGAAGCCGGTGTAGCATTGCCTAGAGTGGGAAATATAGTATTCGGTCCATTCACAGTAGAAAAAGCTCAAAAGTTAGGTAAAAATGATTGTGCTACTGCAACGGCAGCTATGATTGAAATTTTGATGAAATATTATCCGAAATATTTACCAGTTGCTGTAATAAAAACATTCCCAATTATAACTGAAAAATATAAGGCTATAGGTATTCACAACATGCCATTTTTCTATCACGATGGAAATTGGTATGAAATGGAGTTGTGGAATGGATATAATAAACCAACCACAGAAATAGAAGATCATCTAGCTTCTAATATTGATGGATGGGTAACAATACCGATAGCTTTTGGAAATGCTCCTGTTTCTGTACCTTTGAGAGATGATAGATTGCTAAATATAGTGAAAGAGTATGTGCCTGATAAAATTGTTAGTATGATGTATTATCTTAGGCAAAATAACATTCATGATGAGTGAATTTATACCAATTAATTTTCATGAGCAGTTATATTAAATATTTTTAGTCTATCCCAACTCAAAGTTAGGGAAAACACATCTCATAGTAAGATAATATAGCCACCGAGATAATCAGGCAACACTAAAGATTTACAAATTTCATACATAACTCTTAAACATTTCACTTGATATGCATAATAATAAATGATAAATACTACCAATTAGTATAATACCAAATGGTAGTATTAGAAAAGGTTTATATGTATTCAGAACATATCTACAATTATGAGATTCTATGACCGTCAGAACGAGCTACGAACCTTGGAAAGAATGTACAGGTTATCCAAGAATGCAAAGCACATGCTCGTTGTTTTGGGGCGTAGGAGAATAGGTAAAACCAGGTTAATAAAAGAGTTCATCAGGGGTAAAAAATCGTTTTACTTCTTTGTTGAGAGAAGTAGCAGCGCAATGCTGTTGCAGAGAATATCCAATGAACTGGCCAGAATGATGCCAAAGAAGGTTGTGGGAACTCTTGATTGGGAATTGGCGTTTAAAATTCTTCTTGAAGATTTCGATGTGGTGGTTCTTGATGAGTTTCAGAACATACTCAGTGTGGATGAATCGGCTCTTTCAACCCTCCAGCATGTGTGGGATGAGTTTAATGGAAGCACTCTTCTCATTCTTGTAGGTTCGTATCAGACAATGATGAAAAAGATATTCGAAGATTACCGCACTCCTCTCTATGGACGCAGCTCTGGAAGATTGAGGGTTGAACCTCTCAGCTACAGGTATGTCAGGAGAATACTGCTGGACATGAAATTCAGAGGAGAAGAGAATATGATGAATATCTACTCTATTCTCGGAGGAGTTCCTCTGTACTATGAATTCATAGAGAGATTCGGCATTTCGGGTACTTGGAAAGATATTGTAAAAGCAATGTTTATAGAAGAGCCCAGGCCCTTGATTGACGAGCCTCATGTCCTTCTAGTGGGAGAGTTTGGAAGGCAGCAGAGCACATATATGAGTATTTTGGAAGCCATTGCAAGGGGAAAGAGCACAATGACGGAGATTGCAAATGCAACAGGTATACCTGAAAAGAGCCTTGGAAAATATCTGAAGGAACTATCTCAGGATTACGAGATAATAGAGAGAAAGGTGCCCATGTTCTCGCCCCCCAATTCCAAAAGAGGAAGGTATTTTCTGAGAGATCCTTTTCTAACCTTTTGGTTCAGGTTCATATATCCTAACATGAGTATGATCGAGCTTGGACAGGGTGATGAGCTTATTAGAAGCATAGAGAACAATGTAAATGCCCACATGGGCAGAATATTCGAAAAAATAGTGGCGGAGATTATAGCCGAGCAGTTCAAACCTCTGAAGATGGGATCATGGTGGAACAGACGTGGAGATGAAATAGACATCGTGGCAGAATTAGAGAATGAAGTGCTCTTTGTGGAATGCAAGTGGAGGAATAGAAAAATCACTTGGCGTGAGGTGGAAGACCTCATAAGGAAATCAGAGCTTGTTAAGATTGAAGCTTCAAAGAAAAGAAGGTACATGATTGTGTCCAAGTCAGGATTTACGGAAAATTGCAGAAATAGAATAGATGAAAAGGGCATAATTTACTGGGATTTGAGCGATCTTGAGAGAGCAATGAAAGTGCCGAATGAATAAAATCGTTTAAAAACAACAAATCTCATCTTAAAACGAGTAAATATGCGATAGCCCCTACGGTAGAAAATATTGTTGCTCCTCGTTTATACTAGACAGTGTTCGATTTTATTGAGCAAAAGCATAAATGATTCCTCATAGAGATTATCTGTCATTTTTACACCTAAATTAGCAGTTGCTTTACTACAAAATTGGGAAGTATATATGTAAAATTTCCTATTCTCCTTTTTAGAGCGGAAATGAATACAAAATATGCATTCTACCTATCTGGAAAAAAGGAAAATCCCCATTCTCCAAGAGCAAGACAAAATCTCCTGCCAGCATTTTTTTACGAACACGCGGGTTGTAAAGATACATGGCACACAGTAGAATTTTAAATAACAACACACAAAAGTGTCCGATATATAATTACACGGCTGACAACTCCGAGAAGCCATACAAGAGTTAAAGAGATTTAACCTATATCGATCATATTGTCTATACCGTGAGAAAAATATAGTTATTAGTTAGCTAACTTATGGCAAGACCAAGAAGAAAATTGGGATGAACATATAACTTAGCCTTAGTGATGAAGTTAATGATTTAATTGAGAAATACAAAGGAAATTTATCCAGATCTCAATTTGTAGAAAAGGCTGTGATGTACTATGTCTCTTTTTTAGCAGAGAATCCAAAAGAAGAAAATGGCCAGCAAAAAGATTTTAATCAAAAAGTAAATACTCCACAGCGCAGGGGTTACCGAGCCAGGTCAAAGGTGCGGGATTTAGGGTCCCGTCCCGTAGGGGTTCGAGGGTTCGAATCCCTCCCCCTGCATCTCTGCTGGTTTTTGTGCTTTTCTTAACAGAGCGATTTTATTCTACACTTCAATGATATGTTGCTATCATTCTCAGATTCTTCTTTTTTTACCTGCGTTTCTTTTCTTCATTACAACAGCAATTATAACAATTGTAATTATCAGTCCCAGAACGATAGACCACACATAGTAGGGATTGTTTAATATTCCCGAGTATTCATTGCTTTGTGTGTTTGTGCTTTGGTTATTATTGCCACTCTGAGCTATAGTAACTTGTACCTCATTGCTCGGCTGGGACTCTCCTATTGAATTTACTGCTGTTACATAGTATGTGTATCTGACCCCGTTCTTTACATCACTGTCATTGTACCAGAGCTGATTCGCCTGCACTGTCGCTATTAAACTGCCATTTCTATACACTCTGTATCCTGTTATAGCGCTTCCTCCATTATCACTCGGTACCTCCCAGCTCAGATTTACATACCTGTTTCCTGCCTTTGCTTGCAAACTCTCTGGCGCATTCGGTACCGTCATTGGCGTGACTTGTACCTCATTGCTCGGCTGGGACTCTCCTATTGAATTTACTGCTGTTACATAGTATGTGTATCTGACCCCGTTCTTTACATCACTGTCATTGTACCAGAGCTGATTCGCCTGCACTGTCGCTATTAAACTGCCATTTCTATACACTCTGTATCCTGTTATAGCGCTTCCTCCATTATCACTCGGTACCTCCCAGCTCAGATTTACATACCTGTTTCCTGCCTTTGCTTGCAAACTCTCTGGCGCATTCGGTACCGTCATTGGCGTGACTTGTACCTCATTGCTCGGCTGGGACTCTCCTATTGAATTTACTGCTGTTACATAGTATGTGTATCTGACCCCGTTCTTTACATCACTGTCATTGTACCAGAGCTGATTCGCCTGCACTGTCGCTATTAAACTGCCATTTCTGTACACTCTGTATCCTGTTATAGCGCTTCCTCCATTATCACTCGGTACCTCCCAGCTCAGATTTACATACCTGTTTCCTGCCTTTGCTTGCAAACTCTCTGGCGCATTCGGTACCGTCATTGGCGTGACTTGTACCTCATTGCTCGGCTGGGACTCTCCTATTGAATTTACTGCTGTTACATAGTATGTGTATCTGACCCCGTTCTTTACATCACTGTCATTGTACCAGAGCTGATTCGCCTGCACTGTCGCTATTAAACTGCCATTGCGGTATATTCTGTATTCTATGATGTCAGAACTCCCATTACATACCGGTTGCTCCCAGCTTAAATTTATATAACCATCACCTGTTTTAGCGGTTAAATTAAAAGGTTGAGATGGTGTAGATTCTCCTATGGGGCATCTTAATGGGTAGTAATCCTTTGCACCTGCAGAGCCGTCTATCTTATAAGGCCAATCTACAATGCCATCTCCGTTCTGATCATTCGTATTGTTGTTATTAGCCCAGTCGTACCAGTAATTTCCGATGCCTGATGTAGAATTCCAGTGATTGTTTGTGCCATCATCTCGTGCCTGGACGTAGGAAGATTTGAATGTGCTCCCTGAGCCATCATTATAATAGAAGTTGTTTTTGTATATGTGATTCCAATTGGAACCAGAATATATATGAATACCATAATAGCCGCTATTGTTAGTAAGTAGATTGTTAGATATCACATTGTTGCTGGAATAGGATAGCTCGATACCAGCCCAATTGTTGCTGAAGGTATTGTTGGAAATTACATTATTGCTGGAATCACTCAGCAGGATGCTAATTTCATTGCCATTACAGATATTGTTGTGTATAATGTTACTATTGCTGGAATACTCCAAGAAGATACCATACCTATTGTTGTCATTGCAAGTGTTGTTGTATATAATATTGTTGTTGCTGAAATCCCATAGCTCAATGCCATCATTATTGTTATTGCAGATATTATTGGATATCACATTGTTGCTGGAATACCACACAAAGATGCCTTCACCCTGATTGTGATTGCAAGTATTGTTTGAGATCACATTGTTGTTAGAGAGATCTAAGATACCATTCCCATTGCCATTACAGATATTATTGGATATCACATTGTTGCTGGAATACCACAGTTCAATACCAGAAAACCACCATCCGATACCATATCCATTGTTGTTGCAGGTATTACTGGATATAGTATTGTTACTAGAATACAACAGATTAATGCCATGCCGGTTGTTACTACAATTATTGTTTTTAATGGTAATGTGGGATGAGCCTCCTATTTCGATGGCAACTGTAGAGTTATGTATTTGTAGATTTTCAATTTTTAGCCAGGTAACGTTTCCAAGAATCACCTCTCCTGCATTGCTGGGTACAGATGCATTGTTCATATTTACATTTTTGAAATAATACACTGGTTTGCCATTCACTGTGTTGTTTGTAGGAATCTCTTGGGTAGTGAATGCGCCTATATCTCCCCATAAAGATATTCCATTGTTTACCAATTTATTTTCATATAACCTGTTGTTGCTAGATATTTGTAGGTAGATACCGTATCTCTCATTGCTGATGCAGGTGTTGCTTGAAATCATATTGTTGCTGGAATACTCCAAGAAGATACCACCCTCATTATACCATACCTTGATTCTAGCCTTATTGTTGCTGCAGTTATTGTTGTATATAATATTGTTGTTGCTGAAATCCCATAGCTCAATGCCATCATTATTGTTATTGCAGATATTACTGGATATCACATTGTTGCTGGAATGCGATAGCTTGATACCAGCCCAATTGTTGCTGCAGGTATTATTGGATATAATATTGTTGCTAGAGGAATCCAAGAGAATACCATAACCTATTATATTTTTCAATATTGAATTTTTAATCACTATATTGCTAGAATATTCCAAATAGATCCCACCCTGTGTATTCTCTATATGAGTACCATTTATTACTGCATACACATCTGTTGAATTTATATAAATTCCAACGGCCGATTCGCCAAGAATGTACAAATTATTGATAACATAGGGATTGCTCTTGCTACCGTCACCTGGCCATCCATATTTCTGTGCCTGCTGTGCAAAATCAGTATTGCTCTCTATATGAATCGGTCTTGATACATAATATGCATTAAACTCTAATTCATATACTTTTGATGTGTCATTCTCTGATACAGCTTTGATGGTTATAAGTGATGAATCTCCCAACTTGGCATTGGTTGGCAATTGGATAGTCATATTCACTTTTATACTTACTCCAGCAGATAGTTCCTCCTTACTTGGCAGAGATACGCTCCAGCCATTTGTTGCCTGTGTTGTGATTAGTATAGCATCGGATTTATTTCCTGCATTTCCTATCCATACTGGATATTCAAGGCTATCCGTATAGATATGGGCGATACCATTCACCAATGAGACATGCACGTATGGAAAATATTCACTAGGCGAAAATGGGGAAGAAGAGATAACCATAGGAGTGGTGGCAGGGACATCTGGAGATTCTGTTGAGTTTTGCCACAGATATTTATATCCATATGGATAGTATTCTATCTTAAAGGAATCCACTATGCTAGAGCCACTATTGCTTGTTCCTATTTTCAGATAAAATTTATTCTGGTAACTTGAATTTACCCATTCGTTGTAAAACTCGGTGATATCCAAAGCCATAAAACTTGGAAAACTATAGTTTCCACCATCCCAGATTGGAGTTCTGTAATAATTTGAATTCTGGAAGCCCAGAGCAATATTCACAGAAGCATCTCTTGGTCCCGGGTTGCTAAAATGCCAGGTTGCAAGGAGCTTTGGATTATAGGAATGCTGAGAGATAGGAACTAGAACATAGGCATATGGCCAACCCTGAGATACTTTTTCCTCCAAGGCTTTGTATGTAAGCCAGTAAAAACCATGATCTCCAAATCCTGTGCCCCATGAATTTACAACTCTGAACGCTCCTACATCTCCATCATCCGTTATGTTATCATCATATCCTACAATTGTTTGTGCATGGTTTAGCCCATAAGAATTGTATTCTTGTGAAGATATGATATAGTTTCCATCAACAAATCCATTATAATACTGAGAAGCATCTATGGCAAATGTAACAAGATACCCCTCTCTAAGCAACTCTTTTATTGTCTCTATTCCACTATCATTTCCAAAATAAACAAGATAATAACCTGCAATTCTATGCTTAGGAGCATCTCTCCACGCACTCTCATTTCCCCAAGAAGTATAATCTGAAGGATTATAAGTCATATTAGCCAATGTAGCGTCTCCAACTGATTCAATCAACTCGGCATTGCCTTCAAAACTGCTTCCATAATCTCCACCTCCATTCACCTTGTTGTAAGTCCAAGAGGGGCTCATAAGATGTGCAGGAGAATCATCAGTCCAGTTGTAAATCATTCTCTGCAAGAACCCATTTTGATAGTAGCTCACTGCCCAAGCAGTGCAAGAACCCTGCCATTTTTGATCTCCCACAGGAGGAAAATGTGGATCCAAATCCCACCTTACAGTGCTTGGTTCTTTTACCTTTGTATTCAAACCGATTATCATCTTATGTCCAATCAAATTCTCAAGCTCTTTTTTATCTGGTAATATCAATCCTGTAGCATGTCCATCTATCATAGGCGTAGCATTATTCTTAAAATCTATACGGGTATTCATATACGATAAATGTTCCATACGAACTGCAGAATTTTCCATATTATATTCAGGTAAGCTATGGTATGATTTTCCACCATTACTTTCATTCAATCTCTCCATTATTTTTTCTCTCAACTCTAACATTTTATTTATATTCTCTTGGTTAATTTTCTTAAATTTGAAATCAGAGAAGGATGTATCAAGTATATGTGTTTTCGCAACATTTGCTTCATTAAAAGTCGGAGAGATCTTATAAGTGCTCACACCGGTGACATTCATAACAACTCCAAACCCACTGAAAATCATCAAAAGCAACAAGGAAATCACTAATACCTTCACAACTCCACTACTCTTCGTTTCCACCACCTTCTATGCAACGACACAAGATATGTAAATTAGATTATAAATACTTTACGAAATAAGTAATTTTAAGCATATAATAATCAAATCTCCGTCTCAACCTCTTGTTTTGCCTTTACAAACTTCATTCTCTTTTTCCCCAAAGTTCTCATTCGTCTCTTGAAGATTGTTTCTCTATTCAATATTCAAAAACGCAAAAGGGCATTTCTCACCGAAGAAATCAGCATTTCTAAGCAGGATGCCCTATCCGTAAATCTCATATTCTACTTTCCAGAGCAGAAACGATAAAGCACATTGGAAAATCTCCAAAAAGCATACCAAAACCCCCTCCTGCACTAAGCCTTTCCCTTAAAAAGCGACTTAATGAGAAAGAAAAACACTTCTCTTCAAAAAGAAGAACGGAATTTTTTAGGAATATACTCATAGGGAGATTAAACTCATATATTATCATAAGCTAGACTAAATTTGCAAAATTTTTTATAAAATTTATTTGAATTAATATTACTTTTATGCATAATAAAAATTAATTTGAATATATAAATAAATAATTTTCTCAAAAATTCCGAAAATCAGGCAGGGAAAAGCATGAGTTTTTCACGCAACTTGATGGAAGAAGAAAAAGATAAATAAGAGTTAATCATCATATATGATGATGAATATTATCAAATATACTTTGGACTATCAAGAACTTTTAATCCTCCTGGCCCAAGCGCTGGGTTTATATACTTTTGATAATTCATATAAAAATAAATTTATAACTACTAAAAGATTATATGATTATCTTAAGAGTGTTCAAACTCTTATGAGAGAAAATGGGGTTATGTTAATTATACCCTCAAGGAAAGTTGTTTCTAACGAGATGGCGAGATTGTATAGAATGGGGTTTTTGAGCAGAAAGGCCGTGCCTAGAAAGGTTAAAACTAAGAGTGGCAAAATTGTAAATCGAGGCATAGAGTATCAATACTCATTTACTAAGCAGGGAATGAAATATCTTGCTTATCTTATCAAAAATGGTTCTGGTTCTTTGCCTGAGGAGTTAGATCCAGAATTAGAGGTTATCCTATCTAAAATGCGAAAAGAGGGTGAGATAAAATCCTATGAAAATGAGTTTGAACTTAGAGAAATGACAAAACTAATGTGGAAAATATGGTTTAAAGAGAAGGATGATGGAAAGATTAAGGTATTTACACCAAAGGGGTGGTCACCTGCAAATAAAAAGTTGATTAAGATTTTGGATCATGAAAAGTTGATAAAAAATATAAACATAGAGCAGGCTTATGAGTTTAGGGATGAGAATGAGAAGCTAAAAGAGAAGATAAAAGAGCTTGAAGAAGAGCTAGAAAAGAAGAATAAAGAGATTGAAAGGTTACAAGGAGAACTAAAGAAGTGTAAGGAGAAAAAAGAGAATAAAGCATTCAATATGGAGCAGAGGGAGATAGCTGCTAAGAGAAATTATCTTATTTCTTTTGATAAAAAACCGGTAAAAAAGAGTATGGATTATTTTGAAAATACAAGGAAGAAGTTAGAAAAATATAAAAGTAAATATGCTAAAGATATTAACAAGGAACCAGAACTTACCATATCTATGAAGATTTCAGATGATGCTGATTCCTATGAGAAGGCAAGTATTATGTGGGCAGCAAGATTATTATCTACTTTATCTTTGGAAATAAAGAAAAGTGGGATAATAATTAGATGGATAAAGCCCCAGAATTTTGGAAAGAAGGTAGAATATGTAATATTCAAAAACGGAAAAGAGTATGCAAGAGTGTCTTCTGATAAGGAATGGTTCTTGGACAAAGATGTGCAGGAAAATGAAAGCTATGAGTATTATGTGAGAGCTATTGTTGGAAACTCGTATTCAGATTCTCCAAAAATTCAAGTTACCTACAAAAAAGAGAACGAAGGTGTTGTGTATACACCATTTGACTCTCATCACAGTGTTGAATGGTCAATACATCATCCAGAAGACTTAGACATATGATTACTTGAAAAACCATGTTTTTTGGGTTTATCACCCAAAATAGCCACACAGTTTTTGAACATAAAGAAAATAAGGAATAAAAATGAGCAAGCAATTCTTTGGTATGATTTAGCCTCATGTGCATTTCTAAGAAAAAGGCGGCTTAGGAGGCCAAGGAGGTTTTAGCCAGTAACCACAATTTGGACAATAGTTAAAATCATCCTCTACAGAGTAACCACAAGAAGGACATCTCTTTTTTTCTTTTGATATAGCATAAACAAAGAGGGGTAAAAATAAAACCAATAAACCTAAGGCATATAATAAATACCAATTGAAACTTTCCTGAGCCTTAACTTCTTTCACATAATCATACTTTTGATGATACCCTTCATAATGAGGACCATTCAATGGGATAACCGTTAAATTATATATCTTAGCTCCTGCCGCCTCTGGAGATATCCCAACCCAGTAATGTACATTCTCTATGCCTCCTCCAGAAATCACCATACTTTGAGAACCCGTAGATTCCATATAGTAGTAATCTTTTCCATCATAAGCATAATAATACTGCAGGTATCTGGCAAAGGGTCCCGTTTTGTTCTTCACATCTAGACCCACAGCCACATGCCCGTATAGTCCTTGAAACTGCACTTCCATTGCAAATAGAACCACATCATACCCAAGAATGTAGAGAAGAGTAGCCAAAAGAAGAGATTTATCTTCACAATCTCCACCCTTCTGAAAAAGGGTTTCTAAGGGGAACTTATAATAATCCACGAATCCAGTAGATGTGAAATCGCTCACATAGGGAACATTTTGAACAAAGGTGAGAATGAAATTTGCTTCTGTAAGTCTATCCCACCCATTCTTCTTAGCTATGGTATCAAGCATATGGGCAAGTTCCCTAATATAGGTATCATTGGGCGTTAGAAAGTATGAAAGGTAGGATAAGTTGTCTCCGATTCTATAGCCCGCAGGATAATCTCGATAAAATTGATATGCATCATAGGGAACTGTGAGATTTAAAACCCAAAAATTAAAAGAATGATAAAGCGAGGAGTTCTCACTCCCATTTATATTAATAACCACCTCAAAATTCTGCCCATAAAAACTCCAATTGTATGCAATCTCGTTATTATCGGAATAGGCATGGGAGAGTGGGATGAACAATAGAGTTAGTGTGACAACTATAGCAATGTATCTCATTTTTTATCATCTCGCAATTCGTATCTGCAATATGGACAATAGTTCCATTCTTCACTAACTTCTCTTCCGCATCCTGGACACACTCTATTCTTATTTACCTGCTTAGAGCCATACAGGTCTATAAGCAGAACAACTATGGATATTGCAACTATTATGCTGCCCCCCAAAAACAGGGGCATACTCATTCCTTTGCGATATACAAAATCCACCTCTATGCTACTTTGTGAGTTGAAGTTTGCTATTACAATATAATAAACATCTTTCTGAGGAGCTTTAAACTCTAAATTCATATTTTTCCCAGTTTGTGTGTAATAGCTTCCGTTAAATGTACCATTATTCATAAGCTTATGAAACTCTGTAGAATTCATTATATACACCGTAAATCTCTCCAAAGAGGTGAGATGGTAATTTACAACCTCTCCAGCATACATATTGAATCCTATTCCTCTAAATCCGCCCGAGGGAAGATCTACAACATTAGTGTAAGGATTATAAATTCCGCCTAAAACCACGAGCGTAAATCCAGCAATAAACACTATCAAGGCCGTTATCTTCCAAGCATTCACAGACGCTCAACACATTATGAAATTTAAATTTTTGTAATAATCTGAAAAACCCTTAAATACCAGTTAATAATAAAATGATAACGATGACCCGAAGGATAAAAAATGAGGTAAGGTTCATCTCCATATATTTAGAAGAGCAATATTTAGAAGGCATTTTAGAGATTAGAATTGAAAAATTTATAAAAGAAAAGCGGGAATTTGGGGATTTTAAAAGGTTATAAACCTAGGTTAAGTTGAATTCCTCGAAAAACATGAAAAAAGAAGAATAAAAATAAGGAAGGATTAGACATAGAGATCATAGGCAAGAACTTTGAAGAGCAGGAGTTTAGAAGCACCAGAGAAAGAATGGGAAAATATGTAATCTCCAACAACTCTTTTGAAAGAGTGGAAGACTGATTCAATTACATTTCTATGCGAGTACTTCTTTTTCCAGTCAGGTGATTTGCTCTTTTCTAACAATCTCCTTCGCAATCCTCTTCTTGCTTTATTACGGATTGCTATGTATGGAGTTCCTCCTTTATTCAGAACAAATCGTATGTTACGTAGAGAATCATAGCCCTTATCTGCATACACTTCTTTTACTCTCTCTTCCTCCAAAAGAGGAATGAGGTACGGTGAATCGTTAGTGTGCCATTTTGTAACTATTGCATTGGTAATGAGCTTCCTCTCAATATCCACAGCAGCATGCAATTTCAATCCTTCTCTTATTTTTCCTACTTCTCCGATTCGCTGTGTGTAGTAGTATGAACGGTAATAAATTTGAATACCTGTGGAATCCACTGCAAATTTATTGGGTATTCCCATTATTTTCACTATTTCTCTAAGCACAATGCGAATCCATCGTTCTGGTATTCTTCTCAACTCTCTTGAAATTGTGCTTTTATGGGGGATTTTCTTCAATCTCATTACCCTCTTTATCTTTCTCATTTCTCGCACAATCTGGAGCATTCTTTCTATGCTTCCTGCATACTGCACCAGCACTATCAGCATTATGTGCTGGTGCAGAGTGTAGTCCTTCCTAGAATACTTGCTCCAGTAAAGCGGGAGTTTCGCCCTCTTCATTGCTCTTAATCCTATCTTCACAATCTTGTATAACTCTAATTTCCTGCTCATCCTTTATTTATCTCTCCTATTTTATTTTTCTGTAGGGTTGCAACTTACCCTAAACCTAAAAAAAATTAAATAATAGCAAGATAATGCAAGAGTGATATGAGAAGGGTGAAGTTTGGGTGGAAATTCTATCTTATGATAATAACCGCTCTTGCCATAGCAGTACGCTCAATTCCGTCTTGGATTTATTCTGCCTGGGGCACTGATTTTGGTATTTACTATTCTATCACCATAGAATTTCTCATAAAGAAAAATCCATTTTACGAGTACCCTGCAGTTTGGGGCTCATCTGGATATGGCTCTTTTCCTATGTTATACCTAATTATTTTAGGTGCTCATTTCTTAACTGGATTACCTCCTCAACAGCTTCTCCTAAAAATTCCACCCATAATTGGAGGATTAACCATTATTCCCCTCTATATGATTACCTACGAAATTACAAAAGACAGAAAAATTTCACTCATAGCATCGGCCCTTCTGGCCATAAATCCAATCCATGTATACCAAACTTCTATGCCATATCTTCTTACAGTTGGCCATTTCTTTCTACTTTTATCCCTTTACTTTTTCATCAAATGGATTAAAGAGAGAAAATACCTTGGCTTTCTCATAGCTTCATCAATAGCGCTTTTGCTATCCCATCATCTTTCAAACTATATGTACATAATATCCATAACAGGAATAAGTTTAATAGGTGGCTTATACAACTACATTCCAAAGAAAACTGTTAAAAGAGCTTTTGTATTCATCATTTCTTTCACCATTGGCACCATAACCTACTGGATCCTAAGAGTGCCCGGTATGAAATACTTTATGTCTTCTCCTTTTCATTACGCATTACCCTGGTACGGCACAGCTACCATAGGTACAATACTCCTCCTAATTTTATACAAAATAGCCATAACTTACAATCTAAACCATTCGGATAAATTATGGAAAAAGATAAACTCTTTAAAAATAATTAATGTGTTCGCTTTATCTCTAGGATTGTCCATTACCGTGTTTTTGATACTTGCCTTGGTAGGATTGCATGGATACTACATTCCTCCAATAGCCATATTTTATTCAATCCCATTTATGCTAACTATAGGGTTCATAGGAGTTGGATTTGTGAAATTAAAAAAGCATCCTGAATCATTTTACTTCGTTGGTAGCTGGCTTTTATCCATAATAGCGTCTCTCATTGTGGGTTTAATAACCTGGTCTTCTTTGGAGCCCTGGAGACATATAGAATACATGATGGAGCCCTTATCAATAATAGGTGCAATAGGCATTGCATCCATCCTGAATAGTGAGTTTTTCCATAAAATCAGTGTGAGAAAGAGAGTATCTGTATACTTTGAAGGTTTTTCATACACACCTCATAAAATATTTGGAGAAAATACTCTTGAAATATCCAACCCAATACCCATTGGTGGAGCAAAAGTGGTGGGTGATCCTATAACATACGAGGAAAAATATCCAATAGGTAAGGTGTTTAAGACCATATTCATATTCACCATAACCTTCATAGTGCTAATGAGTGGAATTTCAGCATTTCCATTCATGAACCATGTGGAAAGGTCAACACAGGAGGGCATATCTCCAGTTATAATGAGTGGCATAGAATGGCTCAATGAGAATGGAAACAGGAACTATACAGTGGCAACAAATCATATGATAGGCACCATACTGGAAGCGTATGGATTTCCATCTAGCTTTGAATATGACTATGAAATTTGGAACGCTACAAACTGGACAGATTGTATAGATGAACTACAGGGTTTGAACGGTACATATCCACCCATAGGTTATGTACTTATAACCAAGGACATGTACGAAAATGGAGTGTTTGGTTATAACAACAGCCAGAATCCTCTACAACCACCTGTATTTATGGGTAAAGAGGGATACGAAAAATTCCATAGAGAGCCGTTTAAACTTATATACAGGAATGCCACAGCAGACAACTCAAACTGGGTTGAGATATATACCGTTGATTGGCATTACATAAACAACTACCTTCAATCTAAGAAACAAGCGAAAAGCTCCTAATACTACATTCATATCGCATTTTATTATTTTATAAAGTATTATCATGGCTTCCCAATACATAACAGTACTAAGATGCTAGAATTTATCTCCACTAATAAGATGAATAAAAACCATTGAAATTTAACATTCCCTTAGAGAATGTAAAGGATTTTTACAAAAAACTATCTATCTAAAATAAAAATAATAAAAAGGTTAAAGAGGATTACTCCTCCTTTGTTTCTTCTTCAGTTTCTTCTTCAACGGTCTCTTCCTTAGGTGCCTGAGATATCTTGTTCACTTTTGCAAGTACATAGGCAACGAGTATCAGTGTTATTATCACTAGTATCAGCACTCCAATGTTCCAGTAAATTGCTGTATTTATACCACTTGCAGTATTCGATGTAGAAGTCTTGATATTGCTTACATCGGTCTGCATTGTTCCAAGATCTGTCTGTATGGTTGCAACTCCGTTCTTTATGTCTGTAACTGTACCCTTGATATCACCAAGGGTTGTCTGAATAGTAACAATGCTACCTTTGAGATCCTTTATGCCATTTGCATTGCTAACTACTGTTGCATTTATTGCATCAAGCTTCACATTCACCGTTCCAATATCCGTCTGTATGGTTGCAACATCGCCCTGTAGCTTGGTTATCTTGGCATCCAAATTGTTCAAGGAGGTCTGTATATTGCCAATGTCTGTCTTTATCGTGGCTATGCCATTCTGAATGTCTGTTATCTTGGCATCCAAATTGTTCAAGGAGGTCTGTATATTGCCAATGTCTGTCTTTATCGTGGCTATGCCATTCTGAATGTCTGTTATCTTGGCATCCAAATTGTTCAAGGAGGTCTGTATATTGCCAATGTCTGTCTTTATCGTGGCTATGCCATTCTGAATGTCTGTTATATTTGCATTTAAATCACTTAACTTAGCATTAAGAGTTGAACCCATTGTCTTAATTTCTACTATTCCGTTCTCTACGCTTGTAAATCCATTATTAATAGCATTCATTAGGTTATCTCTGCTTACATTCACCTCATGCCATACTCCATTGATAGCAGCCAATATTGTATCTAAGTTAGGACCTACATTACCCTGGGCTATCACAGTAAGTTGAGCAGTAGCATATGGATGAGCAGAATATGCATTATAGAAATATGTCTGCCAAGTGTGGGTATAAGTATCATAATTAGTTATTGCCAATGTATACGAATATGTAACCTCCAGAGTATACACTGCATTTACGTTAGGAACATTAGGCATTACAAAGCTAGCCATTATAGTACCATTTTCATCCCAATCAGCCCATCCTGCATAAGCAATATAACTATTTCCACTTGGATTTACAAGTTCAGCTTCAACTCTCACAGAGACTACTTGTACTATAGTTGGAGGCATAGTTGCATTTATATCCTCGTAAACCGCAGTAGCTGTTTCATTTATTACATTAGATACAACTACTACAGCCACTGAATATATATCTGGATTCTCAAACTCTATAGTTATCATAGGCACTGAAGTTATAGCATAGATAGTATAGTTATGGGTTGAAGAATCGTGCATAAGCCATACATAGGTGTAGTCGTGAGTATGTGATATATCGCCCCACATTGCATTTACCACAAAGCTTACTGATCCAGGAACACTTATAGAATAAGCTGATTGATCGATACTTGCTATCGTTAAATATGGCTCTGCCCACACTGTGTAATAAAGAGACTCCCTGTATGGGAAGGAACTTGGATAGTTGGAGACTACATAGGCCTCAATACCCATATTTCCATCTGCATAGCTATCATTGTAAATCAATACAAATTTGTAGTGAGCCTCTTTTGTAGCTCCAACCGGATACACATCGGTCCAGTAAGAGACAGATGTTGTGGTAGAATTAACCCATCCATAGAACTCTCCATTGAGGTAAACTACACCCCACACTGATCCATCAAAGTACATAGAGACATGATATGGTGGTACTCCCCCACTAATATTTAGCCACAGAGTGAATGAGTAACTATCATTTAACAAAGTTCTCAAAGGATGTGGTCCCAGTGTTTGGTTTCCGCGATAAGGGAGAGCATAAGAATAATGACTTGAACCTGTAAATTCAACCTGCAACTTGCTAGGCGGTGTCACATATATAGTAACCTTGAATGGCCCTTTATACTGTGTGAAGGCATTAGATAATACATTTCCATCCAAGACATACCCCTGAGCAGGGCTCGGAGTCGAATAGACCACAACAAATGACATGTTGTAATAACGTTTACCGTCTGGAGCAGTATAGTAAACCAGATTAGACACTGTCCAATTACCATTAGAGTCAGGACCGCTTATTGTCTCATTAACATCATTTGTATATACATTACTTACCGTGCCATTAGGATTGAAATTCACTGAATATAGACCATCTCCTCCGCTTATATTCACATATATTGTTATCGGCAATCCAGCTGTAATCTTAGCAGGATATGGCTCAGACCAGATCACATAGGATATGGGTGGATATGAAACCACATGTACTATACTTGTAGCCGTCTCGTGATTAGTTGCATTATATGCACTACCATAATTAACTGTAGCCTTAGCAGTGTAATCACCAGGCAGGATGTTACCACCATATACCTGAACAGGTAGAGCAGGAGTTGTACTTTCATTTATTTCAAATGGAGTTGTGTTATATATTATTGCACCGGGTGTTCCATTAGTGAAAGTATACACATGATACCAAGTAGGCCAAGAACCAGTACCATTGTAAAATGTCACATTTATGGTAGCAGCACCGCTACTATTTAGCTGTATATTCCATATATCAATCACAAAGGATACATTACCCCCTATAGGCACATTTACGGATGCCGGTAGAAGTTGAATTGTGAGATTTGCACTTTTAACTATTATAGTATATGTATTGCTATATACGATATTATTTGTATGATCAGTTACCTTGAAAACAAAGTGATATGTTCCTGGTGATGAATCATCGAATGTCCACACATAAAACGGAGTATCGCTTGGTAGAGCTGTGGTACCTGTAGCAACAACATAGTTAGTAGTGGCATTTATCAATTGCCATGTATACCCGGGTGTTCCACCAGTTATATTTGCATATAGATTTATACCTGCTGCTGCTTCTCCAGGAGTTACAACTTTAGGACTTGTGGTATTAAATATTACCCAAGCACCAGTAGAGTTCTGAGTCATATTACCTAAATAAGCCTTTAGAGGACCTGGGAACACACGAAGCTGTCGAACTTTTTCAACACTATCTCCTAAGGAGTCATTTACATAGACCTTAATCTGATAATTGCCAGGTACTTTGTAGGTATGATAGAACTTAAGTGGTGGATTATATACATATCCATATCCCCAATAGCTATGGTTGCCATCTCCCCACAGTACAGTTATATTATAAATACCTGTTCCGTTAATTGGCCAAACTTTCAAAGTCTCTTGCTTGTATGTAAATCCAGGATTTGGTGAAATTGTAACATTGGCATCAAGTGGTCCATAATTGGTATTCACATTAGAGTATGTTATAGTAATGCGATAGGTCCAGGTATACCAGTTTGTCGCGTTGTCCCATGCTCGTACGTATATTAGATACTCGCCAGGATTTGTATATGTATAATTAAAAGTCCCTGTAGGTGCGTAATAACCATAGAGGTGCCCCCAACCGTCACCGAAGTCCACATACATCTTATAATATGTATGGTTATTAATGTAAAATGGAAATCCCCCTGTAATCTTATAAGAGAAGAACACTTTCTCTCCAACTGCAGGATTTTGAGTATCCACTGTAACACTAACTTCTAATTTAGGATCCACATATACCTTCTTTGTAGTTGTAGCTGTATTTCCTACCCCATCTTTAACTGTAAGACTCACGATATGAACACCTGGCTGTTTAAAAATATGCACCGCAGATGTCCCTTGCACTATAGAACCATCATCAAATGTCCAAGTATAATGATAAGGCGGTACACCTCCAGTTACTCCTCCTGAGACTGTAAACATCGTAGGTTCACCCACCACAGGATAATGCGGGTCTGCCCATATGTTTCCTATTACTATACCGGGAGATTTTGTATATTCTTTGTTGATGGCATTAGGCAATGTAATGCCCACGGAGCCTTGTAGAAGGGCTGTATTATTTCCTAAATCCGTACTCACTTCCATAGCTCCACTAGATTTAACCTGTGAAGAAGTGTTAGTTTGTGCACTGGCATTCCCCGTCATTACTGAAAAACCACTAACTAGTACTAAGGATATCACTAAAACCGCTAACAATATTCTTTTCGTTTCTACTTTCATTTTTCCATCCTCCTTATTTTTAACACTCCTCCTATTGGTTTATAGGGGAATGTCTTGACAGATAACCATATGAGATATTGCATATAAATGCTTTTCGGTTTAATCATCCAAAAAACTTAAATATTAAAAGATGAAAAATCGCAAGAAGAAATAGTAAAAAACCACTCCTCTTTGAAAGCCGACTATTGTTTGACATGTTGACAGACAAAATAAGGCTATATTTTTAAACAATATCAACATTTTAGCTGACAAGAACCAAATAAGAAAAACTTTTAAAGTTCCAAAGCATTGCGACTATTAATGGAGCTTATAATTGCGATTATAGGTTTTCTGATGTCTATAGTGCCTTTAATTGTATTGCCTTTAAAGATTAGAGCGGGGAAAATACACTATTTCTTACTTTACATCTTTCTCGTGCTTTTCTACCTTTCCTACATTGGCTATTCCATATGGCACTATGACATCTTTATAATGTTAATCTATATTTTCGAAATGCTATTCTTTCTGAACATGTATCGTGCATACTTGAAAAAAGAGTTCTTCTTCGTAGCACCTTTCATAGCATACTCAAGTGACCTTGCCATTATATTCTCATTCTATTTCATAACCTTCAACCTTGTGGAGATAGGAAAAAATGTTCTGGCTAAAAAGGGTACTTCACCCATAGTTTTATATTCCCTGATTTCCTTTGAATTAGCAGTTATCGCCCAACTTCTTACAATAATAAGCCAACATCAATACCTCAATATCATTATAACCTCGCTATTCTTGGCAGGCACTGCACTTTTCATAATTCCAGGACTGAGGGTGGCTTATGAAAAAGAAAAGATCTAAGAGCAGAGTTGTATTCGATGTATTATCCATAATTGCCCAAGAGGATAAATGCACAGTTTCAATCATATTACGCAGGGCTAATGTATCATACTCTGTTTTTAAGGAAATTGAAGAAAATCTAAAAAAGAAAAATTTAATTGAGGTAAAAACGAATGGAGGAAAGAGCATTTACAAAATCACAAAGGATGGTAAAGAATTCTTGAAAGAATGGCGTAAATTTAAAAGATTGATGGAGCTCTACGGGTTAGAGCCATAAAAAATAATGAAAATGTTTAAACCCCGTGGTACTCCCACAGGGATTTTTTGAATTTCTCGATTTCCTGTTCTAAGGAATTCAGGCGGTCCTTGTTCACCTCCACACCTGCAATCTTCATTATGAAGAGCAATGATTTTAGATGATCCTCTGCGCTCAATCTCCAATCTTCAACCTTCTTGTATATTCTGGGCTTTGGTGCCCTTATAGTTCCAGCAGGCGTTTCTATCTCAGCTTCTATCTCTTCCTCAGGGAAGTACTTGGTAACATCTTGAACCTCACCTCTCGCGTATGCCATTATCTCTGACTTCACTTCTTTACTTATCCAGCCAATGTCCACATAGTAGTCCAAGAGCAATGTAATTTTGTCCCTTTTCACTCTTTCAAACAGGAACTCGATCCAGCGCATTAGGAGCACTATGGTGTAATAGTCCTTCTTGATATGCTTGAGTATCGGACCCTCACCTGGTTTCGGTAGCTCTGGTTCTTTCCTTCTCTCTTCCACTGGGGCTGGATTCTCTTGTACATACTCCCTTTGCTTTTCCTTAGGCATTTCCCTTGGCTTCTCTTCTGGAATCTGCGTGCTTTCTTCAAACACTGAAGGTATTATCCCTGGCTCTTCCGGTGGTATGACGGTATCTGGAGTTATGGGCATCTCTCTCCTTTCGCCCATCTCTATGAATGGATTGATCTTCTGTGAAACTACCTCGTAGATATCAAGGAGTCTCTTGATATTATCCTGCATCTCCTCGTTTACTTTCCTGATCTCGCTGATTTCATTTTCCAAAGAGCCAATCATTGAATCGTGGCGCTCGATTTTTGCTTGAAACTCGTCTATCTTCCTTGAGATGTCATCGAGCTTCGTTGTAAGCTCATCTATATCCAAACCCTTGAGGGCTGTACCCAGCACCTTCTCAATTTCAGCATCGTTTATCCCTGCCTCGGAGATTTCAGGCACTGCCTCTGCAGGTATCTCTGGAATCTCTGGCTCCTCTACCTTCTTTGTCTTCTTTGCTTTTTTCGCTGGCTTCTTCTCTTTTTTCTTCTTTTTAAACAACCCTGCCATTTTTTATCACCTCCAAGGTTCAAAGGTTTTCTGGTACCCTAGTACCCTAGTACAAAGAAAGTCAAAGAGTTCAGTAGAGGTCCACGTACTTAGTTGTCAAGGTTGCAGGCACCATGAATGCTGCATATGTGGGCACACCATGCTTGGGTATTATCTGCAAGGTTACCTGAGACTGCGGAGTGAGGTTCAATCCTGCCGCAGTTGCATTTATTATCAGCATAACTATGTCTCCCTGAGTAACTACCCTCTGATTATCCCAATTCTGCGGTGGCATATCCCTTAGGATTTTAGCAGTAAAAGTAGTATTAGCCAGCCATTCACCAGTAGCTGCAAGTTTTACTTGACCAGCAGTGGTAGTTATATCCACATTAGTATAGTTCAAGGTTACATCCTTTGTGCCATCAGTCAGTTCAATTAGCACATTTCTCATATCAATGGCAGGGCTTCCAGCTATCAGACCAACTTTGATCTGTATAATGCCTACTTTGGGTGCAGATGGTGTACTGTTATCAACTATACCACCAACATGTATTATCTTGAATCCAGTGGCAACATCCTGAATGGCTATGTTACCCGTCTCCTCAGCCTGCTGCTGCAGCTGGTACGCTGTTTGTATGAGCACCGTTGCGGCAACGGCAGCCACGATAATCATTGCTATGAAGATTATCAGGGTGCCGATGCCCATTTCGCCTTTTTCTTTCTTATTCCAAACCTTCTTCATCTTTCATCACCTCGGGTCTCTCTTTTTATTCATGAGCCCTTTTCTTTGGGCTCCAAAATGAAATATGGTAAGGGGTTTAAAAATATTTAGTTACAATTCTATAAAAATGATTAAAATTTTTAATTCTCACTCAAGAAAATCATGGCAGGATCATTCTCTAAACTTTATGAAGTAAACAATCACACCCACAATAACTGCAGCCGCTATGATCACATAAGTTAGATTGCCCATTATAAAATCACCTATCTTTTCCCATATACTCTTCTCTCCAACTCTGAACTCCACGGTAACATTCTTTGTAATATGAGATGCTGACCTGAAAATAATGGTAGCTTTATGCATCCCATTTGTAAGATTCGTTGCCAGAGTTATAGTAACATTGACAGTTTGATTTTGCTTAACATACACGCTTGTCACATTTGTGAAATTCTTATGGTTATAGTACAAAATCCATGTGGCATTTGTTTTCTCAGCCAATTTTGGAATGAGCATAATCAACTCGGGAGTATTGCCCACATTTCTTATTATGGCCGCCAATACAACCTTCTTTCCCTGCGATAAAACTTTTACATTCACAATGAACTGATGGCTCTCTTGAACAGTTAAGAGGAGAGGTACTGAAGCCAGAGACCTGTTATCATAGTTCACATTAAAATCTACCTTGTACGAGCCTGCAGGCATATAAGGAGGAAGATAGGTATGCAGAATAACTATATAACTTCCTTGCGGATTTAATACAAGAGAGGCATTTGATATGTATGAGAACTGCGCTGCATTTCCACTCAATTTTATGGTAAATAGATCTCTCATATTGCCCTCGTTTACAACTTTTATCCTCGCAGTATAATAATAAGTTCCATTTTCAATAAGCGATAGTATGGAAACTGATGCCTTGTGAACCGGCTTAACTATTACCATAATTGATGCTTTTTTAGTTATATTCAACCTTGATGATTTTATTGTCAAATTTAGATAGTTCTTTGTAAATCCGTATGTACCATTTGGCACAAGAAGAGTTATATAAATAGATTTTGAAGAATGATAACTTACATTCAATTTGCTCTCATACATCATTGGCCAATTTTTAGATTGATGCAGATTTAGAATATAAGTATCATTGCAATTTCCTGTGTTTTCAATTATCAGCTCTATATTTATTTTCTTTCCAGGAAGAACTGTGTACATGGGCGCATATTCAACATTAAAATTCACATAAGGCAAAACTCTAACAGTTATATTTCTCATCTCCACAATGCCACTTGAAATGGAGCGAACTGTAAGATTCATTGTATAATTTCCAACTATGGTGGATCTGTATATATAAACTGAGAAATTCACAATTTCATTTTCACTCTCATTCAATCTAACTTTTTTAAAATCAGGTTGAACTTTGAACAAGGTAGTATTGTAGAGAATTCTCATAGTATAATTATCCACCCAGTTTCCAGTATTGCTCAAATAAACGCTTATATTGCTCCACCTGCCAGCAGGGAGATAATAAACGGGATTTGTGGATATATTAAAGGAGTAATGCTTCACATAAATCATTTTTTCCATCGCGTTATTACTCTCATTTGTCTCAATAATATGATTAAATGGATCTATAAAAATCTTAACTCTATGCCATCCTGGAGTTGCATTAAGGATCTCTTCCACATTTACCACATTATTAATGTAAACATTTCTCAATAGGGTTAAATTTCCGTCCAGATAAATTCCATAGGTGGTAGTAAGAGGAACGGAAGAGTACAAACTCGCCTTTAGAGTTATATTTGAGCCTTGCGCATACAAACTCATACTCTCAACCTTCAAGTCAGGGAATTCGGCACTTCTAAAATAGAGATAAAACTTGCCATTTACCTCTTTCTGCCACACAATACCTATGGTCCTATCATTTACCGATATGGAAGGAAAGAAAGAGTTGGAGGCACTGATATTCAAAACCTTCCCTATCTTGTTTCCATTTAAATCATAGATTGAAAATTTTATCACGCCCATCGGATTATCGTTCCAAACTACAAACATTCTATTGTGAATCACGGCAAGATGCGGATACATAGAATCTATTTTATCTGCAACTGTGAGATTTGTATCATCCACCTCCGTATATCCAGATGAGCTTAATCGAGTAAATATTACTTCGTAGGCAAGGCGCTCTCTTGAGCAGGAAAACACGGTGTATAGGGAGTTATTATAATAGTAAGATTCCACCGTGCTCTTAGGAGATACCACGGAGATCCTTCTTATCTCTGTTAAGAAACTTCCTTTAGGACTCAATTTTCTATAAAATATACTATAGCCGGGTGTGGTTGAATAACCTACCCAGAAGATATGCACATCATTATTATTATCCACTACAATTGAAGGTCTCATTGAATCCATATAAGATTGGGAAACCAAAATAGGCGAGAATAGAGGAGTGCCATAAGAGTCCAATTTATCGTACATAATCTCCCAATGTGAGCCATTCAACTCTTGCCACACGAGGTCAATATCTCCATTAGAATCTACAGCAATTTTTGGATTTATACAATCCGTATTTATTTTCCTAACAGGTATTGGGGGAATCTCTATCAGAATGTTCTTGTTGCTGTAAAGCAATCTTGAGAAGTATATTGCCCAATGTCCACTTACATACCTTTGCCACACAATATAGATATGATCTCCCATAACTCCTATGACCGGATTAGTATCATTACCTTTAAAATGGGTTATTCTGGTATCATTCACAACCTTAAAACCATCTGGTCTTACTCTCAAATAATATATATCCCACTCTCCATTTCTATCATCTTGCCAGACAATATTGTAATTTCCATCACCACTCCTCATAATTTGCGGTTTTGTAGAATTGCCCAACCAAGTGAGTCTTGATGTCTCTCTCCAAATTATATTATTCATCAAAACCTCGCTATTTCCCTCTTTTAAATCTGATGATGAATGCGACATACCCCCAAATAACACGGGAAAGAGCAAGAATGCAAGAAGAGCGAAAGTCGCTACTCTAACCTTATAAAATTGGTGCTTCGATCTCATAGTTCTCTCCATCTGCAATCATATTTATCTTCATTTTATTTCCCTCGAAATCAAGAACTGCACTAAAATCGTTGATTCTCGATTTATACTTCAACCTCTTTCCCACCTTCTCTTCCATGAGCAATCCCATTTCCACAAGTTTCTTTATGCGTCTGTAGCATACCGTTACAGGTATATTGTACTCCCTACTCAATTCTCTAATTCCCTTTGCTCTCATAGATGTGCCCAGGAGTATCTGCGATGAATACCTGTCCATAAACACGCTCACCATGCTCTTTGCCTCAAGGTTCATACTTCCCCATTCCACCCATCCATTATTAAATTTTTGGAAAAATTTTTATAAATTAAAACTTATCAATCAAAATCATACTTGTTTTCCATCAGTTATTCTCAAGAAATATTCTCACAGGATATTAGCAGAAGTAATTACTCTCTCATAATTATCCAAAGAGAAAATTGCCACGAAAGTTTTTTAAATGGTTATCAAAATGCGAACATGGGGATGCATATGGTAGACAAGCATGCATTAACTCTGGTATTGATGGACGAATACAATCTCAAAATACTAGCGGCATCGGCCATAAAACCCGTTTCTGTGAGGGAGATTGCTTACAGATTTGACATTCCGCTTGCAAGCGCATACAGAAAGATAAAGGAATTGGAGAGTATGGGACTAATAAAAGTAGACGGAACTCGCTTGACTCCCGACGGAAAGAGATACAAGCTCTATCGCTCTCAAGTGGAGAATTTTGAAGTGAGCTACCATAAAGATAAACTGAAGATAAAATTACACATAAAATGGCAGGAGCCACAGATAATAGAGAGAGATATACTCTCCCCTACACCCCAAGAGAATTTAATTCATTGAGCAAATGCCTTGCAGTTAGCCTAACGCTTTCTTCACTATTGTATTTTGGTTTCCATCCGTAGGATTTTATTTTTTCTATTGAAAGAAGCATCTTTGGCACATCACCCTTCCATCCACGCTTTCCTCCGGTGAATTTGTATTTTACATCCTGCAATCCCATTTCTTCAACGATTATATCTGCTATCTTCCGCACATTGATCCAGTCCTCGCTTCCAATATTGAATATTTCCACATCCCTTTTGCGATTTTTATACCCAAATATTATGGCATCCACACAATCCTTTACATAGAGATACGATTTTGTTTGTGTTCCATCCCCTAAAATCTCCAGTTCATGCATATTCCTTTTTAATTTCATTATGAAATCGTAAATTACACCATGGGTGCTCCTTGGTCCCACAATATTCGCAAATCTATATATGACTGCACTCATACCAAATGTGTGAGCATAGGATGTAATGAACGCTTCAGCTCCCAATTTTGATGCTCCATAAAGAGAAATTGGTATCAATGGTCCGTAACCCTCCGGAGTGGGTATCTCATTTGCCTCACCGTACACGGTGGATGTGGATGTGAAAATTATATCTTTAACATCATTCAAGCGCATGGCTTCAAGCACATTGTAGGTGGCAATAACATTCTGCTCCAGATGCACATGTGTATCACTTGCTCCCAATCTAACATCTGGATTTGCAGCCACATGGTAAACGAGCTCTACGCCTTCCATCTCCTCCTTTAATTTTTCAAAATCAAGGAGATCCGCCTGCACAAATTTGAAATTCTCTTTGCCCATATGCTCCTTTATAAACTCCATTTTTCCAGAACTGAGATTATCGTAAACCAATACTTCGTGCTCTTCCTCCATCAAAGCATCAACGATGTGACTTCCTATGAATCCTGCTCCACCCGTCACCATTATTTTCATTTTTCTCACCTCTAAGCCAAAGGTACACAACCACAAACACGAGGATGAATATAACTATTCCCCCAACTGCAAATATACCCCATTCTTTAAAGCTCCAGAGTGAGAAATAGGCAAGCAGGGCTATTATAAAGCTTCCGGTAAACGAGCCAACTACCACGGATAAGAGAATCTTGAATTCGTTCATCGCCAAGAGCCTGCCAATAAGAGCAGCTGTGAATCCTCCCGAGCCCTGAAATGGTATGGCAACAAAGGCGGCTAGGCCTGCATAGGCAAATTTTCTTATCACCGTATGCTTTTCCCACTTTTTCTTACCTACCTCTTCTATCTTTCTCACATATATATTCAGCAATGGCACATACTTGAGAAGGTCCCAGTTCCATACAGTCCACCAGGCAACAATGGAATCTATAACTGTAATCAAAGCAGCCGCAATTAAGACCCCATAAAATCCATAAATGGGAGAGAAGATTACAACTAAAGCAGGCACCATACTCTCCTTCCCCGCAGGGGGAATTAGATACAATAGAAGAATAGTGCCCACCTTTAAAAACAATGAAGGAAAAACCATATAAAGAGTGATAATGAAAATGGTACCTGCATAGATAGGATAGAGAAAATGATAAAGACGAACTACAAACACAGCCATTGTTTCTCTATCCATAAAAATTCACTTCCTAACCACAATAGCATAATGGTCTTTCTGATACTTTGAAATATTTATGATCTCCTCAATTGAATAAAGTTCTCCTATCTTCCTTGCCTTTTCTTTCATTATTTCTTTTGGCTTTTTTCTCACATCTATAGTCCTGGTTTTTAGCATCAAATATCCAAATTTTGGAGCATAGAACTCCATATTTTTCAAAAATATCTCCACCTGGTCTCTCTGAGATACATCCTGATAAATTATATTAGGCTTCTCCACAAATATTGCATAATGTTCAGGATACCTTGCATCATCCAGAATTGGAACTATATTGTCTCTTCTCTCTCCAAGATGCACGAGTTTCTGCATGGACATAGGAGATATCTCGACAGCCCATACAAGCTCCGCTATATCCGAAAGATGGCTAACTGTTGTGCCCGTAGAAGCTCCCAAATAGAGAATCTTTGAACCTTTAAAATGAAAATTCTCAAGGTGCAGGTGCATGGCTGCACTTAGCTTGCTTCTCACTGGCTCCCACCTCCTGTAAAATCTCCCTTTTATCTCAAGAACTCTCTCGCCATAAACGCTCTCTTTGAACTTTGATTTTGTGTAAAATCCCTTGCCATCGGTGTAAACCCCGGGGTATCTGGAGCTTCGCATAGCAGAAGATATTTGGGAATGTATTTAATACTTCGCCTTAGCAAGATTTTTTATTGAGCGTTCTTATAGACCCGTATGCTCTTTCTTTCCACTACGGTGCATGGCTTGGAAGACATAGCAGCAAGGGAAATAGAGAAATTTGGCGCAAGAATTTTGGAATTGAAAACTGGAAAAGTTATATACGAAGGAAATGAAGAATTAATTTACAGATTAAATTATGGGGCTAAAAGAATATTTCGCATTGCAGTAATCCTCTCGATGGGAAAGATAAAGGAATTGGAGGATACAAGAAAATTCGTGCAAGAAGCAGATTTTTGCATAAATACCACGTTTGCCGTGAGAACTAAGAGAAGAGGAGAGCATGATTTCACGAGCATGGATGTGAATGCAGTTGTTGGAGAGGAAATTTTGAAAAAATGTCCAAAGGCGAAGGTGAATTTAGACAACCCAAATTTAACATTCCTATGCTGGGTTGATAATGAGAATTTTATATTTACCATAGACACCACTGGCGAGAGTTTGCACCGCAGGGGATATCGCATATATCAGCATCCTGCCCCAATAAATCCAGTACTCGCCTCTTTGATGCTTAAGTTTGCGGGATGGAATGGAGAGAAAATGGTAGATCCTTTCTGTGGCTCTGGGACTATTCCGATAGAGGCATATCACAATTACAACAGAGTCCCAAACAAGTTCAGGACATTCAATTTTCCCAAACTTCCTTTTTTTGATGAGGCTCTTTGGAATGGTATAAAGGAAGAAATGGATAAAAGCGAGAGAAATAAGAGATTGGAGCTGTATTGCGTTGAAAAATTCAAAAAGCATGTGAATGGGTGCAAGTTAAATGCTAAAAATGCAGGAGCAAGGTTCTCATGCCTACAGGGAGATGCAGAGAACATGCACAAATTTGTTGATTATGCACCTTTTATAATAACAAACCCTCCATTCGGACTGCGCATAGGCTCAAAGAAGAAGATTTTCAAATTATATGAGGAGTTTGCAAAAGAGCTTGAAGAGCATTTCTCCGGCGCAATCTTAACTCTAATAATTCCTTACAAAAAATTTGAAAATTATTTTGAAGTGCTTGAGAAGAGAGACATTATGTACGGAGAACTGCAAACAAAAATTTACAGGTTTAAAATATAAAAAAATTAGGAGAGATTGTGTTTCTTGAGGAAGTCATTAAGAATATCCTCAAGATCAGGCTTGCCTATCTCATCTAATTCGTAGCGCACGCGCACAATAGGCTTATTCACCTTAACCACGCGGTTGAGGTCTATTGGAGTGCCGCTCACAACCACGTCCGCATCCGCGTTATTTATCGTCTCTTCAAGTTCTTTCATCTGCTTCTCACCGTAACCCATTGCTGGCAATATCACATGGAGATGCGTGTATTTCTTGTATGTGTCCACTATGGAGCCAACGGCGTAAGGCCTTGGATCTATTATCTCCTTCGCTCCAAATTTCTTTGCTGCCACATAGCCAGCACCGTATCTCATTCCTCCATGCGTAAGAGTGGGGCCATCTTCCACCACGAGCACTTTCTTGCCCTTTATCAATTCCGGCTTATCCACGAATAAAGGTGAGGCAGCCTCGATCACTATTGCATTTGGATTTGCCTTCTCGATGCTATTGTATATCTCCTGAATATCGTCACGGTTCGCGGTATCCATCTTGTTGATTATGATTACATCTGCCGCTCTGAAATTCGTCTCACCTGGATGATATTTCATCTCGTGCCCGGGACGATGAGGATCAGCCACCACAATCCAAAGATCAGGCTTGTAGAACGGGAAGTCGTTGTTTCCGCCATCCCATATTATAACATCCGCTTCCTTCTCCGCCTCTCTCAGAATTGCTTCGTAATCCACGCCCGCATACACAACTCCACCCATATCTATGTATGGCTCGTACTCTTCTCTCTCTTCGATTGTGCATTCATTCTTATCCAAATCTTCGTATGATGCAAATCTCTGCACACGCTGCTTAACCAAATCTCCGTAGGGCATAGGATGCCTGATGGACACAACTTTCAATCCCTTCTCTCTCAATAATTTGAATATCTTGCGAGAGGTTTGGCTCTTTCCGCTTCCAGTGCGCACGGCCGTTACAGCTATCACGGGCTTGCTGCTTTTAAGCATTGTACTCTCTGGGCCCAAAAGCCAGAAATCAGCCCCAGCGGCATGAGCTCTGGATGCGAGGTCCATAACATGCTCGTGGGGTACATCGCTGTAAGCAAATACCACTATATCCACGCCCTTCTCCTTGATTATTTTCTCCATATCGTCCTCTGCTAGAATGGGTATGCCATCCGGGTAGAGATCTCCCGCAAGCTCAGGAGGATAAACTCTACCCTCTATATCAGGAATCTGCGTAGCCGTGAACGCCACTACCTCATAGTTAGGGTTGTTTCTAAAGAAAACATTGAAATTGTGGAAATCTCTTCCCGCTGCTCCCAATATCAAAACCTTCCTCTTTTCCATTTACATCACCTCATGCGGACATGGGGAGGATTTATATTAATATTGCTAAAATGAAATTCACTCAAAAATTTTATATTAGGCACTCGCATGGGAAATGGGGATTTAAAAATGAAATTTAGAATGATGCTTATACTCTTTATAACCGCAATTTTCATAATTCAAATCCTATCTGGCAATATTACCTATGGGATGGCTCCTAAAGAAAATGCAAATCCGATAAAAGATATTGAAAATGAACTCAATGGCAAAATTATCATTGAGAAATATAAAAATTTAATCTATGCCGTATATACCAAGCAAAGAATGCAGAATTCTTATCTCTTAATCTACAATGGCTCTTGGAGCAAGCCAGTATATGTAGGGGGAGAGTGCCCATCTTTACTCGTTAATGCTCACGGAATTTTCATAACATCTTCCATAAATCATACTCCATACATTTATTACTTCTCGCAAGGAAAATGGGAGAGTAAAAAGTTATCCAATTCATACGCAACAATAACGAATCTCACATACATAAATTCAAAACTTCTTATTTTCTGGAGTGGCAAGACATCCCTTTGGCTCACAATATTTGGAAAAACAAGTGAAAATGTAAAAATTGCAAATGCAAATTACCCGATCAGAGAGATTCATACCCATGGATTTTCGGTAACAATCAAGATGGAAAGTGAGAGTGCGTGGATATACAGAACATACAGTTCTTTCAATCTTCATCAATGGTACCTTTTAAAAGAGGAAACGAAAGAAAAGCCCTTAAAGATTTATGATTATTCATACCCAACTTCAAATCACTATGCAAAATGGACTTTTATGGTGTATATGGATGGAGATAACTCCCTCTCGGATGCCACAGAAGGTGACTTAAGTGAGATGGAAAGGGGATACCAGAACACATCATATGTTAATGTGCTCGTTCTCTGGGATAAGGATGGCAATGGAGATACTAAACTAATAGAAATTAAAAATGGAGGTTATGAGGTGCTATCTGCACCATGGATGAAGAGCGAACTTGATATGGGAAATCCAGATACCTTGGTAGATTTCGTGGTTTGGGCAATGAAAACCTATCCTGCCCAGCATTATTTTCTGGATTTATGGGACCACGGTGGAGACTACAGCGGTGCAATGTGGGACGAAACCTCTGGCTCTCATCTATCCCTTAAAGATTTACACTACGCTGCCGAAGAGATAAAAAAGAAAACAGGAGGAGTGGATATCTGGGGCTATGACGCATGTCTTATGGATGCTGGTGCGGATAACTATGAAATTAGAAATGCCACAAAGATCATTGTAGCTTCTGAGCACACCGAAGGTGACGATGGATGGGATTACAATGCTATTCTATATGGGTTAACATCTGACCCAAATATGAGTGCAGAGAATTTTGCCAGATACTTCGTGGAGCATGTGGATGATGAGAATTTACATTTTTCAATATCTACCATGGCTGCTATAAACACTACCGCTCTAGAATTTTTTATGAACTCTTACAACCAATTTGCTCAAGCAGTAAGAGCCAAAGCAGGCAGTAACAACACGGAGATCAAAGAAGCTTTTCAGAATGCAGTAAGTGCTGATACCAAGTACTGGCACTCTGGAAAGGACCTAGGAGATCTTGCAAAGGAAATACTAAAGTATGTAGGTGATAGCAACATAAGATACTGGGCAAAGAGCATGTTAGATAACGCTACCAAGAGTGTCATTGCGTACTACGACTCTGATACAAACGGAAGGAAAATGATGATGGCTGAAACAATTGAGCCCGCACAAACATCTACATTCTCCATTTTCAAGGACTACCAATGGGATGAGATGCTAAATCAGGTTTACAACATTGAAAAGGACGATACTAACAAAGCACCTTCGTGCCAGATTGAGAGCAGTAAAAATATAACACTTCAATGGGGAGATGAGATAGCAGTGTACGGCAGTGCAAGGGACGATAATTCTATAGAGTATGTGGAGATGAAAATTGATAGAGGGCCATGGTTCAGAATTGGAGGGGCACAATGGAGCTATCAGATAAATACAACTCATCTCAGTATAGGGACCCATTACATATTTGTGCGGGCTTATGATGGAGACCTATACTCCCAGAATGAATACATAACTTTACACATACTGCCCCCACCATTACCAGATTTAACCATATCAAAAGATGATATAAAATTAAACACCTCAAAACCAACTGAGGGAGATAATATAACCATAACCTTAACTGTGCACAACATAGGAATTAAAAATGCAGAGAATGTAACGGCGAGCATATACCTTGATTCTACTTATCCTCAGCAGGAAATAGGAACCGTAAACTTGGGGAACATTTCTATAGGGAAAAGTAAAAATGCAAGTATAGTTTGGAACACTTCTGGGCTCATGGGAAAACATAGGATAATAGTCTATGTGGATAAAAACAACAAAATAAAAGAGATTGATGAAAATAATAACAACGCATCCATTCCAATCTTCATTTATTATCCTCCTTCACCTCCATTAACTCCCACAGCAAAGATAGGTAAAAACTCAATTTTTATCTCTTGGCTCGCACCAATGGATGATGGGGGCTTTCCTATAAAAGGATATAGAATATATAGAGGTACCCAAAAATCAAATCTCTCCCTCACCTATGAAATTAAAGGAAACATCACAGAATTCTCAGATTATAACATAACTCCCGATGTCAGATACTACTATGCTATCAGCGCATTTACCGATGCGGGAGAATCAAAATTGAGTGAAGAGATAAGTGCGTTCGCAGATAATATCAAACCTTGGATTAGAATAAACTCACCATATAACAACTCTATAGCCAACAAGAGCCACTTTATGCTCACCTGGAAAGGAAACGATTCACAAAGCGGTCTAAACCATTTTGAGATAAGATGGGATAACAGAAGTTGGATAAATGTTGGACTTGAAAGAAGTTATAAAATTTATTTGAGCAATGGAAAGCATCACATCTTCGTTAAAGCCGTTGATAATGCAGGTAACTTCAACATATCTGAGATAAAGGTGTTAGTAGATACCTCACCCCCCACATTGAAAATAAGTTATCCAACTAAAGATGTGATCTTGAACATAAGCAATTTTGAAATCAATTTCAATGTATCTGATAATTTATCTGGAGTAAGTAGATGCTATTTTAGAATCGATAAGGGGTTGTGGAAAACAATCAATAACGATACTCTAAAAATATCCGTTAACGATGGCCCCCATGTAATCTATCTCAAAGCCGTGGATAGGGCTGGAAATATTGCCTACAAAGAGAGAAGCTTTACCGTGGATACTACTCCTCCTGAAATATATTCAATAAGCCCACCAAGCAATTATACGCTCAATATAAAATATAGCAATCTCACAATAGGATGGTTAGCAAGAGATAACCTTGGCATTGCCTATTTCGCCATCAAAATAAATAATGGCTCTTGGATAGACTTAGGAATGAATGAGACTTACACCGTAAAAAACCCAAGACAGGAAAACTACACAATTCTGATAAAAGTGGTGGATCTAGCTGGAAATTACGAGATTAAAAAGATTACAATAAGATGTATTATCGATTCGGATGGAGATGGAGTTCCCGATAACGAGGATGCATTTCCCCATAATCCCAAGGAGTGGAAGGATGGCGATGGAGATGGTATAGGGGATAACGAAGATTTCTTGCCACACTTCAACAATTACATATTCTATGCTCTAATAACCTTGCTCATCATTTCAATTGCAGCAATAATAAAAATTAAAAAATTTAGGAGACAATGACCAATTTTATAGTCATTCCATCAATGCTCCATTCTTTCTGGTATCCTTTCTTTTCTCCCTCTTCAAGCTCTATGCTCTGCGTCTCTCTCATAATGTAATCTCTGAACTTTTCTATGGCCCTTTTAAGATTTTCATCTCCCTCATAAAATGTCTTTATCTTCTGGGCATATTGTAAATCCATATCCTTGCGCATGGCCTGAATTCTTCTCACAATCTCCCTCGCCAATCCCTCCAAGCGCAGTTCTTCAGTTATATTCGTATCAAGATATACCACCATGGGCAATCCTTCCACTTCAACTGAAAGTATGCCCTGAGATGGTTTCTCAACGATATTGATATCCTCTTCAGTCAATATGTACCCTGCAATTTCAACTCCATTCTTTATTTTCTTGGCTATTTCCTCTGCTGGAAGTTTTTCAAGCTCTTTTAGGACTTTCTTCATATCCCCTTTCAACTTGGGACCCAAAACTCTATAATTTGGCTTAATTTCAATACTTACCATTGAACCTGCGGAGGACTCTATTTTTATCTCTTTAACATTGACCTCTTCTCTAAGAACATCCACAAATTTCTCTATTATTGGATGGAATTTTTCATCTGCCACTATAGTCATAGAAGCAAGTGGTTGCCTGAGTTTTATGTTTGCCAATTGTCTCGCTCTTCTACCTGCCTCTGCAATTCTTATAGCAACATTCATTTCCTCTTCAAGCTTTTTATTTATAAGCTCTTTCCGTGGCCTGGGGTACTCTTCCAGATGCACACTCTCTTTCTTCCCCCACAGATTACCGTACATGTACTCTGCGAAGAATGGAGTAAAAGGAGCTAAAAGTTTTGCCAATTCTTTAAGAGCAAGATAAAGGGATGTATAAGCAGATATCTTGTCCTCTCCGACCTCTTCTTTCCAGAAGCGGCGGCGCGAGCGTCTTAAATACCAGTTACTGAGCTCGTCTATGAAGACCTCAATTGCCTTTGTGGCTTTGTGTATATCCAAAGAATCCAGATTTTTTCTAACCTCCACAATAGTAGTATTCAGGCGCGAGAGGAGCCAACTATCCAATTCGTTTTTAATCTCCCCTATTTTATCAGGGGTGAAATTATCCAAAGAGGCATTGTTCTTGAAAAATACATAAACATTCCAAAGTGTCATCAATGTCTTTTGAGCATACTCCCGTACCAAATTCTCTGAAAAGCGGCGGCTCTTCCAAACAGGAGTGGAGTAGAAGTAGAGACGCACTGCATCTGCACCAACATTATTCATTATTTCCATTGGATCAACTGCATTACCCTTGCTCTTGCTCATCTTCTCCCCATCTTCATCCAAAATCAAGCCTAGAGTTAGAACATTCTTATAGGGTGCTCTATTGAAAACAACTGTGGATATGGCCATAAGGGTGTAGAACCAGCCACGGGTTTGATCCAAGGCCTCCGTTATGAAATCAACCGGAAATGAACGCTCAAATTCATCCTTATTCTCATACGGATAATGGAACTGGGCAAAGGGAGCGCTTCCAGAATCAAACCACACATCTATGAGATACGGCTCCCTTTTCATTTCCTTACCGCAAACAGGACATTTTATCTTGAGTTCATCCACATAGGGCCTGTGCAACTCAAAATGCTCAGGAATACTATCTGGCTCTGCATGCTTTAACAAGTCCTCTTTACCTTCTGGTATGAAAACATGTCCATCTGGGCAAGTCCAAACCGGTAATGGTGTACCCCAGTATCTGTTGCGTGATAGGGCCCAATCTTTAACCTCTTCCAAGAAATTTCCAAAGCGACCGTGTTTAAGGTGCTCGGGCTTCCAATTTACTGTTTCGTTATTCTTGATTAATTCCTCTCTCTTTTTACTCATTCTTATATACCAGGTATCGAGAGCATAGTAGAGTAGGGGTGTTCCACACCGCCAGCAATGGGGGTAGCTATGCTCCACCTTCTCTTTTTTGTATAGCTTTCCCTCCTTTTTTAGCCATTCTATTATGTGGTTATCTGCATCCTTCACAAACATGCCTTTCCATGGGGTATCCGTAAACTTGCCCTCTTCATCTACCGGCTTTATCAAAGGTATGCCTTCTCTCTTGCAAACATTGTAATCGTCCTCACCAAAAGCGGGGGCTATATGCACTATACCTGTACCATCCTCAGTGCTTACAAAATCGGCAGTGGTAACATAGAAGGCGTCAAAATTAACAGGTACATAAGGTATCAAGCGCTCGTATCTCTTGCCTTTGAGCTGAGAGCCTTTGAGCTCTTTTAATATTTTAGCCTCCCCCAAAACTTCTTTTAATCGGGCCTTTGCTATATAATATCTCTCTCCATCCTTCTCTACCAGCACATAATCTATATCCTCACCCACAGCCAATAGGAGATTTGAAGGTAATGTCCATGGTGTCGTGGTCCAAACAAGGAAGTATGCATTTTCATCTTTAACTTTGAACTTTACATAAACCGATGGGTCTTTCACATTTTTGTAACCCTGCGCAACCTCATGACTGCTGAGAGGTGTGCCACATCTTGGACAATAAGGTACAACTTTGTAATCTTTTACCAGCAAACCTTCTTCGTACATTTTTTTCAAGGCCCACCAAACACTTTCAATGTAATAATCCTCCATGGTAACATAGGCATTTTCCATATCAATCCAGAAACCTATGCGCTTGGTCATCTTAATCCATTCATCACGATACTTGAAAACGCTCTCCCGGCAAAGCTTGTTAAACTCCCTTATCCCGAATTTTTCAATCTCTCTCTTTGAGTTGATACCCAATTTTTTCTCAACCTCTATTTCCACAGGCAAGCCATGGCAGTCCCACCCACCGATCCAGGGTTGTATATCATATCCATCCATCGCCTTATAACGGAGAATTATATCCTTAACTGAACGGGTTAAAGCATGACCAATATGGGGCATACCGTTGGCAGTAGGAGGACCCTCGAGAAAAATGAATCTCTCATTCCCCCTATTCTTCTCTCTTAATTTTTCAAATATCTTACCCTCTTCCCATTTCCGCAATATCTCCTCTTCAACCTTTGGAAAATCAGCAATGTTCTTTATTTCCATGGGTGCGGGATTGAGGAAAACATTATAAATATTTCTCAAAATACTTAGTTCCCTCCTTTACTTTTTCCACCGCATTTTTACTCACTCTTCTGCTCTTCTCAACATTCCTGCCCCAGAGGGTTAAAAAGGAATCATTCGACATATATCTTCCCTCAAACAGATAAAAAGAGCCTACGAAAAGAAGTATTGTGTAGAGCAATCCAAGATAATCTGCAGAAAGAGTAGAGATGAAGAACTTTATAGATTCGGAGAGAATGATACTTCCTATTGTATAAACTAAAAGGAAAAACAGCCAGAAAAATAGCCACAGATAAATAAATGATGTTGGACTTGCATTAAATCCTTTTTTCTTAGCAAGATTGGAGTCATGAATATAAGAGGCTACCTTCTTTCCAGATAAAATGGGAGAGATAAAAGCCATAAAAGTTAGAATATAGAGCACGATACTCTCCATTCTAATAAAATCAAGTATGAACAAAGATGTTCCAAAGATGAGAAGAATTATTCCTAAAACTTTTCTCCAGTTCATATCAATTCCAGCGTTTCAATAATCTCCACACTTCTGCTAGCTCCTATTCTTGTCGCTCCCGCCTCTATCATTGCAATTGCCTGCTTTGCATTATGTATTCCGCCAGCGGCTTTTACACCCATATCATTGCCAACCACACTGCGCATCAATTTAACATCTTCAACCTTCGCTCCCGCTGTGCCGAACCCAGTGGAGGTCTTCACAAAATCTGCACCTGCTTTCTTGGCAAGTTCGCATGCCTTAATTTTCTCCTCATCGCTTAGATAGCATGTCTCAATTATCACCTTTACCTTGGCGCCCATTGGATGCACCGCTTCAACAACTTCTCTTATATCTCTTTCCACAAATCCATAATCTCCATCCTTCATAGCCCCTATGTTCATAACCATATCAATCTCATCCGCACCGTTGCGAACGGCCATTATCGCCTCTTGAACCTTTGTTTCGGTGAATGTTGCCCCCAGAGGAAAACCAACAACGGAAGCGATTTTTATATCCGTGCCTTTCAAGAACTCGGCAGCATCCTTAACCCTGTATGGATTTACGCACACCGCATAGAATCCATACTCTTTCGCCTCCTCGCACAATCTCTTTATGTCTTCCCTTGTGGCAAAGGCCTTCAAATTTGTATGGTCAATATATTTTGCAAGCTCCCTGGCATCCATAGACCAAATACTGCATTTTAAGATTTAAATTTTTGCAAAAAGGAATAATTTTTATTCAATTACCTCATACCATTTTTGTGCCTGAGATAAGAGTTCTGCCCCCAAACATCGTTGAGAAAATTGCTGCGGGAGAGGTAGTGGAGAGACCTGCAAGTGTTGTTAAAGAACTTGTTGAGAATAGCATAGATGCAGGAGCAACTAAGATTGCGATCCATGTGGAGGGAGGAGGAACAAAGAGAATTAGAGTGGTAGATGACGGCTGCGGAATGAGTGAAGAGGATGCAATTCTTGCATTAAAGAGGCATGCGACAAGTAAGATAAAGAGCGAGGAGGATTTGAACAGGATAAGCACCTTGGGATTTAGAGGAGAGGCTTTGCCAAGCATAGCGGCAGTTTCAAAATTGACAATAATTACCAAGAGGAAAGAGGATCTTGTGGGAACAAAAATCCATGTGGAAGGGGGAGAGATAAAGAATATTACGAGCATCGGTGCTCCTTCAGGCACCTCTGTACTTGTGGAAGACTTATTTTACAACACTCCTGCAAGAAGAAAATTCTTAAAGAGTGAGAGGAGCGAGTTTTTTCAGATATATTCAATCGTGGAGAAATATGCTATAATTTACGAGAACATTCATTTCAAACTCGTGCATAATGGAAAAGAGGTATTTAATCTACCGCCCTCCAATCTAAAGGCGAGAATCGCAAGGCTCTGGGGTAAGGAAATTGCCGATGCAATGGTTGAAATAAAGAAGAGCAACAGAATGAAAATTAAAGGACTTATAGCAAAGCCATATCAGGTTAGAAGAGATAAAAACAAGCTCCTAATTTTTGTTAATGGGAGGTATGTGAAAAGCAGAATAATAGAAGATGCCCTCGTAGAGGGTTACGGTACCCTTCTGTTCAGAGATTCTTATCCAATTGCTATACTAAAAATTCAGGTTGAGCCAGATGAAATCGATGTTAATGTCCATCCTGCAAAACTCTTTGTTAAGTTTAAAGATGAAAATAGAATAAAGAAAGAAATTGCAAATTTGATATGGAACTCACTTACAAAAGAGGAAAATATCCCATCAAAAATTGGTGGAAGAGAGGAAAGAGCAGAGAAGATCAAAATTGAGCGAGAGAAACAGATGGTCTTTGATGTGGAAGAGCCCAGCAAGATGAGGAAAATAGAAGATTTCATCCCGGTTATGAGAACCCTGCCCATGGAAATTTTAGGGCAAGTAGATGGCACATACATAATTCTTAAATCTCCAGAGGGATTGGTAATAGTGGACCAGCATGCGGCTCACGAGCGCATAAGGTACGAGAGATTTTTGAAAGATATGAAAGACAGGAACATTCAGAAGCTCTTAGAGCCCATTATTTTAAATTTAGATTACAAAGAGTACCAATTCATACTTGAACAAAAAGGGAGCCTTCGGGATTATGGTTTCATAATAGAGGATTTTGGTACAAATTCAATTGTTGTCAGGGGAATACCCCCTATACTGACAAAGAGGGATGCGGAGGATGCAATAAGGGAAATTGCTCAGTTAGGTCCCAAATCAATAGATGAGAAGAGAGATGAACTCATAAAACTCATCTCCTGCAAAGGTGCAATTAAAGCACATCAAAAGCTATCTCAATTTGAAATGGAAAAACTGATAATGGATCTATTAAGATGCAAGAATCCCTACACATGCCCCCATGGAAGGTCCACGATGATAAAGATAAAAAACGAAGATTTAGAAAAGATGTTTAAAAGAAAAGAGTGATTATGGCTTTATAAGCCGCACCAATATTGCCTTTTGTGCATGCAATCTGTTTTCTGCCTCATCAAACACCACACTGTTACGGGAGTCTATCACATCATCGGTTACTTCATATCCTCTGTGAGCAGGTAAGCAGTGCATAAAAATGTAGTTGCTCTTTGCATGCCTAACAAGCTCTTCATTTACCTGATAGGGTTTGAAAACTTTAAGGCGAATTTCCTTCTCCGCCTCATCACCCATACTAACCCACACATCCGTATAAATCACATCAGCATCCTTAACTGCCTCCACAGGATCATGGGTTATCACAATCTTTGCCCCTGTCTCGTTCGCTATCTTCCTTGCTTCTCCCACTATATCTTTCTTGGGCTCATAACCGTCTGGGCAAGCCATATAGAAATTCATACCAACAATCGCAGCCCCGAGCATTAGAGAATGGGCAACATTATTTCCATCACCAACATAGGCAAGCTTCAACCCTCTAAATCCTCCCTTTTTCTCCTTTATTGTCATGAGATCAGCCACAATTTGACAGGGATGCTCCAAATCATCCAAAGCGTTTATTACGGGTACAGAAGCATTTTCAGCGAGCTCCACAACATTTTCATGCTTGTACGCACGATAAACTATCGCATCCACATACCTCGACAGTACCCTGGCAGTATCTGCAATCGTTTCCCCACGACCAAGCTGCATATCCCTCGGAGAAAGGTAAAGAGCATGTCCCCCGAGCTGAGTCATAGCCACCTCAAAAGAAACTCTAGTTCTCGTACTTGGCTTTTCAAAAATCATAGCCATGCTCTTGTCCTTCAACGGCTCGTACACTTCAACCATTCTCTGTCTTCTTTTCATCTCTAAGCCAAGGTCTATTATCTCTTCAAGCTCATCCTTAATGTCCACTATGGAAATCAGATCCTTTTTCATTATGCTCACCTCATAGAACAATTGCTATAACTCAAATGAATATTTAAATTTAAGCATAATAAAAGGTGCCAGGCACGCCGAGGTGGATGCCCAGAACCCATTCCAGGGGCCCATACAGCCCCTCCGCCCCGCTACCCTCCGAGCGCCAACGGTCCACGGTACCGCTGCTCCCTTCCGGGCCTGGCGGGGTTCCCGTGGCAAAGCGCTGTGGAGCTTCCCTCCGAAAGCCCACAGCGCTCCCGCGACCCCGGAGGACAGAGCTTCAACAGGGCTGCATGGTCTGAAACGGGCCTGGTTACACCGCCCTCGGCTGTCGCCCCCGCGTATAGACGCTTTCGGGTTACAGGGGACGCCTAACCCCCCGGCCTAGCCTGGCACCAAGATGTTTAATCTCTTCCCCTATTTTAACCTTTTTACCAGAAAATTTAATAAATTTTATGCCACTTTGTTTAACAGAATAATAGCTAATATTCACAATTATTGAGAATGAATGCTAAAATTTTGCCGTGTTAACAATAATTTTTGAATATACTTTCCTTTTACCATGTGTTTTACCAAAAATAAAATATATAGATTATCGCATTACATCATGTTAAACAATTGTTAAACGTGAGAACTATGATTGTGGGTGCAAGAATTCCAGATGAATTGAAGATAAAAATCGAAGATCTCTGCGAAAAGGAGGGAAAGACGGTCTCAGAGCTCATTAGGGAGCTCATAGAGAACTATGTGGAAGAGAGAGAGGAGGAGTGGCAAAGGGTGAAACTCGTAGCAAAAGTACCTCGTAATATACTCTCACAAATAGACATATTCATCGAGAAAGGATATGCATTGGATAGGGAGCATGTATTAAGTGAAGCCCTATCCTTATGGCTTAGGGTTAAAAAAATGGAATATAGAAAGAACTGGAAGGAAGAATTAATAGAGGCACTTGATGGAACTTCACTTCTATGACGGGATGGGATGCGCGGCCAGGGCTAAAAACCCTGGCCTTAAAGCTCAGAAGGTGATGAACATGATTTGCGTTGTGTGTGGAAAAAAAGCAAAGTATAACGAAAAATTGAACATATACTATTGCCCAGAGCATGGACTGACCACATGGCTTGATGAGTCTAGCGAGAAACTCATTATGCCAGAGGTGAGAAAGAATGCAGAGGCTGTATTGGGATGAGTATACCTATGCCGAAATCGAAGGTATAATAAAAAAGCAGCCATTAGTGATACTTCCTGTGGGCAGCGTTGAGGCGCATGGTCATCATTTACCATTAAATACAGATATGCTCCAACCGTTGTGGTTAGCAGAAGAAATTGCAAAAAGAATCAATGCTCTTATACTTCCTCCCATTCATTACGGATGGACACAAGGGCTATCATCATTTCCAGGAACTATATCAATAAGCTTTGATTCTCTCCGGGGATTCGTTAAAGATATTCTAAGCGAAGTGGCAAAGCATGAAATTAGAAAAATTATGGTATTGTCAGGACACGCAAGTACAAACCACATGGCGGCTTTACGACTTGCATGTGAGGATGTTTTAAAAGAGTACAAAGACTTGAAAATCATGCTTCTTTCTGATTATTACATAGCATATCAATATCGTGGAAAACTAGTGCCTGAGGATGACAGCCATGCAGGAATAATTGAAACTTCTCGCATAATGGCAATTCGCCCAGAACTTGTGAAAAAGAACTACAAATTCAAGAAAAACCATGCTGGAAAGTATACAGTACAGGTAGATTACAAGGAAATGGTACCATATGCGACCTTTAGCAATCCAGAAGGTGCAAGTAAGGAGTTGGGAGAGAAATTAAACAATATGATATTAGAAGAACTTCTAAAAATAATAAAAGAAAATTTTGGAGATTAGTGCCTTCTTTTTATTGCTATAAATGCCACCACTGCCACTATTAAAATCGGCAGGAATGCACTGAATTCTGGTATCTCTGATGATGTCCATAAAGAGCCATAGTCATGCTTTGCAGTGTAATCATACCAAACGAAATAGTATGTATTTGTTTCATTATTATAAGCTACATCCTGCCATTCTTCACTATCTGCGGTATTGGAGATTACCAGTGGCTGCGAGAGCAATGCATTACCATCCATATCGTAAGTCATTGCAACTATATCATAGCTCTCATTTGTCCATACAGCAATGTAAGAGTTTCCATTGTAAGCTATCCCTACAAAAGATACCCCATACTTGTTACTGGTTCCTATATTGAAGGTATTACCCAAAGTGCCATTTGTTGCATTTACATATACACCGTGTACATCGTAGGGAGAGTTATAATTAACATATGCCACAAAGAACACTCCTGGACCTCCCTCTGCTGATGGATAATCATACTTTGTATTATTCGCTACCCCATTTGCAATTAAAAAATCTCCTGTAAGAGCATTTTCATTTGAATCAAATATCTTACCAGTAATATTGTAAAGACCTGATATTCCAGAGTAATTTCTCCATAGAACTATAAAGTGATGAGTTGAACTATCATAAGCAACAAAATTATCCGCGTGAGAATGTGTATCAGAAGATACTTTGAATTCTGCATTCAGTACAGGTGTATTTGGAGCCGATGCATTATATTCTATAGTTCTTCCATAGTTGTGATTACTAGAGTCACTCCAAACAACTAAGAATTCTCCATTTCCATAGGCCAATCCCAACCCAGTGGTAGCAATATCAGAAGCTATAGTAAAATTGTCTGTTTTTTCTATACTACCATCCCCCCAATGCAAGAAAGTTCCATTTAGATTAGTTCCATTGTTCCATACAATAAGCAAAGCTTTGTCCATAGAATCCGATGCTATCCTGAAATACCAGCTATACACATCAGTGACAGGAGATACAGTATTTTCAATGTTCCCAGTGGTTGCATTTACAAATGTGATTGTTAATTTTCCATAATTTACAGTACCTACTATAAACATATCTCCCACACTAACAACCTGTGGATTCTTATATCCTGAGCCAAAATCTTGCTGGACTGCCATATAACCCAAAGAAGTAACTTTGTTCTCCGACACTTTAGGAGCAGCAGTAAACATCAAAAAAATAACGCTGCTTACTACTAGAAGCACGATTACCACACTGATCAGAACTTTCCAGCCCGACAAGTGATTTTTATTCTTTATACCTTCTCCTATAAAGACATCTCTTGCTTTAAGTCCTCTCATCCCAACACCTCGCAAACATTATGTAAATTGAAATATTTATAATTTTCATTCCTCTCAAAAATTAATGCTTTTTCTTAAATAATCTCACAATTACAACAATACTTGCAGCCACTACCAAGATGAAAAATGCATTCAATTCAGGAATACTCTGAGTATTCTGAGCTCTAGGCGTAGGTGAAGATTCATCATAGAAATTATGCGAGGGATTATCCGTATCCTCCGCATTATAATATCTTGCAAGGGAATGCCCCTCAGAGACATCCTTTGCTGCGTTTGTGCTTCCCATATCCCCACCATTTCCATACCACATTACATCTATTTCATTCTTAGAAGAATCAAAAAGGTGAATATCATCACCTGTATTAGCCATCTGTAAATTACCCTCTATGCTTACATCAGGTATGGAGTTACTTGTATTGGTGTCAAAATCAGGAGTTACTCCAGGAAATAATTCACTAAATTGACCTTTGTAAGTTGCATCGTGAACAATTAAGATATATCCTCCAGCAGCAATTTTAGTACCTGAAGGAAAAACCCAATAACCTTCGTATCTCGTTGTATTAAAATAAGGATTGTCTGTGAGTATCCATCCTGAGATATTCACCTCACTGCTTGTCGGATTATACAACTCTATCCACTCACACTGTGGCTCGGAGTATCCTGATTTAACATCGTAATAAACTTCGTTTATAACAACATGATTTGCAGTTGCATCATAATTATCGGATAAATTTTCTCTGGTATTGCGTTGAGAAGTGATAGACGAATAGGCCCAAGAGCTAGATAGGACTATCACAACTAATATTATTACAAAGATAAATGCAAATTTAGTTCCGTGAAATGCATTCCTCATTTTATAACGGGGAAACTTTTTCTTGTATATCCTATTCTCAACAAATCCTTTATCTTCCCTCAGCCCACTCATTTAAAGCCCCAAAATATATGGGAAAAATAGTATTTATAATTTTCCAAGCTATTCAAAAACCTTAACCACATTCATACCCTTTGGTACACCAATATCTCTCGCAACGGGATCGCATTTAGTGCGCAGTAGATATGCAATGGGCCTCAAATCGCTCTCACTGAGAGCCTCATAATTACCCATACCCTTGGCAATGATTAAATCTGCCGAGTAGAGCAATTCTTTAAGCTCTTCAGATGCTAAATCCATATCTATGCCCACAGCAAACATACCCGTGTCACGGACTTCATCCACTTCCTTATCCAAGCCCACATAGACCACATCCTCGCGAGTAGCATCGGATAGGATTGGCTTGCCTCTTACCAAGAGAGTGATTTTCTCTGCATACTTCTTTAATTCTCTTACCAAAATTTTGTCGAAAACTATCTCGCCACAATTATCGGTTATGTAAACTATGTGTCCTTTCAGATGTTTCTTTAATTTCTCGGTATCGTCATATTCTATTCCCTCATTTATGAGAGAAGTAAAAACTTTTTCAAACTCTTCGGGAGAATTTACGCCAACTCCAAAATCAAGCACATTACCTATTATGGCAAGGAGCTCCGCAGCCCTAAGCTTATCCTCACTTTTTTCATAATACTCGAGAGCCTTGGGAAACATTTTCATAGCTATATCGTTGCTCTTCCTCTTCAACTCTTTGTATGGATCATCTGTACCAAGAATCTCATTCACCTTCGCATGCACTTTCGTCCAGACCTTTATGGACAATTTGTTTTCGTCAAATTCATCGCATAAAAGAGTGAGCAAGGCTTTCACTACATCCATAGCCTTATCCGGATTGACCAAATTCGCTTCGAAAACAGCTCGTCTAAATATGCAAGCCAAGCATTCTGGTTGTGGACGCATAAAAGGGCATGAGCAACTCTTATAATATTTTTAGTGAAAAACTTAAATTTCTGCACAATATGTACACCTATGAACGATATCTCTTTTCTTACCATACCCCTTCCAGAAGATGTTGAGAGAGAAATAAAAATGGGCAATTTTGCAGGTGCGACTAAAATTATGAGAAAGCTAAGCAAAAGAGACTTGCCTCCTGAGTTCAAGATGAGAATGGAGTACGAAATGGAGCGTTTAAAAAGGATGAGAAAGGATTTCCCATGGAATAGAGAGTCTGCTGTGAAACTTCTCAGGGAGAGCATTGTTGGATTTAAAGAGGAGGAGTTGGATAAATGGATATCCTTGGGATTAATCGAGAGAATTATAATGGATGGAGAGGAAAGATTTTATGAGAGATTTGTGGAAAATCTATTTTTTTTGGAGCCCATCATAAGTAAAAGGAAAGTTAAGAGGGATGAATTGGGAGACTATTCGCGAGGGATTATAAGAAGAGCTATTAGAAGGCTCAATAAAGGAGAATTACACAAATATCGTGTTGTGGCAGGAATAAAATTAAGGGTGAAAAGAAAAGGCACCTATAGGGTATGGCTTCCAATACCAAAGGAGAATTTTCAAATTGAAAGAGTAAGGATTTTAAAAGCTTACCCGAAGAAATATGAAATTGCAGATAACCACGCAGCTCAAAGAACCATATATTTCCATTCTAATTCCAAGGAATTTCAGGTGGAATTTGAATATGTGATAAGCGAAGTACGAGGAGGTATGGAGGGAAATGCGGATTTAAATGAGAATTTAAAAGAGAAACCGCCGCATGTGAGATTCACACCTTACATTAAATCTTTAGCGGAGGGAATAACGAGGGATGCCGAGGATAATTATGAAAAAGCCAAGAGAATATACAATTGGATTACGCATAACACAAATTATACCTATGTGAGGGAGTACTGCACATACAATAACATAAGCGAATTCGTCGCCACTTCGTTGCGTGGAGATTGCGGAATGTTTGCACTTTTATTCATAACCCTTGCGAGAGCTGCGGGTATTCCAGCAAAGTGGCAGAGTGGATGGTACATAACTCCAAAATTCGCATCTCCCCATGACTGGGCTCAGGTATATGTGGATGGAAAATGGCTCCCAGTAGATGCTTCCTTTGGAAATTATCGAAGGAATGGAGAAGTGAGAAATGTATTCTATTTTGGAAATATGGATGCGTTTAGGATGATCGCAAATGATGATTTTCAGGTTGATTTCATTCCTGACAAAAAATACTGGCGCTCAGACCCTGTGGATAATCAAAGGGGAGAGGTAGAAAACGAAAGAAGAAATCTGTATTTCGATGAATTTGAATCACATCTCTATGTCAAGGAATTTAAAAGAATTTAGAAAATTATTTTATGCCACTTTTCTATTTACCTTCTGGAGGTATTAAAATGACTTATAAAATTGCCGTGTTGCCGGGAGATGGAGTAGGACCGGAAGTTATTGAGGCTGCGATGATAGTATTGGATGAAATAGCATTGGATGCGGAATACATATATGGAGACATAGGATGGGAGTTCTGGCGCAAGGAGGGAAATCCACTACCAGAGAGAACAGTTGAGTTGATGAAGCAGACAGATTGCGCATTGTTTGGGGCAATAACTTCAAAACCAAAGGATGAGGCTCAGAAAGAGCTGGCTCCCGAATTGCAGGGTAAGGGTTTGGAATATTACAGTCCCATTGTGAAGCTACGCCAACTCTTTGACCTATACGCCAATGTTCGCCCCGCAAAGGCCTATCCCGGAAATCCGTTGAATTATAAGGATAATATAAACATAACAGTTTTCAGGGAAAATACTGAAGGGCTCTATAGCGGAGTGGAATATTATCCCGTTCCAGAAGAGATAGACAATGCGTTCAAAGACCATCCAAGATACAAGAAGTTCATTGGGATAGATAAGGCCATTTCTTTGAGAATCATCTCAAGAAAAGGTGCTGAGAGAATAATAAGGGCTGCATTCGAATTTGCAAAGCAAAATAATCTAAAAAATGTAACCGTGGTAGAGAAACCAAATGTGCTGAGGGAGACGAGTGGCTTATTTGTAAGAGTGGCAAGGAAGATCCACGAAGAATATCTAGATATAGAAATGTGGGAGACAAATATTGATGCCCAAGCCATGTGGCTCGTAAAAAATCCTGAGAAATACGATGTGCTTGTAACTTCAAATTTATTTGGCGATATAATTTCAGATCTGGCATCTCAACTTGTTGGCGGCCTAGGATTTGCTGCTGCTGGAAATATTGGCGATAACTATGCAGTCTTTGAACCTGTGCATGGCTCCGCGCCCAAGTATGCCGGTTTGTACAAAGTAAATCCCATTGCAACTATAAGGGCAGTTAGAATGATGCTTGATTACCTGGGTGAGAAAGAGAAGGCAAATAAATTGGAAAGGGCAATAGAAGAAGTCGTTAAAGAGGGAAAAGTGCGCACCTACGATATGGGTGGCAATGCTAGCACACTTGATATGGCAAAGGAAATAGCAAAGAAATACTCACAACTCTAATCTTTTCTATATATTTCTATTTCTTGCCTAATGTAATTCAAAGCACTCTCAATATCCTTTGTCGATATTATTGCGTATATCCATTTTGAATTTTTCAGCTTTAGACGAATATACTTTGTTCGTGGGAGAGATAGAACCAAAACTTTTTCTCCTTTAATCTTCCCAATTCTTATACCATAGCCCCCATATTTCCACATGGTTCCTTTTTCTTCCTCAGCACTTACAACATTTTCCCATGGTAGATGTATGCGATAAGCAGGATAGCCAGCAATTAATGAGTTATCTGTAATCACAAGCTTGTAAGAGCCAAAAAGATAACTGAGAGCAAAGAAAAGTATGGTTAAAGTTAGAATAAACCACTGGGGTGCTGGCTTTGATCCCAATGGCCCTATTAAAGCCTGATAAAGGAATATGTATAAAAATATAAAAGCTAGAGGCGGCAAAATAAGTAAAACAAGCCAAAAAACCATACGCTCTTCATATTTCACATTTCCCTCATACATATTATCCACCAATTTTGACATACAATCCTATCTCTTCAAATTTTTCTTTTATCTCTTTCATCTTCTCTTCGCTTGGTGACTCGTGCACCTGCATCATGTACTCTCTTCCCAATCTTCTAAATTTCTCACTCACATCATGATAGGGCAGCAGATTTATCTCTTTTATACCTCCTAATTCCTTTATAAATTTCTTCCATCCTTCCACATTCTCTTCAGTATCTGTTATCGTGGGAATCACAGGAAAACGCAATATTATATCTTCTCCTCTCCCTAATTTAACAAGGAACTTCAGGTTCTCTTTTATTATTTCATTGGACACCCCAGTATACTTCTTATGCTCCTTAGAATCATAGAGCTTAATATCATAAAGAAATAAATCCGCATAATCCATAATAGATTCCAATACTTCTCGGGAAGCGTAACCAGATGTATCTAAAGTGGTATGAACTCCTATTTTTTTGCATTCTATTAGAGCTTCCTTCAAAAACTCTGGCTGCATAAGGGGCTCTCCTCCAGAGAAAGTTACACCCCCTCCTGAGGAATCGTAAAGTGTTATATCTTTTTCTATTTCTTTCATTAATTCCTCCACCGTTATTTTCCTACCAATGAATTCCAAAGCACTTGTGGGACAATTTTCTGTGCATATACCGCAATAGGTGCATTTATCCCTCTCAATATGCTGCGCACCAAAATCATCAAAGTAAATCAGCTTGTAAGGACAAGTATGCACACAGGTATAGCAATGGATGCACTTGTATTCTATATACATTATCTCAAAATTTATTGATTGGCCCTCTGGATTATGGCACCATATGCAGCGCAAGGGGCATCCTTTCATAAATATCGTAGTCCTTATTCCTGGACCATCGTGAATAGCATATCTCTTTATATCAAAGATTACTCCTTCACTCATACCTCCTCATGCTCCGTCCTCTTTATTATCTCATCTTGAAGTCCCTTAGGCAAATTGACAAAATAATCACTATAGCCAGCAACGCGAACCATCAAATCCTGAAACTCTGGAGGCTTCTCTTGGGCTTCCTTTAGAACCTCGCTACTAACAACATTGAACTGCACATGATGGCCTCCCCATCTGAAGAAATTCCTTATTAAAGCTGCTAATTTCTTAATATTCTCCTCATTTTCCAAAAGGTCACCAGTTAGCTTTTGATTGAGAAGTGCTCCTCCTGTCTTTGCCCAGTCACATTTAGCAACAGAACGGAAAACTGCGGCTATGCCTTTTCTATCCATGCCCTGCACAGGAGATATACCTTCAGAAACGGGATATCCAGCAATCCTACCATCAGGCGTAGCTCCAGTAACCTTCCCAAAATAAACATGCGCAGTGGTAGGTAGAAAATATGCCCTCTTTGAAGCTTTTCTAATTGGTGATGGAGGATAACTCTCAATCATATCAACCACAACATCCACAATTCTTTTTGCTATCTCATCAGCGTAATCGTCATCATTCCCAAACTTAGGAGTCCTATTAAGGAATCTCTGGCGCATGAGCTCATAGCCCTTGAAATTATTATCTAGGGCTTTAATAACCTCATCCATCTTGAAGAATTTCTTGTCAAACACATTGTATTTGATAGATACCAAAGAATCAGTCAATGTTCCCAGGCCCACAACTTGAATGTATTGGGTATTGTATCTAGCACCTCCTACATTGTAATCCTTTGCATTCTTCACACAATCTTCTATCCAGAGAGATAGAAAGGGCACAGGTAGATATTTTGCATATAGGGCTTCAATTATATCGTTGCCCTTCATCTTTATATCTAGGAAATATTTAACTTGCTTTAAAAAGGCATCCCATAGTTCTTCAAAGCTTTTAAATTCCGTAACATCTCCCGTTTCTATGCCAACTTTCTTTCCTGTACGGGGGTCTATTCCATTATGCAAGGTTATTTCCAAAATCTTTGGGAGGTTGAAGTACCCTGTTAAAATATATGCCTCTTTTCCAAAGGCCCCACTTTCAACACATCCACTAACCCCAGAGGTGCGAGCATCCTCTAAGCTCTTTCCCTGTCTTAGCATTCTAACAATGAGCTCATCATAGTTGAAAAATGGAGGCTCACCAAATCCTGGACCTACAACCTTCAATGCCTCTATGAGGAATCTGTCAGGATTTCTATTGCTTATCAACACTGCTGTATTTAGCTGCAATGTTCTCATCTCACTGAGAACTTCTAAGATTAAATAAGAAAGCTCATTAACACCATCGTAGCCATCCTCGGTCAATCCTCCCACATTCAACTTTGAAAAATCGTTATAGGTAAAGCTCTCTTCCGCCGTAACACCAACCTTTGGCACTGCGGGCTGATTATTAAACTTGAGCCAAAAAGCTTGAAACAGCTCCTTGGCTCTTTCTCTATTCAATCTTCCTTCTTTTACATCCTTCTCGTAAAATGGATATAGATTTTGGTCAATCCTTCCGGGATTGAATGAATCCCATGGATTTGTCTCATAAGTTACTCCAACATGAATGAACCAGTAATGTTGAAGCGCTTCCCAAAATGTTCTCGGTGCATGCTCAGGAACCCATCTGCATATTTTTGCCATATCCTCCAGCTCTTTCCTTCTCCTCTCATCCTTCTCCTTTTTTGCCATACTTTGCAATTTCTCAGCGTACCTATGTGCGTAAATCACTATTGCATCAGCCACGATATCCATTGCTTTTAGCTCTTCCATTTTCTCATAATACTCTGGATCCTCTGGCTTTAACTCTTGCATTTTCCTCTTTATCTCATTCTTTATGTCCAAAATTCCCATCTTAAATATTCTATCCCCTCCCGCAGTATGCCCAGGAGAGCGCTGCTCCATAAATTCTGTCCAGACCCCAGATTCATAGGCATCCATCCACTCTTGTGGAAGATTTTCAAAAATTATGTCTCTCATTGCACGACCTTTCCAGAAAGGTATTACCTCTTCCTTGTATATTTCTTTAGTCTCTTCATCCACCTTATAGGGCATATTTTCTCTTTCATTCAACAATTCCAAATCATCCAAAGAGTGAACATTTATCTCAGGATATGTGGGAACTTCATTTACTCCCGTACCCCTTATTCCCACTATAAGCTGTCCATCCTCAACAGGCAAACTAACATTTTCCATTAAATACTTGAATGCTAAAGCCCTCTGCACGGGTATGGATTTCCCCTTACCCACTTCTTTCTTGTAGAATTCAGTTATCAACTTTGCCCTTTCCCCAGAGATTTTTACCTCGATATTCACACTTTCTTCCCTTAGCTTTGCAATTCTTTGATTGATAGGCCTTATGGTATTTCTTCTCTTTTCCATTTCGGTTTCTATCTTTCCTCTTACTAAAGCTTCACTCATATCTCTTCCTCCTCCTCGCACCTATGAACACTGGGAATATAATACTTTCGTGGTTATTTACCCACTTCTTCCAAATCCTCATAACCTAAATGGTTGAAAAGATAGAGATGACTCAATTCAGCCATATTAATTCCCCTTTTCTTCATCTCCAGAATATCCCTATAATATTTTTCTAAAGTGTATTTGGAGAATGTTAAAAGTTCACATTTTAGATACCTCTCAAAATCTTCAATCTCATCCTTCACAATCCTTGGATATTTCCTCTTTAGCTCTTTCATCCATTCTACTTCTATTTTTACAATTTTATCCGCTATTTCATCACTCATAAACCCAAATTCTATGCACTTATACTTCAAAGCGAGAAGGTTTTGAGAATGCATTAATGCAATTTCTAAATCTTGGATATACGAGCTCAAAGTTTCCTCGGATAAAGGATAAAAACGGGCTTTTCTCATAAGCTTGAAAGTATTCTCTTTTCTGCACTCTTCATTTTTCATCTTTAACCTTTCAAACATCTCATACTCCAAGTTGGCTATCCTTTCAAGCATCTTTTCCTTGCTCATTTACGCCGAGCTCCAATCTTTCAATACTTTTTTCAAAATATCGTACGCTTTATTCACATCTTTTATATTCACATGCTCGTCCTTCGTGTGCGCATATCTCAATTCCCCAGGTCCAAATACCACGGTAGGAGTACCCTTATCCACCAAACTTTGAGCATCACTCCAGCTGCGGAATCCTCCGAGTTCGGCATACTTCAAAAATTCTTTAACCCTTCGTTTCCGAGAGGATATTTCAAAGGGAGGTGATAAATCGTAAATCATATGATTCACATTGTACTTTCTTCCAATTCTATTCACCTCGTCAATTATCTCAACAGCAGTTTGACCAGGCAGATAAACAAAATCAACCAACGCTTTGGCACTCTCTGGGACCGCAAGAATATAATCCCCTCCATCAAACATTTCGACATTTATCGCTGGCTTCCCAAGCAATTTATGCTCCGCCTTCAGAAACTTTAATTTTTTCATCTCACTTATAAACTTTATACCTTGCCATATCGCATTTTCCTTCTCTTCTGCACAGGAGCCATGCATGGCCTTTCCCCAAAACTCAAATTCCAGCTCTAGACTTCCCGCCTCGGCCGTGCATACTCTTAGAGATGTGGGCTCCATGGTTATCGCAAAATCGTGCGCATACTTCTCAGCGTACTTCTTAGAGCCCTTTCCTTCCTCTTCCTCATCAACGAAGAAAACATAGCTAACGGGGAGAGAATCTTTAAATTCTTCTATGAGCTTGAGCATTATAAGCACACCCGCCTTATCATCCATCACTCCTCTACCCCAGAGAATATCGCCCTCAATCTCTGGGGGGAAGTAATCACCAACGGTATCCACATGGGCGTTAATCATAAATTTTTCCTCTGGATTGACAATTATATTGTACCTCTCTTCATCCACGGGCATACGCTCGTAATTCACACCCAGAGCTTCCAATTTCTCCTCTATGTATCCAAGAATTTTCGCCTCGTATCCTGTCTCGCTCCTTATTTTTGAAAGCTCAACAAGCTCTTCAATCTTGATGTCCATAGTAAAGGTATTTCTTAATCCTCATTAATACTTTGCCCTAAGAACTTGCGAAGCCATGGACCTAGAGCGTAGATAAGGAACATTATGTAGAATACTTGCAATATTGGCTTGAAGGATAGGGCAAATACAGTTAGAGGAGGAAATACAGTAGCTGCGAGGGAAAGAGATATAGCTTGAGAGCTTGCAGTGGCACCAAGTATCAGAATCATTCCCTGCTCATATTTGAATTTTAGAGCTTTAGCTGCCAAAACAGAGAGGGTAGTTTGTATAAAGTAGTATGAGAATAGTGCAGCTAAGACAAGCAGGAAAATTTGCGGCTCCTCAATTACTTTGCGGGATACTTTTGCCACGGAGAAAAATACAATGAGGAGAATACCCAAGGCAGATATTCCCGGAAGGTACTTCTTTATACCCATAAAATACTCTCTTCCCTTCATCCTTATTATCTCCCTCCTCGTGAGCATCCCCAAAGCCAAGGGCACTAGGATGTAGAAGAGAAGAATTAACACAAGTTGTAGAACATTTATTGTGGCGAATATACCTCCGTTGAAGTAAATTAAAATGGGTGAGAGAATTGGAATGAGAAGCAGACCAATAACAGCTATTACCAAAGCATCTGCCACGCTCGCATCTGCTATCCCGCTCCATCCTATGAGCATGTTAGAGCAGGGAATTGCACCCACTAGAACCAAGGCAAGAGCGAGGTCATCGTAACCAATCAAAAGGGTGCGGGTAAGGAAGAAGGCTGTGAGGGAGGCAATGAAGTAAGCAAATATCAGAGTTGATGAGATGAGCTTGTAATTCCTTCCAGCCCTTTTGACCTTTTCTACCTCCATTCCAGTTAGCATGGGGTAGAGCATGATAAACACGGCGGCAACGCTTACTAGCATTATATTCATCTTTGTGAAATCAATATAATAGCCCAAAATTAGAGCAATTATAAACACAAGGGTCACATAGAGATACAGCCTTCGCTTGATATGAATAAGAATTTCAAGCATATGGGTATAATCTTGTGGATATTATTTAACTATTTCTGGATAAATTTGAGTAAAAAATAAAAATATTTATCAAAAATAAAACTTATTCCATTCCCCATCTCACCACACGAGAGGATGCAAGAATCCCAAGCACTACCCAGATTGTAAGAACTGCCACTGGATACCACAGATTATTCCAAGTACTTAATCCTGAAAGTTGCCTAGCAATCTCTGCCCCTGCTGCAGTAGGAATGAGCAAAACGATATATCTCAAGGTGCTAGGAAGAACGCTCGCTGGATAAAAAACAGGAGGAAGGATGATAAGCATCATCTGAATCGGGTTTGTTATCGCAGATATATTTGTAGGCTTTTTGATTCGCATAACTATGCTTAACCCCACGAGATTGCTTATTACCATCAATGGAGCTACAGCCACAAGGGATGCTAAAACTATAAGCCAAGCGTTTAGAAACATTATGAGAGGAAGCATGTATATAAAATCAGCAAGCATGAATACAAGGCCAGAAATAAAATATCCAAATATGTAATGAAATGGCTTAACAGGAGATGCAATAAACATATCCATAGTCTTCCCCTGCTTATCCCAGCCTATACTTTGAGCTACTAGGTTCACTCCCATACTCCATCCTCCAGAAATGAACCATGCTACCAAAACATTTTTCAAACCAGTAATACCTCCCCAAACAAACATGAGTATTGCAAAACCTATGACAATGAATAAATCTTGTACGAGCCATAGAGGTTGGCGCCGGATCCATCTACTTGTTAGATATACAATACCTTTAATTTTCCCCATTTCCCACACCTCCAACAATGTACAGATATGAATCCTCCAAACTTATCTCCTCTATCCCTATGCTCTTTGCGTCTATTTTCTCCGCTATTTCCATAGCTTCTCCTCTACTTTTTGCGTATATTATCTTCCTGTCACCTAAATCTATATGCTCTTTAAGTGGGAGCTTTGAAGCATTTTTTACCACTATCTTATGCGTGTATGGTATCCTATCCTTCAATTCATCCACTGTACCTTTAGCCACGCTTTTTCCCTTGCTTATCATAACTACATAATCCCCTAGGATTTCAGCTTCTTTCATATCATGGGTGGTTAGAACTATCGTCTTACCTCTGTTTGCCTCCTCTCGTAATGATTTCCATACAACATACCTGGCCTCTACATCAAGACCGCTTGACGGTTCATCCAAAAAAACTACAGGAGCTCCAGAAGCCAGAACCATAGCAACTGCCACTCTTTTTCTCTGCCCTCCACTTAAAGCTATTGCAGGAATATTTCTAACTTCCCACAAGTCAAGGAGCTTTAAATATTTCTCGCTTCTCTTGACCCCCTCTTCCTTAGAAATACCTCTAATCATAAGATAACCCTTCATAGCATCCAAAGGACTCCAATTATTATCCACATGGATATCCTGCGGGCAGAGCGCAATGAGTTTTCTCACTTTCCACACATCTTCTACAGTGGATGAGCCCTCAACTATTGCTTCTCCCCGCGTTGGCTTCAAAAGTGTGGTGAGCATACCTATAGTTGTGGTCTTTCCTGCCCCGTTTGGTCCAAGAAGCACTGTTATCTTGCCCTGCTCTGCTTTGAAATTCACATCTCTGGCACCCCACACCCCATTACTGTATCTTTTTCCAAGATGCTTGGCAATGACGCTCATATTCACACCACCTTACCACGAGTGCCATCCATCTTTGAGAATTAAAGCAATTCCAGCGATTATGAGCAGTATAGGCCCTATTATACATACATTGAATTTTATTATTCCCAGCATCTCTAGGAGCCACAAAACACCTATGATTATGAGAAACACGCCACCCAGAACTGCTCCAACGGACATATAACCTTTATATCTCATCTCCTAACCACCTCTTTAATCTTGGATTTCCTGCTTACTTTTAATTTCTCAGCTTCAATCTTATCTATATAACAATTATCCCCTACTGTCACCTTTTCACCCTTTATGAATTCGGCTCTAACACATTCCACATAAATTTCCTCACCGAAAATTTTGCTAACTTTCATAGTTCCTGTGAATTTTCTCAGAATTCCCCTCTTACTTCTTATCTCCACTCTTTCTGCCACAATTCTATCCAATGAACTCTTGCCATCAATTTTCATTTTTAACCCTTCTGCTTTCAAATAAGTTCCCTTTATACTCCCTTCAACGCTAATGCCTTCTCCTATAATCTCGTTGCAAACAATAGCTCCACCAAGCCTAATTTTCTCACCTTTAACCCTATTCGCATGTAAAACTCCTCCACAACTTATACTTTCTCCAACCACATCTCCATTAATCTTAGCACTACCACCAAAGCTTATGATATTCGCTCTTATAGTCCCTTCAGCATAGAGAGAGCCTGCCACGGATAATTTCTTCGCTCTGATATCCCCCTTTATCTTAACACTCCCAGATGCTGATATGTAATTGTATCTCCCAGAAGGAATTGTACAGGCACCCGCGCATTTGTAATCTCTCCCACTCATATTCTCGGCTTTATTTTCAATTTCCTTGCTCTCTACCTTCTTAAACACTTTCTCTTCTACTTCCTCGGCAGTTGTTTTACTATCCTCTGGAAAAAATTTTTTTAATTCTTCATCCATTTTTTTCATGGAGCGAGATAAGATATCATCTATTCCTCCCATAGTGGAATTTTCATATTCTCCCTCTTCTCTAATTTTCTCTGGCTCTTCTTCAATTCTTTCTTCTTCAACCTCATCCAAATATCTTCTCAAAATGTCCTCGTAAGTTTCCTTGCTTATCTCACCTTTCTCATACCTTTCCCTCAATTTTTTAATGAAATCATCTTCCATAATTGGGCTATGGAGTGATGGAATATAAAATTTTTTATAAAAATTTTAATTTAAAAATTCAACTTCTACTTTGAAGTTTCAACTTAAAAGTTGAAATAGAATAAGGGCATTATAGAACTATGAATCCCAGTGAAAAAATATCCCTCATAGTATCACCTCTGCGCATTAAGCTCTTGGAGAGTTTGAGAGATGAGAGACATCCGGAGGATTTAGCAAGGGAGTTTAAGATAACAAGACAAGCCGTTGATAAACACCTTTCTATCCTTTACAGATACGGATTAGTTGATAAGAGAATAAAGGAAGGCATAAGGCCCATGGTGTTTTACAGGATAACATCCGAAGGTGAAGAGTTTCTTCAGAACTTTGAAAATATGGCAGAAGGACATTTTATAAGCGTGAGAAAAAGATATAAAGATGAGCTCTTAACCCTAGACAGGATGCTAGTGGATGGAGAGCTCAATGAGGGAGAGTATAAGAGGAGGAGAAATGCTCTTGATAAAAGGTTCAAATGGGTGATGGAAGGATGGAGATAAGAAAAGGCAAAAGAGAGGATTTGCAGTATCTTCCATCCATACTTATGAAAGCATACAAGGGATTAGAGGAATATGGCGAGGAGGATATTAACAAGGCCAGAAAGTACATAGAGGACCTCTACGAGGAGGACCCAGAGTGCTTCTTTGTAGCCGAGGAAAATGGTGAAATAGCGGGATTCATATTCTGCAACCGCTTCTGGTATAGCAAGTTTGAGCATTCCCAAGTAGGTGCTATCCACGAAATCGTTGTATTGCCTTCTCATAGGCACGAAGGGATTGGAAAAATGTTGATCGAGAAAGCCATGGAAAAACTAAAGCCATCAAAGATTGAATTATGGGTTGGAGAGAAAAATGAAAATGCCATAAAGTTCTACGAAAATTTAGGATTCAAAAGAAAAGAAAAAGCTGGAAAATGGGTTAGAATGATCTATATTGCATAGACTATTTTCTTCATATTTGGGCGCTCTTTGTAAAACATTCTGCTGCCACATTCACATTCTAATTGTTGCACTCCAAGCTCACTAGTTAGTGGCCTCCCACACCTAACGCACCTATACATTTACCCTCACCTTTCTCCACTCTTTATACACATCGGGAGTGTAGGCACCACCTGCAAATTTGAGCCCACAATGGGTGCAAACCCAGATACCTGTAGATACTCTTTTAACAGAATAGTGATGGCATCTTGGGCATAGATGTTTTTTCTCCTTTTCTTTCATAACATCTGCCCAGCGATAGCGAAGTGAGATACCATATCTTGGGCCGAAGCGCCCTGCAATACCGACCTTTTTAGTCCTCTTTGCCATTTGAATCACCAAGAATGATCTCCCTGACTTTTCCGCCGATATTCATACTCATATTTATAACTTTCTTAACTTCCTCATAGGTAAATGTACCAGAAAGTCCCTTCTGCATAGCGTTTATTTTTCCTTCTTCGTTAGTAGCCACTGTCAATCGGGCTGAAGCAATGCTCTCCTCATCAAGATTTGGATCTGCCACTATCCAATCTCCAATCTTTGCAAAGGTAACAGGTACTGGATAATGCTGCACAGGTAACTTGAAATCCTCACCTAAATCGTACCTTGAGGCAGGAACAGTTGCATTAGTAAGAGCTGCAAGGGCACCATAACCAGCAGCATCAAAGAGATTTCCATCGTAATCAAGCACATGTATGTCGATGAACACAATCCAAACTTTTTCTCCTTCCTCTATCACCAATTTTTCAAGGTCGATGGCATGGCCCTCTCGTATACCCCTATCCACAACACGAGCAAGTTCTATGGCTTCTTCTCCCGGAGGACCAGGTTCAAATGTAGGGGAGGCGAGGGGTGCAAGCTCAGCGTTGGTGGTGAGAATGCCCATATTAGGTGTATCAGGGAATGGAGTACCCGGCTCAATTTTAACACCCACAAGAACCCTAGTATTGCCTAAATTAACCAGAGCTGAGCCTTCGGCTCTGGGAATATAGCCCTTAGTAACTGTTAAATTTCTTATCTCATCAAAATGCCTTCCATCTACCCTTGTGCCTTTAGATGCAAGTTTGTGAATGTACTTTCTTTGCATCTCAGGTACCACACCAGCAGTGAATTTTGAGTTACTCATTCTCATCAACCTCCTCAATATACTTTCTCTTTAGTGCTTCAACCTGCATTTCATGAATCTTCTCGGCAGCATCCATAGCCATATCCATTGCGGTTGTTAGCTCCTCATAGCTCATATCTCCGTCCATCTGCAATAGGGCAATTTCCTTTGTGCGAGGCATTATAGCCATAGGAACATCTGCCTGTCCAAAATTGTCCTCTTCCTTGTTCAAATCTAAAACTACAACATCATCTATCTTCCCAGCTGCGCATCCAACTATTAAATCCCGCATTGGTATGCCAGCATCTGCAAGCGCTAAAGATGCCACTGTTATACCTGCAACCCTAGTACCAGCATCTGCTTGAAGCACTTCTATATACACATCTATGCTTGTTCTTGGATATTTTTCCACAAATATAACGCTTTCAAGGGCCTCACTTATCACCTTGCTCAACTCAATAGCCCTTCTATCTGGTCCTGGTCTCTTACGCTCATCAACACTAAATGGAGCCATACTGTAGCGAGCACGTACTATGGCCCTATCAGCCTCCTGAACATGCTTTGGATATGCTTCGTGGGGCCCATATACAGCCGCTATTATCTTATTTCCACCCCACTCAATAAAAGCAGATCCATCAGCCCTTTTTAGTACTCCGACCTCCATTTTTATGGGCCTGAGTTGATTAGGTAAGCGTCCATCAATGCGGAGTCCATTATCATCTATGAGTTTGATATCACTCTTCATTCCCATTGTTCTCACCTCTATTCTCTTCTAAAAATTCTTTAACTCTATCTGTAAGCCCGTAAGTGTGAGCCTCATTCTCAATCATTCTTATTGCCTTTATAACGGTTATTATCCCCTCAGGAGGTCCAGAAATCCATATAACACCATTCTGTCCAACATAAATTCTGCACCCTGTGTAATCTTTCAGCATCTGAATCATACTTCCCCCTTTTCCTATAACACGGGGAACTTTAAACGGAGATATCTTTATTATATGACCTCCCTCCAGCTTGCGAAGTCCCTGCTCTTTCATAGTGATCCAGACCTGGCCTAACTCATTCACATTGCTTACCTTGGCAAGTATAACATCACCTATGCTAAGATATCTCCCTGTATCTCCAAAGTCCACACGCCAAGGCACATCATTCACATGCAGAGGCGCATAATAGGGTGCGTTTATATCTACCACCCAGTTCATAGGTGCCAGGTCTATTATCTTTCCTATCACTTTGTCTCCCTTTTTCGGTACATAGCATCCTGAGAGAGGAATAACATTCACATACCCGGCACGGATATCAACTATTCCAAGATAGGCAGAATAAAGCTTGCCATTCTCAACAAAAACTCCGTTACCGGGCTTACCCTTCTCATCAATTTCCTCTCCCGGAACAACAATTTTTCGTATAGCTATTTTTCCTTCCATACATATTACCTCCTTAAAATCTTTGTTTGAATATTACCATGTGTTTTCTTATTCAACATATCTAAAAACTCACCCTGCATACCAGCAGGAATTTCAACAACACCAATCCAAGAGCCATCCTTCTGCCATTCTTCCTGAAGTATAGTGCCACTCTTGCTCAACTCCCCATAAATCTTGCCATACATATCTCCACTTACCTTGATTGCAATCTTAACCTTTTCAAATCTTATTGGAATTATAGGACGCAAAGCTTTGAGCACAACGGGAACTTGCTCTTCAACAGATTTAAATGGATCTATATGCACTTTCGCCTCTTCCATAGCCAGTTCTATTCTCTGGGGAGGATGTGGGGCCCCTGTTTGAGGATTTATAGCGTTCCTGGCAATCTCTGCAATTATTCTCCTTTTCTTCTCTTCCAACATCTTGCGGCGCTGCTCTGTAGTGAGTTGAACCTGTCCCTTCTTGATTATCTCCTTAGCTACCTCGTTTACATCTGTAGTTCCAAAAACTTCTTTTATTAACTCCTCACTGGCTCTATCACCCTTATGTGCATCTTTGAAAATCTCATCTATGACCATATAATCTATTACATTCTCCACCTTTCCAGATTTTACATCATCTATAATGTTAGGATCTACAAGAATCTCAAATCTATGCCCTGAGTGCTCGTACCTTGCTATTACAGCATCCTCAAGCCTTACCATTTTTACTCCTCTTTCTTCTCACTCTTGTACTTTTCCAAATATTTTGCTACCTCTTCCTCACTCATAATGGTAAATTGCCCACCATTCCTTATGTATCCAATCTCCAAGGTTAAAGGAGTTATACCGTCTTCGCTAACTGCATCTATTCCCTTCAAGCCAAGCATTATGGCTTCCTCAAAATCCATATCCTCTCTGTATTCATTCTCAAACAATTCCATAACGGTATCTCTTCCTCCACCTATACAATCTGCCTTATAACCCATAATTGTGCCGCTTGGATCCGTTTCCATAAGATAAATTCCCTTTTCATCTATTCCTGCAATAAGAAGGGATGCACCAAAGGGTCTTACTCCCCCATACTGAGTATACTGCTGCTTGTAATCGCTTATCCTTTTAACAAGATGCTCTACAGAAATTCTCTCCCCATAGGTGACACGCTCAATCTGAGCTATAAGACGAGCATAATCCACTAGCACACGGGCATCTCCAACAAGGCCGGAGGTAGCACAACCGATATGCTCATCAATCAGGAATATCTTCTCCATGCTCTTTGGGTCAAGCAATCTACTTCTTACCCTCTTATCAGCCATTAAAACTACTCCATCCTTAAATTTCAAACCTATGGTTGTGGTGCCTCTCTTTACAGCAGCCCTTGCATATTCCACCTGGAATAAGCGACCATCAGGACTGAAAACCGTTATTGCTCTATCATACGCCATCTGCGCTGGTTGCATCTTCAATCACCTCTCAACTTTTGATGTGATATACGCAAACATTATAAAACTTTATCCATAAGAAGGAGTCCCGGCTCCCGGATTCGAACCGGGGACCTGCGGATCTCTGCTGAGCGGCGTTTATGCCCGCCCCGGGCATATCCCAACTACAGTCCGCCGCTCTAGCCAGACTGAGCTAAGCCGGGTCAAAGAGGAGAAATGAGAATTGGTATTTAAGATTTTCATCTTAAAAGGGGAGCGTTGCGAAGCCAGTCAATATCGCTGATGTACAATTCCCTTATATCCTTCAATCCCAGGGTTATCATTGCCAATCTCTCCAGGCCCAGGCCCCAGGCGAGAACGGGGTATTCAATTCCCAATGGCTCTGTGACCTCGGGCCTGAATATCCCAGCGCCTCCAAGCTCAAGCCATTGCCCATTATAATAAACTTCCACCTCCAAACTGGGCTCCGTGTAGGGGAAATAGGAGGGGCGGAACCTTATTTCCGGAAAGCCCATGAGAGAGTAAAATTCCTTGAGTATGCCTAGGAGAACTTGGAAATTGGCATCCTCGTCCATGTATATGCCTTCAATCTGCGTGAACTCGGGAAGGTGAGTGGAATCCATATTCTCCCTGCGGAAAACGCGCCCAATGGAGAACATCCGCACGGGCGGCTCGCGGTGCTCGTATAGGTAGCGTATGGAGTTCACCGTGGTGTGGGTGCGAAGCATGGCTTTCTGGGCGATTTCCTCGCTCCACTCGTACCTCCAGCCCCTGCTTATCCCGCCGCCCTTCTCGTGCATCTCCTTCACTTTCTCCATGTACTCTCTGTCCTCAACGGGTATCTTCGCGGGCCTTTTCAGATAGAATGTGTCCTGCATCTCCCTGGCGGGATGGTCCTGCGGGATGAAAAGCGCATCCATGTCCCAGAAGGCATTCACAACATAGGAGCCTTCAACCTCCTCGAATCCCATCATGAGGAATATTCTGCGTATCTTCTCAATTATCTGCGTTAGAGGGTGGAGCTTTGAGGTGTAAATCTTTGGGGCAAATAAATTCACATCATATCTCTTCAACTCATATTTTCTCCATTCCCCTGTTTGGATTAATTCTGGAGTGAGCTGAGTTATCTCTTCTTTTATTTCTATCCCCTGCTCTACAGTTCTTTTCCCAAGAGAGGTAAGGGATGCAAACCTGATTATTTTCTCCCTCTTCTTTATCATACCCTTTCTGTGCAAAAAGTCCTCAATTAGCTCTTTGTCAACCTCATCCTCCTTGAGGCATCCCTTCCTCAACCTTTCAAGCAGGGCTTTTCTTTTTTCAATTTCCTCATCAATATTCCTATAAATCAACTTTCCATCTTTAAGCGGAATTCCTAATTTTTTGAGATGCCCCATTCCAACGCTAACAACATTCTTTGGAAAAATGCGAAAGAGTTCTTTTATCTCAACCTCTCCCCTTTCCCTGAGGACTTCGTAAATCTGCGCCTCTGGCAAATCCTCATCCCTGTTCAAGCAGTATTCCACATCAAGCTTCTCCCTAATTTTCACCAATCCCTTTACCTTGAGCCAAGAGAGTGCATTCATAACCTCAACTAATTGGGAGAATTTGCCAAGTTTCATAATTTCATCAACACTCAAAACATCCTTATCGGAGGAGGACATTGCCAATAGAACTCTCTTCTCTAAATTACTGAGCTCCATACTTGGTATATGGGCAACTTCTTTAAATAATTTGCAATATACATGCCTATGCAATTATTCGGCACTGCAGGCATAAGGGGGATAACAAATAGAGATATCACCCCCGAGCTCGCCTTGAAAATTGCCCAAGCATATGGCTCTGTATTCTCAGGAGATATAGCAGTTGCAAGGGACACAAGGTACGGAGCTGAGATGATTGAGCGTGCTGTGGTCTCAGGATTGCAGAGCACAGGAAATAGAGTGCATCTCTTAGGCATCTTACCATTGCCCATATTTGCAAGATTTGTAGCCGATTTTATGGACGGAGGTATAATCGTAACGGGCTCTCACACTCCACCTCAGATAATGGGCATAGTGCCGGTAGATGAACTTGGAAGGGATATTTACTGGGATAAGGCAAGAGAGATTGAAAAAATATACAATAATGGCAAGGAAAAAACTGCTACTTGGGATAGGATAGAAGATACAGTTTTTGAGGATGCAGTAGAGCACTATATGAAATTCATTGAGCGAAAGGCAAAGAACTTATCTGGATTCAAAATTGCTGTAGACCCTGCAAATGGTTCTGGAGCGGGGATAATTGATAGAATTCTTGAGAATTTAGGAATGGATGTTTATTGCATTCATTGTGATAGGAGGCATGTTCCTGCAAGACCATCCGAGCCGAGAAAAGAAACGCTGCAAGAATTAAGAAAAATATCACCAAATTTTGATATTGGAATTGGCACTGATATAGATGCTGACAGAGTTTTATTTGCCTCTCAAGGGGAGATATTTTCAGAGGACACAATAGGGGCCATATTCGCAAAATTCTTTGCGAAGGAGAGGATGGTTACGCCTATAAACTCATCCTCCCTAATTGAATATGTGGCAAAGAGAAGTGGATTTGAAGTCATATACTGCCCAGTGGGGCCTCCAGAGATAGCAGAGCATATCCTGCGTTATAAGGCCTCATACGGATACGAGGAGACAGGAAAATACATATTTCCCCCAAAAACACTGTGGGGCGATTCCATATTATCAACAATCAATCTCTTGAAAATAATTGACTCACAAGGAAAGAGTTTAAAAGAATTGGCAAGCGAGTTCCCCAGATATTACCAAATAAAAGATAAAATTGCTGTGGAGAGGGAGAAAAAGAGAAAAATTGTGGATAAAATAGGAGAGTTTCTTGAAAGAAATATGCCACCGGGTGCAAAAAATATAGTTAGAGTTGATGGCGTAAAGATAATTTACGAGGATTCTTGGCTCTTGATTCGCGCCTCTGGCACGGAGGATGTTATTCGCATATTTTCAGATGCACCAAGTTTGGAAAAAGCTAAAAAATTGGTAGATTATGGGAAAAATTTGGTTAAAAATTTCATTTAGAGCCAGCAAGGGTGAAATAGGCAAGCAGCGCGTCCAATTGGATTCTTTCGTTAGCTCCTTCAACTATTCTGAACTCTATCTCCCCAGTTTTATCCAAGAGTTCAACTTTCAATCTATCATCTATGGGTAAATCGTAAATAACACGATGAATCTGTTTTATAACATCCTCTCCCGAGAGACCAAGCTCCACTAGCAGCTTATTCAATTTATTCCTTGCCTCTATAAAATCCCCTGCAAGGGCTTTTTTAAGAACATCTTCAACATCCTCTCTCTTAGCTAGACCTGTAGCCTTGTAAACTACTCCTTCATCGATGGTATCTGATATTGCTGCAGACATTTGAAGTATATTTATGGCCTTTCTCATATCTCCACCGGAAATATAAACTATGGCATTGAGGGCATCTTCCGTTATTTTCTTTCCTTCGCTATCCGCTATGTACTTTAATCTCTTCTTTATGTCCTCCGATTTAAGAGGAGTGAAACGGAACACGGCACATCTTGACTGTATGGGCTCTATTATTTTGGATGAATAATTACAGGATAATATGAACCTGCAGGTACGAGAATACATCTCCATGGTGCGGCGGAGAGCTGCCTGTGCATCTGGAGTGAGAGCATCCGCCTCATCCAAGAATATTATTTTGAAGCCAACATCATTTGGAGCTGCGGTTCTTGCATACTCTTTGATTTTTGTACGCACTATTCCTATACCACGCTCGTCACTTGCATTCAACTCATGAAAACTCGCTCTCCAATTCTCCCCAAACAATTCTCTTGCAAGGGCAATTGCGCATGTGGTTTTTCCCGTACCAGCTGGACCTGCAAAAAGGAGATGCGGCATGGTCTTTGCCTTAACATAGGATTTCAATCTATCAACAATCTCATCCTGCCCAACAACTTCATCTAAGCTCTTGGGCCTGTATTTCTCAACCCAAACATCTTCCATAGTTATGGTATGCCCTATGGTTTAAAAATTTTTGTCTCTGCAGGAGAGAAAGGAGGCATCGCTCTCTTCCAAGGCACTCGTGAACCTTCGCCTATTTAATTGAAAACAGTTCTACAATCCAATACTCTCTCAGTATTATCTACAAAGTATGACGGTTTCTTTATTCGGTGCTTGTTAATCTTTCAGCAATTTTGCCATTAAGATTGAATATTGCATGAGTAGCGTATGCAGGAAGTAAAGAACCGCTGATGGCTCTGAAATAGCCCGCAAGTAATCCCAAAATAAAGGCAGAGATGAGAATAGTAGCCAAGAATTTACGCGGTGTGTTTTTGAAAGGCAAGATATGTATAAGAGAAAACAACAATGCAGGAACTACTATGGCAATTAGGGTACCATATTCAAGCAGGGAAGATTCGAGGATCCCTCTGAAAAGGAACTCTTCTCCCAGTGGAGCGAGCAAGAGAAGCAGAAATGAAAATTCAAGAATATTGAGATTGCCCAAATCAAAGGGACCATTCTGCATATTGGTATTTTCCGCAACTCTAGACGCAATTAGTGAAAGAGGAAAAGCAATTATGAAAGCTGTGAAAATGGATATCACTGTGTAAAAAATGTCTATTTTCAATCCGTAGTATTCAAATCCACCAGTGAATTGAAAAACTATTAAGCTGAGTATTATGAAGACTGTCGATGTGCATCCAGCACCGATTTTTGCTTTTCTGGATGGGCACAATCCACCTACAATACTCCCACCCATAAACACTGCAAACCAGAGTAATATGCCCATCCATGGATTCATAGCGCCGGGGGAGGGATTTGAACCCTCGCACCCCTTAACGGAGTACAGGCTCTCCAGGCCTGCGCCTTACCACTCGGCAACCCCGGCTTAGGAACGGTTAATTATTTCTTTTATTTTATCTTTGTGGAATGCCCTCATATTCTTCCTCAAAAGTATTCCCATGATTTTATTTTCCTAAAGTATTATCTCCACAAACATTGCACCCACGAGGAGCACTAAAACTGTTACTATTCTATACTCACCTCCACATTGCCTAAATCGTTCCAAATATAACTCAGTTCTAGGCCCTTAAACGGAACATAACAGGTCTTGTAAGAATTCGCATTTGGTCTCACTGGTACCTCTACAGGTATTTTTCCAGAACCGTTATAGCTGTAGAACACCATAACCGGATATTTTCCCGGCTTTGTGTAGTTGTGCCATACTACCTTGCTTTTTGTGATTGTATAACTCCCGTCCATCCAGAATACATAAATGTTTGTGTAATTGTAAGGTGGTTGAATTTCTAATTTCACCTCTCTTTCTCCTATCTTTGCAATATTCACATTGGGAGTAGGAAGCGATGGAATATCCTCTTGTGGTATTATTTCGAGATTTACTATTGTGGAAAAGTCAAGAACATTTTTTCCATCTCTTATCCAGAATCCAAATTTCAAAGGTATGTGTGCGTAATCCAAAAGATAACTTACATTTATGTAATTAAACAAGATATACGCGGATGAGTAAATTCTAAGATTTTTCGCATTTGTAGTTATGTTATATGTAAGATTATCCCAAGGACCAAATAGACATACGAAAGAATTTGGAGATGCATAGTATACACCATCATTCTTCAACCATGTAGTATAATTGATAGTACTATTTCTATCCAACGAAATAACACTAGAGGACTTATCTACATCTAGAGATAGAGAGATATCTGCATCATATTTCTGTGTCTGCACTTCAGGGAGATTATATCCAACATAATCCTCTGTGAATTTTGTGAGATTTCCACGAAAGCCATGATAGGTTATATTTACTAGAAAACTATGATAACTCTCGTCAAGAGTTTTGGGATATATGCTAACTGATATATTTGCATATTTTATCCCCTGATATTCTAAATTCTCTGTAAAATTATAAATATGGTGGCTTTCCCACAAATTTTCCCAATAATTGAAAATTCCATCATAATCACTTTTCAAACGATTCTGATAAGCTGAATTAATATTATGGTACCTTGCAACCTTTTCTCCCATTGAAATATCTTTAATTTCCAAATGTGTTTTTTCTACACTATGATGTCCTGCAAGATAGTACCCACTTCCACCTACAACAAGCAGGATGAGAAGCACTATAGCCAAGAGGATTTTAGTTTTCTTGAGCATCTCCTATGCCTCCTTAGGGCAAATATATGATTTTCATCGTATATATCATTTTCCTGCCTTTTATTCCCCTGCAACTATTTTCAAAACTACCTGCGTTTTCAACTCGTGCATATCCGTCCACCCCAGCAACGATGGATGGCCGTAATATGCTGCAACAGTGAGGATTATTGTGTGGTTGAGATGCTGTGATAGCGAATCATCAAGATTTATCTGGAGAGCAAAACTAACACCATAGAAATTCTCGTTTTTCCTGTCTTTATTCACGCCAATCAGAACATGTTTGTAAAGCCAGTTGTAATAATAAGTCTCCCCCATATAGTTAGGCGTGGGATTTGGTGTGGCATCAAACCACAGATTTGTGCTTTTAATTCTGTTCTTTATCACAGGAATATCAAGATGCACATAATCATCCTTTCCATAATCATATCTTATCACCAATTTCTGCAGTATGTAATCCCCGCTCAGGCGCTCTGCGTATGCAGTAAGGTTGCCGCCAAGTTCATCGTAGCTATTGATATCATATAGATATTCACTACATCTTAAAACAATTCCAATCTCAAAATTTTTATTGGTGGAGAAATTCCCTGCATATTTGTTGATACCCAAAATATAATCTTCTTTGGAATAGTTTCTATAGACTGTGATGATTGAGGGATAGCTATTCAACACGGGCTTTTCCATATCCTTCTCTGGTTTCCACCACTTCACTTTGGGTTGCGAGGCAAAATATGCGCCTAAAAGAATGGCTATCACTACAATCGCTCCAATTCCGAGTAGCAGAGCTTTCATTCTCTTGCTCATCCTTTTACCTCCATGCATCATTCCCACATAGGCATTTCGTATTCTCTCAAATCAATAAAATGCATGTGAGTCGTTATATATATCCTTTATCACAACTATACAAAATTTCAAGATTGACTCAGAAATACAGAAAATTAGCTCATTCATCTCAAAGAAAAATTTATAAGCCATACAATTATCCACTTCTTAGCGCCACCGTAGCTTAGCCCGGAAGAGCGGCTGACTTGTAATCAGCAGGTCGGGGGTTCGAATCCCCCCGGTGGCTCTTTTCTCGGAGCTAAATTAATATACAAAATTTCCATACGCAATTACAGCGGGGATGGCCGAGCGGTACGGCGATGGCCTGCTAAGCCATTGGGCTATTGCCCGCGGGGGTTCAAATCCCCCTCCCCGCGCTATTTAATCTTTTGATACTTGGAAAAGAAAACATGGGCATTTGTAATATAAAAGTTCCAGAGACTCGCAAAAACTATACCTACAAAATCAGCAATGATATAATTAATTCCCAAGCGATTGAGAACCCAGTATGTACCAACATTTATGAAAATCCCCATAATTAGTGTGAAATGATAGGCACCCATTCTCCACCATATAGAGCGTGTATAAACCCTATTTGAAAATACCCAATAATTGTTCATTAAGAAAGTGATTATTATACTTATCTCTATTGCAGAGACTAGAGATATTAAATCAGGAATTTTTAAAATTTTGAAAAGAATGACAAAGAATACCATATTGATGAGAACTCCCGCAATACCTGTTGAGAAATATTTAACAACAACCCACATAACCTTATACTCCCTTAAAACTATGAGAAGATCCTTTCTTCTGCGCCTATTAGATTTAATTTTACTAGATATAACAGAGGCAGTTTTATAACTACCATTAACCAAGATTTCCGCTAAATTCCTATCTTTATCAATACCATAAATCTCACCATTATACCCAAATATAGGTGCAAGGGGATTGTATTTTAAAGACGGAAAAAATACCTTAAGGATAAATATCAATAATCTTGTAATCCAATTATCATCATACACGAGCACAAGATCATACTTCTTCATTTTTTCCCTAATTTCATCTTCTAACTCCATGCGTATAAGATAATTAGAATCTTGCTAATATAGTATTCTATCAAATCTATAATAGAATCTTTGGCTCATCCCTTTTCCAGATACTTTATCATTTTATAGAGGATATACATGCATTTGCTGTTGGAGAATGGCTTTATTATATAATCTGCCTCCGTCTTTCTTCCTCTCTTAATATCCTGAAGCATACTGGACTCATTATCCCGAGTTTTTAAAACAACATCTTGAACAAGGGAATAAACATCCTCATTTATTCCTTTTTTTTGAAGAAATAAAGATAATTCCTCAGACATGCACTTGGCTATTGATCTCAAATTATCATCGTTCCATATCTCCCCATTTTTAATCGAGAATATTGCTGTGAGCGGGTTTATAACAGCGTTTACTGCTGCCTTAACCCACCTTCTCTCCATTATATCATTAACCACCTCTGTTTTCAGTCCACTTTCTGTGAAATTTTTTGCAATTTCAAAAACTCTCTCTGTGAGTTCTCCACTTTTCTCTCCAATAAATGTATCTCCGTAACCGGCATGCTTAACTATTCCCGGAGAGATTAGCATCGCTCCATGGGTCGTCACACCGGGTATAACATCAAAATCCTTCAGCATATCCACTATTCCCACGCCATTTTGGAAGGTTATCAAGATCTCATCCTTATACTCCATCTTTATCTCCCTTATTGCCTCTTCCGTTTGATATGCCTTTACAGCCAAGATTATAATATCATAACCTCCAGGATAATGCTCAGCCACAGGAATATTAAACAAACCTTCGGTAAATCCTTCAACCCTTAAACCGTTCTCTTTTATTGCTCTATAATGCTCTCCTCTTGTTATTAAAAGCACATCATTTCTTTTTGCCAGTATGGCTCCTAACACGCTTCCAAGAGAGCCTGCCCCGAAGACCGCGACTCTTATTTTTTTCACCTCCAACAAACACGGTTTTTCTGCTCACAACATAATTCCAAAGAGCTGCGGCACCCACACCCATAAAATAAGCGGTTCTCATAGGGGTATGAATCAGAAGAAAGAAGGAAAATACTATCGTCTGTATTATAAATCCTCCAAATAGGGCACCATGATAAGCGACCAATCTTTGCCAAACATTCAGCTTATACTTCTCTTCTCTAAAAACCCACACATCATTGGGATAGAATGTAACCAAGATTCCTGCTTCAACAGATAACAGGTAAGGCACTATGTAAGCCAGAGGACTGGCATCTTCTGGAAGTTTGTGAGTAAAATAAGTAATTATCGCCGAGCCAACTGCTGCACCTAAAACCCCAACAAGGGTGAACTTTACGAATGTAATTATTTCCTTTTTACTATTCATTCTTCCAGCCCTTCCAACGCCTCTCTAATCTCCTCATCATCTGGGCTCCTGCGAAGCGCCTCTCTCAGCGCCCTTTTTGCTTCCTCCTTCATATCCATATTGGCATATGATATCCCCATAGCGTACCAAGCATCAGGGTCATCTGAAATTTCAATGCATTTCTTAAATGCCTTAATCGCCTCTTTGTACCTCTCCAAATAATGCAAAGCTAAGCCCTTATTGTACCACGCGTTGTCATAATCATCCTCTAAGGCAATAGCCCTTTCGGCAGCCTCCAGTGCTTTTTCATATTTCTCCTGAAACAACCTCGCTACAGCAAGATTGTTCCACGCCTCTGCATCTTCTGGATTGATTTCCACCAGTTTAGAATAATACTTCTCTGAAATATCATACTTCTCCTGAGCGTCATAACAAGATGCAAGATTATACCAAGCATCTATATTCTCGGGATTTATCTCTGTAACCCTCCTGAAGTATTTGGCTGCCTCTTTATAATTCTCGCTATCAAAAAGAAGCATACCTTTCAAGAGAAGCAAATCCTCATCCTCCTGCTCTTTAAGCAAAGTATCCACTATTTTAAGAGCTTCATCATCCTTCTCCATAGACCTGAGAATGTATGCTTTGTAGGTCATAGCCCTCCTATTCTCCCCTTTTTTCAGGATTTCATCAACGAGCTCTAAGGCCGGCTGATACAGGCCCATCTGCAAATATTTTTGTACATCTTCTTCCCATTGCTCCATAAAGATGGATTATCTCTTAGGATAAAAAAGTATTGTTTGGGAAGGTTTATTAATCTTGAGATTTTTGGCGCTTTGTGAGATTTCCATACAAGTATCGCAAAGGGCAAAAGGATATCGTCAAGGATATTGAAGAAGTCCTGGAGAATAGAATGCATATGGTATTTGAGGCCCCTACAGGCTCTGGAAAGACCATTGCCACACTATATCCCGCTGTAAAATACGCAATTAAGAACGATAAAAAAGTAATTTATTTGGTACATACAAATTCTCAAGAAAGGCAGGTAATAAAAGAAGCAAAGAAGCTCGAAATAAGGGCAATAGCCCTTCAAGGCCGTGCAAATCTATGTCCTCTTGCTAGGGAGAGAAACGAGTTGCAGCATGGCTCTCCAGATGAACTTGCTCTGCTTTGCAATAAATTGAAGAAGGATGTTAAAGAGGGAAATGAGAACGCCTGCATTTATTATGCAAACTATTTAAAAAATGGAAATGATATAAGAAAAATTATAGAGGAGAACCCAACAGCAGAGGAATTTTTTGAAAAAGCTATGAATTTAAAAATATGTGCATATGAAGCCATAAAAGATGCTCTACCAGATGCAACGGTGATAGTTTTCCCTTACATCTATTTTTTCTTTCCCTTTATAAGGCGTGGAATAATGGACAAAATTGGAGTGCCTATGGGGGACATTATTCTCATAGTTGATGAAGCCCACAATATTCCAGATTTCGCAAGGGAACTAAAAAGCATGGAGCTAAGCGTGAATTCATTAGAAAATATGGAAAAAGAGGCTCTGGATTATGGAAATCCACAAGTTTTGGGGCATAGTATAGCGGATATTGCAGAGTTCTTAAAAGAGGCAATCTACAAGATGCAAAAATTTGTTGAAGATGAAGAGGGAATAATACCACATTATGCCTTTGAAGAAGAGGTATCCAATGTTTTGGGAATTAGCATAAACGACTTTGACACTTTAGCCAAGGATTTAATTTATTATGGTGAGATGGTGAGAGAGAACAAGGTAAAGCATAGGAAACTTCCAAGATCCTATATGTATCATACTGGCTCATTCCTGTATTTCTGGAGAGAAGCGTATTCTTACGAGTACATACGTCTAATAAAATGGGGCAAAACGCTATCTTTAGAGGTCTATTGCCTAGACCCTGCAACTGTTACGGATGCTTTGCTCAATGTTCATTCCTCCATCCATTTATCGGGAACTTTAGTGCCGAATGAGTACAAAAATATAGTTGCACTTCCAGATAATACAATAACAAAAAGGTATCCATCACCCTTTCCCAAGGAGAATCTAAAAATTTTATATGTGGATGATGTCACCACAAAATACGGAGAGGTAGATGAAAACCTGCCCCGCATTGCCGAGCATCTAACAAAAATAATCAGCATCGGGAAAAACACCGCTATATTCTTTCCCTCATACTCGCTTCTATCAAAAATTAAAGAATTGCTTGATTCAAAAATTTTGAGCGAGGAGAGGGGCATGAAAACATACAGTCTGTTTCAGATGATTGAGAATTTCAAAGAAAAAGGTGGTTCTATTCTCTCAGTAATAGGTGGAAGAATTTTTGAAGGTCTTGATTTTCCAGGCAAACTCTTAGAAATTGTTGTAATTGTAGGAATACCTTATCCAAAACCAACACCAAAAGTCAAAGCTCTTCAAAGATACTACGACTCGAAATTTGGCAACGGATGGGAATATGCATTTAGAATGCCTGCTTTGATAAAAATGCGCCAGGCCATAGGTAGATTAATAAGAAGCGAAGAAGACAGGGGCATTGCCATAATATTGGACAAGAGAGCCGCATCATTCAAAGGGGATTTACCCCTGGAAAAGGCAGAAAATTTAGTGAAAGAAATAAGGGAGTTTTTCCAAGGGAATGAAAAAGGGGAGGAGGGGCGTCATCGTGAGCCATAATAAGTGATTCGTATACGATTCGTATACCCTGTGTAGATGTATGCAAATCCACTATTTAAAATATTCGCCATGCTATTTGATAGCAAATACCGTTATTTTCTATGTTTCCAATTAAGAGAAATAATTTTTGAACAATCTTTTAGCTTCCTCTGTGGTGTATTTTTGTATTTTGACGCTTCTTTTGCGCATAATTGCCTTTACTATTCCTACAATTTCACCCTCTTTTATAACCATATATCCCTGAAAATCCATGGGTTTTATGTATTGCCAGAGCATAGATACTGGGTCCTTTGGGTCAAGAATAATAACATCATCGTAAATTTCGATATTTTCAATATTCTCCATATCCTCATTTGGAATTCTATAAAGATTTCCATCGTTGAGAAATATACCCTTGGTCAAATTCATCCTGTTTAGAATTTCTGCAGATTCATAACTTGAAACATATCCCCCACTCAAATGACAAACAATCTCGGGATTGACGAACCCTAAAATGTTAACCAAGTTCTCTACATATTTTTGAGAGGCATAATCCCTGGAGTATAAAGGCTTTATATAGATATAGCCTGAAGGATACTTTGCTATGTAATTTCCTGTGTAGAGAGATGTTAAAGCCCTCCTAGTTTTCTCACTTCCCAAAGGTGATTCTTCAATTATGCTGCGAACTTCCATCTTACCATACTTTTCAAGGATTTTCAATACAACTTCCATATCCTTATCTAAATGCATATTTTTCAAAGATTGGTAAATACCAACATTCTCCTTGCTCGCATAAATAATATGTCCCTGCAAATCCAATGTCTCATAGAGAAGCTCAGAGTGGTAATACTTTTCAATCTCTATGGGCTTGTAAGCACGTACATTTTCCAATGAATTGTGTAAACCCATTAAGAATCTCGCAACATCAAGAGTGGTTTTTAACTTTCTTCCAGATATAACCCTGCTCTTCCAGAGGAGATAAGCAAAGATATCTTTAGGGGAAAATTGAATGGAACTTACATCTCCCGAAACATAGTAATCTCCTATTCTCCTATAGCTCTCATTTTTAGGATCATTTGAAGTTATTACAATACTCTCTTTTGCAAGAATTTCATAAGCATTTTTATTTCCCATAAATTCATTTACATAAATATGGTCTGAGTGTCTCTTTAATTCCATAATGCTTAGGAGTTTTCCATCCTTCACATAAACATGACTCAAAACTTCTCCAAAATGGTCATAGAGCTCATTCAATCTTGTGTATATATAAGGGTCATCCGATGGGATGATATACTCTCCCTTACCATCTCCCTCAATATTCCCCTCGGTATAATAGAATATTTTTCCTCCTGCACTTATCTTCTTGAACTTCCCAAGATAATCTTTTGGATCCAGGGCCGTTATATTCTCAATATCTTTCTTCGTCAACGGACCATAGCCCTTCACTATTCTCTCAAAAAACTCTTCCATACTTCCATTTGGCTGTATTTTCATTATTTTGAAAGGATAATCTCCGGGCTTTTTGTTTGGTAAAACTTTGCGATATATGTACAGATTATTCTCCAATTTCTCAATTATTTTCTTTATTTCATGAGGATACATGTTGCTCATTTCTTTAAGCGTGGAAAATGTGGCTCTATCTCCAAGCAATCCTATCTGAGACAGGACTTTGCGATCATTTTCATTTAGCCCTCTTTTTCTATACACTGCTATTAGTAGAGGCAAAGTTGCTCTGCTTGCATAGCACAGCCTACCTCTCATAAATCTTCCATAAAGTACCTCTTCCCTTCTCAAAGCCTCTGTAAATTGCTCATAGGCATTTCTTATACGCATAGAATCCTCATTAAAAAGTACCAAGAATTTTTCAAAATACTCGTCCATGCCCATCTCTCTGACTATCTTTCCAAATCGATAGGCCTGCAAAGATTCTTCATCAATTCCTGATTCTTTCAAAATCTCGTTGTAATCGGAACGAAGCATGTACTGCTCTCCATAACCCACAAGAAACACGCCTTTAACAACCTCTCCCTCTTCAACCAAATATTTTAAAGCTTTCCTAATATCCTCCTCTGAAATATGCAGAGAATAAACTATCTCCTCAAAGGTTAGGGGAGCCCGGAAATAAAGGAGTTTTTTAATCAAAATCTCTAAAGCATAATTCCTTTCAATTGTTATTCTTTCTCTCCTATACCAGTATGTCTTACCTTCCTTTATTTTGCGTCCTACAAGGTATGCTTTTTCCATACTTTTCAAAATTTCCAATACCTCTTGCACTTTTTTCTTTTTCTCCTTGGCAATCTCTTCGGCAGTTTTTAAACCTTCAAACTCCATTATGTTATCAGAATTCTTGGAGTAAAGAGTCGCAAATATTGGATAATTTTGAGGTGTGGTCCAGAGAAGGCGTGTTGTGTAAACGGATACAATCTTATCATCCCAAATTAGTTCTTCAACCATCTTTTTGAGTTTATCGTTTGGTATCTCAGAGTAATCATAAATGTTTATACCCCTTCTCCGAAGTACATCAGTTCCGGGGGCTAAATCAAGAAAGCGCAAAATATCCTCTTTGCCCCTAACCTTTATCTTATTCTGAAAATAAGCACTTACTTGTGCCTCATCAAACATGGCAGCTAGTTCTTCCTTGGGTATCACTCTCTCCAAGAGTTTCATATGCAGTTCCTTGAGCAATGCACTGCGGTCTTCCATTAAAACTATATCCGAAATACCCGATAGAATTATGCTATGAGCAAAGATGCTGGGTGTATCGCTATATGGCACTATTTTAACTTCGATTTCACCATTTTCAATCTTCCTTAGAACTTCCTTTGCATGGGGCAAATCCATAACTATGTTGAATATCTCATTGTATGTCTCTTCCATAACTGGAAAATCCGGTATCTCGCTTAAAAGACGCAATATCTTATCGCTCCTAAGCTGCTGTCTTGCTACGGATATATCTCTTCCCTTGTATCTTCGCAGAACCATGAAAGAGCGAGATGCACAGTGTCTAAATCTCTGCTTGAAAAGCTCTGTATTAAATATGGCCCTCCGCAAGGCATCTTCAATCTCATCCGAACTTAAAAGATTCTTTATATCTTCAAGACGAATTCTACGCTTAAGGGTAAGCATAAAGGCATCATCGGTTATGCTTATACCAACATTTACACCATACTTCTCGGTTATTTTGAAAGCGTAAGCTCTTGAAAGGGCATCATTGACCCTCCTCCCAAACGGATAATGGAAAATTATGTTGTGTTTCCCTGCAGGGTCCACATACCCCTCTATCACAACCCTCTTGTGCGTGGGTACTATGTGGTGCATCCCCTGCTTTATATAAGATACGATACTTCTCGCACCCCTGTAATCCAGATAATAATCCTTCATCAAAATCTCAATCGTCTTTTTCTCTCCTCTCTCCCTTATATTTTTCTCTACAAACTCTCTAAATTTTCCAACTTCAACACTTAGATCAAATGAGCGGGGGAGCATCTCGCCAACCCAAGAAGGAACTGTGGGTCTCTTACCTGTGGCATCTTTCACTACAACTTTCCCAGTTCTTATGCTCAGCACTTCATAGCTTCTCGCACCTAAAACAAAAACATCTCCTTTCTGCAATTTTTCTACAAATTTCTCGCTTAAGCTGCCCAATCTCTTCCCTTCGTGGTCAATAACAAGATAATCTGCCTCATCTGGAATTGTACCCATGTTCATAAAATAAATCATTCTGCTACTGCGTTTCCTTCCAAATACCATGTCCTCCTCGTCAAACCATATCTTTGAATAAACTGTGTCCCCTAAAACATAGCCCCCGAGGTAGCGAAGCACTTGTATGAATTTCTCCTTGGGCAACTCGTGATAACAGTAAGAGGAGCGAATTATATTGTAGGCTTCATCCACATTCCACCTCTTCTCTATGCTCATACCCACTATGATTTGAGAGAGAACATCTAGAGAGTTCTTAGGAATTCTAACTCTATCAATCTTGCCATCGTATGCGCATTTAACCAATGTGGTGCATTCTATTAGCTCATCATTATCAAAAACCAAGAATCTGCCTTTAGCCGTGGCACCATAAGCATGTCCACTGCGCCCTATTCTCTGCAATCCCTTGGCGATGCTCTTTGGAGAGCCAATTTGCACAACCACATCAATGTACCCTATATCAATGCCCAATTCAAGAGATGTTGAAGATATAACAGCCTTCAACTTCCCCTCCTTCAATGCTTTCTCAACTCTCAACCTCGTTTCTTTGCTCAAAGAGCCATGATGCGCTTCTAAATTTTCAATACCCTTCTCCTTAAGCTTGTAAGCCACATGCTCAGTTCCACTTCTAGTATTTGTGAAAATCAGCGTTGTACGATGCCTGTTTATTATATCCACCAAAACATCGTACATCTTCTCATTTGCAACCTCGTAAGGCACGAGGGTTAAATCCTCAACAGGCGTTATAACCTTTAAATCAAGTTTTTTCCTCACCTCAACTTCAACAATACTCACATTCCTTGGCTCCTCCCCTTCATATCCAACAAGATACTTTGCAATCTCTTCTATGGGTGCTTGAGTTGCGCTTAGCCCTATTCGCTGAAAATTCTTGGCGAGATATTGCAACCTTTCAAGATTCAAAGATAGCATAACTCCCCTCTTATTATTTGCAAGCTCGTGTATCTCATCGACAATTACATACCTAACATCCCTGAAACTCTCTCTAAACTTTGGGGCTGTGAGAACGAGGGATAGGGACTCAGGAGTGGTTATGAAAATATGAGGAGGCTTCCGAAGCATTTTTTGTCTCTCTGCAGTGCTCGTATCACCAGAGCGAACTGCTACACGAATCTTTGGAATTTTGACCCCTTTGCTCTTAGCCAGATCTTTTATCTCTTCCAAGGGCACTTCAAGGTTCCTATGTATATCATTTGCAAGGGCTTTGAGGGGGGATACATAAACGCAGTAGACCTTATCCTCAAGCTTTCCCTCTTTGGCTAAAAGAAATAATTCATTGATAATGGATATGAAAGCAGTCAGAGTTTTACCACTCCCTGTGGGTGAAGATACAAGAACATTCTTACCTGAATGAATTAGGGGGATCGCATAAGCCTGAGGCTCTGTAAGCTCGGAATACTTGGAAGTAAACCACTCCCCTATAATCGGGTCAAAAAGCGATATCACCTCGTCCATGCTGTACATCTTAGTAGCTCTCTCCATTTATCTACCTCAGAATTGTAGGATTAGTGTATAAAAGCATAAAAGTTTTTGCCTCACAATTTTAAATTTCTCAGTATCCTTTTAGCAGTGGGGGTCGCAGCTATTCCCCCCTTCCCCGTCTCCCTTAAACTCTCAGGTAAAGCCCTACCGACCTTCTCCATTGCTTCTACAACTTCATCAAATGGTATAACGCTCTCAATTCCAGCCATAGCCATCTCAGCACTAGCAATGGCAATATTCACCGCAGTTGCATTCCTCTTCACACAAGGCACCTCCACAAAGCCCCCCACAGGGTCACATACAAGACCCATCAGAGATTTTAGAGCTATAGCAGCAGCGTGAGCGCATTTCTCCCCGTCCCCCGTGTAATAATATGTTAGCATGGCAGCAGCCATTGCAGCTCCAGAACCTATCTCTGCCTGACATCCTCCCTCCGCACCTGCCAATGTGGCTTTCTTGGAAATTACATCCCCAATACCACCAGCCACAATAAAAGAATTAAGCAATTTATCAAAATCTTCTTCCTTACTCCACAATGCATAAACTATACCCGACATAACCCCACAGGCACCAGCAGTTGGGCACGCTACGATTCTCCCCATTGCAGCATTACTCTCGGCAAAGCTCAAAGCGGATATCATTGCTACCCTGTTGAATTCGCTTATGAATTTTTGTTTGTAATTTTTCATCTTCCAAGCATTCGTACCTGTCATTCCCGTCAAGGTTCTCTGCTTCTTTCCAAAATTTCTGGCACCTTCTCTTATAATCGCTCTCAATATCTTAGCAGCTCCTTTCCTCGTAATTTCGGGTGGCACACCCATATTCTCATACTCAGTATCCAAAATTATCTCGTGCAAAGGCCTTTTTTTATCCTTGCTTCTTTTAACCAAATCCCCAAAATTCATCTTCAATCCCTCGGTATGTAAAATAACTCATAAACATAATCACATTCTTCCACTTTTTTTAAATCTTCCTTGGGCAAATTCTCATCCATTTCAATTATCCCTATCGCTATGTTCTCTGCAGCATTCACCCTGCGCATGTACAAATTCACGATATTCCTGGTGATATTTTTCAGAATCTTGCTCATAGCTCCTACCTTGTCCTTCATAACTAGAACCAAGGTATTGTACTCCCAAGCAATATCGCATTCAACATCCTTGATTCTAACTATCTTTATCTCTCCTCCCCCAATTGAAGAGCCCATCACATTGTAAATCTTCCCTCCTTTCCAAGTTTCAATAAGGACTGTGTTAGGATGCACATCTCCCAAATCCTCCTGGGCAAACTCATACTTGACTCCCAATTTATCTGCAATCTCATAGGCGTCCTTTATCCTTTCATCATTGGGCCTCATTCCCAAAATCCCTGCTAAAAGGGCTTTGTCAGTACCATGGCCTTTAAGGGTCTCCGCAAAAGAGCCATGAAGAGTGAACCTAACCTCCTCAGGAATACCTCCAGAAAATTTGTATGCAAATCTTGCAATTCTCAGAGCGCCAAGAGTGTGTGAACTCGAGGGCCCAACCATAACGGGTCCAAGAACATCCAGTATTGCCATATCTACTCTATAAGATGCATAAGAATAAATCTTTTTCGTGAGGAAAATTTATCTATATGCTTGAGATTTGCTTACTATGAAACCTCGCATAATTAAAGGAAGAATATGGATGATAAGGGACAAAGATGGGAAAAGAATTGATAACATTGATACCGATATGATTTTTCATAATAAATACCTCTACATCACAGATTTGAAAGAAATGGGTAAGTATGCGTTTTCCAATCTTCCAGGCTGGGAGGATTTTCCGAAAAAAGCTAAAGAAGGGGATATCTTGATCGTTGGTCGTAATTTCGGTGCGGGAAGCTCTAGGCAGCAGGCTGTGGATTGCTTCATTGCCCTAGGAATCTCAGCCATAATTGGTGAGAGCTTTGGAGCAATATACAAAAGGAATGTGATAAACTCTGCTCTTCCCCTCATTGAAGCTCCCGGGATATTTGAATCGGATTTAAACAGCGGAGATGTCATTGAGGTAAACCTCGAAACCGGGGAGATTTTCAAGGACGGAAAAATAATATTCAAGGCAAAGCCAATCTCAAAGGTAGCACTGGATATATACGATGCCGGAGGAATATTCGCATACGGGAAAACATTAGAAAATGCGTAGATTTACAGCCACCATATCTCTATTTCTCGTTTCTGTGGTGTGGGGCGCTACATTTCCCTTAGTGAAGGCTTCGCTTGAGTATATATCGCCCTTGGGATTCATAGCATTAAGATTCTTGTTGGGCTTTGTAGTCCTCGCAATTTTCCTGTTCAAAAGCTTAAAAAATAGCAAAGATGCTTTAATTCCAGGACTAATTCTTTCTATATTTCTCTTCCTTGGCTATTTCTTTCAAACTGTTGGATTGAAATATACCTCCTCATCCCATTCAGGGTTTATAACAGGCCTATATGTTGTTTTCACTCCTTTATTTGCAGTATTTATGATAAAAGAGAGAATCAGCGTGAGGGTATCAATCGCTGTTGTACTGGCACTAGTGGGTTTGTATCTACTCTCAAATATTGGTGGCGGCGTAAATTTTGGAGATTTCTTAACTCTTCTCTGCGCCATCGCCTACGCAATTCAAGTTGTTCTTGTGGCAAAATATAGTAGGATATACAACCCAAATACCCTAACCCTTATCGAGCTTGCCTTCGTCTTCATATTCTCCATTGGTGGGTGGGGTATTGAAGAATTCAGCATACATTGGAACTGGTTAATGATATTCGGAGTCGTATTCACCGGAATCTTTGCAACTGCTATAGCAATTCTTGTTCAAACCCATGCCCAAAGAGTATTACCCTCATCCCATGCAGCAATAATTTACACAACAGAGCCCGTGTTTGCAGGGATATTTTCATACATTTTCCTGGGGGAGGGATTGGGAATAAAAGGGATGATTGGTGCAGTCCTCATTCTTCTTGGAATGCTCTTAGTAGCCCTCGATAGAGCTCATCAAGAGCTTTAGTAGCTTTCTCCCTTATAACAAAATTTGCGTATCTGCTAATTGGCGTCTCTTGTGGATTTATCTCTATTATTTTTGCACCTTTACTCCAAGCGAGGCGAGGTAGATAGGCAGCGGGATAAACTTGAGCAGATGTACCTATGACAAGCATAACATCGCAGGATTCTGTAAGCTCATAGGCCTTATCCACATCATAAACCGGCTCTCCGAACCACACAACATCAGGACGGAGTAATCCCCCACATCTCTTGCATTTGGGGGGAATTTCTCTCAGAGGCACCTCGTAATTATAGTACCTTATGCCGCACTCTGTGCATTTAACCCTCCATATGTTTCCGTGCAACTCCACAACATTCTTGCTCCCAGCACGGCTATGCAGGCCATCAATATTCTGCGTTATAACCCAGAAATCGTAGAGATTCTCAAAGAGTGCAAGAACCTCATGGGCTCTGTTGGGCCTTGCTTTAGCTATATTTCTCCTCCTCTCATCGTAGAATTTCCACACCAATGCAGGATCTCTCTCAAATCCTTCAATAGTGGCAACCTTCTCAACAGGATACCCCTCCCAAAGTCCGCCTGTGCCACGAAATGTGGGTATCCCACTCTCGGCGCTTATACCTGCACCGGTGAGCGCGACAATTCTCTTGGCAGAGAGCAAGACTTTTATTACCTTAGAAAAGTCCATAAAACCGCATGAGTTTATGGTAAAAAATTTTATAGCCAAACAGTATTTTCGTCCATGGAATCCTACAGGAGGATTCTTAGGGGTATAGGAATCGATAATTATGATGTTTGGTACAATACCAGGAAAGTTCTAACTGTAGGGAATATCGTTACCTTTCTGCTCTTTCCATTAATCACCATCTACTTCCTTCACGAGATTTACACAGATAGGTATTCTCTCACAATTAACTACATATTTATGCTGCTCCCACTCATTTACTATGCCTTTGCTCTATATGTGTATTTTAAAGAGAGGAAGATTGAGGGATGGAGGATGGATACAAGGGTAAATTCACTGATATCATCCTCACCCATAGTTGTATCTATGCTAATAATTATAATTATCTCACTCTTCCAATATGCAATTACCGAAGAATCTATTATCAGAGTGTTTTTCTTGATTCTATCGGTGTTTTTAATTGCTCCAATTTGTTATACCATCTATTCAATGATTTTGGGATACAAGGTAGAAAAGATGGTAAAAAGAATCTACAACATTCCAGATTTGAAGAAAGAGGTTTTCAAGAGATTGAAGAACAAGTTTCCAGAGGCAAAAGAAAAGGGAAAGTATATAGTAATTGATGGAATAAAAGTTGAAGTGATAAACAGTAAATTGAGCAATTATGCTGGAACTGTGAAAATATATGGGTTGAGAGAATCAAATGCTTCAAAGGTAAGAAAAATAATGAAAATAGTTGATGTTCTTGGGTAAACTATAGAGATTTTATCGACTCGGCTATCACACCGGCCACAGTTATCTTGCTATTCCCTCCTTCTATGGTATCCGTGGCAGCGAAATCATTGACCTTGCGCATATTCTCCATAGCTCTACCTATGAACAGGCCATGGGTGCACACGGCGTATATTCTCTTCGCTCCTTGTTCCCTTAGCTGATCAGCAGCTCTTGCTATTGTACCCCCCGTGGAAATTATATCGTCCACAATGCCAACGGTCTTACCCTCGGCATCCAGATTCTTGGGCTTTATTATGACCTCTGTACCGCTCAATCTAGTTTTTTCGAGATAATCAAACTCAACACCCATCTCCTGGGCTACATATCTCGCCCTCTTATATCCTCCCTTGTCTGGAGATATCACCATATCCACACCCTTGGTCTTGAGCCACTCTGCAATTGGTTTTGTGGCATGTAGGTGCTTCGTTTGTATATCGAACCAAGTGAGAACATTCTCAGAATGCAAATCCATACCTATAAAATAATCGGCATTCATCTCTATGTGCCTTACCATAGCCCTCGCGCTTATTGCTTCACCTTTTTTGAATATCTTGTCCTGGCGAGAGTACCCAAAGTAAGGAATGACAGTTATTATTTTCTTCACTCCTATTTCCCTCAGAGCATCCTGCAAGAGAAATAGCTCGATTATTTTCTCATTTGGATAGGTGGTTTGAATTAGCACTACTTCCTCATCAACATCACCATCAATGCGAACATAGAGCTCTCCATCGGGGAATCTTTCAACATGGGGCCTTATAAAATCTTCACCAAGAATCCTTGCAACCTTCTCTCCAAGGCCTATGGATGCACTTCCAGCAATAACATTCATAGTGGGTTATGGAAAATAAGATAAAAAAATTTTGTGAAGTAAAATATTTCATCATTACCCAAACATTCTTTTGAAGAATCTACTCGCTCCAAAGCGCAATACATCCTCGGCGGGCAATCCAAGCTCGTTTTCCACCTTATCTTTGAACTTGATTATCTCCTCGTCACTCATTTTCTCTCCATCTATGGCTATACCTACAACCTTTCCACCAGATACACTTTCGGCAAGAGATTCATACAATTCAATAGATCTCTCTAAACTTTGTATAGGAAAGCCCTCGTAATCGTGATGGTCTTTTCTAGTTGGGTCATGTGCTAAAACTATTTTCTTTGCATATGAGCCATGGAGAATTGCAAGAGTTACTCCACTATAGGCAGGATGGGTCAAATCGGCTTGTCCCTCCACGAACACCATCTCATAACCCATAAATTGCTTTACCAACTCCTCCATAGCTCCAGCCATAAAATCCCCAGGAATGCGATCAATGACATATCCTGCATCCGCTCCCACCATTATACCTGTTTGTCCAGTAGCCACAAAGGCAGCTTTTCTACCTCTCTTCATAGCTTCTCTATAAAGCTCAACAGTCGTTATCATCTTACCCACGCTGCAATCCGTACCTGCTACCAAGATAGTGGGTGCATTTCTTCCACTACCATCGGCCACTTTCAGCTCTTTTGGAGGTTTTCGAACATCCCATATCTTGGCACCATTCCTCTCGGCAATTTTGCTAAGTTCTGGATCCTCACTTAAGAAATCATGTAATCCAGAAATTACCATCTTTCCGTTTTCCAAGGCAATTTTTATCTCGTCTTTCCAATCTGCAGGCAATTTTCCACCGATAGGGGCAACACCGATTATCAACGCATCGTAATCCTCTGGAACTTGGGATATGTGCGCATATATGGGTACATCCCTCCCCTTAGGAAATATATCCTTCGCGCTCTTCCCAGCATTACTCCTGTCAAGAATACCAACAATTTCATGCGGAGAGTAAAAGTACACGCCCCTCGCAGTTTTTCCACCTTGAATGGCAAAATAATCGTGTGCAAGTATCAGTACCCTCATAGAAAAGTGTAGGAATGCGAATATATAAAGATATCTCCACAAAAAGTATTAAAACGAATAAAGAATATAGCAAGGTAATGCGACTCAGCTTCGAAGCAAAACTTGCAGTGCTACTTATAATAAGCGCCATAGCTTTTTATGTTCTTAACTACTTTCTATTTAGAGATTTGAACTTCATTGAAAGGTATCTTTTAGCTCAACTTGGATTTTTACCCATATCCGTACTTCTCGTTACCCTCGTGCTTAATAAATTGATGGTGAGAAGAGAGAAAATGGAGAGATTGGAGAAGTTAAACATAGTGGTTGGAACCTTCTTTGCGGAGTTGGGTAAGGACCTATTGAGATACCTATCAAAATACGACAAAAAAATAGAAAATATAGCTAGAGATTTAATGAATGTAGAAAATTTTGATGATAGTGATTTTGAGAGAGTAAAAACAAAACTTGTAAAAAGAAAATATGATATTGACATCGAGAAAATCAACTTATACGAGTTGAGAAAATTTCTTCTTAACAATAAAGAATTCGCCATAAGTCTTCTCGATAACCCTGCAATAATCGAGCATGAAGCTTTTACAGAACTACTTTGGAATGTTCTACATGTAACCGATGAATTAAGGAGAATACCAAGCTTTGAGAATATTGATAGGGAGGATTATCTTGATATAAAGGGAGATCTTGAAAAATTATACAAGTTGCTTATATATGAGTGGATAAGGTATGTGCAATATCTTCGTATCAGGCATCATCACATATTTGTGTATGAGGCAAAAACCAATCCTTTAATCCCTCATGCATACCATGTAAAAAAGAGAAAACTCATTGAGGAGTGACTCCAAGTCCAGGCTTATCTGGCACATAATTGTAGCCGTCTCTATATTCCACCCCCAAATATGGCTGTTTAGTCAAATCCCAATAGCCATCTAAATCAGCGTAATCTGCTCCTATTCCAAGGGCAAAATGGGTGCCTGCTGTTATGCCCACCTTTGTCTCTATCATACACCCAACCATGATTTTCATACCTGCTGCTCTGGCAATGGATGCCATTTTCATCGCCTCGTATATCCCTCCGCTCTTCATAAGTTTTATATTAATTCCATCCACTTTGCCTATCAAGCGCAGCACATCCAATGAATCGTGGACACTCTCATCTGCAATTATAGGTATATCCACACTCTCCCTCAAAATTTTCAGATTATCAATCTCGCTTGCAGGAATGGGTTGCTCTGCAAATTCTATTTCAAATTTTTCTATTTCTCGCAAAACTTTCATAGCTCTTTTTAGAGAATACCCCTGATTCCCATCAACTCTAATTTTAGCGTCTGTCATCTTTCTTATGGCCCTCACTCTTTCAATATCTTCATCAGGATTTAATCCTATCTTGACCTTCAGCACTTTTGCTCCAGCATCTAGGAGTTTCCTTGCGTGCTGCAAAGTATAATTCAAATCTCCAATATCCACCGTTAGAGATGTTTCTATCTTATCTTTCTTTCCTCCCAATATATCTTTAAGTGGTACCTCAAGTTTTTGAGCCAAAATATCATATAATGCAAAATCAATCGCAGCCTTGGCACTTGGAGTACCCAAGAGAGAGGAATTTAAATCATCCATAATTTTACCTATTTTTACAGGATTCCTGCCTATAATCAGAGGTTTAAATCTTTTTAATGCTGCCACAGTAGATTCCACTGTGTCTCCAGTTATACGAGGCGCTGGCGCAGCCTCTCCATATCCGCAATACTCCTCAGTGCAGATTTTAACAATTACACCTCTGTATGTATCCATTGTTTCAAAAGCTATCTTAAATGGCTTTCTCAAAGGTATTTCCAAAACATCCCATTTCATACTCACAATTTCCATAAGTTGAGAATGGATACAAAGAAAATAAACTTTCTCATTTTTGCGTTATAATTGTCACTTTCACATCTTCTCCATAATAGGGTGTGCGATAAACATCTAAAAATACAGGATCATAGGGCTTAGCTGCTATTCTTGCATCCTCTATATCCACATCACCCGTAAATAGCATAACCATATCTCCATCACTTATCCATGGTGAGTCAAGAGCATCGTTGATGGCAACCTCCAATTTATTCTTTCCAGAGCCAAATCCTATGCCTATGCCCAATTCTCCCCTCAAGGGCACACTCAGCATGTTCTTAATGAGAATATTTCTAAAATCCAAAATTATATGCTTCATAACCTCTGGAGGAATGTTCATAGCAACTCGTATTTGAATATGTGAATAATGCTTCAAAAGCCCATCATTATCAAGTATGAAGTACATATCGTAGCTTTTTCTTATATCCTTCAAGGCCTCCCTGGCCAATTCTATTCTTCCACGATTCTCAGAAGAGAAGGGCAAGGTGAAAAGTCCTATCAGCTTGCTCTGACTTCTTTTAGACTTTCCCAAGATTCTAGCAATATTTGTACCCAGAACACCACCAAGGCCTGCAAGCACAAAAATGTATGGGCTGCTTATCCTAGAAATCCATGGAAAAGCCATATTTATGAGCTTTTTATCCACGGTAGCATAAGCCATTACCTTTTTTTTATCCACTTTTATATCTCCATCATGCTCATTTATTAAGATAGGTCTTACAGAAAGCTGGGAAGTAACATACTCTGCAAATCTTACACCAGCGCCTCCACAGCCAAGAATGGTAAACATATCCACATTCCATAATGAACTTTAAATTATTAAACCTTTCATAATTTTCTTCCAAAAACCATAAAGCCAGTGTGGGCAACTTCCACATTATCCGGCCTAGTTCCCATATCTCCCACAAGGATGTTACGCTTTATTATCTCTGTGGCTTCAAGGTCCACAAATCCCACGCTCTTCATCTTTCTATACACTCTTTCAAGCTGATTGTATGTAGGGATATAAGCCATAATGCATCCCGATTGCCTAAGGGCTTTTTTAGCCATATCCACCGCTTCCCATGGCTCTGGAATATCAAGAATGAACGCATCAACATCTCTCTCTTCCACATCCTTCCTTATATCTCCTTTCTTCAAGATCCAATGAGCCTGCAACCCTGCATTTTCCACATTTTTCTTTGCAATTGCAGCAAAATCATCTCTTAGCTCATATGTATAAACCTTGCCATCGGGATATGTGTAATATAACAATGCAATACTCATGGCTCCAGATCCAGCACCTCCTTCAACCACACGCCATCCACTTCTTATTCCGCATCGTGCTATTATGTAGGCAGCATCTTTAAGCGCTATAATTTGAGCCTTTCTCTTTATGGTACTTATGTAGTCATATAAATTGCTTCTAAGTACATAAACCTCCCTTGTTCCTAACTTGGCTTTGCCTTCCTTTAGATCCTTAAGCACTGCGAAATCTCCTATGTGGTACATGCCATTCTTCCTAGCAAGGTATCTTCTTTTCCCATCCAGAACAGTTAGCATATATGCTAATCGCATAGGAAATTAAAGAATTTTTGCAATGATGGACAAAAAATATAAATAATGGCTCTCATTTGGAGGATTTGTAATGAAAAAGGTAATAACTGGACTTCCGGATGAGCTGTTTGCCTTGGAGGAGATTTCCAAGGAGCAGCAAGTGATAAAAATATACACAGATAAAAGGAGATACGGGAAAACAGTGACTATAATAGAGGGGTTTGATCCGAAAGATGTAGATCTGAAAGACATGGCTAGAGCTCTGCGTAAGAAAACGGCTTCTGGTGGAACGGTGAAGGACGGACGCATTGAACTTCAAGGGGATCAGAGAGAGAAAGCCAGAAAATTCTTGGAATCTCAGGGTTATACTGTTGAAATCATAGAGTAATTATGCCAGAGCAAGACATTTTGGAACTCGTAGATGAACTTGTAAAGGAAGCAAAGCGCTGTAACCAGCGCAGGCTTATAGTCATAGCTGATAAGAGGGAAAGGGGTATAGCGCTCCTGCAAGAGATTTTAAGCAAGGTGCAATTGAGCAGGAAAATTACATTTGCAAAAACCATAGATTTCAAGGTACCCGGAGAGATTGAGGAATTAAAGAACTCCGAGAAATATTTAGGCACGAATTATGAGCTTTTAGCTATGGATTTGCACCATTCTTTCATTCCGAACGACTTGGGAAAATTGATAAACATTGTAGAAGGGGGAGGATTGATCATTCTCTTAACTCCGCCATTTGAGAATTGGCCTAAAATGAGAAATTTCTTCCATGAGGTTATTTTAACTCCCCCATACACTATGGACGATATAAAGGGAAACTTTGCAAGATGGGTTATCAAAAAATTGAAAGAGCACAATGGAATAACGATAATCGAGAATGGAAAGATAACAAAAAGGGGAAATTTGAATTGCGAGAAGAGAGATAGAAAAATTGAAATACCGAAGAAAACAAGATTTCCCAGAGATGCCTACGAAATGTGCATGAGCCAAGACCAGGTTAGAGTTTTACAAACAATCGAAAGGATAGGCAAACATGGGGTAGTAATTATCACGGCAGATAGAGGACGAGGAAAGAGCAGTGTGCTCGGCATTGCTGCAGGCATGCTTGCTGGAAAATTAAAGAGAATTGGTATAACGGCTCCAGATTTCTCGAATATCAAGGAGATCTTCAGGTTCTTTGAGATAAGCGCTAGAGTGAGAGATTTAAAAGTGAAAAGAAGATGGAAAAGCATCGTATCTAAAAATTTCAAAATCGAGTATGTAGAACCAGTGAATGTAGAGCCGAAAAAGTACGATTTACTTATAGTAGATGAGGCCGCGGGTATTCCAGTACCACTCTTGCTTAAGTATTTAAAATCGAAGAGGGTTATATACTCTACAACCACGCATGGCTACGAAGGAACAGGGCGCTCTTTCTCAATAAGGTTTATGAAGGAAGTTAGAAGGAGGGTGAAGAATTTAATATTGATAGAGATGAACGAACCAATAAGATACAGCAAAGATGACCCAGTTGAAAGATGGCTATTTGATACCTTGCTCCTAGACTCAGAGCCACCAAAGCTCGAAAAGGTGGAAATTGAAAAATTAGAGTACAAGAAATACGAAATTGAAGAGTTGCTAAGTGATGAGAATAAACTGAGAGAGTACTATGGCATATTTGTCCTTGCTCACTATAGAAACAACCCCAACGATTTTGGAATACTTTGTGATGCCCCCAACCATGAAATAAGAACTCTGGAGTACAATGGGCATGTTGTATGCTCAGTGCAGCTTGCAAGAGAGGGAGGTATTGAAAAATATGTGGATGAGCTCTACTACGGAACAACTCCTCCAGGGAATATAGTGCCAGATGTTATGATAAAGCACCACAGAATGAAGGATTTTGCAAAATATTCAGGATTTAGAATTGTTAGAATTGCAACGCATCCAGAGTTTATGGATATGGGCATTGGAAGTTTGATGCTTGAAAATATAAAAAGAGAGCAAGGAGATTGGATTGGCTCTTCCTTCGGTGCTACTGAGCGCCTTATGCACTTCTGGACAAGAAACGAATTCTATCCAATACATATATCTCCAAAAATAAATGAAAGTACAGGCGAGTATTCAGTGGTGATAATTTATCCTAAGAAGGATGATATAAAAGAAAAGGTTGAGATGGCGAGAAGAAAATTCGGAGAGAGATTCATAACGAGTTTGGGAGAGATACACAAACACATGGAGCCAGAAATTGCAAGAGAAATTCTTAACTCTTTGCCGAAGTATAAGAATTTAGAACTTGACCCGATTGACTGGAAGAGATTGATAGTGTATTCCTGGGGCCCTGGAAATTATGAGACTATGGTGGATGTGATTTACAGAATTGCATCCTCTTACTTCTTTCTAAAGTGCAAGCCAAAATTGAGCAGAGAACAGGAGATAATTCTAATATCAAAGGTATTGCAGCACGGGCAATGGGAAGAGGTTGGAAGGGGCATAGGAAAAGGTGGTACTTATGTGGTCATAGAATTGCGCGAGATAATGAGAAAATTCATAGGAGGAAGATACAATGACGAGGTACTTGAATTTCAGCGAAGATTTCATGGAGAAAATTAAAAGAGGAGAGAAAAGAGCCACGCTGAGATTGGGGGTAAAGGACTATAAGGTTGGAGAGGAAGTGGCAATAAGGTGCGGAGATAAGATAATAGGAAAGGCAGTAATAAAAAGCGTAAATTACAAAAAATTCAAAGAGCTAAGTCAAGAGGATATAATTTTAGACGGCTACAAAAAAAAGGATGAACTAAAATCTGCTTTAGAGAAATTCTACGGAAAATTCTCTGAAGACAATATATTCACGCAGATAATCTTTGAGTTAAGTGAAGTACATTAGGGATGGCTCTTCTTCCTTTTCACCCATTATGGATGCTCTTAGAGCTTTGAGAGATGAATTAAACGCTTTAAATATTCTCCTTCCTCTGTTAGTTTCTAACTCCATTTTCTTCATTATCTTCTCAGCAGAGCTCAATTTCCTCAAATTCATACTATGATTGAATGAGTTCATAAGAGAGAAGAAATTTCCGAGCCAGATTTGAACTTTCGTATAGTTGAGAATTATATCCTCCATAATTTTGTAATTTTTGTTTGAGGGAGGAGTAGATGAATACATATCCATTATCCACTGCATTGCCTTTGTATCCATATCGTAACCTTTCAAGTAGGTGGTATAACCCTCAACTCTCTTGCTCACAGATGAGAATCTTTTGAAAAGTTTTAATACCCTTTTATTCGGCTTTTTCTTTCCAAGTTCAAGCTCTAAAAGTGCCTTTTGGTCATCACTCAAATATGCAATATCAATAACCGTAAATCCATACTTGGCGAGAGTTTTCTCATCCATGGGAATAAAGGTTCGTAATGCAATATAAACATTCGCATGAAATTTTCTTCAAAAAGTATATAAACCTCGGGCTCTATATTTTCATGGCGAGGGCTATGAAGAGCATAACCGTTGAAGAAGTAATGTCTAGAAATCCACGCATAGTATCTGGGGAGCTCACAGTGGAAGAGGGGGCAAAAATTCTGAAAGATTTAGGCATAAGCACACTCATCATAGAGGAGGAGGGCAAGCCCGTTGGTATCGTAACAGATAGAGATTTTGTTACAAAAATCATTGCGGAGGGACTACCTCCAAGTACAAAATTGAGAGACATAATGAGCACTCCAATAATTATGATTCCACACAAAGAGAATTTAGAGGATGCTGCAAAGATAATGACCCGGAGGAAAATAAGAAAATTACCCGTAATAAAGGATGATAAAATCGTAGGCATACTTTCCGAGAACGATATTGCGAGAATCTCCCCGGACCTCATAGCCCTCGCCCAAGAGTATGCAAATATTCATCAAGAGAATTCAGAGAAGGAGAAAATGGAGGAGTACATTGCAGGAAAATGCGAGGTATGTGGCCAATTCTCCCTACGCTTAACCCTGTACAACGGCATGCTCGTTTGTCCAGAATGCCTCGATTCCATGAGGTGATTTTATGGATAGAATCTATGTTACGAAAGAGGAGATTTTGAAAATTGAAGAGATGTACATGGATATAATGTCCTATGCCTCCATAGGTCTGCTACTCAGAACCGGAGAGAGCATAGGAGATGTAATAACAGAAAGATTACCGAGAGAAGATTATTTTGAATCCCTCAAAGATATCTTGAAACTGAGAGGTTGGGTTGACGATATCGAGTTTGAGAAAGATAAAGTTATAGTAAAGGGCTCCGTGGAGGTTCATAAATCAAAATTTCCCACCTGTCATATTCTGCGGGGAATAATAAGAAAAATCTACGAAAATTACTACAAGACAATTGTAAATGTGGAGGAGGAGAAGTGCGAGAGCATGGGTGATGATAATTGCGTGTTCAAGATAAGCATGGTGGGGTGAAAGAGATGAAAGGATATGCAATAATTGGTAAGGATGGAAAATTCATAGAGGGAAGATTACCTGATGGTTTAGATAAGGATAAGTTTTGCATAATGTGTGCAGCCGCCTTTGGCTCGGGTTATACCGCTCAGAGAGAGATTAAAGATATGACATTCAAAGTTGTTATAGAAGGAGGAAAAGATAACATAATAATAAGAGAATTTGACCAGAAAAAATTGGTGGTAATAATAGGAAGCGAAGAAGATTTAGAGAAATTCATGAAAGGTGAATATCTATGAAAAATGTAATAGTTACAGGAGCCTCAAGGGGCATAGGGAGGGCAATAGCAATTGAACTAGCCAAAAGAGGATACAGAGTAGGAATAAACTATAATAAATCAGAAAAAGAGGCAAGAGAGCTTGCAAATCTTATAAATGAGAAATACGGTGAGGCGCATCCATATAAGGCAGATGTTAGCTCATATCAAGAGATTAAGAATATGGTTGATTCCTTTCACAATGATTTTGGGGAGATATACGGGCTCGTGGCAAACGCTGGAATTTACATAAGAAAGAGAATGAGGGAGATGACCATAGAGGACTGGAAAAGAACAATAGATGTGAATTTAAACGGAGCATTTTATCTCGTAAAGGCGTCCTTGCCTTACATATCCTATGGCTCGATAGTTTTCATTGCATCTCAGCTTGCCTTCAAAGGGTCTGAAAGTAGCGTAGCTTATGGAGCATCCAAAGCAGGAATTTTAGGATTAATGCGTTCTCTCGCACTTCAACTAGCTCCAGATATCCGGGTAAATGCGGTTGCTCCTGGCACAATTGATACGGATATGATATCCACATACACCCCTAAGCAAAGGAGGGAGAGAGAAGAGAAGATACCATTAAAGAGAATTGGCAAACCGAACGAGGTAGCAAAAGTCGTTGCCTTCCTGCTAAGCGAAGATTCCTCATACATAACAGGAGCTACCATTGATGTGAATGGAGGACTCTACATAAGATGAAAGATTTTAATTATTAAATGGACATAAACCCAGGATGCTGGTTATATTTGATCTCGATGGCACATTGATCGATACGAAGCAGGAAATCTTAGCTGTTTTCTCTCAGGCCTTTGAAAATTTAGGAAAAAAATTAGATTACTCAAAGATGGAGAAGAATATAGGGCTACCATTGGAAGAACTCTTAGAAGCTTTGCTAGGCAAATACGATAAGAGATTTGAGGAGGAAATAAAAAGGATTTATTACTCTCCTAGAGAGAGAAAGATAAGAATATTTCCGGGGTTAGATGAGCTCATTAAAAATGATGGCTTTAAAAAGGCCATACTTACATCGAAAAGAAGAAAAACTGCTCTTACAGATTTAAAATACCTTGGCATTGACAATTATTTCCCAATAATAATTGGAGCGGATGATGTTGAAAAAAGAAAACCCTGTAAAGAAGGAATTGAGAAGATAATAGAGCTTGCAAACTGCAAAGATAGAAAAAAAGTTTTCATGGTAGGAGATACCGAGATGGATATACTCGCTGCAAAGAGAGCAGGAGTAAAAAGTGTAGCAGTTACTTGGGGATTTAGAGATGAGAATTTTTTGAAAAAATATGAGCCAGATTACATAGCTCGCAATTCTAAAGAGCTTAAGGATATCCTAGGACTCTAAGCCCACCTATGACCATATTTACCCACCATAGGTACAAAGGCCACATCTCCCCAAACTCTCTTTTTTAAACCATTTCTCTCTTTCTTTATCACATACAACTCTTGAAAAAATGTTCCGCCTATGGGAATTACCATTATGCCCCCGATTTTCAATTGCTCTATCAGAGGAGAAGGTACATCTGGAGCTCCGCAGGTTACAATTATCCTATCGTAAGGCGCTTCGGCTTCATATCCACCAGAGCCATCGCCGAGCAAAATTCTTACCTTGGACCTGCAAGGACATTTCTCCATATTCTTTTTTGCCATATCTCTCAGCGCAGGTATTCTCTCTATGGTGTAAACCTCAGCTCCAGCGCATGCCATAAGACAGGCATTATAGCCAGAGCCCGTGCCTATCTCCAGGACTTTAGCTCCTTCAAATAATTCCAGTAATTCAAGCATTATTGCAACCATACTTGGCGCACTTATGGTCTGGGCATGCCCTATGGGCAAAGGATCGTCAAAATACGCTTTATCCCTATACTCCTCAGGCACAAAATTCGCCCTGTCCACCTTCAAGAAGGCTTCTTTTATTCTCTCACTTTTTATGTACCCGTACATCGCCAATGTCTCAACCATATGCTCATTATTCACAAGCAAATATCTCAATGCTCTTTAAAAACTTTATTTTAAGAGAAATGATTTTATATTCGTAATATTTATACTTAAAAAGGGGTTGATGTTATGGATGAAGAAACTACACAAACAGAATATTATGCACAACCACTGCCACCTGAGGCAGAGAGCATAAAGAGCTTGGTGAAAATAACAGGGATCATATCGTTGGTTTTTGGAATACTAAACCTAATCTGGGGAATTGCAGGGATTATAGTGATAGTAGGAATCGTAGGAATAATATTCGGAATAATTGATTTGCTTATTTGGAGTAACTGCAAGAAGATAAACGGACTCATAGACCAGCGCAACTACAAGGAAGCAAAGGACAAAACTCTGATATGGATGATCATAGGATTCATATTTGGTGGCCTTATACCAGGCATCTTACTGCTGATTGCTTACATAAAATACGATGAGGTTATACGCATTTCCCAGCAGTCAACCGTGCCACCGCCACCACCATCCTAATCTCCTTCTTTTATTTTTATGTACCCTCTGGACTTTGATGGAAAACTCGTCTTTTTCCCAACAGAAGATAATTTAAAAACTTCTGGATTTCTCATGCCTGCAAGAGGAAAAGATGTGGTTTTATTCGTACACGGTATGGGTGGAAACTTCTACAAGGATGGCTTTTTGAAAGGTGCAAGAGAATTGGTTAAAAGAGATGTGGCCTTTTTTTCCTTTAACACCAGAGGTGCAGAGGTAGTCAAAGATTTCAGAGATATTAATGGTGAGCATCACATGCTTGGCACTGCTTTTGAAATCTTTGAAGATACCGTTAAGGATATAAGTGCAGCCATAACCTATCTTACCAATATCGGATATGAAAAATTTCATCTCTTGGGGCACAGCACAGGATGCCAAAAGATCCTTTTCTATCAATATTCAACTCAAGATGAGAGGGTAAAGAGCTTAATTCATGTCTCTCCCGCAGAAGATTATGAAATCTGGAAAAATGAACTAGGAGTGGATTTTGAAAGATTTGTGGCAATCGCTAAAGATATGATGGATAAAGGAGAAGGAAATAGGATAATAATACCTCTGTATGAGAGAACTGGAGAACTCTGGAGCGCTAGAAGATTCTTGAGTTTCGCTGATAAATCAAATATGGAAGCAAGAATGTTTGATTATAAAAATCTAAGCATCTTTTCACAGATCCGCACTCCCACCTTAATTTTCTTGGGCAAAGATGACCAATATTTCTTGAAAGATTTAGAGTGGTATAAAGAGAAATTGGAGAGAAGTTACAAGGGGGAAAAGATAAAAATAGAAATCATGCCAGGAGACCATAGCTTTCATGGATATGAGGACATTTTGTTCCGTAGGATTGCAGAGTTTATTAAAGACCTCTAACTCATTGTAATTTTCCCTTCTCAATGTGGAAATCTATGAAATCACAATGGTGGATTATCACAGCCTCCGGAATGCGAGTAACGAACTCACCCTCTTTAGAATGCGCCGCTATAATGTGGGCAATCTGATAGGGCAAATCAAATTTCTCAGCGAGCATAGCACCTCCAACTGGATGCCTAATACGCTTTCCATACTCACTTTTCACGACTTTTCCATTCTCAAGACCAAATTCAAGGAGCTTGGCAACATCATGCAATAATCCACCTGCAATAATGAAATCCATATTCACATCTCCACGCTCCTTAGCAACTGCCATAGCCATCCTAGTAACAGCACGGGTATGCTCTACCAAGTTTCTCTCTGTAGGGATTAAGAGCGTGAAGGGAATTTTATCCAGAGGATAATCTTTCCATCCTCCCTTTTCAATAGCATATTCCCAAATTTTTATTACTTTTTTGCGAATCTCTAGGTCTTTTATCTCATTAACTTCCGGAAAAATCTTTTCGACTTTCATAGGGGTAGATAAAAATAAAGAATAAAAGGATTTACTTTTTGAATTCCTCTATCGCCTTCATAAGAGGTATGAGATGCATCAAAGCTGGTCCTCCAGCCATAAGCACAGCCACATATCCTGCTTCTACTAACTCCTCGGGCTTAGCACCTGCTTCAAGTGCATTCTTCGTATGCAATACGATGCACCATTCACAGCCGGCAGCAATACCTAAGGCAAGGGCAATGAGTTCTTTAGTTTTTGTATCAAGTGCCTTTTCCTGTATAGTGCGCCTTAGGAATGACATAAACGCCCCTGTCTCTTGAGGATAATCCTTACCCAATTTTTCAAGATACATTCCTATCTCGTTAAGGGTTTCTTCCGGATCCATTTTATCACCATTTAACGATATACAAACATACTATTTTTATTTTTCGTATAAAAATTACGAATTACGATATTTTTCTTACGGAAACATATTGAGAATCTTTTATAAAGAATCTGAGAGGCTCTTCAAGATCATTTCTAACACCTATCCTGTGAGCTCTTGCCACCTTAAACTCATTCCAGGGAGATTGCGCAATAAAAATCTCTCCCCCCAAAGATTCCTCGTTCATTTCCTTTTTTATACCAAAAGCTCTTGTCCATTTGCCAGGTCCGTTGCAGAGTTCCTTTAACCTTTTACCCCTGCGCTCATACATTTTCTTAAGTCCAGCAATTGGCTCAACGGAGCGAATTAGTACGGCTTGCGCCTCTTCACCATCCGTAGTTATATTGAACATCCAGTTTGCATGCACCATATATATGAATATGTGCCCCCCAGAAAGCCACATTCCCCTGTTGTAATTCTTCTTTCCCTTGTATGCTCGTGATGCAGGGTCTTTATTTCCGTAATACGCTTCAGTTTCCACTATTTTTCCTGCGAGTCCATCGTAAACAATAATCTTACCGAGGAGCTCTAAAGCTACATCCTTTGCGTCCCTCTCAAAGAAGGAGATTGGTAGAGGTGAGAATCTAAAATTGGGATGAAAATAATCACCATGAGAATCAACGATTACAATGGGATAATTTCTAGCCAAGGAATTTTCAAATTTGGGGGTGGAGTTTATCACTCCTATCCTGCCATTCTTTTCCTCCTGCATTAACCCTTCAATATCTTTATCTTCTGAGAACTCCCATATCTTATCTATCCCATACAGTTTCAAAATTTCGGTATTCCTCTCTCTTAAAATATATATCATGCAGGCCAGTAAATTTTGGCAAGTTCAACAACAAGCGCAAATATTATGGCCATGTACACCACAAGTTTTGGATCTATCTTTGGTCCCTTGCTCTTCTCTTCCTCAAAATACCTTATCAAACCAGCCGCAGATTGAAAACCTGTACCCTTGTTCTTCTTCGCCATATTTCTCGCTATTTCCACCATAAACTTAAAGTTTTCGGTTTAGAAAATAATAAATCCCCGCAACTCTTTGTACTATCGTGTTTGGAGAACTATGCGTTAAATGCAAGGGTCGATTGTGGTGTGGATTGCCTAAGTGCCCAATACTTGAGAGTGCAAAAAATACTATCCCTAAAATAAAGATGTCATCAGATTCATTATATGGTCCCTCACCCCCAAGCGTTTTTGTTGGCAGATATGGATATCCAAATGTCTATGCTGGTCCTTTAATCTCGGAAAATGAAAGAATTTTCGGTTCTACGAAAGAACTTTATGGTAAATCCTTGAGCGAAATTCTTACAACCACATCCTCATTAGTGAGAGCTTCAAAAAAGATTAATGTTAGAAAAGTGGATAAAATCGTGGAAAAATCTCAAGTAATAGCAATGTCTGAGAAATCTGTTGACACGGAGGTATGGGTTGAGAAATTCTATGGAGGAGCGAGCATCGACGATTTCTTTCATCCTACAGGTCCTAGGATCGAACCAAGAAAAATAGATATAGTGGATAATCCATCCATTCCCAAGAAGGTAGATATGGTTGTAGAAGAGAAATTAAAGGCAGAGATTGCAATAAGGGAATTGTACAGAAGCGGCTACGATGTGGATTATCTTCAGAGAATGATGGCCTCGGGAGTATTGGGAAAGGATAGAAAACTGGTACCAACGAGGTGGAGCATAACTGCCGTGGATGACATACTCTTCAAAGGATTGATAAAAGAAGTAAAGGGCTTTGATACAATAAACAAAGTAGAGTATTACAAAGAAAGTTTTATGGGCAACGAGTTCCACATTTTCCTCATTCCAGGAACTTGGGAGTACGAGATGCTTGAATCCTGGCTGAAAGGTGCACTATATTCTCCCGAACAAAACATTGTATCTGGAGATTATGAACCCTATGAAGGGCGCAGAGGATATGCAAGTAACATAACAGGTGCATATTATGCTGCAAGATTGGCCATAGTGGAGAACTTAAAAAACAGGAGAAGGCAAGCAAAAGCTTTGGTGTATAGAGAAATAACACCTGAGTATAAACTTCCCCTTGGGGTATGGGTTATTAGGGAGAGCATGAGGCATGCACTTCTCAAAACCCCTATTTATTTTGAAAATTTGGAAAATGCGTTGAAGTATGCTGGAGAAAAAACGCATCTAAAAAATTGGTATAAACGGAGCAAGATTCTATACAATTTAAAGCACCAGATGAAATTGGAAGATTTCATAGGTCAATTTTGAGGCACAAACTTGAAATAATTTGACTTTATGCGAGCCCCATGGATTTAATACTTACTTCCCAAGATGATCTAGCTTCCCTGAACATAAGAGAAAAGCTCCTCGCTATGGATGATTGGAAGAAGATAGGCATGTTTCATAATTTCCCCGTTTATAAAAGCGAAAAATTTTATTTAGTGCATATAAAAATTCAGAAAATTTATGCGGAAAATATAGATAAACATATAAGGGAGAGGTTAGGGATAGATTTTGATAATATAATCGTAGCTTCAAAGCACAGGAGTTCTGCAGGGATAAGAAGCTTAACAGTGCATCCAATTGGGAACTGGGGCAAGGCAGAGTACGGAGGAAAAGAAAGCACTGTGGTAAAGACAAATCCACATCTTATGACCGAGGCTTTGCGATTGCTCAAAAAGAATAATAATTTAGATGAATACACAGTTTCATTTGAAGCAACACACCATGGGCCTTATCTTGAAACTCCAACATTTTTCATTGAGATAGGAAGCACTGAGGAGGAGTGGAGAGACGATAGAGCAGGCGAGGTCCTTGCAAAAACCATTATGGAGTTGGAGGAAAAAAGATACCTTCCTGCACTGGGAATTGGAGGAGGACACTATATGCCTAGAATAACAGATGTTGCCCTTCAATACAAGATATCATTTGGACACATGCTACCATCCTACGCAGTTGAATATGTAAACGAGAATACGCTCAGGATGGCATGTGAGAAAAGTGCTCATTGCAAGCATGCATACATCCATCGCAAGGGACTCAAAAGCGAGCAGAAAAAGAAGATTATAAAGATACTGGAGAATTTGGGAATAGAAATAATAAGCTCAAAAGAGCTAGAAAAATTATGAGAGCAATTTCTTGAACCACTCTTCATTCTCGTATTTCTTCAATATTTTATCCCCTCTAATGTATTTCTTTATCTCTGAATCAAACTTCACACTCATCATCAGGAAGTTTCTGGCACCCATGTCATTACCCTTTGCAGCCATAAGTTTCCCCTTGTAGAACAATGCCTTCGCATCTTTGAAATTTCTCTTTAATATCTCATTCAATATCTTCTCTGCATAATCGTATGCCTGGTGCGATAGCATCTCCTCCAAGATGATGTTACCCTTTTCTATCTCCAAATTATCCACCATAAATTTAGCTAGTTCAAAGCTAATCTCCCTGTTAGCTAAATCCATAAATTCATTAGGATTTAAACCTTTCAAAATTTCTTTGGCTTTATCTAAATTACCATCTTTGAAAGCTTCCAGAAAAGCATCTACCTTATTTATCTCCTCTTCCTTCGTTTCTTCTTTTACCTCTTCAGCTTCATTTCCTTCCGTACTCATATCCCCTATAGCCTCATCTATTCCAAGATCCCCAAATAACTCATCTACTGCAATAGGCTTAACTTCCTCTTTCTCACCCCCACTTATTTCCTCATAAAGCATCTGCACAGTAGGATCATCTGGATAATCCTCTTTAAGTTGCTCTATAATACGATTCGCTTCTACAAGCTCATTGTTATCCATAAGAAAACGAACCTTTGTGATAAGCAAATCTTTGTTTCCCGGGTCTATATCTAGGCCTTCTTCCAGATATTTTTCATCTTTTGTAAGAGAATAAAGTCTATTGTAAACCTTAAGAAGCTCGTTATAATTTCCCTTTTTCTTGAGAAGTTCTGCATATTTTTTAAGAACCTCAACATTATCGGGCTCTATCTTGAGAATCTTATTTATGACATCCTCATTCTCAGGATCAACTTCCAACGCACGAAAATACGCTTCTAAAGCGCTCTTCAACTCTCCCTCCATCCTTAAAGCATCTCCAAGTAGAATATTTGCTTCAACATTATTTGGAGCGAGCTTGACTGCCTCTTTTAAGGATGCCACAGCATATGGTATTTGAACATTTCTTTCTAAGAGGTTTCTGCCTATATCCAGCCATGCTCTAACATTGTTTCTATCCAAGCTTTTTGCTTTCTCAAGTGTTTTAATTGCATACTCATAATCTTTCAAGACGAGCATTTTTTCTCCAGCTTCTGTGAGAATCCTTGACAAGGTTTTCTTCTCCTTTGGACTCAACGCAGAAACTCTATCAAAATCCTCGCTAACCCACCTATTTATCCTCCTCAGCAAAATCTGTGCTCTATCATCCTCACCGCTATTCATAAGAGCTTTAGCGTCCTCTAAAGTTTTAGCATAATCTCTAACAATCGTAGATTCCCTCTTCTTTCTACCACCAAACAGAGGCAAATTCATCACCTACATTTGAACTTGAGTTTAGATATAATATGCATTAATCTTATAAAACCTTCGCTCCCCCGCAACCATAAAATATACGATTTATATCTCATTCTTAGGCGGAGGTTGCCGAGCTAGGTCAAAGGCGCCAGATTCAGGGTCTGGTCCCGTAGGGGTTCGCCGGTTCAAATCCGGCCCTCCGCACTGAACCCTTTTCTTAGGAAGAAAAGTGCCACTGCCCTGCGTAGCAGGGCGTGTTCGCATCTCACGATGCCTATTTACCTCCAAAGAATTTTAAAATTTTTCAAAATGGAGGCGATCTTTCTCTATCTTGGTATCATCATGGGAAGGCTTGGTCTTTTTGGGCACACCTACAGACATCATGCTCAGCACTCTGTATTTTTCAGGTATGCCAAGCAGTTTCTTTACATTTTCTTCAGCGTTTTCGACACCCCGCACCTGAATCCAGCATGCTCCAAGTCCCATATCCGCAGCCTCAAGCCACAGATGCTCACAGGCAATACTGCAATCTTCAATCCACCATGGCGATTTCTCCTCATCACCCACAATAACAAAAGCTGCACCTGCCTTGTATAGCATTTTTGCCCAAGGTGTGGCTTGCGATAATTTGAGAAGCGTATCCCTATCCCTAACAACGATCAGATGACACGGGCGCCAGTTCATTGCACTAGGAGCATAAAAGAATACACGAATTAAATTTTCAACCTGCCAATCCTCCAAGGGCTCTCCTGTGTAACTTCTCAAACTCCTTCTTATCCTTATTGCCTCAATAACGGGCTTCATGGTGGGATAATGGGGAGAGATAGTAATTAAATTATTTGAACTACTTCCTTTATCCATTATCTTTATGTCATTCAAATTTTCGTATCTTGAATATACCTTGGAATAAACCTTTCCTGCACAACATTTTTATACCATACCTCATTTCCTTAATTAAATATAATTAAAGAGGTGAGAAAATGAGTGATGAAAAAAAATATACCACGGTATCCATACCAACTCCTCTTTTCAAGAAGATTGAGGAGCGTATTAAGGGCACTGGATTTACTAGTGTTAGCAGCTATGTTACCTATGTGCTTAGGGAGATCATAGCTGAGGATGAAGAGAGCGAAGAAGCATTCAGCAAAGAAGATGAAGAGAGAGTAAAAGAGAGACTACGAGCCCTAGGGTATCTGGATTGAGGCGATTTTGATGATATATCCCCATGGCGGAAAGCTAGTTGAGAGATTGGATTTTAGCGAGAAGGCTAGAGAAGAGTCTATGGAACTTCCAAAATTATACATAACTCTAGACGAAGCCAGAGATCTCGGGAACATAGGACATGGTGTATTTTCACCCCTTGAAGGATACATGGTTAGAGAAGATTTTGAAAATGTTTTGGCTCAGGGGAGACTTAGCAACGACCTCCCATGGACAATTCCAATAGTTAAGGATGTCAGCGATAAGGATGTTGATATGCTATTTGAAGAAGATGAGGTTGCATTGGTTTACAAAGATGTTCCAATAGCCATACTCAAGGTTGAAGAGATTTATCCCTACGATAAGAAAGAGTATGCAGAGAAGATATTTGGTACGATGAGCATAGAGCATCCAGGCGTTGCGAATTTAATGAAAAAAGAAGAGCATCTTGTTGGTGGGAAGATTATTTTAGTAAATGATCCACCCACAAAATTTCCAAATTACAAGTTATGGCCCAAGGAGACGAGAGTTCTTTTCAAAGAGAGAGGCTGGAAAACTGTTGTGGGATTTCAAACCAGGAATGCACCCCATGTGGGTCATGAATATGTGCAGAAAACTGCACTGACCTTTGTGGACGGTTTGTTCATCAATCCCCTAATTGGCAAAAAGAAAAAGGGAGATTTTAAAGATGAAGTCATAATAGCCGCGTACGAGGCTCTGTTCGAGCATTACTATCCTAAAAACACAGCCACTCTAGGAATATTAGAAACAGAGATGCGCTATGCAGGACCTAAAGAGGCAATATTCCATGCCATAATGCGCAAGAACTTTGGGTGTACGCATTTCATCGTGGGTAGAGATCATGCAGGTGTAGGCAACTTCTACGGCCCTTATGACGCTCAAGAGATATTCTACGAGTATCCCGATTTGGGCATAACCCCTCTGTTTTTCCGCTCGTTCTTCTACTGCAAGAAGTGCGGTACAGTGGTCAATGAGAAAATATGTCCCCACGGTCCTGAAGACCATATTAATTTCTCAGGAACTAAGATTCGTGAGCTGTTGCTCAAAGGTGAGAGACCTCCAGAGCTCATGATGCGCCCGGAAGTGGCAGATGCCATATTGCAATTTGATAATCCCTTTGTGGAGTGATACAATGCTTGTTCATCATTGGGATACCGACGGCATCACCTCTGCAGCCATATACATAAAACTGCACGGAGAGGATAATTTATTTACCCCAAAAATCGGAAATTTCTACTTAGATTCTGAGGACTTTGATGTGGTTAAAAAAGCTGATAAAGTGGTCATTTTAGACATGAACCTGCCGGACGCTGTTAAGCTCTGCAAGTATGCGGATGTGTATATCTACGACCACCATCGTGCTTCTAAGGTTGAATGTGCAAAAGAACATTACAATCCATACCTTATGGGTATGATGTATCCTTCATGCACCACTGTACTTATGGAACGTTTCTCCTACAAGCCAGATTACCTTGTAGCACTGGGTATAATAGGAGACAAAGGGCCAGGAGCAAAGAAGATTGAAGAATGGAAAATAGTGGAGAAAGTGATGAGTAGTGAGAATCTTAGAGAAGGAGAACTTCAACTTGCTGTAGAGCTTTTAGATTCAAGCTTCAAGTTAAACAACAGGAATGAAGTAGTAGAGAATGTACACCTAGTTCTCCAAGGGATTAAGGAAGTTCTTGAAAATGATAAACTGCACACAAATTTAGAGCATATATCCAAGGAGATTGAAATGTGGAGTGATAGAGCAGAGGATATGGGTAACTATATGTTTCTAGAGATGCGCAGTCCGTATATGATAATCTCGGCAGTTACAAGAAGAATTGCCTGGGGCAGAAAAAAGCCCGCAATAGTGGTGAATCACAAGGATGATAGGGACGAGTTCTACATAAGATTTCCAAATAATGAGCATTCTGCTCTACCTTTAATTGAATTAGCAAAGAAGAGAGGCTATAATGCTGGAGGCAAGGATGAGGTTATGGGTGCAATACTTCCTCAAGGCAAGAGCAAAGAGTTTGTAAAAGAAGTTTTGGAGGTGTTAAGATGGTAAACTACATAGTATCAGGACTGGAAAGGTCAGGCACTTCTATGATGATGCAGATTCTGTATCTTGGAGGCATGAAAGTAGCGTTTGATACAAAAAGAAAGCCTGACGAACACAATCCCAAGGGCTATTTTGAACTAGAGGGGGGAAAGATAATAAACAGACTTATGGATGGCAGCTTTCCCATTGAGAAATACGATGATATGGTAATAAAGGTCACAGCTTACGGGTTGAAGTTCTTGCCTAAGGGAGAATACAAGGTCATCTATATGCTTCGCAACCTGGATGAGATTATGGCATCTATGAGCAAAATGATCGGTGAGAAACTGGGTGAAGAGGATAAAAGAGCTTTTGACAAACTGAACAGGTATGCTTTAAAACTTTTAGAAGAGAGAGATGATATGGATTACATAACCGTGCGCTACGACAAGGTTATAGAGAATCCACACAGGGAGATTGAGAGAGTTAACGATTTTCTCGGCGGAATTTTGGATGTGGACTCTGCAGTTCGCGCTGTAGATCCATCCCTTTACAGAAACAGGAAGAAGGAGGTGAGATGATGAAAGGAGCGACAATATGGTTTACTGGATTGCCGTGCAGCGGCAAGACCACAGTAGCCGATAAGGTTTATAACATTCTGAAAGAGAGAGGATACAAGGTTGAAAGATTGGATGGAGACATAATAAGAAAGAGTCCAATATCGAAGGATCTGGGATTCAGCAAAGAAGATAGGAGAAAGAATCTTGAAAGAGTGGCATTTATAGCTAAACTCTTATCGAGAAATGATGTAATAGTGCTTGCAACCTTCGTTTCGCCATACAATGAGATAAGAAGAGACATAAAAGAGATAATTGGCCCTGATAGATTTCATCTAGTATGGACACGATGTCCAGTGGAGGTATGCATTGAAAGGGATGTAAAAGGCATGTACAAGAAAGCCCTTGCAGGAGAGATCCAGAACTTTACAGGCATAGACGATCCATTTGAAGAGCCTACTGATCCTGCTGCAGATTTAATACTGGATACGGATAAAGAGGATATTGATGAAAGTGTTGAAAAGGTCCTTGCCTACATGAAGAGGCGAGGTTTAATTGAATGATAGAAAGACAATTTACCTTGCAACTGCATTCTTGATTCTCCTCATTTTTTATTTTTTACCCCAGCCTACTGGATTGAGTTATGAAGGAAAGATGATGCTAGGCATCTTGGTGTTTGGTGCTTTTTTATTCATAAGCGAAGCTTTGCCCTTGGGCATGTCCGGGTTGCTGGTAATGGTCATTCCTCCAATTCTTGGCATATTCTCGCCCCAAGTAGTGTTTGGATTCTTCGGCAACGAGGCCGTGTTCTTTCTGATCGGTGCGTTCATGCTCGCAGCAGGAGTGCAGAAAAGTGGATTGCATAAAAGAATTGCAACCTATATGCTCAAAGCATTTGGTAAGTCTTCAAAGCTTTATATCCTAGGCATACTGGTATTGGCAGCATCTCTATCTTTTATAATATCGGAGCATGCCGTAGTAGCACTGCTTCTGCCTATTATTGGCATATCACTTCTCAACGTTGAGAAAGGAAGCAATATGGGCAAGGCGGGCATGATTGCATTAACCTATGGTGCCACTGCGGGGAGTGTTGCCACGCTGATGGGAGGTGCGAGAAACCCGTACACAGTTGCGTATCTAGCTGAGAATTACGGAATACATTTATCGTTTTTAAACTGGCTTATTATGGCACTTCCTGTAACGCTCATAATGATCCCTATACTATGGACCTTAATAATAACCATTCACACTCCTGAGAAATTTATCGTACCAAATATGGAGATGCCGGGAAAGATTGATAGCAAAGAATGGATCGTTATAGGAATATTAACTTTCACATTCATCATACTCCTCACGATCCACAGTTGGGGCATAGCCGTGGCGGTGATCATAGGTGCAGCATTGCTCTTCGTTTTTGGCATATTATCATGGAAAGATATTGAGAAGAGCATGCCCTGGGGCATAATTTTGCTTTACGGTGGTGCAATGACTCTGGGAAAAGGATTGCAGGTCACTGGCGCTTCGGAATGGCTGGCTAGCTCTATTGTGGGAATAATAGGCACGAATCCGTATCTCATACTTCTAATCTTGTTGGTTATCACCGTGCTTATGACAGAGCTTATGAGCCACGCGGCAGCCGTAGCACTGATGCTTCCAATCGCTACAGGCATGGCTTCTGTAACAGGCATGAGTGTGCTAGTTGTGAGCATGGCCATAGCTCTAGCGGGCGGATTTGGATACGCGTTGTTAATGGGCACCCCTGGGAACATAATGACTTACAGCACAGGGTATTTTAAGCATAAAGACATAATGAAGACTGGAGTGCTGGCAGATATGATAGGAATAGGAGTGGTATTCTTTATGGCCACAGTGCTCTGGCCTTTAATGGGGGTTTGATGATGAGATGTTTGATCCCTGTGCACCAAGAGCTGTATCCTGAGAACTCGCTAAAAAGAGCTGAGAAGCTTTGCGATGAAGTTATTTTGCTCTACATAGTAGACAAGAAACTTATGGACAAGGTTCAGAGCGAGGCATCTTACATTCTCCCCAGCTTTGCACTGCAGAATGTGGAGGAATTTATACTCAATATACACAGGCAAGAGGCTGAAAAGGTGAAAAATAGCATAAGAAACATACCTGTAGAGCTGAGGTTTGTGAAGGGTGAGTACTATGAGAGTATTGAAAAGGAGATCCTGCGCCATACTCCTGACATTCTGATGACCGATTCTTATCTTAGAGGTTTGGTAAACTTGAATGTTCCCGTATGGATAGATAGAGGAGGAAAGATAGAAGAATGCACTATGATGGTACAATCTTTAAGGCGCATAGGAAAACTCAAGCACGCAATTGAGTTTGCAAAAAATGTGTGTAATAGACTCGGGGCCTCATTTTATATCCACTATACCCATGCTACAGAGAGAGAAGTCCTTGAGCCCCTAGGCAGACTCGTAGAGAGCCCAAGAGGAGAATTGCTTGTATTTCTGAAAGGAGAGTTGCATAAATCTCCAGATGATAAATCTCTGCTTCTTATCTAGAAGGCAAATGATTATATCGTGCGCATTAATCCCTGATTTATGAGCAAGAGAACCTTGGTCATAGGCTGGGACGGTGCTCCCTACGACAAAATCAGTAAGTGGGTTCAAGAAGGTAAGTTGAAAAATCTGGGTAAGCTCGTGGATAAGGGTGCTTTTGGACCTTTAGAGACCACAAAGCTCACAATAAGCTCATGTGCCTGGACAACGATGGTCACCGGTAAGAACGCAGGCAAGCACGGGATCTATGATTTTTTCGGCACAAAATTCGTGGGCAATTCTTATTTTCGAGAGCCTATAAACTCAAAATGGAGACGCGCTAAAGCGCTCTGGAACTACCTTAGTAATTATGGATACAGAGTGGGCACTGTCAATATACCGATCACCTATCCTGCAGAGCGCGTGAACGGGTTTATGGTAGGTGGAATGATGAGCCCCAGCGTAGATGCTCCCGGATTCACATATCCCGCCAATCTTCTAAAAGACTATCCCAAGCTCAAAGAGTACAGAATAGATATAGAGGGTGCCAAGCACTTAGATAGAGATAAGTTCATCTACGAGGTAAACAAAACCATCGAAGAGAGGTTCGATCTTTTCAGGTACTTGATAATAAAGAAAGATATTGACCTGTTCTTTGGAGTGTTTACATCTTCAGATAGGTTCTCTCACTATATGTGGCATTTCTTTGATCAAAATCATCCCTACAGAAAGCACGAGAGTGAAGAAGATCTGAAAAAATACAAAAATTCTCTGCTAGAGCTTTATCAAAAGCTAGATGAGTATTTGGGTGAGCTCATCTCCGAGTTCGGACCTGACAATGTTATGGTAGTATCTGACCATGGTTTTGCCTCTATATACAAGTACTTTGAGTTCAATAAATGGCTGTATTTGAAAGGATACTTAAAATTCAAGCCCAAGAGTGAGTGGAAAGAGTTCAAGCATGGCAAGCTCAATCCCAAGAGAACCTACATTTACGGCAAGGTAGATTGGAGCGAGACTCAAGCGTACATGATCGGCAAGAGGGGGTCAGTTTACATAAATTTAGAGGGTAGAGAACCCCACGGAGTGGTAAAGAAGGAAGAGTACGAAGATCTGGTAGAAGAATTGATCAAAGAGATAAAGAAGATAAAGGATCCAGAGACTGGTGAGTACATAGTGCAAGATGCTTTGCCCAGAGATGAGATATTCTCAGGTCCCTACTTGAACGAAGCTCCAGACATACTCACATTCTTCAAAGACAAGTACGCCTCCATAGGGTACATTGTTGATCTAAATTCTGAGGATTTGTTCATAGTTAATGACCGACCCGATTTAGAACTTGAGCTAGGTATAGAGAGATATGCGGGCATATTCGTTGCGTCTGGCTTAGATTATAGACATACAAACGTGAATGCATGGATTGGAGATGTTACACCTACCATCTTGCACACCTACGGCATACCAAGAGATCCAGACATGGACGGAAAGGTGCTAGATATATTTGCAGAAGATTTCGTGTTCAAAGAGAGGAAGGCTGAGTTGAGTAAGAAAGAGAAGAGCATTATTGCAAAACTCAAAAAACTTGGCAAAATTTAAAGATTTTTCAATATCTCTCTCGTATTTTTTATACCCACATTGAATAGCATGTCCAGAATAGAGAGATTTGGAACGAAATCTCCAAACCTTTGAGGATATACAGGATGCTCAAATTCCTGATACACAAGCTTTATGCCGTTCTTTTCAAACACTTTAGGATCTTGATACCTCATAGCTCCCTTGCCTGAAAAATACACGGTTGCGCCCACCTTCTTGCAGAGCTCTATAATCATATCCATCTTCTTACCTTGTAGCTCTAAAGTGCTGGATCTGATAAATTTGCGATTAATATCCAGCATATTAACTATTCTCATAATTATCTCTATGTTAAATTCTGCCAAGCTCTCCCATCGTAACTCATACACCTCTCGCAGTATAGGATAAACCTCTTCAAAGTATGGAGCTTTGGCATAGAAAGCTTTTAGGGTATCTGCATGTTTTTTATTCCATTTCTTGGTATTATCAATATGCACGTCCATTATTCTCATAGTTCCGTGCACTCTAACAGGTACCGTGAGCCACACAGCACCTTTAGGACCTTTTACTCTGTTTCTATTTATGAATCCTCTACGACTAAACTGCACATGGTCAAGGATAATAAAAACATCACTTTTTAAAATCTTATGAAAATACCCAATCCATGGAAGATAATTAGGCTGATGTGCCGCCACTATCTTATCCAAGTCAAACACCTCAATACTGCCAGTGCAAAACTTCAAAAGCTTCTGCATAGTTACTATTGCACTGCACACCTCTAAAGATGAGTTGTGCTCTCAAAAACTCAGGATTGAAATATCTTCTATTAAGCAACTTCTGGCTCTCGTATCTATCTAAAGCTTCAATCTTATTTTTTACATCCCCTTCTTTAACCTTGATATAATAATTTGGCATAAATTTAGTGGTATTCCAAGGCAGTTCATAGCTCAAAATGTTGCTTCTTCTGTTAAATGCTCTATATCCTTCTATAGCCGCAACCTGATGATCTTGATGTATATCACTCAAGGATGGTATAAGCACAATATCAGGGTTAATCTCATCTCTTATTTTTATAAGCCTATCAAGTATCTCTTGCCTATACTTGTAAATTTCTCTCACAGGATACTCATCAACTCTGTAATCTCTTACACCTAAAACCTTCATCGAAGCTTTAAACTCGTTAATTCTATCCCTAATCGGAAAGTTTTCTGGAAACTTCTCCTTGGTTATTAAAAGATACACAGTAACTTCATGTCCTTCCCTTATAAATCTAGAGATGGATGATCCAGCTCCAAGCTCCGCATCATCGGCATGAGGAGATATAACTAGTATTCTCATCATATCTCACCTCTAGGCTTACCTATACAAAGATATGTATGCTTTTTTCTTATCTCTCTCGTATCAAGAGAGTTCCGTCCATCCACAACAACTACGCTCTTCTCAAGTTTCGGCAAGAGCTCTTTAAGCTGCGTTACCAATGCTTTGTGGTTAGTCGCTAGCACAATAGCATCGTAATGCATAAGTTCTTTTATCCCTATACTCTTCAATCCTTGGAACTCTTTACCTTTAATATAAATTCTATCAATATAAGGATCATAAAACTGTACTTTTGCTCCAGAATACTCAAGCTCTTCAATTATATCAAAGGCTGGAGATTCTCTGGAATCATTCACTTCAGGTTTGTACGCCACACCTGCAACGAGAACATTTGAATCTCTTAGCTCTTTACCAAATTTGCGAAGTCCATACTCTACAAGATTAACCATATGTAGGGGCATAATTGTGTTTATCTTCCTCGCCATCTCTATAAAATTAGAATCTAAATCGTACCTTCTAATCTTGTAGAGCAAGAATAGAGGATCCACTGGTATGCAATGACCACCTATTCCGGGACCTGGATAATGGGGCATGAATCCAATGGGCTTAGAAGATGCTCCTTTTATAACTTCCCATATATCTATACCCATATTTTCAAAAACCATTGCAAGCTCATTTACGAGGGATATGTTGATGAATCTAAATGTGTTTTCAAGTACTTTCACAGCCTCTGCAGTCTTGCAGTTGCTCACCTTTATTACAGGAGCTTCTAATACGGATGAGTAGAGAATATAAGCCAGTTCTGTTGACTCATTATCCATACCTCCAACAACCTTAGGCATCTTCTCCACACTGTACTCTTTGTTTCCCGGTGTGACGCGTTCTGGAGAAAACACCACTCCAAAATTCGTACCCGCTTTAAGCCCAGAAGTTTCTAAGATAGGAATCACTACCTCTCTAGTTGCTCCAGGATATACCGTGCTCTCTAAGACTACAAGCTTACCACTCTTAAGATGCTTGGCTACAGTTTGAGATGCAGAGATCACATAGTCCATGTTGGGAGAGCCATCCACATGCACTGGAGTAGGTACCGTGATGAATATGGCATCTGCCTTATCTAAAATATTATCATCTGCTGAAGGATAAAAGCTCTTGTGTAAAAATTTTATAAGATCTTCAGAGCTCACATCCACTATATAGCTTTGAGCTTTATTGAGCATACCAATCTTGTTTTTATCCACATCAAACCCATAAACTTCGTACTTCTTTGCAAAAGCTAGAGCCAGAGGTAATCCCACATATCCCAGCCCAACAATGGCTATTTTCAAATTATTATCTTGGAGTTTCTTATAGAACATTTTTGTCCAATCTTTTTCAAACATAGTTGTTGTGATTATTAGTAAATATAAAATCTTTGTGTTATTTTAAAGATTTATAAAGCCTTATCAATCTATCGCTCATAATGTTCCAATTGTACTTTTTCTCTGCACATACTCTAGCATTTTTTGCGTATTTTTTGTATAATTCTTTATCTTTCATGAGCTTGTTTATAGAATTCACAAGGCAACCAACATCTCCATAATCGCAAAGCAATCCAGCATTACACTCTCTAACTATTTTTCCACCCTCCGTGTTGGTACCTGCAATCAAAGGCTTGCCCGCAGCCAAACCCTCCATTATCTTATTTGCAACTGCTACTCGTGTGTACAATTTGGCACTATTTGATGGTAATACTACCAGATCAGAAGCAAGTGTGTAGAGAGGTATGTATTTCTTGTTTACCCAACCAACATACTCAATGTTCTTTGCGTCCTTAATCATCCCTATAATCTCATTTTCATGAGGTCCTTTACCACCAACTATAAGCTTTACCTCGGGCAATTTCTTAACCGCTTGGATAATCTGGGGTAGGGGAGTCCATAGCTTAAGTATGCCTATGTACACGATCAAAAACTTTCCTTCAGGGTTGATCTTGGCTCTGAACTGTTGAACTTTAGCTTGGGTTAAGGTGTAATCTTTCAAGTTCTTTGCATTGAGTACTATCTCGAAAGGTAAAGTATCTAACTCTCGAGCTATTGCTTTGGAGGCTGCAATTCTAGCATCTGTGAATTTAAGCAGGTACTTTTCAAGCTTGAAAATAATAGAGGGAATAAGAGTAGGCAACACATCAGCAATCATAGAAGAATAGTGATCGTGAGCATCATACACAACCTTCCAGCCGTGCAACTTTTTAAGCATAATTGCAAGGGGTAAAGTGTCAAAATCGTTCGCGTGCACAATGTCAAATTTCTCTTTTTTAAGGATATTCAAAGAAGCAAGGTAGAATTTCACTATGCCCTTGACAAAATCGCCTGGGGTACCGTAGCTAGAAGGTATGTTTATTCTTCTCACTCTTATTCCATCCAGGATTTCGCTCTCTGGATAATTTTCTCCACGATTCCAGCAGAGAATGGTCACATCGTAACCCGCCTCTACAAGAACTTTAGCCTCTTCGTGAACCCTCGGATCCGGACGAAATGGGTTGGTCAGAAGCATCAGAACTCTCATCTGTAGGAGTAATGTGTTTAAGGGTATAAAATAAATTATTCGTTGTTCGTCGAAGATAAATTATATATATCAACGAAGCATGGTTGTTTCTGGTGAATAATATGGACAAAAAGGACAAAACTCTGGAAGAGATATACAGAGAGCACGATAATGGGGACTAATTTTTCTCTCCTATTTTCTCTCTTTAAGAACTTGTCCTTTAAATTACTCATCTTCTAAAAGTTCTAAAAATTTCTCTTTCGTGATACATGCCTTATTATTTTCACTAACCATCCTCATCCATTTCAATTAACACAGTATATTCATTAGAGCTCATAATTTACTTATTGCTTTTTCATATTTTTAACTTTTCCTAAAGTATTTGAAAAATTTATAAACGCTTTGCGTGCAGGATTATTGTCTCTGCAACCTTCTCTCTATCTTTGCAAGTTATCATGGGATGAACAGGTATGGATATCCCTCCCTTGGTCCGCTCCAGAAGGTTCATCTTGAAACACCCTTTTAGGAAATTTGCAAGAGAGTTATTTAAAAGTAAATATTGCCTTTTTAGGATTTTAGATATCTAACAATAAAAATTATATAATTTTTAGAGATTTCCTCTCATAATGCTTGAACTTGTTATCTTGGGACTAGCTCTACTCCTCACATTATTATTTACATATTTATTTACACAGCTTTGGATTAGGACTGCTAAAAAATTTAGATTAATGGGAAAGGACATGAACAAGTATGACCACCCCGAAATTGCAGAGGCTGGTGGTATTGGAGTTATAATAGGAATAACCATTGGAATATTCATTTATCTATTCTTGAAAGCTCTGTTCGGTTCTGATACCCATCTTGCTGAAATCTATGCAACTCTTTCTGCCGTTATTTTGGCAGGATTGATAGGATTCAGCGATGATATTCTGGGATGGAAAGAGGGTATACCTCAAAGATACAAGCCTATTCTTACAACAATCTTAGCATTGCCGTTTATGACTCTAACCCTGATCCATCCATACTACAACTCTTTCGAGAGTTGGAGAGTGCCTCTCTGGATGTACTCACTCCTATTCGTGCCCATTGCAATTATTGGTACTTCTAATGCCATAAATATGGTAGCTGGTTACAATGGATTAGAGGCAGGATTGTCATCCATAATACTCCTAACTATGGCAATAAAAGCCTACAGTATGAGTGAACTTTGGATATCTTACATGGCACTTCTAGCGGTAGCGGCACTCATAGGATTCTTGGCATTTAATTGGTATCCTGCAAAGGTGTTTCCTGGAGATTCACTGACATATCCAATAGGCACATACATAGGCGCCCTAGCCATTCTAGGAAATATGGAGCTATTTGGAGCACTATTGTTTCCTTTGTATTATACTAAACTTATTCTTTATATAAAGGCGAAAAAAATAGATAAAGTCGGGGATATAGAAGAATTTGGAGTACCTGATAAAAACAATCATCTTAAAATGCCAAATAAGAAAATATATGGTGTTACACATCTAGCAATTCTAATACAGAAGAAAATTAGAGGGTTTGCTACGGAGAGGGGTGTGGTTATTACCTTGTTGTCTATTCAAACATTGATCTCGTTAATAGTACTGTGCATTTTCTATTTCATATCTTAATACCTAATTCATAACCAAAACATAATATATTTTATTTTCATATCAGTGGACACAATGAGTAATGATCACAAAAAATTGACAGTTGCATTTTTTGGTGCAAAAACATATCCTCCAGAAATAGGAGGCATTGAAACACATATCTATAATCTATCCCAAGAGTTTCAAAAAATAAATATTAAATTGATTGTTTTCACTGGGAAAAATAACGCAAAGAAGTATGAAAGAGTTAATGAAAATTTAGAAATTTATAGAGTTCCTCATCTTAAAAATAGATATTTGCTAAAATTGAGTATGGTCTTTGCCACGCTCCGATATTTGAAAATTTTAAAAAATGAAATAGATGTTTATCATGCTCACGATCCGATGTTTGGTTTCTTCTTACAAATCCTTGGATTTAAGCCCATAGTATATACCGCTCATGGATGTGGATTTCTTAGAGATGACTGGCCATTTCCTATTAAACAATTTTTAAAATTTATGGAGATATCCATCTTCAAACGTGCTGATGCAGTAATATGCGTGGATTATAAAACTAATGAAGTGGTGAAGAAATATAGAAAAGGTGTAACTTTTGTAATACCTAATGGAGTAAGACCAGAAATATTTAAAAATCTTGATAGATCCTCCGAGTATCCATCAGATAAGATTATAATATTTTCATCTGGAAGATTAATACCAAGTAAGGGCTTCCAAGATTTGATAGATGCTTATCTATTACTTCCTAAAGATGTTAAAGATAAAGCTGAGCTTTTTATAGCAGGTAAGGGTCCAATGCTGGAGAAACTTAGAAACAAGGTCTCCGTAGATAAAAGAATCCACATCCTAGGATATGTGCCTAAGATTGAGCCCTATTTTGCTCATGCCGATATTTTTGTTTTACCTTCACACTATGAGGGATTTCCGTTTACCCTTCTTGAGGCAATGGGTGCTAAAACCGCATGCATCTCTACAGATGTGGGAGACATAGCTCAGAGATTTCATAATGATAAAGAGATCATACTTGTAAATAAGAGAGATATTAAAATGCTTTCACAACAGATGGAGAGGTTGATATTGGATAGTAATCTTAGAATCCAACTAGCAGAAAATGCTTCTAAGAAAATAATTAGTGAATATCAATGGAGTAATATTGCAAAAGAAATAAAAGATATATATATTTCAGTGCACCGAAAACAATAAATAAACACTTTATTTACCTTATTTCTATGAGTTACACTGTAAAGGACCCTCCTGAGGGCATAGTAGCAGTCACCTATAGGTGTAATGCAAGATGTTATATGTGTAACATATGGAAACATCCCTCAGATCCCAAGGATGAAATCAAAGCTGATGACTTAGTCTCTTTACCTGGTGATAAAAAGAAGATGAGATCATTAAATATCACTGGTGGGGAACCTTTTATTAGAACTGATTTGGGAGATATCATTAGCGTTCTTCGTCCTAAAACAAAGAGACTTGTAATTTCCACAAATGGCTATTTTACAGATAGAATTGTAAAAATAGCTGAGGAGTTTCCAGATATAGGAATAAGAGTTAGTTTAGAGGGTTTACCCGCTGTTAGCGATAAATTAAGAGGGTTACTTAATGGATTTGATCATGGATTGAGAACCTTACTAAAACTTCATGAGATGGGTTTTAAAGATATTGGATTTGGGATTACGGTATCAGATCTAAATCACAAAGATATGCTTGAGCTGTATACTTTAGCTGCAGCTACTGGCTGGGAGTTTGCCACTGCAGTGCTTCATAACTCTTTCTATTTCCACAAATTTGATAATAAAATAGAGTATCAAAATGAAGTGGCTAAATCTTTTGAGATTCTCATCAATAAATTACTGAAAACTCATAGAGTTAAAAATTGGTATAGGGCATTTTTCAACTATGGTATTATTAATAGAATTTATGGCAATCCTAGGTTGCTTCCCTGTGGTGCAGGTACTGATCTGTTCTATGTAGATCCCTACGGAAATGTTAGACCCTGTAATGCTATGGATTTTGTGATAGGCAATATTAAAGAGGAAACTTTCGATAAAATTTGGAGAAGCGAGAAAGCAAAGGAGATGAGAGAACGTGTTAGAAGTTGTACTATGAATTGCTGGATGATTGGAAGCGCTTCTCCTGCCATAAGAAAGGATCTGTGGAGAGTTACCAAATGGGTAGTAAAAGCGAAGTTTAATTCATTACTTGGTAAAGAAATAAAATATGAGGATATGGAGAAATGGTGGAAGAAATGAGGAATCTTTTGGTTATCAGTGATAGATATCCTCATCAAGAAGATCCATATTCTGCATCTTTCGTTAAGAAATTAATTAAATATGAAAAAAAATACTTTGAAAATGTTTATGTTATTTCTCTTAATCCTTGGCTCCCAAAATTCATAGCTAAGAGAATGAGTAATCCAAGATGGTATAAAGATGCTATTGCCAAAAATTATGAGTATGATAACGTACATGTATATTTTGCAAAATACCTGACTGGGAAAGGTACTTTTTTTCTGAGAAAAAAAGATAGTTTCGCTTATCCGCTGGTTGATAAAATAATCAGAAAAAATGATATAAAATTTGATCTCATCCATGCCCATTTTGCACATCCTGCCGGAAGTGTTGCTGTAAAAATTGCAGAAAAATATGAAAAACCCTTGGTAGTTACTGCCCACGCTCATGAAATTAGAGAGTATCCATTTATAGATGAAAAGCTGGAAAATAAGGTTCTATGGGTACTTCAAAGTGCCGATGCTATTATTACAGTCTCTCAAGATAATGTTAAAAAAATGCGTGCATTTGGATTTAAAGGTAAAGTGCATGTTATTCCAAATGGATATGATCCTGAAGTTTTCAAACCTATGCCAAAGGAAAAGATAAGAAAGGAGCTAAAACTTCCCACAAATAAAAAAATGATTGTTTCTGTAGGGAGATTAATCCCAAGAAAAGGATATATATACCTCATAAATGCAGTAGATGTTCTTAGGAAGAAACGAGATGATTTTTTCACTATTGTTATTGGTGATGGTCCACTCAAAACAGATTTGAGGAACGAAGTTAAAAAAAGAGGATTAGAAAAGTATATAAAATTCATAGGAGAGATCCCTCTTGATGAGGATGTGGCTAGATATATAGCGGCTGCAGATGTGTTTGTACTTCCCACACTTGATGAGGGAAATCCTACCGTGATGTTTGAATCGCTGGGTTGTGGAGTGCCATTTATAGGCTCTAAAGTTGCAGGAATACCAGAGATAATAACTTCTGAGGACTATGGACTGTTGACCGAGCCAAAAAACACTGCCGATCTCGCCAAGAAACTTTCTATAGCACTGGATGAAGAGTGGGATAAAAGTAAAATTTTAGAGTATGCAAAACAATTCAGCTGGGAAAATATAAGCAAGGAAACAATAGAACTCTACTACTCTATTTTGAGTTCTTGATATCCAAAAAGATTCATCTCCTTTCTAAGAACTATAGAAATTAAGCCAGAGACTATAGGTGGAACTGTTTTCTTCCATCTCCAAAGTGCGTTCTTATCTATCCCTCTTTTCTTTTTGGTTTGTGCATATGATGAGTCAATTACCGGAGGATTCACCATTTCTTCTACAAAGTTTATTCCTAGAAAATCACATATTTTTTTAAGAGTGTGGTTAGGATTAATAATCAGATCTTCGTATCGAATTAATAAATAATTTGCATCACTCTTATGTTTTTTATGAAAACTAGCTGCACTCTTATATTGTTGAATTAAATATAAGAGTCTATAATAATATATAATTGCTTTTTTGAAATTTCCTTTATTTTTCATTTTTTTCACATCTTTTTTTACCATAGAGGCATAAATAGCTCGAGGGTCCCTTACTAGATGTAGTATTTTTGCTTCTGGAAACCAGTTAACAAGTTTCTCTGCATAGGTAATGTTGACAGGAAATTTTGCTCCCGCTATTTCTTTGTTAAGAGATAAAGATTTTGATAAAATTAAGCTTTTTAAAATACATTTATCTGTAAGCACAGAACAGCCCCTAAGCAATTTCTCTAAAACTTTTCTATCAATCTCTGGCAATTCATCTTTCCAAAAATTTCCGTACATTTTTCCAGAATAAAAAAGTTTCAAAAGTTTATTTACATCAAGAGAATGATGTTTTTTAATACTATCTACATGCGATTTTACATCTTTTTTAAAAGTCCACCAAGGAAGAATATAATGAATTTCATCACATATATAGAGTGGGGACCATTCATTAAGTATGTATCTTATCAACTGAGATCCTGTTCTTGCTACGCCTACAATAAACGCTAACCTCTTCATACAATAGATTATTTTAAAATAATGTTTAAAGGTTTTCATTTATAATACCTAAATCTTTGGCATTATATGCAAAAAGAAATGATATAAATAAAAGAATTTTACGAACTTGGCAACCTTCTAAATTATCTTCGATATAGGGCAAGTTGAATTCCTCGAAAAACATGAAAAAAGGAGAATAAAAATAAGAAAGAATTAGACATAGAGATCATAGGCAAGAACTTTAAATAGGAGGAGTTTAGAAGCAACAGAGAAAGAATAGGCGAATATGTAATCGCCAACAATTCTTTTGAATGAGTGAAAAACAGATTGTGGGTTTAGAAAGGGGGCTCTGCCCCCTTCTTGCGAATACTTCTTTTTCCACTCTGACGATTTGCTCTTTTCTAACAACCTCCTTCGCAATCCTCTTCTTGCTTTATTACGGATTGCGATGTATGGAGTTCCTCCTTGCTCTATTACAAATCGTATGTTGCGTAGAGAATCATAGCCCTTATCTGCATACACTTCTTTTACTCTCTCTTTCTCCAAAAGAGGGATGAGATACGGAGAATCATTAGCGTGCCATTTTGTAACTATTGCATTGGTAATGAGCTTTGAATCAATATCCACAGCAGCGTGCAATTTCAATCCTTCTCTTCTCGCTTTCCTTCCGATTCGCTGTGTGTAGTAATATGAACGATAATAAATTTGAATACCTGTAGAGTCTACAGCAAATTTACTTGGTATTCCTACTATCTTTACTACTTCCCTTAGCACAACGCGAATCCATCGTCCCGGTATTCTTCTCAACTCTCTTGAAATTGTGCTTTTGTGTGGGATTTTCCTCAATTTCATTGCTCTCTTTATCTTTCTCATTTCTCGCACTATCTGGAACATTCTTTCTATGCTTCCTGCATACTCTGCCAGCACTATCAGCATAATGTGCTGGCGTATTGTATAATCTTTCCTAGAGTACTTGCTCCAGTAAAGTGGAATATTCGCTCTCTTTAGCGCTTTCAACCCTATCTTCACAATCTTGTATAACTCTAATTTCCTGCTCATCCTTTATTTATCTCTCCTATTTTATTTTTCTCTGGGGTTGCAACTTACCCTCGATATAAAAAGATTAAAATAAAGGTTTGAATTATAAGAATCTACAATGACTCTCAGTAAAAATGAAAAATGGTTTATATGCTTACTTATACTTTACATAATTATATATGGTGCCATATTTTTCTCTAAATACTTTTTATGGGGAAGCGATATTTTAAACATAATAAGTAAATCCCAACATATAAATTTTAAATCATTGTATGATAAAGATGGCTTTCCTTTAGGACTGCCCATATTGTTACAATTAGAGACAAAGTTAAGTGGATATAATATTTATTCAGTTGCAAGACTTCATACCCTAATTATTTTTGTAATTATTATTTTTTTAACATATATAACCTCACTCAAATTAATTAGAAGCCATAAAGCGGCGATATTATCTTCATTTATTGTAGTTAGTGTATATCCTAGCGCACTTTTAATGTCTATACAATTTGGACAGGAGGTGAATTTAGCTATAATTTTATTCTTTTCCTTATTATTAAGTTTAACTATAATGGAAAAAATAAAAAATAAAAAATTTGGATTTATCTCTATTTTCTTTATTCTATCTATTTTTATAGTACATCGTTCTTCATCTATTATCCTGGTTTCTATTATAATTTTTTATATGTTAACGTTATTCATATCATCTAAAAAAAGTAAAAGCAAAAAAAATTTTGCTCGTCAATCAATATCCATAGGAATTTCCATAGTTATATTGATATTTTTATTCAGTTTTTTAATTTATTTGTTTCCATTCATCGAGTTCAAAGCTATCATATCTAAACTTATCAGATTAGATACTATTTATTATGCAAATTCCCCAATATCTATTACCCGCGGATACTTTATGAATTATGTTGGATGGGAGACAATCCCCTCATTTGCTGTTTCTTTACTACTATTAATTAATAAAATAAAATATCTAAAAATTTTTCCTAAGATATATTTAAGCTCATTATTTGTAATACTCGTATTTGTATCACTTTATATTATGGGTATTTCAATTATAGTCCCAACTATAATGTGGCGAGCTGCAGATTATTCTCTTTTTTTCATTGCTATATCTGTATCTTTTGTATTGATACGTCTTTATAAGATATTAGATAAAAATAAGCTCTCTTTATATTACCTTTATGGATTAGCATCTATATCTTTATTATTTTATCCTTTAGATCCACCTATACAAAGATATATACAAAGAGCAGTATCTGGAACATTACCCACAAGGGTAACATTCCCAATAATTAGTAATGGATATATATTATATATAATATATGGCTTTATATTGATAGTTATTCTTTTGCTGGGTATAATGTTAATTATACATAAAAGGTCTTTTAATAAAAAAAAGATTTTTAGTGAAAAGTTTATATTCTTTATTATACTATTCATTTTATTGGCCCCTAGAATTGCTATGGGTATTACAGGGTTTTATATTAGACCGCCAGATATAACATATCAACAATATACTGCTTTTGTTTATATAAAGGCAAATTATCCTAATGAAAAACTCATTTCAGATCCTTCAACTCTTGGTTGGGCCGTATTATTTGGGTTACACACTCAATTTCTCATAGGCTCTCACGTATATACGGATACCTTTCCCCCTTATGGACCCATCCCTGGTGGAGGCTACAGAGTTAGTAATATTGCCATTTTCTTGGATACATTATTTAAAAACAAAGACATAGATTCATTATATAAATTTATGAAGAATAGTAACAACTCTCTTTTAATAATTAATGTTTATGGTGGAAAACTTGTAAATATGAACATAAATCCACCTTGTGGAGGGTATAGTAATATGCCACAAATATTAATAGATTTTAAAAACGCTCTAGAAAAAAGTGGAAAATTTCAGTTAATATACTCTCAAAATTATGGGGATGAGATATATGTATATAAAATAGTTGGATAATCAATAAGATTAAAATAAATGAAGGATATAAATATCTCTGTGGAGGTGCACCTTTGAAAATTATGATCATTGGAAAATATCCTACAAATGAAAGAATCGTGAAAGGGGGGATCGAATCTGCTGTGTATGGATTAGTACATGCACTCAAGAAAAGATATAAAAATAAAATTGAAATCTCTCTAATCTCTCCTAACAGTGAAAAAGATTTTTATAAAAAGGAGAATGATATAGAAGTTAAATATATATCAAATCCATATAGATGGCAACTTTTGTATGCATTCAGACTAAAGGATATTCTAGGAGTGTTGAAAAATAGAGAGTTTACAATAGTACATTTACACGGTAGCAGCTTACTCAATTTATTTACTATTTTATATCTCCTGATTAAGGGAATCCCCTTTGTGGTGACTATTCATGGCATTGTCAGTATCGAACATAAGAATAGATTTGTGTTAAATAAAAACCTAAAAAATTTTATAAAATTTATTATTCATTCCTTTGTAGAATATACAATTTTAATTTTATCAAAATTCATAATTGTAGATACAGAATATGTAAAGAAAAAGCTCCCTTTTACTAATCATAAAAAAGTATTTGTAGTGCCCCAAGGAATAAATGAAATATTTTTCAATATTGAAGATCAACCAATCTTTGGAGATATTTTATCTGTAGGAGTTATTTCTCCTCGTAAGGGATATGAATATTCTATCCAAGCAATAGCAAAATTAAAAAATAGATTTCCAGAGATCCATTATGAGATTATAGGAGCTATGAATAGTCTAGAGCAAAAAGAATATTATAAAAAATTAAGAGCTCTAATAAAGAAATTTAAACTGGAAAACACTGTGTTTATCTATCCAAATAAATCTAAAAACTTTTTAATAGAACATTTGAAAAAAGCATATATATTCATACTTCACTCGCAGGAAGAGTCCCAAGGGATTGCATTTTGTGAAGCTATGGCTGCAGGCAAACCAATAGTGGCTACTAATGTGGGAGGTGTTCCATACGTTGTGAAAAATGAGGTGACAGGATTTTTAAGTGATTATGGTGATGTAAAATCTTTTATAGAAAATATAACCAAATTATTAGAGGATCCACAACTACGAAATTATATGAGTAAAAACTGTAGAATTGAGGCAAAAAAATATGATTGGAATAAGATATCCACTGATATTATAAGGATATATGAGGATTTAGTAAAGAAGAGAAGCTTTCATAAGTAAAATATTGTTACCTTAAGGATAGTAGGGTTTAGGATATCTTCCTAAATTTTTTTCGTTAAAAGATCAAACCTGAAAAAATACCATGTATATAAACAAAAAATCTTTTTATCGAATGATATTTCACAATAGATGACAACGCAAATTTAATAATTTCATAAATAAGATATAAGCACAATAAAAATAACTCTTTATTCTTTGCATACTGCTTACTCACAATTATTCTGTTTCTGTTATCAAAATAAAGTACAGTTAAGTTTATCTTTTTTGTAGAAACAGATACTTTATGCCAAATTTTTGTTCTTCCACACATGTATGCTTTATATCCAAATTTTTTCGCTCTAAATATAAATTCTGTTTCTTCCCAGTAAAGAAAGAAGAAATCATTTAACACTCCAACTTTTTTGAATACCTCTTTTTTTACCAACATTGCTGCACCACTGAGTGAAGGGATTTCTTTTGTAGAAATATGAACTTTCGAAATATTAATCCCATTATTAAGATGTGTCGATTTTGCCTTAGAAAAAATAATCTCCGCTCCGGTATTATTTACTATCTCTGGCTTATCATAATAAAGCTGGATTGGACTTACAAATCCTATTTTTGTGTCTATTGAAAAGACTTTTACAAGTTCTTTTAAATTATTTTTCTCAACTACCACATCGTTATTCAAAATATAGATATATTCTGGGTTTAGGTAGTGTAACGCAAATTCTATACCAATATTATTTCCTCCTGCATAACCATAATTCTGATGATTCTTAATCACAATCATTCTTTTATTTGGGTTTATTCTTTCATATTCCTTCAAATTAAAATAATTAAACCCGTTTTCATCTATTTCAAATACACTGATTGGTTTGATAGTAGGATTATAATTAAAAAATTTGGATTTTACCGGAAGTCCCCCTTTTGCATATTTTTTAATTTTCTGAATTGAATCATCTGTGGATGCGTTATCAACAACAACCACATCATAGTTAGGATAATCCAATTGATATACTGACTCAAGACATTCTATAGTATCTCTCCATCCATTCCAATTTAAAATTATTATAGAAACTTTAGGTTTTCTTAAACGTTTATTTGTCATATTTCACACCTTTTTAATCACCCCTTATTAGTAAATTATATATGCCTACTTAACATTCAGATGGTATGTCACATTAGACTTTTCCATTTAGGTGGTATGTGTTTAATAACATATTTCAACTACAATACTTCGCAAGGTAAAAATTTTTCTGCTAATAGGAAATATTTCATTTAATCTTTTCCGTAATTACCTTTTTAAATAATCTTTCCAATTTATCCACACTTTTTTCCCAAGTTAGTTGTCTTACATATTTATATCCATTCTCTGCAATTCTTTTAGCAATGCTCCAATTATCAAGCAAATAACTTAATCCTTCCTCGATTTTTTGAGGACTTCTGGGAGGGACAACAATTGCAGTTTGCTCAGGAATTACGTAATCGGGTACTGCACCTACGTTAGTAGTAACCACGGAGCATTTACAAGCCATAGCCTCTAAAGGCGGCAAATAAAATCCTTCGACCCAACTTGGGGCTACAAAAATATGAGCTTTGCAATATAATTCCCTCAATTTCTCATCGTTAGGTCTCTCAAAAAATTTAATCCATTGAGGTAAATGAGATGATTTTGGTCCATACAGCCATATTTCTACCTTATGGCCATATCTTTTATGTATATTATTAAGAGCATAAATGCCATCCTCATCGCCTTTCCACCTAATTCCACGATATGGCATTAAAATAATTTTTTTCTCAGAATTCCAATTTTTTTCATTTTTACTACAATAAAATATATCAAAATTAATACCATTCGGTATAACATCATAAACTTTCTGTTTAAAACGTTGCTCTAAAAGATTTTTAAGCCATAAAGATATGGTTATTTTCTTCAATGGTAGAACGTAGCTATAATCCACCATAGCTTTAAATTTTTTAATATACGGTTTCTCTGGGGAAACATATGTCATTGCAAGAGGGAGCCTTATACCATCTTTCTCAATTTTTATAGCTTTTTCCCAGCAGCTCAAGTTGCTCCAAAGATCCCATATTTCATAGTGCTGAACAAAATAAAATTTCTCCCCTTTTTCTTTTGGTAAATTGTTAACAAAATATGCAGTTTCCCAAGAGGTGGCTATTATAATGTCAGAGTCGGGAACTCTACTTTTAAGTATATTCACATATCTTGGGTTTATGGTAGGTATTCTTATTATATTTATATTAGATTTTAAGTTAAACCACCCAATTTTATTACTTTTTTTCAGATTAACTAATGCACCTATAATTTTATTCTGAATTGCCTTTGCTTTTGATTTTGAAATGAATATGGGGGGAACTATAGGATAAACTACATAAACCTCATGTTTTCTTTCGGATAAACGATTAGCATATTCCAGAATGACCCTTACTCCTCCCGAAATTCCAACATTTGGTAGAATAAATGTGATTATTATTTAAACCACCTCTTTTTACCTTTTAAAGTAATAATCTTAGAAATAATTAGAAATATGTAATTTAAAAAAATAATTATAGGTATTCCTAAAAGAGGGGCAAGAGTTCTTCTTTTAAAATGTTTATATTTTATTTGAGATAGCTTTTTTTCAAGTATTTTTGTATTTAGCTTAGCATTTTCTATCTGTTTAAATGGAGGGAAAGTAAAGGATGATTTATTATTAAGCGCCTTTTGAATCATATCTATAAGTTTCCTTTTTCTCAATTCAAAAATTGGAATTGTATAATCCAAAAGATTTAAATCATGCATAAATGAGGAAACTTTAGGAGCATAACTGATTGCAATTATTGGAACTCCAGCAAGTGACGCTAAAAGCAAAGTATGTAACCTCATTGCGATTACTAGATCTAATTGCTTTAAAAATTCGATAAATTCCTTAGGATTGTAATCCTCTTTTATTATTTTTATATTACCCCGATATTTAACGAGTTTAAATATTTTCATATAAATATCATCATCACTTAATATATTTTCATAATATGGCAGTGTTCTATTCTTTAGCACCATAGGAAGGAAAATTATCTCAGCATTGTATTTATCAACTAAATAATCACATATCTTTGAAAATTCTTTTATAATATGATTTTCATCCCAAATCGAGTAATAAGAATACATTGGATCGTAGGCCCGGAGGTTTATTCCTATTATGATTTTCTTACTATTAATATTAGTAATATAATTATATATTAATTTATTTTTATTATTTGCGGAATTGAGTAAAAAAGCAATATCCGAAGTTAAATAAATTTTGGGTTTTATAACACCCAATTTCTTTAAGTTATATTTAGAATCTCTATCTCTAACAGTAATAATATCAACATGATTTAATACTACAGTGGTAATAAAAGATAAAAATTTTGAATTTATGTGGGTTGCACCTATCCCTATCAAAAAAACAGGTATTCCCATAAGTTTTGCTAGACCAAGGAAAGATATACTTTGGAAATTTCCATTTATTAAATCCCCTCCTCCATAGATAATAACATCACTTTTTTGAAGAATTTTTATAACCTTCAGTATATTTCTTAATTTATAAAATTCAAATATGCGAAGTGTGTCTTTGATAGCATATTCCTTACTGTAGATATTTTTAATTCTTATATCATTATCCGTCAAAATAAAAAATTCTATATCAGTAGATATTTTTTTCATTATCTTTTGGATTTCATCCATTAACGCTACAAATATTGCATCATCTCCTGTGTTTACACCTGCCCAATTTACAATTGTTATTGTAAACTTTTGCTTTTTCATCATAACCTCCTCCAATCTAACGTTAGTATATGTTTAATTAGCCGTAAATCTTTTCTACTTATTTTATATGATGTTATTATTTTCTTTTTCTTTAAAATGGATCCTCTTACTATCAACAGAAAAATTCTCGTAATTAAGGTAGCAAACGCTGCACCCACAGCTCCTTTAATAGAGATCAATGCATAATTTAATGCTATATTTAAAAGTATACCAACAAGCATTATATACATCTCTAACTTTTGATTGTTCGATGCATTTAATAAATAACCGAAAGTTTGCGTGAGGAAACCGATACCTATAGATATAATAAGAATCTGAAAAATGGGTATAGAATTTATATATTTATAGCCATATATGATTATTATTAAGGGTTGTGCTAATAAGTATCCTAAAATCATTATAATCATTCCAAAAAATCCCATAATATATACTGAATATAGTGACATTTTCTCAAATTTGTTATGATTGCGTTTATATTCCATAGATATTCGGGGGTATATAGAAGTAAGATATGCAAAAGGGATAAATGAAGCTGTAATTGATAATTTATAAGCTGCATTATATATTCCTACCTCAAAATTACTCTTAATGAAAGATAACATAATTGAATCTGTATAATAATACACACCAACAAAAAAGGAAGTCAGTGCAAATGGCCACGCATCTTTTATTATGTACTTCCATAAACTCCAATCTGCCTCTAGAGTGATTCTTATAAACTTAAGAGTAATTATCGTTCCATAATATCCTAGTATAATTAAATATACAATAATATAAATAAATGCAAAATGTATAACATCTAATCTTAATACTATTGCTATAATAGTAAATACCAGGAACAATATACTTTGAAGGATTTGCCCCATACCTACAAACTCCATTTTCTCAAATGCGTTACATAAATCTACAAATAAATTTATAATACCTCCAACAATCCATGTTATCGTTATAATATATACAACCATAACGGTAGTATAAGGATATTCCAAGAAATTAACTATTAATGCAATAATCAAAAATGTTAGTGCTCCTAGTAAAGTTTTCAATACTATGCCATTAGCTAAATATTTAGGAGCTAATTTTTTATTTCTTGCTATTTCTCTGACATATAAAGGATCTATTCCAAAATTAATCAAAACTCTAAATATCCCATTTAAAGCCAAGGCAAATGCTAGAATACCATAATTTGCAGGACCTAAATATCTCACAGTATATATCAAATAAAAAAAACCAAACAACTTACTGATAATTCTAGATAAAAAAAGAATACCTGTGTTTTTAGCGATTGTACTAACAGTTTTCCCCATATATCTTAACCCTCCGCAAGTTCTGAAACATATCTTTTCAGAGCACTTTTCCATGGAGAGAGCCTAAGAGCAACATCGTGTATTTTTTTATTTTCTAATGCTGAAAACTTGGGTCTCCGTGCCAATCTTATTAGTTCATTAGATCCTATTGGTTTTATAGGAATTTCAAATCCTAGAATGTTAACTATCTCTTTTGCAAACTCATACCAAGAGCAGTATCCTTCATTAACCATATGATATATTCCGTACTCTGGTTTTCTCTCTAATAATTTTTTTAATGTTTCTGCCACATCTCTTGTATAGGTGGGACTCATAATAATATCATCCACTACTTTTATTTCCTCACCTCTTCTAGCTTTTTCAATGATCCAATTAACAAAATTTCCTCCCTTACCTCTTGCTCCTTTTTTACCATACAAACTTGCAACTCTTACGATATAATATTTTTTAGAGTAATTTCTTGTGAATATCTCCCCCATATACTTACTTGCTCCATACACATTTATTGGATTGGGCATATCCTCCTCTGTGTAAGGTGCTCCCTTTCTTCCATCAAATACATAATCTGTGCTTATATAGACATTAATGGCATCAAGCTTATTAGCTATCTTGGCTACATAAAGTGCACCTATTGCATTTACATTAAAGGCCTTTTTAGGTTCTTTTTCAGCATCATCTACTCTCACGTATGCAGCGGTATTTATTATAACATCTGGATCTATTTTTTTCAATATCTTTAAACTATCATAATTAGTGACATCTAAATCCCTGTGAGTTAAAGGAACTGCTATCTCCCCAAATACTTCTACTAAGTCGCTTCCAAGCTGACCATTTGCACCTATTATTGCGACTTTCATTTATTTCACCTAAATAACATGCCCTTGTTTTTCAATTCTTTCAAAGTGGGCCAATTCTTATCCTTTTCTGATAGTATGGGTTTAATTTCAGGCCACTCAATATTCACGTCAGGATCGTTCCATATAAGACCTCCCTCATATTCTGGAGCATAGATATTATCTACCTTGTACACCACATCTGCCTCTTCACTCAAAACAAGAAAACCATGAGCAAATCCTCTAGGTATAAAAAGCATTTTTTTATTCTTCTCTGAGAGCACAACGCCCACATATTTTCCAAATGTTGGTGAGGATTCTCTTAAATCCACAGCTACATCAAATATTTCACCTTTAATGCACCTCACTATCTTAGCTTGAGCATAAGGTTCTCTTTGAAAATGTAACCCTCGCAACACACCATATTTAGAATGAGAGTGATTATCCTGCAAAAATTCTCCTTTAATCCCATTTTTTTCAAAATCATCCTTTTTGTAAGTCTCCATAAAGAATCCACGCTCATCCTCAAAAACCTTAGGTCTTATAATTATCACATCTCTCATTTCCTTTGCTCTTTCAAACTTGAATGGCATTTTCATCACCATTTTAATTTCCAAGGTGTGGGATGAAGCACCTTATCATTTATTAAAGGTTTCCACCACCATTCATTCTTAACATACCATTCAACAACATATTTCAATCCTTCATCAAAATTATAAACAGGTTTCCATCCAAGATTTCTTATTTTCTCTGTGTTTAAGCTATATCTAACATCGTGTCCCGGCCTATCTTCCACATATTCAATCATATCCTCATTTTTTCCAAGATAGGCAAGTATCTTTCTTACAACCTCTATATTTTCCTTCTCTTCATTAGATGCTATATTATAAATCTCTCCTTTACTTCCCTTTTGCAAAACCAAATCTATTCCTCTACAATGATCCTCCACAAATATCCAGTCACGAACCTGTTTTCCTGTACCATAGACTGGTATTTTTAATCCTTTTAATGCACGAATTATAGTTTTGGGAATTAACTTCTCAGGAAATTGGTAGGGTCCATAGTTATTTGAGCATCTTGTAATAACAGCATCAATACCATAAGTTCTTACATAAGATTTTACAATTAAATCGGCTGATGCTTTACTAGCTGAATAGGGGGATGAAGGACTTAATCTATCTCCTTCCTTAAATGATCCTTCCACTATATCTCCATACACCTCATCTGTGGATATATGAACTAATCTATCAATATCATATTTTCTAGCCATTTCAAGAAGCGTAGCTACTCCTACAACATTAGTGTTGATAAAAGATAAAGGAGATGATATGCTTCTGTCAACATGGGTTTCTGCTGCAAAATTAATGATATATGCTATCTCCTCACTTTTTATCACTTCCTCCAGTTTCTCTCTATCTGCAATATCTCCTTTAATGAATTTGTACCTTTTATCCTTCTCCACATCTCTCAAATTCTCTAGATTACTTCCATAGGACAATACATCATAGTTTACTATTTCAATATCCTCGTATTTATTCAGAAGATAATGAATACAATTAGACCCTATAAATCCCGCACCGCCTGTAACCAAGATTTTTGTCATTAAGCTCACCTTATTTATACCTTGATATCTTTGAATTATTTAAATTTTAAATATCTTATGTAAGATTACCTTATTATGAAAGCAATATTGATGGCTGGAGGTAGTGGAACTAGATTGTATCCCATCACATATGCAGTAAACAAACATTTGTTACCTATTTATGATAAACCTATGATTTATTACTCTCTTTCCATTCCTATGCTTGCTGGAATAAGAGATATATTGATAATCTCTGACCCTTACAGTTTAGATAGTTACAAAAAATTATTTGGTGATGGTTCTCAGTGGGGATTACATATAGAGTATGCTGCTCAAAGGAAACCTAAAGGAATTGCAGAGGGTTTAATAATTGGAGAAAACTTTTTGGATGGTGATAGCGTGTGCATGGTACTTGGAGATAATATATTGTATGGACATGATTTTCCATCAATCCTTAAAGAAGCTAGAGAAAATATAGAAAATAATAAGTATGGTGCAGTGGTATTTGGATACTATGTAAAGGATCCTGAGAGATATGGTATTGTTGAATTTGATTCTAATGATAATCCTACCTCTATTGTAGAAAAACCAAAAAAACCAAAATCAAATTATGCTGTTATTGGTGTGTATTTTTACGACTCAAATGCCCCACAAATCGCAAAAAATATCGAACCATCTTGGAGAAATGAACTGGAAATCACGGATGTAAACAATGAATATCTTAAAAGAGGAAAATTAAAAGTGATAAAACTGGGAAGGGGTTTTGCATGGCTAGATACTGGAACTTATGATTCTTTAATAGAAGCAAGCATATTCGTAAAAACACTGGAAGAGAGAATGGGGTTAAAAATAAGCTGTCCTGAAGAGATAGCGTATAGAAAGGGATTTATTTCTAAAGAACAACTCAAAAAATTGGGCAATGAACTATCCAATACATCTTATGGGAAGTATTTATTAAACTTGATTTAATTTTTTTTAACAAATACCTTTATCACCATCCAGTAAAACAAGAACACATAAATCAAGAATAGTATATTTCCAAGATTGCTATGAAATAGTTGCATTATTGACATACCATAATCTATCGCTATAGCAACCAAGATAGTCACACGAATTACATTAACAAACAAATCTCCTATGGCACCTACAACAATCAAAGCCACCTTGGCCCACCACTTTATTCTCTCTCTTAAAAGCAGAACAATCATTAAAAGAGTGAAGAGTGTGAAGCTCTCAATTCCTGAGCACCAGACGAGCATGTATATTCTCTCTCCGTTGGGCAGGATGAAATAATTCGGACCTGCTGTGACACCATATCCAAATAGATTCACCAGTGCTGTAGAGAAGTAAATAGTAAAATTGATAAATGTAGGACCGAGAATATCAATAAATAGCGTGGTACCCATCAAAAACTCAAATACTGCTATTGCAAGAATAAAGCCCACAGGAAGATAAAATTCCCAAAGATCTCTCATTCCATAGAACATTATAGCAAGCCCTACAAGTACAAAAGTAACATCAATATTACCAAAATTTGGAGATGTATGCAAGGGATTAAACACATAATTCAAAAATGGCAATACAACCAAAATTATCCCAATTATAAAATCAACAGGTATATTTCCCACAGAATAGAACTTAGAGTTAAGTTTTTTGTAATTCTTCGCATCTAAAACAACTATCACCAAGAATAAAAGCACTGTGATAAGAGTCATACCCACATAAGAGATAAAATAAGTCATTGATACAATTAATACAGAGTATATGAATAGATTATACCTGTTTTCATCAATGTATTTCTTCATTTTAGCAAAGTTCATTAACATATGAAAAGAGAGCAAATAAATTAAGTTTGCCGTGAATAGATTGGCTCCTGTAAAGGAAAATTATTTCCAAATTTTCACAAAAGTGGGGTTGAAAAAGCGTGAAGAATTCACGCGACTTGATGGCACCTGATACCTTCCACCCATTTCTTCATACTTCTTATTCAAATCCTCATAACCCAACAAAATACCCCTTAATTCTCTCCAAAAATCCACAATTTAACCCCCCTTCCTACCATTTTCCCACCAATCCACTTCCAAGGCACCCTCAAAATATCTCTCACAATTCCTCTTACTTCACAATTAATTTTTATGAAAATTGTGAAAAATTCTATGAAAATTAGTTAAATACACAATAAATCACAGATATGAACTTTTGAGAAAAGTGGTAAAAAATTGTGAAATATCGCAAATAAATTAGGTATAACACGAGATTTCACAATAAAAATTAAAAAATTTGTGATAAACTTATAAATGAGCATTTAATAGCAAGATTATGGAAGAGGACCATTCGGAGATTGAGGAGCTTGTAAATGAGGGATACATATATGTCAGGTATCCCAAGAGTGTGAATAATAGAGTATACCTGTACCTGATCAATCCTGAGAATGGAGATAAGAAGAGCATGTCTGTCGAGATTGAGAGCAAGGATGAGCTCAGATACTTTAGAAAAACTTTGCCAAAGCTAATGCGCAAAGTTTCAGGCATAAGCTACTACACGGGAGCAAAGAAGAGAAAGAAGGAAGCTCATGATGGTATTATAGAGAGTATGTTTAGAGAAAATCTTGAATTTATAATGAAGACAATCTTGAGAAGAGACGAGTTTTTAAATCCATCACAGAAGATTTGGGCTTTACTACTTTTTTGTTTCTTACCTCCAAACTGCATCTCTCTCCAAACATGATGAAACAGATCGTTGAAAGACCAAAAGCAATCTCAAGCTTGCTCTCTGATTTCCTCGTAACGCTGGTGAAAAACTATGAAGATCCAGAAAGATACTATAAGATTGAGAAAGAGAACGAAGAATTAAAGAAAGAGCTTGAAGAGCTGAGAGCACAGATGGAAAACGAGAGAAAATTAAATGCAGAGCTGAGAATGCAGCTTACAGGCATAACTGCCATGCTCACAACCACACAGAAGAAGAGATTTGTAGGATGGCTCAATTTGCGCCAGGGTGCTGGATGGACCGAATATCCAATCTCCACAAATTTCATACCCATACCTTACGGTCCTGATGATGAATTTATAGATAATCTTATAAAAGGTGCAGTTGCAATACGCATACTAGGTCCATCTTACACTCCCTCTGAAGGAACGTATTATGCGCTTACAAAAATCATAGATGGAACAAATAATACTTTCGACTTATTACTGTCTCACATTTCAGAGATTGATTCTGAAATTATAGAACTTAATAAAGAGGTAAGTAATATAAAAAATGAGGTAACGCTTCTAAAACTCAACCCTCCGCAGCCCAAGAAAGAAATAGTGAAAATAGAACCCCCACCAAAGATGAGCATGGAGGAGGAAATAAAATACTTAGAGAGCAAAGGATACAAGATCACTCCTCCCTGCGATGAAGATTGTGTGAGAAGAATAGTAGAAGAGAAAAAAATCTTCCACTATTGACAAAGAGACTGCAATGATAATCATGGACAGGGTATTGGAAATATTCGATAAATGGATGGCATACGAACTTTACAAGGATGGAACGATGAGCAAGAATGAGTTCTTAAAAATAATGAACTTTGAAAAATACCACACTGCTAAGATGCCTTCATAAACCTGAGAATCATCTACACAGAATTTACTCATATTTTCTTATATGCTTTACCCCTTACAATACTACCAAAATTTCTATTTGCATCTCCTTTATCTTTTATGTACAACACGGTAATCCCCTATCCTCACACGATAAATGTTTTCTCTCCCCTTTATCTTTTTGAGATCGTAGGTTTTTATAGGAATGGGTGAAATTTTAAGGACATTCAGCAATTCGTCTATTTTTGATTTTATATCTTGGGGAAGGTTATCAATCTGCTTTCTTACCCTTTTAGTTGCAATTATTGTTATTTCACTCATTGCTCTTCCCTCAAAGCTTCTCTCAATTCTTCCTCACTAACTACCTCTCCTCTCTCAACTTCTTCTAGAGCTTGTTCAAGCTCTCTTTCTTCTTCCTCGCCTATTAAAATCTCTTTTATTATCACCGCTTCTGCTCCCATAATTCATCTATATTTTCCTTCTATTTTAAACTTTTCTCATCAAATCCCATAAAACAGAGTTATTTTTCAGATAGCATAGACTTGAGCTTATTGCAAAACTCTCATTCTCCCAGCAACCATTTCCACAATGAATATACTTAATCTCTCCTTCTTCGCAATCCCAAGTAATCACAGCCTTTTTCTTACATCTCAATTCCTCTGTAGCTTTCTATAGCGCTTTTTCACTTAAGAAAACTTTAAAATAAGAGGAGCAGATAAGTAAACTATGGAAAATTTGAATAATTCACCAATAAGCAAATATCTAAATGATATCCCAAATAAGAAGTTAGTGGAAGAACTGCTAAAGATATGGGAGAAAAAACTAAAACTTGTAGAGGAAATAGAGAGTATGAATTTACCGGTTGATGACTGGGATAAAATGGAAGAAGAGATAATAGGAGGAGCTGTTGAATGATATTCATAGATACAAGCATATTTATGTACGCTGCTGGCAAAGAGCACCCCAACAAAGAACCTTCTGTAAAACTTCTGCAATTGATAGCAGTAGGCGAAATAGAAGCTGTAATCAATGTTGAGGTATTGCAAGAGATATTTCACAGATACACAATGATAAAAATGAAGAAGAAGGGAATACAACTTGCTAAGAATATTATATCTCTCGTTCCAAGAATTTATTCAATAGAGATAAGCGACGCTATAAGAGCTATGGATATACTGGAAAGATATGATATTACTTCAAGAGATGCTATTCACATGGCCTTTATGCTGAACAGAAATATCAAGGAAGTTTGCACCTATGATCGACATTTTTTTAGAATTGAAGAAATAAAAGCTTACAAACCAGAAGATTTAATAGAGCGTTATAATATTATATAATTCTTTGTTCATTGATCTTTATTCCATCTCCAGTAACCATTTCCACAATGGAGTATACCTAATTTCCCCCTCTTCTCCATAGTCCCATGTTATTACCGTCTTTTTCTTACACCCTAGCTCTTCACTAGCCTTCTCCACAGCTCTTATCTCTCTTCTCTCAATCTCATCATTTCCAATGTACTCTCTTACTCATGCTTCAATGACTTCGGACAGGTAACTGATTTTATATAGTTTGATTTCATAATACATATGGTTGATACAGGGGGTCACAATCGGAGGATTTAGATACTCATTTTCCCGCGATATGGGAGAATTGAATGAAGATATGCTTAATACCCTGCTCTCCATGCTCAAGGTGAAGGATACTGCCAGGAGGTATCTAGAATGAATATTCCAAAAATAGATTTAAAAGAACTGGAAGAGATAAAGCACAAAAACTTTGAAGATAGGCTGAAATTCATTGAAGTTTACGCTGAGTGGCTCAAAAAACACAAAATGAAGGCAGAAAAGGTGAAAGAATAAACTCTTATCATTAACGTATATCATTTTCTAACATTGATATCAGCTCAACAAGCTCTCTAATATCCTCGATTCTGTAGTCTCCCTTGCCCATTCTCACACCCACCGTTATACATCCTGCCCTCTTACCAGCAATTATATCGTAGTCATAATCGCCCACCACTATGCATTCATCCTTGCTCACATTAAACTTCTTGAGCAGGTAATTCACCGCCTCATCGCTGGGTTTTGGCTCAAACTCATCCTCCCGGGTTATTATGGCATCAAACTCTTTTACATAATCTCCCAGCGCAATAATCGTAGCCTTTTTAGAATTTCTGGTCAGCACTGCCTTTTTTATGCCCCTCTCCTTCAGAAACTCTAATACGCTGGGCAGTGAACTTGCAATCCTTGCCTTCTTTGCCCTTTTTATCTCCTCCCTCTCCAAAAGCTTCAGATACTCTTCGCCCCTAGCCTTTAAAAATTCGTAAAGGTGCTTAGGTGCATCCTCTATGCCCATCTCATTAAGAATTCTCTCACGCATCTCGGAAAATGGTATTGTGTTCTCAACGATAGTATCATCAAGATCAAATATAACAAGCTTTATTGCCACATTAACACCATATCCTCGGGAGATTTAACATTTTTGCAAAGTATTTTATTTTATAAAATGATTTTTATAGCATACTTTTAAATACTAGCACTGTAGTAGTAAATATGGGAGGTGAGAAAAATGAAAACTGATAAAGAGAGAATAGCAGAGATATTCGAAAAGCTATCAAAAGAGAAGATAGATATGCATTCAGAGAAATTTCCGAGCATAGTCAGAGAACAGGGATTTGAGCATGTGCGCACCGAAGAGAATGGTGCATTCATCCTCCAAGATGTGCAAACTCGCAAATATCTCCGCGTAAAGAGTAAAGAAGATTTTGAAGAAATAGAGAGGCCTTAAGTCATTTGGGGGCTGAGCCAGCAACTCAACCCTCATCCCATAACTGGATTTAATCCTCACACAACTCTCTCACAATTCTACCATCTGGAAGCATACAATCCTCGTGATACTCTCCTCGCTCTTCCATCTGATAACGAGTGCAGCTTTCCCAATCACCCCTGCAGTAAAGCTCTATCCATCTCCTATCTAATTTCCCCTCTTTGTAATATCGTACTATTGGACAACAGCACATCCATTTACAGTTATTTTTGAAAATTCCCAATTTTCTATAATGTTCTTCCAAAATTTCTCTTTTAGAATCATCATAAAGCAAGGTAGATGGATGTTCAAGAGGATAAATCTTGATTTCTCCAGTCCATATCAATTTTCCATAAATGGGGGGAGAATTAACATTATACTTTTGAAAAATGTACCTTGTAGCAAAATAGCCAAGAGGGACAAGTATCTCGGGATTTACAATTTCAATCTCTTTATCCAAAAAATAACTGCACGCTGAAATCTCTCCCTCTTTCGGCTTCCTGTAATTTGGAAGGAAACACTTTATTAGATTTGTCATGTAAACTTCCTCTCTCTTCAACCCTGCGATCTCCAAAAGTTCATCTAGAATCTTTCCACTGGGTCCAACAAACATTTTTCCCGTTTCGTCCTCTTTCTCTCCAGGAGCTTGTGCTATTAGCATGAGCTTGGCATCCAAATTTCCCTCTCCAACAACAGCATTTTTTCTAGTTGCATACAGCTTGCATCTCTCACATTTTCTTATCTCTTCGTTTAGCTCTTTCATTCTCTCCTTTTTTAACATATTTGACACCTCTAGATTTTTATCTCCTCTTTTTAAAATATATTGCTAAAATTAGCAAAATAACCACAATAACAGCAATAGCTGTAATATAAACATACGGAAATTCGCTGTTTTCTTTGATTTTCCAAACAAAAGGATGTTTTAGGGGTTTGTAATCTGTATTATTGGCATCTATAACATAGGGATAATCAACTATCCCATCATTATTCTTATCGTTTGTATTGTTCTTATTAGCCCACCATTCCCAGTAATTGCCATATTTGCTATTATTCCAGTAATTAAGATTGTTCTCGAGATGAGTAACCGACGGTAATCCCCCAGAGGTTACGCACACCAATTTTGAGAAATCTATATACTCTAGCATCGGACCTTTATACATGAAATTATTGAGGTATATGCGATTACCATAAGAATTAGAGAGTGAGAGATAACACACAGTTCCCCAGTTTAAAGATATATTTAGAAAATCCGTTAGAAGAAGAGTTAAATTGTTTCCCTCTATCAAATTGTTATTGGATACTTCCAAACTCAACCCTACACCCTTGAATTCAACATCGTTTCTAAATATTGTGGAATTAGCAACTCCAAAGAGATACATTCCAGATTGATTAAGCTTGTTGTAGCTTATATTTACCTTTGAATAATAGATGTGCTTGTATGTTAGTGTTCCATTATTAAACTCATAATATCCACTCACTACTATACCTAGCCCGTTATTTATAGTGTTATGAGTAATATCTATAAGTGTTGAATTGAACACGCTTATAGAACAACCAAAATCTCCATAAGATTCCATTAGATTATTCTCTGTGCGGATATTTTTAGAATTGCCAATAGATATAGAAGCATAATAAATTTTATTTCTTTTAATCACCACATTTTCAGAGTGAACCACATTAATTCCCAAGCCACCAAGTATCCAGCAATCAGAGAGCTCAACATACAAAGTGATATTGCTCAAAGATATATCCCCATTTCCCGTAGTCTGGAATATCATAATATGTGATATCTGTATTGGTGAGTCCTTAGTGCCATTTCCCTTCCAGCCATATCTAGATGCATAATTCAGCAATTCCTCATTACCACTTATATCCAAGCTTCTAAATTCCTTATATCCGAAGGGCCTCCAAGGTTTCAAGAATGGAAATCCTAAATAGGCGAGCATGGCAATGTGCTCATCAAAGTAAGTTTTATTTGCTGTAACTGTGTGTATATAATCTACAAGAGCCTTGCCAAAGCTCATCCCCTCTCCAATATTCATATGATAATAGAGCAAAGGTTCTGGACTTCCCTCAGCAGTGTAAGTAAGCACGCCTAGAGATTTGGAGTTTTTGCTCATAATCAAATAATTCGCAATTGCGCCCCTTTCAAATGAGGCGGCATAGCAACTAAAATCCGTATAAAAGAGTGCATTTATGTGCGTTAGCTCCTCTGGATATACTTTCTTGTATCCGCCTGGTGTTTTAATAATATAAGACTTACCATCCGAGTGGGCAATAAAATAAGCATAAGCATAGTCATTAGATAAGAATTTTAAGAATGTGGTGGAATTAGTATTTTGGTCCACAACTTCTTCTCCAACATAAAGGGAGGTCAAGGATGATTTTATCTTATCATCTAAATATAGAAAATCGTCATCAATAAACGCTCCACTTTGAACTCTGGGATAATATTTTCCATCAATATAATCTATTGTCTTATTTATATATTCCTTGATCTGTGTTACATTGTTTCCGTTCTCATTTGTAGACCTCACTATGCCAACCCAGATATCGGGAAAATAGTTTCCGGTGGGTGTGTCAATTATGCCATCTCCATCGGTGTCTTTCCACTCTCCATTCAAATCCATGTAGTAGTAAGGAAATTCTATAACCTCCCCAATAGCTTTATCTTCATACCTTGCCAGGGGTATATTGCCTATGAGCACCGCACCCCCTATGGATTTAGATTCATACTCTTCCTTTATAATTTCCCTTATCTCTTCAGGATTTTTTCCACTAACATTTTTAATGATAAAATAGTAAAAATAGTTGGCATTTTGCATTGACTCTTCAAGAGAGTTCAAAAGGGGCAATACCTTAGGGTAAATTGTAGAATTCACAAGCACTAAAATAGGAGTTAAATACGCAGGGGCTCCATAATTCTCAAACCTTTCAAAATTATGGTTCTCAGAGGTATTATTGAAAATGTAGAAACTTGAAAAAAGAATTAAAACAACCGCCAATATAGAAAGTAGAACTCTATCTCTCATATTCAGATAATGCAAAAATTCTATAAATTATATTTCCTACCCCTCAAATCTCCTATTCCACCAACCTACAATTTTAGATGTGTATCTAAACACTGCTTCACGCACTGCATAGAGGATAAAAGTAACAAGAAGTGCAACGAGAAAACCACCTATTATATCCAATGGAAAATGCACACCGCAAAACACTCTCGCATAGCCAACAAGAGATGAAAGAATCACAAACGCTGTGCCAGATTTGTACTTTTTGAAGAATAAGAATGGAAGTGAGAAGGCAAACATCACCGTTGTATGATCACTAGGAAAAGAGCTATCTGGAGGATGATGTATCAGGGTAGTACCCAACCCCATTGCAAAGGGCCTGGGATGATAGTAAACTGCACTTATACTCATAGAAACTATTGCAGCAAGGATAACGGATATTAAGAGAAACAACGAATAATTCTTATCACCCCTTTTAGAAAACCAGAGATAGAGAATAACTATGGGAACTATAAAAACTATGTATTGGGCAGAAAATACCATAAATGCGTCCAGATACGGATTCTTACCTGCAAGGGAATTTATGGCATTGAAAATGTGTATGTTCCACTCTTCAAGACTCATTATTGCTTATAATATAAGCTCGCTATTTAGATATTTCTACCCTTTGATTTTCAAAAAATAGAATTATTACTTTAAATCACACATAGTATTTGGAGCGATGTTTTTAAAAATGGAACGAAATTATTTAATTTTAGACCAGAGGTGAGTATCATGAAAGGAATTTATACACAAATACCCATCGTAGAATCCGTGAAATTCTCCCTCAAATACCTCAAAAATCCATGGGCTATTATTCCTATCTTCTTAGATAGGCCCACAAGGGTGGATATAAAATGGAGCAACGATGGTGGCATAGTTCTCAAAGGCAAATCTGATTTCTGGAGATTGAGAGATATAACCCGATCAGGCTGGGAAATTTTAAATACAAAAAATGGGATTATATATTTGAAAAACAAGGAAATTGTGATAGCCGCACATATTCATCAGATTAGCGTGGTAAATGAGCCCTTGGAGAAGTATTATAGAATATTCGATTTTTCACATAAAACTGTTCTTGATATTGGAGGATATATCGGGTATTCTGCAATTTTATTTTCCAGATGGGGAGCCAAAAAGGTGATAATTTATGAAGCGCAGAGAGAAAACATACCTATGATAAAGAAAAACATGAGACTAAATAAGGTTAACGGAGAAGTTCACAATCTTGCAATTGCTGATAAAGACGGATACATAGAGTTGAGCTACGATGAGCTTGGCACCACATCATTCGGGTTAGGAGGGAATAAAAAGTATAAAATAAGAGCAATTTCAATCTCAAGAGTTCTTTCTTCCAATATTGACATTGCAAAATTTGATTGTGAAGGATGCGAATACTCCTTGCTCTCTGTTCCTTGCGAAATCTTAAGAAATGTGCCAAGATATGTAATTGAGTACCATAGAGGATTTGAGAGCTTGAAAAACAAGTTTGAGGAATGCGGGTTCAAAGTTCAAAAACTATGGAAAATAAAGGAGCAGATTGGTGGTTTTAAAGCGGAGGTGATGGGATGAAATACTCCATATGCTCCACGGTTTACAATGCAGCACCCAGATTGAGAGCAAGTTTGGATTCAATTCTTCAATATATCAACCCCGAGGAATTTGAAATTGTAGTGGTGGATAGCAAATCTAAAGATGGAACTTTGGAGATACTCAAAGAGTATGCAAATAAATTCCCAAATTTCAAAATAATAGTAAGAAAATGCACCCGCGGCAAAGGGAGACAAATTGCATTTGAAAATTCTCAGGGAGAGTATATAATCCCTGTGGATTTAGACACAATATATTTACCACCATGGTGGGAATTAATCAAAGCATATGAAAGTTGGGAGGGTAAAGATAAATATGCATTACAAGCTATATATTCTGGCATTTATCCTAGACATCTCTTGGAAAAGGTAGGCGGATGGAGAGATCTCCAATATGCTGAAGATTTTGATTTGTGGTGGAGATTGATAGAGATTGATTCCCTTAAGATATATCCGCTTGTTACCGGTAAAAACTGGAAAATAAAAGAAAGAGAAAGTATACATATAAAAAATATACTACATATCGTTTATAGGAAATATTTAGATGAAAGAGATAGGTTCATTGTCAGGTCGGAATTTAATTTAGGTGCAAGACTTAGGGAAATAAAAATGTGGAGTAAGAGATATTCCTATTATTTATTCTGGATTCCTCTCACATCTCTAGCTAGAGTTGCAGCTCTATTAAAAAATGTAGAGAGAAGAGACGCTGATTATGTTAGAAACAAATGGTTTAACAATTTTATAAATATGAATATTAAGGGAGATATTATTTACAGTTTTGTTGCTTTTCCTCAGTTTACCACAGCAAAAGGATTGATAAAATTTATGGATTCAAAGTGGGGGTATGGAGATGAGTGAAGACATAAATCTTTTAGTTGTTGGTGCGCCTTTTGGACGTACCGGTGGACAGATAAGAGCAAAGAGATCTATAGAAGCTTATGCTAAAAATGGATTAAATGTTAAAATTATAGCACCATATAGTGGGATTAAAATAATGGGCCCTAACATGAGCATAAATAATCTTTTAATGGTTAGCCAATCAAAAAACGATAGGATAAAATATGTAGGATATATTGATCTATCAAATAGAATAAAAAAATTACCAGCATTAAAATATACTCTGAGTTCGCTATTCCTAAAAGTATTAAAATTTCAACAAATCACACATCTTGGAAAAGTAGATGCAGTTATCTCGCTCCATGAAAATATAGATGCCATCTACTTTACTTTAAAACTGGCAAAAAAATTAAAAGTAAAAGCAGGTGTCTTATTACAAAACCCACCCTTTATAGGCAACTTTAAAAGAAGAAAAAAAATTGAAGAGGTTCATGCTCTATATAGCAATCTAACAGGTATATCCACCCTTAAAAATTACCACCAGGAACTGATTAAAAAATGGTTGGAATATAACTATTTAAAATTATTGGATAACTTCGATTTAATAATAACTGTTACTAAAGCTACAGCGGTGGATATGGGTAATGGGTGGATGGAAAAAGTGGTATCTCTCAACCCAGGAGTATCTTTAAATACAGAAGATTTAGCCACAATACATAAAATAAACAAAAAAGGGGTAGAAAAAAAAGATATAATCGTTTACTCTGGTGGTTTTGACATATATAAGGGAATTATTGATGCAATTTTATCATTTAGATTAATCAGAAAGAAGTATAAAAATTTAAAGCTCTATATAACAGGCAAAAGTAAGAATCCCGTCATTATGAATTCAATTAGAAAACTTATTAAGAAGCTAGATTTGAAAAATAATATTGTTTTTACAGGATTTCTTTCTCGTGAAGAGCTTTTCAGACTAAAAGCAGAAGCACAAGTAATATTACATCCATCCCATATGGATGCCTTTTCTTACAATGTATGCGAGAGTTTATATCTAAATACCCCTGTAGTAGGATATGACATACCTGCTTTGAAAATATACTACGGAAATCTTGAAGGAATAAAACTAGTAAAGGAACTAGATATAGAAGCACTATCAGCGGAAACAATTAATTTTTTGAAACAAAAAAAGAGTGATATTGACATACCTAACATTCCAGCTTGGGACGATATAATGAGTAAAGAGATTGCCTTGATTAGAGGTTTGGTTGGAGAGACAGAAGGGGTGATAGTATGAAAATACTATTTAGTGGTCACAGTATAGAACATTATAACTTAGGATTGGTTAATGCTCTCAGTAAGATGTTAAATGTATATATTGTTCATAATAGACATATTGATATCCAAACTAGACAGATAATCATACCAAGAATAAGAAGAAGCGATATACCTAGAAATCTTTCTTTAATCATTCTCTCTAAAATTTTTGACATAGTTCATATAAATAATGCTCAGCAGAGTGCTTTTTTAAAATCTGATGATAAATTAATAATTACAGAGCACGGATGTCCCTCCACCAAAGGTTTAAGCGGTTCCACCTATAAATTTTATAATAAAGAAATTGAAAGATTAATTGAAGCTTATGAGAAAGGGGTGAAAATAATAACTATTTCCAAATATTCTGCAGAAAAATTGAGAGAAGAATTAGGAGTAAAGGTATATGCCTACATATACCATGGATTAATAGAGAGTTTCAGAACGCAAAAATTTAAAGAACTCAAAAATGAGACAACGCCGCTAATTTTGTGGGTATCAAGATTTGTTAAAGCAAAAGAACCTTTTGTATTCTTAAAATCTCTTAAATTATTGGCTACAAAAATAGATTTTAAAGCATATATGATAGGTAATGGTCCCTTACAGAGAAACATTCAACATTTCATATCAAAATATGAATTAAATAAAAATATATTCATTATTAATTCCATACCTTTTAAAGAGATGCCTTCTATTTACAACTCTGCCTCACTCTTTATTCACACTAATAGACAAGAACATTTTGGATTCTCCATCTTAGAAGCCATGGGTATGGGGCTTCCTGTAATAGTACCAAACAGTGGTGGAGCACAAGAAATTGCTAATGATGCTGGCATTACCTTTGAACCCGGAGATCACAAAGATTTAGCAGAAAAAATATTAGAGATCCTTACAGATCCCGAAAGGTATTACAAATACTCTCGGAAAAGCATTGAGAGAGCTAAATTTTTCAGCTGGGAGAAGGCAGCAAAAGAGTATTTAGAAGTTTATAAAAAAGTGGGGGGATGAGAAATGAATATACTCTTCATAGGCAACCCATCTTCGACATTCATAAAAAGAGATCTTGAAATGCTAGCTAGGCATTACAATGTATTAAATTTAGTGCCACCAGAATCTAAAAAAGGTTGGCCAGAATATATATCAAAAGTTAAAAAGTACATACAAAGTGCCTCTGTATCCATTGGTTGGTTTGCTGGGTGGCATACATTTCCTATGGTACATTACGCTAAAAAATATGGCAAAAGTTCTATAATCATAGTGGGCGGTTACGATGCAGTTTCTTTCCCTGAAATAGGATACGGAGCATTTTCAAACAAAAAAGAATCAATACCTGCAAAGTATGTGCTGAAAAATGCAGATATTATTCTCCCTGTAAGCCAGTATCTTCAAAGAGAGATAATAAAAAATGCAAAAATTAAAGGAGAGAGCATATTTCCAGTGCCAACCGGATATGACTCCAATTTCTGGAAGCCAAATGGAAAAAAGGAGAATATAGTACTAAGCGTAGCGGGTGCTAAAAATATTAGAAGAGTTAAATTAAAGGGATTAGACACATTTGTGAGGGCTGCAAAATATGTGCCTAATGCCAGATTCTTGGTAATCGGAGTGGAAGGAGAAGCAAGAAATTACCTAGAAAAAATTGCGGCTAAGAATGTTGAGTTAATAGGTTATGTGCAAAATGATAAGCTACTACCATATTATCAAAAAGCCAAAGTGTATGCCCAACTCTCATTAAGCGAGGGGTTGCCAAATACCCTATGTGAGGCAATGCTAGCAGGAGACATACCCGTGGGCACTAATAGAGGAGGAATTCCCGAAGCTATGGGGGATATTGGGTTCTATGCCCCATATGGAGATATAAAAGCAACTGCAAGAGCAATAAAAAGAGCCCTAGCTGCTCCAGATGAACTTGGATTAAAAGCTAGAGAGAGAATCTTAAAAATGTTTCCGAAAAAGCGCAGGGAAGAAACACTTATAAGAATAATACGCATTGCTCCATTACTCAAATACTCTCAGATTTTCAGAAAAGCTGCTCAGACACCAGGAAATGTGAATATAAATATTAATCCAGGATTACCAAGTTCCATAGAGATTACCATAGAGATGAAAAAGAGACATCTTATCTCCCAGTAGATATCCATCCCTATATGGATACTTTCAACAGATGCTTTAGTTCTCTTCCAGTGATCCTACGATATAGCCACTCCGCAAAGAATGCAAGGACTACCATAGCAGCAAATACCTCAACGCCCTGTATATTCGTAGTTAAAACCTCCTTAAACAGTATAGCCACTGCGAAAAATGCCATTATAGCTCCGAGCATAGATAACGCCCTATTTCCCCCCGTTTTTTTGTGCAATTTGAAATTTGCAAGATTTACAAGCCCAAATATTATGAGAAAACCAGAGCTACCGATAGTGGATATACTCGAGAGATCAAATAAATTGGCTACAATCAGCGTAAGAACAGCAGTAATCAATAATCCCTCAATGGGTCTGCGCCATACTTTCCTCTCAAAAGCTTTAGGTAACTCTCCATCCTTCGCAATAACATAACTAACCCTCGCAGAGCTGTAAAGCGTGGCATTAATAGCAGAGCCAGTAGAGAGCAGTGCTGCAATTGCTATGAGGAGAAAACCCGCATTACCTAAAAACGGCTTTGCTGCCTCCGCAAGAGCATAATCTCTGGCATTTATCAACTGTGAAAGGGGAAGATTGCCCACTGCCACAATTGCTATAGCCACATAGAGAAAGACTACAAACCCCACAGATGCATAGTATGCCTTAGGAAGTGTTCTGCGCACATCATCCACATCCTCAGCAGTGTTGGCAATAAGCTCAAATCCCTCATAGGCAAGAAAGATGATCATTCCTCCAGCAACCAAACTTATGGGATTTACCCATGTATCTGGTGCAAGTCTTGCACTGTTAATGCTCCACATACCTATAATCACGAAGAACAGTAGTATTGAGAGCTTTATACCAACAATGTATTCTTCAGACTCTCCAACAGCCTTCGAGCCTATCATATTTATAAATGTGAATAGAAGAATAGCAAAACTTATCAACACATGTTTCCAAAAATCGTAATTATTCGGAAAGAATGTAGCTCCGTAACTTCCAAATGCATAAGAGTATAACGAGAGCATTATTATGTAACTGAGATAGAGAAGTATGTTTAGTCCCCCTGTAAACACACCAGTACCATAAGCCTGATTCAAAAACTCCACGGTTCCCCCACGGGTAGGATAGGTGACGCTCAACTTTGCATAAGAATAAGAGGTAAGCAATGCTACGAAGCCCGCAATTGCAAACGCTATCGGTGTACTACCATGGGCAAGCTGTACGGCTAGTCCCAAAACTGCAAAAATACCTCCTCCAACCATTCCTCCCACACCAATGGCAAATACGGACCAGAAGCTCAACTTCTTACCTTCCTTCCGTGACATTTAAAGGGGATATGTGCCACAAGAGTTTAAACATTTTTATATTAACACCCCCTTAAAAATTTAAATCATTATGATGCGCTATAATAAACATTCTAAATTTTCAATTCTCAAACAAATATTTAATAAATATTATCACACATAACCCTCCTATGATACTCATAACTGGCTCATCTGGACAGCTTGGCTCTTACCTCATTGAGAGTATCCCAAACTCTGTGGGATTGGATATTAGGCCTTCTAAATTCACAGAAATAGTTGGAGATATACGGGGAAATTTAGATATCCTTTTGAAAAATTATGAAATTGATGCAATAATACACGCAGCCGCACAGGTAAGCGTTGTAAAAAGTGTTGAAGATCCAAAAAACGATGCTGATAACAACATAATGGGCACCATAAATTTGTTGGAATATGCAAGAAAGTATGATGTGGAGCAATTTATTTACATATCCTCCGCAGCTGTTTATGGTGAGCCAAAATATCTACCCATAGATGAAAGACATCCCACAGGACCAAAGAGCCCCTACGGACTGAGCAAGCTAACTGGAGAAAGATACTCTTTACTGTACTCCGAACTATATGGACTAAAAGTTGCATCAATAAGGCCATTTAACATATTCTCACCCCGACAGGACCCTAATAGCCCATACTCTGGAGTGATTTCCATTTTCGTGTCAAGAGCAAAGAAGGGATTACCTTTGATAATTTACGGGGATGGAGAGCAAACAAGGGACTTTGTGAATGTGCAGGATGTTGTTCATCTCGTAAAATTAGCTCTTGCAAAAAAAGCAGATGGTGTGTACAATTGCGGTACAGGGAAAGAAACTAGTATAAACGAACTGGCAAAAATAATTGCAGAACTGAGTGGAAAGGGGATAAAAATAGTGCATGACAAACCAAGAGAGGGCGATATAAGAAAATCCTATGCGGATATATCAAAGGCGATAGAAATTGGGTACGAGCCAAAAACTAATCTAAAAGAGGATTTGAAGAATTATTTCTTCTAAAACACTCTGCTTCTTGTAGATACAATACCCTTTATCTTAGCGCCCGGGGCTATGGCTGCATAGGAGCCTATCATAGTTCCAACATCAATGCTCACATTGATACCTGTATGCACATAATCTCCCATAATAACCCCCAGCTTGCGCCTTCCAGTATCCACGATTTTATCCTTAACTACCACACGAATGTTCTTCTCATCTAGTCTTAGATTTGCTACTTTCGTTCCCGCTCCAAGATTGCAATTCTCTCCTATAACACTATCACCAACATAATTGAAATGCGGTACTTTACTTCCGTTCATTATTATTGAGGCCTTTACTTCCGAGGAATTACCTATATGACAATCATCTCCAATAACCGTGTAGGGCCTTATGTAAGCATTGGGCCCAATTTTGCAGTTCTTTCCTATAAGCACTGGACCTTCTATGTAAGTGCCACTCATTATTTTCGTACCTTCACCTATACAAACTTTACCTTTCAAAACCACATTTTCCTCCACTTCTCCCCCTATTTCGCATTTCATTTTTTCCAAGTATGCCTTGGTAGCATCAAGGAGGTGCCATGGATATCCTATATCAAGCCAGAGCCCGTTGTACTTCACGATTTTAACATCATGCTCTTTGACAAACATATTTATGGCATCCGTGAACTCAATCTCCCCCCGGGGGGATAGTTCTACTCTCTTTATATATTCAAATATTTCACGATGAAAAACATATACCCCGGCATTTACCAAGCCAGAGGAGCTTGGAACCTTTTCTCTTATCTCTTCAAGGTTCTCATCTCCTATCAAGAGTCCATAGGACTCGGCATTATCTTTGTAAACACCAAGAACAGCGTTATCATGCCCCAAAATATCAGAAATAGCACTCTTTTCAAAATATAAATCTCCATTCAAAATCAAAAACTTCTCATCATTGTACTTTGAAGCATAGAGAACTGCATCTCCTGTACCCCTTCTCTCATTCTGATACACATAATCTATCTTTGCTCCCTTATATGAATAACCATACCTCTCAGCAATCTGCCTACCCTCATATCCTATCAAAATAGAAATCTTCTCTATACCGGCTTCAACAAGAGCATCAAGAATGTGCTCAATTATAGGCTTATTTGCAAGTGGAATAAGTGGCTTAGGTCTAGTATCTGTCAGGGGCCACATCCTCGTGCCCTCACCGGCGGCAAGTATAAATGCACGCATATTATAGAGAATAATTTGAAAATATAAAATATTAATCCAAGAAATCAAAATTTTTTATACTAAATAAGCACTCACCTTCTATGGTTTCATCGTTAATAAATGCACTACCAAAAGCAGAGCTGCACATACATGTGGAGGGAACATTAGAGCCAGTGTTGATGATGAGCCTCGCAAGAAACAACAATGTAAGCATACCTTACAACTCCATCGATGAAATAAAAAATGCATACAGATTCAAAAATCTTGAAGATTTTCTGAGGTTATATTACTCCGGCCTTAGAGTTTTGAAAGATGAAGATGATTTTTACATACTAACTATGAATTATTTAAAAAGGGCAAGTGAGAATAATGTGAGGCATGTAGAGCTTTCCTTTGACCCTCAAGCACACACAAGAAGAGGCGTGAGATTCGAAGAGGTTATAGAAGGTATCCATTCCGCCTTAAAGGATGGTGAGAGGAAATATGGTATTTCTTGGGTTATAATACTCTCAATATTGAGAGACTTGAGTGTAGAAGATGCTCTGCACACATTGAGCAGGGCTGAAGAGTACAAGGATATAATAGATGCAATAGGCCTAGATTCTGCAGAAGTGGGAAATCCCCCATCTAAATTTAAAAAAGTGTTTGAAAAAGCAAAAACTTCAGGATTTCACCTAGTTGCACATGCTGGAGAGGAGGGGCCCCCATCTTACATCAAAGAAGCGATAGATTTGGGCGTTGAGAGAATAGACCATGGAGTGAGGGCCATAGAGGATGAAACACTTATGAAAATGCTTGGTAGAATGCGCATCGCATTCACTCTATGTCCTCTTTCAAACTTAAAGCTCAATGTGGTAAAATCCCTTAAGAACTATCCTATTCGAGAGTTCTCAAAAGTCGGGATAAGGGTAACAATAAACTCTGACGATCCTGCATACTTTGGAGGATACATAAACAAGAACTATGAAGAGGTAGCAAAAGCCCTAAATTTAAAACCCAAAGAAATAATAGAAATAGCCAGAAACTCCATAATCGCAAGTTTCGCATCAGATGAGAGAAAAAGAGAAATATTAAGAGAAATAAACGATGTGGAGAAGAACTACTTTGAAAGCGCCTGATATATTTTACTCATCCAAATAGATGCTAATTCTTGACTCTCAAACTCAACAGTTATGCGAACCTTTGGCTCTGTGCCTGAGAATCTGATCAAGAACCAGCCATCATCAAGGTCTACCCTATATCCATCCACTCTTTGCACAGGATAATCTTTAACAAAATTCTCAATTTTCTGCTCCATCTCTTCCCTATTCCTGTAATAAATATTCTTTCTGAGAGTATGGTATACAGGAAAATCTTGTAATAGGGCGTCAATATCCTCTCTGGCTGCAATCTCTGCAAATTTCAACGCTGCATATATGGCATCTGGTGTGTAGCGCCAAGAAGCAAATATCTGTGTACCGCTGTTCTCTCCACCAAATTCTATACCCTTCTCCCTCATAACCCTAGAAACATTTGCATCTCCCACCTTGCACCTAATAACCTCTGCAAAATTCTCTAAAAGCCTGGAAGAATCCACCGGAGCCACTATTCTCCCATAACCAAGAACCTTCGCAAAGATGGCAAGAATCAGATCTCCATTTAAATATCTCCCAGATGATGTTATTGCTACAAATCTATCCGCATCACCATCATGCGCTATTCCCAAGTCAGCTTTCTTTGCCATAATCATATTTTTCAGATCCATTAAATTCTCTTCGCTTGGCTCACTTGAATGGCCTGAAAAAAGCCCGGAGGGATGGCAATTTAGGGTGGTGACATTAATTCCCAAATCCCTGAGAATAAAGGGAGTTAAAACACTTCCTGCACCATTGGAGCAATCTATCACAACATTCAAGTCAATCGCCTTGAACTCTTTCAACAATGCCTTTCTATGCTCCTCCAACATGTTCTCTTCAAAAAACCTCCCCACTTTGCTCCACTTTGCAATATTCCTTCCCTGGAGCTTTTCAATTTGCTCATCACTGAATGCTGAGCCATCAGGATTCCACAATTTTATTCCATTATACTCTGGTGGGTTATGCGAAGCAGTTACCATTACCCCAGCATCATGATTTTTAGTAGCATATGCAAGGGTTGGTGTGGGCACCTTTCCTCCATAATAAACTGAGGTCCCAGAAGCCATAATTCCTCCTGCAATCATAGAAACTATAGGATCGGAAGTTGCCCGAAAATCTGAGGCAATGGCGATATCATCATACTCATTTCCCATACTCATCCCAATCTGGTACGCCAAATTTAATAACTCCTCGCCCCATACCATTCTAACTCCAGATGAGCCTGAAAATTTCATAGATGTGAAGGCCTTTATGGCTATAAAAATTTTATGGAATATTGCAATTAGCATTTATGAATTTAAGCCCTCTGGAAATTTACATTATTCTTCACTTAAAAAGGGCAAATGTGGAGTATGCAAAGATGATTATGAAATTTACACATCTAAGTTTGGATAAAATAGAGAATGCCATAACCTCACTGGAAAATAAAGGACTGGTGGAAAGAGATTCTGGAAGTGCAATAAAGAGAACCAGAGCAAGGTTTAAAAAAGCTAAGGAGGTGCACAAGCATCATTCATATTACCATCTCTCAAAAGAGGGGTCTTTGCTAGCAAGAAGAATAAATGAAAATTTTTTAGAAGATTATTTCGACTCCTTGCTCGGCTCAAACGGATTCAAATTCCTAAAAGCCCTGCTCTCGGAGAACTTTGAAGATGCTTGCAAACACATAAGCATAAATTGCGATGAGATGAAGAAATTTTTGATAAAGGAGAATTTCATCACGCCCTCTGGAAACAAAACAAAATTTCTGAGTTTGTTTTTCTCGTTCATACAATCCTAAATCACTCCACAGTAACACTCTTAGCGAGATTTCTTGGTTTATCAATATCCCTCCCAAGCAATCTAGCAGCATGATAGGCGAGAAGTTGCAAAACAACAACATTCACAAATGGAGATAAATACAGCTCTGTTTCTGGAACTTTTATAAGGGTATCCACATACTTTCCCACATCCATATTAGACGATACTCCAATAACATAGGCATTTCGAGCACTAACCTCTTTTATATTTGAGAGCATTTTGTCGTAAGTTATATCTTCTGGAACTAGAGCAATTACAGGAATGCCCTCTTCTATCAATGCTAAAGGACCATGCTTCAACTCACCGGCAGGATAACCCTCTGCATGGATATACGAAATTTCCTTCATTTTCAGAGCACCTTCGAGGGCTATTGGATAGTTCATACTCCTCCCTATGAAAAACATATCCTTATTTTTGTATATCTTCTTAGCCTCCTTTTCAATTATATCATTCAAATTTAATGTGTTTTCCACATACAGAGGTATTTTCCTTAGTGAGTTAATAAAATTCCTTACCTGAGAAACGCTGAGTTTACCCATACTTTCTCCAGCCCTTATGGCAAAATATTCTAATGCCAAAAGCTGTGCTGTAAAGGTTTTTGTAGCTGCCACACCTATCTCGGGCCCAGCGTTTGTGTAAAGCACCCTATCAACATAACTGGTTATAGAACTCCCAACCACATTCGTAATTGCAAGTGTCTCATTTCCGCTCACTTTGGCCTTTCTTGCAGCAGCTATGGTATCTGCCGTTTCACCACTCTGAGTTATAAATATTGCAAGAGAATCCTCCACCACATCTGGCCTATAACGATACTCAGAGGCATAGTACACATCTACAGGGATTTGAAGGAGCTCCTCTATCAAGTACTTTCCGACTAACCCAGCATGATAAGATGTTCCACATGCTACAATTGTTACCCTTTCAAAATCAAAATCCATATCATTACGAGATAGCAGAGAATGAAGTGTGGAATCCAATGCTCTCGGCTGCTCGAATATCTCCTTCAACATAAAATGAGGATATCCAGATTTTTCAGCATCTTCTATGCTCCAATTTATAATTTCCACATTCTTCTTTTCAATGTTTCTACCATTAAAGTCATAAAAATGTACAATATCATCTGTAAGTTCAGAAATTTCGCCATCTTTCATAACTATTACCCTATTAGTGTACTCCAGAAAGGCAGGTATATCCGAGGCAACGAAATTTTCATGGTCCCCCACCCCTATAACCAGAGGACTGTCTTTTTTCGCAGCCATTATTTTCCTCTCATTCTTATTAATTGCTACTATTGCAAAAGAACCTTTCAATTCCCTTACCGCTTTTAAAAATGCCTCTTTGAAATCCCCTTGGTAGTACTCCTCTATTAAATGAGCAATAACCTCACTATCGGTATCTGATGTGAATTTGTGTCCCCTATTCACAAGCTCCTCTTTTAAAACCATATAATTTTCAATTATACCATTGTGCACAATTGCAATATCACCCTTACAGTCTAGAAATGGATGTGCATTTCTATCTTCTGGTACCCCATGAGTAGCCCATCTTGTATGGCCAATCCCCAGAGTTCCATCAAACCCAAATTCCAAAGAATCTATGTAACCTTTCTTCTTTGCAATGTTTATCTTGCCATTAACTATTGCTACCCCTGCAGAATCATAGCCGCGATACTCCAATCTCTTAAGGGATTTCAAAAGAACTTCCTTTGCGCTTCTGAAACCTATGTAACCAACTATGCCACACATTATACCACTCTCTCTCCGTTGGCAACATCATCCTTTAAAACTTTCAAGGCTTCTATTTTTGCATTCGACCCAACAACAACTCCAGGATCTATTATCACAGAAGAACCAATATATGCTCCATCTCCAACTATTATACCCCCATTAATATCGATAACCTCTTCTCTCATAATTTTCCTTGTCCTACCGGATAATCCTGTGAATCTTACTCCGAGCCATGCTTCTCTTCCAATAACAGAATCTTTTAAATATGCACCTTCTCCAATACTCGTATCATTCATAATCAATGAATTTTCCACATAACTTAATGCACCTATTCTAACTCCATCTCCAATACTGGTATCTCCAATTATTACGCAATTTGGACCTATTTCACAATTCTTCCCTATCTTTACATTACCTCGGATATAAGATCCCGCACCTATTCTGGTATTCTCTCCAATTTCAACATTCCCTATTATCGTTGATTCTTCAATTTTTCCAGCAAGTTTTCTCACATTTCTGCGGAGAGAGTAACTATTCAATTCAATTAAATCCCAAGGGTAAATGGCATCTTTCCATTCACAATTTGCAATTCTTAAATTAACATTCATTTCATTCAAAATTTCTGGAAGGTTATAAATTCCCTCTTTCATCTTCCCCTCTATTATTCTAAAAATTTCACCATCAAAATGTCCCATTCCTGTAAACGCTATTGCTTCTCCATCCCAAGATTTTCTCACAATTTTTATTTTTCCATTCACATTCTCCACAATACCATAGACAGAGGTTTTATTACTATGAGCACCAATTATAGTGTTGATCTTTGTGTTGAGCAACTCTTTAACACATTTCTCTCCAACAATATTGTCTCCAAAGAAAAGAAGAAATTCTTCCTCAATACGAGCTTGATACAGTGCATGCGCCGTTCCTAATTGCTTTTTCTGCTCAACATAATCTATATGCACACCAAAATCGGATCCATTACCAAAATACTGCTTTATTTTATCAGATTTATACCCTACAACTATGGTTATATCTTTAATACTATTCTCATGAAGAGATTCGATAATATACTCCAGAATTGGCTTATTGCCCACGGGAAGCATCACCTTTGGCATATAAGTTGTAAGGGGCCTCAAGCGTATGCCTTCGCCTGCTGCCAGTATTATAGCTCGCATATGTATTGAAATGAAGGAGAGTATAAAAAATTACCCACTGAAAATCTCAAATATTGCAAAATAAATGGAGAAAAGAAGAAGAAATATACCGTAAATCTTTCTCAATTTTTTCTTATCTGCATTAACTGTTATCCAGGCCCCAATATACGCTCCAGGTATTGCTCCAATAGTCAATCCTAAAGTTATTAGCCAGTCAATATGCCCCAAATACCAGTGCACAAGAATGGATGGTATAGCGGCAAATAAAACCATGGCTACGGAAGAGCCTATTGCTTTTTTTATACTCATTCCTAGGAGTACCAAAATAGGAACGATCAATATCCCGCCACCATTGGCTAGTAAACCGGATAAAAGGCCAATAACAAATCCTACTAAAAGTATTACCCACATCCTTTTTTCCATCTTTCTCTCTTTATTACCCGATATAATCAATCTTATAGCTATATAAACCAAGAAAACTGCAGTTAGCATCATCAATATCTTCCCGCTTATGTATTTAGTTGCATAGGCGCCTATGAACGAACCGGGTATCAAGACCACCAGCATCTTCTCCACAATCTTCCAATCAACAAGCTTCTCACTGTGATACCTCTTAAATGCTATTGATGATGATATAAGGGTCATTGGCAAAGGGCTTGCAAGTGCGAAATAGGGGGGAATGAGAAAAAAAACACGCAAGATAGGCGTACTTATAGCACTACCTCCAAATCCAAACATACCTCCTAAGAGACCGATGAATATCCCTGCCAGGATTAGATAGATAAAGTTTACCACGAGAGGAGATTGCAAAGCCATAATAAAAGATTTCCAAAATGTTTTATAAAAGATGCTTGATATCCAACTATGTTTGAATTTGGACCCATAAGACTCAGGGCTTGGGAAAGAGAGGATTTGAAAAAGGTGCACGAATGGGAGAATGATTTTGAAACAATGCTTTACTCGAGGGGCATGCCACAACAAGTTAAGAGCTATGATGCCGTTGTAAAATATTACGAGAAAGAGATGGATAGGGAAGACAGATTACATTACATCATAGAATTAAGAAGCTCAAATGAGACAATAGGTACCGCTGTTATAAGGCTCCATGATTGGGGTAATGTTAGGAGAGGGAACATTGGAACTTACCTCGATAAGAATTACTGGAACAAGGGATTGGGTAAGATAATAACACTGGCACTTCTTGAAATATCCTTCTACCATCTAAACTTAGAAAAATGTGAAGCATGCAGCATTGAGTATAATAAAAGGGCGCATAAGGTATTGGAGGACTGCGGATTTAAGAGATATGGAATAGAAAGAAAGTCCGTGTTCGTCTTGGGCAGAAAATGGGATTGGTACTGCTTCGATATCCTAAGAGAAGAGTATATACAAATGAGAGAAGATCTGCTTTCAAAAATTTTAAAAGATGAGATGAATGAATATCTGGAGAGAACTACTCTCCTTTAACCCTGTATTTTATTTCTACTTCTTCTATATCGCCTACACCCTTAAACGCTGAAAGCATGCCTGTTATGGTTTTTATAACAATATCCTGCGCAAATTTTCCCATGTAAATATCCTTTCCATTTACTCTCACACTTATAACTGCATTAGGATTCCAGTACCTGCAATTCTTAAAATTATCCTCTCCACGATAAATTACCTCAGCCATTTCCCTGCAATTTTTATGGTTGCACTCTCCACAGTTGAAATTCGGAAGCTCTTTCATTATTCTCTCTATTTTCAGTTCCCTTTCTATATGCTCTACAACATCCTCAATTTTGGGGTTTCTCATTATACAATTCTCGCATTCTGCATCTCCCAAACATATTTTTGGTAGGAATTTATAGGATTTGAATCCCTCAACAAGAATTATGTCATAATGCTCTAGAGATTTCAGAAGTGGAAAAAGTGATGATGCATTCTTTATATGCACCTGCTCATTCCCCAAAAGCACAACTTCCATAGCCCCCGCTTCCCTGAATCTTTTACTATCCTTGTCCTGCATATCTATACCATGGGGGGTATGCTTAACCACAGCAATTTTGTAATCTTTCAATCTATGCAAAAGCTCAACAATCATACTCGTTTTTCCGGAATTTGAGTATCCACAAAATCCCAAATACAATCTAATCACCCCATAGATGCACTTCCACTTCTTCATCCTTTTCAACCAAATCTGAATTTGCAGGTATTATTATATACCCATCAGAATCTGCCAAGCTCGTTATTGCTCCAGAGGTCTTGTATGCAGGATAAGCGTAGCCATCCTTCAAACGCACAGTGAAAAATTGCATTCTTCCCAAAGTTGATGTTATGCGCCTAGCCATCCTCGCTTTCACTATTTTCTCCTTCTTTGGAGGTAATCTGGCCATCTTTCTAACCGCAGGGGCTAAGAATTGATATGAATCGTTCAAACATGATGCTGGAAAACCTGGCATTCCAAATATCAATTTATCTCCCCTAGCACACCATGTTGGCTTTCCAGGCTTGATTTGCACACCGTGAAATAGAACCTTCGCATACTTTGATACAACATCAATAAGCAAATCCCTATCTCCCACAGATGAGCCCCCTGAGAAAACGACCATATCATAATTTAGAGCTTCCCTCAATTTCTTTTCAATATCCTCCTTATCATCCATAACGAAGGGAAATATAACAGGCTCTCCCCCATTCTCCATTATAACAGAGGATATAGTGTAGGTATTCACATCGTAAATTTTGCCCTTTTCAATCTTCTCACCTGGAACCACGAGCTCGTTGCCGGAAGGAAGCACGGCTATTCTCGGCCTTCTATAAACTTTAACTTTGGATATGCCAATAGCTGCAAGTGCGCCTATTTTGGGGGGATTTAAAAATGTTCCCTTTTCTATCACTTTATCTCCCTTTTTTATATCCTCGCCTTCCGGTGCAACATCAAATCCAGGATGAACTGGACGATACACCCTAACAATTCCATTCTCCTCATCGGTATCCTCTACGCGAACAACAGCATCTGCGCCTTTGGGCAAAATTGCCCCTGTAGCTATCTTAACACACTCCCCTTTTCCAACATTTATTTCTTTATACTCTCCTGTATTGATCTCTCCGATTAACTTGAACTCTTTGGGCGCATATTGGCCAGCCCCATAGGTATCTTCAGCCCTAACAGCATAACCATCCTCAGCTGCGCGGGCGAATGGAGGAACATTTATGGAAGAGACAACATCCTCAGCCAAAACCCTACCCAAGGCACCCAATAGGCTTACTTCTTCCACATCTTCAATGGGCCTCACATTTTCCAATACAATCCTCCTCGCATCTTCAAAGGGTATTAGATTTGTAAACGGTCTCATAAAGGGACATGCCCATTTGAGCATATCAAATTTGTTATTCAAATAATATCCACAATTAACCACATATGCCCAGCAACCTTTAAATAGTGTACCCCCGTGGTTCACCTGAGGTGATTTAAATGGATAAAGTAGAAGCAAATGTATTGCAATGGCTCACCGCTGGAAGCGATGATGCTGTTGATATAGTGGACCTACCGTGGAAAGTTGAAGAATTAGATAGGGGAGTTTACTATGCAGAGCACCCATCGGTACCCATGCACCTAATGGTTGCCTTTTCCGATAATTTCGTGCATCTTATTGTACCAACAACAATTGAAACTGCAGAGATGAGTAATGAGGAAAAATTGCGCATATACGAGACACTTATGTGGCTAAATGATAAGGTACATATGATGAAGTATTCTATCGGTGGAGAGAATAAAAACATTAGATTGAGAGTAGATTTAGACAAATCCACCCTGGGAAAGGAAGAGTTCAACAACGCGCTGGTAGCTTTGGTTATAGGAGTACTCGTTGGAGTTAAGGCCCTTGGTATTGAAATGGAGTTCATGCAGAAGGTATTACAAAGACTCATTGATATGTTAGTTTACAGGATAGAAAATGGAGCCACAGAGGAAGAACTCATGAATTTTCTGACAAACACCGTAGGAATGGATGTAAGAGATGCAAAGGATTTGTTGGATGCAGTTATGCAGGCTATTGAACAGGAATAATCCTCATTTTTATTTTTTATAAACTCCATCTCTGATATACCTATCATTTTTTATAAATAAAACCAAGATTAAAGAGATTATCTCGGGTATTATTGCTACCAACATTGTCTCTGCAAGGCCTAACATGGGAATAAAATACGCACCCAATAAGGGCCCCACAACCCATCCCAAGGCCATGGAAGAATTCATAAGTCCAAGAGCAGTTGCCCTCTCTTTTTTTGTACTCATTCTTGACACATAAGTATTGGCAGAATTAAAATAAGAGCCCCATTTACTACCCGAAACTATGGCAGTTAGTATTAACATAGGAATTGTTATGGAATAATAATACAGGTAAAATGTAGCCATGTATCCCACAAGCCCATATATCAACACAGGTTTGCTTCCATACTTATCTGCAAGATAGCCGAATAGAATTATAAGAGGTATCGATGCAAGTCCATCTACTCCAAAATAAGTGCCCACCCAGGAGGAGCCAAATCTGGCACCAATAAGCAATGAAAGGTATGTGTAAACCATACCAGAACCAATCATGCTTATGAAAATAGAAACAGAGAAAAGCGAGATATTTCTGTTTCTCTCCACAAACGCTTTTACATTCTTCCACTTAAACACAGTTCTTCCAGGCCTATCATAGCGCATCAATAACCTTAAATCCTGAGGATTCTTCTTCTCTTCTTTGAAAAAGATGAGCAAAATCAAACCGGAGAAAATAGGTATTGAGGAAAAATAATAAACAAAGTGAATGGGGAAAACGGAGGTTACAAACCCGCCTGCAAAGTTCCCAAGCATAAACCCAATGTTGGAGAAGGAATTGAAAACAGCAAATCCCTTTCCCACATCTTTTGAAATCTCAGATACTAAAGCACTTATTGCTGGAGTCTGGGCAGATATGAAGAATCCCTGAAGCGTTCGGAGAAGAAGAACTAAAAATACAGAGGAGGCAAAGCCGATAAGAAGGAAGAAAAAGCCGCTGGAAAAAACTCCAAAGAGCGCAAATATCTTTCTTTTGCCCATCTTATCGGAGCTTCTACCCCAGAAGAATTGTCCAAAGGACGAAGTGATGTTAAACAATATGGATAGCATCCCCACTGCGATAACTCCTCCTCCCAAAAGTTTTACCAAATTTGGAAGGTATGGCCAAGCCATACCCCAACCCATATTTATAAGAAGAAACGCGATAGATATGTGAACCAACTTGCGATTAAGTGTCTCTTTTAATCTTTCGTTGAGTTTCACTGGTGCAAATATGCTCATATATTAAAATTATTTGCGCTGTGATGCAATATCAAGCATATTTTTAATACATTTCAACCATACCCTCATATGAGCGAATTTTCAGTACCTTACGAAAACAACGAAAAACTGAAAATATTGGTAAATAGGATAAAAAATGATGTGGAATTGAATACTCTCTGGAAAGCGTCCAATATAATTGCCATTGACCGCCTTGGATACAATGATCACGGCCCTGTGCATGTTAAAATCGTTGCAAACTTAGCCTTGAGGATGCTCAGAATTCTAATAAACAAGGGTATTGTACCGGGGGTAGTGAAAAATTACGGAATGAAAAATGAGGATGCAGAAATAATTGTTACGCTTGCTTCCGCCCTCCACGACATAGGGCATGCAATACATAGAACTGAGCACGAAGATAACAGTCTCGTGCTGGCAGTCCCCATAATAGACAGACTTCTTGAAGGCATATACGAGGAGGAGGAAAAAACGATAATAAAAGCGGAAACTTTACATGCAATATTTTCTCACAGGGCAAACATAATACCATTAACCATCGAGGCAGGAATTGTCAAAATTGCTGATGCCTTAGATATGGAAGAAGGCCGTGCGAGAATCCCATTTAAAATAGGGAAGATAAATATACATTCTGTATCTGCTCTTGCAATAAAGGAAGTTAGTGTTATGGAAGGAGATAAAAAGCCCTTGAAAATAAGAATAAAGATGAGAAACTCTGCAGGAATATTTCAAGTGGATGAACTCCTGAAGAATAAAATAGAAACCTCTGGAATTAAGGATCTGATTGAGGTGATAGCAGAGGTTGTTGGGCAAGAGGAGGAAAAAATCGTTGACCGTGTGGAGTTTTAAAAAGTATTAAAACCCAAAACACATAACCTCCTTATGATTGTTGCATTACCATCCACGGAGAAAGGTATGAATGGAAGCATTGCAGATATTAAGGATGCAAAGTATTATACCTTCGTAGAAGTAAATCTCCAAAGCAAAGAGGTCTTGAATGTACATATAGAAAAACTCCCGTTTGAATCTCACGAGCCCGTAGATATTCCATTGTTTATAAGGCAATATTATGGAGAACTTCTGATAGTGAAAGATTTGGATAAAATAGCCCAGGACTTTTTCAAATATATGGGCATAAAAGTACTAACTGGGGTTGATGGAAAAATAGAAGAGATTATCAATGCTTTTATAAATGGGGAGATCTACAAAATCATAGAGAGAAATAAAAATTAAGATTCGGTCTTTTCCTCTTCAGCATTTTCCTCTTTGCCTTCTTCTTTATTTTCTTCTGCATTCTCTGTATTTTCATCTGTGTTCTCTTTGGTCTCTTCCTCTTTTTTCTCTTCCTTCTTTGGATAAACTTCCACGAACTTCACATTCTTGTTTGCAACATAATCCCTTATGTCTCCAACAATTGCGTATTTTGCAACAGCCCAGTTGCTATCGTACTTGCATACATCTGGAAGCTCGATAATTATATCATCATCCTTAACCTCAATATTGAATTTCTCAACCTCTTTACCATAATCCATTTCAATTATGGCACGAACCTTATCCACATCCCCTTCAACTTTCTCAACAATCTTGAATTTGTACTTCAGTGTTTTGCCGGCAAGTGGATGATTGAAATCTATAACAACGCGACCAGGAGTAACCGTAACTATTCTTCCACGCTTGTTATTTATCACAACTTCCTTACCTACTTCAGGCTCGATTTTCTGTCTAGCGAGTTCCCTGTAAGAATGTATCTTCACGAGCTTCGGGTCTCTTTCCCCATAACCCTTCTCTGGAGGTATTGTGACTTCATAATCTTTATCAACTTCCGCCTTCAGAAGTTCTTCATCAATGCCCTTTATCAATCTTCCAGCTCCAACAACAGAGACCATCGGCCCATACTTTACATTAGGATCATGAATGCCATGCTCTTTGGCAAGATCCTCCTTGGTTGTATCAAACAAAATCTCATTTCCATCCTCAACGACCCAAGCTTCGAATTCCCAGCGTATTATGTCTCCTTTTTCCATATGAATCCCTCAACCCCATATCTTGATTCTATATTTAAGAATTTGCATAACACGAAATAATAATATTCATGTTTGCCATACCCCTACCACAATGAAAGTGGATAAAGCTAAGAAATATTTCAATTGCTCTTCTTCTGAAAGGGCGGCATTTGAGGCGGGAATTAAGTTAGGTACCGTGTATCACCAATTTGTGGGCACTCCATTAAGTTTAGAGAATGTGGACGCTTTGGAGAAGGCAATAGAGGCAAGCTTAAAAGTTCAGCCCTTCGTTGTGGATGCAAAGGTTAGAATTGATAGGAGCAGAATAAAAAAGAAGAGCGGATTTTACAAATATTTGACGCTAAGCGGTGATATGCTCGATGTTGAGCTAACCGTGCAATATGAGGATAAAACTGCGCTATGCAAATTAGAATATGTAGAGGAGATGGATTATCCCCTGATGTACATTAAAGAAATAAGAGGTGCTGAAAATGTACATTAAAATCGGGTTGAGTGGATTGCCAGGTGTTGGGAAAACTACCACCCTCATAAAGACCATTGAGATTCTGGAGGAGGAGGGCTATATTGTGGGAGGAATGATAACCGAAGAGTTAAGGGAGAATGGGAAAAGAACTGGGTTTTATGTGTTGGACTGGATGAGCAAAGAGAAGAAAGTTTTTGCCCACAAAGATTTTGAATCTAGGCACAAAGTTGGAAAATACGGAATTGATATAAAAGCGCTGGAAGAGGTGGGAATAAAAGCACTCCAAGATGCTATGGATAAAGCAGACATAATTGTAATAGACGAAATTGGAAAGATGGAGGTAGAGAGCAAGAAATTCGTTCAAACTGTGCGTGATATCTTAGATATGGACAAGCACATAATAATGACTCTTCATAAAAAATCAAGGAACTCCCTATTACAAGAGATCAGAAGAAGGGATGATATAAGGATGCTAGAAGTCACTCCTATAAATAGAAATCTATTGCCTTTTAAAATAGTGCAACTGATAAAAGGGGAGAGGCAGTGATAGTTGAAGAGGGAAAGATAAAGATTTTAGCACCAAATGTGAACCTAAGAGGTCCGGGGAAGATTGAAGGAGTTTTTTACAACAGAGCAATGGTATTCAACAGAGATACCTCTATCTTCCTCCTCTATAATTTAAGAGTAAAGAACGCTTTAGATGCACTCGCCGCCACCGGTGTGAGGGGAATAAGATTTGCAAAGGAATTAGGTATTGAAACTACCATAAACGATAAAGATTCAAGAGCGGTGGAAATAATAAAGAAGAATTTAGAACTCAACAATGTCGAGGCAAGAGTGACAAATAGAGATGCAAACGCATTGATGATTGAGGAAAAATACAACTATGTAGACATTGACCCCTTTGGAACACCTGTGCCATTCATAGATTCGGCAATACTCTCGGGGAAAATAATTGGAATAACCGCCACGGATACAGCAACTCTCGGTGGAAGAAATAGGAGAATTGTGAGAAGATACCTAGCCGATGTTTGTGCCCCTACAGAGCTTGTCCATGAGATTGGAATTAGAGTTCTCCTTGGTTACATAGGAAGGATGGCAGTTAGATTTGATCTGGGCATAGAGCCGATAATTAGCATATGGCAAGGGCATTTTTACAGGGTATATGTGAGAATTAAAAAAGGGGTATCTAAAGCCAATGCAACCTTAGAAAAAATAAAAAATACTGAATTCGGAGGACCCATATGGGTAGGAGAGATGCACGATTTCTCCTTTTTGAAGAATTCAAAAATTCCAGAATGGCTGCCCACCAAAAAAATCCTAGAAAAATACCTTTCAATCTGGAAAAATGAAAAATTCTTTCTTTTCTACCACCTACCCTCAATTTCCAGCGAGTTAAGAGTTTCCACTCCTTCCCCAAGGCAAATAATAGAGAATTTGAAAGAGCAAGGCTATGAGGCATATCCCACTCAATTCTCACCTCAGGGTATAAGAAGCAATGCTCCAGTAGATGTTTTGAAGGATATAATAAAGAGTGCTAATTCTTCTCACTGGGAAAGCCAATAAATAGAATAATGCAATTACCGTGTGGTGATGTTATGATAGAAATTCGTTTTCATGGACGAGGTGGACAGGGTTCGGTTATAGCCTCAAAGATATTAGCTAAGGCATTCTTTATGGAAGGAAAATATGTATCTGCGTTTCCCTACTACGGGGTAGAAAGAAGAGGTGCACCTGTAACTGCATTTACAAGGGTAGATGAGAAGCCAATCAGGGCAAAGTACCAGATTTACGAGCCGGATTATGTAATCGTTTTAGACCCATCCTTATTAACGGCCGTGGATGTTCTTCATGGATTGAAAAGAAATGGCTGGATTCTTGTAAACACAGCAAAGAAGCCAGTGGAATTAAGAAGTACCCTTAATTTCCCACATATTGCTACTGTAGATGCCACAACAATAGCCCTAAAGCATCATCTTGGCTCACAGGCTGCACCTATTGTAAATACGGCCATTTTAGGAGCCTTCTCAAAACTAAGTGAGATGGTAAAAATAGAAACGGTTATGGATGCTATTCGACAAATGGCACCCGTCAAGCAAGAAGAAAACGCTCAAGCGGCAAAAGATGCTTATGAAAGCGTTATAGTTGGAGGTGATTAAGATGCCCATAATATTGCCTGAAGAACCAACACCCATAGCAAAGGTTCCAAGCACAGAGAATAAAACAGGAGGTTGGAGGACTTTCAGACCAATCATCCATTATGATAAATGCATACGCTGTTATATATGCTGGAAATTCTGTCCAGACGCGGCTATTCATTTTGCATCGCCAGAAGCACATGAGGCACCAAAGGAAGCACTTGCCAAATTCGATACTGTGGAAATAAATTACGATTTCTGCAAGGGCTGCGGAATATGTGCCAATGAGTGCCCAACAAAAGCCATTGAACTTGTGCTAGAAGAAAGTTTCAGGGGTGATGAAGAATGAAGATGATTCTCACAGGTAATGAGAGTGCCGCCTGGGGAGCTAGACTTTCAAAGCCAAAGGTAATTGCTGCTTATCCCATTACTCCCCAAACGAGCATAATTGAAACAATTGCAGCTTTCATTGCAAATGGAGAAATGGATGCACGATACATTCGTGTTGAGAGCGAGCATTCTGCAATGGCTGCCTGCATAGCAGCTCAAAACACGGGAGTAAGGACATACACGGCTACTAGTGCCCATGGCCTCGCACTTATGCACGAGGTTTTAATGTGGGCGTCCGGCGCAAGATTGCCCATTGTAATGAGCGTTGTGAATCGCGCAATGGCTCCTCCGTGGAGCGTTTGGACTGACCAGCTTGATACCATGGCAGAGCGAGATAGTGGATGGATACAGGTTTATGCTCAGAATAATCAGGAAGTGCTTGATTCCATAATAATGTCCTACAAGATTGCAGAAAAGCATAATATCCTCTTACCCACTATGGTAATTGAAGATGCTTTCATTCTATCTCACACATCGGAAGGTGTAGACATCCCAGAACAAAAGAAGGTAGATGATTTCTTAGGGGAATACATTCCTGCATTCAAATTGGACCCCGATGAGCCTGGTGGATTTGGCTCTTTGATTATGCCTGAGGGGCCCTATATGGAGTTCCGCTACAAGATGGCCCTGGCAATGGATGAGGCAAGAAACGAAATAAAGAAAGTTGTGGAGGAATATAACGAGAATTTCAATAGGAATTATTCACCATTCATAGAGGAGTATCGCACAGAAGATGCAGATGCAGTTATGGTTGTTTTGGGCACAATCGGTTCTACAGCGAAGGATGTGGTTGATAAAATGAGGGAGAAGGGCAAGAAGGTTGGAGTTGCCAGAGTTAGATACTTCCGTCCATTCCCCATAGATGAAATACGAGCTTTAGCCAAGAAGACAAGTATGATTGGCGTAGTAGATAGAAGCTACTCCTTCGGTCCAGGCGCAGATTTGTACGCTGAGACAAAATCCGTACTCTATGGGCATACAACCATACCTGTAAAGAACTATGTGATGGGGCTTGGTGGGAGAGATATAACACCACAGGTACTTGAGAAGGTATTCAATGATATGCTTGCAATTACAAAAGAAGGGGTTGTAGACAGAGAGGTTGAATGGGTTGGCTTACATGGAGACGAGAGGTGGTCATAATGAAAAAATTAACCATACCTGAAGAGGAGTATATGCTTCCTGGGCATACTGCTTGCCTTGGCTGTGGAGCAACAATAGCCATGCGCTATGTTCTAAAGGCCCTTGGTAAAAATACAATTTTATCCATTCCAGCATGCTGCTGGGCTGTCATTCCAGGCGTGTATCCTCACCGAACTTTAGAAGTTCCCCTGCTCTATACTGCCTTTGAAGTTACAGGAGCCTCCATATCAGGAATCAGAGAAGCTTTGGATGCCCTCGGCAAAGAAGATGTTAATGTCGTGGGATTTGCAGGAGATGGTGGTACAGCAGATATTGGCCTTCAAGCTCTAAGCGCAGCAGCTGAGCGCGGGCATAATGTTTTCTACATAATGTATGATAATGAGGCATATATGAACACGGGCATACAGCGCTCCGGCTCAACTCCTATGGGTGCTTGGACTACAACCACTCCTGGAGGAAAGAAGAGGATATACAAGTGGGAACCAAAGAAGAATGTTGCCGAAATAATGGTCGCTCACCATATCCCCTATGTGGCCACTGCCACCATTGCTTATCCTGAGGATATGATTGCCAAATTGAAGAGAGCCAAGGAAATTAAAGGCCCAAAATTCTTCCAGATTCTATCACCTTGCCCAACGGGATGGAGACATTCTCCAGATAAAACAGTGGAAATATCACGCCTGGCCGTGCAAACAAACATATTCCCGCTCTACGAGGTTATAAATGGAAAATACAAAATTTCAATAAAGCCAAAGAATCCAAAGCCGGTAAAGGAGTACCTGCGTCTCCAAGGCAGGTTCAGACATTTAACCGAGGAAGAAATTGCGATGATTCAAAAGAATGTGGATGAGAATTGGAAGGCATTGCTGAAGAAGGAGCGCTGCTCACAGGAGGAAGATGAATGAAATACCAAAATATTCTCGCTGATGAGCCTGGAAGAAAGGAGTTTCTACTCGGAAACGAGGCAGTAGTAAGGGGAGCATTAGAAGCAGGCGTGGATTTTGCGAGTACCTATCCAGGCACACCATCCAGCGAGATAGGAAATGTTCTTTTCTATATTGCAAAGCAAGCAGGCGTGTACTTTGAATTCTCCACCAACGAAAAGGTTGCTATGGAGGTCAGCGCTGCAGCAGCAGCCTCTGGACTCCGTTCTTTAGTGTTTTTCAAGCATGTGGGGTTAAATGTAGCGGCGGATGCGTTCATGACAACAGCGTACATAGGCACCAACGGAGGATTGGTCATATTAACGGCAGATGACCCGAGCATGCATTCCTCGCAGAACGAGCAGGACAATAGGCATTATGCCATGCTCTCCGGCATGCCTATGATTGAACCATCCAACGCACAGGAGATGAAGGATTTCATCAAGGAAGCATTTGAGATTTCGGAAAAACTGAAACTTCCTGTGTTATTCCGCACAACAACTCGCGTCAATCATGTTAGAGGCATAGTGGATTATGGAGAGATGAAAGAGAAGAGAGGAAAGGGTTATTTCAAGAAGGATCCAAAGAGGTATGTGCCCGTGCCCGAGAACTCAAGGAGAATGCATAAAGCACTTCTTGAGAAGATAGAAAAAGCTAGAGAGTTAAGTAACAGCTCTCCGTTAAACAGGGTTGAGTGGAACGATGGAGAGGTGGGAATAATAACGAGTGGAGTCGCGTACAATTATGTTTACGATGTCGCCAATCAACTGGGCTTAAAGGTGAACATCCTGAAACTAGCCTTCACGCATCCATTCCCCGATGAATTGGTTAAAGATTTCATCTCAAAGCACAAGAAAATCATAATTGCGGAGGAATTAGAGCCATACCTGGAGAGGGAGACTAGGATAGTGGCTGAGATGAACAACATCGATGTGGAGATTTACGGAAAGCTCAACGGCTACTTCCCAAGGGCTTACGAGTACAATCCAGATGTGATAAAAGACGCTTTTGAGAAGATTTTAGGCATTAAGGTTGAGAGAAAGGCCTATGAGCCAAAGCCCGTGGAGCTTCCAGCGAGGCCACCTGTGCTCTGTCCCGGCTGCCCTCACAGAGCCACATACTACGCAGCTATGATGGCTCTCAAACAGCTCAAAATCAAAGACGCCATAATAACCACGGATATCGGTTGCTATACCCTGGGCATACAGAAGCCCTACGAAATGGCAGATTACCTGCTCTGCATGGGCTCAAGCATAGGTACAGCAGTTGGCTTCTCCAAGGCAACGGAGCAGAAGGTGATTGGTTTCGTGGGCGATTCAACCTTCTTCCACGCCGCAATACCCGGGCTCATAGATGCGTACCACAATCGTGCAAATCTCGTCTATGTCATTCTGGATAATAGGACTACGGCGATGACTGGGCATCAGCCGCATCCAGGATTGCCCATGGACGGAATGGGCAACAAGGCACCCTATGTGGATATAGAGAAATTAGTGCGTGGCATCGGTATTGACTGGGTTCGCACCGTGGACCCCTACGATGTCAATGAAACCATAAAGGTCTTCAAGGAGGCAATCCAGCACGAGGGAATTTCGGTGATAATAGCAAAGAGAGAGTGCGCATTACTCTGGGATGCTGCCAGGCGCAAGCAGGGAGAGTGGTGGGTGTACGAGATAAATCAGGATAAATGCACGCAGTGTGGAATATGCTCTGACTGGCTCGCCTGCGTTGCCATATACAAGGACAAGGATGATCTGGCTCCTAATGGAAAGCCAAGGGTGTACATTAATAATGCTCTTTGTGATGGATGTGGAGTTTGCGCCACAGTTTGCCCATTTAACGCTATTGAGAAGAAGGTGATAAAATGAATACGAGCATAATTTTCGCAGGAGTTGGAGGTCAGGGGGTGCTAACCGCATCGAGCATCGTGGGAAAGGCAGCTTTGCTATCAGGCATAAATGTGGTTATGAGCGAAGTTCACGGCATGGCCCAGCGTGGAGGAATCGTCGTGACTGAGATGAAAATCGGCGAGGCAAAGAGCCCACTCATAGGCAAGGGAGAGGCCGACATAATTGTAGGCTTCGAGCCCGTGGAAGCGTACAGGGCACTCCCCAAAGCGCATAAGGGAAGTTATGTTATAGTTAATACCGAACCGATAATTCCAATAACTGCCTCTCTTGGAGATTCTTCCTATCCAGAAGTAAATGAGCTCTTGGAAAATATGAAGGACTTGAATGTTATACCCATAGAGGCCACGGAGCTCGCTAGAAAGGCGGGAGATTCTATAACAACGAACATAGTCATGCTCGGTGCCCTTGTAAAACTCCCAATATTCCCTATAGAAAAGGAAAAAATAAAGGAGGCAATAAAGCAAAGCATAAATCCACGGTACCACGAATTGAACTTTAAAGCTTTTGAGATGGGCTACGAAGCTGTAGAGATTTAATACCTCTTATATTGTTTTTCTTCCATCTTTCTATTCCATAGGAGCAAAACAAATGCTATCACTACAATTATCATACCAAGGCAGCAAACTCCACCAGATGCGTAAATACCGTACATAAGAGTATTCATCAAACTTTCCTCAGATATTAGAACCGCTACTTCTGCATCTGTGTTTTCATCATTCTTTATAACCAACTCATATTGTCCGTTTGCATTGGTTATATTTATGGAGTACGCATTTGTATCATTTCCTTGAGATAACAATGTGCCATTAGGCGCATAAAATTCATAGGATATATTGGTGGGAGAACTTATCAAAATGGAATAATTCCCAGTCAAATTTATGGATATGCTCTTGGAAGAATTAGCTCCTACCTTGATAACTTTAGTTTCTTTAATTCCGTTAGCATAAAATACACCTAAAATCACAACCGCAACCACGATTAGAATCACACCAATTAAGAGCAGAATTGTAGATTTTCGCATAATAAAATATTGAATGCGCATATATTAAGATTTTTCAAAAGAATTAAATAAGCTTTGAGCATATTTATCTTGTGGATTACATTTCTGCAGGAGACATTGAAAAGTACTCGTACTGCCCATTGAGCTGGTGGCTGAGCAGGAATGAAAAGCATAAGGAAAATGAGGGTGTGAGAAGGCACAGGGAAATCAGCAAGGGAGCTGCAGATATGAAGAAAAAATACAAACAGATGAAAGAGTTTGAGAGCATGGCCATTTATTTTTCCATAGGTGCCACAATAATATCTCTTGTGGGCATATCCTTCATATACACTTCACCCATACTAAGCAGGATGTTCATTCTTTTCTCAATTTTATGGCTGGGCTTCTCCTTTTATTTGCTATGGAAGGCAGATAAATATGCTATTTTAGTGGAGAGAAAAAATGCAGAGAGAATTATGGTTATAGCATCGGCAGCAGCCACAACATTCTCGATATTTTCGGTAACATTCATTCTTCCCCCAAATTACACCCTCGGCTATGTTCTGGAAGTTCTATCCCTCCTATGGCTCGTATTTGCCACTTATTTTCTCTATATGGCTATGAAAAGAGATATCCAATACAATGAGATTAAGAAAAAACTACAGCTTCCAGATGGGGAAATTGTATACATTGATGATTTGCAAAAGAGCCCCATACTGAAAAGCGAGAAATACAAAATATGGGGAAGACCTGATTTACTCATAAAAATGGGAGATGATTATATTCCAGTGGAAATAAAGACAGGTAGAGTGCCCAGGGGCCCGCATTTTTCGCATATTATGCAACTTACAGCATACATGGTGCTTGTGGAGGAAAATTACAAGACTCCACCTTATGGATTACTCAAATATGGTCCAGTGATATATAAAATTGAATATGAGGAGGACTTGAAGAACATAATGCTCCAAAAGGTAAAGGAGATGAGGGAAGCGCTGAAAACTGGAGAGGTGCATAGGAATCATAACAAAGTTGGAAAATGCCTGCACTGCTCTCGCAGAGAACTGTGTCCAGAGAGATTGAGTTAGGGAAAATTTAAAATTGAATGATGAGATATTTGGCAGAGGTGATGAAAAATGAAGATAACTTGGCTTGGGCACTCTGCATTTCTAATAGAGGAAAATGGGAAGAAGGTACTAGTGGACCCATTTATAACGGGCAACGATGCAGCACCTGTTAAGCCCGATGATATTGATTGCGATATAATTGCTGTCACCCATGGGCACGGAGACCATCTTGGTGATGCAATATTCATCTCAAAGCGCAAGAATGTTCCAATAGTGGCAATTTACGAGTTAGGACAATATATATCTTCAAAGGGTGCAGATGCAATCGGAATGAATTTCAGCGGCACATACGAGCAGGATGGCATACGCCTAACCATGGTTCCCGCCCTCCATTCTGCAGGCATTACAGAGAGCAATTTCTCTTACGATGGTGGCTTGCCGGCAGGATTCATAATTGAGATAAACGGAAAGAAAGTCTATCACGCAGGAGATACGGGACTTTTCGGAGATATGAAAATCATAGGGGATATATACAAGCCAGATGTAGCCTTATTGCCCATTGGAGGTCTATTCACCATGGATACAAAATTGGCGGTAATTGCGGCAAAGTGGATCAAGCCAAAGTATGTTATTCCAATGCATTACAACACCTGGCCTCCCATACAAGCAGATCCAGAAGAGATGAGAGAAGAGCTTGAAAATGAAGGTATGAAATTGATAATACTCAAGCCCGGTGAGAGTTTTTCCTTCTAAAATTTTTATCTTTTTAAGCGAAAATACTTTATTAGTGCAGTACTTCCTCTTTCTAATGTCATGGAGCAAGATGAGGGAATACATATTGCACATAAGCTTAGCATTGTTCATTTGGGGTTTATACTGGACAATAACAGGCGGGTACTGGGTATTACAATCCACAGGATTCATAAAAAAAGATCCGGGGATGGATTACTTAACCGCATGGGCAGGAGACTGGAACTACTGGTTCTTGATAATCGGTGTTTTTATAGCCATAGCAGGCGGATGGTATGTATTTGACACTCTCAGAAAAAGACTGAAATTTGAAGAGTATATAAACTCTGAGAGCAAAAGAGAATTTGTGAACAATCTTAGAGAACTGGAAGAAATATCATACAAGCTTGGAGAGAAGTATCAAAATAGGTTGGAAGAGAAAAAGAGAGAATGGAGAGTAAAGTAATTTTTCTGGTTATTATCCTCCTTCTCATTCCGTATTCTCATGGAGAGATTGGAGAAAACGCTGCCAAGGAGCATCTTTTAATATATGAAGCAAGCCCGTATCCCTACGCAAAAACAGATATGGAATATGTTTGCATTTTTAACCCATTAAATGTAAAAATAAATTTAAACGGTTATTTTATAACTGATTTTGAAGGTAAGCTTATTCTCCACGGCTCAATTACACCTAATTCAAAAATATACATAGCCCAAAATTCTTCATCTTTCCTTAACTTTATGGGTTTCTATCCAAATTACACATACGCAGAGCTCAAAGATGGTAAATTCTCCCTAGCAAACAAGGGTGACGAAATTGCCCTTTACAACGGGTCAAAAATGGTGGACATGGTGATTTATGGAAATTCAAAATACAATGGCACAGGATGGATTGGCAAGCCATTAAAACTAACCCAGGGACATATAATTAGAAGAAAAAATCTAATAGATACAAATACACCCAAAGATTGGAGCACATACCATGTAATAGGTCAAAGTGATTTTAAGCCAGAAGTATTCAAAGCATCTTTGGAAATATTTCCCTATCCTGATAAATGGAAAGAGGTTTTGAGATTCACTAAAGAAGCAAAAAGCAAAATTCTCATAGAATCTTACACAATGGATAGCCTCGCCCTTGAAAAAGTGCTTGAAGAAAAATTGAAAGATGGTGTTGAAGTAAATATACTATTGGACGGCTCTCCAATCGGGGGCATTAAAGATTCGGAAAAATACATCTTGCAGAGGTTATATTTAAAGGGTGCAAATATAAAATTCATGATCAACGAGCCCTCCAAAGGCATATACGACAGATACACATTCTTGCATGCAAAGTTCATAATAGTTGATGATGATAAAGTACTTGTATCAACTGAAAATTTTGGAGATTCGTCCCTATCACCTTGTGGAAATAGGGGATATGGAGTTATAGTTAGAAACGAGAATTTTGCAAGGTACATGGTAAGGGTATTTTACGATGATTCTAAAAATGTAGAAGACATAGAGAATTATTCCGGCTATTTCCAAAATGTAAGTTTAGAGGAAAATAGAATAGAATTGCGAAGAGCAACATTTAGCAGTGTGAATCTCACCGCCTATATAGAGCCACTAATAGCACCCGATTTCTCATATGCTCTCTTCCAAAGCTTTGTATCGGGGCAGAGAGACCTTAAAATAGAGGCTCTCTACATAGACAATAATGTTTGGAATATGTTGAAAAATAAAACATATCGAGCTTTAGTTCAATACAGAAGGGAAGGAGAGAATGCAAGGTTGTTTGATGGATACGAGCATTACATTCCATATCTACATGCAAAGCTGATTATCGGGGATTCTTCCGTACTTGTTGGAAGTATGAACTTTGGAATATCCTCCATGCTTAGGAACAGAGAAGTATCCCTGATAATAAAAAGCAAAAATGCGGCAAATTATCTATCAAAAATATTTGATTACGATTGGGACGGAAAATACAAGCCCATAATATTCGCCCATATAATTGAAGAGAAAAATGAGTTAACTATAGATTTATCAAAAAGCGTTGGAAATATAAAGGACTACATAATTTATGTTGATGGAAAGAAAATTTATGAGACAAACGATGCAATTATTCACTTAAAATTAGGTTCGGGAGTTCATAAGATAAAAATCATTGCCATAGATTACTGGGGAAATACTGCAAGTTTGGAGAAAAATGTAAAAATTGAAGGGAGTACATTTGATCCGAGACTCATAATACTCTTAGTATTTCTTGCATTCTTCTTGTATGAAATTTGGAAGAATCATGGATGAATGATAAATCTCTTCATTGAAATATCTCGTTTTAAAATTCAAAGGCCTTCTAAGTTTTATTTCTTCATCACTCGCCATAACAAAACTCCACATCCCGCTTGGATAAGTGGGTATATATGCAAGATATATCTTCACATTCTCAAAGCTCTTACTTAGGCTTCTTCTAACTTTGCACACTTCTTCTGGGTGATAAAATGGAGTGCCGCATTGCTGTGATATTATCCCCCCATCTGCCAAGGATTTTTTAACATTCATATAAAACTCCTCTGTAAACAACCCTTCAGCTGGACCAACGGGATCGGTGGAATCAATTATTATTACATCAAAATTTTTGTTTTTCTTTACAAATTCTATTCCATTTTCTATGTGCAAATGCAATTTGGGGTTTTCATAACTTGAGGCTACGCTTGGCAAATGTTTTCTGGCAATTTTAACAACCTCTTCATCAATTTCTACTAAATGCACTTCATCCACATCATGCTTTAAAACTTCCCTTGCAGCGCCCCCATCACCTCCCCCAATAATCAAAATTTTTCTTGGATTTCTATGCGTGAGCAAAGGAGGATGAACTATCATTTCATGATATATGAACTCATCCCTCTCAGTCATCTGAACAGTTCCATCAATAACAAGCAATTTTCCATAATCATAGGTATCGAAGAGATGAATATCCTGATAATCAGAATGAACATGCCCAATTTCCTCTTTTATTCTGAATCCAATCTTTATATTTTTAGTATGCATCTCCGAGTACCAGAGCTCCATAATTTGGTCAAATTTAGCAGATATTTTAAACTTTTGCGAAGAATTACAATAACTTTTTTATAGGAAATGCAATATCGCTACCCACACGGTGAGTAGCATGCTACGGAACAAATTTAAATTTGATATAAACAGAACAACAGTGCTTGTCGTTGTAGCTTTGGCATCTATTATGGCCTTGGGATTTTTTATAAGGGTGTACTGGGCCATAGGACCATCTATTCAGTACGGCTATTCTGTATCTGGCGGGTCTGATTCATACTATCATGAAAGAATCCTTAATTATATTCTCACATCTAAGCATCAATTATTAAATGACCCTATGCTCAATTACCCTATGGGTTTAGATAACCCTAGGCCTCCCCTATTCCATTGGGCAATAATACTGGCCAGTATGATATTCTACCCGTTCCTAAACGCATACGATTCAGCAGTTCTTATGCTAATCCTATTTCCAGCAATATGGGGAACACTGACATTAATACCTGTATATCTGCTGGGTAAGGAAGCTTTCAACAGGAAAGTTGGATTGGTGGCTGCATTCTTCCTAGCCATAATGCCTGCAAACATAATGAGAAGTGTCGCCACTCAGGCAGACTGGGATGCCTTTGATCTATTTTTCATAACTTGGATGTTCTATTTCTTCCTGATCGCTTTAAAAACAACAAAATCAAAGAACTGGATTAAAAACTGGTTCAATAAAGATGACCTCAAGCATGGGGTTTCAGTATTTATTAGAGAGAATAAAAAACCCATTGTCTATAGCGCCCTAGCAGGTGCTTCATTAGGCGCCCTTGCCCTAGCTTGGAAAGGATACACATATGCCCTCTCAATCTTAGCAATATATCTGGTTATCCAAGTTATAATAAACAGATTAAGAAACAGGTCCAATTTCCATATTTTAGTATTCACCGCCATATATACAATAGTTGGATTTCTAATGGCATTCCCCTGGTACTTTGTAACTCATAGGCTTGGTAGTTGGTATGAGATACCACTCATCGTAATACTTATTCCTCTATTCACAGCCCTATACTTTGAAATGACCTCAAAGTACCCGTGGCCCTTCGTATTCCTTGCAGGAGGCATAGGTTTTGGAGTATTTGCCGTTATCCTAAATGTGTTCTTCCCAGATGTATGGGGCAAGCTTGTGAGCGGACAGGGCTATTTTGTGCATAGTAAACTATATTCAACCATTGCAGAGGCGCAGCCAGCAACTATGGGAGTCCTAAGCATGTCCTTCGGCATAGGCATATTCCTTCTATCCATCACCGGAGTTTTCTATCTCATCTACCTACTCAAAAAGAGGTTAAGCGAGCATTACATATTCTTCGTTATTTACACCAGCATAGCCATATTCATGGCAATTTCTGCAGCGAGGTTTATGTTTAATGCATCACCTCCTGTGGCGCTCACTGCAGCAGTATCTTTAATCTGGCTCATAGATCTGGTTGATATCAAAAAATCCATGGAAGAATTCAAGAAATATCGGGGCTCATGGAGAAAGGCATTGAAGAGAAATATAAAAATTTCTCAAATTACTGTAATACTCGTAATAGCATTTCTTGTGATATTTCCTACCGTTTGGTACGCTGTTGATGCTGGAATACCTTATGAAACCAAAGATAAATTCGACAAGCAAATATACAACAGCATGCCCTCGTTTATGAGACCCAATGAGACAACTTACAACAAATCGTCCCCATGGTATTTGGGAGCATTTGGCTATTCTATTCCAAAGCCAGAATATCCATGGCAACGGGCTTGGAAATGGTTAAGTGAGCAAGATAATTCTACGCCACCAAAGGACCGTCCTGCATTTCTTTCTTGGTGGGACTATGGATTCCAAGCTGTAGCACAGGGCAAGCATCCCACAGTGGCAGATAACTTCCAAGATGCTTACAGATTCGCCGCCCAGGTTATAACGGCTCAAAATGAAAGTGAAGTGATCTCCCTATTCATCGCAAGATTTTTAGAGGCAGATTTCCACAAAAATGGAGGCACATTGAGCCAGCCCATTATGAATGCCCTCATAAAGTATGCTGGGCAAGATAAAGCAAATAAAATTATTGATATTTTAAATGACCCAGATAAATACAGGAGAATAATAATTGAGAATCCACAAATATATGGACTTTATTCAAACGACATAGACTCTAAAAACGCCCTTTATGTGGCAATAAAGGGCACATTAGCATATCTACCTCAAAATAAACTTATCTCAATGTATGATGCTATTAGAAACTCAACAGGATGGGATATAAGATACTTCGCCGTGGACTACCGTCTCTTCCCATTCTCCGGTATGAGAACAGGTATCTTCTATGCTCCTGCAAAGTTGGGTGATAGAAGAATATATCAGGCAGGAGGTACAGTGGTACCCTACGATTTCTACGACCTAAAAGCTGTGGATGCCAATGGAAATACTTATGATATAGATAAAGTACCTGCAAATGCCCAAATTGTGAGTTATAAAATAATTTACAAACCTATGTTTTACCATTCTCTGCTATATCGCACCTTCATAGGTTATTCTGGAGAGGATATTGGTAAGGGAAATGGAATACCTGGATTCTCGCCAGATCTTGGAAGCTACCAACCTATGCAAGCCTGGAACATGACACATTTCAAGTTGGTTTACAAAACAGCATACTGGAATCCGTATAAGGATTATAAAAATCACACCAAAGCATGGAAGCCCATACCAATAGAGCTGGCGTTGAAATATAAGAGAGAGGGAAAGGGTACTGTGGAATTGAACCCTCCTGCTTATCAAGTATTGCCCAACGATGTGGTAATTGTGAAATTCTACGAAGGTGCCGTAATACAGGGATATATAAGATTATCCACAGGAGAGCCTCTTAAGCATATAAGGGTGACTATTTTCGATGAATATGGTATACCCCATGCTACAACTTTCACCAACGATACAGGATATTTCAAACTTCTATCTGTAGCAGGGAACATAACCTTGGTGGCATCTACAGATGGACATTATGATAAGCTAAGGATGATTGATAAAACAATTCTATATCACACCTTGATTAATGTAAGCCAAGAGCAGGCAATGCGCTTAAAACCCAATTTTGTGATCACAAAGAATATTACAATAAAACCCGCAACCCTCGATGGCGTTGTTTACTACGATATGAACCATAATAATAAATTTGATAAGGGAGATATAAAGCTCAATAATGCAACATTTATTTTGGAGAACTCAACTTACGGTTACCATGTTTCTGTACCAATAAAGAACGGAGAATATCAGATTAAAGATATCCCACCACACGAATACAATGTGAATTTGATTATAAATGGTAAAATGTTTAAGGATGTTGAAAAAGTTACACTCAATACAGGTATGGCTTTAACAAAAGATATTGCTCTTAAGCCATCATTCATCAAGGGTTCTGTTACATATACAAATGGCACACCTGCAGCAAATGCAACAATTAAACTTACTGGCTTATATTCAAAATATACGGCTCATACAGACCAGAACGGTAGCTTCAAAGTGCTTGTTGTGCCAGACAATTATACATTGGTCGCAAGCAAGCAGGATTATTACTCAAAGAAATTTGATGCTGCTGTTAGTAACTGGAATATGACTGTGAATGAGAACATTACGCTTACAAAGGGATACACGCTCAGCGGCCATGTGGTTTACAATGGGGTGCCTATAGAAAGTGCAGTTGTGAAGGTAAAAAGTATAACTGAATACAATGTTTATATTGCTCAAACAGATAAAAATGGAGATTTCCGATTACACCTGCCGGGAGGGATATATACAATATACATACTCACCACTTATCAAAATTACAAGATCGCCTATGTTGGCGTATTGTCTTTAAATCAAGATACTTCAAAAGTCATGAGAATGGAAAGAGCATACGCACTATATGGTAAAATTACATCTAAAGAAAAAACCGTTGGAGATATTGAGATCTCGCCCTTCAAAGGTGAGACTTTCTCAATGTGGTTCGCAAATCAGACTGGTTATTTCTATATATATCTCCCAGAGGGAACATACTCTATAGGATTCTTAGGATTTAACAATAGCTATAAGCCATTGTTCAGCAGGGCAATCATACATCTTAACAAGGATACCGAAATAAATCCAATCTTGCAAATGGCAGAGACAATAAAAGGCTATGTATATGCGGGTAAAAATCAAACACTAAAGAATGGGGTAGTTATGCTGAAAGATGATAAGGGTTATTATGAAGTACGCAGCATACCCCCAGACGGAGAATTTACCCTGGGCTCAACAATAAATTATCAGTTGGACGCATTGGTATATGGATATCATATAACCAAAGTATACACCCAAGGAAACAAAAAGATTATAAAAGCATCTCCAAATGAGGTGGAAATTAGAGGAAATATCTATGTGAACAATGCAACAAATAGAGTGCCTTTGACAATTAAGTTTATATCTTCTAACAGAACATACACATTAACACATGTGATTGAGAGATATTCTATAAAAGTCTTGCCAGGAGATTACACAATCGAAATTGTAGGTAACAACATAGAATATGTCTATGGAAAAATAGTGGCAAAGGCAGAGGTTGGCGAGGCACTGTTACAAAAGGACCTTCACATAAAGGCGCTCGCCCATGTGAATATAGTTTCTCAGGCGGATGTGGTTTACTGGTATCAAAATGGAACATTGGTGAAAACTGGAAAGGTTGTGGATATTGCCCCTGGAACATACACATTGTATTTAAGAAATTATGAGAATGCAAGGATAGTAAGAGTAAGTATAACACAAAATACCACTATTGAGGTAAATCTTAAAAGTGCTCACTTTGTAAATATAAAGCAAGAGAACTTCACCTACATGCTCCCAGTTAAAATATCCTCCCCTGCGGGAAATATCACATGGAAGACCCCAACAATAGCATTGCCTGCTGGGCATTATACATTTACCATAAAGGTAAAGAAGATGGTCTGGGGTAAATATTATCTCTATTTCAGTCAAGTTGATGAATACATAAGCGGCACAACTACCATAGTGTTGCATGTAACTACAACTCAGATCCTATCCAAGGTATCTGGCATTGTAACAATTGATAACCGTGGAGCTGCAAATGCAATAATAAAATTCGTACCTTCAAATTCTGAGTTGCAAAATGTAACCGTTACCACAGATTCAGCTGGATATTATACAGCAAAACTAACTCCAGGAGATTATATGGTCTATTCATACTATGTGATGGGTGGTAAAAAGTACGCTTATATTGGAGAGATAAATGCTCAAAATTCCCAGAACCTCAATATTGAATTCCAAAAGGGCTACTTGCTCTACGGTGGAGTGTATCTAAACAACTCAAAGGTCTCAGTTATGGTAAATATAGAAACTCCTTACGGCACACTTAGTTATAAGGCAAATGGATACTATTATGCAATACTCCCTCAAAACAATTACACGGTAAGTGCCAGCACATACCGTATAGAGTATGGACAAAAAGTAGATTACAAATTCACAAAGAAAGTTAATCTCACGGCAGATACCTCTTTGGATGTTAGGCTTCAAAGACAGAATGTGCATATGATTACCGTTGATATATTGGGTTATGATAAGAATGTAGAGCCCTACAAGAATATGTGGATGTTAGTCAAACTTAAGAACACTGGAAACTCTCCTGAAAATGTTAAATTCGAGGTATTTGGACAGTGGAAGATAGTCAATCCACAGAGCTATAAAATGATACCTGGAGATGTTAAAGTCGTGAGTTTGGGTCTTAAAGTGCCTTTAATCAAAGCTGGAGATAACGAAGTGCATCTAAGGGTTAAATATACACAGTTCACAGACAAGTACTTCCATGTGAATGTGGCAAAGTACTATAATACCTCAGCAAATTATTCCCTCGTTTCTTGGAATGAAAATGCCCTCATATACAGAATAAAGGTTACGAACAATGGAAATACCTGGGTAAATTACACATTCTCTGTTCTCAATTCTAAGGAGCTGGAGACGAGGGGATGGGTCGTCAAAATCTATGGGAAGTTGGGCGAAACAAATCATCTTAATGTATCTTCTAACAGCGAGGGTTCTATAGAGGTAAGAATAGAAGCAACAAAGAGTAGACCAGGCACCTCTGTGCCGGTACAGATTGTGGTAAAGGGAATGGGCAAGAGCATCCTAGTAAACCTGCCTCTGAAAGAAACATACATTAAAACATCCTCAGTTTACATCCAAGCTCCAGGAATTACAAACTACACATCCTTTGAAATGCAATCTTCCTGGTATGTTCTTTGGGGCCTTACAATTGCAACCTTCGTGGCGTTCATAATATTCTGGAGGTGGAAGAAGTGAAGAAAATAATTAGTGTTCTTCTATTTACCCTCCTATTTGTTACATTCATACCCACGGGAGCACACGCATCCCAACTGAGTATACACATAGATGGGCCCACCGTACTGGGAACAAATCAAACTGCTCAATACAAAGTTTATGTGGAAGGATACTTCCACCTATTCAGATGCGGTATTATAATGAGTGGATATAATCTTACAGGAGCAAAACCCACCAATTTCTTTGTAACATCAAGTGATAATGGACATTTTGTATTCAATGTCACCGCACCCAATGTGCCTCAAACGATATATCTCTACTTTGAAGCCTATGGAATGAAAAACTCAACCACTATAGGAGCAAGAGCTTCAAGGGAGTTAAGCATACAAGTGAAAAAGGCAATGGATATAAAGGTCAAAATAAAAAATACGGAGGATTACGACCTTTACAATACCGTCTTATCTTTCTACCTAGATGGCAGGTATATTGGAAATACAACAGTAAATGTCATCAAAGCAAATTCAACCAAGGATGTTGTTTACAAGTGGATACCAAACGGACTATACGATGGAGAACATACTCTCACAGTTAAGATCTCTGGAAAAGGCGTTGTATTTGAAAATGACCAGCAGACATACCAATACAAATTCTACTATGGGACTCCACCATCATACGATTACATAACATATATGAGTTGGGGTCTGCTAATTATCGTATCCACCCTATTTGCCCTGTTTTTCCTGGGTAAAAAAGGAAAAAAGAGTGGCCCCGCACCAAAGTGGAAAAAATAATTCAACCCATTTTTCTAACAAATTTTATCCATCTCTTTTTATCTTCAATCTCATCGGTATGTCCATACTCTTTTAAGAATAGCACAATTCTCCTCAAAACTATCGCTTTCTCCACAATGTCTTCAGGCACATCCTCCATTCTCTTTATCTCATCCCTGAGAGAGTCATAAAGTGCTTCATACTTTAAAAGAGTTCGTTCTGATGGCTCTTCTATCTCCTTCTTGGGATAATACATTTCTCCAAACACCTCAATTTTTTCTGGAATATCTATAGAAAGAACATTTACCAAGTTGTCTATTTTCTTAAGAGCTTCCTCACTTTTCATTTTCATTCCTTACCTTGTTAATAGCTTCTTTTAGAGTTAGCTCTCCCAAAGCAACCTTCTTTGCAAGAATCCGAGATATTGTTATCTTGCCATTGCTCTCAATTCTGCTTTTTCTCTGAATATCTTTCAAATAACCCTCTTTTACCACAATATTCAGTTTTTCTCTAACTCTCTTACCCCTCGTAAACGCAATTACCTTAGCAGATTCCACATCCTTATTTGTTATTACCTCAGATGTATTCTTTTCATCAACTAACTCAATTGGATAATGCTCCACTAATGAATTTATTATCCTGTTTCTGTTGGTTATATCTCCATCACCTATCCTTATCAGAAAAATTTGAGGAGAGTAACCATAGTATATGCTGTCTATTAACCCTTTAACCTCTGATACTGATGATAACTGAATTTCTTCAACTACAACCCCATCCCCTATAACCGCAATGCCTGGCTTTGGACCAGGATCTATGCCTACCACAAGTTTCATAAATCTCTTTTTTCCATACAAATAGGACTTTAATCTACGAATGCACTCTTTTGCTTCATAACATAAAACACAATTTTCGCCATCAAAATAATCTGTGAGTACCACATCGTAATTCTTTACATATCTCTCTCCACCTATAACTTCAAATCTTCTGCCCATCTCTTTAAGCTCTTTTTCCACTAGATACTCCAATTTTAAATTCTTCATTATTATCCCAATTCTCACAAATTATTGTAAATGTTGCTAATATTTTAAACTAGCGGGTTGAGCTTTAAATATGTGTTTTCCATGCATCAATAATGAACGGCTGGCTCGTGGCACTGCTTTTGATTATAGTATGGATTGCTATCATCTACGCTCTTAAAAAACTCAAAAAGATAGGTGGAGCTATTTCTCTCTACGGGCCAGCACTTATGATAAAAACAAAAAGGGGATTAGGGTGGGTTAAAAAAATTGCAAAATCAAAATTCTGGCTCCATTACGGAACCTTTGGAGTTATCCTATCATTATTTATGATGCTTGCAGTATTTCTATTAGTTCTGTGGCAGGCATTTCTCGTTACCACAATTCCTTCCACAAAAGCACCCTCACCCCTCCAAGTTTTAGGAATACCTGGGATAAACCCCATCATACCTATATGGTATGGCATTCTAGGTCTCGTAGTAGCCATACTAATCCACGAATTTTCTCACGGGTTCTTAGTTGCTGCCCAAAAACTCAAACTTCTTTCCATAGGAGTACTTTTATTCATATTTCCAATAGGCGCCTTTGTGGAGCCGGATGAAGACGAGCTTATGAAGACCACGAAAAAGAAGAGAATGCGCGTTTTTGCGGCTGGCCCAACATCCAATATAATCCTTGCCATCGTTATATTTATAATTCTGGCTCTTATGATTGGCGGCATAACACCAAAGTACGATAACTATTATGTTGCCTCAAATTTCGAGGAAAATCCCAATTTCCACGCACTACCAGTGGGCACTGTAATCCTTGAAATCAATGGAACAAAGATAGACAATTACAACGATTTCATGAATGTATCAGCCCCCTTGCCCGGAAAGATGGTAAATATGAAAATTTATAATGGAAAGGTGGAAAACATAAGCGTTTACAGCGGAGTCATAGTTTCTTCCACCTTGAAAAATTACCCAGCATACGAGGCAGGCATTAGGCCCGGATGGATATTTTACAGCATAAATGGAACGGTAATAAGAAACGAGGAGCAATTTTTAGAGGTGATGAACAAAACAAGAAGCAATGTACCTGTCCACATAAGTATGTTTAAGCCACCAAATCATTGGCTAAATGTTACTGTTGTGCTAGCAGACAAATATGATTACTTTGAAAAGTACGCACCACAATTAAATAAAGAATACTACAAGGGAAAGGGATTCTTGGGCATAAATGCAGAGTATCTCGGAGTAGGGTTAGGAGACCCCTATTATCTCAAAGCTTTATTATCAAATCCATATGCCAACGCAAAGAGCCTTCAGGATTTTTTCAGGGCGAGTATGGCATACATTGCTCTTCCATTTTTAGGGCTGATGCCATTCCCACACACTTTACAGCATCTTTATTCTGTACCCTTTTCTGGATTTTGGATAGTTGTTAACTCCCTTTACTGGATATTCTGGCTCAATTTGATGTTGGGAATGACAAATCTGCTCCCCGCCGTGCCATTAGATGGGGGGTACATATTCAAGGATTTTATGACTTACATTGGAGAAAAATTAAGGCTCAAAAATCCAAAGAATTTTGGAAATTCAATAACCTTACTATTCAGCTTTTTAGTATTATTCCTCATTCTCTGGCAGTTCATTGGACCCAGAATACACTGAGCCAATGCTCATCTGCACACTTGTACCACTCTTTGGAAATAGTGCCCTATAACGAGAATCTTTCATGATTAAATCGTAGAATGTTATCACAGGCTTATTTATTTTCAATTCCTTTTTAAGTTGAGGGTCTGCAGAGGCAAAATTGAAGCATAGGCTACATGGCTTTGGGTCTGATGCAAGAAAATAACAAAGTCCATCACGATGGTATATGCACTTGCTAGCTACGGAGAATTTCATAAAACCCTATTGTATTTTTGCCTAAATAATTTTTGTATGATAGGCGCCCAAGGGTAATATTCCTTCCTTTTCGTCTATACCAAAAATTTTGAAATTGAACTTTTCTCTTCTTAAAATAGGAGATATGAACTCATTTCTGCTTATATCCGTGCCAGCTGCGTATAGGCTAACTGCAGGCAGAACTATGATTTGGGATGAATAGAGAAAACAGGGAATTTTAACCGTGGCATAAACTTCATCTCTAAGGGTAATTGAAGGATGCTCATGGGCCATTATTAAGAGCTTATCACTAGGAATCTCTACATCCTTGTGACCATGCGCAAAAATATACTTTCCAAGGGTATAGGCATTATGCATCTCGATACCTCTCCTTTTAAGTATTCCCTTCAAAAAATTATCGTGGTTGCCCCGAATAACAATTAATTCTGCTCTATCTACAAAAAAATCTATTATGGACTCTATCTCATTCCACTCTTGAGGCATATTTCGGGAGAATTCGTGCTTTAAATCACCATCTATAATCACCCTCTTGGGAGCATACTTATCGAAAATCTTGGTGAGCAAGTCAAAAATATAAGGATACTGCAACTTTGGAAGGAAAACCCCCTTTTGGGCCATAACATCCTCGTAGCCAAGATGAAAATCTGCCATCACTGCGGTCTCGTACTCTTCAAGATAGAGCATAAAATAGCGTGATAAAGTTATATCCCCCAAGTTTATCTCTTCCACAATCAAAAATACATTTCTCTATTTATCCCCTTTGCTTCTCTAAGAATTCAAGAATTTTAGCAAAAACATCGCCATGGTCCTCAATCATAATTGAATGTCCATAGCCCTTAGCAAGGTAAAATTCCTTCTCTCCTCCAAGTGCATCGTAAACTCTCTTCTCATTCTCAGGCTTGACAACCTTATCCTTTTCAGGAGAGATTACCAAGCATGGCTTATTCACCTTCCTTGCCTTTGAAATTGTATCAAGAGACATAAGGGGCTTGTATGAGCCCATCCAGAGCTTATTATCCAAATATCCCATCTCTCTCGCTTTTTTAGCATTTTCTGGATTTTCAAAAAGGGAATTATAATCAACCCTATATTTAATGTAAAAATCCTTGCCTGTAAGCTTTTCTTTTAACTTTCCAATTTGATAAATTAATGGGAGCATTATTCTCTCTCCCGCCTTCAATTCTTCCTTTATTGATGATGGAGGTGCTATCGCTACGCCCAAATCTCCAATTCCCTCTGCAAGTGCGTAAATCACGGTGGCTGCTCCCAAACTATGTCCCAAGAGAATTAAGGGCTTCTTTAGCATACCATTCTTTTTGAGATATTCTATCCACCTCTTTATATTCTCTATGTTTTTCTCCACACTTTCAAATCCTCTTTTTCCCCCGCTTCTCCCATGTCCCTCCAAATCAATTATCAAAACTGCATAACCCTCGTTGCTGAATTTTTCTGGATAATCGTAAAATTCTCCCATGGATGATAGGAGACCATGAACCATGATTATTGTGCCTTTAGAACCGGGGTAATATCTTCCATATAAGCCATCTACGATTATTTCTTGCATAAACGATTATCAATTTTCTCATTTTAAATTTATCGTATTATTTTAGCATCTAGCACCACGCAATCATTTTCTCTTGCAAGCACAGGGTTTAAGTCCATACCCTCCACATCAGCGTTCTCCTCAACAAATTTTGAAACTTTGAGAAGCAATTCAATTATAGCCTCCTTGCTTACCCTTACTCCCCTATACCCTTCCAGTATTTTTCTGCCCTTTATTTCATTAAGCATAAGCTCGGCATCCAAGCGGGATATTGGTATGACCCTGAAAGTCACATCTTTGAAAACCTCCGTAAATATGCCACCGAGACCAAACATTATGGCATGCCCGAAAGTGGGGTCTTTTGTTACGCCAACAATTACTTCCAAACCTCCAGAGAGCATCTCCTCAACTAAAACGGGTGAGGAGAATTTTTCCATCAAAATTTTTACTTTTTCCTTTAATTCCTCTTTATTCTTTATGTTCAAAATAACTCCCCCAACATCGCTCTTGTGCAGTATTTTCTCGCTTGCAACCTTCGCTACTACAGGGTAATTCAAATCCAAATTATATATCTCTCTCAAATCATTTATCAATGCTCCTTCTGGAACTTTTATTCCATAATCTTTCAGCAAGAGCTTTGCTTCATACTCATTCATTCCACTCCCTCCAGATATTCCAACAATTTTGCCCTATATCTCAACACCCTCAGAGCTTTTACACTTCTCTCAATACTTGGATACACGGGAACCTTGTTATCCTCAAACTTGCGCATCATTCTCAATGCGAACTCGCTTCCTATGGTGCCAACAACAATTGGCTTATCGCCTTCCCTATGCCATTTTGTAATTATATTTACCAGTTTTTCACTTATAAGAGGAGTCTGGAATAGTGCATAAACCAATATGGCATCAACATTAGGATCATCGTTTAATGCGGCGAGAACTCCATCGTAATCATCATCACTTGCCTGAGCAGTCATATCTACAGGATTCTCTACAGAGGCAAAAGGCACCACCTCATCCCTTATTCTCCTCTTTATTTCATCGCTCAATTCTGCCATCTTCATCCCTATCCCTCGCACCTCGCTCTCAATGTAATCCGTTGTAACAACTCCAACTCCCCCAGCAGATGTGACCACTGCTATCCTATCACCCTCTATTGGTTTTCCATATGCAAGGGCTCTAGCATAATCCACAAGCTCTATCTCATCATAGGCCCTTATAACCCCACATTGCTTGAAGGCCCCATCTGCCACGGCATCGCTTCCACCTAAAGCCCCCGTGTGCAAACTCGCCGCCTTTCCACCTCTCTTGGTTCTTCCTGCTTTGAGCACAACTATTGGCTTTTTCCTGCTCACATTCTTAGCTACTCGCATAAATTCTCTGCCATTGGCGAAGCTCTCAATATACATTATGATAACTTTGCTCTTTTCATCCTCTCCAAAATACTGGAGCAATTCATTTTCATTCACATCCACTCTATTGCCCAAATTTATGAACGAGGAGAATCCAACATCGTACATAGAGACAGAATCCATAGTGAGCAATCCCAATGCTCCACTCTGAGTTATGAAAGCAATATCTCCATCACCTGGAAATCTCGAGCGTTCAGGTACTACGAGAGCAGTGTTTACTCCCGTGCTGGGAATATAAATGCCAACGGTGTTTGGCCCTATAATCCTCGCATTGTACTTCTTTGCAATCTCCAAAATTTTTCTCTCTCTTTCTTTTCCCTCCTTTCCTGTCTCTCCAAATCCTCCTGCGATGGGGATTATGAACTTGGATTTTTTAGCAACATCCTCAAAGATCTTAACTGTAACTTCTGCAGGAAGGGTGATAACACTCAAATCAACTTCCTCGGGCACATCATTTATGGAAGGATACACCTTAAATCCGAGAATCTGGCCACCCTTTGGATTCACAGGATATATTCTTCCCCCGTAGCCATTATTTTTAAGGTTCTCAAGAACAACATAGCCTATCTTGTTGGGATGTGATGATGCACCCACGACAGCAATACTATCTGGCGAGATAAGCTTATCAAACATAAAAGGGAAATAAAATAAAAAGTTAAATAAATTGCCTGAGATGTCTTAGCAAGATTTAACTGCACTTATCCAGTGGCTTTGGTGTTACCTTCGTGGATTTTCCTGTTTTCAGGATTATCCTTGCATCCACTACACTTAGGCCTTTCTCGTAAACTATAACTGGATTAGCATCCACTTCTTTTATAACATCTCTGAAATCCCAAACAAGCTGGGATAACCTGCTAACCGCTTCTGCTATTGCTTCAATGTCCTTGGGTTTCTCACCGCGTGCTCCCTTCAATATTCCATAGCCATTTATTTCCTTGACCATATCAAGTGCCTCATCCTTGCTGAATGGTGCTATACGGAATGTTACATCCTTCAAAATTTCCACAAATATGCCACCGAGGCCGAACATAACAGTTGGTCCAAATTGAGAATCATTGATACTTCCAATAATTGTCTCCGTACCCCATGGCTCCATATGCTGCACATAAACACCCATGATTTCCGCGTGAGGATCGTAGCGCTCTGCATTCTCTATAATCTCTTGGAAGGCCTTGCGCACTTCATCATCATTCTTTATATTCACCTTTACACCGCCTGCATCACTTTTATGCACTATATTTGGAGAGACTATTTTCATTACCACAGGATACTCAACTGCACGGGCAATCTTAACGGCCTCCTCAGGATTCCGAGCCATCTTACCCTTTGGAATCGGCAATCCATAGGCGGCAAATACCTCCTTCGCTTCGGGCTCAGTGAGTAAGCTTCTTCCGCATGCCTTGGCCTTGCCTATTATTGCCTCCACTTTCTCCTTGTTAACCTTATAAGGTACAAATTCCTTTGATGCTTTTTCCAAGTATCTTCCATAGGTTCTGAGGGCTGCAAGGGCTCTAACGGCTGCATGTGGACTATTGTAGTAGGGTATTCCATTCTCTATGAGCCATTCTCCCGCTTTCACGCTTCTCTCTCCGCCCACTAAACTAACTGCAATGGGCTTATCCACACCACTATCCTTATAAGCCTTGTAAATTCCCTCAGCAATATTTTGAGGATCCGTGAAGGATGTTTCGCAATAAAGCACAACCACTCCATCAACCCAGTCATGCTTCAAAGCATCCCTTATTGAACCCTCGTATTCAGGCCTATCGGCCATGCCAGTTAAATCCACAGGGTTTTTCGGATTTCCAAACTCTGGCATATGCTTAAACATGAGCAATTTTAGGTCATCTGGTGCATCCTTTATTGGCACTCCATACTTCTCAGCAGCATCTGTAGCTAGAACTCCTACGCCACCACCATTGGTTATTATGAGAAGATTATCTCCCCTCATTGGCTTCTGCAAGGCGAGAGCCATTGTCTCATCAAATAGAGCATCTAGATTTTCGGCCCACACAACATGACCCTGCTTGAATGCTGCCTCATATATCTTCGTGCTTCCAGCCAAACTTCCTGTATGGGATGCTGCTGCAGCTGCACCACGCTTTGAAGTGCCTGCCTTAAGCGCAATTATTGGCTTCTTTGAATTCTTACAGGCGTTTAGGAATTTGCGTCCATCCTTCACACCTTCAATGTAGAGAGATATGACATTTGTGTCCTCATCCTTGTTGAAGTAATTGATTAGGTCTCCAAAATCCAAATCTGCCATGTTTCCAATACTTATCATATGTGAAATGCCAACTTTATCAACCCAAGTCCTTGCATCCATTGCTATTAGCAAAGCACCACTTTGGGATATCATTGCTGCCTTCCCAGGATATGGCAAGTATGGGCCAAAGGATGCATTCATATGAAGCGGGTTATTCATTATACCCACGACATTCGGACCGAGGATGCGCATCCCGTATTTGTGGGCAATATCCACAACCTCTCTCTCCAAATCCTCTCTGCCAACTTCGCTAAAGCCAGAAGCTATTATAACAAGGCCTTTAACTCCCTTCTTTCCACATTCTTCCGTAACGGCAGGCACAAGCTTTGCAGGTACAACTATAAGGGCAATATCCACCTTATCAGGAATGTCCAAAACACTGTGATAGCATTTGAGCCCTGCAACTTCATCTGCCTTGGGATTTACAGGATAAATCTTGCCCTCATAGCCTGAGTCAATGAGATTCTTAACGCATTGATGTCCTATGGCCTTTGGATCACGACTTGCTCCGACGATTGCTATACTTTTCGGCTTGAATATTGGATCTAAATTCTCCATTTTGATTACCTCCTTGTTGGGGAGATGTCATTAACGCTTAATAAATTTAGCATTTCGTCCATTGCCTATCTTCATTTTTACTTCTATTTGGATGTTTGAGTTAAGTATAAATATGGCAAAATATTTCATTAACATAGAATGGAGGAAAAAATAGTGCATTTGAGGCTTTCGGAGCATCCTGATCTCACCGTGGGCGAACTCTATGAGATCATGTCAGAGCTCGCCAAAAAATATCCAGATAGGGAGATTTTTTTTGATGGCGATGAGCAGGCGATATGTTCTAGACCAAAAAAGCCCCAGTAAGTGGGAAAATTACTTCTCCTAAAATTTTCATAAAGTATGCGATTCCTCCTCCCACGATTATGAACAGAAGTATTATCAGTATAATCCATAGTGCTATCTTTAAAATCACCTTGAAAAGCAAAGCAAACACTATGAGCGCTAGAATCGCTATCAAGCAAACCCCTGCCGTAGACATAAGTAGCAATAAGAATCATAGTACTTAATCTTATTCGTAAAATTTAATTCAAAAAGTTTTAATAATAAATCCTATTTACATCGGTAATGGATAATAACCCCGAGCATTCTAGAGATAGCCCTGAGAAATGGAAAATAATGTGGGATGTTCTTTTTAATTCTTCCCCAGAATCAATCATAATGCTCTCGGAGACACAAACGATTCTGGATGCAAATGATACCACCTTGCGGCTCTTAGGAAAGAAAAAAGATGAAATTGTGGGCAAGAAATGCTATGAAGTTTTTCATCAAACCTCAGAGCCTCCAGAGGGGTGCCCTTTCGTAGATATGAAGAAGAGGAAGTGGAAGCCCTGCGTGAATGAAATGGAATCTGTGATAGGGGATTTAATTGTTAGTGTTGTCCCCCTTGATATTCCGGGGGAAGAAAGGAAAATTCTCCATTTTGCAAGGGATGTTACATTAATAAACCAACTCGCTCAAAGATTGATCTCCTCTTTGCAGCGCTACACTTCATTTCTCAATACACTTGTAAAATTGGATAGTTTGATGCTGAGAGAGAAAGATATGAAAGCTCTTCTTGATAATTCTGCAAAAATCATATGCGAGAATGAGAATTTTGAAGCATCGTGGATACTGGTTAAGGAAGGAAGTGAAATTAAAACCCTCAGCAAGTACGGTGCAGATTGGAATTTTGAGGATAGATATCCTGATGATATTGAAGAAAAGGATGACTTATGGTGCAAAGAGTACAACGAAGGATTTTTCATATTTATCCCTCTGAAAGTCGAGGATACACACATGGGGCTCATAGTTCTCCTTCGCAAGAGTTCTGAAGAGCTAAGCGAGGAGGATAAAAAAATATTGAGAATTATGGCCGATGACATAGCAATAACAATTAAAAATAGAAGATTAGAGTTTAGCAAAAAGGTTGCATACAGAGAGTTAGAGAAGAACATTGAAGATTTTGCCACGCTTATTGATGGCATAAGGAATCCTCTGGCGGTAATTATGGGAATTGCAGAGATGATAATTGAGGAAGAAGATGCAAAAAGAAAGATAATTGAGCAAATTGAGAAAATAGAGGAGATAACATACAAGATTGATAAAAGATGGGAGAAGAGCGAGAATCTGCGAAGATTTTTAAAAGAAGAATAGAAAGTTTTAATCGCAATTATCCCTTTATCTATATCTATGAAAAAGGTGAGGGATATTAGAAATTTAATAACCCCCAATGCTTCTGTGGTTTATGAAAATGCCTCCCTTTCTAAAATTGCTGAAGAGATGATAAAGGACCCAAAAACCACCGCTGTTTATGTGATCGATGAGAATAAAAAACTCAAAGGCGTAATACCCCTGGATGAGCTTATTCAATACATATACTATGAGTACATCCCACAGGATTACATCATGTACCACTTCCCATTAGTTCTAAGCAACGATGCAACTGCCCAAGATATTATGCTTCCCCCAGTTTATGTAAAGGATACGGATACCATAACGGATGCTTTCAAAAAGATGTTCAAAAATCGTATGAAAGAAGTGCCTGTGGTCGATGAGGATATGCATGTTATTGGAGATTTAAATATGCTAGAGCTTATAATGGCCTGGCTAAGCAGTGTTAAAAATGCTGATTGAACTTGCCCTGGCTCTAATACTCGCAAAACTAGTTGATGAGTTATTTATAAGAAAAAATCAACCTCCTGTTATTGGGGAAATAGTGATTGGCATTTTGTTTGCAGGAATAGCCTTCCTTTTGCCAGAGAGCATAATAGTCGGAGATCATTCGTTCCCTGTAACATTCGATATAAAACATCCTGCATTCGATTTTTTCGCAGAGACGGGAATTTTGCTTCTTCTATTTCTTTCTGGTATGGAGACAAATTTAAATCAATTAAAAAAATCAAGCAAGGCAGGATTGCTAACAGGTACATTTGGCGTTCTTGTGACTTTTTTATTCGTTTTCTTATTTCTCTTCTTCCCCATGCATTTTGGGCTTCAACAATCCATAGTTGTGGCAACAATATTCACAGCAACAAGTGTTGGTGTGACGGTAAGAACCCTTATGGAATTGGGATTGTTAAACACTAGAGTTGGAAATACAATTCTAACCGCAGCTGTGGCCGATGATATATTTGGCATAATACTAATCACTGTTTTATTAAGCACAGGGGACCTTCTAGCCCTAGCCATAGGCCTATTTATTTTCTTCTTGGGAATTTACATTGTCTATAAATTTGACCTGATGGAAAAAGTGCTGGAAATTACAGATAAGAACCTGCACGCCCAATATTCTATAATCTCAATATCCCTTGGACTTATGTTTCTATTTGCTTACTTCGCTGATCTTGCAAATATTGCCACCATTACAGGGGCCTTCTTCGTAGGTCTTTTTATAGGCCAATCGAGAACTGTGAGAAAAATAATAGGGCCCTTAAAGATGATTGGCTATGCCTTATTTATTCCCATCTTCTTTGTAAAAGTTGGCACTCTTGTAGATTTTCAACACCTAGGATACTTTAATCTATGGCTCTTGGCAATAATACCCATTGTCTTCGCAGGAAAGATTTTTGGATGCTTTTTAGGATCAAAAATAGGGGGACTTCAAATCAAAGAAAGCTTTGTGGTTGGAGTAGGCATGGTTCCAGAAATGGAAGTCGCTCTAATAATTGCAACTTTGGTTTACGCGAGTGGGATATTCCTAGAAACAATAGGTGTGCAAATAATAACTACCACTATCCTTTATGTGATTATTTCATCCATAGCCGTACCTCTCATTCTGAAATTTCTCTATGGGGGTAAAAAATATGGAAGTGTTGCCTGATTTTAGAAACGGAATTTACAATGTCCCTCACACCATCTTAAATATCTTGGGAATAAAAAGCAATAAGGTCCTTGAACCTATTAAAGATTTGAAAGAGGATAAAATATTTTTTATTCTTGTTGATGCATTTGGGTACAATTTATTTGAGAAATACATCAAGGATTTTTGTGATTACGATCATTTTAAATTAACTTCACTGTTCCCCAGCACAACATCTGCAGTTCTAACAACTTTGTACACTGGGCTCTCTCCAAAGGAGCATGGAATTTTAGAATGGTATATGTACTATGAAGAATTTGGAGAAATAATCAAAACTCTACCCTTCTCCAGAAAAGATGGAAAGGAGAACGATGAACTAATAAAATTGGGATTCTCCCCCAAGAATTTGTTCAACTTGCCCACCATTTTTGAAAAATTAAAAAAAGAGGATATAGATAGCAAATTCTTTGTTAGAAAGGATTATGCATCCTCATCTTACACTCTTCATATGGGAAAAGGTGCAAAAATAGTTCCTTACACATCATTAGAAAATGTGTTTCAACTTCTTAAAAAATCAAATGCAGCTCTTAATTTTCTCTATATTGACTATCTCGACATTGCCCAACATCACTATGGACCCAATTCGAAAGAGACAAAAGATTTGCTTCTAAAAATATGGAAAAACATTGTAGATTTAAAAAATCACACTAAAGAAAGAACAATAGTAACAGCAGACCACGGTCAGATTGAGGTAAGTAAAAATTTTATAATTGATGTTCCAAAAGATTTGGTAGGTGGAAGCCCCAGAGATGTTTTTCTTTACTCTGATTATTTACCATCCCTGGATTATATGGATGTGCTCAATAAAGAAGATATTTTGAAGCTCCTAGGTCCTGGAAAGGAGCATCCAAAATTAAAAGAAAGAGTACCAAATTACATCCTCCTGCCCAAAGATTCTTATACCATATGGTTTGAAGATTTTGCCCTAAAGGGCTTGCATGGGGGATTAAGTGCCGAGGAGATGTTTGTACCATTTATCCTTGTTTAGGATTATTCCTTTATAAGTATTTAAAAACTCGATAAAATTAAATATTATCATGCATTTCTCCTAACACTGTCAGGTTTAGTCATGGCAAATGCTATGACTATTCCCGGCACAGGTGGTTGATTGAATGAAGAAAGAGAGAAGTTTGTATGGACTAATATTAGTTATGGCCAGTATAATGATTTTCAGCGCACTTTCTGTGACAGTGTTTGCATCATCTGCCCAAGCATCCAATGCAATACCTATATCCAGTGGATTCAATCCAAAGCTTATCCATGATGGTACATTCATAGGTTATGCAAATGAGAACCAGAAAATATGGGTAACCATAGGGCTAAAATGGAAAAATGAAGAATCTCTTAACCTATTTTTGAAAGAAGTGAATGACCCAAGTTCTCCCAATTTTGGAAAGTATTTGACATACAAGGAGTTTAAAAATAAATATGCCCCAAGTCCAGTAATATACAACAAAGTAATACAGTGGATTAAAAGCAAGAATGTACACATAGAATACACCTATGGCCTAAGAAATGCCATAGTCCTCCACGACACAATTGGTAAAATTGGCAATTTGCTAGGAGTTAGATTTGGCTATTTCAAATCAAATAGCCCGAACTACAATAAAGAATACTTTGCTGCTATGAATGAGCCAAAAATTCCTGCATACCTAAAGCCCTATATCTCAGGAATAAATGGACTGAACAATGCAACGAAATTCAAATTAAATTATTACACCGCAAGTAGCGGGATAGATTATCTTAGCGGAGCAGATGTTGCTAAGATGTACCAAGTTTATCAACTATATAACAATACCCCAGATGGTTCTGCAAGTACTCACCATATATTTGCTACGGGACTGCGTGTGGCTACTGTGCTATGGGAAGGCGCAGATTCTTGGGGTGATCAATATGCACCATTTGACCCTAATGCAATAACTTATTATTATCAGCATGTGATTCCAACATGGATTCAGAATCTTGGTGTTATGTCCACTGTCCATTATTACGGTACATCAGGTACTGTTGCACCTGGAAGCAACACCGATGGAAGTGTTTCTACTGAAAATGAACTGGATCTAGAAATGGTTGGTACATTGGCACCGGGCGTAGATGCTTTCTGTGTATACGGCCCAGGAGGAAGCAGTGGTGGGCCTTCTGAGAGCAACTTCCCAGATAATGAGTATAACTACATACTCAATACCCTTGCTTCTGAGAGTAGCCCAATACTCGTTGCTGTAAGTAATTCTTGGGGTGGTGGTGATTCTCAGGAGAGTAGCACAACTATGAATGATGTGAAGGCATTAGAGGCCATGGGTGTAACTGTTATGGCTTCAAGCGGTGATGATGGAGATACCACCTCGCCTAGCGAGCCTTCTACAGCTGCCTATGACACATACGGATTTTTGGCAGTTGGGGGAACAACGCCAGTACCTAACGGAGTAGATCATACTACTTTAGATGATTACGCTACTATGGGTAACAATACAGATCTGGCAAATCCAAGAAGTAGTGAGATTGTTTGGTATGATTCATCAAGCACCAATTCTGCTGGAGATCACTGGGGTACACAGAGTGGCGTGAGCTCAGTTTATGCTGAGCCATCCTGGCAGAGCAACTATATAGGAAGCTACAGTGGAAGGGTAACGGCCGATATTTCTGCTATGGGAAATCATACCCTAATATATGTGAGCAGTAGCAGTGGAACCCAATGGAGTGCAGTAGCAGGTACATCCGTTGCGTGCCCAGTTACAGCAGGTATGGTGGCTATGATGGATGCATATATTGGAGTAGAATACGGAGTATCAAACCATGGATTGGGCTTCTTGAACCCAATAATATATAAATTAGGATATGACTACTACCATAATGGAAAATTCGCAAATTCACCTCCTTATTATGATGTTACTCAAGGAGCTACCGGTGGCGGTGGTTCAGCTTCAACTGGCTGGGATCAGGTGTCAGGCTGGGGAGTAATAAACGCTTGGAACTTTATACACGATATTGGATTTACAATAAATGCTTCATCTACCTCTGCTAGTATTAACGCAGGGGAAAGTGCAAGTTATACGCTAAATATAGCATACCCATATGATTGGACAACTGATGTAGGTCATTTTGAGGTAAGTGGTTTACCATCTGGAGCCACTGCATCATTCTCTTCCAACTATGTACATCCTAGTGGAAATGGCGCATCCTCCTCATTAACATTAACTGTGCAAACATCAAGTAGCACTCCTTCTGGAACCTATACATTAACATTCATGGCTTATACATATAATCACACAACTGGTCACTGGGGTAATTTAACAAACTCTATCCAGCTTACTCTAACCGTAGGCAGTGGAGGAAGCAATCCGACAGCACCAAGTGCACCACAGAACTTGCAGGCAAGCGCAGGTAATGGTTATGTGCTCCTAAATTGGCAGGCACCAAGCAACAATGGTGGAGCTAGTATTACTGAATACAAGATTTATCGTGGCACAAGCTCCGGCGGAGAATCCTATCTTGCGGAAGTATCTGGAACTACTCTATCTTACAACGATACTTCCGTCACTAACGGCAATACTTACTACTACTATGTCACCGCTGTGAACTCTGCTGGAGAATCCTCTGCTAGCAATGAAGTTAGTGCTACTCCTCAGAGTAGTGTTACCGCTCCTTCTGCTCCTCAGAATCTTCAAGCTACTGCAGGTAATGGTTATGTGCTCCTAAATTGGCAGGCACCAAGCAACAATGGTGGAGCTAGTATTACCAACTACAAGATATATCGTGGCACAAGCTCCGGCGGAGAATCTTATCTTGCAGAAGTATCTGGAACTACCCTATCTTATAACGATACTTCCGTCACTAATGGACAAACTTACTATTACTATGTCACCGCTGTGAATTCTGCTGGAGAATCTCCAGCTAGCAATGAAGTTAGTGCTACTCCTCAGGCTCCTCCTTCACCTTCTTCACTCAAAATATTGCTTGTGGATGATGATGGTGGCCAAAACTATCAAACCTATTTCACTCAAGCCCTAGACGCTGATGGGTACTCTTACGATGTCTGGGATGTGAGCTCTAGCGGCTCTCCCTCCGCTAGCACCCTCGAAAATTATAATGTGGTCATCTGGACCACCGGTGCTACATGGTCCAATACCCTTACATCTACCGACCAGAGCAACCTTGAAACTTACCTCAATAACGGTGGCGCTCTATACCTATCCTCCCAGGACTTCTTGTACGATCTCACGGGCGGATGGGACGAATCCATATCCAATACATTCGTAACCAACTATCTTGGCGTGGATTATGTAGCCAATGATGTGCAGTATAACAGCGTGGCAGGGGTGTCTGGCACATTCGTGCAGTCATTTACATCCATCTCCCTATCTAACTACCCGTTCACCAACTACGATGATGAACTCGGCCTTAGCTCTTATGGCCACGCTCTGTTCTATAACCCCTCCGATAACTATGTTACTGGAGACTATGTACAGACATCCACTTATAAGACCGTATTCACTGCTTTCTCATTCGAAGCTGTGGAAAATACTGACTCCTCTACCGGCAATGCTCTCCTCAAAGCAATCATTGACTGGCTTAGCGGAGAAACAACTTCAATACAGGGAGATATACAAATACCAATGAGCTTCTCAGACCACAGTGAAAATAATTTGGATGTCTTCAACAATGCTCCAATAATCCACGCACCGGAAATCGCTGCCATATTTAGATCTTTCTAAATTTTTATTTTTTAATTTTTGGGGAAAATTTTAAATTAAGCATTCATTATAGGGCCTATGTTTGAAGAAAAATTAAAAAATGCAAAAATAGGGCTTACATTCGACGATGTTCTGCTTTTACCATCAAAAACTCCAGTCGAACCAAAGGATGTGGATATTTCCTCCAATATAACTAGGCATATAAGAGCTAAAATTCCAATTTTAAGTTCCCCAATGGATACTGTTACGGAAGATAGAATGGCCATAGCCCTTGCAGAATTGGGTGCACTCGGCATAATTCACAGAAATTTAACAATTGAGGAGCAGGTAAATCTTGTAAAGAATGTTAAGAAGGAAGAGAGCTTGATTATCAGGGATCTGCATACCGTTACTCCTGATACAACCATTGAAGAAGCTGAAAGAATAATGAGAGAATACAAAATCGCAGGTTTACCCGTTGTTAAGGATGAAAAACTTGTGGGTATATTAACGAATAGGGACATAAGATTTTATAGGGGTGGCAAGATAAAAGTATCCGAACTAATGACAAAGAATGTTATAACTGCTCCTGAAGGTATATCCATTGAGGAGGCAATAGAAATAATGCACAAAAACAGAATTGAGAAATTACCCATTGTGAAAGATGGAAAATTGAAAGGGCTTATAACCGCAAAAGATATCCTTAAGAGAGAGAAGTATCCAAATGCGTTAAGGGATAAAGATGGAAGGTTAATGGTTGGTGCAGCCATTGGGCCCTTTGATATCGAGAGAGCAAAAAGATTATTACAGGCGGAAGTGGATGTTATTGTCATAGATACTGCCCATGCTCACAACGAGAATGTTATGAAGAGCATAAAAAAGATAAGGAAAGAAGTGGATGTTGATTTAATCGCAGGAAATATAGCAACGAAGGAGGCAGCTGAAGATTTAATCGCCTTGGATGTGGATGCCCTCCGTGTAGGTATAGGCCCTGGATCAATATGCACAACAAGAGTTGTAGCTGGAATAGGTGTGCCCCAATTAGAGGCAATAAGCCAAACATCTGATGTTGCTAAAGAATATAATGTACCTGTGATAGCAGATGGAGGAATACGCTATTCTGGAGACATTGTAAAAGCTCTGAGCGCTGGAGCAAGTGCCGTTATGCTTGGCTCTTTGCTTGCAGGCACAGAGGAAGCACCCGGAAGAGAAATGATAATAGGTGGAAGAAAGTTCAAAGTGTACAGGGGAATGGGAAGCATAGCGGCTATGCAAAAGGGCATATCGGACCGCTATGGCAAACTTGGAAAGGGTAAATTAGTGCCTGAAGGCGTGGAAGCTGCCGTACCTTACAAGGGTAAAGTAGAAGAGGTTATATTCCAGCTTGCAGGTGGAATGAAATCTGGCATGGGCTATGTAGGGGCAAGAAATGTAGAAGAACTTTGGAGCCGGGGAAAATTCATTAGAATTACAGGTGCAGGACTGAGAGAGAGTCATCCCCATGATGTTAATATAATAAGCGAAGCCCCAAATTATCCTATGAGTTAACTATTTAACCCTTCTTTACATTTTTGTGATTATGGAATACCCTCAAGATGTATTGACAAAATCCACGAAAGGAAAAATTGAAGTGCGAAACCTCGTGGATTATGGGAAATTTGTTAGGTATGAATATCTGGATCCATCCACTGGAGAAAGATGCGAAAATAAATTGAAAATCGTGCTTTTCAATGGAGAGGATTACGAGGAATATTTCATAATACCCCTAAAGCAAAAAAATAAATATCTTATGCTAAAAGCAGAGAATAAGGGACCCAGAAAAATTTGGAACGGAAAGGAAGGAGTGGAGATAATGGATCTTCTAAGATTGTAAAAAGATTTATTAAATATGAAGTGTAGGGTTGTGCATGACAAAGGAAGATATTTTAAACAAGGCCAAGGAACTTGGCAAGGCGCTCAAGGAATCTGATGAGTATAAGGAGCTTGTTGAGGCAGAGAAGGCATTGAATGAGGATGAAGAGACCCAGAAGCTTTTGAATGATTATAATGCAAAAGCCCAGGAAATTCAGCTTAGACAGATGACTGGTGAGAATGTAAATGATAGTATGATGGAGCTTCAAGATTTGGAGAAAAAAATTATGGATAGCGAGAGTATGAAGAAGTATTCTCAAGCTGAGAAAAATTTCAAAGAGCTCATTGAGTCAGCCAATCAGGCTATTGTGGATGCAATGGAAGAAGAGGAGCAAAAGGAATAAATAATATAATTCCTATTACATTAATTCCATGTATGAGCGAGTAAGGGATATTGGAGAAAAAATAAAAAGTATGGAGATACGGGGAGCTGGTCGTATTGGCAGGGCTACAGCCCTCGCCTTAAAATATTTTTCAGAGGATTTCAAGGGCAGTAAGGAAGAATTTTTGAAGGAATTAGAAGAGGTTAAAAATTATCTTTTGAGCACAAGGCCTACCGCAGTCTCTCTCCGCAATGCAATTTACTATGTTGTGAATCGTAAACAGGGGAGCACTTTGGAAGAGCTCAAAGAATCCATAATTAAGAATGCAGAGGATTTCATTAAAAGATCAGAAGAAGCGTTGCAAATAATTGGAAAATATGGAGCAGGCAGGATACCGGATGGTGCAACCATATTAACTCATTGCAATTCATCTGTAGCGATCCAATGTATAGTGCAAGCGTACAGAGATGGAAAGAAAATTAAAGTGTTTAACACAGAAACTAGGCCATGGCTGCAAGGGCACATAACTGCAAGGGCATTAGCGAAAGAGGGAATTGATGTAACTATGATCGTTGATTCTGCAGTACGCTATTTTATGAGAGACATTGATATTGTTGTTGTGGGAGCAGATACAATAGCCAGCAACGGAGCAGTTATAAACAAAATAGGAACATCTCAAATTGCTCTGGCTGCTCATGAGGCAAGGGTTCCATTCATAGTATGCGCTGAAACTTACAAATTTTCACCAGAGACGGTAATAGGCAAACTTGTAAAGATTGAAGAGAGAGACCCGAGGGAGATTGCAAATCCCGAGGATTTTCCAGGGGTGAAATTCAGAAATCCAGTGTTTGACGCAACTCCTCCGGAGTACATAGATGCAATAGTAACTGAGCTGGGAGTAATATCCCCATATTTAGCGTATGAAATAATAAAGGAGGTGATGAATGTTGGAATTGAAGGTAAAGAGGATAGACATTGAGGTTGGTGGCTTTGAAATAATTTTGAATGAGGAGGATGCGAAGGAGCTGGGGTTACATCCCCAAGACAGAGTGAAAGTTGCCAGAAGGGGTTTAATAACAACTGCCATCGTAAATATCTCCGAAAGCATGATAAAAAGGGGAGAGATTGGCATGTTCATAGAGATCAGCGAGAAGATGAATGTTAAAAATGGAGATACTGTAAAAATCGCACCAACAATGAGACCCATGAGCGTTGATTACATAAAGAAAAAGATATATGGGGAGAAACTAACCAAGGATGAAATATATGAGATCATAAAGGATATTGTAGATGATAATCTATCCACCATTGAACTTGCATCATATGTAACTGCCATACAAATTCGCGGTATGGATATGGACGAAACAGAATGGATGACCAAGGCAATGGTGGATACTGGTGAAACTATTGATTTCGAATATACAGTTTTTGATGTGCATAGCATAGGAGGCGTACCGGGCAACAAATACGCACCTATAGCGGTACCCATAGCGGCCGCAGCAGGTCTGAAAATTCCCAAAACTTCCTCAAGGGCAATAAGCAGTGCCGCCGGCACCGCTGATTTAATGGAGGTTCTGACTAATGTTAGATTAAGTGTAAACGATATAAGAAGAATCGTGGATGAGGTTGGTGCAACTCTCACTTGGGGAGGTGCTGTTAATCTGGCACCTGCTGACGATAAGATAGTACATGTGGAATACCCTCTTGGCATAGACCCACATTCTCAAGTTTTGGCCAGTGTGATGGCAAAGAAGAAGGCAGTGGGAGCAAACTTTATGGTTTTAGACATCCCTATGGGTCCAGAGACAAAAGTACCTGATGAAAAAACAGCAAGAAAGTACGCTATGGATTTCATAGAACTTGGGGAGAGATTAGGTATAACCCTGGAGGCAGCCGTAACCTATGGAGGACAGCCAATAGGAAGGGCAATAGGTCCTGCTTTAGAGGCTAGAGAGGCCATGCAGGCATTGGAAGGGAGGAGAGTGAGCCATTCATTAATTGAGAAAGCAACGGATATAGCAGGCATGCTTTTAGAGCTTGGAAATATAGCAGAGAGAGGAGAGGGTAAGGATATGGCTAAGGATATCCTAAAAAGTGGCAAGGCGAGGGAGAAATTCTTGGAAATAATAAATGCGCAGGGCTCAAGAGGGATAGAAAAGAGCGAGGATGTGCCTATTGGAAAGTACAAGGCGGATATCCACTCACCAGAGGAGGGTTATATTTCCATAGTTTCAAACAAGGCCCTCGTAAAGATTGCAAGGACCGCCGGGGCTCCAAAGGATAAAGGAGCAGGAATAATACTGAATAAGAAGAAGAGTGAGAAAACTGACAAGGGGGAAGTTCTGTATACTATATACGCAGATAGCAAGGCAAAACTTGACGAGGCAGTTAAGATTGCGAAAATGCTCAAACCATTGAAAATAGAGGGTATGCTCTTAGAGCGAATTCCCTCATACAAAGCATAATTATTTCAGCAACTCTTTTCTATATTTATAGGCAATGTAACCCAGTATAATTGCTATTGAGACAACGAGTATTATAGTAAGTATGTAAAATCCATAGTCGCATTTCTCCATTCCATAACTGTAAATATAATTCGTACCAGCCAATATAGAGGCATCTTTTAAGAGTAAAGCTGTATAATTTGCAGTGGAAAAAATATCTATGTACGCAATTTTGACCCCTGTCTCCCTGGATAACTCTATTGCTATCTGTCCCGCCTTAGATGATTGGAGTCCCACAGCATTTATAATACAGCTTATATTTCCATTCTCTATTTCCTTTCTAATTTCTTTTAACTCACTCTCGCTTATGAACTGATGGGGCTCCTCTAAAATCGTGCCTTTAACATTTAATCCCATAGTTTTAGCCACATAAAAAACTCCGGGAATTACAAGTAGAACATTCTTACCTTTTATTCCAGTTTCATCTTTTATAACATCAATCCTTTGAAGCGTGCTCTCTACCTCATTTTTGAATTTCAAAAAATTATTTTCATAATAACTGCGATGTTGCGGGTCCATCTCTTCTAATTTTTTCTTTATCGCCAAGCTTATATTTATCGCATTTTGGGGATAGAGCCAGTACCCATGCACATTTCTCTCCATATTTCCTAAGGGATAGAGCGTAGCATTATAATCCTTAAAATCAAGAATTTCCTTGCTGCTAACTTTTTCCTTTATATTCCTATCAATTGCAAAAAACTCGCTCGATGCTAAAATCACCAAATTAGCACGGTTCAATTTCTCTATGTCCTCATATTTGAGAGAGTAAGAATGAATATCCTCGCCTTGAGGAACTATGTATGTGACATTAACCCTTTCCCCACCGATCTGCTTTGCAAAATAAGAGTATATCTGCAGTGTTGCTACAATATTTATCCTGCTCTCACTTCCATGGGCCAAGGGTAAAGTAATAAATGATGAAAGCGCAATAATTGCAATCACTACAAGAACTACTCCTCTCTTCATCGGTTAGGATATACCTAACGAAAATATAAAAATTTTGAATCAAATCAGTAAAAATATTATTAATCCGGCTAAAGCTCCTGCATTCAAATAGGGTAATCCTGGCTGTGGCTTGCCTGTATTAACCATTACAAACAGGAGAAGCATGGCTGCAAGTGCACCCAATAAAGTGAATATCCCTGCAAGCATTCCAAAATTTCTCTCTGCTGCAACCACCAAAATACCGGGAATCAATACATCTCCGTAACCCATATAGTATGCTTCTCTTTCTCCCCCTTTTCTAACAGGTTTTCCCTTTGCCTTTTTAAAGGAATAGTCCTTCTTTGCAGGCATAACGAACATAGCAGGTAATTTATGCTCAATAACAGAATCTGCCAAATAAACCATATGTTTGCTCATATAAACCGCAACAGAATCATATATTGCAAACAAACTCAGAAGAATTATTATGGGCAGGAGTGTTAAGCTCAATCCAAATATCAGAGCAACTCCCACCGTTGTTAATATGCCTACAAAATTCACCATGTACCATTCTGGATATTTGATTAATCCTATGGTAATCACTATGGATAACCCCAGAGATATCAAATCCGAGTAAGGTATGGCAAAATAGTAAAATAAAGGGAATAAAGCGTACCACATAGCCCAAGCTATAGCAAAATAAAAAATCCCACGAAGAAGATTTTTCTTACCCTTTTTTGCTATGTAGATTATGAGCAAAGTAACCGCAATTACATAAATTAAATAGTACACAGCAACCCATGGATTGCTACCTTCCTCGCCTAAACCTCCCTCATATATCCCATAGACCGGAAAAAGAAGTAGCGCCATTACATTTGCAATTAAGAATATAAGCATCATATTGAGCTGGGCCATACTCTCACTTTTCATCTTTATTCCTCCTGTTGTATTCGCATTTGATGTTTGGACAGAATTTCCAGTCCTTCTTTCCCTTCTTTCTGAGAATTAAAAGCGGTGCTCCACAGTAAGGACATACCTCTCCCGTGGGGATAATCTTTCCCCTTTGTGGAAGAGAATAGGTTACATCACATTTTGGATAATTGGAGCATCCTATGAATCTCTTCCCGTTCTTTGATTGCCTTATAACTAAATCTCCCCCACATTTTGGGCATTTACCCACAATATCCTTTTTACGATTGTACTCACATTTTGAGTTTAAGCACCTTATTTCAGGGCTCTGCCCCCTGCGAATTATCTTTATCAGGGGTAATCCACAAATCGGGCATTTTTTATCTAGGAACTCAATGTGTCCTGTTTTGGGAAGATTGTAGTACTTCGTCTCGCCATCGTTCTCGCAAACAACCAGTCTCTTTCTCTCCAAATAAATTAATTTTCCACCATCGGGGCATTCTCCAATTTCCCTGCGCATTGAACTCTTTATGTTGCTTCCCACAGTGCTTCTATTCTCCTCCAGAGAGCTTAATATCTTTTTTAGCATCTCACGGGATTCTTTAACCACAAACTCAGGTGCTTTGGAGCCCTTTTCAATCTCATCCATATCCATCTCAAGCCTCGCAGTCATGTCGGGCTTAATCACATCCACATTATTGCCCTCAAGAGATTCTATCAGGGCTTTTCCAAGTTGAGTGGGCCTTATAGGATTTCCACGAACATAGCCCCTCTCAAATAGCTTTTGTATTATCTCAGCCCTGGTACTCTTCGTGCCAAGATTTAATTTTTCCATCTCCCTTATGAGCGAGGATTGTGTGTACCTTGCAGGTGGCCTCGTCTCCTTCCTCTCAATTTCAATTTTCTTAACTTTGACCTCATCTCCAATTCTTAAAATGGGTATCTTCTCTTCCTCAAATCTCACATAAGGATAATAGTAAAGCCAGCCCTCATTTACCAACTCTTTGCCCTTTGCTTCAAAGATCTCATCCTTAACTGCAAGTTTAACCTTGCTTTCTCTGTACTCTAAATCTTGAGCCAGAGTAGCCATGAATCTTCTAACAACAAGCTCGTAAATCTTACCTTTATCGCCCTCCAAATTTGCACCCCTAGTAGGCACTATTGGAGGATGGTCTGTGGATTCCTTCTTCCCCCTCGTAGGATACCTCCTTCTTTCCTTTTGAAGCTTCAATGCCTCCTCTTTGAATTTTGACTTCTCCAAAGATTTTAGTATGGAATTTATGCTCAGAGTTTTAGGATAAACGGTGTTATCAGTTCTTGGATAGGATATATAACCGCCCATGTAAAGCTCTTCAGCAAGCCGCATAGCCTTTGCTGCAGAGAATCCGAGCTTTGTTGCTTCGCTCAAGAATTCAGTAGTGTTGAATGGAATGGGAGGTCTTATTTTCCTATCCTCCTGAACAAAATCCAGAACCTTTGCACTCTTAGTATCTTTCACTTTTTCATAAACTTCCATTACCTCTTCTTCTTTCCAGAAAGGGTTTGAAATATGCATTCCCGAAAAATTCCTTCTCTTGAAAAACAATCCTTTTATATTCCAATAGGGAGTGGGCACAAAGTTTTCTATCTCCTTTTCTCTCTTTACAATCAAAGCAAGAGTGGGACTCTGAACACGCCCAACGGAGAGATAATCCTTACCCCTCCTGCTTGATGCGAGAGAGATGAATCTTGTTAAAGATGCGCCCCAAGCCAGATCTATCTTTTGCCTTGTTTCTGCTGCAGATGCAAGATTGTAATTCACATCCACTAAGTTTGAAAATGCGTTTTCTATCTCCCTCTCCGTTAAAGCACTAAACTTGGCCCTCTTCACCGGACCTTTGAAATTCGTAATTGATAACGATTCCACACCTATCAGTTCTCCCTCCCTATCATAGTCGGTGGCGATTATGAGCATATCGGCATCCTTTGCAAGGGTTCTTAAAATATTTGCAATCCCTTTCTCCTTTATAATTTTAATCGGCTCCTCATCCACCAACCTCTGCAAATCCCCTAAACTCCATCTTTTAAACTTGTCAGGGTAATCCATATGCAATATATGACCCCTGAGGGGTACAACAAAGTATCTATCCTTGCCCTTCGTAAAGCTGTAATAGGCATTTCTGCCCTTCTTTATCGTTTCATACCTTCCTCCAGAGAGGATCTTTGCTATTCTCTGCGCTGCATTGCGCTTCTCTGCAATAACGAGAATATTCACATCGCGTAAAAAGAGAGGTAGTAAAAAAATGTTCCCCTTACATCCCTCCACTAACAGCCATCTCAATTATCTTCCTTATCTCTATGACGAATTCCATAGGTATGTCCTTTAGGAGAGGATTGACGAAGCCCTTTACAATGAGTTGAGTTGCCTCCTCTTCCTTCAATCCACGAGACATTAGGTAGAATAACTCTTCCTCCCTTATTTTCCCTATAGCTGCTTCGTGGCTCAATTCAGCATCATCCACCTGTGAAACCAAACCAGGATAGGTCTCCATTCTGGCCTCGGAATTTAGAATCAATGCATCGCAACTTATGTGCCCCTTGGTCTTTGGTGCGTTGGCACGAATTATACCCCTGGTAATAACAGAGCTCCTATCCATTATTACACTCTTGCTCGCATTGAGTCCTCTTGCCCCAGAAGCATCTAAATTCATCTCTCCTCCAAGATCCACATAGAAATCTTTTTGCCCAAGAATTATTCCATTAAGCTCCACATAGCCGCCCTCATCAACCCAGTACTTCGGATTGGCAATATTGCTCTTACCCGTTCCAAGTCCAACTGTTGTATTTATGAACTCTGCATTCTTGCCTATCCTTGCACGGGTCATTGGGCGTGTGTGCACATATTCCGGCCAGTTTTGAAGCACGCTTAACTTCACATTCGCTCCATCCCCTATGTACGCCTCAGTCATATCCAAGTGCAATGAATGTCTAACTAGCACTGGGGATGTACAGCCCTCAATTAGATGAATCTCGCTGTTTGGCTCTGCATTGATTATTATGTGGGGTGCCTGAGCCATTGCGCTATTCTGAATGAGAAAGAATAAATGCAGGGGCATTGGTACTTTGAGCCCTTGGGCAACATGCAAGAATATTCCTCCATTCCAAACTGCAGTGTGATATGCAGCAAGCTTGCTCTCATAGGGATTGAACTGCTTCAAGAACAAATCTTTGAGAATTGGATGATTACGGACTGCATCTTCCATAGATTCCACTATCAATCCCTTCTTTCTCCACTCTTTCAAGAAATCGTTGAGAACTATGCTCGTATCGCTCTGCACAGCTAACCCTGCAATGTACTTCTTTTCGACTTCCGCAATGCCCAATCTATCCAATAAGGCAAGCATATCTGGAGGAAGCTCATCTAAGCTCTTAACCTCGGGATACATTTCCTCTTCCGTTTTGGCAATATAATCAAGGGGATCTTTTATCACAGGGTCATTATGGGGTGCTTCAAAGAAGGCATCCATCGCCTTGTACCTCAACTTTGTCATCCATTCTGGCTCTTTATTTCTCTTCTTTAACTTTTCAATTTGATCTTCAATTATACTTCTTGCCTCTTGAATTGTAAGTTCACTCATTGCAACCACACTCCTCAAATACCTTCTTAAACCCTTCTTTTTCAATCTTCTCCACAAGCTCCTCCTTCCCGCTCATAACTATGTGCCCATCCTTCATTATGTGAACCCTGACAATTTTTGGATCGATATGCTCCAGAATCCTTCCGTAATGGGTTATGAGCAATATGGATGTACCCTGCTCGTAAAGTTCTCTTATTTTGTGAGATATCAAGCTTAGAGAATCTATATCAACCCCACTATCTGGCTCATCCAAAATCAGCAATTTCGGCTTAATTAGGAGTGCCTGGAGAATCTCAAACCTCTTTCTCTCTCCTCCTGAAAATCCAACATTTATGTAGCGAGAGAGCATGTCAGCAGAGAACCAAACTTCCTTAGCCTTCTTGGGTATTATCTGCAACGCCTTTGCTGGCTCTATGCCCTTTACCTTCTCAAGCAAGAGGCGAAGATAATCAATTATCTTTACCCCATCAATATCCTCAGGATGCTGAAAAGTAAGAAATATACCCATGCGGGCACGCTCATCCACCGGAATATCATTTATAACCTTTCCATCAAATTCTATTTTCCCATTTGTGATTTTATAATTCGGGTGCCCCATGAGAGTTAGGGCTAATGTGCTCTTACCAGAACCATTTGGACCCATAATCACATGGAACTCTCCACCTCCAACACTCAAATTTAAGGAGTTTATTATCTTTTTATTTTCAACTTCAACTTCCAAATTCTCAATTTGAAGCATCACTATCACCATTTGAGGATATTGGGCTTATTTTTAAGCATTTCTCCCCATATCTGTGTATTTCGTTTATCGCCGAATATCAAATACGATAAGAGTTAAATAGTTTCTTCTTTATTCCTCCGCAGGTGAGAAAATGGTAGGTATTGTGACTTATGGGAGTTATATACCCATTTACAGAATCAAGACAGCAGAGATCGCAAGGATGTGGGGAGACAATCCCGAGCATCCAGAGAAGGGTTTGGGATTATTTGCAAAATCAGTACCTGCTTACGATGAAGATGCAGCCACAATTGCCGTGGAGGCACTTCGCAATGCACTGCGCAGAAAAAATATTCCGGGCGAGAAAATAGGTGCAATTTTTGTGGGTAGTGAATCGCACCCATATGCCGTGAAACCTACGGCATCGCTAATTGCAGAGGTTGTTGGTGCGTACAAAGCGCATGCTGCAGATTTAGAATTTGCATGCAAAGCAGGTACGGCAGCAATGCAAAATGTCTATGCAATGGTTAAGGCAGGAATGATCGATTACGGTGTGGCAATAGGAACAGATACTTCGCAAGGTCAGCCGGGAGACGCTCTTGATTACTCTGCCTCTGCTGGAGGAACAGCTTACATCATAGGCAAAGATGAAGTTATAGCCGAGATAAATCACACAGTTTCATTCGTAACAGATACCCCTGATTTCTGGCGCAGAGAGGGACAGAGGTATCCATCCCATGGTGGAAGATTTACAGGGGAACCTGCATATTTCAAGCATATAATGTCAGCTGCACGAATGCTTATGGAAGAGGTGGGCACGAAACCAGAAGATTACGATTATGTTGTCTTCCATCAGCCCAATGGTAAATTTCCATACCGTGTTGGAAAGAGGTTGGGATTCACCAAGGAGCAGATAAAGCCAGGATTGGTTTCTCCCTACATAGGAAATACATATTCTGGAGGAACACCGACTGGGTTGAGCACTGTGCTAGATATAGCTAAGCCCGGAGATAGAATAATAGCTGTATCCTTTGGTAGTGGCGCAGGAAGTGATGCTTTTGATATAACCGTCACAGATGAAATGGAGAATTTCAACAAGGATGCTGCTCCAAAGGTATGGGATATGATTAACCGTGCCAAGTATATCGATTATGCTACATATCTGAAGTTCCGCCGTATGATAGTGGAGGTGGATTAAATGCGCGATGTTGCAATTATAGGTGCCGGTGAGACAAAGTATGGAGAGCACTGGGATAAAAGTTTGAGAGATTTGGCTGTTGAAGCAGGATTAAAGGCTCTTGAAGATGCAGGACTTGGTGCTGAAGATATCCAAGCCATATTTGGAGGAAATATGAGTGCTGGGAGTTTTGTTGGTCAGGATCATGTTGGGGCATTAATTGCTGATTTTGCCGGACTCGCAGAAGTCAGAGTACCTGCAATTAGAATAGAATCGGCATGTGCAAGTGGTGCGGCTGCCTTGCATGCGGGATACATGGCGGTTGCCTCAGGCCTATACGATATAGTGCTCGTGGGAGGCGTTGAAAAGATGACTGACCTGCCTGGAGATATGGTCACAGATATCCTTGCAGGAGCCGCAGATAGAGAGTGGGAAGTTTTCTTTGGAGCTACTTTCCCCGCTTTAGGAGCCATGATGGCACGGCGCTATATGTATGAATATGGGCTTACGAGGGAGCAAATGGCTTTATTGCCTGTGATTGCCCATAAGCATGGGGCTATGAACCCCGATGCGCATTTTCAGAGAGAGATAACCGTGGAGCAGGTACTTAATGCTCCAATGGTTGCAGATCCATTAACCATAATGAACTGCTCTCCTGTGAGTGATGGCGGTGCCGCTGTTGTTCTTGCCTCTGCAGACATTGCAAGGAAATACACAGATTCTCCTATAAAAATAAGCGCATCCACGGCAGCCAATGATTACATCTCTATACACGCAAGAGAATCTTTAACAAGATCCCCCTCAACAATAGAAGCAGCGAGAAAGGCATATGAAATGGCAAAAAAAGAGCCAAAGGATATTGATCTTGTAGAAATACACGATGCTTTTTCCATAATTGCTCTCCTTGGAATTGAGGATCTGGGATTTGCAAAGAAGGGTGAGGGTATAAAACTTGCAGAAGAGGGACAATTATATTACGATGGCGATTTGCCCTACAATGTATCCGGAGGCCTCAAGGCAAAGGGACATCCTGTTGGAGCCACAGGCGTAGGTCAAGTTGTGGAAATTGTAAAGCAGTTGCGCAATGAAGCTGGAAAGAGGCAGGTACCAGATGCAAGAGTAGGCTTAGCTCATAATGTGGGTGGGACAATGACTTCAAGCATAGTGCATATTTTGGAGGTGATGTGAGTGGTAGTGCCTAGATTCTGGAGAGAAAGAAAGTCCCGTTATTCCCTCATTGGCACAAAATGTCCTGTTTGCGGCACAGTTTATTTCCCTCCCCGTAGCGTTTGTCCAAAGTGCGGAAGAAAGAGTGTCGGAAAGATGGAAGAAGTACAATTAAGTGGTAAGGGCAAAGTATATTCGTACACCATAGTACATCAGAATGTCATAGGCTACAAATATCAGAAACCTTATGTCATGGCGATAATTGAAACACCTGAGGGACCAAAGCTCACAGGGCAAATAGTTGATGTTGACCCAGAGAAGGTACACATAGGCATGCCCGTACATGCAGTATTCCGAAGAATTGCAGAAGATGGAAAAGCTGGAATAATCCAATATGGCTACAAGTTTGTACCTGACGAGGAATAATCCTCTCTTTCTATTTTTACAAAAAAGATAAATGCACGAATATATTGTAGAGTGTGAAGTTCTTAGTTGACCACATGCTAGGCAAACTTGCCAAATACCTGCGCTTTATGGGCTACGATACATACTATCCAGATGGGCAATTGAGTGATAATACATTAATTAAAATCGCTAGGGAGGAGGAAAGGATAATAATCACCCGCGATAAGGAGCTTGCAAGAAGGAGCAATGGATTCTTGGTAAAAAGCGATAACTACGAGAAGCAATTAAGGGAAGTAATTGAGAATTTCAATTTAAATACCGATAATCTTCTCTCAAGATGCTCTGTATGCAATGAGCCCCTCGTACCCGTGAAGAAAGAGGATGTAAAAGATAAAGTGCCAGTTTATGTTTATGAGCACAATAATGAATTTTACATGTGTCCAAAATGTCGTAGAATTTACTGGTATGGAACTCACACGGAAAGGATTGAGAGAAAAATAAAGAGAATAACGGAGGAATTGTATGAAGATAGAAGAGAAGGAGAAAAATGAAATCGCAATAAGAGTGGACAATCTTGACGATTTATGGTATCTAAGCACAATTTTGGGAGAGGGTGACCTGGTATTTGGATATGTTTTCCGCAAAGATACCTCAAGCGGGGATATGAACAGGGCCAAGAAGGCAGAGAGAAAAAAAATCCGAGTTGGAATAAATGTGAAAAAACTCGATTTTCAGGAGTTTGCAGATAGATTGCGCATCTCAGGTATAATAGTGGCTGGACCAGAGGATTATGTGGGAGTGCATCAAACCATAAATGTTGGGGTGGGGGATGAGATATCGGTAATAAAAGAGTGGAGCAAGAAGGATAAAGAACTATTAGGGGAGGCAGTTAAAAATTCAGAGAAACCTGTTGTTTATTTTTTAGCCATAGAGCATGGCCTCGCTACGATTGCAATTTTAAAAACCTATGGAATTCAAGAATTTGCCAGTATAAGGAAGAGGGGCGATGAGGATGAGGAATTCTTTGGTGAGGCCCTTTCAACCCTTAAAGATGTTTGGGATGGGAGAGCCCCCTTGATCATATTAGGTCCAGGATTTTACAAAGAGAATTTTGTGAACTTTGCCAAGGACAAAATTGGAAATTACATTATGGTTCAGGCATCTCATGGAGATCTCCGTGGAATTTACGAAGTCCTAAAATCAGGAGCATTAGATAAAATATTGAAAGAGCATAGACTATCTCAAGAGGAGAAATTGGTGGATACCTTGCTCACAGAAATAAAGAAAGAGGGTTTATACGCTTATGGAATCAATGAGGTTAAAAACTACCTAAATATGGGCGCTGTAAGAGATTTATTGATTACGGATAAAAATTACAAAAAATATAAAGAGCTGATGGATCTTGCATTGCAAACAGGAGCTCAGGTGCATATAATCAGCACAACCCATGAAGCTGGAAAAATTTTAGAGAGTTTAGGAGGAGTTGCTGCCCTTCTTAGATTTAGGTGAGCGCATTAAAAAGTAAAGGAGAAATACTATGAGAATAACCAGAAAGAACATCCCGAAAAATCCATAGCCAATAGGATATACAAGGAAAAGGTAAATGGACAGATAAGCTAGAGGCAAAGAAAGAAGTGTATAAATTATCGTGTCTCTCCTAACCATACCAAACATAGGAACGAACCTGGCATAAACCATATGCAAGAATATTAAAGTGAGCATTAGATAAGCGATTCCTATAACCAAAGGAGAATAAGGATTATAATCTCCCAGAGAGAAAACTATGCCCAGTATTGCCATAAAATTGTATATGTAAAACAAAATCTCATCTTTAATCACCTTGTAGAAATAAAGGAACAAGAGAGAGAGTCCTATCATCAATCCTGTAAGAAATGTCAATCTCACATCACCAAGCGGAGCAATAAGCAGCAGAGCATAATAGGATATCAAAAATAGCCACCCTCTTCCAATCTTCCTCATCTCATCACCTTCAGAATAGATGTGAGCGGATACTCTATGTTCCAGTCAACCACTCTTCCATACATTCTTATCCTTCTCAAGCGTACCTCTCTTTCAGCCTTGAGTATCTTTGACGCCACATCTTCTCCACCACCTATGAGGGTTGGAGATATTACTAACACATCGTATCCTTTGGCAAGAAGCTCAACTATGGAATCATCAATATCCCATGAAAGCAGGGGAGAGATCAAAATCACAAAAGAATTTGGCGGGAAAAATCTAGAAACTATGAATTTTCCATAATCAAAAGTAAGTCTACTTATCTTCTCACTTCTCAAATGCAATAACCTATCAAGTATCAGGTACATCGCTCTTTTACCGTAAGTAGGATATATCCAGTCCACAGTGTTGCCCAGAACAACAAAACCAACACGACTGCGTGTCCTTGACAGGTATGTAGCCAATGTTGCTGCCGCCCGCACAGATGCGTTTAGAAGATCCTCATACTCCTCCGCACCCTTTAAAAATCTCCTGACATCAAGTAAAATAACAGTATCTCCAGTTCTCTCACTCTCGTACTCATTCACCATCAATTTATTTCTCCTCGCAGTCGCTTTCCAGTTTATAAAGCGCATATCATCTCCAGGAGAGTACTCCCTTATATCCGTGAATTCAATACCCGGCCCCTTCATACGGGACGGGTAATCGCCTAAAATGCTCCTCGTCTTGCGTGGTTTTATCTTCAGTTTTCTTATATACTCAATCTTCGGATAAATCCTCAATTCTCCCCTGTCTTTCACTTTTGAGCCATAACCCTGCATGCCAAGTACATCCTCCGAGTACACCCACGCTTCCTTAAAATTTATCTTCCCAAACTTATCCAATGTGACCTTTCTTTTCTCAACACATTTATCCCTGCAATATCCCCGCACAATATTCATTGCGTCCTTGATAAAATAATAGCCCCTACCCTCAACCACATACCTGAACTCAACTTCGTTACCCTCCACATACCTTTTCTCTGAAAACTTTCTATTGAATTTGGCTGGTTTGAAGGGTAGAACTTCTGAAAATATTATAAGCCATAGGATTGGCAGTGATAGAAACACTGCTAATGGAGACATCAAAACTATTCCCACAAATAGTAATAGGGCGAAGTAGAGAAGTAAGGCATAGAAATGCAGGGTGCGCATGACTACACCTTTGGTACAGGTACTTTTTTCAGTACATCTTCCACGATATCTCCAGGCCTAACTCCGCGAATCCATGGCTCAGGCTTTAATATTATCCTGTGCACAAGAGCGATCCTCGTTACTGCCTTAACATCATCGGGAACAACATAATCCCTTCCATAAACAAGGGCACGGGCACGGGATAATCTCATAATTGCCAAACTTCCTCTCGGACTTGCACCCACTTCCACTTGAGAATGAGTTCTTGTGGCTCTCACAATCCTCACTATGTAATCAAGGATATCGTCCTGAACATAGATATTTTCAACCATCTTCTTCATTTCAAGAAGTTCCTCGCGAGTAACAATCTTATTCAAGGGTATTTCATCTCTCTTCCACGCAATTCTTCTCTTCAAAATTTCAATCTCATCCTTCTTGGATGGATATCCCACAGCCAATTTTACCAAGAATCTATCCAACTGAGCCTCCGGCAAAGGATATGTGCCCTCGTACTCTATAGGATTCTGCGTGGCTATAACGATGAATGGCTCCTCAAGTTTATATGTCTCGCCTTCAATTGTAACCTGCCTCTCCTGCATGGCTTCTAACAAAGCGGCCTGTGTCTTTGGTGGAGAGCGATTTATCTCATCCGCGAGCAATATATTCGTGAAAACAGGACCCTGCATAAATTTGAACTCTGAAGTTTTTCTGTCAAATATATATGTTCCTGTTATATCGCTGGGCATAAGATCAGGGGTGAATTGCACACGCTTGAACTCGCATCCAAGAACCTGGGCAAAGGATTTAACTATAAGCGTCTTGGCAAGTCCGGGATAATCCTCAAAGAGTATGTGGCCTCCTGCCAAAATCGTGTATAGCACTTGCCTCAATACTTCATCTTTTCCAACGATTACCTTGCTAACCTCTTCAATAATTTTCTCCATTTTTTCTTTCATTTCATCGCCTCCAAAATTGCATTTATCTCCTTCAAAAATCTATTCTTTGGTAAGGCATTCCTTAAATCATGCTTTCTTCTATACATCCTCACAACAAGATCTGCCTTATCCCCAAGATATTTGCGGAGAAATTCAACATTCTCCATATTTCTCCTAACAACATTCTCTGGAATATCATACCTTATACTCAAATCAATAACCAGAGCATTCAAAACTCTTAACTCAATATCTCTCTGGGCAACTGCATTCTCGTCAAGTGCCTTTTTAACCCTTCTCTTAAAATGTGCTATATCCTCATCCACTATTACCTTCTCTTCTTCCTGCACTCTTGGTCTTGGAGCATTGTGAATAACGAACACAAAAGGAAGATATATTAGGGTTATGAGCAGAACTATTAATAGGAAGAATTCAATGGAAATTACAGCGTAGAATGAAAATGCCATTATTATGGCTATGTACCACACCCACGTGCTGCCCTTAAAGGAAGAGGGCATACGCATCATACCCATTCTCCCCATTATAACCATATCATTAACCTGGCTATCTTGAGGTTTCATTTCTAATCGCCTCCAAAGCATTCAAAGCTAATTTTCTATGATTTTCATTCATTTCATGCTGACTATATCTGGCTATCTCAAAGAGATTTGTGAGAGTTTCCACGGGTTTTGAAGATATTTTCAGAGTTTTAAGGGCAAACTCTCTAAACTCCCTTGGAGTGTAATAATCCTTATCTTCCACTCCTTTGCTTCTCATAAGTTTCTCCATTTCTTTATACGCAGCCAAAATTGCTCCACGGACATCTTTACCAATCTTGACCTTATAAATGGCACGCTCCATGGCCTCTTTGGTTGTAATAACTTCCCTTTCAACCTTTTCCTCTTTCTTCTTATACACTTTTACAACAAAAATTCCGAATAATATGCCCATAACAGCTGCAATGATAATTAAAGCAATTGTACTTTGAGAGTACAGGGGCTCTGAAAAAGATGGATTCGATGGATTAGAACCACTACCAGAATAAAGGGCAATAGAGATTTTATTCGCCAGTATGTAAACTAATCCAAATGAGAGAAATGCCAATGTAAGTGCAATTACCCCTGCAAGGGCTTCCTTAGCAACATGCCTTCGGTATATGAAAGCTCCAACAATTGCAATAGCAAATAAACCAAAGAGAAGGGCTTGCATAAAGTACATAAAATAGGATGAGCCTCCGGATTCCTCCGTTGGGGGTGGTACAACTGGCTGTGGCTTTGAAGATATTGGCGCCCCAAACTTTATGCTTATAGTTGGAAGCACCGCTCCAAGAGACACAGTGAGCCATATAAGTAGAAGGGCAACGGGAATCTTTAAGCTCATCTTCATTACCCAAGGAAATACAACAAAAAATTTAAAACTTCCCCGTCAAAAATTAAATACCCGCTATCCATGGCATAACTATGCGTCCATCTTGGGATGAGTACTTTATGCGCATGGCATACCTCGCTTCTACGCGCTCCACCTGCACAAGGAGGAAGGTCGGAGCTGTCATAGTTAAGGATAAGAGAATTTTAGCCACGGGATACAATGGCCCGCCAAAGGGCTTAGCCCATTGCGATGTTACTGGGTGCATTCGTGAGGAGTTAAATGTTCCTAGCGGTGAGAGGCATGAGCTATGCAGAGGATTGCACGCTGAGCAAAATGCAATAATCCAAGCAGCTGTGCATGGGGTATCCATAAAAGATGCCACAATTTATGTAACAAATCACCCATGTGTGGTTTGTGCCAAGATGCTCATAAATGCGGAAATAAAAGAAATTGTTTATGCGGAAGGTTATCCAGATGATTTAGCCAAATTGATTCTTTTAGAGAGCAATATTAGGGTCCGCCAATTCTCCCTTCCAGAGGATGAGGTGAAGAAAATAGTGGGTGAGAGCAATGATTGATATCAAGCTTATTCGAAAAAATGGAGATATGATAAGAGACATGCTCAGAAAGAGGTTCAAAGATGAGAAGATAGTGGATGAGATCCTACAGTACGATAACCTGTGGAGAGAAACTTTGAAGGAAATCGAAAAACTCAGGCATGAGAGGAACAAGAAGAGCGTGGAAATTGGAAAACTTGTAAAGGAGGGTAAGGATATAAAAGAGTTAAAGGACGAGATGAAAGAGTTGAACAGAAGAATCAAGGAGCTTGAGGAGAATGTAGAAGAATACAAGAAAAGGAGAGATTACCTCCTTATGCGCCTTCCAAATCTGCTGCTTGATGACACTCCAGTATGCGAAGGTGAGGAAAATTCACCAGTAGTGCGAACATGGGGTAAGGCAAGAGTTATGGAAGATAATATGGAGTATTTCAAAAATTGCTCTGCAGGAATGGATTATGAAATCATAGAGAATAAGCCAGAAAGCCATGTAGATATAATCGAAAAATACGATTTGGCTGATACTGCAAGGGCTGGAAAAATTGCCGGAGCGAGATTCTATTATTTGAAAAATGAATTAGTTATTTTGGAGCAATCATTAATAAGATTCGCATTAGACCATATGGTATCCAAGGGTTATACTCCTGTAGCCCCTCCTTTAATGATTCGCCGTGCTGCAATGGAAGGTGTAATAGATTTTGAGGCCTTTGAAGAGATGATTTATAAAATTGAAGGCGAGGATTTGTATATGATCGCCACAGCCGAGCATCCGCTTGTGGCAATGCATATGAAGGAGATTTTAGATCCAAACTCCCTGCCTTTAAAATATGTAGGTATTTCACCCTGTTTCCGTAAGGAAGCAGGTGCTCACGGTAAGGATACAAAGGGCATATTCCGAGTTCACAATTTCTACAAGGTTGAGCAAGTTGTATTCTCAAAGCCAGAGGAATCTGCGATATTAATGGAAGAACTGATAAAGAATGCAGAGGAAATACTGCAAAAATTAGAGTTGCCGTATAGGGTGATTAATATATGTAGCGGAGAGCTTGGTGCCGTTGCAGCCAAAAAATATGATATTGAAGTTTGGATGCCAGCGCAGCAGAAGTTCCGAGAAGTTGTGTCCTGCTCAAATTGCTTAGAATATCAAGCCAGGAGGTTAATGATAAGGTACAGAGATAAGGGTGAGTTAAAATTTGTGCATACTCTAAACAGCACCGCATTGGCAACAACTAGAATTATGGTGGCAATAATGGAAAATTTCCAAGAGGATAGGGGGATAAGAATACCAAAAGCGCTTGTTCCTTACACTAGCTTTGAATACATAGAGTTTGAGAAAAGTTAATCTTCAATGTAGTACATGCGGGAGAAGGTGAGCGATATGAGGATTAGCACTGTGGAGCAGATGCGTGCTCTTGATAAAAGGGCAATTGAGGTTTATGGGATTGAAGATAAATTGCTTATGGAAAACGCAGCCCATGCTTTATATTTTGTTATTTTGAAAGCATTGGGCAATATAAAGGGGAGAAAATTCGTTGCTTTTGCAGGCCCGGGAAACAATGGCGGAGATGCAATCACCTTATCTCGCAAATTGCACTCCAACGGTGCATATGTGAAAATTTACCTTATGAGCTCTCCTGAAAAATACAAAGGTGCTGCAAAGATGAATTATGAGATCGCAAAGAGGATAGGAATTCAGATGGAAAATTTTGATGGTGATAACGCTCTTGTTCGTATGTCTGTAGAAAATGCTGACGCTATAATAGATGGAATTCTAGGTACAGGCATATCTAGAAATGTTGAAGGGAAGTATGCTGAGGCAATAAAAATAATAAATGAGAGCGCAAAACTTGTTTTCTCAGTGGACATTCCATCAGGAATAAATGGAAACACTGGAAAGGTTATGGGCACTGCTGTGAGAGCAGATTACACTGCAACCTTCGGATTGCCAAAGATAGGAAATGTGCTGTATCCTGGATTTGAGTATTGCGGAGAACTCTATGTATCCCATATCTCTTTCCCTCCTGAGAATTATGAAGATGATAATATAAATGTATTTATAAACGAGCCCATACCTCTTTCTCCGAGAAAGAAAGATGGGCATAAGGGCAGTTTTGGAGATGCTTTATTCGTGGCAGGTGCAGGAAATTACTATGGTGCTCCATACTTCTCAGCCCTATCATTTCTAAAGGCAGGAGGCGGATATTCCAGATTGGCTACTGCAAAATCGGTTGTTCCTTTTATCGGCACTCAAGGCAGAGAAATAGTGTTCCACCCCTTGCCAGAGACGGATGCCAAAAGCATAAGTTACACGGCAAAGGAAGAAATATTGAAAATAGCAAAAAATGTGGATATAGTAATCTTAGGGCCAGGTACATCCCTTCACGAAAGAACTCAAAAGTTAATAGAAGAGCTTATTGGTGAGATTGAAAAACCTATAATTATAGATGGTGATGGCTTAACAGCTCTCTCTCACAATACTAGTATTTTGAAAGAAAGAAAATATCCCACCGCGCTAACCCCCCATCCCGGCGAGATGAGCAGATTGACAGGAAAAAGTATAAATGAAATTCTAAATAATAGAATTGAAGTTGCAAGAAATTTTGCCATAGAGTACAATGTAATACTCGTTCTCAAGGGAGCGCATACTCAGATCGCCATGCCTGACGGTAGGATTTACATTAATATGACAGGAAATTCGGGTATGGCCACAGCAGGAAGCGGTGATGTCCTTACAGGCACTATAGCGGCGATGTACGGACTTGGATTAGATTTCGAGGAGAGTGTAAGGATGGGTGTGTTTGTTCATGGTTTGGCCGGGGATCTGGCTGCTCAAAGAAAGGGAGAGGATGGAATTACAGCGAGAGATATAATGGAATTTTTACCGGAGGCAACAAAATTGCTTCGAGATGAATATGAAAATGTCAAAGATAGATACGATATAAATGTGGTATGATGGAAATCAGAAATGCCACTCTTGAGGAAGTGGAGAAAGTTACCAATTTGTGGTTAGAGTTTATTAAAAATCCTAAAGGCTCAGATCTAAATATAGTGCCCAATGAAGAGAATAAAGAGCGATGGAAGGAATTTGCTGAAGGGATTATTAAGAAAAAACTAGGAGCAGTGAAAATTGCTATCGTGGATGGAAACATTGTAGGTTATATCCTATATACCTACAGAGATTCTCCACTTCAGCTCTACAAAAAAAGGGGAACTATATACGACCTATTTGTGAGAGAGAAATATAGAGGGATGGGGATTGGTAAAGCTCTGCTATCCTCAGCCCTCGAAGATTTAAAATTAAATGGGGTAAAAATGGTTCAACTGTATGTAAAGAGTGATAACATTACAGCTATTTCCCTGTATGAATCTTATGGATTTAAAGAATCTTTAAAGGTTATGAGAAGGGAATTTTAACAAAAAGTGACCATAGATATTACAACTTCTCTTAGGAAAGTGAAATGTAGGCGGCAAATATATCTATATTGAATGAAATATGCTTGTATGAAAGCTTGGATAGTAAATGCTCAAAAGCCAATAGAAGAGAAACCTTTAGAGTTTGTAGAAAATTATCCAGTTCCTGAACCAAGAGAGAAGGAGATAAGAGTTCGGGTAACTCACTGTGGAATATGTCGTACGGATTTGCATATAGCAGAGGGGGATATCCCCCTTTCAAAGAAACCTGTGATACCGGGACATGAAATTGTAGGGTTCGTAGATAAACTTGGAGAAAATGCAAAGAGATTCAAAATAGGAGATCGTGTTGGAATCTCCTGGTTAAATTCCACATGCGGTAAGTGTAAGTACTGCCAAAGAGGAGACGAAAATTATTGCCCAGATATAAAACGCACTGGATATGATGTTGATGGTGGATTTGCCGAGTATGTTTTAGTGCATGAGGATTATGCGTTTGACCTTCGCAATGTTTCACTTCCTTCAGAAGAATTAGCCCCAATTATGTGTCCGGGAATAACTGGACATTACGCGTTCCGAATATCAGGGATACGCAAGGGCGAACGCCTAGGCATGTTAGGATTTGGACCAACAGCATACTACATCCTTCGAGTGGCTAAAAGTATGAACATAGAGGTATACATTAGCACCCGTAGTGAGGAGCACAAGAGAACTGCTATGAAATATGGCGCTGATTGGGTAGGAAATATTGCACATGAGGATTTTCCAAACAAGGTTGACGCTTTCATTTTCTTTCCCACTGCTGGAAAACTTGTGGAAAGGGCATTGGCTAATACTCTCCCATCTGCAACGCTGGTTTTGGGAGCAGTTACTATGAGCCCCATAATCATTGAGAATTACACTGCAAACCTATGGGGTAGAACGATAAAGACGATATATCAGGTTAGAAGAGATTACGGCAGAGAATTCATAGAAATTGCAGATCGCCTCAAACTTGGAATTGAAAAGGAGATTGTGAAATTCAGCGAGATCCCTGAGGCGATGCTGCGCTTGAAGAAGGGGGAAATCAATGGAATGGTGCAGGTGATTGAGATTGGAAAAATATAGTATATCTGTGGAAAAACCGTATTCAATTATTCCTCATTTGCATAGGTTCTCATTATCAGATAGGCCTCTGCCATGCATTGTAGAAAATAACCTATTTTGGAGACTTATCCCGATAGAGGATATATTTATTCCCGTAAAAGCAGAAATTCATGAAGACATAGTAAAAATTGATGTCGCATCTGAGTGCGAAAATGATTATTGTAAAGAAGTGCTTTCCACTGTAAGGCACCTACTTGCGGTTGATATATCCTATTCAAATTTTCTCAAAACTCTTGAGGATTTTCCAAGACTTTACAAAATGGCCATTACATATAGCGGACTACGGCCCGCAAGAAACCTCAACCTCTACGAAGCCCTAATTAAGATTGTGCTTCAGCAGAGAATATCACTAAAATATGCCCTCAATACCACCGCAAAACTTATAGAGAAATGGGGAATTAGAGAAAAGTGGAATGGGTATAGTTATTATTCATTTCCTCCACCTGAAAAACTGATGAGGATCAGTACCTCTGAAATAAAAGCCTTAGGCACAACTACAGTGAAGGCAAAAAGTCTCTTAGAAATAGCAAAAATGGAATATAACGGAGATTTACCAAGCATTTATGAGGTTAATAAAAATCCGGAGGAATATGTAAAATTTCTGACAGGTATATATGGGGTTGGTATGTGGACAGCAGAATTATCTGTGGCTACGGTGATTCACGACTATAGCATAGCTCCGGCAGGTGATTTAAATGTGAGAAAGGCTTTTTCTAAATTTCTGGGGCTTCAGGGTGAAAAAGAGATTAGAGAGTACACAGAAAAATTTGGGAAATGGAAGGGTCTTATAATGTATCTTATGACTTTTGATTTATAGAGTTAAAAGAGTATTAATTTTCAATCCCAACAAGTATATCTTAATATAACACATCCTCATCAGTGTCTCAAATCTTAAATAGCAGAAATTTTATAGTTAGTTGTGAAGAACTTGCCAGATAAACTTCAAATGAAAAGAAGAAAAAGGGCAAAAAATTTTGTGATTTCCTCCTTATTGATTTCCCTAGTCTTAATGATAATATCTCCATGGATATCCTTATTTGCATCTCTTCTCTTGGTAGGTGCTGCCTCCTGGGGGGTGACTCTAACTGGGGATCTTGGTTATAATCCTAGAAGAGACGTCTACAACACAGAACTGGATAAGATAAAAAATAGTGGCTCTGAGTATAGCGAACTTATAATTATGATGGCTCTTTTTCTCAGCATATTTTTCCTGTCCATTTTCCTTCTCTATCTTGGATGGAATGGTTTGCTCTCCTACCTGTTTACATAAATTCACTCTCCGCATCTAACACCTCTTCCCAAGAGCTTGAATTGGCATAAGCTTCCAATGGCTCGCGGTTCATAACGAAAAAATTTGGACCCCATTTGAATATGTTCATTATCTTATGCGCCTGCTCCTTATAGCCCAGAATGTACAAAGCGGCTGCTAACGCCTCTGCACTGCTAAGCTGCCAAGGATGTCCCCAGTTCGTGGGATTTACAGCTACAAGATACGGTAAGCGGCGAAAATTTCCACGCAATCTGTAAAACACCTCCCTCGCATTTTTCCAAGAGCAATCCACAGCGCTAACTCCTTGTCTCTCTGCTGTGCGTCTATCCGCAGGGGATAAAACTCTTCTTGTGTAAGGTGATAAGATTATACTACCCCTAGGAATGTGAGAAATTTGAGATGTTAACTTTGCATAATTAAATCTACTTAGTTTCTTCGCCGTGCATTTTTTAGGGTCATCCTGATTTAAGTGCAAAATGTATAATTTAATCTCTTCCACAAAAAGAGAAAAGAAAGTTGTATTAATTACTTTCTGGGATGCTTTATCTGTGCTTGAGCTGCTGCCAATCTTGCAATAGGCACACGATATGGAGAGCAGGACACATAATTCAATCCAGCCATGTGGAAGAACTCTATGCTCTTAGGATCTCCACCGTGCTCTCCACATATGCCCGCTTCCAGGTTAGGATTTGTCTTTCTTCCCTTCTCAACTCCCATTCTCACCAACTGTCCAACTCCATCCCAGTCCAAACTCTTGAATGGGTCATCCTTGAGTATTCCCATTTCCACATACTTCTTAAGGAATTTGGCCTGTGCATCGTCTCTGCTGTATCCAAATGTCATCTGTGTCAAATCATTTGTACCGAAGGAGAAGAACTCGGCGTACTTGGCAATTTCATCAGCAGTGAGAGCTGCCCTCGGAATCTCTATCATCGTGCCAAACATGTACTTTATCTCTTCACCTGATTTCTCCATCTCTTCCTTGGCAACTTTTTCCAAATCCTCCTTGAGGAGCTTCAGTTCATTTACATGCCCTATGAGAGGTATCATTATCTCGGGATATATCTCCTTGCCCTCATTCTTAACCTGAATAGCCGCTTGAATTATCGCGCGAACCTGCATCTCGTATATTTCTGGGTATATTATTCCAAGGCGGCAGCCACGGAATCCCAGCATGGGATTGAATTCGTGGAGCTCGTTAACCACACTAAGAATTCTCTTCTTCTCGTTTATCTGTGAGAGCAGCAAATCCATTTCTCTGAGGCTTGTGACCTCTTTCAATTTCATCTTTAACTCATTAATCTCCTCTGTAAGTTCCTCTCTGCTTGGCAAGAACTCGTGCAAAGGTGGGTCTAGGAGGCGAATTATAACTGGATAACCCTCCATTGTGCGGAAGAACTCCACAAAGTCGCTACGCTGCATTACCAGAAGTTTATCCAGTGCCTTAACTCTATCTTCCTTGCTCTGAGCCATTATCATTTCTTGCATAATCGGTAAGCGATCCTCGCCAAAGAACATATGCTCAGTCCTTGCTAGTCCTATACCCTCCGCCCCGAACTCTCTTGCTTTAGTAGCCTGCTCAGGAGTATCCGCATTGGCCCTAACTCCGAGAACCCTTATCTCATCTGCCCATTCAAGTATCTTCTCAAGGTTTCCGCTAATTGAAGGTGGAATTAAAGGTACCTCTCCAAGATAAACCTCGCCGGTGGTACCATCAATGGTTATAATATCCCCCTCGTTTATCCTGTGGCCACGGGCAATAAAATACCCTTCTTTCATATTTATACTCAACTCTTCACATCCAACAACAGCAGGCTTTCCCATGGCTCTAGCAACCACTGCTGCATGGGATGTCATACCTCCCCTGGCAGTGAGTATGCCTTGTGCAGCATTCATTCCATGGATATCGTCAGGTGTGGTTTCAGGCCTAACTAAAAGAACCTTTTCACCTTTTTCCGCAAGCTCCACAGCCTTATCTGGGTCAAATACCACCTTACCCAGCGCAGCACCAGGGCTTGCAGCAAGACCTTTTGCAATAACCTCTTTCTTTGCCTTGGGATCAATCTGAGGATGTAAAAGAGTATCAACATTCTCAGGAGTTACGCGCATTATGGCTTCTTCTTTTGTAATCAATCCCTCATCAACCATCTCAACTGCGATGCGCACAGCTGCGGCTGCAGTCCTTTTGCCATTTCTCGTCTGCAAGAGATATAACTTACCCTTTTCCACAGTGAATTCAATATCCTGCATATCCTTGTAATGCTTCTCAAGAAGTTCTGCCACATTCTTTAACTGCTCATACACATCGGGCATACTCTCTTCCATTGTTGGCAAATCACGATTTGCATCCTGCTTGCTGTACTCATTTATTGCATGGGGAGTGCGAATTCCAGCCACAACATCCTCGCCCTGAGCATTTGGCAAGAACTCTCCATAAAGATGCTTCTCTCCAGTCCTTGGATCACGGGTGAATGCAACGCCAGTGCCGCTATCATCACCCATATTACCAAAGACCATCATAACAACATTAACGGCAGTACCCATATCATCTGGTATCTTGTTTATCTTACGATAAACTATGGCACGCTCATTGTTCCAAGAATCAAACACCGCTTTTATAGCCATTCTAAGCTGCTCATACGGGTCTTGCGGAAATTCATACCCATGTCTTCTGTAAACCTCTTTGTATTTTTCAACAAGTTCTTTAAGGGCCTCTACATCTAAATCGACATCTTGCTTTGCACCGTATTTTTCCTTAATCTTTTCAAGCTCTTCTTCAAATTCATTATGTTCAATCCCAAGAACCACATTACCAAACATCTGAATAAGACGGCGATACGCATCCCAAGCAAATCTTGGGTTGTTGGTCTGCTTTGCAAGGCCTTCAACACTCTTCTCTGTAAGACCCAAATTTAGAATTGTATCCATCATTCCAGGCATGCTTATTGGGGCTCCTGAACGAACTGACACAAGGAGAGGATTATCATCGCTTCCAAATTTCTTCCCTGTGTGCTCCTCAAGTTTCTTTGTGGCTTCAAGAACTTCATCCCAAAGTCCCTGCGGGAATCCTTTCTCTTCAAAATATTTCATGCAGGTCTCTGTCGTTATCGTGTAGCCTGGAGGGACAGGTAGACCTATGCGAGTCATCTCTGCCAGTCCGGCTCCCTTTCCTCCCAGTAACTTTTTCTTATCGCTCATTGTCGGTGCCACTTCATTGAGTTTCTCCAAATCCTCTTTCAGGAAATATGCATATATGTACTTCATTTTCATCACCTTTGAGTTGGGAATTATGAAAGCATATAAATACCTTCTCAATGAGAAATATAAGATGCTTGAAAATATAGATGTTCTATCAAAGACATCCTGGGGAGTTGAGAAATAGAGCATGCTTATAGGGTTAATCATTGTAGCCACTGCAGCTTATGGTATTAACCCAAGTATGAATCTTTACAGAGAATTTAAATCATCAGCTATGTTGAGAGGGATATCCAAAGAATCGGCGGAAAACATTTACAAGATAAAAGATGAAGAGGTGAATATCACCCTTTTTGTAGTATCTCTTGTGCTAATTAGTGTGAGGTGGGATGGATTGTTCTAATCGCAAATAATTTTATATTCTAACTCTATGGTGCCCTATGAAAGAAGAGATTAAGATATTGAAGAGCTTTCTCACCGTGGACTCTCCGGCAGTGCTATTGACGCCCTGCGAATTAAAAAATAAAGATTGGGTTTCTGAGTTAAATTATAGCGAGATAAAATGTACAAGCTTAGATTGCCAAGAGGAAGATAAAGATTGTATAAAAATGAATCCTCAGGGTCTATATCTGCCCCTTCACAGATTTCATGCTTGGATCATCGACCCAGAATATTTTATATACACTCCAGGTTATGCTTTTTACCTTGGGAGAAGTTCTCTCAAAGAGTTCGGCATAATAGCCCTGACTTCACTCGTAGATGATGCCATGGACTCCATCGCCCTGAGTTACGGATTTCAGATCCTTCACCACGGCAACTGGCATTATTATCTAAAAGCCACTTAGAGTTATCTCAATTTCCACCAAAACGCAGAAACTTATAAATATATAAAATCACATAATGAATATGGGTGATATTTGTGAAAAGGGGCATCGGGATTCTTGTAATAATGTTTGCCATTTTAATGGTGGCAACAACGGTAAGCGCTCAAACTTTAAATTTTGAGCAAAGTGCTACTTCCGGCAATGTTCTCAACGGAAAAATAGATATAGTGAAGATAGGGGGCTATGCACAAGGAGATTACCAGTATTTTTATGTAGTAACAAAAGATAGTGGAATAAATTCACCACCATCCAACTCTGTATACACATTAACAATAGCTATTGAGGCTAAGGTTGACGGAAAAGATGTGACAGATTATGTAGACATTGTAGTTACATGGACTAATGACAATGGAAATGTGAAAACCCAAGCTATTTTCACCACCTCCAGCGGCGGAATGTCCACACTAGGAAACAATGATTTAGTCATCTCTGGGAATAAGGTAACTGTGAGGGTACCAGCCACACTATTCCAAGATGTAACTATTTACAATGTAGAATTCACCACGGTAAGTACCGGAGGAGGGCAGTTTGCAGGAGATCAAGTGACTTACTATCCAAACTCATCCAGCTCTGGTGAAAGTGGCAATAATGATGAAACAGGAACAACAGAAAATGAGTATCCTGAAATGTGGTGGCTAGGTCCCGTGGCAAGTATTGCATGCGTAGCAATATGGTTTATCATATGGATTCTTATAGCATTATGGGCATATAAAGATGCAAAGAAGAAGTGCAATGAACATCCGGGCTTGTGGTTCGTAGTAGTATTGCTCTTAGGACTTATAGGAATTATAATCTATGTGATTGTTGTAAAGGACGAGTGCAATAAACAGCAAGTTTATGTGCCACCACCACCGCCTTCTTAAACCTCTCTATTTTTTATTTCCAATGAAAAATTTATGTGCTTGGCAGAATGAGTTATAAAACCCATAGATATGATATCCACATCGCACTTAGCGTAGTCCTCCAGGGTATCTGGTGTTATTCCTCCTGAAACTTCTATCAATACACGGTATCTTCTTAACTTCTTTGCTATTTTGCAAACTTCCTCCGGTGAGAGATTGTCCAGCATAATTATGTCCACATCAAGCTCTGCAGCTTTTATAGCATCTTTCTCATTTTCAACTTCAACTTCAATCTTCTTTGTAAAACTAGCCCTTTTAGCCCTTTTTATTGCCTCTTCTAGTCCAACCAAAGCGATGTGATTGTCCTTTATCAAAACCATATCGGCAAGGTTCCAGCGATGTGGGTCTCCTCCCCCAATCTCCACAGCCAATTTGTCCAGATAGCCCCAGAGAGTTTTGCGTGTTGCTGCTATTCTCACTTTAGAATTTACCTTTCTCGCTTTATCCACCATTTCCCTTGTTAATGTAGCAATACCGCTCATTCTTCCAAGAATGTTGAGCAAAGTCCTCTCCACACTCAAAATCTTAGCTGCATTTCCTTCAATCTCCATAACCACTTTTCTTCTTTCTACTTTCTCTCCATCATCGGCATATTTCTTAACTCCCAATCCAAATTTCTTTAACTTGCTTTCCAAATAATCAATTCCCACAAGAATGCATTCTTCTTTTGCAATTACATCCGCTATGGCATTTAAATCCTGAGGAATTATTAAACTTGATGTTAAATCGCCGAAGCTCATATCCTCCTGATACAATTTTTCAAACATTTCAAGATACCTCCAGCATTCTCTCTATCGCTTTTCTTGCCTTATTTGCTATATTTTCAGGAACTCTAACTTCATATTTTAAATCTTTCAAACTCTCATAAATTTTTTGCAAGTTTATCTGCTTCATTCCAAGGCATATTGCGTAGGGCCAAGCGGGAACAAATTCCCTATCTGGATACTCCATCTTCAAGCGCTCTACCATATCCCTCTCAGTAGCCACTATGAACTTCTTTGCGTTGCTCTTGGCCACATACTTAACCATACCACCCGTGCTGGCAATAACATCCGCCTTAGCTTGCAACTCTGCAGGGCATTCTGGATGAACCATCAAAACTCCATCATACGGGACATTTTCAACATTCAAATTTGTATGAACATAACAATGGCCATTTGGAGGTACAGGAATTATCTTTTTATTCGTTCTCTCTGCAACATAGTGGGCGAGATTGGAATCCGGACCAAATAAAATTGTATCTGCATCGAGAGAATTAACAACTTTAACGGCATTGGCAGATGTGCATGTAATATCCGCAAGAGCTTTACAATCTGCGGTGGAATTCACATAGAGCACCACAGTCGCATCAGGATATTTCTTTTTGTACTCTTTTATCAGTTCGGGAGTTAAAAATCTAGCCATCTCACAGGAGGCAATTTTACTAGGGATGAGAATAAGCTTATCTGGATTCAATATGGCAGCCGTCTCTGCCATAAAATCCACCCCTGCAAATACTATGACATCTGCATCCACCTGTGTAGCTTTTCTTGCCAGTTCAAGGGAATCTCCAACAAAATCTGCAATCCTCTGAACCTCTCCAATTTGATAGTTATGGGCCATTATTATTGCATTTCTCTCCTTTTTTAGCTTCATTATTTCCTCTTTCAGATTCATATTTCACACCCCCATCCTTATCACATCATTTAGAGAGCTTATCAAGTAAATGGGAGATAACACTGCAAGATAGCTTGTCTTTGGATTTTGAGGAGATGGTTTGTTTCTAACTCTAATCTCCGCCTCTCCAAAATCCCCTTCTACCAAAATTTCATGTATATTCTCTTTCACATCGGGATCTGCATAAACTTCCACATCTATATCCATTCCCGCAACTATGGAGAGGAGAACTGAAACATTTACGCTTTTTGGAAATTTCTTTATAGCTTCACTGGCCTTTCCCTTGAATACCAAAGTTCTTTCTTTCACATCGTATCCAAGGGTTTTCGAGTTCTTAGTGCTGCGGAGAGTTACCTTTTTCAATCCCGCAACTTTTGCGGATTTTATCAAATCTATGCCACCAATGGCTCCCGAGGGTAAATAGATATGCGCTCCATTTTTCCTCGCAAGCGTAAATATCTTCTCTCTGAATTTCACATCTGCAAGGCCCCCAACACTCATTATGAGCATATCTTTTCCCTTTTCTATAATCTTGGGAGCGTAGTCAATCACAGCTTGCGGGGATGCTGCTTCTACTATAAAATCACACTCGTCTATTAACTCATCCACATTGTTGCAAACGTTAGCATCTATATCCTCACATTTAGACATTACAACATCGTAAACTGCTTGAACTTGAAAGCTTTTAGCAATATTATGCGCAATGTTTCCACATCCAATTATACCTATTTTCATGAGCATCACCTTGAACATATGTTCAGGGGGTTATTACAAACTCCAATTTTAATCTTGCGAGAAAAGTTTCAAAAAATTTAAATTCAATAAGTTTCTTCTTCAATTGCATGCAGGAGAAAATACTTAGAATTTTAATAAATGCCGGAAAAAATGGCATATTACAAGAAGAATTTACAAAAAAGTATGGTATAAGCAAGAGCACAGTTTCTACCATACTCTCCAAATTTGAAGATGAGGGTAAAATTGTGAGAAAGAGAGTAGCTGGAAAATCTTACAGAGTATGGCATGTGGAATATTCTCCATTCCCCATACCCGATGTTTTAAGAGTGGGCATAGGAAGAGCAACAGAGTATCCAGCGGTGCTTTTAGCTTATAAGGATTCGGATTATCCCAAAATTGAACTTAAAATTTACAAAAACGCATTCACCTTAACAAAGGATCTCGCAGAAGGCTATTTGGATGTGGGCTGCTCTCCCCTAATAACCCAAGTGCTATTCGCGTTAGTATATAGAAACATAAAAATTAGAGCTGGATGCGGTTTTAGAGGTGGGGGCATTGCATTGAGGGTTTCTAATCCAAAAATATTTGGAAGCAGCGAACTTTCCACAATGGAATTCTCACTTAGAACCTATATAGAGAAGACGGGCATAGACGCACAAATAAGATACTTTCCCTCCCCGGATAGGATGATTAAAGCCCTTGGAAGTGGCGAAGTGGATGCAATTGCCATATGGGAACCCTTTGTCACAGAACTATCTCAAAGGTATAAGATCATTCGATTTGAGGAGCTCTTCGGGAGATACCCATGCTGCACTCTAGCTACAAACATGCAAACTGAGAATTCAAAAGAGGTAAGAGAGTTCCTTAAAATTTATAAAAATGCAGTGGAGCAACTGGAAGAAAGAAAAGATGAGGCAATATCTCTGGAAGCTAAGTTTTTGAGAATTAAAAAAGCTAGAATTGAAAAAGCCTTTTACGGCTTTGATTACGATTGGAAACTTGATATGAATGTTGCTTCAAAATTTTTGGAAGAATTCGGACTCAAACTAACAAATGCAAGCAAAGCAAGGATTTTCAATCTGCTATGAGCAATATTAAACTCCTTCCCCGCAGAGCAATAATGATAAATCCTGTAAATGCAAAGAAGTACGCATATCACCCTTTATATCCTTTTTTACGAGCCACATAGTAAAGATAATCAGGATAGAACCTCTCATCCACAATGATCTCATAGATAACTCTTTTTACACCTTTCATTGCTATTATCTCTTCCATTATATCGTCTATTTCTTTTATGGATGTCCCATAGAATACTCCATAAACCATCTTGGGCTCTGCAAAACTAGATGTCCTCCATAGATTATTTATTCTTTTGACCTTACTTTCAAATAAAGGATCATCGGTTTCTATGAATAGAGAGAACCAGAATATCTCCTTGGTAGAGGGCCTGTTGACAATGGGATATGCCCTACAAATATCTTCCTCTTTTAACCATCTCCATCTTTTCGATACTGTTTTTGTTGAAACTCCTACCTCCTCTGCCACCTCTCTAAAAGGTCTCCTCGCATTATCTTTCAACGCAAGTATTATTTTCCAATCCAAAGGAGATAAATCCATTTCCTTTTCCTTTCTATGCTTATAAATCTCAATTCTATATGCCCCCGTGAGCTTTTTGAGATAATTTACCTTGTCATTTAACTCATATTCATCTACATACCAGAATTCCCCATAATACCTTCCTCCAAATCCTGCTATGATATGCATCACGCCACTGAGTTCACTTATAATGCTCATAACTTCATCCCTCTTTTTCCTAGCTCTTATTGAAATCACAGCACTATTAAGAACTTTATCCATATTGAGAAGAATGGTAAATCCCCTCAGCTCTCCTCTTTTCTCCATAGCTTTAATCCTTTTGTAAACGGCTGCATTTGATAACCCTACCTTATCAGCAATTCTATATATGGGCATTCTTCCATCTTCCCACAACAGCTTGAGAATTCTTACATCTACTTCGTCCATAAATATGATATTGTTTTATCGTATATTTATTTTCCTGTTTTAGAACTTTAAGTTAAGAATTTTTACTAAATACGCATTATTTTGCAAAATTTTTCCTTTTTATGAATAAGCATTTAAATATATGGTGAATATAAGAGAAATTAGGATATCACAGGAGGTGATAAAAATGATAGAGATCATGCTGATGATTGGAAAGAACAGGGCCGAGGAGATGAGAAGGAAAAAGTAATCACGCTGACACCCTACCCCTTTTTATTTTCTTTGTAATATTTGCAGTATTTTTTTATTGGACATACATCGCATTTAGGCGCCACAGGTCTACATATCGTGCGCCCGAACATCACCAATAGCTCGTTAATATCTTTCCAATATTTCTTCAGGAGAACTTTCATAAGCTCCCTTTCTGTTTCCTCTGGAGTTTTTGTGTTAACCCAGCCGAGGCGATTTGAAATGCGGTGCACATGTGTATCAACAGCAATTACATCCTTATCATAACATCTTGAAAGCACTATATTTGCAGTTTTTCTGCCAACGCCCGGCAATTTTAACAGTTCCTCCAGATTATCTGGAACTTTGCCATCATAATCCTCATCAATAATCTTAGCTATTTCCTTTATTTTCTTTGCTTTTTGCTTGTAAAATCCAGCAGGATAGATGAGATGAGCTATATCATCTGTAGGTGCATTTTTCAAATCTCTGGGTAAAGGATACTTCCCAAATAATTTCTCAGCAACGGTGTAGGTGACTTCATCCTTGGTGCGCTGGGAAATTACCGTTGCAATTAGGACTTTAAACGGCTCTCGGGACTTGTAAGGGTGTGGAGGTACATTAGCCCGAAGGATCTCCATAACCTTCCCTATATCCTCATCTTTCACCATCCTTCATCGTTAGGATTTATTAAAAACTATCTAATTCTTTTTCCCAAAAAATTTATAATTTTCATAACTATACCCCCTTGCAATGGATATTGTCACTTATGATATTTTATACACTGTGCTTAAAAAGCTGTTGGGGCACAAGCTTGAAGATAAGGACATCAAAAATTTAGCAGAATATGTGATAAATTTCTTTGGATACCAAGATAGGATAATAGATAATATGCTAACTCCTGCGGATAGGGATGTGTTTTACTACCTTGAAGAACTGGAAGTTGTTAAGCCTTTAGAGGAGGAGATAACAATATCCAAGGGAAAACTCTGGCGCATACACTATTGGATTTACAGAAAGGACAAAATTGAAGAAATTCTGAATCAACATATGGAAGAAAAGAAGGAAGAAAGCCCAGAGGATTTTTACAAAAAACTATTTGAAGAAATGGGAGAAGAGTAGCAGCCCCGGGAGGATTCGAACCCCCGTCGCGGGATCTCCTCGAAGCCCTTTGGGGGTAAAGCACCTTTTCCAAAGGGGCTTCGCCAAAGTCCCGCATGCTTGACCGCTACACCACGGGGCTATGCCTTTAGAGCAAAGATGCTATATTTTTCACCTATTTTAACTTTATTTTTCACCCAACTTCTCTTCCATAAAATTCAAAATGATATTGGCTCGAGGGAGCATCTCCTCCTCATACATATCCTTTGGATAATAATTTACAAGGGCATTCAAAACCGCACCTACGGCTCTTTCTTCTTTATCTTTCACATCTTCCAATTTTGCATACTCTTCTTTAACTTTATTCACAAATTCTTTTTTAAGCTTTATCTCATCACTGCTGTCCTTAAATATTCCATGCTTCATCATATCCACTATGAGCGCCATACTCAGATGCTCTACATACTCCTCTAACAGCTTGCAATATTCCTCGTCCATATATGCGTTAGGATGGTTTCATATAAAAATATATTCATTTAAGATATTCGGGCAAGAACTTCAACATATCTTTGTAGATTGGATACCCTATCTCGCTATATTCTTTTGCCTGATATGCCATTTCCGCTTTATCTACTTCTCTAGCAAGCATGGCTTCTCCAGAATCACCATAATTGAACTCTATCCAGAGAAGGTATATATCATCAATCTCAGCCATTTCGGCTATCTCCTTTATCGCTTTCTCCTCAACATCCAATTTATCCATAAACTTCTCGCCTTCAGGGGTTATATCTCCTATTAGCGATTCTGCTAAGTCATGGATGAGAAGCATGCCTACAACTTTCTCTGCATTCAATCCCCTATCCTTTGCCAAAAAATAGCCAAGAAGAGCAGCACGAAAACTATGCTCAGCAATGCTTTCCGGAGATGGTATACCTCTCATAACCCAACCAGTTCTCTTCATTCTTTTCAATCTTCCTGCATAATTCATAAGAGCACGGAAATTCATAGTAGGACATTGCAACAAATTATTAAATCCATTCTTCAAATCTCGTATATATCCTCCTTGCATTATCCATTATTTCACACCAAGTATCCTGCCCATATTCTTGCACAATCCACTGTGCTCTTTTTGGCACGGATTCTATGGGTAAAACAGCATTTGGCCTAGAAGGCTCATCCATAAAATCTGTCTCTAAGAGAAACCGGGTACCTTGAGAAAGAGCTAAGCGAACATTCTTGCGAGACGCAATCACCGAGGGAAATATACCAAAATTACGAGAGTCCACAACGGGCGGAGAGTAATGCTTTATGACCCTATCCTTAGGCAATCCTACTTTCCCGGCGAATTCTGCAAGATCTTTCCATGTTCTTTCTGTTGCGCTTTCGGTATGCAAAATTACAGGCACATCAAGTTTCTTTGCATACTTCATACTCTCCAAAATAACTTCATTACTGGCATTCCATATCTCATCGCTAACATCAAAATGAGGTCTACCAACTTCCCCAATTGCATGGGCTTCTCCCTCTTCAATGTATTTAGATGCAAGCTCCAACCCATCAATCAAAAACTCTTTTGCACTCTCAACTGTCATTCCTCCATTAACCAGTTCAACCATATCTACTGGATAAGGCCCAAGAGTCAATAAAACTTTTACATTCGTCTCTCTTTCAACAATCTTTTTAAGTTTCACTGTGTCTTCATAGATGCGAAGATAATAATTTTCATCGAGGGGATATGAATAATTCGGTACATTGGTTAAATTTATATGTGTGCCACCGAATTTTTCAAAGCGCTTAACAGCAGCAACATTCTCTCCTTTAAATTGTAGGTGCATGTGATTATCAAACACGAGCATTCTTACACCTCAAATATGAGCTTTTCATCCTCAAAAATTCTAAAATGCTCTCTCAAGCCGAGAATTTCTCTAATTTTATTGATACGCTCTTGCATATAATTTTCAAACTCTTCACGCTTATCCTCTCTCATAACCTTCTCAGCAGTTTTGTAAAGGGATATCTGAAGTTTAACATCAAATCTGATTTTCTCATCAAGATTTGAGAGATCTACATCCATAAATTAGGAAATATTTTGAAATATTTAAACCCATTCTATCCTATGAAAGCGATTATAACTGGAGGAGACAGCGGACTCGGATTTCACATAGCAAAAGAGCTTAAAAACAGGAGATATGAGATAATAATCATCGCAAGAAACGAAGATAAGTTAAGAAGGGCGGCAGAGAATTTGAAAGCAAATTGGTATGCTATTGATTTATCCAAAAACTATGAGGATGCTGGAGAAATCATTAAAAGGAAGAATCCCACAATTCTGGTAAATAATGCAGGATTCGGATTGTATGGAAAATTTGAAGAGCAGAATTGGGATAAACTCGAAAATATGATTAAACTTAATATTTTGGCGCTTACATACCTAACATACATAGGGCTAAAAGTTATGAATACCGGCCATATCCTAAATGTATCCTCAGTGGCTGCTTGCAGAGCTCAGAAGAAATTAAGCGTTTATGCAGCTACAAAATCTTATGTAGAACAATTCACCAAGAGTTTGAATAAAGAGAGAAGAAAAATTAAAATTTCATATCTTCTACCAGGTCCGACAAAAACGGATTTTTTCAAAAATGCCAATATGCCAACAAGAGGCTTTGAAAGATTTATGCTGAATCCAGAGAAAGTGGCGAAGTATGCCGTGGATAAAATGCTAAAAGGTAAGGAGAGAATAGTACCGGGAATCATCTACAAGCTCTACTGTCTTTAAAATTAAAAATACCCGAAATATATTTCAAACGCACATAGAGCTATCTGCACCAACAGAATGAGAGATATAGCCTTGCTCAATACATCCTTGAATAAATAGTGCCCGAGCCGGGATTCGAACCCGGGTCAAGGGCTACCTGCAAAGCCCCCTTCTTTACGGGTAAAGCACCTTTTTAAAGGGGCTTTTCCGCAGGCCCCCAGGATATCCATGCTACCCCACTCGGGCTTGGGAGGAAATTAGCATACACATATTTATGTTTTGGTCATTTTCTTCTTTCTTTCCTTCGCAGTATAACCAGTTGCGCGGAAAAGAAAATCATTCCATCTTTTCAATGTTTCTTGGGCTAAGCTGCTCTCAACCTTTCTACTCTTTGTCTCTGCAGCCATTTTTCCATCCTCAATCCATACCTCTATTCTATCAAGAGCCCCGAAGGAAGATAAAAGATGTCCATTCTCTTCCCTAACATTCCCAAATATATCCTTCATTATCTTCCCAATCTCTTCCAAGCTTTTTTTGTGACCTCTCTTGAAAGTATACAACCTCATAAAAATAGGAAAAATTAAGGATATTATTAACTTTTCTCCTCTTCCTTAGGTTTAGGAGGTACATAGTCCTCTGGCCTGAATAATACTTCATCCATATGTATCTCCTTATCCTTCTTCTCTCTAATCTCGTAAGTTGGTATAAATTTGAACTCATCTATATTCTCCGTTACAAGCTCATACCTTGGAGTCAATATGAGTGATTTTGTAGGGCAAATATCGGTACAGAACCCGCAGTAGCAGCAGCGTCCATAGTCAATCACAGGCCTCCATTTAAGTCCCTTCTTTCCCGAATTCTCAATTTTAACATATGTAATTGCTGCTGCAGGACAAACTTTAGAACATAGCTGGCATCCTATACAGGTTTCAATATTATTAGAATGAAAGCCTCTATAGCGCTCTGTAGGTAATTCAAGCCCTTCTATATCAGTATGTTTTTGATAAGGATACTTAACAGTATGGGGAGCTTTTGAAAGATGTCTCAATGCTTTAAAAGGTTTTACTATACTCATCTGATCACCTCTCTATGTCTGGAGCACAAACATCCAGACTGAATATTGTTTGAGAGAAATCTGCAATATTCAACCCCTTAGCTATAGTTTCTGTGACATTTATTCCATGGGTATAAGAGGGGCCACGCACATGAACCCTGTACGGCATTTTCCCACCGTCGCTTATAACAAAATATCCATATTCTCCCTTAGAACTCTCAACACGAGCGTAAGCATAGCCTGCGGGAACTTTCCACGCAATAGGATTGGGAAGTTTCAAAGTGTGAGGACCATCTGGTATTTTCTTTATAACCTGTCTAAGGATCCTTATACTCTGCTCGATTTCCAATCTTCTGACAATCATCCTAGAATAGCAATCACATCCATGGCCAAGAACTTCAAAATCACCAAATTTAGGATAATGAGGTATCTCAAAATCCAAATCTGGATAAGCTGCATAAGGATCTACCTTTCTGACATCATATTCATAGCCACAAGCTCTGAGATTTGGACCTGTAATTCCCCACTCTATTGCCTTGTCTTTTGGTACAACTCCCACATCAGGAGCTCTGCGGAAAAACACTTCATTAGCAAATAGGAGCTTATCGTAAAACTCCAGTCTGCTTTCCAAATAATTAAGAACCTTTTCGAGTTTGCGCAAAAATCCATCGGGGAGATCCCAGCGCACACCTCCGGGGAAGATGAAGATGTGATATACTCTGGCTCCAGTAAGCTGCTCAAATAAATCGAGCAAATAATCCCTATCTCCAATCGTCCACTGACCTACGGTATAAAGACCTATGGCCCCCGCATAACCACCCAATGTTAAAAGATGGGACGACAACCTGGCCATTTCCAGCACTATGGTACGTATGTATTTGGCTCTCTCTGGAATATCCCAGTCCATAAGGGACTCAACGGCCATAGCATATACTGCCTCATTCACATCGGGCTCAGGAACGCATATTCTAGGAATCAATGCCACATTCATCTGCCAAGTACGCTTCTCCATTAATTTCTCAAAACCTCTGTGGAGATAACCTGGATGAGCTTCCGCCTTCACAATAGTATCTCCATCAACCCAAAGATGATACATAAAGTTACCAGTTATACCTGGATGTTGCGGCCCAATGAATAATTCAAATTCCTTCATTCTTTTTCACCCCCCTCATCTATAAGGGGCACGCTTTCATATTTCTCCCTCGCATATTTTACTGTGTCAAAATCCTTCCGCATGGGTGGCATCTCATTCCAATCTTCTAAGATGAACTCACCCAATCTATCATTACCCTCGAATTCCACTCCGAACATTTCATAAATCTCCCTCTCATATGTTTCAATCTGAGGGAACAGATGCCTCAGAGTTCTATATTTTGGCTCATTTCTCGGCAAAAATATACTTAAAAATACATCCTCGCTATCTTCATAACTAAAAAGATGATACACGAGCTCAAATTTTTCATCCTTTATCCAGTCAATGCAACTTAAAGCTACAAAGTGGTTAAAACCACTATTTTTGAATTTGATTATAGCATCCTCAAGCTTCTCGGGTTTCACCTCTGCCTTGTATCTTGGAAGAGTATTTCCCTTCACCTTTAGCTTTTCAAATTCCACTCCGAGCTCTTTGAATATCTGCTCGGCCTTCATTCATCCCACCTCTTGAATACTTTCATCTGATTTCTTCTGTACTGGTCATAATATTTCCTGTACCTCATCCAACCATTAGCTTTTCCTTCATCTATATCCTTCATAAGCTTAAGAAATGCATCCATTATTGCCTCTGGCCTAGGCATACATCCCGCTATGTATAAATCCACGGGAATGTACTTATCCAATCTCTTTATGATATTGTAAGAATCCCAGTAAATACCACCATTTATTGGACATGAGCCAAAGGCAATAACATACTTAGGGTCCTGCATCTGCTCATATACCCTAACAATCCTTTTTAGAGTTTTTGTAGCCACATAACCTGTTACGAGCATCAAATCTGCTTGTCTTGGAGTGGCCATTGGTATTATCCCGAACCTTTCCATATCATAACGAGAGGTCATGACAGGGGGCATCTCCATAGCACCACAGCCAGTACAGAAATGTATCATCCACAATGAGCGCCTTGAAAGCATTCTCTGTATCTTTTTCCACTCTTTATCCGGAATTACATTGGGCAATGGGTTCTCGTTCATGGTACCACCCCCAGGAATACAGACATAATATATGCCTGAGCTAAACCCAATATTGCAATCACTGTTGGCCATTTCCAGTAAAACTTAAAGGCCTGCTCAATTCTGAATCTGGGAAATACTGCATTTATAAACACTGCAATCATCCAAACCACGAATATTAGGGCAAACCATACTAGATAATTAACCACATAGGCGATTATTCCATAGGTTGCCGGATTTAATACCATACCACCACCGAGGAATAGATCCACAAATAGTGTTGTTTCTAAAACTATGGAGCCTGCAGAGAACAGCATAAGCATGCCAAGATACTTGCCTCCAAACTCAACCAGAGGGCCAGAAGCAATTTCATGGGGCGCAATAGCAATATCAAAAGGCTTCTCCATCATCATGCCCTGGAGGGCCAGGTCGGCAGCCAAAGCAGATATTGGTAAAGCGATTATTCCCCAGAGATAACTCATCTGTTTATCCAATAATACAGACAGAGAAGCAGTATTGTAGAAGATCATAAGTGATAGCAACACAAGGAGGAATGGCATTTCATAAGAGAGCATAAGAGTGAGAGCCCTCATAACTCCCACGCCTGCATTAGGATTGCCTGAGGCCCCTGCGCCGAGGGCAAAGCCAAGTGATGGTATAGCCATTATATACAAGAGAAGAATTAAATCGCCCTCTCCGCTCAGCATTTTATAACCACCCATGGGTAGATAAGCTAAGGCAAGGAGCACTCCTGCAAGTGCAAACAGAGGGGCAAAATCAAATATCCAATTATGCTTGATGTTAGTTTTCTTAGCCAACAACTTGCCCACATCTAAGAAATTCTGGTAAACTGGGGGACCAACCCTGTTTTGAATCCTGGCTGTAACCTTTCTAGCAATACCCATAAACAGTAACCCTATGACCACCGCAAGGAATAGGTAAAGCGCAACTAGTCCTGCTTGAATAAGCCAATCAACTATCATAGCAACCACCACCCAACAAGAAGGAATACTAAAAAGGCAATTCCCAGATAAGCAGCATAATCCTGTGGGTTTCCAGTATACATATTCTTAATTTCAGAGAAGCCATCAGCAAAGAATTTACTTAATTTCTCGTAAGCCCTATCAGCGCTGTATTTAAGCAATGGAGCCCATGTGTCCCTCAATGGTTTATAATAATTATGAGCAGCATGGAGAGCAACCGAAGAGGGCGCCTCTCCTGCCAAGTAGTTATCGTACTGATCTACAACTCTCGCCTTCTTTCTTAAGAATATCACCATTGCCACAAAGAACAACACCATAAATGCAATCCAAAATGTTGCCATGTTTGCTCCGCCTATATTTGATAGATATGCAAATTTGCTATAATCCAGAGGTTTAAGACCTGTATGTACAAGAATGTCATTTATCCAATTCAAAATCCAACCAGGAACGATGGAAAATACAAGTAATGGAATTGTCAAGATGAACATGGCCGCAAGCATGGGTGCCGGTGCTTCCTTAATTTTCTTATGCTCCTCTTTTAATTCGCCCAAGAATATTCCATATAATATGCGATAGCTATACAGAAATGCTCCGACAGATGCAATTAGCATCAACGGGGCTATTATCACAAATTTTTTCTCTATAGCTGCCTCGTAGAGCATCCACTTTGATATGAATCCCGAGGTTAAAGGAATACCAGCAAGAGCAAATATGGCAAATAAGACAAATAGAAATGTGAATGGCATCCTATATCCAAGTCCTCCCATCTCACTGATCTTGTACTTTCCTGTGCGATATATAACCGCACCTGCACCGAGGAACAGCAGAGATTTGAAGAATGCATGGTTGAATGCATGGAACAATGCTCCACCAAGAGCCAAGGATGTACCTAGCCCAAGACCTACCATAACATAACCGAGCTGTCCTATGGAAGAGTAAGCTAACAACTTACGGATGTCATCTTGGAAAATCGCCAAAATCGTACCCACAAATGCTGTTATAGCACCCAGGAGTGCAAATGGATAACCTAGGAGAGAAACACCCCTAAATGTGCCGAAGGAATTCAAAATCCCTACACCTGCAATGGAATACATGCTCATATAAATTCCAAATGTACCAAGCTTGCTCAATCCTCCAGATAAGAACGATACAAAGGGCGGTTCAGAAGAATACGCATAGGGGGCCCATACATGCAAAGGAACTATAGCCATCTTCACTCCAAATCCAAGAATTAAAAATGTGAGAATCCAAGCCCATGCATAATGGGGTATTGCACCAGAAAGCGCATCCGCGTACAAGAAACTTCCAGTATAATAATACACAATTCCAATACCCATTATTATGAGATAAGCAGAGAGAACTCCGAAAAGCAGGTATCTCCTTGCATATTCACCAGATGTGCGAAGGATTAACACATAAACTGACCAAGACATAAGTTCCCAGAATAAATACAAACTCAGGAAATCCCTGGAGAGAAGAACTCCATTAGCCCCTGCAAATCCAAGGAGCACCAATGTTGAAAATCCTCCAGCATTCTTAAGTCCCGCACTCACTGCAAATAAGAGAGATGAGAATAGGACAGTGTTCATCATCAACATAAAGAACCAGGTGGTTATATCAAATGTAAAATTCAACTTTACTCCAATATCAATAGTGTAAGAGCCAAAGCTTCCATACCACACATACAGGAATATACCTGTTATCGCCACAAATATCAATGCTATAGCCGGAGCATATTTCCTGCCAAAATAAGAGAGTAAGGCACCAGCAAGCGGAAGCAGTATGAATATTCCAAATAAAGTTAAAGCATCCATTTTAGGCACCTCCTGCTATAAATGCACTCACATGTTGCAATACAGCAAGTATGGGCTTTGGATATATGCCAATAAGCACTATCAATATAGCCAAGAGTATCAAGGGTATATATGTAGCCGCATCTGGCCTTATTACCTTATTACCCTTCTCGAACACTATTTTTATGAATCTTGCATAATAGGCAACCTCCACAATACTAGCAGCCAAGAAAAGTGCAATGATAGCATAGTAACCCTGTGAAAATCCACCCATAAGAATGAAGAATTTACCGTAGAACCCTGCAAATGGTGGCATACCCATTATGGAGAGAGCACCTATCAATAAAGGTATCCCAATTAACGGGTTTCTTGCCATACCCTTCATATCCTCTATTTTATTGCTTTTAGCCGCATAAATCAGAAAACCGGCAGCTATGAACAGCAATGCCTTTCCAAGAGCATGGGCAATCATTTGATAAAACGCACCCTCAACTGCAAGGGTTGTGCCTATTCCTAAGCCCATTATTATCATACCCATTTGCCCAATGGAAGAGTAAGCCAGCATCTTCTTTAGATTCTTTTGAGTATATGCTATAATTTCCCCAAAGAATACAGTGAGAAGACCCATTATTACGACAAACCATAGGAAATTCGTGAATGAAAACATTGTAAATATAACCCTTGCCAAGGCAAATATGCCTGCTTTAGCGGGTAGCGAGGCAAAAGCTGCACTTATGGGATGCGGTGCACCATCGTATGCATCTGGAACCCATGTGTTTAAAGGAAACATCTCAGCTTCAACACCGAATCCAAGGAATAATGATGTGAATGCAATAATTTTCACATAAGGGTCCATTGTACCTATCCTCGCTGCAATGTCCAGCATATTAAGTGTTCTCAGCTGTGAGTATATCAAAGTTATACCTATAAGAACGAAGGTACTTCCTATGGAGCCGATAATCACATACTTCATGGCACCCATGAATCCCTCCTTATCTTTGTTATAAGCAGCAAGACCGTAGGAGGCTATGGAAGTTACCTCCAAGAACACAAATAGATTGAAAAGATCTCCCGTAAGAACCATGCCCGTAGAGCCCATCACCAATAGGAGATAGAGCATGGAATATTTCACTATGGGCTCTTTTTCAACTTTTAGGTTATAAATTGATATTATGAACGCCACAATGTTGATTATCAGTGCAATTATCGCACCCAATGGCCCTACCATCAAAACTATGCCAAGAGGGGGTTGAAAACCTCCAATTATATCAAAGATCGGATGCTGAAGTGCCTCCATAAGTATGAATCCCGCAAGTGTGGCATTTAGAGCCGTAGCAAATATGACTAAATACCTGACCCATTTTTTACTCCAAAGACCTATGATTGGAGAGAGAAATGCGAATAGGAGCGGAAATGCTATCAAGAGCACAGGCCTAATCATTCTTCCACCCCCATCAGCTCGTCAAGTTCTAAAGTTCCAGTTTTCTTGTAAATTCCAATTGCTATAGATAATGCTAGAGCCATGACGGATACGCCTATAACGATAGCCGTGAGCACTAAAGCTTGAGGAATCGGGTCAACATAAGGGCCAGGTACATTCTCTATAGGTGCAGTAGCATTCTTCACATAGCCCACAGAGATGAGAAGGAGATTCACTCCAGTATCCATTATGTCCAAACCAATTATTATCTTTATGAGATTTTTCTTTGCTATGACTATATAAATCCCAATAACAACGAGTGCTATTGAACCAAGGTAGTAATATGGGATCACTCTCTCACCCCCATCATTGCATCCACGATACCCGTCAGCTCGCTTCCCACTTTAACGCCTATGGCAACATAGATAACGGGGATCACGCCAGCACTGAATAGATATGTTGGCAGCCCAAAGGGCAAGAAGTTATAGAGGAAATAACCCGCTATTGCAAGCCCAAGAAGACCTACAATAACAAAGGTTAATCCTGCAAGACTTTCCGAGACATTCAACCTCTTATGCTCCGCATGGAATTTTGGATACGCTAGATAGAGAAGGAGAAAAGATGATGCAATTATTGCACCACCCGGGAATCCTCCTCCTGGAGTGAGGTGTCCGTGTATAAATATATAAGCACCAAATAAGATAATGAAACCAAACAGAAGCTTAGAGCCAGTTTCCACAACAGCATTAGACCTCTTCACCTTTTTCTTTGCCTTATTCTCAACATACATTAAGGAGCCAACACCTGTGGAGGCCAAAAATAGCACAGTTACTTCACCCAAGGTATCAAAACCTCTGTAATCTACCACAACCGCAGTTACCATATTCGTAGCACCAGTATCTTTCTTACCATAAGTTAGGTAATGTTGTGGAAGAGACATATTTGATGTTTGATTTTCAATAGGATTGTAATAATGAGGATATTTACTCATCTGCTCTCCAAACGGTATCTTTGCAAAGGCCATGGCAAACACAACGAATAATAGAATCGCAATGATAATAGCTAATACTCTCTTCATTTCTCCCACCTCTTTGTGCTTCTAATTGCAAATATTATAACAGCCATACTCAAAGCCGCACCTATGGCAGCTTCTGTGATTGCAACATCTGGAGCCTGCAGTATGTAAAATAGTATGGAAACTATTAAACTCATCACTCCCAAAGCAATAGCAGCCGAGAGCAAATCCTTCATTTCAGCGGCTATTATTGCTGTTATTATTGTTATGATTATTAGGATTAAGGATACTATAGTAAATAGATCCAATTTAATCCTCCTCCTTTTCTTCCTTGTACTTATCAACCACGCTACCTTCCCAAAGCTTAACTCCATGCTTATAACTGGCCCTAGCCAAGGCGCTCGCACCTATTGGCGCAGTCAAAACTATGAACGCTGCAATAATCAAACTCTTAGGAAGCCACCCAAGATCTATTAATCCTATACCAACGAGTACGCTTAAAGCTCCGAGAGTGGTCGCTTTTGTTGCTGTTTGCATCCTATTGTAAACATCAGGCATGCGAAGCAAACCTATAGAGGCAAGCAGGAGAAAGAATGTCCCTATGCTGATAAATATATAACCTATTATCTGCAAAATTAAAAGTATCACATTGCTCATAGGCCTCCCTCCAGATACCTTGCAAGTGCTATTACGCCTACAAAAGCCAAAATGCCATACACGAGTGCCACATCCATATATATGAACCTCTGGAAGAAATATCCAAGGAGAACCAAGAGCACTATGGTTATGTTAGTCAATATATCCAACGCTACTGCCCTATCTGGCGCTGTGGGGCCCTTTACAAGGCGAATTATTGTTAAAAATGCTGCCACGGAAATTAATGCTATGAATATTGCACATATATCAATTGAACAGTTCATTCAAACACCTCTCTTAGGTATTTCTCAAAATCCCCTTTTATAATATCTCCAGCTTCCTTCTCATCCTCGCTGTGCACATAGATCCAGTGAATGTAATATTTATCATCAATAATCTGCATAGTCATAGTACCTGGAGTGAGAGTTATTGAATTTGCCAAAGCCAGCTTCCCGACAGGATTTTTCAAATCCGTCCTTATCCTCACAATACCGGGCTTTATAGGCCTCTTAGGACTCAAAACCCTATAAGCAACATCAAAATTTGCTTTTATCATAGCCCAAATAAAAACAGGGATATATTTCAAAAACCACCAAACTCTATGGGGGGATAAATTATACAAACCCCTTTCGGATAAATGCTGATAACTGAAAGCTGCTGCAATAAGTGATAGAACAATACCTGCTGTAAACTCCTGCAAAAATTGCTCCTCTTTAATCCCAGGTGAAAATGTGAATCCACACCAAATTATGATGAATATCAGGAAGGCATACAGGAACCGGTTCGCATTGCTTACCTTTTTCAAGTTACCACCTTCTTTGAGGCTTTTTTCTCTCTGGTAATCTTGAGTTTTATATTTAATCTTATTTGTTCGATTTCCGAACCATTGAAAAGGAAAAATTAATTTATTAGTTTGTTCATTCACCAATCCCCATGGGGCCGTGGGGTAGCTTGGTTATCCTACCGGCTTTGGGAGAGGAACCACCAGCGGGTTCCTTTACCTCCTGCAACCCTCCAGAAAAGCCGGTGACTCCGGTTCAAATCCGGGCGGCCCCACTACGAGGAGGGGGATATATATACATCCCCTCTTAAGTTCCCTTTTCACATCACTCCTGATTTGTAGATCTGATATAGGATTGGATACAACTTCCTTTTTCTCTTGGGATACTTTCCACGCTTTAGGTTTGTTTTAAGCTTCTTTATTGCCCTTAATGAGACTTTGACATCAGGATATTTTGCATTAATATACTCTAATATTTTCTTAGGTGAAAGACTCGATATAAAATCTTTGAAATCTTCCATTTTCTCATATTCTATGTATTCAGGTATACCCATTATCATATTTTTCTCTAGCTCGTTAGACTCCTTCCCTATGTATTTTATGTGGTCAACTGTTATTTGTCTCCTATTCAACAATCCAACATCCCCTTCATACTTTCCGTCATGGTGGTTAAAGTAGTCTTCAAGAACTTTAGAAATGGGTTTCCAGTATTCTTTTGTATCTAAGGGTAGATCTTGAGAGCTCAGACCTGACTTGTAGTCAATAAACGGTCGGTATGGTATAAGCTCAAACTTTTTATCTTGAGGGCTTATGAAGGGCATAATTGGTATTACTGGCTCACCATTCTCGGAGCGGTAGGCAGTCCCAACAGTAACAAAATTGAAAGGTTTTATCTTCTTTGCTAGTTCTTTATTATTGTTCAGATAGTCAAACCTTTTAAGAACCTGTGGGGTTGTGACTGTTAGTTGAGATACAGCATACTTGTGGTGGTATTTTTCAATTATCTCTTCTCTACTATCAGGGTGATAGTGCATTTTTAGAATATCTTCCCAAACCTCTTTTGGGTCTATGCCTATTATATGACCTAAGCCGTGAGAAGACTCTTTTAATATCTCTATTTTTTCACCATTAATACGATACAGGCAATACCTCTTAGCAGAGATGCCATAAAATAGCACATTATCTAATGGTATGCCCTCTTCGTTGTCCTCGATTTTAAACATGTCAACACTATAAGAATAGGGGTTTAATTTTTCAAAGAGCTCCTTGACCTCTCTAACTTTTTCAGGTTTTACAAATATGCTGTCTGTATCCATGTAGGCATAGTACCCATTATTTGAAGCAATACTTTCAGCAATAGCCAAGATAAGCCTTGCACCAGAGGTTAGGAATATGGCTATTATTGGGTTATATGCCTTTCCAATGCTCTCTATTTTGCCTACCTTAGTGTTAAACTCTTCAAGACCATAGACGGTGATCTCCTTATCTTTTACTTTTTCACTATTTACCTCTATAAATATTCCATAAGAAGAAGCATTTGCTATTATCTTAAACTCATTCTGGATAACTTTTAACTTCTCAATATCTCCAATGCCTCTCTTTATTTGGTCTTTGTACTCAAGCCTCTTCTCTATGATCTTCTTTATGAAATTCTCTTCAGGGGCTATTGTAATACCGTTGATCTCTATAGCTCTTAAACTCTGTCTACCTACTGGCTCAAATGTCAAAGAATCTATTATTTCAGGGGCTTTTCCAGTTAAAATTTTAGATGAAATTACATCTTCTATAGTGTACCATATAGGTCTTTGAGAAGTCAGGTAGTTAATTCCTATATTGTAGACATCTCCACGGTACTTCATCCTTATGGGTAATATGTCCCTATCAGGTCTTATTAATACAATACTCCTCATTAAAGGGTCTCTCCATACCTCTTTATCCTGTAGGCTTTCAACACTTATCTTTGATAGGAATGATTTGACCTCACCTTTGGTAGCTCTTACTCTTATAGACCTAGCCTTAAGAATCTCATCTAGCTTGAGTAGTATGAAAAGGGTGGGGTACATAGAGGTAAAGTCAAGGTATGTAACGGGAATAGGGCTCTTCCTTATCTTACACTCAGTCCTACCACCATAATAAGTAGTCATAGCAAAGCCCAGTACCTCTTTAGGAAAATCAGGGTTAAGCTCCATAAATGGACTTATACCCATCTTATTGAGGTAGTACTTACCTATTGATGCTGGGGAATATAGTAGGTTTTCTTCCATGTCTATATTGAACATCTCTTTTCTCTCCATAAGTTTAAGGTAAAGTTCAAAGGTCACTTGCACATCGTTTAAGTTGTACTCTATGTAGTCTTTATTTATTGCTCCATGCCTCTCAGGGTGTGTCTTATAGTGCTCACACTTGAACTCTTTGGAGGCTGACTCTAAAGTATGTCTCTTGTTTGTTAGGGCAAATGCAAAAGTCCTCAGATCTACAAAATACCCTTCGTAGTGCGTGTATTTTCTCTTGCTCTTCTTTCTGAGTGGTCTTAAAAACTTTATAAAAGACTTTGTGGAGTCCAATGCTCTTATCATGACCCTTGGGTTTCTAGGATCCTTTGAGAGTGTAAAAGAAAAAGCCCTCGGGTCTTTCCTAGATATTGTGTAGTCAATAGCCAGTCTAGACAAGTCAAAAGGTAAGTTGAACCCTATACACTTTGCCCTTGCTTGGTAAACATAGGGGTAAAAGACCTTTTCAACAAACCTAGTCTTTGGTATGACCTTAATACTGTGGCTATCTCCAAACTCTATTATTTTCTCCTTTTCAGACTCTTTTAGGTTATCTTCATAGAAAATATACCTCTCAATAACCTTATTGTTCCTTGCAATTAAACTTGATCCGAATAGTAGGTTTTGGTACTCATCAGTAGTTGTCTCGGTATCGAAAACAAGCAATAGTGAGGGGTTAGGTGATATTTTCTCTTTATACCCACTCCTATTATCACTATGAGAAAAACACCTTAGAGCAATATCACTCATACTTATTACCTCCAAGGGGGAAACACCTTAGTGCAATTTCCCTAGCAATCCTCTCATAAAAGAAGTTTTGGGTCTTGTAAGCCTTTAACTCTAAAATATCTATGAGTCCCCTCAAAAAGAACTTGTGTCTCTTTTCTGTAGGTAATCCTCTCTTTAACCATTCTTCGCCCCATAGGTTCTGTTTAGCACTTAAATGTTGGTGACATTCTTTACAGACTAAAACGACCCTGCTGTCATGCTTCCTACCTGCAATATGGTGTCTTTCAAGACCTTTTGTAGCTCCGCATATCTCACAGTACTTTGGTAGCTCTCTCTCATACTCAAATAAAGAGAGAACCCAGTTCGAAGCTTTAGAATACTCTTTTTCAATAGTATCTCTAACATCCATAAGGATCTCATCAATGCATAGTGGAGACTGAGAATACATAGGGACTCACCAATTGTATATCTCATAGAACTCGGGTTCTTCTATAGACCTTGCAATATCTACCAGTTTTTCAGGGTCAGTCTCTAGCTTGTGTATGTTACCCTGAGCATCTTTTATTTTTATGTTTCTAAACCTCTCAACAGCTGTAATATCACCAGTCTCTAGAAATATTCTTACTGCATTGTGGTACTTACCTATTATAGAAGCATACCTTGAGTCATTCACCTCTATGCTAATTTTCTTACCATTTTCATTTATGTCCATTACTCTAGAGATTTTGTCATACCTCTTTGCTATCCACCTACCGTTAACCTTCTTAAAAGCATTAGTGCTCTTAATCACGGTGTTTGGAGATATACCTACCTTCTTACATGCACTTGACAAAGACTCCCCTTTCCTTACTCTAGCAAGTACTTCCAAGCTCTTTTCCCTTAGCATTTTCTCTCGAGGGCTCAATAAGCTCCAAGGCTTCTTGAAGACCCTCTCTTTTCCAGACATACTACTTTTCTCTCTCATACCTATACTATAAACATTGGGGATATATAATATAGTGAATTCACTACACTTTACTTTATCCATAATGTTAAATATCTTTGAAAAACTTGAAAATACACGGAAAATATTATATTGCATTGTTCACTATCATGAGTATGGAAAAGTTCCAATCAGCTACTAGGATAATAGCACATAGAAGGAAACAAAAGACAAGAGAAAAAGTTCTTGGAATTATAAAATCACATGGAAAAATAAGGTTCAAAGAGCTTATGCAAGAAAGTGGGTTGTCTAATAGGTGGCTCTCTATAACTCTCCATGAACTCCTTGAGGAGGGTCTGATTAAGCAAGTAATTGGGGATATAGAGGTTAAGGGTAAAAATGGGGAGCCTGTGTTAAAGAAGAGGGCTAAGTTATACACAATCACTAAAAAAGGTGATAATGTTTACAGTAATGCATGGTATATATTACACAAACTAGAAGATTTGAGAGAAAGAGGTTCTACATATTATCATAACGATTTTGAACTATTTGGAGTTGATATAATAATGAATGGGGTAGAAGGTGATGCATTTAATACATTACCTACAATTCCAGAATATGAATTTTTCATAATGCGTAGCATATTTAGAAAAGTGGGTGCATACGATATTAAAAACCTCTCAGGTGAAGTGATTATTGCACTAAACTTTGATATGCATAAATTAATTGGAGGTATTTTAGAAATTAAAGACTTCATTAAGATGTTAATTAAAAATGCCGATGTTTTTGAGAGTGATCTTTTTAGGGATATGGGTTGGAGAGATAAAATTCACAAGTTTATACATCTCCTTAATTATTCCAAATTACTAGTTGATAATAAGGATATAATTGAAAGAATAACGAAAAATGGGAATAAGTTATTTTTGTCCTACAAGCCATTAATAATTTCGAGTTATTATCGTACTGGAAAAGGTCTTGATGAAGAAATACTAGAAAAGGTCAAAGAGCATATTGAAAATGATACAAATCCCTTAGAGGATGAAAATATTAAGCATAAATTGATTAGAAAATCTGGTAATATTACCGAATTTCCCATTTATGATTATTTAAATTTACTTAAGGTATTTAATCTCACTAATTACCCATTTCTACAAAAAATAGAGTTAGTGAATGAAAAAATAACTAGAACAATAGAGAATGGAGGTATCTAAATGAACCCTCTTTTAGTTAGTGGTTATGGAATTTCCATAAATGTGGATAAAAGGAAACTAGTAATAAGGGAAAAAGGTAAACAAGTTCACGAATTTTACCCCCACCAGATAAACTACGATTCCCTAATAATTGAAGGTTATTACGGGAATATTTCCTTTGAAGCTATAAGATGGTTAATGAAGCACAATATAACGGTATCCGTTTTAAACTGGAACGGAAACCTACTTTCCGTATTTTTGCCTAAGGAACCCATTAACGGAAAACTGAAAATAAGGCAGTATGAAATATACATTAACGAAAAAGAGAGACTGAAAATTGCGGAAAAAATATTAGAGGAAAAAATAAGGAAATCGGAAAATATGCTATATGAATTAAGTGAGTATTATCCAGAAATTGAGCACATTAAAGTAAAAAAGAGGATAGAAAAAGAGGAAAAACTAAAAAGGGACATGGAATTAAAAGAGGAAAATAAACCGAAATTATCCTATTTATTGATGTATGAGGGAAGGGTTGCGCAAATATACTGGAAAGAGTTATCAAAGATTTTCAATAAACTGTACCCTGAATTTAACTTCACTTCAAGGAGTACTAAGTCTTATTCTTGGAACATGAACGCTTCAGATGAAATAAATGCACTTTTAAACTATTCTTACGCACTACTTGAGTCTATGATAAGAAAGCATATCAATGCGGTAGGTCTAGACCCATCGATTGGTTTTTTGCATGAACTAGCTTCCTCTAAGACCCCTCTTGTATATGATCTTCAAGAGCTTTTTAGGTGGGTATCTGACCTATCCGTTATCCAACTTCTAGAGGATAAGAAGTTAAAGAAATCATCTTTTATTGTAACTGAGAACTACCATATACGCCTTAAGCCCCAGACCTCAAAGCTCCTTGTTGAGAAGTTCAAGCTCAATATGAACAAGAAATATGAAGTTGGTAAAAAGAGGTACACTCTGGAAACAATTATGTTCAATACAGTTCGATCCTTGGGTAAATATATCCTTGGGAAATCTAACACCTTGAAATTTGAGATTCCATATATCCGTATAGAACATATAGAACCTGAATTAACAGAGAAAATACTTAAAATGACACCAGAAGAGAGGAAAGCACGGGGAATAAACAAGTCTACACTCTGGTACCAAAAGAAGAAACTGGCTCAAGGTAAGAGTATAAAAGTGTATGGGAAGGTAAAGAGTAAATTAAAATAGATTTAAGTATTATATCATTAAGATGTCAGAAAAAAGAGGAAAGGTCACTGAAAGATCTTTATATCCAGCCATTATAGATCTATTAAAAAAAAGAGGTGCCGAAGGAGTCGAGGAGATTAAATACGAATCTCAGCCAGATATAATCGCTGATTGGTTAGGAGCAAGATGGATTATTAGCATAAAAATAGGGAATTATACAAAAAGTATGTTCTTTAAAAATGCCATGATACAATATGCAAGGCATATAATTGATTCGGGTCTTAAATATGGAATGATTATATTTTTACCAGAGAGTATTAGAAATATTTCTGTAGAAGAGAAAGCTCTTTATAATGCTATCAGAAATAAAAAAGCTTATGTTATTTTAGATACTCCTGAAACTCAGAAAGAATTTTTAGATACCTTACCCAATATTTTTGAGGAAGTAGAAAGAATTTTAAAAGAGAAAATCAAATCCACATATAGTTTAAAAACGGTAATTACCCTTTTAAAAGAGCAAATCAATGATATTATGAAAGAGACTAGAATTACAGAGAAGGAAATGACCAATATAATTACAAGTGATGAATTGTTTCTTGGGATTAGTGCATCAAAACATAAGGATATAAAAGTAATAAAGTTTATTTCGACATATATTTTTTTAACACAGGTTCTATTTGCTAGGTTATACGGTGTAGAACATCCAGCAATTTTAAGCGGTTTTGATATTAGAAATATAACTAAAGAAGGTATAAGAGAACTCTTTAGACGAATTACTGAGATAAATTATAGACCAATATATAAATTTGATATACTGGATACCATACCTGAACATTATATAAAAGATACTTTCACTTTGATATGGAATTTAAAGATAGAAAATATTAGGTTTGAACTCCCAGGAAGATTATTTCATGAGCTTATGCCAAAAGAAATTAAAAAAATGCTTGCTGCTTTTTATACTAGACCAATAGCTGCAGAAATTTTATCTTGTGTTACAATTAACAATGCTGAAGAAGTCGTATTTGATCCTGCTTGCGGTTCTGGTACGATACTGACTGCAGCATATAGAAGAAAACGAGAATTATGGAATAAACAAGAAGATCCTCACAAACTCTTTTGTGAAGAACAAATTTATGGAACAGATATAATGCCATTTGCCGTAAATCTAACCACAGCTAATTTAGCATCTCTTAATCCTAAAATTACAATAGAAAAAATGAACATAGCAAGAGCTGATAGTCTTAAACTTGAACTAAACGTGCCTATTAAAAATGGTTTATCTAAATTAGAAAGATATGGTATACCTATCTCATCTAATATTAAAAGTAAGAATATGCAAGGTGATGAATATGATATGGTTCTAGACCTAATGGATGTTGTTCTAATGAATCCCCCATTTACAAAAATTGAAAGGGGAGTAAAGAAATATATAAAAATAGAGCGTTTCAAATCACGAGTTGGAGGAGAAATAGGATTATGGGGGCATTTTATAGCTTTGGCAGATATGATTCTTAAGCCAAATGGTATGTTTGGAGGGGTTATTCCTATTAATATATTGAGGGGAAGAGAAAGTGAAAAAGTAAGAAAAATAGTTTTTGAAGAGTGGTTACCTCTATATGTAATAAAATCAACAATGAATTATGGTTTTTCTGAATCTTCTGAATATAGAGACATTCTAATAATAGCTAAAAAAACCAAATCAAAACCTATTAATCATAAAGTTAAGTTTGTTTTAATTAAAAAAGATCTAAATTCATTAAGCTTTAAAGATGTTAAGCGGATATGTGATAGGATTAAAACCTCATCAAAGTTAAATGACCCTCTACTAGAAATAAGATCGTATTCTATGGAAGATATAAAAAAGCATTTTGTTAATATGATGTGGTTTATTAGTGGGTCATCTTTTGAATGGAAAGATAATCTTTTAAACATAATAAGAAAATCCGAAATGGTGTTAGATTATTTCCCACATAGTGGTAATGGATATTTTATGGAAGGATATAGACCCGTACCAAAAGGTGTTTCTAAATTCATGTTTATTACAAGACCTATTAATGAAAATAGGATCGATAAAGCCTTTTTAGTTCTCATCAAAGAAGATGATAAAAAAATATTCGCTGAAACAAAAATGATGTATGAAATGAGTAAACTCAATGAACATTCAAAGAGTAGCATTTTCGATTTTGATAAAGATAAGTTTTTACTCACTATTAGAACACCCGTTGGATTGAATACAATGGATATTACAAATAAACATGATTATATTGCTATATCTCCTTATAAGGACATAGAAAAAATCCAGAGACTTTCAGGATTTAATAGTTCATTAAAAAATAGTTATTGGAATAATATTAAAAAACAAATGAATAATATAAAAACTAAAATTATTGTAAGCCGTCGCATAAACCCTTATTCTCCAAATACACATTTGATAGCTTTCTTCTCTGAAAATGATATTTTTCCTTCCAATCAAGTAAATGTGGTTGTAGAACCAGATCCAAGGAAGGCAAAAGCTGTGACCGTTTTATTAAATTCAATATTTTTCTTGGCTTATTTCTTTAATCTTAAGGAAGAGACTACTGGGAGATATATAGATATTCGTTTTTATGATTTATACTCAATGAAACTGTATCCTACTACTAACACACAAATTGATAATTTAGTAAAAGTATTTAATAAATTTAAAGATGTAAATTTTCCTCCCTTAAGAGAGCAGCTTGATGAGCATTTTACTGAAAGATATTCTGTATTCTGGAGCTCAGAAAGAAAAAAAATTAAGCCTTTGATACCTGTTGATTCTATAAAGCCGCATCCTGTACGACTAAAATTCGATAAAGCCATAATAAAAGCTTTAAACTTATCAATTTCGCATGAAGAACTATTGCAAGCTTATAATGCAATAATAAACGATATGATTATTACCCGAGGATTAAAAAAAGATTGAGTTCAATTAGTTCAAGTCTTTTTATTTTTTTGTGTTTAAATAGATATTTATAAAAAGGGAACTTAAGAGGGGATATATATATATCCCCCCCCACTACGAGGAGACACCTACGATTAAGTCCCCCTTTGGGACTAACTCGCAGCTTTTGCTGCTCGTTTCCCCCTCTACCCTCTTCCCTAAGGGATAGGTGCTTTACCTCCCAAAGAAGAAAAGTGTTTTATCCCAAAAGAAAAAAGTTCCTTTAAAAAGCAGCTTTACCCCCAGAGAAAATTTGCTTTTTCTATTCTAGAAATTAAAGAAAAAAAGCAATATATTCAAAAATATTTCAGATACATATGAAAAGATTTCCAAAGGTGAAAGTTATCACACTTATAGTGGTTTTGCTCTTATTATCTATTACTGCAGGATATTATATTTTAAACACCAACAAAATAAAAATTTTGGAGTGTGGGTATTTCTTTGGTGCCAATCCCAAAAATCCTAATCAAACAATAACCTACATTTATTTGAAATTATCTGCGCCTGTTCATAATGGGGATATTATCCATATTTACAAAAATGAAAGCGATTTTTACTATAACTTGGTGACTTGGAAGGTTAATCGCACACAGGATGGCAAAACCAATATAACCATACCGCTTGATATGCTTGATAATCTCAATGGCTCCATGGACATTTATATAAAGAGAGGTAGTTCTTATCTTTACAGGGGAAAAATATCGTTTTCTGTACACCCCCACCTTGATGTATCCGTGACAAATATACATGTTCGTCCTGTAAGTGCCAAATACGCGTACATAACAAATGTGCATCTCTTAATAAAGTCTCAAAGACCAATTTATATATGTGGATTGAATTTTACAGTGTTTAATATGAATATCTACAAGGAGGTTAATAGTGTGATTTATGGTGTAAAGAAGGTTAATATAAGTGTGTCTCCTGGAAAGGTTGTACAACTTGTGCAAAAGGGCATCGTGCCTGTGAAGATTACACTTCTCTATCCAGCATATCCCGATAATCTTGATAAGCCAGAGAAATATCCCGTTGATAGTGAATGTGTAATCAATTTCACTTACCCTCCTGTTGTTATAACTAATTTCTCGATTTATAATTCTTCGTCATATCCGTCATATATCTTCCTTTTATTTCAACTCAGCAGATTTCCTGATTATCCGGTCCACATTATAGTTTACAAACTCAATGGTACAATTATAGGAGAAGGATATGGTGTTGGAATAGGTAAAAATGATACTGTATTCATATCCGTACCCTTCCCCCCTAATTATAATTTCAACGGCACATATGTTGCAGTTTTAGAAGACAATTACGGATTTGCCCTTAATAGCCTTACATTTACTCTCAAATCTGGGCCACTTAAGTTAATTTCTCACGAAGAAATATTTAATGAAACAAATGACCCCAATAAAGTGATTTTGAGATCACTAGTCCTTAAACTGGAGAATCTTGGAAATTTCAACTTCTACATAACACACTATGAATATAAGATAAGTTTTATTTCAAATGGCACCGTTGCTGCATCAGGGGACTATACTTGGTTCTATCAAGCGATACCCCCCAGAAAATTTACTAATGTAACCCTTCCATTTTATGTGCACCTCATTAAAGGAAAAACTTATAAAATTTCCCTTACATTTGAAGGTGGCAACAAGAATGTCAAATGCACGATTGATTACACTTTTAAAGCGTAATTGTAAGAATGCGCTCCAGCACTTGAAAACTACAAGTTTTATTCATACAGGAGAAAGATTGAGGAGAATATTATTAGCTGCGTTCGCGGTTTCGGAGGAAATGAGGAAAATAGAAGAAAAGATCATTCCATATGCTCTTTGAACCAATCAACTATCTCCTTCAATCTTATTTCTCTGTGCTTTGGCTTTCCACTGCGAGATAAATCGTGATTTTCGTGGGGAAATAGAACCATCTTTGTATCCACACCCTGCATCTTAAGGGCATAGAATAATTGATATGCTTCACTTATGGGGCATCTGTAATCCTCCTCGCTATGTATTATCAGCAGCGGAGTTTTTATATTCTTGGCATATTTCAATGGACTCATACTCCAATAATTCTCAAATCCTTCCCAGAGATCCTTACCGGCACCAATATAATCTTTGTTAAACCACGGCCCTATATCACTAGTGCCCCAGAAAGAGAGTTGGTTGCTTATGCTCCTCTGCGTAGCTGCAGCTCTGAATCTATCCGTATGCCCAACAATCCAGTTAGTCATAAATCCCCCATAAGAGCCTCCAGTAACAAATACCTTTTTCTTATCAATTGAATAATTCTCAAGCACAAAATCAAGAGCTTCCATCAAATCCTTGTAATCTCTATTTCCAAAATCACCTCTAATCTTCAAAGCAAATTCTTCAGAATAGCCAGATGAGCCACGGGGATTTGTGAAGATAACAGCAAATCCTTGAGAGAGGAAATAGTAGAACTCAAACATAAATGCATGGCCATAAGATGTTTTAGGTCCCCCATGAATCTCCAAAATAGCTGGATGTGGCCCTTTACCCTCTGGCAACAAGAGCCATCCCTCTACCTCTTCACCATCACTTACTTTCACTGTAAAATGCTCTCCTTTGGGCAATTTTAAGAACCTATTTAAATTGGTTATTCTTCTCTCTCTGTCCCTTTTTATAAAAACATCTGCAGGATGATTCATTTCCTGAGCTATGAAAGCTAAAGTACCCTCAGCATAGGCAAAGCTTTCCACACTTCTATTCCCATTCAAAATTTTCCAGCATTTACCATGGCTGTATATGAAAACTGGTTGCTTGCCCCTATCCGTTGCTATGAATAGAATTTCATTTTCGTTTATCCATTGCATCACACTGCCACCACCAAATCTGGTATCAGAGTTCAAAGATTTCCCAAATGAGAATTTATCCCCGCAGGCAAGTTCATAATCTCCGCCTTCCATAGATAGCATGTACAACCGCTTGTGCTCTGCAAATCCTTTGTCATGGAAACTCAAGAATGCAGCTATCTTCTTGCCATCAGGAGATATTCTAAACGAGCTTATACTTGCTTTTCTCCCGCTTATCCTTTCACCCTTTCCTTCTTTGAGAATATAGAGATTCTCCATAAACGGCTCACGCTCATCTTCCGAGGCAGAGTAAATAATCCTGCCATTTTTAACATCAAAACTTGAAATTTTCTCATCCACATTGCTTAATTTTTCAACTTTACCTCCTTTTAAAGGTACTCTGAAAATCTGCATACTTGCATTGTAGATGAATCCCTTACCATTGAAGTAAAAAGGTATGGATGTTATGCGTTTTACATCATCATTCTCCTTATTCACCACAGGAGATAAAAAGTAAACATAATCTCCGTCAATTTTCATATTGATAACGCCTTTTTCCACTTCCGCTATTTTCCTTGATTCCCCACCCACAAGGGATATCACTCTTATCTCACTTTTTTTCTCTCCCTTCCTCACATACACAATTTTATCACCTGCAAATCTAGGCATTGTATCCTTGGGACCGGATGTGAAAGCCTTACTCTTTCCATCATAGAGATAAATCTTAGAAAGGTAATCATTCTTCTTTTTATCCATCCTTGCAACCACATAGGCAATCTTGGTTCCATCCTTGGATACTTGCACATCCCCAACAAGCTTGATCCTATACATATCCGATAATTTTACATTTTGCATATTTTTGCATGCATATACAAGAGATAAAACTTTCGTTTCCAAAAGGTTTTTATCTCATCTTTCTATACATGCTAACAAGCATCAGGGGGTGAGAAAATGACAATAACATATAAATTGGATACCGAAATGGAATTGATAGAAAGGCATATTAAAGTGCTCAAAGCTGTTATTGAAAATCAGCCAGTTGGAATTATTAAGCTTTCACATATGCTCAACATGCCTGAACATAAGATAAGATATTCACTTCGTCTTCTTGAGCAGGAGGGAATTATTGAGGCCTCTCCCAGCGGAGCAAAAATAACAATAAAGGCTAAAGAAGCTTTGGAAGAGATAAGAAAATTTGTAAGAGATATGGAGAAGAGATGCGAAGAAATAAACAATATAATTGATAGCATCAATCTATGAGCATGGTTTCTTCCCTGCTCGCTCCATAGGATATCATCCGTACTTTAGCTCCCGTTTCCCTTTCTATCATTTTCATATAATTCCATAAATTTTCATCTTCTATGCTTTTCCATCCAGGAAGTTTCATATAAATTGGTTCGCATTTCTCAATATGCATAGGAGGATACTTTCTCTTCCCACTGCAGTTATACTCAAAAGCCACCGGTATTTCTTCCATACCCTGCAAAATATCAACCTTGGTTAATGCAATTTCATCCACACCCCCAACCAGAGTTGCATAACGCAGGAGGGGTAAATCCAACCAGCCAATTCTCCGCGGCCTTCCTGTTGTAGCCCCATACTCTTTACCCCTATCCCTCAACTCTTCGGCCATTTTCCCGAAAATTTCAGTTGGAAATGGACCTGCACCAACCCTTGTCATATAGGGCTTCATAACACCTACAATTTTATCGATGGATCTGGGAGATATTCCAAGCCCAGAAAGCATACCTCCCGAAATGGTGTTAGAGGATGTCACAAATGGATATGTGCCAAAATCCACATCCAAAAGAGCAGCCTGAGAACCCTCAAAAAGCACTTTCTTTCCCGCTCTTATCACTTCATTTAACCATATCTCAGTATCTACAATAAATTCCTTGAATTTTCGCACCTGCTCCCTTATTGCCCTTGCCTCTTTCTCCACCTCTTTTTCATCATAAATACTCCATAATTTTGTTGCGAGCTTCAATCTTTTTAGCAAAATAGCATCATCAAAAACATCCCCAACTCTTATACCCACTCTCTTAACCTTTGTCTCATAGGTGGGACCTATTCCTCGCCTAGTAGTCCCTATCCCTATAATCTCATCTTCCTTTTCATCCATAATTTTGTGAAACGAAGTTACCACATGCGCCCTGCTGCTTATCTTTATCTTTGGCTCTAATCCTTCCCCTCTTAAAGATTTAAATTCCTCATCTAAAACTGAAAAATCTATTGCCATCCCGTTTCCAAGGACTCCTATCTTTCCTCGTAAAACCCCACTTGGTATGAGGTGCAATTTGAATTTTTTGCCATTATACAACACGCTATGCCCAGCATTACTGCCTCCCGAATACCTAGCGATTACATCAAAATCTTCAGCGAGGTAATCCACAATTTTCCCCTTCCCCTCATCGCCAAACTGCAAGCCAATAACTGCAATGTTCATATCCTCACCAAAGCATAAAGACAAATTAGGTATTATAACTTTGCGAAATGAAGATATGCTATAACATCTCAAGAAAAATTTAAAAATGTTTCCATTATCAACCCCTTCAATTAGAAATGTTTAAATAGGAAGGTTGAGTAATAGCATATTGCACACTGGGAGTGAGTGGAAAGTGGAAATAGAAGATGTAGAAAGCGCAGAATTCGTGGTTACCGTCGATTTTTTGGCCAAGGCAATTCAAAATGGGTTGAGCAGGCCCAAGAGAAGATTGAGCATGGAAGAGGCAAAAATGACAGCTGAGCATGTTCTCAACTTCTTCGGGTATGGAGATAGGATCATAGACAACATGCTTGAGCCCGAAGATCGCGATACTTTTTACATCCTTGAGGACTTGGCAATTCTTAAAACAGAGAGAGAAGAAACAACGCTTTGGGATGGTAGAGAGTGGCGTATTCATTACTGGCTTCTAAACAAGGAGAGAATTTACGAGCTTGTTTATTATAAGCAAGAAGAAGAAAAGGAGGAAGACATAGAGGATATATACACAGACCTCCCAGACGAACTTTGGATTAGGGGTTGAGGTGCTTTTATGCATATTGCAGTTGTTTTGCAGGATAGATGTCAGTTTAAAAAATGTAATTACGAGTGCCGTCTTTATTGCCCACCGGTTAGAATGGGTATAGATACGGTTGTTATAACAGAAAAGGGATATCCAAAAATTATAGAAGAACTGTGCGAAGGATGCGGGATATGCGTTCACAAATGCCCATTTGAAGCCGTGAAGATAGTTGGATTGCCAGAGGAATTAAAAGAAGAGCTCGTGCATCAGTACGGGGAGAATGGCTTTCGACTTTACAGATTACCACAGATCAAGCAAGGAAAGGTTGTTGGTATCCTTGGCCCAAATGGGGTGGGAAAGACAACGAGCTTGAACATCCTCTCAGGAAATTTAATTCCAAATTTGGGAAATTACGAGAAAAAGCCATCTTGGGACGATGTGATTGATTACTTCTCCGGTAATGTTATGGCTGATTACTTCTCAAAGTTGAGAGATGGAGAAATAAAAACAGCTTTAAAGCCACAGTATGTGGATAAAATCCCAAGGGTTTTTAAAGGTAAAGTCAAAGAACTATTAAAGAATGTAAACGAAGATATAAGCGAGGTTGCATCCCTTTTGAAAATTGAGAACATATTAGATAGAGATGTGGATAAGCTTAGCGGTGGAGAATTGCAAAGTGTAGCAATAGCAGCAACCATGCTAAAAGATGCAGATGTTTATTTCTTTGATGAGCCAAGCAGCTATTTGGATATAGATCAAAGATTGGAAATCGCAAGGATAATAAAGGATTTGGCTGAGAAAAAGATAGTTTTCGTGGTTGAGCACGATTTAGCTGTTATGGATTTCATAGCAGATGTGGTTCATATTTTATATGGAAGCGAAGGAGCTTATGGGGTTGTTTCTCAAATCCGAGCCACAAGAAACGCAATAAATTCATTCCTTGAAGGGTATTTGAGAGAGGAGAACATAAGGTTCAGGCCTTGGAAAATAGAATTCACAGAGCATCCTCCAAAGAGAAGCTTGGAGTTGCCCACATTGATAAAATGGCCATACATAGAGAAAAAATATGAAAATTTCAAATTAGAAGTTGAACCGGGAGAGATAAAAATAGGAGAGGTTGTGGGCGTGGTTGGCCCTAATGCCACAGGAAAGACAACATTCGTGAAAATTCTTGCGGGAGTAATAAAAGCGGATAGGGGAGAAATAAATGAGGAAGTAAAAGTAAGCTACAAACCGCAGTACATAAAGCCTCAGTACGATGGCACAGTGGAAGAATTGCTTATGTTCACCTTCAAAGATAGAATGTCCAATTCATTCTTTCTATCCGAAGTAATCAATCCTCTGGGAATTAAGCATATGTACAACAAGGATGTAAACGCATTATCTGGGGGAGAGATGCAACGCTTAGCAATAGCAATCTGCCTTGGGTTAGAAGCGGATTTATATCTCCTTGACGAGCCCTCAGCATATTTGGATAGCAATCAAAGAATGATTGCGGCGAAGGTGATTCGCAGGGTTATGGAAAACACCGGCAAAAGTGCTCTCGTTGTAGACCATGATGTTTATTTCATTGACATTGTGTCGGATGATGTGATGGTTTTCGGTGGAGAGCCAGCAAGGCATGGCATTGGTAAAGGACCTTATCCCATGAGAGAAGGTATGAATCTATTCTTAAAGAATGTTGGAATAACATTCAGAAGGGACGGAGAGACAAAGAGACCAAGGATAAACAAGCCCGGAAGCTATACAGATAGGGAGCAGAAGGAAAAGGGTGAATATTATTACGCATAAATTTTTTAATCTTGTGAAAAATTTACAACTATGAAAATATTTGTGGATTATAGGGAGCGCTCAGTTCTTGATATCATAGAGGATATTTTTGACTCATTTGAACTCGTAAATCTCCCAGTCGGTGATTTTCTAATCACATTTGATACCTATGCAGTGCTCGTGGAGAGAAAAAGTGCTTCAGATTTCTTGAATAGTTTAAAGAGCAACCGCCTCTGGGACCAGATGAGAAGGATGCTGGCTCAAGAGGTTATGGGTCATAAGATAAGAAGAAGGGCCCTGCTTATCCACGGTTATATGGGAGATGAAATATCCTTATCCTCTTTTGGATGGAACCATATAATGGGTGCATATATGGAAATTCAATACAGATACGATATTCCCATATTCCACGCGGAAGATGATGATGCCCTAGCAGAATTTTTCAGAATTTTGATAAAGAGAGAAACGGAAGGAAAGAATGAAGGGGAGTTTGAGAGAAAATGGATGAGAATTCCACCAAAGAGAGTTATGAGCGATGAAGAGTGGAAAATTTATGCTCTTTCTTCACTTCCATACATAGGAGAGAAAATCGCCAAGGCTCTTTTAGAGCATTTTGGGAGCATTGAGAAAATTGCTAGGGCAAATATAGTTGAGCTTAAGAAAGTTGAAGGTATAGGGGACAAGAAGGCAAGGCAGATATATCGCATATTTCACTGAGGAAAATTATTATACGAATGATGAAATAAGCCCCCGTGGAAATATACGATATCCCGTTGAATAGCGAATGGCTAAAAGTTTTTGAAGATGAGGGAATAAGATACCTCTATCCTCCACAGGAAGAGGCGATAAAGAAACTCTTTAGCGGGAAAAATTTGGTTGTGGCAATACCTACTGCAAGCGGTAAAACTCTAATCGGGTATATTGCGATTTTGAGGGCATTTAAGATGGGGTTGAAGAGTGTTTACATCGTACCATTGAGAGCCTTGGCAATGGAGAAATACGAGGAGCTTCGCAGATTTGAAAAATTCGGAATGAAAGTTGCCCTTGCAATGGGAGATTACGATAGCCCTGCGGGATATCTGAAGTATTACGATGTGGTCATAGCAACTAGCGAGAAGATGGATTCCATTTTAAGGCATGATTTAGAATACGCCTACAATCTTGGAGTTGTCATAGTTGATGAAGTTCATCTTTTGGGAGAGGCATCAAGAGGCCCAACTTTAGAAATGGTTATCTCAAAAATTAGGGATGTGAATGATGAGGCACAGATAATAGCCCTATCCGCCACAATCAACAATTCCCAAGAAATCGCAGAATGGCTAAACGGGGAGCATGTTTACAGCGAGTTCAGGCCTGTACCCCTGCGCCTTGGAGTTTATTACGATGACACGCTTCTCTTTGAGGATGGAGAGAAGGTTGAAATAAAGCACGATGCCATAAACATAGGAAATTTAGTGCGAAGGAGCATAGAGTTAGGAGGGCAAGTGCTGATATTCGTGAATAGAAGAAAATCTGCAGAATCCCTAGCCGAGAAGTTGAGGAGGAGAGTAGAAGGGTATTTGAACGAGGAAGATAAGAATGAACTCTACGCTTTGTCGGATAGCATTATGGAAGAGGAGTACACAATATATAGCGAGAGAATTGCAAAATTGATAAGGCATGGCGTTGCCTTCCATCATGCTGGCCTGAGCAACAGGCATAGGAGCATAGTGGAAAGAGCATTCAAAAATAAGTGGCTAAAGGTTATTGTGGCAACACCCACTCTTGCCGCTGGCATAAACCTTCCTTCAAGGACTGTTATTGTTAGAGATGTCACCCGCTATGATGGTTTCTCAAGCGTGTACATTCCCGTTATGGAAGTTAAGCAGATGCTTGGAAGAGCTGGAAGGCCAAAGTACGATAAGTATGGAGAAGGGATCATCTATGCGAGAAGTGAGAAGAGAGCCCATGATTATATGGAGATGTATATACGAGGAGAGATTGAAGATATAGAATCTCAATTATCAAACGAGAGCGCACTTAGAACTCACATATTGGCTCTAATAGCCAGTGATATGATAAACAAAGAGGAGGAAATTTTCGAATTTTTCAAGAAAACATTTTACGGGTTTAAAATGCCAGTGGAGAATTTAGAGAGAAAAATTGAGAGAATATTGGATTTTCTGGAAGAATATGAATTCATAAAGAGAAAGAGATTGCTCCTAGCCACTCCATTGGGCAAGAGAACTTCAGATTTATACATAGACCCCTATACAGCCATCATATTTCGCAAATGCTACGAGCATAATTTTGATATTTTTTGCATCCTTCATACCATTTCCTGCACACCAGATATGAATCCAATAAGAGCGAAGAGGAGTGAGTTAGAAGAGTTATTCAGTTTAGCCTACACTCACGAGCTTGCCATAGACGAGTTTGATGTTGACCAAGATACTTTCTTTGGTGCCTTGAAAACTGCATCCATACTGATGGATTGGATTGCGGAAACATCGCAGGATAAAATAATTGAGAGATACGATATTGGGCCAGGAGACCTACACGGAAGGGTTGAACTTACAGATTGGCTCCTATACGCATTTGGAGAGATTGGAAAAGTGCTGCACTATCCTCATATCAGGAATGTGGAGAATTTGAGATTAAGGGTGAAATATGGAGTTAAGGAGGAGCTCTTGCCCATCGTGTCCCTCAGGGGAGTAGGTAGAGTCAGAGCGAGGAGATTATTTGACTCTGGCTTTGATTCAATAGAAAAATTGAAAAGGGCAAATGTGAGCACATTGATTATAATACCCGGAATCGGAAGAAAATTGGCGGAAGAGATACTGAAGCAGGTTAAATAGTGCATTTAAAATACAAAAATGGCATTCTCACTTGGCGGTGAGTTTATGAACCTAGATGATAGAGACAGGAAAATCATAGAACTCCTACTCAAAAATTCAAGAATGAATTATTCTGAAATCGCAAAGGTATTGGGTATAAGTGATACTGCTGTAAGGAAAAGAATTAGAAATATGGAGAAAAATGGAGTAATCCGAGGGTATACTCTATCTGTAGATCCCCACACCTTGGGCTATAAATGTGTTGCCATTTTGGGCATAGATACAGAATCGGAGAAATTTTACTATGTGGCTAATGCTCTTAAAGATATGGATGAGGTAAAATGCGTGGATATGGCAAGTGGGGAGAATATGATAGTGGTTGAAATCTGGGCAAAGGATGGAGAGCAACTTGCAAGAATAATCTCCGAGAACATAGGCAAGATAGATGGAGTCAAGAAGGTAAAATCATCCATTGTTTTGCAAAAATTGAAAGGGTGAGGAAAAGTTTTATATTTATCCTTCCAATTTATTATATTAAATGAGCCACCATAAATTTCTTTACTTGCTAATCGTGCTACTCCTGCTCTCATCCCTATTCCCATTAGTTTATTCTGCACCACCAAGAACTGGTGGGGGAAAAGGTATTGTTAAAATTGCAATTGATAAAAATTTGCCCCCATACTCATACATAGACCAAAATGGAAATTTGGTGGGATTTAATATAGAGCTTCTAAAGGCCATGGAAGAATACACAAATTTCACATTTGATTTCGTTCCTGGAAATTGGGATCAATGCATGTTCCGTCTTCAAAATGGAGAGGTTGATGCTTTAATGGCCACGGTTCCAACCCCGCAGAGGAATAAAAGCTTTGCATTCACAGAAACCTATATGCACCTTTATTTTGATTTTTACCAGAGGGCAAGTTTAAAGTCAATAAATAAGATAAGTGAAATAGGAAACCACACAATTGCAGTGGTTAGAGGAGATGTAACTGAAATATTCCTCAAGAACTGGATGAACGAGACGCACGAAAAAGTGTACCTGGTGGAAGTTGCCACACCCCAAGAGGGTTTGAAGCTGGTAAATACAAACAGCGTAGATTTATTTGTGTACGAAATTCACACATCCTCGTACTACATTGCAAAATATAACTTGAATAATGTTCGTCTTACAAATATCCAAGCATTCTCTCTGCCTATCGCAATAGCTGTAAGGAAGAATGAGCCATGGTTGGTACAGGAGTTAAACTATGCAATTGATAAAGTTAAAAATAGTGGAAAATACACTATTTTGTACAACAAATGGTTCAATCCTCCCACAAACGAGCAAATACCTTTTTATCTTTATGTTGCCACCGTAGCATTGGTCGCTTCTGTGAGCGTTATAGCATACCTGGGAGTGAGATATAGAAGAGCTTCTAAGAGAATGAGCGCTCAACAGAAAAGAATTGAAAACTTAATTAGCTTATCTCAAACTTTGATGGAAAAGATGCCTATTGGAATAATTTACCTCAAAAATGGAAGATGCGTATATGCAAATCCTGAAGCAATGAAAATATTAGGCTATAGTTTCAAGGAAATAAATGAAAAAAGGCTCTTCAGACACTTTTTGAAAGATGGGGAAATCAAGATGAAAACGAAGGATGGTAGGACTAAATGGGTGTTTACAAAATCCATAATCTACGGAGGAGGGAAAATAATCAGCTTGATTGATATAACGGATAAAAAAATGTTAGAAATAAAAGAGCAAAAAAGGTTTGAATACATAAATAACATGCTAGATGCTTTGAGAAACCCCATGCAAAACATACTTTTTGCCGTGGAAAAAATTGAAGATCCTAAGATGCAGGAAATAATAAAAAAAGAAAGCGATAAAATTTCCAATATTCTGAAAGAAGAAACAGAATGAATTGGGCCAAGTGCCAGGAGTAAGCCCCCTTCTGTTCTGAGGAGACACCTACGGTTTCTCCCTCTACCCTCTTCCCTCAAAGGAAGGGGTTAGAAGGGGGAACCTTGGTGCCCCCTCGTGGCGGCATCCGACTAAGCACCCTACCTGCGCCTCGTCGGGCAACTCATAGGCACGATTTGGGCTTGCTCCGCCGGGGTCGGCCGTTTCAACAGCTCCCACGGAAATGTCATCCGCAGGGAATCATCCTGCTCCGCGGGCTGTGTCGTTTCTGCTCCGTTGCCGTCCCTCTCAGGACCACCGCTTGCGCGAGGCCGGCTGCCCGAAGGAGGGGGGACTTTCCTCAGGAAGGGACACCTGCGGTTTCCCTTTCCATGCCCTTCCCTTTGAAATTTAGGGCCGCAGGTATCCTCTTCCCGTGGCCGCCCTCTGGCTCTTGGCCCATATTAAAGATAAAGGAGTAATATTTAAAATTTTCAAAAAGAGTGAAATATCCACTTAAAAAACGAAAATTTATAACACCGATTATAATACAGAATGCGTGAGTAGTTTCAGCGAGCATATAAAAAACTTTTCGCCATCATGGTTTGCAACCGTTATGGGCACTGGTGTATTTGCCACTTCAACATATCTATTATCTTTTGGAAATCCCATTATGCTCACACTAGCTCATTTCATAACTGTACTAAACTTCCTCATGTTTTTCGTAATTCTCGTGCCTTGGACAGCAAGGTGGATTTTCTACCCAAAAAATGCTCTCGCAGATTTTCTGCATCCGATAAGATCCAACTTCTATGTCACATTCGGAGTAGGCATGCTCGCACTATCTACAAATTTTTTCGTGGTAGAGAAAATCCCTTCCGTGGGACTTGCATTCTGGATCGCCGGTACTATTGAAGTTATGATTAATGCCTTCGTGTATATGTTCTTCGTATTCCTAAACAGAAGGATAAAATTGGAAGATATAAATCCATCCATGTTCATAATGACTACTGGGTTGTTTCTTATATGGGGTGCTGGAAGAGCAGCAATACCTTATATGAGAGACATAGGCCTTGAAACCCTGAATATCACATTTGATTTTACCTTTGGCACTGCTTTCTTTCTTTACATAGGTTTTCAAACAATCTGGCTTCATAGATACATTCTATCAGAACCCCTTAAATCATCTCAAATGCCTCTATTCTGGATAAATCTTGGGCCCATCGGTGCTGCTTTATCAGCCCTTTTATCACCACCCGTCATTGTGGAATTTAAATACATCGCGTTATTTTTTGCATCTCTTTTCTGGGGCTACGGTATCTGGTGGTTCATACTTTCAGTGGCAACCACCATATATTACGCAAAAAGAATTTCAATGCCCTATAAAACAGTGTGGTGGGCCTTCACTTTCCCTCTGGGCGCTTATATAATAGGGACATACTATTACGCACAACAAAAAAATTACACCACATTGATATATTTTGACATAGCCATATACATAATGTTGTTCATTCTGTGGACAATCACCGCTGCCCTTACTCTGTACCACATAATAAAAGGAGGCATAAGGGAAAAAGAAAACCTCGACTAATTGAAAAATTTAAAAAGTGCAAACAATCCCTAAACTTTATTACCATTCCTAAAAAGAGTACAAAAAAATAATCAACTCCTAAAATTTGGGAAAAAGAGGGAACGAATAACTCATTCCCTCTTTCTAAAGCGATCCACCATTCTCTCGTACATTTCTCTTTCTTCTTTTGAAAGTGGTTTTACTTTCTTCAGGGCTTCCTCAAAGTGCTTCATTTCAATCTTTGCATCCTTTGGTTCATCGGGATTCTTACCGCTCTGTATGAACTCTCTCAGTGCAAGTATCGTTGCTTCATTGCATACAGCCTCTATATCTGCGCCCGTATATCCTTCTGTTTTCTCAGCAAGCTTATCTATGTCCACATCCTCTGCCAATGGCCTGCCACGGAGATGTATCTTGAAGATTTCCTTTCTCGCATCCTTATCTGGAATAGGTACATACACTATGCGATCGAACCTCCCGGGCCTAAGTAAAGCTGGATCAAGTATATCCGGACGATTTGTGGCTGCTATAACCGTAACATTGTGCAATTCTTCCAGACCATCCATCTCGGTCAATATTTGAGATACCACACGCTCTGTGACATGGGAGCCTATATCTCTTCCTCGCATTGGTGCAATGGCATCTATCTCATCTATGAATATAACCGCCGGTGCTGCCTGTCTTGCCTTACGGAATACCTCGCGCACGGCCTTCTCACTCTCCCCAACCCACTTGCTCAGGAACTCTGGACCTTTAACACTTATGAAGTTCGCCTCACTCTCAGTAGCCACTGCCTTGGCAAGCAGGGTCTTACCTGTGCCTGGAGGTCCATAAAGTAGTATGCCCTTAGGAATCTTGACCTTCATATGAGCAAATAACTTACGATACTTCATGGGCCATTCTACAACCTCGCGCAACTCTTGCTTTACCTGCTCCAAACCTCCTATATCGTCCCAATGGATATTCGGCTTTTCTATAAGCACCTCCCTCATCGTGCTGGGCTGCATTTCCCTATATGCGTCCATAAAGTCCTCCCAAGTTACCTGCAATTTCTCCAGTATTTCCACCGGTATTTTCTCCATTTCAAGGTCAATTTCAGGTATGACCCTTCTCAATGCGCGCATTGCAGCCTCTTTAACCAGTGCAGCCAAATCTGCCCCCACATAGCCATGGGTCATATCCGCAAGTTTTTCCAAATCAACATTCTCAGCAAGAGGAACTCCGCGAGTATGTATCTCAAGTATCTCCTTCCTCGCATTCTTTCCAGGTATGCCTATTTCAATTTCCCTATCAAATCTTCCAGGTCTGCGCAACGCAGGGTCCAATGCATTTGGCCTGTTGGTTGCACCTATAACGACAACCTTACCGCGGGATTCTAAGCCATCCATTAAAGCCAATAATTGTGCCACAACTCTACGCTCTACCTCACCGCTAACCTCGTCTCTCTTCGGAGCTATGGAATCAATTTCGTCTATGAATATTATGCTAGGAGCATTATCCTGTGCCTCTTTGAATATCTCCCTTAAATTCTCCTCGCTCTGGCCATAGAATTTACTCATTATCTCTGGTCCACTGAGGTATATGAAATGGGCGTTTGCTTCATTTGCAACAGCCTTAGCAAGCAGGGTCTTACCTGTCCCTGGAGGTCCATAAAGCAACACGCCCTTTGGTGGTTCAATGCCTAATCTCTCAAATAGCTCTGGATGCCTTAACGGTAACTCTACCATCTCGCGAATCTTCTTTATTTCCTCCTTGAGACCACCAATATCCTCGTAGGTAACCATCGAAATACCTTGAGATTCCTTTGCAGGCTTCTCACTTATTTTTATCTCGGTGGAGGAGGTTATCAATACCACATCTTTAACGGGCTTAACAACTGTTGCTATGAGATCAATCGTATTACCCATAACATTGAGCGTGATGACATCACCCCTGGTAATCACCCTCCCCTCAAGCAGATTCTTGAGGTATTCCTCTCCACCCATAAGGCGAAGAGGCTGAGTTGGAGCGAATGTAACTTGAGTTGCGGGTGTAGCAGATACTTTCTTTATCGTGACTTTATCATCTATTCCAACACCAGCATTTCTGCGGGTGTATCCATCAATTCTTATAAGCCCACTTCCCTCATCCTCAGGATATCCTCGCATAACCATTGCAGCTGTTTTCTTCTTACCCTCAATTAATATTGTATCTCCGGGCATCAAGCCCATCTTTTCAAATATAACAGGGTCTATCCTTGCAATTCCACGCCCCACATCTCTTGAGCGTGCTTCCGCTACTTTCACCACTATTCCTTCATTTTTATTTTTTTTCATTTCTATCACCTCCAAAAAAGGTTGAAAATTTAATGAATTTCAACTCTCTTCTTCTCGCCCGCTTCCTTCTTGAAGCGAACTATGAGCATTCCATTTTCATACTTTGCATCCACATTGTCCACGGAGACCTTTGTTGGCAATGTGATGCTTCTGTAGTACTTGCGTATGATCCTCTCTTTCTTGTGATACTTTCTATTATCTTCTTTCTCCTCTTTCAGTTCTGCTGTCACTTCCAATGTTGATGGCGTCACATTGAGTACTATGTCCTCTTTCTTAACTCCGGGCAATTCCATGATAACCACTAACTCATCCTCGGTTTCGTACATGTCCATCACTGGCATCTTGTAATCCTGAGTGTACTCTTTGCGTATGGCGTTAAGTTCCCTCTCCATCTCGGTCATTATGTCGTACATTTCCTTGAATACCCTGTCTCCGAACATCATTTTATCACCTCCAGTTATCAACTTTTAGTTGATTTCTAATTTCCCCATGCTATACTTCTATATAAAACTTTCTATTTATTCTACTACAGAATTTCAAAGAAGAACCAAAAATAGGGGCTTTAATAAATATGCAAAATTTTAAATATTCTTTTTACCTATAATCACCTTGGGTGAATGGCAATGAATAAGACAACAGGATGGATTATAGCCATAGTTATTGTAGTGATTTTAATAATAGCTGGAGTTGCAGTGTACTTTGGCACACAGCCCTCTTCACAGCCCAAACCAGTTCAAAAAGAGCAATTGGTAATTGGTGTAACAGATAAAGTTTCTGACATAGACCCAGCAAATGCTTACGACTTCTATACTTGGGAAGTTTTGAACAATATAATGAATGGTTTGGTGACATACAAACCAGGAACCACAGATATAGAACCGGCAATAGCTGCAAGTTGGGATGTAAATTCTAACGCAAGTGTGTGGACATTCCATCTCAGGCATGATGTAAAGTATCCAAATGGAACAGTCCTGAAAGCACAGGATGTTGTTTGGAGTATTGAGAGGGTTATGAGAATAAACGGTGACCCTGCATGGCTAGTTACCTCATTTGTCAAAAAGGTTACTGCTCCCGATGATTTCACCGTTGTATTCACTTTAAAGCACCCAACAGCTTACTTCCTAGCTCTTCTGACAGACCCACCATATTTCCCGGTAAGTAGAGCATACGATCCAAACCACATACAGAGCGATCAAACTGCTGGAGGCGCTGGACCGTACTACATAACCAAGTGGGTAAGAGATCAAGAGCTTGACCTGCAAGCAAATCCATATTACTACGGGCCTCAACCAAAGATAAAGAAGATAATTATCAAATTCTACAAAGATGCAACTACAATGAGACTCGCCTTGGAAAATGGAGAGATCAATATCGCTTGGAGAACTCTTAGGCCCACAGATATAAAGAGCCTTAAGGAAGAGGGCAAGTACAATGTTGTTGAGATACCAAGCTCTTACATTAGATACATTTGTATGAACACCGTGAAAGGTCCAACTAAGGATGTGCGTGTTAGACAGGCATTGGCATATGCTGTGGATAGACAACAGATTGCAGAGAGAGTGTTCCAAGGAACTGTGGAGCCTTTATACACATTGATACCCATTGGAATGTGGTCCCACAAGGATGTGTTCAAGGAGAAATACGGTGCTTCTCCAAATCTAAATGCAGCCAAGCAATTACTCCAAGAGGCTGGTTATAGCACAACAAACAAATTGAAGATTGATCTTTGGTACACACCTTCTCATTATGGAGATACTGAGGCAGATTTGGCCCAGCTTCTTAAGCAGCAGTGGGAAGCTACCGGTATGATTGAAGTAAACATAAAGAGTGCTGAATGGCAAACATATCTACAATATGCAAGAACTGGATCAATGGAAGTATACATGTTCGGATGGTATCCAGATTACCTTGATCCAGATGATTACACCACCCCATTCTTGTCCTCCGTGGATAATGCAAATGGATGGGCTGGAACTGGATACAACAGCAGTCAGATGAACCAAATACTCTCAGAGGCACAACAACTGACTAACAAGACACAGAGAGAAAAATTATACATACAGGCACAAGAGCTCCTTGCACAGGATGTGCCCTATATACCAATAATACAAGGCAAGCTATATGTGGTAGCACAGAAAGATATCGGTGGAATAATCATTGGTCCAGATATGATTTTCCACTATAACTATCTATACTTCAAATGATTTCCCAAAACTTTTTTTATTTTTATTTCTTACACATTCAATAAGGTGATTCTATATGGCCTCTAGAGGTATTGGAAGATACATTGTGATTAGAGCGCTTTTAATAATTCCAATGATAATCATCCTATATACCGTTGTGTTCTTTTTCCTTAGGATTTTGCCTGGAGACCCGATAATGGCTGTAGTAGGTGCTAAAAATATACCTCCAGCAGAGCTGCAACATTTAAGGCATCTTGCAGGACTGGATAAACCATTGTGGTATCAATACTTTGATTACCTAGGGAAAGTATTTGTTGGTAATTTTGGAGTTACACTAGCATCACCAAGCGGCAAACCAGTTATGGATTTTATAGCCCAAAGATTTCCCGCCACTCTGGAGCTAACCATCTGGGGATTTGCGTTCAGCGTTCTCATAGGACTGGTTACTGGTGCAATAGGAGCATGGAAAAAGGGCACAAAAATTGACACAGCAATGAGATTCTATAGTATATTGGTTTATACTCTTTTCATACCTTGGTTTGGAATGATGCTCCAATACTTCTTTGGCGTATACCTTCACTGGCTTCCAACCTCGGGCAGGATTGCTCCGGGTATGAACATTCACACGATAACAGGGCTCTATGTACTTGATAGTATTCTAACAGGCAACTGGCCCGCACTAGTAAGTTCCATAAAACACCTAATATTACCAGCATTAACTTTAGGAATTGTGTTAAGCGGAGCATATACAAGGCTTGTAAGAAATAATATGGTAGAGGTTCTGAGCATGGACTTCATACGCTCTTACTTTGCAAGAGGTGTAAAAAATAGAAAGGTAATGTGGTATGCACTAAAGAATGCTTTCATACCTGTAATCACCCTTATGGGACTGCAATTTGCAATATTGTTAGGTGGCGCAGTTTTGACGGAGACAACATTTAGCTGGCCCGGTATGGGCACATTCCTTTTAGACAGAATTAGTTACAGAGATTACACTTCCATCCAAGGCACCGTGATATTCATAGCCATATTCATAGGTGTAATAAGCTTGATTGTAGACATAGTGTATGCACTCTTGGACCCAAGGGTGAAGTATTGAGGTGATAAAAATGGAACTAGCAGATAAAATATTTAATCCAATAATAAAATCTCTCTTCAAGAAAGTTCCCGGCAGATGGATGCTAATAACCGGACTAACTATAGTGCTGATTGTCATCATACTGGCCATATTTGCTCCCTGGATTTCTCCCTATAATCCCACGGAATCTACAAACGATACCTTTGCACCCCCAAGTTGGAAACACCCCATGGGCACAAATAGAATAGGTCAAGATATGTTCTCCCGCATACTTTGGGGTGGAAGAATTATGCTCTATGTTGTTGCCATAGCAACACTGTTATCAATGAGTGTTGGAATACCCCTTGGGCTCATATCTGGATATTATCGAGGTAAAATGGATAGAACCCTTAGCATCATTATGGATAGCATTTATGCTTTTCCAGCAATAATCTTAGCCATTGTGATTTCCGTTGCCTTGGGACCTAGTCCAATGAATACCGCAGTGGCTATATCTTTTGTTTATGTACCAACATATTTCAGAATGGTACGCGGTCAAACTTTAAGTTTTAGAGAACAATTATTTGTGGAAGGTGCTAGAGCAGTGGGGGCTAAAAACAAAGATATTATGTTTAAATACATACTCCCAAATCTTGTACCTACAATCCTCGTGGTATTCTCTCTAAGTGTAGCAGATACAATTTTAACTGAGGCGGGTTTGAGTTTCTTGGGCTTATCTGTTGTACCTCCAACACCAGACTGGGGATATGACTTAAAAGTGGGCCAACCATTCTTCTTGGATGGGTATTGGTGGCTGGTAATATTCCCCGGCTTTATGATCATGATCTTCGCTATGGCATTTGCTCTGATAGGAGAGGCTCTTAGTGAGAGAACCTCTCTTGGAACGAGGTGATTAAATGGACAACATAGTACTTGATGTTAGAAATTTGAGTGTATACTATTACACTATCGCTGGCACGGTTAGGGCTGTTGAGAATGTATCGTTCAAAATAGAGAGGGGTGATTGGGTTACTTTCGTAGGAGAGAGTGGAAGTGGGAAGTCAACGGTAGCTCACGCACTTGTTAACCTTGTTCCAAATCCCGGAAAAATAGTTAAAGGCGAAATCATATTTAATGGAAAGAACCTAATTACTATGGATATAGAAGAACTTAGGAAAATTAGAGGAAAGGATATTAGCATGATTTTCCAAGATCCTATGACGAGCTTGGATCCATTGAGAAAAATAGGTGACCAAATAATGGAAGTTATGATTGAGCATGGCGTTGATGAGGAAGAAGCTAAAAAAAGAGCTAAGGAGCTGTTAAGAAGCGTGAATATACCAGAAGATAGGCTAGATTACTACCCCCACCAATTAAGCGGAGGACAAAGACAGAGAATTATTATCTCCATGGCTATGGCTTTTCATTCAAAATTAATAATTGCCGATGAGCCTACAACCGCCCTAGATGTAATCGTCCAAGATTCAATTATGGACTTGCTAGAAGATCTAAGAAAAAGTGGTACCAGTGTTTTCTTTATCACTCACGATATATCCCTGGCCTCCGAAAGAAGTTCAAAAATTGGAATAATGTATGCTGGAAAACTTGTAGAATTCGGATTAGTTGACCAAATTATCGAAAATCCTAAGCATCCTTATACAGCAGCACTTTTCCAGAGCACTCCTGATCTTTGGGTTGATAAAACAATAACCTCTATTCCAGGTTATCCCCCAGATTTGAGAGATCCTCCAAAGGGATGCAGGTTTTATCCGAGATGCCAAGTGTTCAAGGAAAATTCAAATTTAAAAGGTGTGTGTAATGGAAAAGAGCCCGTGATGAAAGAAGTTGAGCCCGGGCACTTTGTTGCCTGTCATCTCTATGGTGATTAAAATGGATTACATACTAAATGTTAAAGATTTGAAAAAATACTTCCCCGTACGCAGAAGCTTTGTAGAAATATTGAAAAAAGCACCAGAGAGATATGTGCGTGCTGTGGATGGAATAAGCTTCAAAATTAAAAGGGGCGAGACGCTAAGCCTAATAGGAGAGAGTGGATGCGGTAAAACAACAGCCGGAAGGACCATATTGAGACTTATAGAGCCCACTGGAGGAAAAATAATATTCAATGGGAAGGACATAACAAAAATACCCGAAAAAAAGCTAAGACCCATAAGAAGAAAAATGCAAATTATATTTCAAGATCCTTATGCGAGTTTGAGCCCAAAAATGAAGATCGGTGAGGCAATAGCACATCCCCTATTGATCCATGGATTAGCTGATAAAGAGGAAGCAAAGGAGAGAGCTTTGAAGATGTTGAAGAGAGTGGGATTGACACCAGAAGAGGAGTTCTATGAGAGATACCCACATCATTTGAGTGGAGGACAAAGGCAGAGGGTGGTTATAGCCAGGGCCATGATTCTAAAACCAGAGTTTATAGTAGCTGATGAAGCAGTATCTATGATAGATGCATCTATGCGCGCATCAATTTTAGAACTTTTAAACGATTTTAAAAAAGAGTACAATTTGAGCATGCTGTTCATCACCCACGATATAGACATTGGAAAATTGATAAGCGATAGAATAGCGGTTATGTATCTCGGTAAAATAGTGGAAATAGGGAAAGTTAAAGATATTTTAAATAATCCACAGCATCCATACACAAAGGCACTGATGGAAGCTGTACCTTCCATAGCCAGAAGAAAGAGAAAGAAGAAAGTAAAGATAAAGGGTGAAATTCCAAATGCCATAGACATACCACCCGGATGCAGATTCCATCCGAGGTGCCCATTTGCTATGGATATTTGCAGAAAAAAGGAGCCAGAAATGGTGGAAATCGAGCCGGAACATTTTGCAGCATGCCACCTTCTTAAATAATTTTTTATTTCCCTCTTGGAATTTTTGGTGAGGCATAGATGGGGGCTGGCTCTTCGACCTCTCTTATTAAATGGCTTCTTATTATCAAATTATCCACAGATATGTACAATCTGTAAGTGTAAATACCCAAGAGAATCCATCCAAAGATGAAATTCAAAATTGTTGACATTTTCAATTTTTTTCGAGAGTATTCGTAATCTTCCTTTAAATAACCATTCTTTCCCTGGTTCATAAGAAGTGTGGAAAAAATATTCAAGAGTGAGAAAATTATACCAATAATTCCCCAAGGAAGAAAGAATATACCCCATAAGGCATTAACTCCTGCCGTGAGAATAGAAAGAAGAATGCCAAACTCTATGGACTCTCCAATTCCCCTATCCATTTTCATTATGAGTTTATGATTTTACTCTTATTTAAATATTTGCCATCAAAAAATTATTTATCGCAAATTCCATGTAGAGGGGATGAGAAATAGAAAACCCGATGAAATAAGAAATGTGGAAATCATTCCAAATTACCAGAAAAAACCCTATGGCTCCGCATTAATAAAACAAGGAGATACCGTAGTTCTATGCTCCGCACAGGTTATAGAAAATGTTCCAGATTGGCTAAAAGAGCAAAATTCTGGATGGTTAACTGCCGAGTACTCTATGCTTCCCGGTTCTTCAGAAACAAGGATATTCCGCGATAGAGGCCATGTAAATGGTAGGAGCAAGGAAATTGAGAGAATAATAGGTAGATGTCTCCGGGCCGCTGTGGACCTGAAAAAATTAGGCCCTAGAACGATATGGATCGATTGTGATGTTATCCAAGCCGATGGGGGAACGAGAACTGCGAGCATAACTGCAGGGTTTGTAGCACTCTCTTTAGCAATAAGAAGATTGATGAAGGAAGGAAAATTAGGCGAAAACCCAATAAAATACAAAGTTGCGGCTATAAGTGCAGGAATTGTTAATGGTGAACCACTTTTGGATTTAGCCTATGAAGAAGATTCCCAAGCGGATGTGGACATAAATATAGCTATGAACGAGGAAGGAAAGTATATTGAGATACAGGGCACATCCGAGAAAGAGCCGCTGAGCAGAGAGAATCTAAATATATTGCTTGATCTTGCAGAAAAGGGAATAAAAGAATTATTTAAAAAGCAAGAGGAGGCCCTTAATGTGTAGATTTGTAGCTGTGATATCAAAGGAAGACATGCCTCTACAACCCTATTTTTCATTTCTATTAGAGCAGGCAAAAAATGGAAAGAGAGCTCCACATCCTGATGGCTTTGGATTCTGGATAAAGAGCAGAAAAGGAGAGTATGTTTACAAATCCACATTACCAATCTGGGAAAATGATATCACCATACCTAATGGAAAAATAGGATTTTTTCACGCAAGAAAGAGAGGAGAAAAGGGGGCGGATGTGGATATAAAAAATGTTCATCCATTCATTCGAGAAGGAGTGTTTATGCACAATGGATTTTTAAATATTCCAAAGCATCCAATGGCTATTGGGAATACCGATACAGAGAGTTTTTTTCTCACTCTGCTAGAATATGGGGTGAAAGAAGGAGTGAAAAGAATAATAAAAAATTACGATTTTAAATCTTTAAACTTTGTGATGCATTATAAGGAAATGCTCTATGTTTTGCGACTAGCCAAAGAGTTGCAGGATTATTTCACCATTTTCATAAAGAGAGATAACGAGAAAATAGTAATTTCCACAGAAAAAGATAACAACTCTTGGGAAGAAGTAAAAAATGGTGAACTATGGATTATAAATCCTGGTCTTGAGATTGATAAATCTTGTATTTACCAAGATATGTGCCATTGAGAAGATAAACTTCCATACTGGTAACAAGATCATTTGTAAACAATGGACCGAGGGGCTTGCCTATTGCTGCCCCAACTAAAGGGTTGAAAGCGGGCAAAATCAAGATTGACAGATCTCTCCCATATTTTTCAATTCCTTTTTCATTGAGACCACCATACAAAAAGCATGCCATTTTGTTAGATTTCCTTAATGAATCAAAAAGCTCTATTTCAGGATGCATATGTCCCATAAACAAAAAATCAGCGTTAACCACATCCTCCGAGAGCCAAGAGTGCCCATGAATAAATCCGTACTTCCCTATTCTAAATCCCTGTGGAGGATATACCTTAAAATCTACCATTTCCTCGATTCCACCATCATGATTTCCCTTCACTGCCATTATCTCGTAGGGCATGTCTTCAAAAAATTCTCTCACATAACGAGGTGTACTCAATATACTATGCTTTATATCTCCCAGAATTATCAACCTATTTGCTTCTGTTTTTACCATTATATCTTCAATCCTATCTCTCATGCTCTTCCATTGAGAAGGAACAAGGATACCTCTTTCCCTCAATTCATCCTCATATCCTATATGCAAATCTGTGATTATCACAGCAGATATATCTTCAAGATACACTGCCCTCTCATTCCACAATATCTTCATCTCTCACACCGTAACGGAGCAATATCCCTGAGCCAAGCGGTTTACATTCTAAAAATTTCAATCTTATAACCTCATTCTCATTTTTTGCGCCTATGCCCTCTACAAGCGATGGGGCACCACCTCCAATCACTAAGGAGCCAACAAAGACATTTAACTCATCTACCAAATTCTCTCGCAAAAATGAAGAAATAACCGTACCTCCTCCCTCAACCATAACGCTTTTAATTCCTCTTTTCCACAACTCGTTTAAAAGACATTTCAAATCAACCTTATCTTTCCCGCATATTACTATCTCAGCATTCAACTCTCTAATCTTTGCATTTTCCGTAGTCGCTATAATAGTTTTTGCGATACTATTCAAGACCCTTGCATTTTTAGGTATTCTCAATTTTGAATCTAAAACTACCCTTACTGGATTCTTCGCATTTGCCACATACTTCTCCTTCACAGTCAATTTAGGGTCATCTTTTAAGATAGTATTTATACCAACAAGAATTGCATCTACGCTAGCGCGCATCTTATGCACTCTTTTAAAATCCTCCTCATCGCTTATCTTTATCCTCTTCCCACCAACAAGTGCTATCTTACCATCCACACTCATTGCAGCGTTGATTATAACCTTGGGCCTATCCATAATCTTACCTCCCAAACCTTCTCTGTCTCATTTGATAGGAGCGAATTGCACGAAGAAAATCTATCTTGCGAAATGTTGGCCAGTATATATCTGCAAAATAGAACTCACTATAGGCACTCTGCCAAAGGAGAAAATTGCTTATTCTCTCCTCACCGGAGGTACGAAGAATTAGATCTGGATCTGGTAAATCTCCTGTATAGAGGTGCTTTCTAACAGTTTCTTCTGTTATATCCTCTACCTCCAATTTTCCATCTTTGACCTCTTGAGCGATCTCCTTTATGGCCTTTATTATCTCTTCTCTTCCTCCATAAGCTATGGCTATATTAAAAAAGAATTCATCATAATTTTTCGTCCTCTCTTCAGCATACTCTATCGCTTCCCTTAATTCTTCTGGAAGCACCTCCCTTTGCCCTATAACTTTTATTCTTATCTTGTTTTTATGGACTCTTTCATCATCGGCTGCTTTTTTTAAATTCTCAATAAACAATCTCATAAGCTCCAGAACTTCCTCTCTACTCCTCTTAAAATTCTCCGTAGAAAAAGCATAAACTGTTAGGATTTTTATTCCTATCTCCCTGCACCATTCAATAACTTCTTCCAACTTGTCCTTACCTTCACGATGTCCCTGAGTGGGTTTCATATCCAACTCTCTGGCAAATCTCCTGTTACCATCCATTATTATACCAACATGCTTTGGAATTTTTCCTTCTTTAACTAACTTTAGAAGTTTTTTCTCGTAAGCCCTGTATGCTGTGTCCACTAACCCTTCTGTAAAATCCATTGCCCCATTATTCCCCTTATCTTATTTATCTCTTTTCCCTGCAAAAGGAATATGAGAATATCTCCCTCATTTAAAATCGTGTCAGGAGCAGGATTTTTTATCAGATCATTTCCTCTTTTTATGGCTATAATTAATCCTATTTTCTTCCTTATGTCAGTATCCTTGATTTTCTTACCTACATAAACCTTGGGTAATTTCAATCCTATCAATTGAAGCTCCTCTGAGACAATAACCCTTTCAATAAAAGATGCCACTTTTGGAGCCAGTAAATACCTTAGAATCTCTTTACCCACTATCTCACTCTCTAGGACCACATAATCGGCTCCTGCACCGTACACCTTACTCACACTTTCTTTTTTCTTTACAACGACTGCAATCTTTATCTTTGGGTTTAATTCTCTAGCTAATAGTGTAACATAAATATTCTTTTCATCACTATCCATAGCGATTATTATGGTATCCTCTTTCTTTATTCCAGCTTTTATGAGAATCTGGGGGTCTGCAGGATTGCCCTTGATACTATTCTTACCCTCCGCATTTTCATCTATTATCTTTCCCCCCAATAGTTTAGTTATTGAGTTATACCCGCAGATAAGCAATTAGACACCCCCTTTAAACACTAGAAGAATATCCCCCTTTTTCAGTATCATCTCCGGTTGTGGGTTTACCAGCAACTGCCCGTCCCTGTATATCCCTATTATCAAACCCTTTTTCTCCCGCATATTGAGCTCCATTATGCTCTTGCCTGCGCACTTATCAACTTTTTGCTCTTCCAGAACCATATCCTTGAAAATTTCACCTGCAAATTTATGTACAAAATCATTTTTTATCCAGTGAGAGAGAACAGAACCTATTAATTCATCCCTAGAAACAACAACATTTGCACCGCATTTTTTGAGAATGTCCTTGGCGCTATCCTTGTGAGAGAGAGCAATTATATTAAGTTTGTCATTCAATTTTCTCCCAGTTATTACCGTAACTGCATTCATTTCATTATCCCCTATAGCCACTAGGGCCTTTGCCCTCCCAATATTTGCCTTGATTAAATTCTCCATCTCTGTTGGCTTTCCATTTACAGATGGTTTATCTACTGGAGCATTCTCATCAACAATAACAAATGGTATGTCCAAAAAGTCCAATTCATCCATTATAATGTCTGCCACATCGTTATAACCAGCTATTATTACATGGGCATCTTGGGGCACAGGCATTTTTTTATCTTGCACAGCATTCTTAACTTTTAACTCTATCCAGGGACCTAAAAGCGCTTGTATACCTCCGAAAATCACACCAAGACCAAATATCAAATAAAATATTGTGAACCATTTACCAATCTCGCTATGTAAACTCACACCTGATGGATAATATCCCAGAGTGGAAATTGTAACAACGCTAAAATATATTGCATCTGTAAATGTAACGCTCTCATGTTCAACGAAAATTTTTATTAGTACATACCCCAAACTCCCAATCATTATGGTGGATAGAACCATAAGAATGAACAAAATCAGCCGGTTCTTGAGAGGGAATGAGGAAATCATTGTGAAGTATATACTAATCAATCATTTAGATTTTACCATATGCAGAGGAAAATTAATAAATATTGATTATGCAATTCCCCTCCGTTATGGGAATAAAAACATATCTGAAAATAACCTTCAACAGTGAAGGAGCGAGCCCAAGCGAGATAATGAGCAGACTGCAGTCCTTAGGATTTAAGCCAATAACAGGTACCTACGATATGGTCTACGAGTGGGATAATGGTGCAACGGTGAAAGATGCCATATGGTTTGCAGACAAAGTGTATGAAACTCTAAAGGGTTACAATGTTCTTTTCCAGTTGGAAACTATCTCAGAATAATCATTTTCTATAAACATACCTTTTATATGCCCCACACCTGAGACATTTTATTACAACCTTACCCTTTTTGAGCCTTACTTGTGCCGTTTTACCAGGAAGTAAGAAGGTATGACATTTCTTGCAGTACATTCTCTTCATATCTCTTGGAATTCTAACATTGTATTTCTTTGATAAATTTACCATATGCTCAACATATCTTCTAGCAAGTTCTTCATCTCCTTCCAATGCCCTCTCTTGAGCTAAGGAGAATAGTATTTTTATTCTTTCTCTCGCAATCCTCTGTGCATATTTTTTCCTTTGATTCACGGGATCTCCACGCACACATTGTTTAAAAACTTTGCTCTTTACAGGCTCTCTTTTAATTTTATTAAATCGTATTAAATTTATAAATCCGTGCTACACTGCCTCTGATAGCAATTCTTACAAAAAAATATTTATACAAGAATGACAATACCTTTTATGGGGTGACTGAAAATGGTAGGAATAAGCGAATTGGCAAAAACCGTAGCAAAGAAAACTGGTGTAAGCCAGAAGCAGGCAAGAATGGTCATAAGGGCCTTTGTTGATGAGGTTATTGACCAGGTGAACAAGGGAAATAAGGTAAATCTTGTAGGATTTGGAATATTTGAGCGCCGTGTTCAGAAGGCAAGAAAGGCAAGAAATCCAAGAACAAAAGAAGTTATTAATGTCCCTGAGAAGAAGAAGTTTGTCTTCAGGGCATCAAGCAAGATCAAGTATCTCTAAATCCCTCTTACTTTATTTTTATTTTGGTGTATTTTGCATCCTTCATATTTCTCATATATGCTTTTAAATTGCCCTCTTTTAACATAGAAAGAATGACTATTTCTGTATTCTTTAAATCATTCTTGTATTTTCTAATGGTCTCTATTTTGCCGTACATACCTGAGGTCACATCAGTGAAAGCAGAACCCGTTAATTTAGCCAATTCATCCATATTTTCTAGATTTATTTCTTTCAGCAATTTTGCATTTTTATCTTTTTTCGGGTCCTTTGTATAAATTCCGTCCACATCTGTTGCAAAAATCAATCTCTCAGCATTTAGCTCAGAGGCAAGATGTGCTGCAATAAGATCTCCCGAACAAACTGAATAACCCATCTTAGTATCAACCACAATGTCTCCACCAAACACTGGAGTCATTCCCATCTCTAAAAATCTCTTTATTGGTTCAATACAAATCTTTTTTATCTTCATTCCTTCTGCAACTATCTGGCTACTCGGCAGGAAAATCATGGCATTTATTCCCTCTTCCTGTAAAGCTCTAACAAATTCCAAACGCAATTCAAACACTATGCTCTGCGTCTTTGCTAAATTTAAAAGATTCTCCTTTCCTGTATAACCCCTGTAAAGTTTGTACTCCTTAACAGGCGGGTGTCCATAAGAGCCCACACCATGAACTATTATCATCTCATCCATACTCTCTTTCAACTCTCTAGCAATTTCTCTAAATTTTTCTTTCCTCATTGTGTAAGGCTTCGATTTATCTGTGAGCAGCGAGCCACCCAATTTTATTACACTCAATCCCATTCTATCCCTCACAATTGCCAGAACGCCTGAAATACCGTATGTACTCCAGGCCATAAACCAGCCAATATGAGCAAAGCCCCAAATATTATTACCACCGAAGGAATTATTATATTATCAACATCCTTGGGGCTGTAAAGTTCTGTGAACATTGCTATAACAGCAAGAATTAGCACAGGCAGGAAAAAGTCTTTAAGGGATGATAATGAGTACTTATAAACCAAAGTACCTGAGGACACCACCGTAGCTCCCATAAGTCCATAGAAGAGGACCATTAACATTGTGAGAAGGAAACCCATCAATAACATTCCTCCCAAAGAGCCCTCCCATGTTTTGTTTCCTGCAGGCACTTTAATTTTATGCTTTCCATAATTCCTGCCTATTATATCTGCAAACCCATCGCCAAAGGCAAGTATGGAAAATGATACCAAGGCGAGAGGATGTGTCCACCAAAAGAGAGTTACAAAAATCATAACCAAGGTGTAATAGAAAGTGCCCCTCAGTAATTCTCTCGGATCTCCTGAGCGAGACATGGTATTTACAAAAGCTTCATCCTTCGCTATGCCCAACCCAACTGTAAGAAACTTAAGTGCAAAGATAAGTGGTACAATCATAGCTATAAGTGGTGAGTACCAGCTACCAGAGTAAAACGGGAAAAAGAATATGTAAATTGGAGCTGCAAAGGTATGAATAATTTTTCTAGATACATTTATGCTTAACTTTCCAGAGTTGCGAAGTTTATCATTTATTCCTATCAAGCCAAAAATTGCTATGAGAGTTATGAAGAAGGCCACTATATCCTCAACAATCGGTATCCCTATAAACCCCAGCAATCCCATTTAAGCACCTCAACGAAAATAATGTAAAAAGATATATTTAAAAATATGGGTTCAGAGGTATTTTGCTTTCACATACCTTATGAAGTACTCTGGATTAACCCCTTCACCAAAACTTCTCTGCAGAAGCTCCTTTGGTGGATAAATTGAGCCGTATTTGTGTACTCTCTCTCTGAGCCACTCTTTTATGGGCTCAAATTCTGCATTCCTTACCTTATCTCCAAAATCTGGCATGTCCTTCATCATATACTCACCAATTTGAGCAGAGAGTAATGTACCTATGGAGTATGTTGGGAAATATCCAATGGTGCCATGAGCCCAATGTATATCCTGCAAAATACCATCAGCATAGCTCTTGGGTCTTATTCCCAGCAATTTTTCCATCTCATCGTTCCAAAGCTCAGGTAGATCCTTGGCTTTTATACCTTCATTGATCATTATCTTTTCAAGCTTGAATCTAAGTAAGATATGGAAATTATAGGTAACCACATCTGCCTCCGTTCTTATGAAATCAGGCCTAACTATGTTGAAATAATTGTAAATATCCCTGGGCGTATAATCCTTTATCTCTGGCAAGTTCTCTTGCAATATGGGATAAATCAACTCTGCAAACTCCACGCTTCTCCCAATTATATTTTCCCAAAATCTGCTCTGACTTTCGTGAATTCCCAAAGAAACCCCGCCGCGAATTGGTGAGAACATAAAGCGCTCGTCCTGCTGAAGCTCATAGAGGGCATGGCCGAATTCATGCACGGTGGATAGTATTGTTCTCCTAAAATCAATACCTTCATACCTTGTGGTTATGCGCACATCTTTAATTCCAAATTCTGTAGTGAAGGGATGTGGCGAGATATCTATCCTTGAACGCTTCCCAAGAGGAAATCCAAAGAGCTTCAAAATTTCTTTATTCACCTTCTCCATATTCTCCCTCTTGTATTCCAATTTTTCAAGAGGGTGCTCTCTTGGAACCTTTCCCTCTTCGAGTATTCTATCCAGCACGGGCTTCAATTCCTTCTCAAGTTTTTCAAACATTGCATTTACTTCATCCGTAGTCAAGCCCTCTTCAAACAAATCTAAGAGAGCATCGTAAGGATACTTTTCGTAGCCAAGATAATCCGCACCTTTCTTGGCAAGTTCCATTATCTTATCTAACCACGGAGCAAACTTATCATAATCATTCTTTTCCTTCGCTTCTGTCCAAGCAGCAGTTGCTTTGCTCGTTGTCTCACTTAACTCTCTCAAGAATTCTGGTGGGAAAGAGCTGCTTATTCTTATCTCTCTCTTCAAAACCCTAACAACTCCCTTCTCGTACTCATTCAATCCTTCTAAGCCATCCGCTTTATTAACAAGCTCCACAAACTTCGGTGCGAGGAGAGTCTCCTGCTGCATAACGGATAGCTCCCCTTGAGCAACACTTCTCTCCGTTATTCCCTCCTTCGGCATATTTACCTCCATATCCCAACCAAGAACACTCTGGGCATGGCCAATTGCCCAAATTCTCCTGTACTTTTCAATTATTTCTTTGATAACTTCATTCTCAAAGACCATTTGAATCACCATGCAACAATCTCCTTCAAATTAATAAACTTCACTCTTGCTATAATTTGGCATGCTATTATTTATCTATGGAAATATTTAATTCCCTGCATATCTTCTCTATACTCATGTTCTCAGACAGAGTGCTCAATATTGAACTCTCAGGCATAAGAAAGATTTTTGATATGGCCCAAGGAGAAGTTATAAACCTCGGCCTTGGAGAACCAGATTTTCAACCACCACCGGAGGCAATGGATGCCATAAGAGAGGCCGTTGAGAAAGGGTACAATAAATACGGGCCCTCTAAGGGATTTCCACAACTTAGGGAAGCTTTAGCTCAAAAGTTTGAGAAATATGCAGATATCACTGCAGAGAATGTTCTAGTCACTGTTGGTGCCACAGAGGGTATGCTAGCTGCCATGCTGAGCTTGATAAATCCAGGAGATGAGGTCCTTTATCCCAATCCCGGATTCGTGCTTTACAAACCCCACACGATAATAGCCGGTGGCAAGCCTGTGAATTATCCCCTTTTGCAGGAGAATGAATTCGTGCCAACGCAGGAGGATTTGCAGGATAGAATTACCAAAAAAACTAAGGCAATAATAGTGAATTATCCAAACAATCCCACTGGGGGAGTTTTAAATGATGAGAATATCAAGATGATAATCGATTTAGCAGAGGATAACGACTTGATAATAATTTCGGATGAGGTTTATTTCAACATAACTTATAATGGTGAGCCAAGAACATTCTTGGGCAAATACGATAAGCTCATATTCTTGAACTCATTCTCAAAAGAATTCGCAATGACCGGTTGGCGCCTTGGATATATAATCGCACCTAAAGAGTACGTTGAGCAGATTGGAAAAATTCATTACTACACGGTTGCTTGTCCCCAGAGTCCAATTGAATACGCAGCCCTAACTGCATTGGATAAGAGCGGTTATTACTCTAAAATGATGGTTGAGAAGTTCAAAAGACGCAGAGATTTAATTTACGAGCTTCTAAGCAAGATGGATGGAGTGAAGCCAAATTTACCAAAGGGTGCATTTTACATATTTCCAAAGATTGAATTGGATGCAAATCCAGTGGACATTGTTAAAGGTGTGGTTAAGAACGGCGTGCTTTGCACACCCGGCGAGGCATTTGGAGATATGGGTAAAGAGCACATAAGATTCTCTTACGCAGCAAGCGAGGAAGACATAAAGAAGGGTATGGAAATATTTGACTCTGTACTCGATAAGTATAGGTAAGCATAACGAACTCTTATATTCCCTTTTTCCATGCCATCTTTGGTGATAATATGGAAGGTTATGGTAAGATTTTGAGGGTTAATCTGAGCACTGGAGAGATAAAAAAGGAGGATATCCCTCCCAGCATCGCAAGAAAGTTTCTCGGAGGGCTTGGAATTGCCGCTTATTATCTTTATAAGGAAGTACCCAAGGGTGCAGATGCACTGGGCGAAGAGAATAAAATCTTCATAGCCCCAGGATTGCTGACCCCCTACGGAATTCCAACTGCATCTAAAACCACAATGACTTCAAAATCCCCACTAACTGGTGGGTTTGGCAGGAGTGTTGTTGGTGCTCCAATGGGTGTAGAGCTCAGCAAGGCAGGATATTCCCTTCTCATTATCGAGGGAAAGAGCGACAAACCCGTTATTTTGAGAATTGAAGACGATGAGGTCTCTATTGATGACGGCTCAGAACTCTGGGGAATGACAACGAAGGAAGCACAGAAGAAATTAAAGGAAAAATATGGAAAGGTTAAAACAGCCGTAATAGGCCCCGCTGGTGAGAATTTAAGCAAGATAAGCGGAATTGATTTCGAAGAGAGACAGGCAGCCAGAAACGGCTTAGGAGCTGTTTGGGGAAGCAAGAAACTAAAGGGACTGGTTGTAAAGGGTACAAAGAAACCAAAGGCATACGATGAGGGTGCACTTCGCAAGCTCATAGCAAAATGGGCCAAGATAATAAAAGATCATCCCGCAACAAAGGATGATATGGGTTATGGAAGCGGAGAATTTCTGCGCTGGATGAACCTTGAGCGTGGAACATTCCCAACTAGGAACTGGCAGTGGGGTTATTTCCAGAGTTTTTACGATAAGGCAAAAGAAGGAGAGTTACTGGGTATAGACCCATACTACTGGGTACCTAAATTTAGAAGCGGAAGAAATCCATGCCCGAATTGTACAAAGCCGTGCTCACAGGTGTTCAAACTCACAAAATACAGACCAGGAGAGGAAATAGACGGGCCAGAATACGAGACCCTTTACTCGTTAGGAGGAGAATTGGAAATAGATGACCCTGAGGCTGTGGCATACCTGAATCTCCTGTGCGATGAATACGGCTTGGATACAATATCCGCTGGCGTAACAATAGGATGGGCAATGGAAGCATACGAAAAGGGATTGCTCACCAAGGAAGATACTGATGGTTTAGAGCTCAAATTTGGAAATGTGGAGGCAGCAGCTGAGGCGCTTCGCAAGATGGCTTATCGTGAGGGGAAACTTGGAGAGCTCCTTGCAGATGGTAGCAAAGTTGCAAGCGAGAAATTGGGTAAGGAGAGCTACAAATTTGCCATACATGTCAAGGGCCAAGAGCTACCAGCTTACGATGTTCGCGGCATAAAGGGGATGGCCCTCGCTATTGCCGTATCTTACAGGGGCGCTTGCCACCTAACTGCTGGAATATACGGCACAGAGCTCGTGGGCAAGTGGTGGAAATTTGACGGAATAGATAGATTAAGTGCAGAGAACAAAGGGTTTGAGGTTAAAACTCACGAAGATTTGATGCAGGTTTATGATGCTCTCGGCATCTGCAAGTTCTCCCGTCATATGTACTTCCTAGAAGGATTTCCAGAGTTAGTGCATGCAGTCACTGGCTTTGATATGAGCTATGCAGAGCTTATGGTTATTGGAGAGCGCATATACAATGTGGCCCGCGCCTTCAATGCCCGCGAAGGATTTACCCGCAAGGATGATACCCTGCCATGGCGCATTCTCCATGAGCCCATACCAAAGGGCAAGAGTGCTGGTGCCTATGTAAAGCCAAAGGAACTGGAACATATGCTTGACGAGTACTATCAGGCGAGAGGCTGGAGCGAAGAGGGCATACCAACCAAAGCGAAACTGGTATCTTTGGATTTGGATGATATCGCCGAGGAAGTGGGCGTAGGTCATTAATTTCCTTTTTTCTTATTTTCAAAAATAGAAAGTTAAATACCCGCAAAACCATAATCCCCTATGCTCAAGGGAATATTTCACGATGGAAAGGCGTTGAGAAGGGTAATTGTGAGCCCCCCTGAAAAGGAGTATTTTAAGGTTGAAAATTTAGAAGAGCACAATATTATGGAGAGAGCAAATGTAAATGAGGCAAGAGAGCAGCATAAAAAATTGAGAGAAATTATGCGCATAGCAGGTGCTGAGGTAATTGAGGTTAAAGAATTAGAGGGGCATCCAAACTCCGTTTTCACAATGGACACGGCATTATCCTTGGGGGACTCATACATCAAGTTGAGAATGGGACTTCCAGCGAGAAGGGGAGAAGAGGAATGGATGGGCAAGATTTTGGAAAATTTTGGGTTGGAGAGAGAGGGAGAGGTAAAAGCTCCCGGCACTGCTGAGGGTGGGGATTTAATACCCGCATATCCTATTTTCTTCATAGGACGCTCTACGAGGACAAATAAGGAAGGAGCAGCACAAATTGCAAAAATCGTAGAAGAATTGGGGTATGAAGCAAGGATAATCAAAGTTCCAGATTTGCATCTTCATCTTGGTGGAGCAATGACATTGATAGGAGAGGATAAAATCCTAGCTTGTAATTACATACCAAGAAATTTGCTAAAGGGATTTGATGTAATATGGCTTAATTGCAGTTCTTTCATTTCGGGAAATGTTATTTATTTAGGCAATGAAAAAGTAATCGTGGAGAGAAGGAATGAGGAGGCAAGAAAGAAATTGGAAAAGGAGGGTTATGAAATATTCACCTTGGACCTCTCAGAGTTCGTGAAGGGCTCTGGTGGTCCCTCCTGCTTGATTCTCTCTTTGGAGAGAGGCTAAATTTTTTTACCCTAAAGGCCATGCAAGGATATGAAGATATATGATACTCTGAGCGGCGAGAAAAAGGAGTTTGTGCCTGTGCATGAGGGGCGTGTAGGTATATATGTGTGTGGTCCAACAACCTACGATTACGCTCATATTGGCCATGCTAGGCCCGCAATTTTATTTGATATTTTTAGAAGATTCCTTGAATATATGGGTTATGATGTCATTTTAATTTCTAACATAACAGATGTGGATGATAAAATAATCAACAAGGCAAATGAATTAGGAAAAGACCCTATAGAGATGGCCCATTACTATGCGAGAGAGTACTTGAAGGACATGGATGCATTGAGAGTTAGAAGAGCAAATATTATACCCAAGGCAACTAGGCACATTGAAGAGATTATCAATCTTATTAAAACTCTCGTGGATAAGGGCTATGCGTACGAAAGCGGGGGGGATGTCTATTTTTCTGTTAAAAAATTCAAAGATTACGGAAAATTATCCCATCGCAAAATAGAAGATATGCTTGCGGGAGCAAGGGTTGAGGTGAATGAGAAGAAAAGAGACCCCTTAGATTTTGCTCTGTGGAAAGCCTCCAAACCGGGAGAGCCTTCTTGGCAATCCCCGTGGGGCTCTGGAAGGCCCGGATGGCACATAGAATGCAGTGCTATGAGCATGAATTACCTAGGTCCAACTCTTGATATTCATGGTGGAGGAGCCGATTTAATTTTCCCCCATCATGAGAATGAAATAGCGCAAAGTGAGGCAGCCACGGGTAAGCCATTTTCAAAGTACTGGATGCATGTTGGCTTGGTAAGATTTGAGAAGGAGAAGATGAGCAAATCTATTGGCAATGTTTTCCTTATAAAAGATTTTCTCAAAAAATATCCTGCAGAGGTGCTGCGCTTGATGTACCTTAACTCTCATTACCGCAAGCCCTACGATTTTAGCGAGAAAAATATTGAAGAAGCTTTGCCCCTTTTAGAAAAAATTTGGAGCACTTACCAAATATTGAAAAATTCTGCAATGCAAGAAGAGCCTTCAGAGGAAGTTATAGAAGAAATAGATTCTGTAAGGAAGAAGATAATTGCTGCCTTAGAGGATGATTTCAATACAAGAGAAGCTATGAAAGAGTACCTATCCTTCATAAATTTTGCCAGAGAATTAAAGGGAGGAGATGCCCTCGCCGCTCTTAATTTCCTAAAAGAAATGGATGAAATCTTCGATATTCTGCCAAGGGGTGACAATGAAGGGAAAGAAAGTGAGCTTATTGAGCTTCTCCTAAATGTAAGGAATGAGGAGAGAAAGAGAAAGAATTATGAAATAGCGGATTACATAAGGGATGAGCTTGAAAAAATAGGGATAAAAATAGAAGATACTAAAGAGGGTACGAAATGGTACAAGGTTTAAGCGTCCCTTATGCCCTCTTTAACAATTTTTATAACAACTTCCCCATCGGGTAAGGCAGGAGAGTCAATTAATCTCGCAATTCTCTTATTTCCCCTACTCTTTCGTAGATAAATTCTGTAGGTAGCTGTATGTCCAACTATGTTTCCCCCAATGGGCTGTGTGGGGTCTCCAAACATCATGCCAGGATTTGAAGATACCTGATTTGTGACTGCCACAACGGCATTGTTCAAATCTGCAAATTTTAGCAAATCGTGCATATGCTTATTAAGCAACTGCTGCCTCTCTGCAAGGGAGCCCCGCCCGACATACTCTGCGCGGAAATGGGCTGTGAGGGAATCAACTATAAGGAGCCTAACAGGGTATTCCTTCGCCAATTCCATCGCTTTATCTACAAGCAATATTTGATGATTTGAGTTAAAGGCACGAGCAACATGTATCTTTTTTAACACCTCCACTGGATCCAATTCCAAGGCCTCGGCCATCTGCTTTATTCTCTCAGGCCTAAATGTGTTTTCAGTGTCTATATAAACAGCATGGCCCTCCAATCCTCCCTTATCCTTTGGCAATTGAACATTCACGGCAAGTTGATGCATGATTTGCGTTTTCCCAGAGCCAAATTCACCGAAAAACTCAGTTATGGCCTGTGTTTCTAACCCACCACCGAGAAGAGTATCAAAATCTGATGAGCCAGTTGTCAATTTTGTGACCTTTTTTCTGCGCTCGTAAATAACATCTCCAGTTTCAAAACTTCCCACATTAGCATACTTCCTAGCAGCGAGTATTATCTTCTGAGCTACACCTTCCCCTATCCCAACTGTATCTGCTAGATCCTTGGGCGAGGCTACCGCCAACTCTATCAAATCCGTATAACCTGCCTCTCTTAATTTCTCAGCAGTGGTGGGTCCAACCCCAGGCAAATCCTCGAGAGTATATTCTTCCTTTTCCTCCTTCTTTTTTGCCAATACAATCACCTTCAATATCCCATGCACACTCTTTTATTAATCTTTTTACAGCCATTGAGATATGTACTTCACCAAGTCCACAACCCTGGCCGAATAGCCATACTCGTTATCATACCATGCAAGAACCTTCACAAGATTCCCGCGAACATAGGTTTCAAGAGCATCATACATAGCGCTATGCGGATTCCCCTTGAAATCCACGGAAACGAGGGGCTCATCAACATACTGCAATATCCCTTTTAACTCACCCTCAGCAGCCTTCTTGAAGGCCTCTCTCACTTCCTCCTCCGTGGGCTCCTTTTCAACTTCAGCCACGAGATCCACTATGGAAACCGTGCTTGTGGGCACACGAATTGATATGCCATGCATCTTTCCATCAAGTTCTGGTATTACAAGCCCTATTGCCTTGGCTGCCCCCGTGGTTGTGGGTATAATATTCATTGCTGCCGCTCTAGCCCTGCGCAAATCTCTATGAGGTAAATCTAAAACACGCTGGTCATTGGTATAGGAATGTACGGTGGACATCAAGGCATACTTGATTCCAAAATTCTCGTGCAGCACCTTTGCCACAGGCGCCAAACAATTGGTGGTGCAAGAGGCGTTGCTTATCACATCATGCTTTTCCGGGTCATACTTATCCTGATTCACTCCGAGAACTATGGTAACATCCGCTGGCTCTCCCTTTGATGGTGCAGTTATTATCACCTTCCTTGCTCCTGCTTTTAGATGCTTTGCCGCCTTATCTCTAGAGCGAAATACTCCCGTGCTCTCTATAACGATATCCACTCCCAATTCTTTCCAAGGCAGTTTTTCCGGGTCCCTCTCGCTGAAAACTGGAATTTCGCGGCCATTTATAATCAAGCTTTTTTCAGTGTACTCCACCTCTCCATCAAATTTTCCATAATTGGTATCGTACTTTAGGAGATGTGCTAGAGTGCGTGCATCCGTTATATCGTTTATTGCCACAATATCCAGATCCCTATGTCCTATGCGAAAAACCAAGCGCCCTATGCGTCCAAAACCATTTATAGCTACACGAACCATTTAAGCCCACCAATTCATAATCTCTTTAGCATATTAAATCTTTATCTTCGCAAATTTTAAATGTCTTAGGGGGATTTAGGCACGGTGAATAAGATGGATAAGATAACAATAAGCTTGATTAAAGCGGATGTAGGAGGTTGGCCCGGACACTCCACCGTGCATCCAGATTTGATTGAAACTGCCAAAGAAGCTTTGCAGAAAGCAAAGGACGAGCACATTTTGGAAGATTTCCATGTGACAGGCGTAGGAGACGATTTGCAACTCATAATGACCCATCGTAAAGGTGTGGATAGTGAGGAAATCCACAAATTAGCATGGAACACCTTTGAGAAGGCAACCGCCGTGGCTAAAGAATTAAAACTATATGGCGCTGGGCAGGACTTACTAAAGGATGCTTTTAGCGGGAACATAAGGGGTATGGGCCCAGGAATAGCAGAAATGGAAATAACGGAGAGGAAGAGCGAGCCAATTGTGGCTTTTATGATGGATAAAACAGAGCCGGGAGCTTTCAACTTACCCATATACAGAATATTTGCGGATCCATTTAATACAGCAGGATTGGTAATTGACCCAAGTATGCACGATGGTTTCAAATTTGAAGTATGGGATATAATGGAGCACAAGAAAGTTATAATGCACTCTCCAAAAGAGATGTACGATTTGCTCGCTTTGATAGGAGCGAAAAGCAGGTATGTCATAAAGAGAGTTTATGCTACCGAGAGCAATCCAAAGGTAAAGGGAGAGGTTGTAGCAGTGGTTAGCACAGAGAAACTCTACCAGATTGCAGGAGAGTACATTGGAAAGGATGACCCTGTGGCATTGGTTAGGGCACAGAGCGGTTGCCCAGCGTTGGGCGAGGTACTAGAGCCCTTTGCATTCCCCCACCTCGTATCAGGATGGATGCGTGGTTCTCACAACGGTCCTCTTATGCCCGTTAGCATAAAACAGGCACACTGCACAAGATTTGATGGTCCACCAAGAGTTGCAGCATTAGGATTCCAAGTGGCAAATGGAAGGCTCGTTGGACCTGTGGATTTATTTGATGACCCCGCATTTGATAGAGCCAGGGAAACTGCTCAATACATAGCCGACTACATGCGCCGCCATGGACCATTTGAACCCCACAGATTGCCACTGGAGGAAATGGAGTATACTACCTTACCAAAGGTTCTCACAAAACTCAAGGACAGGTTTGAAAAAATTCAATAACCCTTTTTTATTTTTAGGTTACCCGAAATTGTTTAATTAAGTTTAAATATGCCCTCTCCATCCTTAACTCGTGAAATTGAGTGAGCTTAGGCCTGGAGAAACGGGCGTTGTAACAAAAGTTACGGGAACGGGAGCTATACATAGAAGGCTCTTAGCCATGGGTATACTTCCAGGCACTGTGATTCGGGTAGCCCGTTTATCTCCGTTTGGAGATCCTATTGAGTATGAAATAAGAGGGGTTTTTATATCTCTGAGGAGAAGCGAGGCCGAGTATGTTGAAATCGATAGAATTGTCCCTCTACATTTAATTCCTGCCGGGGAGAAAGTTAGAATTGTAATACTCGATGGAGGGATGAATTTCATAAGAAATATGGGGAGCATAGGAATTTCCCCGGGAAAAATTATTGAGATAATAAGCCCATGCTGTCCTATGCGAGTCAGAACTGAGCTGGGAGAATACTATGTTGGAAGGGGAGAGGCATATAGAATTTATGTGAGGTGATTTCTTGCTAATTGCCCTGGCTGGAAATCCAAACACAGGCAAAAGCAGCCTTTTTAACGCTATAACTGGTGCGCATCAACATATTGGTAACTGGCCAGGGGTAACTGTTGAGAAAAAGGAGGGTATAATAACCTTTGAGGGAAAGAAAATAACGATAGTGGATTTACCCGGCACATACTCTTTAACGGCATACTCTCTCGAGGAGGTCATAACCAGAAATTTCATTTTGGAGGAGGAGCCAGATGTGGTTGTAGATGTAATTGATGCCACAAACTTAGAGAGAAACCTGTACCTTCTCACAGAATTGATGGAGCTCACAGATAGAATAGTCATAGCATTAAATATGTTTGATGAGGCAAAGAGAAAGTACAAACTCGATGTAAAGAAGATGAAGGAACTTTTGGGCATACCTGTTATTCCAACAGTTGCAATAAAGAATAAAGGAGTGAAAGAACTCCTGCACGCCTGCCTCCATGGAGATTTCACACCAAAGAAATTTTACTATCCCGAGGATGTGGAAAATAGAATCGAAAAACTTCAAGGAATAATGGAAAAATTAGATTTAAAGAATAAAAGATGGCATGCTATAAAGCTTATTGAAAATGATAGTGAGGTACGCAAAAAATTTGCAAATTTAGGCAGAAAGGATATTTTGCACGAGGCGGAGCATCTCAGGCACGAAATTGAAGACATATATGGGGATGATATAGAAACATTGATGGCCTCGTTCAGGTATTCTTTCGCCCATGGCCTGTTCCACGAGGTGGCAGAGCCCTTGAATGTCGGTGGAGTTACAATAACTGATATGATTGACCATGTTGTGGCGCATAAAATATTCGGCTTGCCCATATTCTTGGTCATTATGTACCTCTCATTCGAATTCGTATTCGTTGTTGCTGCACCTTTTCAAGATGCAATTGACCTGATTTTTAATGGGAAAACACTACCTTCTGGGCAGCACATAAACGGATTGATAGACATCTCATATCACTGGATGGCTTCTTTTATACCTGCCTGGGCTGCTTCTTTCATAAATTATGGTATGCTAAGAGGTTTAGCAGCTGTTCTTACATTTACCCCAATTATAATGTTTCTATTCCTCATTCTCTCAATACTTGAGGATTCTGGATACCTCGCTAGAGTCGCATTCTTGATGGACAGGTTGATGCGCAAGATCGGTTTGGAGGGGAGGGGCGTAATATCCCTGATGCTTGGATTTGGATGCAATGTGCCGGCAGTTATGAGTACTAGGGCTTTAAAGAATGAGAGAGAGAGAAAATTGAGCATAGCATTAAATCCACTAATTCCCTGCGGTGCTAGAATACAGGTGTTTGCATTCATAACAGCCATATTTTTCAAACACAATAAAGCTCTTGTTATGTGGTCTCTTCTACTTCTTTCCATGGCAGTTGTAGCCGTCTTGGGTTACATTTACAGCAAAACGATTTTTAAAGGAAAGGCAGAGCCCTTTGTTATGGAATTGCCCCCGTACAGAGTACCATCTCTAAAAGGAATAATCATACATATGTGGGAAAAAAGTGAGGGGTTCTTACGCAAGGCAGGAACTATCATCGTAGGAGCCGCTGGAATAATCTGGCTTTTAGCTGCCTTGCCTTGGGGCGTTAAATTCGGCGGAGAGAATAGCTATATTGGGCAAATTGCCCATTTTCTTGCCCCAGTAGGCGCTCCATTTGGAATCACTCCAGAATCAATCATAGCCCTATTTTTTGGATTCTTCGCAAAGGAAGTTGTGATAGATGTATTCTATGTGCTATACGGCACAAAAGAGGCAATGCTTGCAGCCATGACTCCCTTGCAGGCATATTCATTGCTCCTATTCATCCTATTTTACACACCTTGCGTGGCCACATTGGCAACAATATACAATGAGACAAGGAGCATAAAATTCGTCATATTTGTAATTCTTGAGGGCTTTGCCTTAGCATTGCTCTTCTCCTTCCTCGCATATAATATAGGCTCATTTATGGGGGTGGGAGGTTGAAACTTCAAACAAAGGTGCTTCTCTCCGTTATTTACTCATCCATCCTCGCTTCCTTCTCACTTATTCTGGGCATACTTGAAATAGCTGGCTTTTTGGGTTTTCACACAAATTTTGCTCCTGCGGATATAATGGGTGGCTTTTCACTCATAGTGGCTTCCACCCTTATTCTCTATGGTGCTAAAAACACTGCAAAGCTTCTATACGATGGGCTTTCATTTTACCTTGTGGGCCTCTCTCTCCTCATAGCCATTGGATTTTTAAATATAATAATAGCTCTTGCAGATTTACTTGATTATTACATCCTGTGCATTGGAGAGAACTGCCCCGGCTATGCAGCCTATGTTCGTCCAGAGATATACATTTTCTTCTTGGCCCTCCTTGGACTCTACCCATTCTTTGCTCGCTGGCATTTCAGGAGGAAAACTCCATGATTAAGGATGTTCTGCGTGGCATATACCAAGGAAAGAGCATAGCACAAATTGCAGAAGAGCTCAATATGGAGTACTCTGCACTCATGGGCATGATTGAGCATCTGATAAAAATGGGATACATACTCGCCGCGGATAGAAAACCTCAGGAGCTTGGCCCTTGCAAAACATGCCCTCTTTACAAAGTATGCTCAAAGAACGGCCCGAAAATATACTATTTAACAGAAAAAGGGAAGAGGGCAATAAAATAAATTAATCAAATACCATTTACCTCCATGCTTGTGGGAATAATAAGCGATACACATGATAATTTGGATTCTGCAAAAAAAGCGGCTGAGATTTTCAGGGAGAGAGATATAAAGATAATTTTTCATCTCGGTGATTTCATAGCCCCGTTCACCCTAAAAGCATTCGAGGGCTTTGAATTGTATGGAGTTTTTGGAAACAACGATGGGGAGAAGTTCTTAATAAAAAAAATTGCAGAAGAGTTTGGTTTTAAAATTGATTTTGCACCCTTTGAGGTCGAGCTTGAAGGCAAATCTTTTTTGCTCCTGCATGGATTTGGAAGTATAGAAAGAACTTTAAAAATTGTTAATTCTTTCGCCGCCTCTCAGAATTACGATTTCGTCCTATATGGTCACACTCATAAAAGAGATTTAAGAAAAAAGGGGAAAACGATGATAATCAATCCTGGGGAGGCATGCGGATATTTAACTGGGAAAAGAAGTATTGCTATTCTGAACATAGAAAATAAAAGCGCAGAATTCGTTGAATTTTGAGATACTTTAGTACAAAAAATTAAATACATTTAAAGAAATAGGGAAATACCATGGAGATACTCTGTTTCCACAGCAGCGAGGAATATAGAAGCAAGATTTCGGAGCATTTGAAAGAGATGGGTTTTGAGTTTGAATGCTTTGAGCTGGAAGATTATAAAGGTATTTTATCCCTATGGAAAAAGTATTCTCCATCAATAATCTTAACTGAATTAACGGATAAAAATATAAAAATTCTTGAGGAGGATATTTTTCGTAGTGCCTATCATAAAACATTTGAATAGGGCACTTATGACCAAGTATGCAAATAGAGATTTCATAATTCTGGATGAGTTAACAAAGAATTTCAGAAGGAGTTTTATGAGCATCCTTTTATCACATAAGGATAAGAAAAGCGTTGCAAAAATACTTTCAATACCGAGAATTGCAAAGAACTTGATATACGCTTACGATTTTGAATGGGGGAGAACTTTCATAGTGCCCACAAGCGCAAAGGATGAACTCTACAAAATTCTACCAAAGATCTCCGATTGGAATGTACAAATATTTATGGCAATAAGAGAGAGGGCTGGTGTGCCTAAAAATTTGAGCAATGCAAAAATTGTTTGGATAACGGATATCGTGGGCAAAGATAGAATTAAACCCCACAATCTAACAATTTTAACGGATAGTATAATAAGATTTATTGAAGAGAATGAGCACACCTTCATCGTGGTGGATTGCATAGAATATCTCTTGCTCTATAACGATTTTATAAATGTGCTCAGAAATATTGAGCTAATAAATAGCTATGTGATGGAGCATAATGCCATTTTAATTATCATAACTGATAATGAAGCTTATACAACTAAAGAGTATTCTTTATTAAGGAGATATGCAATAGAATGGAAAGGAGTGTGATAGGATGATACCTCAAGAAGTCATCGGATTCTTCAAAAATAAAGGCGGGCACTCTTTAATCATAAAGGGTGAGCCGGGTAGTGGAAAAACCACATTTGCACTGGAGATTTTGAATTCTCTAAAGGACCATTTTGAAATCCAATACCTATCTTCACGGGTTGCGGATGATGTCCTATTTCTCCAGTTCCCTTGGCTGGAAAATGTGTTAAAGAAGAAGATCAAAAAAAGCAATAGTAAAAAAATAAAGCGTGAGGAACTCAACAAGCTGGAGGGACTTATAGAAGAAGGGTTGATGGAAGAGAAAGCAACATTCACGGAAAATGAGGCCATATTTGAAATAGGCTCTATGATGCCAGAAATTGATGAAATCTATGATTTTGTAGAAAATGTTCATCCTAAAAAGGCATTAGTGTGTGTGGATTCTATCGATGGACTTAGCGAAAAGTACGGTGTACCAGCTGAAAAATTGCTCTACACTCTCCAAAAAGACCTAGTGGAAGAGGGTGTTGCAAATATTGTATTTGTGCTTGAGAGCTCTGGATTTGAGAATATAGAATACTTGGGAGACGGAGTAATAAGCTTGCACCACGAGCCTTGGAACTCCAGCTGGAAGAGATATATGTACATAAAAAAGCTCAGGGGCTCTCCAATAAAGAGATCAAAATACATTTACACTCTGGAAGGCGGGCATTTCAATGTCCTCAACTACAATAATTTCTCATTGGATAACATAAAAAGCATAGATTTATCAAATCTGATTTCATACTTGGAGAGCATCGACTCTTCATCTTTGAATTTAATAATCTCTCCAAATTTTCCTGTTGAGTTATTACAGGCCATTGTGCTATCATTCTTGAAAATGAGTAAGGAAGATTCTTTAATTATTCCTCCAATATCTTACCCAAGCACGAAGGTAAAAGAGCATTCTTCAAAATTCTTAGATAAGGATGTGAAAACTGCAGGATTTAACAAAGAGAAGGCGGACATAATCCTTGAAGGAAGTGATATGCTTATTGAATTATCTCCAGATATCGTTAATTATCATATAAAAGAGGGCGCAAATGTAATAATAAGCTTAGACACCCTCTTAGGCCTCTACGGAGATTTAAGAGACCTGCCAAGATTAATTGAGAGGATGAAGAGAAGTCACAGGGTAATACTTCTTAGCTGGAATAACGAAATAAATGCTGGCATAGAGAGAACAATAAATATGGTTATGATGGAAAATATACCTGTTATAAATGATTCTAAGAGCGCAAAAGCGATAATTCCTAAAATGAGCAACGATGGTATATCGCTAGAGCTTATACCCCTAATGTAAGGGGTGATTAAAATCGTAGATGAATCCTATGCCTGGGATGTCCTTCATCATCTTTCGGATCCATATTCTGTTAGGATTTTGAGGGCCACATTACACAGACCATTAGATGCCATTACATTGAGCAATACCCTTGGAATTCCAATAGCCGTGTGTTATAGAAGATTGAGAGAGTTGGAAAGGTTAGGATTGATTGAAGCAGTAGGAAGAAAATTAACACAAAAGGGTAAGTGGATTACCCTTTACAAAGCTCGAATTAAGAATGCCACTGTGGTAATGAAAGAGGGTAAATTGTATTTGCGCATCTCTTTCCGGTGGGGCCAGGAGGAAGAGCTAGAGGTTGAATAAACCTTTCTGCTAACTATGTAAAGTACGGCCATAGTTGCTAGGAAAATTATTGTGCCCAATATAGCTGCATTCATACCGAATATTGTGGTGCGATATGCATACCACTGAGAGCTGATAGGATAGAATATCGCCAAATTATCTCCCTCCAAGATTGCATCAGAATATATGTGAGTCATATTTATCCCGAATATTGTGAGAAGAAGAGGCATAAACCTCTTTCTTGAATCGTAAATGTAATCAATAAGTATTAATGCGAGAGGGAGCTGCCAGAAGAAGATAAGATTATGCGTTATGTCCTTATTTACCAGGTGAGCACCATCCGTAATAGCCTCCATTATTATGGCAAGAATAAGAGCACTAACAAACTTACCCCTCCTCTTTGGAAGAAGCAGAATGCCAGCTAAGAATCCTAAAAGAATATGCCACATGATATTTCCGACGGATGTTTCCAAGAGGAACCATGATACATTCATATTTGTCCTTTTGCTATTTTTATTTAAATACTGTATGATGTTAAAATCTCGGGAGATTTTTGTGATTGATTTTCATTTGAGATAATCACACTGCAAAATATATAAAAATAGGATCGATGGCTTAACTATGGAAAATGCATCGCTAGACAAAATTGTAAGGATTTTAACAGACAATTACGCCATAAAAATTCTGGCTGCTACAAATAAGGAGGAGAAGAGTGCTATCCAGCTTAGCCAAGAGCTTGAAGTGCCTATCGCTGCATGCTATCGCCGCTTGCACATGCTAGAGAAAGCAGGACTAATTGATGCATACGAGAAAATCACGCCCAAGGGTAAAAAGATGAGGTACTATATGTCAAAGATTAAGAGAGCACATATAAAAATTGAAGACAACACCCTCATAGTTGAACTATTATTCTCAAATGGAAATAAAAAGAAATACAATGGAAAGATAGTGGCTGGATAAAAATGAATGTGAAAGAAACTTTGATATCTGAAAATCTCGCCAATTCGATTTCTAAGAACGATATTATTGTTATCAATGTGAAACCAACACATCAAACAAAAAATAATTTAATTGTTTTAAAAGCTCTTGCAGATATAAACAAATGGAGGGGACTAATAATTACCCTCGAAAAACCACACCATTATCTCACTTACCTCCTAGGAATCCAAGGAATACCTCAGAGAAATTTAACTTATATTGATTTAGCGTATGCAAAAAAGAAGAAAATTAAGTTCCCTATAGAGATTATGAAGAACAAAGAACTGGTTGGAGGTTTCATAGATGGCAATAAAATATCTGCAGAGAACTTTGATTTTATCATGGTTGATAATATCTCAACTGCAAAAATGTACATGCGCAAAGAGAGTTTGATCGATTTCATTCATTATCTTATTGATGAATCAAAGAAGTACAAAATTACATTGATACTGCCCATAGATGTTTCAAGAGAAAAGGATGTTTTTGAAGAAATTAAAGATGAGGTAAAGAAGATAGATTTTGAGGAGGTGTTGAAAAATGCCTATTAGCCGCATTCCCTCGGGAATTAAGGGACTGGATTCGCTGGTAGAAGGGGGCTTTCCTGCACCCTCTGTTATTCTCATCTCAGGCACTGCCGGCTCTGGAAAAACGACTTTTGCATTTCAATTTTTAATGGAGGGGGCGAAGAAAGGAGAGAAGGGTTTGTACATTTCCACGCTTAGCGAGAGAACTGAGTGGATGCTCAGATTTATGTCCAACTACGAGTTCTTTGACCCAAAATACTTGGAAGATGGAACTATAATTTATGAAGATATAGGCAAGGACTTGGGAACCTTGGATAATATGAAACTCATAATAAGGATAAATGAGATTCTAGCGGAGCATGTGCCTCAGAGAATAGTGATAGACCCCATAAATGTTGTCAATAACTTTGTGGACAATTACAGACAATTTCTCTTTGAGCTCGTCACCCTTCTAAAAAATTGGTCGGCGGTCTCAATATTAACTGGAGAAATCAAAGAAGGAGAAAAATATCCAGAGGATGTTGGATACACTGCTGATGGAATAATCTCTCTTCTTATGAAAACTGAAGATAATGTAATCAAGAGGTACATACAAATCTTGAAGATGCGAGGAACAGCCCATAGTATGGCCCTTCATCCACTTGATATAACTTCTAACGGAATAGAGGTCCTAAAAGCCAGATTCTAATTTTCTCCCCGTTATTCTCTCGTACATCTCTACATATAATTTTGATACTTTTTCTACCATATCTTTGGGCAATGGAGGTATTTCGGGCTCCTCTTTTCCTTCTTCCCTTGCCATCTTTAACTCTTCATAGTATCCTATGCTACGATAGTACTGCCTTACAAATTCCTTGCTTAATTGTACAATTTTCCCCCTCTCATAGGCATCTTTGTCCCACCAGCGGTCCTCATCCAGTGTACCGAAGGTGTCCACCAAATAAATCTCTCTTCCTTCACCAAATGCAAATTCCTTCTTGCCATCCACATGCAATAATCCCCTTTTCCCAACTTCATTTGTTATTATTTCATCCACCTTTAAAATTAACTCTCTTATCTCCTCTATCTCGCTTTGTCTTAGCCCACCAATTTCTCGGGCCTCTTCAAAACTCACTTTTCTATCATAAGCTTCAAACTTCGTTGTTATCTCAAAGTACGGCTCGGGCAATTTCTCCCCATATTCTGGCATACTCTCAAACCCCAAAAGTTTGTAATCCATTTTTCCATTCTTCAATCTCTCGTATAGAGAGCCAGCAACATAATATCTAGTTATGAACTCCAAAGGGATTAGGTAATTTTCATTCTCAATCCTTGGCTTGTTGATTATTCTAAATCTCCCAACTCGCATTTTTGAATCTTCACAGGATAAATAATGATTTTTTATTTTCATCTCACCTATTTTTTCAAACCAGAAGGCTGCACTCTTGCAAAGTGTTTCACCTTTTCGTGGAATTTTTGAGGGTATGATTTTGTCAAAAACAGATATGTTATCTGTAAACAAAAATAGCAATTCCTTGTCATTCAAAGCATAAACTTCCTTAACCTTTCCCTTCCTTATTAATTGCATAAAAAGAAATAGATGAGATGTATAAAAACCTAGCGATTTGCAATAATCTGTATATAATTGTACAATTGCTTTAGGTAATCCTTTATTCCGTTTACATCTTTCTCAAGCACTCTAACATCAACCTCAAGTTTGCTCAACCTATCTTCCAAATCTCTAATTTTTCTCTCCATTATATCTTCATCCATTTATTCACCTCCTAACTCGGTGGCGGTGGTGGTAAAATTACAGATTTCTCCTGAGGCTTCTTCCAAGTTAGTGCCAAAATACCACCTATTAGAAGAAGTATGAATGCTATAATGCTCCATATAGTAATAACCGCTGCGATAATAGCCAGTACTCCTCCACTATGCACTTTTTCTGGGTTTCTCATCCAAAATGCTGCTAAGAATCCAAGAACTGAGCCTATAATTCCAACAATCGCACATACTACTCCAAACCAAGAGACAGAAGATTCTGGATACGAACTAATCATTACCCCTGCAATAGAGATAATTAACCATCCAAATAGAGCAAATATCGCCCCTATTATAGTTATTATGAATGCTGCCGAAGGATATTCTTCCGCCATCATACCACCATGAAATGATAACTTTAAAACTATTAAATTTTGCCATTGAGAAAAAATAAATAATCCATATTCAATTAATCCTCCGTGAACCTCATATTTCTATCGATAATAGTATCCGTAGCCCTGCTTCCGTCTCTCATTTATATGATTATAGTTAGAAATACAGAAAAATATGAAAGAGAGCCGTGGAGAGCTGTGCTGCGCTCGTTTATAACTGGCGCCTTCTTTGGCACAATAATGGCTGCAATTATAGAGCTCATCGCGGTATTCGTATTCAAATCATCCCTAGAATTTCTGAGAGGTTATGAGTTCATAGCCGAGCATGGTGCAACCTTATCCTCTCTCACTCTCGCCCTCGTAATCGCCCCCGTGGTGGAAGAAGCTACAAAGGCATATGGTGTTCTGGTTTCAAAGAGATATATAGATGAAATTGAAGATGGGCTCGTTTACGGGGCCTCTTCAGGTTTTGGATTTGCATTTATGGAGAATTTACTGTACGAGATCTCTGCACTTCTTTCCGGTGGGTTCTTTGCCTGGTTAACCGTTTCTATAATACGCTCATTATCATCAGCATTGCTTCATGGGAGTTCTACTGCCTTTACAGGTTTGGGCTACTCTATGAGAAAAATAGCGAGAAGAAGTTCTATGGGAAGGGGGTATCTAAAAGCTGTCACCATGCATTCATCCTTCAATCTTTTAGCTTCCATTCCAATCTTGCTTGGTGGCATACATCCAATATTTTATCTAGCCCCACTGCTTATAGCCATTGTCTATGGATTTATGGCATTTTCTTACATAAGAAAGAAGATCAAGATGTACGATAGACCTCTTCGGCAACGATGATACAAGCTAATAAATCATCTAATGTGTGCAAAAGCTTTGATGCCTTCTCCGCCCGAGTTTCACATATGACTTTATTTCCTTTCACCGTACAATCTAAAAATTGGTAATTATCAACATCTATACTCTCGTATATCGCCCTTGCCATCTCCTCGTTCTCATACTCTAAAGTAATCATTCCCTTTATCCAGTGTAAATTTCCCTTCCCAGACGCTTTGAATACTGCCATTCTTCCTCACCACCTTCAAATTCTCGCAAAGATAAATCAATCATATCCGCATAAAATAGAATATATGCCTCTTTCGTTCTTATCCTCTGAGGTACATTATCCACTATCGGAGAGTGGTGAGAGATTATAGCATGCAATAACTTCTCTCTCAAATCGCTCGGAAAATCAACAATCTCCTTTATCCTAGATTCAACCATATTGAAGCTTAAAACTGTGTGCCCCAATAATTTTGCCCTATCTCTCTGCTTTATTATAGTATCTATCTCGTAAGAATCTACCTTGCCCACATCGTGCAATAGAGATGCTGTTATAAGCAGTTCTCTATCAATATCGTAAGTTTTGGCCATAGAATCGCATATTCTTGTTACATTTAATGTGTGCTCGGCAAGTCCTCCAATATACGCGTAAACTTCATAGGAGGACCATGGCGCCTCTTTAAACCTATCCAAAAATTCATCCTGGGAGAAAAAGAAATTAAGCAATTGAGAGAGATGTTCATTTTCAACCGAATCTACAAATTTCTGTATCTCTTGCATTATTCCTTCTATATTATCTACTGCGGGCACAAATCTCTTCTTATCAAAATTCTCAATCTTCTTTATGTAATCGTATTCTGCATCCACAGATATTGTTGGCTGTGTGTCCTTCTGAAAAGTACCTCGGAGCTCAATAACATCTCCCTCTCTTATCTCATTGTACAATCTTTCAGTTAATCTATCATCATTACCCCAGTATTTAACTATAACCTTTCCAGTTTTATCTCCTGCCTCAATAACAAAGTACTTTCCAAACTTTGCTCTGTACTCCCTTATTCCAAACTTTTTGCGTACTGCAAGGTGCAAAATAGCATTTTCACCATCCTCTAACTCGCTCAAATATTTCATAATTTGATATTCACCTATTAAAGATATAATTTTCCCCAAACTGAACAAGAAGTTTTTATATTAATAACCATTTTTTGATGCATGTGCGTTGAATACCGCGGATTCAAAAATTACTTCATTAGGAGGAGAGGGAGCAAGAGAGTTTTTCTCTACATATCTTGGCTTTTAAAATTATCCTTCATAGCACTTATGGGGTGGGGTATATATCGCCACGATTTGATGCTCATAGGAAAGTCCATATTTGGATTTGTCATCGCCATCCTTCCCTTCCTGCTCGAAAAAAGATTTGGCATCGTCACTCCTGCCTTTTTAGATTTTCTGATAACCCTTGCCCTGTTGCTGCACCAGAGGGGTGTGGCTTTCAATTTATATGATAAATTTCCATACTACGATGTTGTTCTGCACTCTTTCTCTTCAATAGTTCTTTCCACCCTCCTGATACTTACCTTTTATCTTCTGGAGAGAAACTCTCCAAATCTAAAGATGAGTTATGGGTTCATAGCCCTTCTTGGAATAGTGTTTACCATGGCTCTTGGAGTAGTATGGGAAATAGGGGAATTCACCATAGACCAGCTATTTGGATACCATACTCAACCAAGCCTCGCAGATACCATGGAAGATCTCATTCTAGACACAATTTCATCAACCTTCGTTGCCATTCTTGCCTACATATCAATGAAAAGAGGAAGCTTTGAAAATGCTGTCAAAGAGACAAATGATAGTATAAAGGATTTGCTAAAAAGAAGGAGAGAGAAGATTTCTTAAACTTCTATTAACTCATCCTTCTGGGCAGATGTTAACACTTCGTATCCATCCTTCTTAACTAACACATCATCCTCTATACGCACACCGCCAAATCCCGGGATGTATATGCCCGGCTCAACAGTTACAACCATTCCTTCTTTGAGAGGTACATCGACCAACCTTGATAAGCCAGGATGATCATGAACTGCAAGTCCTACACCGTGGCCCGTAGAATGTGTCATTCTTCCCCTGTACCTTGTAGAATCTATGATTTCATGCACCTTCGTATCTATATCCTTGCCATTGACCCCTTCCTTTATCATCTCAATGCCCATCTTTTGCACTTTTAGTACCGTGTAATAAATATCCCTCTGCATCTCCGATGCCTTTCCAAAAACAAAGGTACGGGTTATATCAGAATTGTAATGATGGTACCTTGCACCGAAGTCACAGAGTACAAAATCTCCCTTCTTCAACTTCCTCGCCCCTGCCGTGTAATGGGGTTCTGCAGTGTTCTCCCCGAAAGCGGATATCGTTGTAAAGGCCTCACTTTCTGCTCCTCTTCTCAGCATTTCATAAACTATGCGAGCTGCTAACTCGTATTCCCTCATGCCCTCATGCAAGAAATCCGGAATATCGTCTGCTACCTCGCTTGCAATTTTCGCAGCTTCTCTCATCAATTTTATCTCTTCGCTGCTTTTTATCTTCCTTGCTTCCATTATCACATCTGCCACATTTATATATTCCCTTTCTCCCAGCACTTCCTTTAACTTCTCAAAATCTCTAACAGTTAGAGTTTCAAAATTTAGGCCTATCCTTTTAGCGTTTCCAACAAGTTCTTTTAACATCTCATTCCTTTCTTTACCCGTACGATATATCTTAACCTCATTTTTTCCTTTTTTAGCGCTCGTCTCCTCAAGCAGGGATGTGAGCACCGTAACCTTATCGGGCCTAACAAGAGCATAAGAGCCTTCGAATATTCCGCCTTCAACAAGCCCTGTTACATAGAAGAAGTTGAGTTCTACAACTGGCTCTCCTCTGTTAAATAATAAAATTAGATCCACATCTTCCTTCAAATTCCCAAATATCTTTTCTTGGTGCATAGGTGGGTATCAATTGCATCTATTTACAATTTTTCTATGTGTGTTATCCACCAAATCAATGTGTAAACCCAGATAAAGAGAGTGAACGCTCCTGTAAATTCCGCTATGGCTACGCCTTTGAATTTGTTTAAGGCCCAAATTGCAATAGCCCAGCCAATTGAGAATAGGAGAATGGAGAATATGCCCATTCCACGATGTTTCCAGAGAAATCCTATGCCTGTGATCAAAATTCCAAAGGAAGATAGAAGGAAGAATGACCAGCTAACATACCAGTGTGGTGGCGTACCTTCTGGAAAAGTTCCAATCAAAAAGAGGGAAATCATGCCTAAGAGGAGGACATACAGACCCGCTTTAATTATGCCCGAAAATTCTTTTATGAGTCCTATAGTGAAATATGTCATTCCCGCACCCGCAATAATAAGGCCAGTACTGAGAACCCAAGGATAATTCACCCAAGGATGGTATATGTTACCCAAATCACTTATTGCATTATCAGTTAATCTCCACCAAGAAGAGTTGAGATAAATGGCAATTCCAATGAAAATAAAGCCTATGATGGGAGAAACTATCCCAGAATAGATGTACTTTCTATCCATACTTCAAAAATAAAATACAAATATTTTAATTTTTCTCATCAAATTCCATCACACTCTCGGCAGCTTCCCTAAAAGCCCTTGCAACACCACCCACACCGAGTTTTATACCCCCGAAGATTCTTGATACCACAATTGCCCTATTCTTTGCATTATATTTCTTCAACACGCTTAGGATAACCTTGCCTGGATGTCCCACTTCACCATCATCCTTATATTTCTCTTCCCCATCAACTATTGCCGCCCAGCAGTGATGAACTGCCTTCTTGTATTTCCTTCTATGCTCTTTTAAAATCTCTTCCATATCGGCCATACCCTCTATCTCGTAAAGATGCGCGTAGAACTTTGAGTTTTTGACCTTTATCATTCCTGCTGCTATTTCACGCATTATCTTCCCTCCTAAATTTGTTGGCATATATGTGTGCTAACCTAAGGGGCTCAGGATTTTTATACTTCAAGTACTTTTTCACTACTCTCACCGCAGAATCCAGTGTTATCCTATGCCCTGGAGAAACATATATTCCCTTTTTTCTCCCGCTTTGTATGTATTGCCCCACCAATTGAGAGCCAATATAAACCTTTCCTTCTCTAACTTCTCCCATAAGCAGAGATTTTGCAACTCCAATGGTTGCCACATTATTCTTAACTCCAACATAAGTAGCTAGGCCCATAAAACGAGGATGTAAGATACCGTTACCATCGATCATCAGGAGAATATCATCATCCACTTTTTTTAAAATTTCCAAGATTATTGGCTCCTCACGGAATGCAAGATATGTAGGAATGTAAGGGAAATCAACTCTCATTTTCTCTCCTATCACTTCATATTTCCCATCTCTCATAATAACAAGGGCAACATAGGCATTTCTAGAGGAATAGGAAACATCCACACCCCCTATTAACGAAGGATGTGCATCCTCCAAAATCACCTTTTTCCTCAATTCTTCCTGCTCTTTTCTCAATTTTTTCAATGGATAATCCGTTTTAAAATCTTCAAATAGAACTTTGGAAAAATCCTTAACTTTGCCATTCTCTATTTTTATCCCCTCACTGCGCAAGAGCTCTATTTTGCGCTTTATGCCCTCTGGATGCGTAAAACCCCCCAAGCTTCCATCACTCATAACTACGCGATGGCAAGGTATTCGTGGAGGATCTGGATTTTGGGAGAGCATGACACCACAAGCCCTTGCAGCCCTTATATCCCCAAGTGCCCTCGCTAATGCCCCATAAGTGCTAACTCTTCCCTTTGGAATCTGCATTACGAGATCATAAAAATATGAGTAGAGGTCCATATCCTCGCCTCATATCCTATCATCTATTATTTTTCTAACATCCTCATAAACTTCATTCAGATTTCTATTACTATCCACCACAAAGAATCCATACTTATCTGCGAGATCCATATATATATCCTGCACCCTCTCCAAAAACTCTTCCCTCTCAAACTTCTCCTTGAAATCCCTTGTATTGACAAAATCTAACCCTCTCCTTGGTTCTATCTTCAATAGAATAACCATGTCCGGGTCAAGGCGCATGGGCTCATACACGCCTTCTAACCATTTTAAAGCTTTATCCAGGGGCATTAGTTTTTCCATTTGCGCCCCTTGATAGGCGAAAGTTGAGTAAACATATCTATCCGAGATGACAATCTTCCCATCTTCCAAATTTTTCTTTATTGCCTCAACATGCTCGGCTCTATCTGCAAAGAACAATAACGCCTGTGATAATGGATTTTTTTCCTCCTCAATTGCTCTGCGAACATCCTTTCCCATCCAGGTTGTTGTGGGCTCTTCTGTGAGAAAAATATCATGGCCTAAAGAGCTCAAATGCTTAGCAATCCTCCTTGCAATCGTGCTCTTGCCACTACCGTCAATGCCCTCAAAGACGATAAACATAAGGGCTTATAGGATAGCAAGATATTTAACTTTGCACCCCATGTTTATTCTATGCCCATACTTCAAGTTGCATTAGATTTTATGATTTTAGAGCGTGCCTTAAAAGTGGCAGATGAGGCAGTTAAAGGTGGTGCTGATTGGATTGAAGTTGGAACTCCGTTGATAAAGAGCGAGGGTATGAGAGCGGTTAGAGAGATTAAGAGAAGATTCAAAAAGACCGTGGTAGCGGATTTAAAAACCATGGATGTTGGCCGTGTTGAAGTTGAGATGGCCACAAAAAGTGGTGCCTCCGTGGTAACAGTTCTATCCTTAGCAGATGATTCAACAATAGAAGATTCCATAAAAGCCGCCAGAAAATATGGAGCAAGGGTTATGGTAGATTTAATAAATCATCCAGAGCCGGCAAAGAGGGCCAAAGAAGTGGAAAAATTAGGAGCAGATTATGTGTGCGTGCATGTGGGCGTGGACCAGCAGATGCTTGGCAAAAACCCATTGGAGATTTTGAGAGAAGTTGCTTCAACTGTGAGCATACCCGTTGCTGCTGCTGGAGGCATAAACAGCGAGACCGCTGCGGATATTGTGAAGAATGGTGCTGATATTGTTATTGTTGGTGGCGCTATAATAAAAGCTCCCAATGTGGAGGAGGCTGCAAGGAAAATTAAAGAGGCGATAGAGAAGGGGATTAAAATAAAAAGTGAACTATACAAAAAGTACGGAGAGGAAGAATTGAAAGATGCCTTTATGAAAGTTTCAACTCCAAATTTAAGTGATGCCATGCATCGTAAAGGTGCTTTGGGAGATTTTATAAAATTAGGCGGTGGAAAAGTTGTGGGTAAAGCGGTAACGGTGAGAACATTGGATGGTGATTGGGCAAAAGCGGTTGAAGCAATAGATGTTGCAAATCCTGGAGATGTTATTGTCATTGACGCACAGGATGGAAAAACGGCTGTTTGGGGAGAACTAGCCACATGGAGCTGCAAGGTAAAAGGCATAGCAGGAGTGGTAATTTATGGGGCTGCAAGAGATGTGGATGAGATTAAAAAAGCGGATTATCCGGTATTTGCAAGACACATTGCACCAAATGCTGGAGAGCCAAAGGGATTTGGTGAAATTGGAGTAGAACTGAATATTATGGGCGTAAAAATCAAGCCGGGAGATTGGATAATCGGGGACGAGAGCGGAATAGCCGTAGTGCCGAGAGAGGATGCAGTGGAGATAGCAAATCGCGCCTTGGATGTTATGGAGCATGAGAATAGAATTCGAGAGGAGATAAAAAGAGGTGGAACACTCTCCTCTGTTATGGAATTAGAAAAATGGGAAGTTGAAAGATGATTAGAACCTGCTATCTACCTGCATAAATTCCTCATCGTACATTACACTTTCAAATTCTATTATCTCCTCGTATTGCTGCTTGAGTATCTTGTAATGTCCCTCTTCAATCTTTGCCATATACTTCATTATCGTTTTTACCCTTGTATCTTTCATCTTCTCTGCTATGCTCTCGTAATAATCCTTAGCACTAAGCTCTGCTCTCATGGCTCCTTCAAGAATCTTTCTTATATCCGTGGTTCCACCCAACTCCTTAAATATGCTTATTTCTGGAAATTCAGGTATAAAATCAGGATTCTCTGGTGGTTTTGGCTCCTTGCCATTGAAAAGGTCCTTATAAAGTTCAACGAGAATTTCCCTGTGCCTGTCCTCCTCCTTGGCAAGTGCCTCAAGTCTGGTCTTTAAAAATGGATTTTTTGCCTCTTCCGCTACCTTGCTGTAAACTTCCTTTGCAACTTCCTCGCTCTTTATTCCAAGCAATATTAAATCCTCTAAACTATATTTGCTTACATCCATAGCAAGGGATAAACTCTCAAGAGTATAAACATTTTCCTAGCATAAAGATAATTATACTACTTCGCCATATCTTTAAGGCGGTGAGAACTCTTGAAAAATAACATTACAAAGAGAAATCTCACAAAATATGAAATGAGAAGAGCTATGCTTCGCAAACACAAGATTCAAAGGTATTTCAAAAGATTACTCCTAATAAAAAGAGGTTTTATGTTTAAAACCCTCAGAACTTCAACAATAAAGGTAACAAAACCAAAAATTAGTGTTGGCGAGGGGCTCGCAATATTGATAGGCACTCAAATCGGTGCGGGTGTTCTAGGACTTCCCTACGCTGCTGCTCAAGTAGGTTTAATCCCAGCCATCATAATTTTATTTGGGATTATGGGAATTCTTCTGCTAACCGCCCTCTTAACACTCAAACTCTCCGTAGAAATGGGTGGAGCTCAGATGAGCACAATAGCGTATAGAACTTTGGGAAGTTTGGGTGGATGGATTATGTATATAAGCATAAGTGTTATGAGCTTTGGAGCTCTTTTAGCTTACATATCTGGAATGGGCAGTGTTATGAGTTCTTTATTTTCAATAAACACCACTCTGGGTGCATTGATCTTCTGGATTTTTGCCTCTATAATCATATATATGGGCATAGAGGCGAGTGGTAAAACTGAACTTATAATGAACTATGTGATGATTCTTCTTTTTATAGGGGTAATAATAATGCTAGTTCCCCATGCTAATGTAAAAAATGCTCTTTATGTTAAATGGGGTGGTATTTTCGCCATAACTGGTGTATCCATATTTGCATTGGGCTGTCATATGGTAATACCGGATGTGTATAAGGGAATTGGAGATTACAACAAAACTAAGAGAGTGATTGTCTTATCTTTCTTAATACCCACCATAATTTATTCCCTGTTTATGGCAGCATTCTTGCTTGTATATGGAGCAAAAACTCCACAAATTGCTACACAGGCCCTTAGCTCGTTTTATGGTAAATTTGGGGAGATTGTGGGAAATGTTATCCCTTTTATAGCAATTATCACCAGTTATATCGGCGTGGGTTTAGCCCAGCAAAGCAACAGTGTTGAGTATATCAATATGAAAAAGTGGCTGGCATGGAGCTTAACAGTCGTACCACCTCTTTTAGTTTACCTGCTTGGAATTTCAAACTTTACTTATATTCTGGCATTTGCAGGAAGTACCGGGGATCTCACAGCGTTTATAATTCTACCGCTAGCTATGTGGCTCGTAAAATGGTTGAGAAATTACAAAAAGATTAAAATACCTAGCCCAATTGTAAGGAGGTGAGAAATATGATAACTGGATATATATTAATTGCTGTAGCACCTGGAATGGAAGATGCAGTATATGCCCAACTTAAAAAAATACCGGAAATAAAGCAGATTAAATCAGTGTTTGGCGAATACGATATAATAGCTACAATAGATTCAAAGAATATAAAAGAGTTGAGCAAGATCATAGTAAAGAAGATAAGGCCCATTGAAGGTGTTATCACCACGGGTACATTGATAAGCATGGAGTGAAGGATAATTTATTTTAGCATGCGTCCCTATATCTCCTCAATGATTAATTTCCATATCCATAGCACCTGGAGCGATGGCTTATACACCCCTGAAATAATAGTTAGAGAGGCAATAAAGAAAAAAATGGAAAAAATAGCAATTACAGACCACTATGAGACAAAGAAAGTCAACTCTGTACCAAAGAAATATCTAAAAATGTATGTGGAAGATTTGAAAGCTCTTAGAAGGAAGTATGGAGATAAAATAGATATTTACATAGGGATTGAAGTTGATTTTTCACCTCGCACAAATATTGATAATTTACCAAATTTTGAGGAGTTCGATCTTGTTCTATTTGAATATGTTCAAGATTCTCTCTGGGACGGGTACCCGCTCTGGATGCTCCTTGACAAAAGAAAGGAAATTGACGCCTTCGTAATCTTAGCTCACAATGACCTAAATAAAAACTTTGGAGATGCCAATATAGATGCTTTTTTGCGAGTTTTAGAATCTGATAGAATAGGTGTGGAATTGAATACGAGTATGAATTACACAAAACTTGGCACTTACTACTATCGCCTTGCAGAAGATATATTCAAAGAGATGAAAAATTACAAAATCCCGATATCTGTGGGAAGCGATATGCATGAGGATATTGAGAGAGTTGATGATGTTAAAGATGCACTTTCATTCATCCAAGAATTACATCTTGAAGATAACCTAAAATTGTTCTTGAAGGAGGTGAGTGAGAATGAAGGATAGAGTTGCGATTGTTTGTGGTGCAAGCAAGGGCATGGGTAAAGCAATAGCGAAAGAGTTTGCAAAGAATGGAGCCAAGGTTGTCCTCGTGGCCCGTAATGAAGAGAATCTCCTAAAAACTATGCAAGAAATAACAGCAGAAAATGTACAGAGGTTTGATAAGGGAATCACAAATAGGGTCTTGGCCATCCCAGGAGATGTTAGAAACAAGGATGATATTAAAAGAGTGATTAAAGAAACTGTAGATGAATTTGGTGCAATACATATCCTTGTAAATAATGCCGGTGGTCCACCAGCAGGATATTTTGAGGATTTCAAAGATGATGACTGGTACAACGCATTTAACTTAACATTTATGAGTGTAGTTAGATTCATACGCGAGGTTGCACCCTACATGAAAAATCAAAAGTATGGAAGAATAATAAACATAACATCCATGAGCGTGAAACAACCGATAGATAATCTAATTCTTTCTAACACGATGCGCCTTGCTGTGGTTGGCTTAGCAAAGACCCTAGCAACTCAGTGGGCAAAGTATGGAATCACAATAAACAACATAGCTCCTGGACCAATATACACTGAGAGAATTAAAGAATTGTCGTGGAGCATAGCTGAGAAAAAGGGCATTACCTACGAAGAAGCTTTAAAAAGTTGGATTAAGGAAGTCCCTGCAGAGAGATTTGGTGAGCCTGAGGAGGTTGCCTATCTCGCCTCTTTCATAGCTTCCGAGCGTGCTGGTTATATAAACGGAACGACCATTCAAATAGACGGTGGCACAATAAAATTCGTTCTTTAATCTCTCTTTTCTCCAATTTTGAAAATTATTGCTCCAAGAAATGCAATTACAAAGGAAAAGATCATAAGATAACGGTACTGGTTTACAATGCTCATAAACACTCCTCCAAGAATTGGGCCTAAGAATGCACCTATACCTATTGATGAATTCAATAACCCTGTGGCTGTTGCCTTTTCCCTATTTTTAGTAGTCAGGTAATTAAGAGAGCCCACATAGAGGAATGCCCAAGAGGTTGCGAGCATAACCTGAACAGGTATCATCTCCCAAACATTCGTGATTATAGAATACGATAGAAATGTAAGCGCGGATAAAACCAAGCCCCACAAAATCAAACTCGAACTTCTCTTTGTGTCTGCATAATAAAACATGATGAAAAATTGTGCTGTGGAGTTTATTCCCATCGTGGCAGCCTGCCAGAAAGAGTTTCCTCCGATGGATTTAACAAAGAGGGGCCAGTAAGCCCAAATCATCGTAGCTGCAGAGTGCCTGAATATGTAGCCAAGATAAAGGTTCCAGTTTCTTTTTATAACCCCAAGAGGTATCTTGGGCACCTTCTCAACTCTAACTCCAGTATCTTTAATCCCCGAGGATATTGCAAAGGCTATTAAAAAAATCAAAGATGAAAAAATATAAGTTGCTTTGAGTCCAAAAAAGAGGGAAACTATGCCCGCTATGTAAGAGCCCATTGCCCATCCTGCTGCTCCAAACGCCGATAACTTTCCCATCCTCATATTTTCATCATGAGCCAGCGAGATTATCGCTGCTGGAAATATTCCTGCTGCAAATCCAGCGAGCACTCGAAGGAGTAAGAGCGAGTAATAATTCCAGTAAAAATACTGAAAGAGAAATGCGATAGATGCAACGAGAAATCCAGAAATAATGAATATCTTTCTCCCATGCAAATCTGCCAAACGACCAAAAATCATAGAGGATAGAAAATAAGCAAGATTGTAAAATGAGAAAACTAACGCTATCTCCATAGCACTTGCTCCCACACTGGCCGCTAAGGATGGCGTGTAAGTTATAGAGAGCATTAGCGCAGTGTATGTTGCCACCTGTATTGCGTATATCTTCTTCTCCACAGTTGAGCCATGCATTATGGGTTTAATTGCTTTTCCATACAAATTTGCGTTAATTTAATATCCCCTTTCCCATATTACCCAATAAGCGGGTGTAGTCTAGTGGTTAGGACGGAGGCTTCCCAAGCCCCTGACCCGGGTTCAAATCCCGGCACCCGCACTAAGCCCCTTTCTTAGAAAGAAAGGTGCTTTACCCTCAAAGAAACTTTTCAGTGGCAGGTGGTAAAGGAATTCGCTGGTGGTTCCTGATAAACGGCTTTACCCGGAAAGAACTGTGTTTCATCCCAAATTAGCTTTTAATCCAAATATATTTATTGCGGGTTACTATATCCCCAACCATGATATCGCCAAAGGAAGTTCATAAGATTTTAGGAGAGAGGATACTCACAGATGGTTTAGATATGGTTCTGGACATTGAAAAGAGTCACGGTATGTGGCTCTACGATGCGAGGCACAGCAAATACTTTTTAGATTTCTTCGGATTCTTTGCAACCAGTGCTTTGGGAATGAACCATCCAGGGATGTTTGAGCCCGAGTTTTTAAAGAAATTGCAGAGAACGGCCATTAATAAAATCACGAATAGTGATATATACACGGTTGAATACGCCGAGTTTGTGGATACTCTTTCTAAGTACGCCACACCATCTTATTTCAAGTACTTCTTCTTTGTATCAGGTGGAGCTTTAGCGGTGGAGAATGCTCTGAAAACTGCCTTTGACTGGCGTGTGCGTAAAAACATTGCTAATGGAAAAGGAGATAACACACAGAATCTCAAAGTAATTCACCTGAAAGAAGCTTTCCATGGTCGCAGTGGATATACACTTGCCCTGACAAATACATTTGACCCGAACAAAACGAAGTACTTCCCCAAGTTCGAGTGGCCTCGGGTTACAAATCCTAAAATAACATTCCCACTAGAAGGAGAGAACCTTGAAAAGGTTAAAGAACTTGAAAAACAGAGCTTGGAGGAGATACAGAATGCCATAGACAAGTACCAAGATGACATAGCTGCATTTATCATAGAGCCCATTCAGGGAGAAGGTGGAGACAATCATTTCCGTAAAGAGTATTTCCAAGAAGTTCAGGAACTCCTCCACAAGAACGATGTGATGTTCATAGTAGATGAGGTTCAAACTGGTGTTGGTGCCACAGGTAAGTGGTGGGCTCACGAGCATTTTGAGGTGCAGCCAGATATAATGGCCTTCGGCAAGAAAATGAAGGTCTGTGGCATAATGGTAGGACCTAAAGTGGACGAAATAGAGGATAATGTGTTCCATGTGCCAAGCAGGATTAACTCCACCTGGGGTGGAAACATAGTGGACATGGTAAAAGCAAAGAGGATCATAGAAATAATTCACGAGGATAAGCTTGTGGAAAATGCTGCAAAGATGGGCGAGTACATGCTCAAAATGCTTCATGAACTTGAGGAAAAATATCCAGACAAGGTAAGCAATGTTCGCGGCCGCGGCATATTCGATGCCTTTGATCTCGCCACCACAGAGATGCGCGACAAGTTCTTCATAGAATCTTACAAGAATGGTCTACTCGTTCTAAAGAGCGGAGCTCGCGGTATAAGGTTCCGCCCACCTTTGATAATAACAGAGGATGAGATAAACATAGCCCACGAGATTATGGACCGCACTCTCCGCTTCCTCTGATTCTTTTTTCTGATTTTGTTTGGTATGTCTTCTTTCCCTCAGATATCCGCCTAGGATTCTGTAAAGTAGGTTGTTTTTGCTATAAAAATCATTTAGAAGATATCCATGATTAACCCCTATTTTTTCAAGCTGCAGAAATTAGAGAACCAAGCAGGATGTTTGACAATAGGAGAACATGAGATAAGTTCACAAGTTAACGGGGTGAGTGGACCGGGCGGGACTCGAACCCGCGGCCTCCACATTGCGAATGTGGCGATCTACCGGGCTGATCTACCGGCCCTTGTGGTGGCAATTCGCAGAGATTATAAAAATATTGCGTCTCTCAAAAATCTTTATATATTCTTTTTCATTTCGCTGCTTGCTGCCCCGGTAGTGTAGCGGCCTATCATGCGGGCCTGTCGTAGCCCCTTTCTTAGAAAGAAAGCGGCTTTACCCGGAAAGAAAGGGGTTATAGATAGCCCGCGACCCGGGTTCAAATCCCGGCCGGGGCGCTATAAACAATTCTGAAGATTTCTCATGGAAAACTTTGAAATACCAACTTTTCTATAGATAAACAATGCAAAAGATGCTAAAATGTCCAAAATGTGGCTATGAATTCAAAGCACCAAGAATGGACAAAAAGGATTTTGGATATGGCTGGACATTTCCTTATATGGGTGTTATTGAATGCCCCAGGTGCCATTATCGAGCTCCTCGCAAAGAGTTTGAAAATATTTAGGGCACTAACCTCGTTCTATCCCTTGGGAATATCACGCATTCCCTTATGTTCTTCACTCCGGTTATTATCATAACCAATCGCTCAAGCCCGAGACCCCAGCCAGCGTGGGGTGGCATGCCGTAGCGGAATGCTCGGAGGTAATACTCAAAATTCTCTGGGTTCAAGCCCTTGGAGCGCATGACCTCAACTAGGCTTTCATACACATGATTTCTCTGGGCTCCCGATGTTATCTCCCTCTCCCCGTACATAAGGTCAAAGGCGTGGGAATACTTCCCATCAGGTAGCACATAAAAGGGCTTTATCTCCATGGGCCACCTCGTTATGAAATAAAATTCCTGGAGTTCAGAGCCTAGGGCCTTCAATGCCTCTGTAGAGAAATCCTCCCCCCACTCCATATCAATACCCTTCTTCCTAACGATCTCTAGGGCCTCATCGTAGGTTATCCTCTTAAAGGGCAGAGATGGTACCTCCCAATTCATTCCTAAAATTTCCATTTCTTCCTTTCTTTCCTCTTTCAATTTTTTTATGGCGTTAACTATGCTTCCCTCAAGCATATACATAGCATCTTCCTCATCCGCAAAGCTCATCTCTATGTCTATTGATATGAATTCATTTAGATGCCTCGTTGTGTTGTGCTCCTCAGCTCTAAATGCTGGGGCAACTTCCAGAACTCTATCTAAACCTGCAGCCATCAAAACCTGCTTATAAAGTTGTGGACTTTGATTTAAATAAGCATCTTTCTCAAAGTACTTCACAGGGAAAAGCTCCGTACCTCCCTCGGTAGCAGTAGCCACGATTTTCGGAGTATGTACCTCCACAAAGTTCTGGTTTAGAAGATATTCTCTTATCCCCTGCAAAATCGTGCTGCGTATTTCAAAAACTGCTAGAACTTCCCTCTTTCTCAAATCTAGGAAACGATTCTCTATTCGAGTTTCCAAATCAGCAGATACTTTGTCTGCAACACCCAGGGGCAATGGACTCTCTGCCCTGTTCAAAACTTCGATTTCCTCTGGCAATATTTCAAATCCAAGTTTTGCCTGCTTCGTTTTCTGTACTTTACCCTTAGCGCATATAACACTCTCTCGTGTCAATTTTGTATATTCTTTAAACTTCTCTTTTCCAACAATACTGCGAATAAGAGTTAACTGCGCAAAACCATAGCGATCTCGGAGAATTATAAATGCTATCTTTCCCAGAACTCTTATATCGTGAATCCAGCCGCATACTTTAACTTCCTCCCCGTCTAACTGGGCTGCCTCTTTGGTGGTGTGTGTTCGGAGCATGAAGGCAAATCTCCGCATTTTATTTAAAATATTACCTACTTGAAGAATTTCTCAACTCTCTTTTTCATCTCAAGTCTGCGAGGTATCCCACTTATTATTCCCTCAAGATATTCCGCCTTACCTAGAAGTTTTATTCCATCTTTTCCAACTTCGTACTCAATTATGCCTCTCTCATAGTTCACACTACTACTCTTTATAACAACCATAACCTTTCTAAGCTCGGCACCTATTTCGGCATATCTCAAATCTATTATGTTATCAACTAAGTATATTACATTTACATTGCCCAGGCTATATGAGGATATTATGGTAGGCGTTGTATAAGTTATTAGGGTTAATATATTCCTCTCTTTTAAATTCTTCAAAAATTCGTGATACACCTTTCTTATTTCATCGTTCATTTCAACTTCATTTATGCCGTCTAAAACCACCCTCTTTGCATTATTCAATTCTTTAAGCGCTTTCCACATAAACTCATAGGGATCAAAGTTAAATGGGTCCTGATAAATTATCTTACAGGTACTTAAATTAAACCCCAAATCCTTAACTCTTTTAAGCACATCTTTCTCGGGAAAGGCAAAGGATACATAAACACACTTCTCCCCTTTTTTAGCAGCTTCATTTAAAAAATAATAAGCCATAAGCGTTTTACCCGTTCCTGGCGGTCCGGTCAGCAATGTAACATCACCAGTATAAATGTTCCCCAATATCTTCTCCATACCCTTTATCCCAAATTTTACCGTTTGAGGTTTCTGAGGTTCTACTTTCGGTAATATACTGGGATAGACCTCCAAACCATTATTGCTTATTTTAAACCCATGCTTTCCATATACAAAATCGCTGCCTCTCATTTTCAATATCTGTATTCTCCTATGTATGCCATCATAATACAAAACAAGCACACTATCTGCAACATACTCTTCAGCCCCAGCGCTTCTACCCTCTGAAGTAAACAGCATGGTACCTCCTGCCCTCTTTATCCTATGTGAGAGCTCAAAAATAGCTGCTCTTAAATCTTGTAAAGTTCCATATTTGGGCGATAATGGAGCTATCCCGTCTAGAGCTATAATGTTCGTTTTATGAACGCCCATATTTGTGGTTATAACTTCCGCAAGAAGATTCACATCCAAAACATCTTTACCAAGAAGTGGTCTTATACTGCCAAAATCAAGATGATGTACCCTATCTTTAACTTCCTCATATGTTTTTTTCATCCCTTCAGGCAAATTTTTTACTATATTATCCCAAGATTCTTCCATGGAAACATAGAGAACTTCCTTCCCCGCCTTTGCATGGTACAATAGATAATTTACAGCAAACAGGGTTTTTCCTGCCCCTTGTGTGCCTTTAATCAAATTAAAACTATGTTCTAAAAAACCACCCTGCATCAACGAATCCAATTTAGGTATGCCTGTGCCGATTCTCATAACTCCCCCTCCAGCAATCTTCTAGCCAATAGCTCAGCAAGGGTAGGTCCAAGTTTATCCTGAAGAATCTCAACCACTCTAGCTACATACTCCTCCGCATCTTCCTCATCTATTTCCTCTATCTTCTGCGCCATTTCCCTGGCATCTTCTTCATCCATAAAGTTTCTCAAAATGCTCTCTATTTTTTGAGGCATATATCCCATTGCTTTTTTGAGTATTAACTCCCTCTCCTTTATTTCCTTCACATATCTTCTTATAGCATCCCTAACAAACTCTGAAGGTCCTTTCCATCCATAATGAGGGTACTCTTTTATTATCTCATATATTGCAAGATACATTTCTTTTGGAACCCTCACCATCTTATCCTCTTCGCTTCCCACGCTATAAACTAACAATGTTTTTGTATTTAATCTTTCCCCAATGTAAGATTTTTATAAACTCTTACCATATCGCATTTTATGAAAATAGGTGTGCTAGCCATTCAAGGAGATGTCAGTGAGCATATAGAAGCTGTTAAGAGAGCGCTAGAGAATTTTGATGTTAGTGGGGATGTTCTTTACATAAGAAAAAAAGAGCAGATATCACGACTAGATTACATAATAATTCCTGGGGGCGAGAGCACAACAATATCCAGATTAATGGTAAATAGCGGGATATACACTGAGATTCTAAAGCATGCAGAAAATGGCGAGTTGGGAGTAATAGGCACCTGTGCTGGTTCAATTCTCATGGCAAAGGATGTTATTGATGATAAAAGGGTTAAAACCCTAGGTTTAATGGATATGGCAGTTAGAAGAAACTTCTTTGGTAGACAGAGGGAGAGTTTTGAAACAGAGCTGGATATCGAAGGATTGGGGAAATACCATGCAGTTTTCATAAGAGCGCCCGTAATTGATAAATGCTGGGATGGTTGCAGGCCACTCGCGTACATAGGAGATAAAATAGCCATGGCTAAAGAGGGTTCTTTTGTCGCCTTAATATTTCACCCTGAGCTTACCGATGATTACAGAATCTACAAATTATTTTTGAATCTATGAGGGGGGCCTATATTTCCAGTGGAGGGTAAGTTTTAACTCTTGGCTTGCATTTACCTCCTTGGTGATCCTATGAAATATACTGCATTGCATGATGTCCATAAGAATATGGGTGCTAAAATGACAGAGTTTGCCGGCTATGATATGCCTTTATGGTATACGAGCATAATAGATGAGCACAAAGCTGTAAGAAAAAGTGTTGGGGTTTTTGATGTTTCACATATGGGAGATATTATTGTAGAAGGTCCTGATGCTACAGAGTTTTTAAGTTTTATACTTCCAACAGATTTTTCTAAGGTAAAAGTGTGGAAAGCAACATATACTGCTTTTATAAATCATAAAGGTATACTTATAGATGATACTATAGTAACAAAATTGGCAGAGGATAGATACTTATTGGTGCCCAATGCTGCCACATCTGATTTGATTTATAACTGGCTTTTTGCTCTAAGTGGAGGGTACAATGTAAATATAAAAAATTTAACCTCTGAGTTTTCCTGCTTAGCTGTTCAGGGTCCGAATGCAGAAAAAACCTTGCAAAAAATAGTTAACGAAGATTTAAGTAAAATAGGATTTTTTGAAGCTAGCTATGTAGGATTGAAAGATATTAGTATAGAGGATAATGAAATATCTGGAAATAAGGCATTTATCTCCAGAACTGGTTATACTGGAGAGGATGGTTTTGAAATAATTGTACCAAATGTAAATTCTAAAGACTTATGGTTCAAAGTTCTTGATGCGGGAAAAGAGTTTGGTATAAAACCCTGTGGTTTAGGAGCGAGGGATACTTTAAGAATGGAAAAGGGATTTTTGCTTAGTGGTCAGGATTTTCATCCTCAGCATGAGCCTAGAACGCCTTTGGAGGCGGGGACATCTTGGATTATTGATTGGGAGCACGAATTTTTGGGAAGAGAGAAACTTTTAAAAATGAAAGAAGAAAAGAAATATGATCTCTTCAGAGGAGTTATAGTGAAGGGTAGGGGGATACCCAGACATGGGTACAAGCTTTATAAAGATGAGGAGGAAATAGGTTATCTTACCAGTGGTACAATGTCTCCTACTTTGGGAGTAGGCATAGGGCTGGGCTATGTGAAAAGACCTTACATTAAAGTGGGTACAGAAGTTTATATAGATATAAGAGGTAGAAAGGTAGAAGCGGAGATAAGAAAGCCAAGATTGGTAAAGTAACTCCATTGGAAATGGTGGGGTCTCCCTAGATTATATGAATATATAAAAAGAGGCAAAGCCAGCAATACTCAGCATTAGGAGTACTATGTATATGTATATATTCCAGTTGAGAATTTTAACTCCATCCATGGGACCTATAGGTAGAAGGTTAAAAAATGCCAAAAAGAAGTTAAGGGAAGCTATATAAGCAAACATTGCGAATAAATAGTGAAAGGGCATAATAAAAGCTGCACCTAAAAGAGAAAAACCTGCAATTATATTTGTTATAGGTCCTGCAGCGGATATTTTCCCATTCTCATCCTTTGAAGGAAAACCATAAACATAGACAGCTCCAGGAGCGGCAAATAAAAAACCCATGAAACTACTTAAAAAAGCGATGAGTAATCCCATTTTCCAAGCTCTAAAAGCTGCTGGATAACCGTATTTGAATGCTACATATTTATGAGCCATTTCATGTAAGAAGAAGGCAATAAGCACGGCCAAGAAAGCAGTTAAAAGATCCAGTAAGTTTATTATACCATGAAATAAAAGATATCTTGAGATCAAAATATAAAATGCGAAAGTCAAAATTAATAAAGCTAAGGCGATATCTCTCTTTTCCTCTGGATAAAATCTGAAATTGCCAGGGTATCTCATAGATAACTCCCCTCCTCAGTACTATTTTCCCTCTCATCCATTTCTTGAATTTCTTCATCATTTATTTTTGCATTCTTCTCAACTTCTTCAGAAGTTTCCTCCTCGAGCTCTTTGAGCAAAATCTGAATAAGCTTTGCTTTACACACTCCCACATTAAGGTTCATCATAATATTCAGAACGGAAGTGTTTTGGAGATTCAAATCTAAAACCTTTCTGAGTAGGCGCTCATCATCTTTAGTTACCCTGTCTATTGTGTTTTTATTCAAACAAGTTTCTATGTATCCGAGCAAAATTTTAGCATCTTTAACCGAAAGCTCTGAATTGGCTACAATGTCCATAAGTGAAAGATTATCAATTTTCTTCAATTTGTTGGCAATTTTCAAGCTCTCCTTCTCTAAAAACTTCTGCTCTTTCTCATCTAAACTCTCAATTTTTATTTTCTCAATATCCCTAATGTAAGTGAAAACCTTGGAGAGTATATTAAGGGGAATGTTGAGATTTTTAAAAGCATCTTTTTTAGTTACCTTCTTGCCAGTTCTATACTCATGAAGTAATATTTTTCTAGCATATTTCTCTAGTTCCATTTCTTCTATTATCCTTTCACAATCAGCTTTTCCCTCCTGAGCAGAAGTCAAATCTGGATTAATCTCTAACGCTTTATTAAAAGCTCTTAAAGCCTCCTTTGGTTTGTTCAATTTGAGTAAGAGCAAACCCTTAGAGCTCCATATATGAGCATCCTCTGGATCCAACTCTAAAGCTTTTTCCACATAGTTCAATGCCTTATTTAGATATCCTGCACCCTCGTAAGCAAAAGACAAGAATGTGTAAACAGCCTTATCCTTCGGATCAATTAGAGAAGCTCTTTCAAAAGCTTTTATGGCCTCATTATATTTGTTTAGGGTGAGATAGCATCTACCTAAACTAATCCAGGAGCTCTTATCCTTCTTATCAATGTCCACTACCTTATTATATATTTTTACAGCATCTTCATACCTTTCCTCAGCCTCCAGAGCTTTGCCCAGGAGGCGAAGGGCATCTAAATTGTTATTTTTACCGAGAGGTTTTAGAAGAGCTATTACATCATCATATTTTCCTAATTCGAACATTATGGATGCAAGGTTGATTCTGGCATCATCAGAATCTTCTAATTCAAAGGCCTTGTTTGCGTAGTTGTACGCAGAATTTAAATCACCCATTTTCAAATAAATCCTTGAGCCCAGGAGATAGAATTTGGCATCCTTTTTCCATTCTATTGCCCTTTCTATAGACTTTATAGCCTCCTGCAGATCACCTACCTTATAATACGCCTTAGCGAGCTTGTGATATATATGAGGAGAGGCATTTAAATTCAAAGCATCCTTATAATGTTCTATGGCAGAGGTGTAATTTTTCAAATAATAATATGTATCTCCAAGAAGCTCTAATAACTCTGCATTTTTATTCAATTCTAGAGCTCTTAAAAGATACTCTTTGGCATCTTCATATTTTTTTAGTTTTATCAATGCAGAGCTTAAATCTCTTAAATTATCATAATCCTCTGGAGCTATTGATAGTATTTTTTTGCAAACATCTATGGCATCGGCAAATCTATTATGCTTGAGTAAGGTAGCTTTTAGTTCATAGAGCAAAACATCATTATCAGGAAAAATCTCTAAAGCATCTCTGTAAGTGGCTATAGCGCTGTCAACCTTGCCCATGGAATCGTAAGCAACAGCCAGATCTCTCCACGCGGAGATGTTTTTCTTGTTTATTGTTAATATTTCCTTAGAAGTTTCAATCACACACTCATAGTCCTTAAGCTCTTTACAGACATCCTTCTTCAAGACTAAGAATTTCTCCTTTCTCTCGTAATTTAAAGCTAGATTTAGGTCTTTTAATGCAGCCTCGTATTCTCTCTTTTTGAACCTCAGGTAAGCTCTCTTGTAAATATATTCCGAATTACCCCTTTCCAGCTTTATAAGAGAAGTGAATATTTTGAGTGCCTCATCGTAATTACCTAATTTAATTAGAGAATCGCCCTTCTCGTATAGGGCCTTGGTAAATTCAGAGTTTAATTTGAGGGCTGAGTCAAAACTCTTTATTGCTTCCTCATATCTCTTTATTTTCTTGAGACAAATACCCTTTTCGTACCACAACCTCATATCATTTGGATCCAGCTTTAAGGCTTTTTCGTAGTACTCTACAGCTTCGTTGTATTTTCCAAGCTTCTCCATAACCCAGGCAAGATTCTTCCAGTATTTTTTATTATTTGGATTTATAGTTGATGCCTTTTCGAAAGAATATCTTGCATTTTCTAAATCTCCAAGTTTATAATAAATCATCCCAAGAAGGTTCCAGCCCTCATCACTATCCTCATTGAGTTTTAATCCCCTCTCAAGAGTTTTTTTAGCATCATCGTATCTGCTAACGATATAATATGCTCTAGCCAAATCCAGATAGGTTTCAAAATCTCCCTCCATGGAAATTATCTGAGTACCTGCGTTTATAATTTCCTGGGGTTTATTTAGATCCTTGGCTATATCCTTTCTCAACTTCCAAAGTTCTATATTAGAAGGCTCTATTTCTGTTGCCCTTATAGCAAAATTAAGAGCACTTTCTAATTTTCCGACTTCCCTATAAGCCTTTGCTTCATCCACCAAAGAACCAATATCGTTAGGTTCAATTTTTAGAATATCTTCGCATATAGATATAACCCTCTCCCATTGTCCCTTCTTTTTCATAATTTCTTTTTGAAGTTTGAGAGTAGGAAGATGCCTAGGCAGAGATTTCAAAATATCCAGAGTTATATTATAAGCCTTTTCCAGCTCTCCAGTGTGATAATAGCTTAGGGCAAGGTCATACATAAGCTCTGTGTCTTCATATCCCACATCTAAAAGACCCACACATGCTGCGGCAAGCTCATCATAAACCTTCAATTTTTTTGCAACATCTCTTCTGAGTAGAAGAGCGGACTCGTATTTTTTATCCAGCTCCAAAGCTCTATTTATGGACTTTAAAGCCTCGGAATCTCTTTCAAGAATATGGAGGACAGATGCTTCCAAATACCAGGATTTTTTATCATTGGGATCAATTTTTATAGCCTCTTTAAAGCATTTCAAGGCCTCTTCATACTCACCCCTCTTCTTGTAGAGAATGCCCAAATTAATCCATGACTTTTTATCATTAGGATCAATTTTTATGGCTTTTTTAAGTGCATTTATTGCCTCTCTCATTCTATCAATATTTGCATATGCAGCACCAAGATACACCCAAGCTTCTTGGTGCTCTGCATTTATACTCACAACTTTCTTCATTATTTTTACACATTCAGCATAACTCTGAATTTTGTATAATTGTACACCTTTTTTGAATAAAATTTCAAGGTCTTTTGGTCTGTACTCCAAATATTTGTCATAGTATTTTATCTCGTCAGGATACATTTTTATGAGCTTTTTATAAACATCTAATGCCTCGTCAATATCTCCCTTAAGTTGATATATTTCAGCTTTTGTCTCCCAAACCTCTTTACTCCGCCTGTCTATCTGTAAAGCCTTTTCAATTATATATGCTGCTTTCTTGTACTCCTTTTGCAGGGCTAAAAGCATAGCATAGTTCGTGTATGCGCTTACATTAGAAGGGTCTAATTTTTTTGCGAGTTTGTATGCTTCCAAAGCATCCTTTATAGCACCAACTTTTTGCAAAGCCATTCCAGTATTTACTAAAAGAGCAGAAAAGGATTCATTTTCATTCTTAATTAATTCCAAATTCTCGTTTATTAAATTAATTGACCTTCTCAAATAATCCTTACCTTCTGGGTTGTTTTTATTAATTAGCTTTACTCCCCTCTCATATAATTTTTCCGCCTTTCCGTAGAGCTTCATCTCTTTGTTGAGCAAATTCTCTAGGACCACTACCTCTCACCTAAATCAGTATTCTCAAAGGTATTATTAAAATTTTCTAAGAAATGTAAATGCTGCTATAAAGAATATAAAAAATTTTCACAGAAAAATTTTTAATATTTACGAAAAGTTTAAATACTATGAAATCCATTTCATCCATTGTGAAAAGTGTTAAAGGTAATGTGGTCTGCATCGAGGGCAATTACATAATCGCTAGAGCCAAGGTTAAGAGGAGCGGTCAGAAGGTTTACACGCCATCTGGCAAGTATGTGGGAAGGGTTGTGCGAGTATTTGGTCCTGTTGAAGCTCCTTATATCAAGGTGAAGGTAGAAAGAAAATGGGGGAGGAAGGTGAGCGAGATTGTAGTAAGAGGTGATAGAAATGGGAGAAAAAGATAAGAGGAAATGGATAGACGAGATTACGAGATGCCCAGAGTGTGGCTCTACACATCTTGTTAGGGATTACGAGAGGGGTGAGCTTGTATGTATGGATTGTGGACTCGTTATAGATGAATCTTACATAGATCAAGGTCCTGAATGGAGGGCATTTGATTCCGAGCAGAGAGATTCTCGCACTAGAACTGGAGCTCCGATGACATACACGATTCACGATAAAGGTCTCAGCACAGAAATTTCTTGGAAAAACAAAGATTCCTATGGGAAAAATATACCCACAAGAAGCAGGGCCCAGCTGTATAGGTTGCGTAAATGGCAGAAGAGAATTCGAGTTAGTAACTCAGCCGAGAGGAACTTAAGTCAAGCGCTTCAAGAATTGGAACGAATGTCATCAAATTTGGGATTGCCTAAGGATGTTCGTGAAACAGCCGCCGTGATTTATCGCAAGGCGGTTAAGGAAAATATGATTCGTGGGAGAAGCATAGAGGGTGTTGTTGCTGCGAGCATTTATGCTGCTTGTAGAATGCTCGGAATTCCGCGCACCCTTGAAGAGATATCAACGGTTACGAGGATAAAGAAAAGGGAGATAGGAAGGGTTTATCGTATAATGAGTAGAACACTGAAGTTGAATATATATCCAACGAAGCCGGAGGATTATATTGATAGATTCTGTTCTAAACTAAAATTGAGCGGCGAGGTTAAAAAGAAGGCATATGAGATAATAAAGATGGCAAGGGAAAGGGATATAATCTCTGGAAGAGGTCCTACAGGGGTAGCAGCTGCAGCCATATACATAGCAGCCATACTTATGGGCGAGAGAAGGACACAGAGAGAAGTGGCCGAAGTTGCGGGGGTCACCGAAGTGACCATAAGAAATCGCTATAAAGAACTTGCAGAGAAATTGAATTTGCCTGTGGAAGTTTGATTATTTGAAAATTAACCCAGCTTCCTTGAACCATAATACAAGGTCAAGATGAGCCATAGGTACGCCTATTTCCTTTGCAAATCTTCTCATTTTTTCTTCTATCTCCAAATATTTTTTCTTTGTTAGAGTTTTTGGAATTACATCTATAACCCCTAAACTCACAAGATTTTTGAGTATGTGTCTATCCAATATTGCCAAACTCTCTCCAAGTCCAATGTTTCTCAAAAAATGACTTGCTTCTTTGTAACCCATACCTCTTATATTTGCCACCAGAAATTCACGCATTTCTATGGGCGAGGAGAATTGAGATAGCACGCCTCTTATATTTATTTTTGAATTTTTAGAGAAGAAAGTTCTTGCGGATACGATATTTTTTGCCTTCGTGTATTTGAATCTCACTCCTGTTAGGAAATCTACAATATCCTCCGAAGAGCCAAAAAATAGGATACCTGAGTCACGCAGCTCTTCGATAGCTCTCCAGCACACAGTCGCTTTTGATTGAGGAGTTAAGAGGCAGAAGGCAAGCTCGGCAAAGAGCTCTTCATCGGAAGCATTTTTCCATAGGGATTTAAACTCATCTAATCTTCTCTCTATTTCATCCTTTTTTTCATACCATATTTTCAAGATCTCATTTAAACTCATAATAGTGTTATGGAAAATCGACCTATTAAAGTTATCATTATCACTTTAGAAAATATTAAAAACCTGTTAGAGATATGGGATAGCATGGCAGATTACGAGATGCTGGAAGTGGTTAAAGTATCGGAGACAAAGAACGGGCAGTACAGAATAACATTGAAGAAGAAAATAGTAAAGGAATTTGATGTAAAAGGAGGGGATTATTTAGTTTTTATGAGGAACGATAAGGGCGAGATTGTAGTAAAGAAATTGCAGCTAAAGGATATCAAGCTTGATTAATTTTATATACTTCCTCTCCTAAGGAAGCGCTATGGATCCAGAGATAGAGAGGATACTCCGCAAGCAGGGCTATGCGATTGTAGGGAAGCATAGTGCTGTAAAGCTCTGCCATTGGCTTAGAGAGAGTTTGATTCATGAGCGTCCTTGCTATAAACAAACTTTCTATGGAATAAAAAGCCATCGTTGTCTCCAAATGAGTCCAGCGGTGAATAACTGCACGCATAACTGCCTTTTTTGCTGGCGTTTTCAGGGATTCAGTGAGGTTTATATGAAAGAAGTTGATGAGCCAGAATTTATTGTGGAGGAGAGTATTAGACAGCAGAGAAGATTAATCACGGGATATAAAGGAGACCCACGGGTATCTTTAGAGAAATGGAAGGAGGCCATGGAGCCAAGGCATGTGGCTATATCCCTCACGGGAGAGCCTACGCTTTACCCAAGATTGGGAGAATTGATAGAGGAGTATCATAAAAGGGGATTCACCACATTCTTGGTTACAAATGGTACCATGCCTGAAATTTTAGAAAATTTAGACCCTTTGCCCACACAGTTATATGTTACCCTGGCTGCACCCAACGAAGAAATATACAAAAAATTGATGGTTCCGCTTATAAAGAATGGATGGGATAGATTAAAAAGAACTTTAGAACTTTTACCATCTTTAGATACGAGAAAAGTTATTAGGCACACTCTTGTGAAAGGTTGGAATATGAAGAATGTTGAGGAGTATGCAAAGCTTGACACTCTTGCAGAACCGCACTTTATAGAACCAAAAGCCTATGTTTTTGTTGGATATTCTAGGGAAAGATTAACAATTGAAAATATGCCCTCTGCGGAAGAAGTTGAGAATTTTGCTCGTAAATTATCTGAGCTCACAGAATATAAGTACGAGGATGAAAGGAAAGATAGCAGAGTAGTGCTCCTCATGAAAGAAAATGTCCAGAGGTTCATAGAGTAAAATTTTATACTCTTCTTTATATACCCTTTTAATGATACCAGTATCCAGAAAGAGATTGTTCACCACCACGGTAGGAATAATTCTCGCAGTCGCCATAATTTTCACATCTTATACGCTCGGGAATAATATGGCAAGGTATCAGCTTTATTATGATATTGAGAACAATCCATATCAGATTTCCGTGGTTGGTAGTGGAAATTACACGGCAATAATGAAGGCCTACAACCAAATTGAGAATTTGAGTAATGTTAGGCAGACACTTCTTCATATTTGGGTTGAGGGATATTATGCTTTAAACAATATTACCATAGCTTATCAAAGGGGACTTATGGTTAATTATTTTAAAGGATATGATATAAAAATAGTGGCGGGAACATATCCAAAGAATAATCATGAGGTTTTGATTACAAAGTTCGCTTATAACTCTCATGCCTTGAATATAGGAGATAAGGTCCAAGTTATTTATACCACCCAGTCTGAGCAAATGTTCTTTGAGAATTACACCGTTGTAGGAGTGGCTGATGTTAAAGAACCCCTGAAGCAAGATAATGGGCAGGGAGATATGTATGAGGGAATAATAGTTACCAAGGAAGCAATGAAGTATTTGGGTGAAAAAGGGATGCCATATCAGGCGGGATATCTTGTAGCCATAGAGCCACAATATCTTTTAAGTTCTAAGGATTACAAAGAAGTTCAGAAGAAGATAGACGATATGAGTTATGAAGTTCGCACAATTCTCGTCTCCAATGGAGTCTATTATATGGGTTATGGCAACTCCGCAGAATGGGAATCCAACGCTAATATGTATTCACTTCTCTTTGCTATATTTTATTCCTTGCCCGTTATAGTTATGGGTGTTTATTTAAGCAATGTTGGAGTGGAAATAGAATTCTTGGAGCGCAGGAGGGAGTTTGGTGTTTTGAAAATTAGGGGTGCAACAGGGAAAGAGATAAGCAAGATGATTTTATTTGAAGCGTTGATTTATTCTCTTGTGGGAGGAATTATAGGTTATTTGCTTGGAGAAGCGTTGGCATATCTCTCAAATATCATGTTTTTCCATTACCCTTACTTCCTTCTTGATATTGGTATCTGGCCTCTGATTGCATCTATATTCTTATCCATAGCACTCTTCTTGGCCTCCATATATTCACCACTTAAAAAAATAAAAAAAGAGCCAATAGTGAGTTTGATATCCCATTATGCACAGGCATTTAAGGAAGCTGAATATACTAAGAGGAATAGGGATTTGTGGCTTTCTGCCCTATTTTGGGGGTATATGATTCTAGTACTCTGGTTATCAAAGAATGTGAACTTTTATGGGGGTTTAAACATCATCGTCATCCTTGCTTTTATACTAATTAGCACTATGTTCTTTATGTTCCCTTTGATTTTGATAATGCTTCCCTTGGTTATGAGCAGATTGCTCACCATGGGTACAAGTAAAGTTTACAGGGTAATTGCCTCAGGAGTTTCAAAAATATTTAAGACATCAGGAGAGCTTGCCGAAAAGGGAATAGAAAGAAGCCCTAAGAGAACGGCGTATCTTGCTTTCATCTTGGCTTTTATTCTCACATTATCCACATTCATTGCAATAGCTATGGATAACTATAATTACACAGCAGAGATTGAGCAAAAAGCCCAGGTTGGCGGAGATATGCTTATACAAGTGCACAATGATATTCCTTGGGATATTTTGAATGATAGCTCTCTTGTTTCAAAATATGTTGTTATTTATAGATATGGAGATGAATACGGGGCACCTTTATACATAGCAAATATGCAAAAATATATGAATACAATCTACAATGGCAAGTTGTTTCTAAAAGAAGGAAAATTAGATGGATCTGGAGTTGTATTGTCTTTGAGTTATGCGAAAATGGAAAATGTTGGTGTTGGAGATATGGTTGCAATACAAGTGAATCAAACTTCTCAATATTACAAAGTTGAAGCTATAGTATACTCCTTTCCAGGATTGCCTACTGATTATGTAGTTGATAAGAGCAAACCTACCGGAATACCAGATACGATAATAATCAGAAGTTCGAATATAACAGCTTTGGAGAAGGCATTGGATAAAAAAGGATATTCTTATGAACTTCCTCCAAAAAAAGATGAGATGCAGGCTATGCAATCTCAGTTTATGAATACTCTGCTTCTTTATTTAGTAATTTTGGGGGCAGCATCCATATTCATAGTGCAGTATTCCTCACTTTTAAATAGGAGGGGAGAGATAGCATTGTACAAAGTTAGAGGAGCGAGGAATAGGCAGATAGCAGCAATGCTTATGACAGAGGGAATAACAGTAATTATCCTCTCACTTATAATTGGTGTGGCGGTTGGAATGGCCCTGGCATACATGATATCTTCTATGTCCAGCGTCTCTTCATACATTCCTGAAATTTTCATTATAGGTGCAACTTTCCTTATATATACGGGCGTTCTTGTGCTAGCCTACATGATTTCCCAGTACATTCTCTCATATATATTTGCAAGAACTAAACCAAGCGAGGTGATAAGAGGTTTGGGAGGTGAAATTTGATGATTGAAGTTGAAAATTTAATAAAAGTTTATAGAAGAGGCGAGATAGAAGTTATAGCAATAAGGGATGTAACCCTCTCCATAAAAGATAGGGAATTTGTTATGCTTGTAGGTCCAAGCGGTTCTGGAAAGACAACATTTTTGCATCTTTTAGGAGGTATAGATAGACCTACTGCTGGTAAAATATTTGTGAACGGTAAAAACATAGCATTCTTTAATGATAAAGAACTAACCGATTATCGTAGAAAAGATGTAGGCATGGTTTTCCAATTTTTTAATTTAATTCCCACTCTGACAGCTATAGAGAATGTAATGCTTCCTATGCAGTTTATAGGAATGGGCAGGAGCGAGAGGAAAAAAAGAGCCGAAGAATTATTGAAACTTGTAGGGATTTATGAAAGGAAGGATCACTACCCAGATGAGATGAGTGGTGGAGAGCAGCAGAGAGTTGCTATTGCAGTTGCATTGGCTAATGACCCACCTCTCATTTTGGCAGATGAGCCAACTGGAGAACTTGACACTCAAACGGGTTTGGAGATTATAAAAATCTTTAAAAAGTTAAATGATGAGGGCAAAACGGTTATAATAGCCACGCATGATATGCGCTTGGAGAAATATGCCACAAGAATACTTGAAATCAGAGATGGAAAAATTACCGGATAGAGGAATTTATCTTCTTTTAATTTTTAAAGATAATGAGGAAGAAATTAGAGTAGGCGCATTGGGCAAAATAAAATTTGATATGGGATATTATGTTTATGTTGGCTCCGCTCAGAGAAATTTAAGGAAAAGGCTGGAGAGACATTTTAGAAAAGAGAAGAAAATTAGGTGGCACATAGATTATCTCTTATCCCGTGCCAGAATATTGGATTTCTATGCCAAGAATTATCCAAAATCTTACGAGGAGAAAATTGCGATAAAGTTGGGAGAGAAATATTCGTACATTCCGAACTTTGGCTCAAGCGATAGTAGGGCTCCATCTCATCTCTTCAAAATAGAAAAGAATGATTGGTTATGCATCAAAAAATTTTTGAGAGGTTTTAAATAATTTTGTGAAATTTCAATACTATGTCTTACCTTCTTTATTTCGGGCATGTAAACATCGATGTAATGCTCAGGGTTCAAAATTTTGGAAATGTAGGTGAGAGCAGAGAAGTATTAGGATATGAAACTAGGCTTGGAGGAACAGCATACAATGCTTATATGTCCCTTCTTGCTCTGCGTGTGCCCTCTAAGATTTTCTCTGTTATAGGGCCAGAGATTGAAGGTATAGATGGATACTTTGTGAGAGATGATAAAACCCCAACCTGCTGGCTTATAAGCGATGGGAGAGAGCAGATGGCATATGTATATCAGGGTAAGTGGAAAGAGCTGGATAGAATGGAAATTGATATACCCTTAAAAGATTTTGAATGGCTCCACTTCTCCACAGGAAATCCTAAATTCTATATTGGGGTGGCAAGGAAAGCAAAAGAATTGGGCAGAAAAATAAGTTTTGACCCTTCGCAGGAGATTCATTATATTTACGATGAGAAAACATTTATGGAAATGTTATCCTTGGCCGATTTATTTTTCTGCAATGAGAAGGAATATGAAAAAGCATTAGATTTTGCTAAGGATAAACTTTTTGAGAAGATTATAATTAGAACTGAAGGCGAGATGGGAGCAAGTATATATATGCCGAATGAGGGATGGGATCACATAGAGGCTGAGGAAGTGAATGTTGTGGACACCACTGGGGCGGGAGATACTTTCAGAGCAGGGTTCTATGCAGCATTATATTATGGCTATGGAATAAAAGAATCGGTCAAGTATGGAAATTTGGCAGCAGCAAAGGTTGTGCAAACCAAGAGTACATTTTACGCTGGTACTTGGGATGATTTGAATGAGAAATAAGATATAGGGGAAGTGATTATGCCCCCTCATGGTTAAGGTATCACCTTCAATACTATCAGCAGATTTCTCAAGATTGTGCGATGAGATAAAATTCTGTGAGAAGGGCGGAGCTGACATGCTTCATCTTGATATCATGGACGGACATTTTGTGCCTAACATAACATTTGGGCCAGTGGTAATAAAGAGTATAAGAAAATGCACAAAGTTGCCCTTTGATGCTCACCTTATGATCGAGCGTCCAGACAAGTTTGTAAAGGACTTTGTTAATGCTGGCAGTGATATAATTACAGTGCACAGAGAAATAAAAATATCAATAAAAAATGTGCTTAGAAAAATTCATAATTATGGGGCAGAGGCGGGCATAGCTATAAATCCTGAAACACCATTTGAGAAGGTAAAAGAGCACTTGGAGGATGTTGAATACCTTTTGATAATGAGTGTGCATCCCGGATTTGCAGGTCAGAGTTTTATAGAGGATACTTTAGAGAAGATAAAAGAGGCAAGGAAGTATATAGATGAGGAGGGCTTAGAGGTGCAAATAGCTGTGGATGGGGGTGTGAAGCACCACAATGCAAAAAGAATAGTGGATGCTGGAGCAGATATTCTCGTTGCTGCAAGTGCTATATTCAATGGAAATGTGGAAAGCAATATAAAGAAGATGAAAGCAATCAAATAATTTTTCTTATAACTCTCCTATCCTTAATCTCTATTTTTCCCTCGGATATTAATTTTATGGATTCCACAAGTGCCTCATGCTCCTTTTCAAGCACTCTTGCGGCCAGGGATTCTGGAGTATCATCATCTAGCACCTCAACGCATTTCTGAACTATTATGGGGCCATGGTCAACTTCCTCATCCACGAAATGTACAGTGCATCCGGAGACCTTGCAACCGTAATCTAACACGGCTTTGTGTACATTCTCTCCATACAATCCCGCAAAACTTGGGAGTAGAGCAGGATGAATGTTTATTATCTTATTCTTATATTTTTTAACGAACCAAGGCGATAGAATTCTGAGAAATCCTGCCAGCACAATCAAATCTGGAGAGTAGAAATCAATAACTTCTGCCAATCTCCTGTCGTAGTTTTCTCTTTTCTCTCCCTTCTTTTTTGTCAATACTATGGCATCTATTCCTTTGTTTTCAGCCCTTTTTAAAGCATAAGCATTTTTTTTATTTGAGATGACTGCAGAGATCTGTACATTGAGTTTGCCAGAATCTATTGCGTCCATAATTGCCTGCAAATTTGTACCTCTGCCAGAAACAAGAACAACGAGCTTGAAAACCCTCCTTTTGAAAACACCATTTTTATAGTAGATACCAAGAGCGCTCAAATCATTTTTGAAATTTTGGAGGATGCTCAAATCTAAATGCTCTGAAAGGGAATTTAGGAAATAGTCAAGTTTTCTTTCTTCGTATGTTCTGATGAATGCATAGTACCAAACCTCTCTGCTTAGGGGGGCATTCATTTCGTACAATTTTTCTAAACTCTCGTCAGGGATATCTAAATTTTTCAAGGTTTTATATATCCAGCCAATGTTTATAGTGCTTCCGGGGCCCAAAATCTTTACATAAAGCACATCTGCTATTTTTTTAAGTTCTTCTCTCATTCTTTCACCTCCCTGGGTATTGTGCTCTTTAAAATTTCAAGTATTTTGTCAATCAGCTCCTCATCCTCTAACTCTGGGGTTATCTTGTGAATTTTTTTACGGGTTAGAAGCATTATGTAATAAACGAAAAGTTTACCACCGGGATGGTAGTTCTTCCAATAACCAATAATGTCATCAAAATCCACTTGGCCATCCCAGTATTTGATTTTTCTTGAATTCTTATCAATAATTAGGGATTTGAACGAATTGAACTTTAATACGATTTTATTTTCATTCTCCACGATCTTCATTTGTCTACCTCCACAATTTCATCAAAGGAGAAAGCGCTCCAATCTTTAATTCCCAATGCAATTAATAATTCAATGGGTGAAAGTACAACTTTCTTGAATCGGGAATAATCATCATATGTAAGCCGAGGACATGCCGTATTAACATACGCATCCACACTGTAATAAAAATTCTCAGGCACAACATTGTCTGTCATTATGAGGTAAGCCTTCCTTCCCTCCTTCTCCACTATTTTTTTAAGATTCTTAGCCAATTTCCATCTCTTCTGTCCGATTTTAGAGCTTACTATAATACCAAATTTTTGAGCATCTTTTGCCTTGGCTATAGCGGCATACCTTCTCCTCAGGAACGACCCCCCATTCACTTTTTTTGCCCTTCCTGTGTAGGGGTCAAGAACAAAAACATCTTTTCCACCAACAATTTTAGCACCCCATGCGTGAAATTCTCCAGTTCCCAACAAGATGAAGCAATCCACATTATTTTTTATCTCTCTTGCAGCTGAGAAATTGCAGCCAAGAACCTGTCCAGGATATGTGATGCGAGAATCACCCTTGCCCACGAATACCCTTATATTATGTTCTTCGAGAAAAGCCCTTACATCATTTATTGCTTTTATGTGTTGTACAGAGGCAAGTATGCCAACATTTTGACAATCTGCAATTTTTAAGAATGAATTTAAAGCAGTATTAAAGGAGGCCTTTGAGAATGCTTCAACAAAAATAATGTTTTCTGGATACTCTATATTTGGAATTTTGCTGTGTCCAAATTGAATGGTGAGGATGTTGGGGTATACTTCTATATCACAAGCCCCGTAACAGGGATTTGCTGAAATGAATACATTGAAATCCTCAAGATTATCGGCAATTTCCTCCGCATAGATTTGCATGCCCTCTGGTAACTGAATTAAAATATCTTGAAAGCCCAACTTCTTTATCTTTTTAGATAGGGAATCAAAATCTATCTCGTAGGGAATCATCGAATGAAAGAAGGGGTTTGCAATATAAAAATTTAGCCCACCGTGTGGTTCCCTCTTCATTGATCAGAGGGTGCATGGCTAGTGGGCACATATGCATGGAAATAAACTTATAAAATTTATTCCTTCTTGTTTTATGAACGCATCCCTCTATATCTATCTCTTTCTAATCCTTGCCCTGGTTATTCTGGCTTGGATAGTATATAATATCATATCAAAAATGTATAAAAACAGGGGAATAAAGGAGAGCATAAGGGAGATGTTCAAAGCGGAAGATTATGGCGATGCTTTAAAATTTGAGTACAGAGATTACACGGTGCTAGCAACATTTCGCCCGGATATAAAATTAAGCATATCTCACGATAAGAATGTTGAGGGAATCTCTGCTCCCAAGGGAATGCACCTTACACCTCTTTTTCTAATTTTGAAGATAAAGAAAAAGGATGAAATAAAGGAAAAATTGGATCGGGCTATAGATTTTCTTAATTCTATTCCCACTCAATAGTGGCTGGTGGCTTGTTTGTAATGTCATAAACCACCCTATTCACTCCTTTGAGCTCTGTGGTTAATCTTATGGCTATTCTATCTAGGAGCTCGTGGGGTGCTTTGAAATAGGCTGCACTCATCCCATCTAAACTATCGACCATCCTAACGGCTATTGTGTATCCATAAGCCCTCTTATCCCCATGCACGCCCACAGAGCGTATTGGAAGGAGAACTGCAAAATACTGCCAAGGGCGAGAATCAAAATCGTAGTAATTCTTAACCTCATCCTCAACTATGGCATTTGCCTCCCTGACAATCTCTATTTTTTCCTCATCTATGGGGCCAATAATTCTAATGGCCAATCCTGGCCCAGGGAAAGGTTGTCTTTCCTTAATTTCGAGGTTAAAGAACCTAGCAATTTCTCTTACCTCATCCTTGTAAAGCTCACGAAGTGGCTCCACGAGCTTCAAATTCATCTTTTCAGGTAAACCACCAACATTGTGGTGGGATTTTATCGTGTCTCTCAATCCTCCTCCGCTCTCAATCCAGTCGGGGGCTATTGTACCTTGAACTAAGTATTCTGCGCCGAACTCTTCTGCCTCTCTCTCAAAAACCTCAATGAATTTCGCCCCGATTATTTTTCTCTTCTTCTCTGGATCTTCCACACCCTTCAATGCTTCTATGAATTCTCTGGAAGCGTCCACAATCTTGTAATTTAGTCCCATACGGGAGAACAGCCCATCGATCTCCTTTGCCTCGTTTTTTCTCATAAAACCAGTGTCAACGAAGATGGCGAGGAGCTTATCTCCTATTGCTTTGTGCACCAAGACAGCTGCAACTGTACTATCCACGCCGCCAGAGCATGCAATTATCGCCTTGCCCCTAATCTCATTTTTCAATTCTTCAATCTTCTCTTCCACGAATTTTTCAACTTTGAACATAGCGGCGGACCTCCTCGTCATCCTTGGCAACCTTCTCCCTCATTCTTTCCCTATATTCTAAAATTTTTCTCTCCAATCTCTCATCTTTTATTGCGAGAATTTGAATGCACATTAAAGCTCCGTTAATCACATTGTCCACACCCACTACTGCTACAGGTACGCCCTTTGGCATTTGAACCATGCTTAAGAGGGAATCAAAGGGTACTCTGCCTGAAAGTGGTACACCGATAACGGGTTTGGTGGTTAAAGCGGCAACAGCGCCCGGAAGTGCAGCTGATAGGCCTGCGAAAACTAGGAAAGCATCATGCTTTGAATTTTGTACGATATTTTTTACCATCTCTGGAGTTCTGTGAGCCGAAGCGATATGCACATCGAAATCCACATCAAATTGTCTGAATATCTCAAAAGCACCCTGAGCTTTCTCCAAATCGCTCTTGCTTCCAAGAAGAACGCATACACCCATAAAAAGAGATGGAAAAAGAGTATAAAAAATTTAGGTCTTCATTATTATTCCTAGGAACACTAGGAACCCTATTATAACCCCAATAAGCCCCCCGCCGATATAGAGCAAACTTGGCATAAGAATATTGTTTGTGAAGTATCCAGGGCTATTCATCCACCATACGAAGTACATGATTATTGGAATTATAATACCCACAACAAGTAGGGATATCCCAGCAGCCCTGCTCTTTCCGCTTCCAAAGTATGCCGTTAGAGCACCCAGTATGATGAATGTCAGGGCGAGGAGCGAAAGGATGATCTGTAGGAACAGTAGCCAATCCCAGTACATAGATTAAACCCCCTCAGAACTTAATGCCGGTAAGTGTCTTTGTATCTATGACTCCATCTATCATCCTTATTTTCTCAACAACTATGGTTCCGAGCTCATTGAAATCCTTAGTGTCAAGCTTGGCTATCAGGTCAAACTCGCCAAACAGCGGGTGGAGCTCTACAATTTCAGGAATCTTTTTGAGCTCGTTGTAAACCTCATGCTCTTTTCCCGGAGCAGTACTTATCAACACAAATCCAATTGCCATTTTTCATCACCAAATTAGATAATAACTTCTTTACTATAAAATTTTTCTCCCTGTTTAGAACCAAGAATCTAAACTTCTCTGCTCTCTGTACTTCTTGAAAGCTCTCATCTTCTCAATTGCACTCATCACCCTATCTCTTGAGAAGTCGTGCTCCTCGCATAGAAAATCTATCAATTTTTCCTCATCAAAAGCTCTCCATTCAAGTTTGTAAGAATCTGTTACCGGAGGATTCAGAAATATGTCTTTTATCTCCTTGTAATGGGGTATAGTGTATCCTCTCTCCTGGATTATCTTCTCTAATGAGCCGTATTTTTTTATGAGTTTTAATGCAGTTTTTGGGCCCACGCCTTTTATTCCCTCATTGTAATCTGTGCCTACTAAAATTCCTATATCTACAAGCTGCTCCCTGCTAATCCCCAAATTCTTCAAATTTTCCTCGAGTAATATAATCTCTGGCTTTACATCCACATAAACATTCTTTCTTGGTAATTTTCTCTTGCCCGTAATGGCGAGATTTCTAACTAAATTTGGGGCGCCAAATAGAAGGGAATCGAAATCCTGAGAAGCAGAGGCATATGTATCTCCTTTTTTCGCCATATATGCTGCTTGCGCCTCTCCTTCGCTGGGCGCTTGAACCCATGGAATGCCCATATAATCTAACAGCTTTTTGGCTTCATCCACCATATCCTTGGTCAAGAATGTGGCCTGCTGTGCCTTGCTCCTCGCTTCTTCCAAATTTCCCTCCTTTAGGGCTTTTTCCCATGCCTCCTTTGCCTCCATTCTTATTTTTATCCTCTCCCCTATCGTTCTCATCTTCAATTCTGGAGGTCTTCCATCAAAAACATACACGGGTTTAATTCCTTCAGCAAGAAAATTTGCAGTTCTGTAAAGAAGACCTGAAAGATGGGAGGTAACTCTGCCAGCATGGTCTCTCAGGGGTGTACCATCCGGTTGCCTTATTATGCTTAAAAATTGGTAAAGTGCATTGTAAGCATCTACGGATATAATTTTCCCCTTCAGTTCTTTAATATTTATCTCGTGGGCAATGATTATATCAGCAATATTTACTCCCATCAAATAAGAAATCTCTAGCGTGTATTTATTCCTTTTCCTCAGGATACAAACCATCTGAGCCTATGATGAATCTGGCTTTTATTCCCTCCGGTAATGAGCGGTGCTTTATGAGTAAGGCCTCTCTGTATCCATTTCCTATCTTCCTCAAAAATATTATAGTTTTTGCGTTGTGGTGTAGTGTATGCCCCCCGATGGGCCTCAATTCTTTTGTTGTTGTATCCATATAAACCTGGTTTGTTATTATAACCGCAATGTTCTTCTTTCTTGCAATGCTATTCAGTATGCTCAATTGCCAAGCTAGGCTGCTTCTCTTCTTTGCGGATAGGTCCTCTTCAACCCCTCTTTCCGCGCGATAGAATTCTGTCATAGAGTCAACTATTAGCAAAATTATATCATTTCTCTTCTCTACCAGATTTATGGCCCTTTCAATTATTTCGGCCTGTTGCGAGAATTTGTAAACCTTGTAAAACAGTATTCTCTTTGCAATATCCTCGTTCCCACCAAGTTGTGAGAAGCGCTCCATTGATATTCCCTCGGTGTCTATGTAAATCACATAATGCCCCTCCTTGGCAACATTTATGGCTGTAGAGAGACAAATATTCGTTTTTCCACTTCCCGCTTCACCATATAATTCTGTGATGCATCCTCTTTCAAAGCCCCCGTTTAAAAGGGAATCTATGCTCTCGCACCCGCTCTTTATTTTGTCCACATATGGAAAAGAGAGCCACAATTAATAAATTTTTGGAAAAGAAAAAAGGAGGAGTGGGTGGGGTCAGCGTGATTTTATGAATCTGTGTAATTGCTTCTCACGATTGTATTTAAATTCTACCTTATCATTATCGCCAATGATAAGATTTTCAGGAAAATTATTTGCAGTAAAATTAAAATATTTTAAAATTATAAAGAACCAATGATTAATCTTCTTGCTGAAATGAGCTTTCAATGGATATTTATATTTGCTTTAGCGCAGATTATATCTTTGGTGGTGATAACTTATGAGTTTTTTCATATATGGAATGTTCGCTGCAAATTGGATAAAATTAACAGAGATATTTACAGAATTGGATTTTCAATATCACTTCTTATTCTTTCAACCGTGGGCTCTCTTTTCATATATTTTGACATTTTCTCCACAGTGAATTCCATTTTAATATGGGGTGCGATAACTATTTTTCTACCTCTTCTCATAGGTGCGGTTCTCTCCGTGTTAATTAAGTGATTAATCTTTTTCTAAATTTATTACCTTCTTTCCCCTATCCTGCGGGATAACCTTCATCTTCGCATTCTCAAACTCTCTTCTCAACTCTCTTCCTTCAAAAAACCTGTCTAGGAAAATTGCCAAGGCGGCAACCTCGCTGTGGGGCTGATTTCCAACGGCCACATTGAAATCTGCAATTTCGTATATTTCTCTAGGCACCTTCTCTGCGCCAACAATTATCATTAAATTCTCATCTTTTGGAATTTTTGGAATGACATCATCCACAGGCAAGCCGTACATGGTTAAATGAACAATTGTGCCTTTAAAATCTTTTAATGCCCTCTTTAGAGGAATTCCGCTCAAAATTTCAAAATTGCCGCCAAATCTATCCACTATATCTCTCACACTTCGCTCAATTTTCTCATCCTTTGTGGTTATTATGATTCTATCTGCCCCAAAAGCTCTGGCGACTAGTGCAACATGTGTGGTTATTCTCTTATCCCTCTGCGGTCTGTGTCCTATCCTAAGTACCGTTATCATAGGCGATCTATGAAGTCCTCATCCTCTTTAAATTCTTTTATTCCCCTCTTCTTTGGCTCTTTTATTTTTCGTGGTATTTTGTGCATCTTCTCGGCTGGCTCAATGGCTGCTATGAACAGAAATCCAAAGGCAAAAAATGATGAAATTAAAAGTCCAAGGGATAGGGCTGCAACCTCTCCCAATAATTCCCAAGAGTTTGGAGGCACGAGATATATGGAATAGCCCCAAATCACGAATGAGAGACCCCACATAATTCCACCAATTAATGTGCTTATGCCAGGCTTTGCATTTTTTATCCTTGGCAATTCAAAGAACCAAGCGGTTAGGGCGGTAAAGAGGATGATTAGAAGCATGCAAATTATGAAAAGCATAGAAGAATTGAATCTGTAGAGTAGGTATGCAAATAACCCAAGGAGAACGAAGGATATGCCGCCAACAAGCCCTATTTTCTCCTCGTCCCATAAATAGAAGTAATCAAAAATCATTTGACAACCTCCACCCTCATCCCCTTTATGTCAATTCTCGTGCTCCTTCTTATCAGGCCCCTGAGCATTATCTGGCTTATGCCCATCTTCTCCACGAGATCTCCCAAGAAAATATCCTTTGAGGGTCCTATCGCTTTTATTATTTTCTCCTCCCACCCTTTAAACTCCTCATCGCTCATCGTTACTACCCTTATAACTTCGGCCGCTTCAATTATTGGCAATGATAGATTTATTTGGAAAAGGTCATAGTAAGTGTGATACGCCTTTTTGACTCCCTGCTCTCCCGTAACCCACTGCGTCTCTACAAGCTTGATTTTTTCAAGGTATTTTAGGGCATCCACACCCTCTTCTCCATACTTCTCCTCTATCTCTTCAACTGTGCACCATTTCTTGGTGATCTCCATAAATACCTTCTTTTTGACTTCTGAATCGCAAGCGTGAAAAACAGAGACAAGGTCTCCGATATCCGCAATTACCTTAATTCTGCTGGCTGGCATATGAAGGATATTGTTTTCCATAAATATATATTTTTTGGGGTGTGTTATTCTTGATTATTTATTACATAATCCATTTTAGTTTATTCAGTTATGGGTCATTTTTGGGTAGTAAATTTAAATAATAAAAATTGCATTTAAAGCTTATGAAAGAATACGATATCATTGCTTTTGGTACAGGAAGTTCTATGAACATAGTATCTCCTCTTTTGCGAGACCCGAATCTCAAAGTGGCGGTCATAGAGAATGAGAAGGCTGGGGGTATATGTCTCACGAGGGGCTGCATACCGAGCAAGATGCTGATTTATCCTGCGGAAATAATGCATATAATACATCGTGCCAGGGAATTTTATATAGATGCAAAGGCAAAGCCCGATGCTGATGCCATACTTCACTATGTACAAAAATCTGTGGATGATGAGAGTAAGATGATTGAGAGGAGCTTAAAGAGTCATCCAAGAATAGATTACTATCAAAAAACAGGCAAGTTTGTGGATGATTACACTGTGGATGTTGGAGGGAAGGAGATTTATGGAGAGACCATACTTCTATGCAACGGCTCCAAGGCGTATGTGCCAAAGATAGAAGGGCTCAAGGAAGTTGGCTATATAACCAATCGTGAGTTTTTCTATTCTCTAAAGCATGTGCCAAAGAGCATCGCTATAATTGGTGGCGGTTATGTGGCCTTAGAGCTCGGATACTTTTTAGCCATGATGGGAAGCGAAGTGCACATTATTGAAATGCTCCCCGAGATTATAATGACTGAAGAGCCAGAGGCCCGCAAGCTCGTGTATAAAGAATTGTCAAAATTCATGCATTTCCATCTTGGCTACAAGGCAAAGGAAGCTCGCAAATCCATGGGAAAGAAGGTTGTTTTTGCAGAAAATAAGGATGGAGAGACCGTGGAAATAAAGGCGGAAGAGGTTTTAGTTGCAGCTGGCAGGGCACCTTGGAACAAGGAAACGCAAGTGGAGAAAACGGGAGTTAAAGTGGATGAGCATGGATGGATAGTTGTGGATGAATTTATGCGCACAACCAAGGAAGGCATATGGGCCTGCGGAGATACAAATGGAAAGTATATGTTCAAGCATGTGGCAAATTATGAAAGTGAGATAGTGTTTTACAATGCGTTTGGGGGAAGAAAGCTAAAGGTGGACTACCACGCAGTGCCCCACGCAATTTTCACTTATCCCCAAGTTGCTCATGTTGGTATGAAGGAGGAAGATGCGAGGAGAAAGTATGAGATTTTGATCGGCGATTACAAGTATCAAGATACGGCCATGGGCGAGGCCATGAAATTAAAGGATTATTTTGTGAAGGTAATTGTGGACAAAGATACTTATAGAATTTTGGGAGCAACAATAGTTGGGCCGGAGGCATCTGTTCTAATTCAAGAGATAATAAATTTAATGTACACCCGTGAGCAAACTAGCGCAATGTATCGTGCCTTGCACATACATCCTGCAATGAACGAAGTAGTGCAGAGAGCATTCTACAATTTACACGAACCTTAATTTATGGGAAACGCAAAATAAACACTGTGCCCTTGGGCACATTATTTTCTATTTTTACCTCTCCTTTATGAAGCTCCATTATCATTTTTACAATAGCCAATCCCAATCCAGAGCCCTTTCCCGATGCCAATCTTTCAAAGGGCTTGAAAATTATATCCCTCTTGCTCACGGGTATTCCAGGACCATCATCGGCTATTCTTATTTCCATAGAGCCCTCAAAAATTTTGCCCGCAATCGTAACTTTTGATGCCCCATATTTAAAAGCATTGTCCAAAATATTTACAAAAACTTCTTTGATGATTGGTAGAGCTTGAATGTGGTATGAAGGAACATTTAGTATTATTTTTCCCTGCGAATACTTCTGTTTTATTAGTTCAACGGAATCTTCAATTAGCTCCTTTAAGTTCATAATCTCTTTTTTCATATCAATTTTCTTGTTTCCTAACCGTGAGAACAACCTTGCCTTCTCAATTATATCTTCTGCTTCTTGAACGGCTTTTATCATGGTTGGTATGTATTCGTTAGGGCCCTCTTCATTCATCAATTCTAAATACCCATGGAGCACGGCAAGTGGATTTTTCAAATCATGGCTTACAATGTGAAGCATGAGCTCTTGCAGATTCTTTGCATCTTCTAATTCTTTATGATACTTTAATCCAGCTATGGCAACGGCTATGTGAGAAGCCATCAAATCTATAAGCAATCTATCATCCTCAGATATACCATCAATCTTATCACTCTCTACATTTAAAATACCAAAGAAGGTATGATTTGAAGATATGGGAGTTGCGTATTTACTCTTTGTCTCCGGATTTACTCTAAGGTATAATGGATCTTTCGAAGCATCAGGGGTATAATAGGGCTTATTATTTTTTGTAACCCAACCAACGATGCTATTCTTGGAGTATAAATCCATGGATTGTGGGGGAGTAACACCCTTCCACTTGGCAGGAATAATTTTATTCCCTGAAACTTCTGCTATTACCACTATTTTTAAATTCAGGATTGAAGTAAGGGCGTTTATGGCAAGCTCGTAAATTTCATCTTTGCTATGAGAAAGCTTGATTTTTTCAAAGGTTTTAACTAAAGCCAAGAGCTTTTCTTCCATATTTTTTATGCGGGTTATATCCTGTATGCTCACTATAACTGCCCTCTCACCCTCCCAATCAATCACAGAGCTTCTAATTATGGTCCATACTGGATTTCCTTGAGAATCTACGAATTTCACTATGTATGAATTGGGAGCAGAGAGTCCCTTCAATCTGCGCTGATACAAATCCCACAAATAATCTCGCATATCTGGATGTATGAACTTGAGAAAGTTCTCACCTATGGCCTCTTCTCTCTTGTATTTCAATAAATCTGCAATCACATTATTGGCAAAGATGACTTTTCCATCCCGCACAATTACTATTCCCACAAGCAAGTTTTCCATCAATGTTTTGTACTTTTCCCATTCTTCCCTTATTTTTCTTTCTAGATTCTTCCTTTCAGTTATGTCGGAAATCACCCCCACTATTCCCAGCAATTTTCCATTTTCATCTTTGAGGGGAGAGGCGTTTATTAGAACATCCACTATCTCTCCATTGTTCTTAACAAATTGTGCCTCGTAAGAGTCACTTATTCCCATCCTCCTTAATTTACCTTTTTTAAGCATAACCTCCCTTGATTCGGGAGTTGCAAAGCCCTCAATCCTTTTTCCTAATAGGTCCTCAACATTGTAACCAAGCATTTTTGCAAATCTATCATTCACAAAGCTCAACTTACCATTCATATCCTCTATTATAATGCCGACCAAGGTTGTATTTATCAAGTTTTCAAGGGTTTCTTTAGTTCTCTTAATCTCCTTGTATAGATTGTAATTTGCTATGAAAATTCCCAGAGAGCTAGCAAGGGTGCGTAAATATTCTACAGTGTACTCATCGTAGGCATTCTTTTCCTTAGCAGCCATGCCTATAGTACCAAGCACGTCATTTTCATAGATTATGGGCACAATAACATTGGAGAAATCCACAACATCTGGAGGGCCAGCAATTTGATAAGAATCAGGACTTAAATCACGAAGTATGTTTCCTGTAATAAATGGCCCTTTAGTTTTTATAACTCTTGCAGTTATGGAGGTTGCAGGATCGCATTTTACAGTGAAATTTTCAATTTCTTTCTCCTCAGATTTTATCATTTGAAAAGAGATAATATCCTTGTCTTTATCGTAGAAGCTTATCGCTAGCCAGTGAAAGTTAAATACATTTTTAAGCTCATTGTATATGATTTCGAACATTTCCCTTGGTTCTGGGAATCCGCCCATTTTTAGAGATATGCGATACAAGGAAGAGAGCAGTTTGTTGTGTCTCCTTATTTCATTTTCCCACATTTTCCTCTCAGAAATATCACCTATTATTCCTATGGAGCTTGTGATTTTGCCTGAAGAATCTCTGAGAGGGGAAGCGCTTACAATTACATCAATTATCTTTCCATCCTTTCTTACTAGCTGGGTTTCATATAAATCACTTAAACCTTTTAATCTTCTCTTAGTTCTCTCCTTAATCTCTTTGAAGCTTTTTGGGGTGGTTATCAATTTTATATTTTTTCCAATTAATTCTTGTGGAGAATAGCCTAGGAGTTCTGCAAATCTCTTGTTGGTGAACAAGATATTTTCATTCAAATCATTTATAACGATGCCTATGAGAGACGAGTTAATTATATTCTCTAGCATATCTCTGTTTTCTTTAATCTCCTCATACAAAAGAACATTTTTTAGGATGAGCGATATATAAGCTGCCAGAGTTTTGAGAAGTTTTACATCGTCCTTATTGAATGCTTCAGGCTCAAATCCACAGATAACTAAAGCTCCCAGAACTTCTCCCCTGTGAATTAAGGGGATACCCAGCCAAGAGGATATGGTATGTCCTACTTGGTGTGTTTTAGAGGGTAACTTCTCTTTTTTCACATTTTTTATGTAAAGCATCTTTTTATTGTATATCACCCAACCAGTTAAACTTCCATGTGGGTCCAAATTGTATGTCCTCTTTGGTAGTCTCTTTCCCTCCTCATAGCTAAATACCACTGTAAAACTCTTTTTATCTTTATTTACTAGCGATATTGCAAAAGAATTGAATTTCAAGAGTTTTTTTAGATTTTTGTATGTTTCCATAAAGAAATCTTCCTTTCTCCTTAATTTTGCAGTATTTAATACGAAGTCATAAATCAATTTAAGTATGTTAGAATGACCCTTTATTTCATCCTTCTGGGATTGTGCACCCCTCATCTGAATAAATACTATTCCTTTAACACAAAATGCGTAAATTTCAGAGGATTTGGAATTTTTCAAATTAATGGATTTATTTAAGCTCTCTATCTCTCCAGAAATTAAGTCCTTAAGGCCTTTATTTAATTCATTTGCATTTTCCACATAATCTAAGAAATTATCTCCAATTGAAATATCAGGTATGAGCTCTTTTGCCACCTCATTATACTTTAAAATATCCAAATTCTCATCTATAGCTATAATTCCCATATTCGGTGAATCAGGAATTAAATCTTTATCCATTTTATTTCCTATTAAATCATAAAAGTATTAATTTTTTTCTTCGAAATTATCAGAATTAAAAACTCTTCTAAACCGCAATATTCAAATATCAAATACTATTAAGCTCACACGCTATAATAAGTGGAGGTGAAAAAGATGGAAGGTGATGAAGATGGCTGTCGGGATTCACATCATAGCGGATATGTATGGTGTGGATCCAGCGCTATTGGCTAGGGTTGAAAGGATGAAGGAAGTTTTTGAAGGAGCAGTTAAGTTTGCAAAATTGAGCAAGATTTCTTCTGATTATTATCAATTCAGGCCTGAGGGTGCCAGCGGTATTGTTTTGATAGCAGAATCCCATCTGAGTTTTCACACATGGCCCGAATATGGGCTTGTGACCTTGGATATATACACCTGTGGCGACCCTAAGCAGGCCGAGCTTGCGTATGAATATATAAAAGAGAGGCTCAACCCTAGCCGTGTTGACCTTGTGCGTTTAGAGAGAGGTGTGGAATTTGAGAACGAAGAAGCAAATATTGAGATACCTAAAAAAAGAAAGGAGCCCGTGGGAGTTAATTAAGTTGGTGGATGCGGATTTAAACGAATTCATAAATTCGCTCAAGAACCTTATGTATGAAGGGTTAGTTGAAAGTAGAAATGGAAAATTGTATCTTACGGAAGCGGGCAGGAAAGAGAGGGAAAAGTACAATTTAGAAATTTATGATATTAGATGCTCTGATTGTGAAGGAAGAGGTATTGTTGAAGATCCGTTTGGCATTCTGAAAGAATACAAAAATATTGCATCCCAGAGACCCAAGCCCACAGCGGATTATGATCAGGGTTATATAAAGGAAGAGGATGTTATGCGCCGCATCGCTTTTATTTACGAGCGTGGAGATTTGGAAGATGCGGAAATTATTGTCATCGGCGATGATGATTTGATAAGTTTGGGTATGGCATTAACAGGCCTGCCCAAGAGGATAGTTGTTCTAGAGATAGATGATAGGTTAATCAAATTTATAAATGAGAATGCAAAGAAGTATGGACTTCCCGTAGAAGCGAGAAAATTTGATGTAAGGAACGATATTGATGAGGATCTTCGCAGGAATTTTGATGTGTTCATAACTGATCCTGTGGAAACAATAGAAGGTATAACTCTATTTCTATCAAGAGCAGCAAGTGGATTGAAGGGAGAGGGCTCAGCAGGATATTTTGGGCTCACCCATTTAGAGGCCTCACTTAAGAAATGGCAGGAAATAGAGAGAAGATTGCTGAGCATGAATTTTGTGATAACTGATATGTTGAGGGATTTCAATGTATATCCAATGAGCAACAATTTAGAATTGGCTGCAGAGGATTACATAGTTTATAGGGAGATAGCAAAAATAACAAATAACACAAGGATAGATGCAGATTTTTACCGCTCCACGCTTATCAGAATAGAGGCAGTTGGGGACATTAAACCATTAGTTAGCGGTAGCGTGGAGCTTAAGGAAGAGATTTATGTGGATAACGAATCCCTGGTAACTGCCATGGCAACGAGGCGAAGGAAATGATGAATCTCATACCCACAAAGGTATTTTTTACCAAGGGTGTGGGCAGACACAAGAGCGAACTTGGCTCTTTCGAACGTGCGCTGAGAGATGCGGGAATAGCACAATTCAATCTTGTGGAAGTGAGCAGCATATTTCCACCAAATGCAGAGATGGTTTCAAAGGAAGAAGGTCTCCAATATCTGAAACCTGGACAAATTGTGTTCGTAGTTCTCGCTAAGAATTCAAGCAATGAGCTCAATCGCTTAATATCTGCCTCTGTAGGCCTTGCCATACCCAAGGATAGAAGCAAGTACGGGTATCTGAGTGAGCATCATAGCTTTGGAGAGACTGCAGAGGTTGCGGGAGATTATGCCGAAGACCTTGCAGCAGAGATGCTTGCATCCACAATGGGATTGCAGCATCATCTTGTTTGGGATGAAGATAAGGAAGTTTGGCGCTTGGATGACAGAATACTTATGACATCTAATATAACAGCTACTGCGGTGGTCGAAAAACCAGGTGAATGGACCACAGTGATTGCTGCTGCAGTTTTAGTTCCTTAATACATCCTTTTAAATACTATGAGCTGTATGGGAAAATAAAAAAAGAGGGCGGGTGAAAAAGCACGATAAATTTTTCAGCTGTCCGTGCTAGGAGTGATATATATGGAAAATTTAAAATTTGAAGATATGAGTATATCTAAAGGGACAAAGAATGCTCTAAAAGAGCATAATTTTGTTGAACCAACAGAGGTTCAGGAGAAGGCGATACCCCTTGCAATTAAAGGTCGGGATTTGATAGTTCAATCTAAAACGGGCTCGGGTAAGACCTTGGCGTTTTTAATTCCAATATTTGAAAATTTAAATTCTGGACTTGAAGCAATAGTTTTAGTGCCCACCAGAGAACTTGCTCAGCAGGTTGAGAGAGTGGCTAGGAGTATAGGGAAGGCGCATGGAAAGAGAACAGTTGTTATATACGGAGGAGCGCCTATGGAAAGGCAAATAGCGGGCTTGAAAGGGGCTTCTATGGTTATAGGCACTCCAGGCCGCGTTATGGATTTGATGCGTAGAGGTTATTTGAATCTAAATGGTATAAGATTCTTTGTGCTGGATGAGGCAGATAGAATGCTTGACATGGGATTCATAGATGATATAAAGTGGATTTTGCAAAAAACACCGAAGGATAAGCAAATGATGCTATTCTCAGCCACCATGCCTCCTGAAATAATATCCCTTGCAAGGAGATATATGAAAAATCCAGAGAAGATAATTCTCTCAGAGGATGAAATTACGGCAGAAAATGTAGCGCAGTATTATGTTGAAGTTGGGGAGATAAACAAAATTGCAAAATTATCCTCGCTGCTCATTTCAGAGCGGGGAAAGTATCTAATATTCTGCAATACTAGAAGAAAAACGAAGAATATAGCGGAGATTTTGCAAAAATACGGATTCAAGGCATTTGCACTGCATGGAGATATGCGCCAAGCCACGAGAACACGCACAATGGATGCTTTCAAGCAGGGGAAGATTGATATATTGGTATCTACGGATGTTGCAGCCCGTGGAATTGATGTGCATGGCATAACTCATGTTGTGAATTACGATGTGCCTTTGTACCCCAAGGATTATGTGCACAGAATAGGACGTACAGGAAGGATGGATGCCCATGGGAAGGCTATAACCTTTGTTACAAGGGAAGATAAAGAATATTTCCGGAGGATAGAGGATTTCATAGGGAAGAGAATTCCAAAGATGGAGATAAAGAATGTTGGTAAGATAAAGGAGCGCACAGATTACAAGGAAATAAGCGATATATTCGGCATGGTCAAATTCAATTTTGAACTTAAGAATGAGTTGAGTGAGTGGGACTTGATAAAGATTGCAAATAATGTGGGAATAGGAGAGAATAGCATAGGCAATATAATTCTGGAAGGAAAGAGGGGGAGTATGAAGGTTCATTATCGTAGTGCTCCAAAGGTAAAGAAAATGAGGGTATTTAAAAAGTTGGAATTGGCAAATTGATTTATATACCCTAAACTCTTTATCTTTTGAGGATATATCTTCCTTCAATGGAGAACAGGTGTATAATTTGTGGCAAAAAATTGCATGATCCTTTTGCTCTTTATTGCGCTGAATGTGAGTATGAACTTAAAAGAGCCCGGCTGGGAGATGAGGAAACAGTGGAAGATTACATAAATAGGGTTAAAATGGAAAATATGCACCCTCATGCAGATTTAAAAGGAGTAAAATCTTTGGATTCATTTTTTTAAGAAATTTCAAAATCCACCCCATACATTGATTTTATGTAATCCACAATATCTTTGAGATTTTTGCTGTGATATTCCACCTCGTTTTTCTTGGTCTTATAATAATGCCTGAAAACTTCAAATCTCCTAAAGCTCTCGTTGTACCTTATTGATATGCGAAAGTTTCTGGGAGCATTGCCTTGGGAGGTTATGTCAACCTCATTCCCCTTTCTCAAATACTCTTCAGATATTTGGATTGTCATATTTCCCACACCATTCTTAGTGGATAAAAAGGAATATGAAAAAGGTATAAAAAGGTTTATCAGTAAAAAATAAAAGGGTTTTATTTCTCTTGGAACAGGCTCTTTTCCTCATCCTCGCTGAGATCTATTTTCTTCTCTTCTTCCTCTTTTTTCTTTTGCTCTTCCAAATCCTTTACCATTTCCTCGTAGGAAGGTATTGGTCCCAGTATATCCTTTGCATTGCCGACAATTTTTTCAATATCTCTGTAACTCATAGGTGAGATTTTCTCCTCTTTTTCCTCTCCTGCAAGATATTTTGATGTGGACTCTATAAGCTTTGAAATTTCAAACGGGAATATTATCTTAGTTGCCTGCCCATCTGCCACTTTTGTTAGGGTATCTAGAGAGAGAACACTTAATGCCTTAGAGGTTAATGCTGCAGAGCCAAGTGATATTATCCTGTACCTCTGCGCCTCTCCCTGTGCCTGCAATATGGTGGCTAATCTCAAACCTTGTGCCTCCAGAATCTGAGCTTGTTTCTTACCTTCTGCCTCAAGAATTCTCGCCCTTTTCTTACCTTCTGCTTCTAATATCTGGCTGCGCTTTATACCGTCTGCCTTCAAGATAGCAGCTCTTCTCTCCCTCTCTGCAGCCGTCTGCGCCTCCATTGCCTGCTTAACTCTGGCGGCAGGATCAACCTCCTTTATCTCAACCGCTTCAACTTTTACTCCCCATTTATCTGTGGCCTCATCTAATACATCTCTCAAATGGGTGTTTATTTGCTCTCTGTTGTATAGAATTTCATCCAAGTTCATGTTTCCTATTACGCTCCTGAGTGTTGTCCTTGCAAGATTTATCGTGGCAAGCTTGTAATCTTGCACTTCGAAGAATGCCTTTTCTGCATCCACAACTCTGATATAAATCACAGCATCCACTGCAGTTGGAGAGTTATCTCTCGTAATGACTTCCTGTTTGGGCACATCCCAGGTCTGGGTTCTCATATCCATTCTAATAACCTGTGCAAAGGGCCAAACAAAATTCAATCCCGGATTTAGAATTCCCCTGTATTTGCCCAAAAATATGTAAATTCCCCTTTCATAGGGCTTAATTATCCTTATGGAAGAGGTTAAAATGTACACTATGATTATCGCTATGAATATCGTAACTCCTATTATCCAACCATCCATTTTATTCACCTCTTCTCTCTCACTACAACATGAACTCCCTCACCCTTTATTACCACCACTCTTTTGCCAACATCTATTTCCTTATCTGCTGTGGCGCTCCAAATTTCGTTGTCTATTTTAACCTTTCCTTTTAGAGAATTTGGCATGACTTTTGCTATCACCACTCCTTCTTTTCCCACGAGTTTATCCACGGTGGTTGTAGTTGGTAGAGTGGGCTTTGCTAAAGCGCGGTAGAAACCCATAACTGCCAGAGTGGCAATCACTGCCGTTGCCAGGGTGATTATAACCATGGGCACAACACCGATGTCTGGTATGAATATATAAACGATGCCGAGTATCACAAGCACAGTGCCTGGAACTGCAATAAAAAACCCGGGAACAGACAGCTCTGCCAGTATAAGTAAGGCACCAATTACCAGTAGTATTATTCCCAGGGTGAGAAAGTCCATATTTGCACAATAGAAAGAGAGATATATAAATTTTTGGAAAAAATTTATCATTATTTTTGGACATAATTGTACCGCAAGGTTTATATTTTTGAAAGAGCATATCAATCTGAGGAGGTAATCCTTATGGTTCCCCACAAGAAAAGGGAAGAATATGGATTGGAAAGAGATATAGAGAAGGAAGTTGAGGCAATTTTGAAGGGTGAGGAGGATATAGAGTTTCCTTCTCCAGAAGAATAAATTCTTTATCCCTTCTTTCTTTTTTTGCAAAGATTAAATATGGTTTTGTGCATGCTAATCTATGGATATACCATGGGTTGAAAAATATAGACCTAAAAGATTGAGGGATATTGTGGGAAATACACAGGCAATAAATGAAATTTTAAGATGGGCTGAAGAGTGGGAGGCAGGCAAGCCCAGTTATAAAGCCCTAATTCTTGTTGGCAAGCCAGGATGCGGTAAGACCACAACCGCCAGGGCTTTGGCAAATGAGATGGGCTGGGGAGTTATAGAATTAAATGCATCGGATGTTAGAAATGAGGAGAAGATAAAGCAGATAGCATTGAGGGGAGCGATATATGAAACTTTCACAGATGATGGAAAATTCATATCCACTAGGAAGGGTGGAAGAAAGTTGATAATTTTTGATGAGGCAGATAATCTCTATGAAGGGGTTAAAGATGGAGACAGGGGCGGAAAAAAAGCAATAGTTGAAACGATAAAAGCATCTAAGCAACCAATAATCCTGATAGGTAATGATTATTATTCCATAACGGGTGGAACATGGGGAAAAGTTCTAAAATCCGTTGCAAAGGTTGTAAAATTCAGGGCGGTTAATAGAGCACAAATTGTAAAAGTTTTAAGAAGGATATGTGCCGCAGAGGGAATAAAATGCCAGGATGAGGTTTTAAAGTACATAGCGGGAAAATCTGGCGGGGATTTAAGGGCAGCCATAAACGATTTGCAGGCAATCGCCGAGGGTAAGAAAGTGGTCACTGAGGACGATGTAGCCGCTCTAGGCTACAGGGATGTGAAAAATGAAATTTACAAAACAACCCTTGTTATACTCCACACTGAGCATTTTTGGGAAGCAAAGAGCATGCTGAATAATTTAGACGAAACTCCTGATTTTGTTATGCTCTGGATTGATGAGAATATGCCTTTGGAATATACCAAGCCCGGGGATTTGGTGAGGGCATACGAGTACCTTTCTAAGGCAGATGTTCTCCTTGGAAGAGTTATGAGGAGGCAGCATTACGCATTATGGAGCTATGCGATGGATATGATAGCTGCGGTTAGCGTGGCCAAGGAGGAGAAATACAAGAAACATCCGCGCAAGTACAATTTTCCATCTTGGCTTATGTATATGAATAGGACGAAGAAGATTAGACAGGTTAGAGATAGCCTGGGTATGAAATTAGGGAGGATATATCATACTTCAAAGAGCGATATTCTTGAGAATATAATCTCTGATTTCTCGGTTATTTACGATAAGGATGAGAATTTAAGGAATTTTTACACCAGAATATTGCATCTCAACGAAGATGAAATAAGTTATATGACTACTAAAGATCCGAGAGAAGTTCTCAAAGAAGCAAAAAATAAAAAAGGGTGAAGGTGGGTCAGCGTAATTATGCGAGAGCTTTTGCCCTTTCTGGAAATTCTATACTCATTTCCATAGATTGAAGCTCTTCTATCATTTCGTCAATTTCTCCTATAATTTCTTCCAAATCTTTCCTTGTCATTTCAACCACTTATCAGACACATGTCTGACAATTGTCATATATAACTTTGATGTATATAAACTTTTTGCCACATCGCCATAGCTTTTTAAGAAAAATTTATTTAAAAGGCATACTTACTGCCAAGCATGTGGAAAACACCAGTGCTCATTGTGAATTTCAAACTTTACAAATCTGGAGTTGGTGAGAAAGCTCTCGAGCTTGCAAGAATCTTGGATAAAGTATCTAAGGAAAGAGGGGTAAGTATAATAGCGGCCGTCAACACTTTTGATGCTTACAGAATAAAGAATGAGGTTAAAATTCCTGTGATATTGCAACATGCCGATGCTGTTGAGTTCGGAGCGCATACGGGCAGGATAAATGTGGAGTTGGCGAGGGAGTACAATTTGGATGGTTTGCTCATAAATCACTCTGAAAGGATGCTAAAAATATCCGATATTGATTTTCTAATTCAAAAATCCAAGGATTTGAATATGGTCTCTGTGGTTTGTGCTAACAACTCTCGAGTGGCTGGAGCTTTAGCGTTCTTAGAGCCAGATTTCATTGCCATGGAGCCCCCCGAACTCATAGGCGGAAATGTGTCCGTATCCACTGCAAAGCCTGAAGCAATAGTGGAGACAATAGAAGCAGTTAAATCCGTTAGAAACATACCCGTGCTTGTGGGTGCGGGAATAAAAAATGGTAAAGATGTTAGAAAGGCCATAGAGTTGGGTGCTGAAGGTGTGCTTGTCGCCTCTGGAGTGGTGAAGGCAAAGGATCCAGAAATGGCTTTGAATGACCTTATAGGAGGGATGATGTAAGATGGCAAAGAGAAGAAAAACACCAGAAGAGGAGGAAAGGGAAATATTCGAAGAGCCAGAATTTGATGTTAAAGAATTCCTACTAAAGGAGATGAAAAAAGCCAAGGGCATAATAATAATTTTTGTAATATCCTTAATATTGGGAATAATATCTGGGTACATTCAGGTTTATGTTAGTGTTTATCTCGCCGCCCTCTTGGGCTTTGCAGTACTTTTTCTTTTGAAGCCAATTCTTTCAAAGATGAAGGCAGAATTTTATGATAAAAAGACATGGTTTTATGCAATTACAATGTTTCTTTTGATATGGTTTCTGGGATGGACCATAGCGTTAAATCCTCCACTCAACGATATAAGCCCCCCACAGGTGAGAAGTGTCCAGGTTTATAATGGAACCGCTTGGATTGAAATATATTCCTCGGGCCATGGTATTAATCAAAAGAACATAAATAAGTTACATTGGGGAGGCGTGATGAGTTTAAGAGCAAAAGTTACCGATAATGTGGCTGTGGACGAAGTAAAAATCAATGGGCAAAAAGCCATGTTTAAAGATGGATATTATGTTGTTTATAATGCAACAGTTAAAGGAAGGGTGGTAATAGAGGCATGGGATGTAAACGCAGTAAACTCGCCGAATATAAATGAGCATTATACAAAGCTCGAAATTACCGTTCCCACGGGAACTTAAAAATCAGGAATTTTGTTAATTCCACTCTATCCAATTTTTCCATAAAATTCCAGATCTCTCCGAGATTTATCTCATTTTTTAATTTATCAAACTCCTTCCCAAGTTTGTAATTGGGTAAATTATGAAACAACACTTCCTCGATGGATGTATTCTTCCTTTGGACTTCTACAAAAAGGCGATAGCCCTTGATATAAGGACCTCTTAACGCTTTTCCCCTCCATCTTTCGATAAAGTTTTTTGAGTTTTGATGCCAAACAGGAGGGCCTTCGTGTATTTTCACCTTCGGTAAAGCGGTTTTAGCGAGTTCAATTAAAAAATAAACTTTAGAATTTTGCACAATATAGAATGTATTTATGATTCCAAAATCTTTCAAAATTTTTGTTAAAGCTTCCATCGTTCTATTTATTTGAGGATATAGGTTGTCATCTATTATATCCGGCTTAGGAAATTCAAAAACATAGAAAAAAGTCTCACGCTTATTTATTTCTTCCTTTATTTTCTCTTTAGATAGGGGAATTGTGGGGTTTGGAAAAAAGAAATTTTTGCTTGGTTTTTCGATATAACTTCTTGATGCGTGGATGAATAAACTCTTACTCTCTTCGCTTACAGCAGAAGCTGCGTTTCTATTTGGGTCCACGGGATCTATGAATACCACAGGATCTCTGAATTTCTTTCCTCCTTCACCTAGGTGTAAATAAACCTTCTTTCTCCATTTAGATACATTTGCCAAAACATTTTCAAAATTTCCATATTTTAAGATAAGCAACTCGGAAAGATAACCGGAGAAACCGCAAACTCTGGCTTCAGCGCCATAGATTTCGATGCCTTTTAAAAAGGCTTTTAAAAGACGAATTTCGTCTTTTTGCTCATCTTTTAAATTCTTTTTTATGTATTCCGTATGAAATGGAGTTCTATCTACGGCACTAATTTTTTCCTCCGGCTTGCTTATTTTGTAGCAGGGTACAATATCCACTTCAAATCCGTTGTAGATACCTCGCCAGTAAGGATGCTCTGCATACTTTGCAAAGCCATCCGGAATTATGCTCTTTCCTATTTCAATACCCAAATTTTTCAAATCCTCCTTATTCAAATCTTTTGGAAATCTTAGGAATATATCTATATCTGGATTCTTTAGGTATGTGCCCTTGGCCACCGAACCCACCAAGATTGCATCTCCTTCTAAATTTCTCTTTTTTATCTCCTCATTTGCTCTATTGAGAAGAGAATTGGCAGTATTCCAGATTAATTCATCCTCCTCTTTTGAGGGCTTAACTCTGCGAAGAACATAATCCCTTATCTCTTGCTCATTATGGATATTATCGCCTCCGCAGGCTCACCATTTGCCTCCTCTAATGCCTTCCTTGCTTCCTCCTCTGTGCATCCGGTCTGCTGCATCACGAGTTGAATATCCTCATCCGTATATGGCAACTCCTCCTTTTCTTCTTTTTTCTCTATCTTTTTCAATTCCCCTACTACCTGCAGCATTTTTTGACCTTGAATTTCCATGGCCATTACTTGGGGATCTTCCACCACATAATCTCCATCTCTCGCCTTAATTATTACTTCATAGGCATCAATTTCCTTGGCTTTAAGTTGCCTCATAAGCCTTCTCATTTCCCTTGGATTTATCATAATGGGCAATTCCCTTGGAGATATTAAAATTTCTCCAAAACTTTTTCAAGTAAATTTTAAAAAATTAAAATTTATTTTACCAAGTTACTTATCAAAATGGTTAACAAATTGCTCAAAAAAATTAATTTATAGTGGAATGGAATGAATCATTTTATGCAAGTAAAAGATGTTGTAGAAGGTTATGTGAATAGGGATGATTGGAGAGTACAGGAGAACAGCAACACAGGATATTCATTCTCAGGTCTTATGCTTCATGTGGCAGGTCATGCCATAGCAGAGTATACTTTGCAACATATATATCCAAAAGATATTGCTGATGCTCATAGGAAGGGATATTACCATATTCATGATTTGTCCTTTGGTATAATACCTTATTGCGCTGGATGGTATTTGAAAGATTTATTGCTGAGGGGATTTGGAGGGGTACCTGGAAAAATAAATGCAAAACCTCCAAAGCATCTTGATACTGCGGTGGCCCAGATGGTCAATTTCTTAGGCACGATGCAGATGGAATTTGCAGGAGCTCAGGCATTTAGCAGTGTTGATACTTATCTGGCACCATTCATAAGGCGGGATAAGTTAAGTTATAATGAAGTAAAACAAAATATGCAGAGATTAATCTATGGCCTGAATATACCATCACGCTGGGGTTCACAAACGCCATTCACAAATTTTACATTTGATATAGTACCTCCAGAGGACTTGGGTAGGGAGCATGCGGTGGTGGGTGGTAAAGAATTGAGTGCTACTTATGATGAATATAGAGAAGAGATGGATATGCTCAATCGTGCATTTATGGAGATTATGATGGAAGGAGATGCCAATGGGCGTATATTTACATTTCCAATACCGACCTATAATCTCCTCCCAGATTTTGACTGGGATAGTGAGATAGCTGATTTGTTATTTAGGATGACTGCTAAATATGGCACTCCCTACTTTCAGAATTATATAGGTAGCGATTTGGATCCTCGCAGCATAAGGGCCATGTGCTGCCGTCTCCAACTGGATATAAATGAACTGAGGAGCAGAGGTAATGGACTCTTTGGTTCGGGAGAATTGACGGGTTCAATTGGAGTAGTTACAATAAATATGAATCGCTTGGGTTATGAATCTAAAGATGAAGATGAGTTTTTTGAAAAATTACTGCATTATATGCACCTTGCCAAAGAAAGTTTGGAAATAAAGAGAGAAATAGTAAAGGAAAATCTCCGTAAGGGATTGTTACCCTTTACTAAGATATATTTGGGGCACTTTAACAATCATTTCTCTACCATAGGGCTTATTGGAATGCATGAAGCTTTGATGAACCTTTTTGGATTTGGTATATATGAGAGGGATGGGCTGATATTTGCTATTAAAACACTTAGATTTATGAGGGAGGTGCTTCGCAGGTTCCAAGATGAAACTGGAAATCTCTATAATTTAGAAGCTACCCCGGCAGAGGGCTCTTCATATCGTCTTGCAAGATTGGATAAGAAAATGCATCCAGACATATATGTGTCGGGAGAAGATGAGCCTTATTTAACAAATTCAACATGGCTTCCAGCAGATTATAAGGTTAGTGTGATAGAGGCATTGGCACATCAGGAAGTGCTTCAAACTCTTTACACGGGAGGTACCGTTTTTCATACATACCTTGGAGAAAAAGTTAGTTCGGAGAGTGTAAAATCTTTAGCTAAAAAGATAGCGGAAAATACCAAGATTCCATACTTTACAATAACCCCCACATTCTCAATATGTCCAGAGCATGGATATCTTCCTGGAGAGCAATGGAGTTGTCCCTATTGTGGAAGAAAAACTGAGGTTTATTCTCGTGTGGTAGGATATTTTAGACCTGTGGAAGCCTGGAATGGAGGAAAGAAGGAAGAATTCAAGATGAGAATCAATTTCAATCTAAATGCTATGGAGAGTCGCTGGAAAGTTTACAGGGATGTAGCAAAGAATGTTGCCATGCCTGAAGTTAATATTGGAAGTAAAGAAGAGAAGAAAGTACAGTTAATATTAATGTGAGGAATATTTATGCTCATTGCTGGCTACATCCCTGAATCTTTCGTTGACTGGAGAGGAAAAATGGTAGCTACGGTGTTCACCTACGGTTGTAATTTCCGATGTCCATTTTGCCACAATTATACACTTGTCACAGAGCCACCTACCGCACTCTTAAGTGAGGATAATGTGATAGAGGAAATAAAAGGGCTTAAGGGATGGATTGATGGGATATGCATTACGGGAGGGGAGCCCACGATTCATAAAGATTTGAAAGATTTTGTAAAAAAATTAAGTGAGATAGCGCCTGTTAAATTAGATACTAATGGTACAGAGCCATCTACTCTTATAGAGGTTATTCCTTACATTTCCTATGTGGCGATGGATATAAAAGCCCCAAAATATAGATATAATGAATTTGCAGGGGTTTCAGTAAATATGGAAAAAATAGAAGAGAGTATTGATATAATAAAAAAATATTCGAGAGATTACGAGTTTAGAACTACTGCTGTACCCTTACTCAATGAGGAAGATTTTGAAGAAATTGCCCTCTGGCTATCTGGTGCAAAAAGGTATGTTATTCAACAATTTTCCTCACAAGGAGGAACATTAAATAAGGAATTTGAGAATTTAAGTCCCCATGAGCCTCAAAAACTCCATCAGATATGTGAGAGAATTAAGGATAATTTTGATGAATGTTTGATTGCCAATTTATAGAGAATTTATTATCTCCAGAATATACTCTAGATGAATTGAATAATCTTTGGTATGGACAAAGGATTTGTAGTTTATTTATTCAGTAATGTGGGAAAGTTTTTATGAAGATTATACATATATGAATTAAATATAAACCAACAAATTTGCAATGATGGAGTGAAAGGTATGAATGAAAAATTACTGATGTTGATAAAAGAGCTGCAAAGCAGTAGAAAACTTGAGACTTATGGAGAAGAGGCGACTAAGCAGGCGGTAGTACTTCCTATCCTATCGGCTCTAGGATGGAATCCTTTTAATCCCGAAGAGGTGTATCCTGAGTATTCTGTTAAAGGAAGGAGAGTTGACTATGCATTGAGACATAAGGGCAACAACAAGGTATTTATTGAAGTGAAAAAGGTAAATGAGGATTTAGAAAAGCATCAAGAACAATTGTTAGATTACTCGTTTAGAGAAGGAGTTAAGTTGGCAATTTTGACAAACGGAATAAGCTGGTGGTTCTATTTGCCTCTAAGAGAGGGGAGCTGGGAGCAAAGGAAATTTTACACGATAGAGATATACGAGCAAGATACTGAAAGTATCGTAGAGAACTTTGAGAAATTTTTGTCAAAAGATAATGTTATTTCGGGCAGGGCAATAGAATATGCAGAAAGCGTGTACAAGAGCAAACAGAAGGAGAGATTAATTGCAGACACACTTCCCAAAGCATGGGAAAAGATAATTACGGAACCAGATGAGCAACTCGTAGAACTCTTGGCTGATACTACTGAGAAATTGTGTGGATATCGGCCAGATAGCGAAGCGGTGGAGAGGTTTTTACAAAATGAACTTAAAATCATATCGAGCAGGGAAACACATACTCCAAATATAAGGAGTCTACCTTCTCAAAAGAAACAAAACCATCAAAAAATATACAAACCTACCGGATATGTTGGTAAATCAATCACTGCATTTGCTTTAGATGGGGTGAGATATCCCGTAAAATCATGGAAGGATATGCTAATAAAAGTTTGTAATTTGATGCATCTTAAATATCCCAACGACTTCGATAAAGTTCTTACTCTTGTGGGCAGAAAAAGACCTTATTTTTCTAAAAACCCTAATGAATTAAGGTCTCCAGAGAGAATTGATGATACACAAATTTATGCAGAGACAAATCTTAGTGCCAACGCAATAGTGGGAATAACAAAAAAAGTACTTGCACTATTTGGTTATTCAGACAATGCATTAAAAATAGAAACCAGAAAATGAAAATCTGAAAATTTATTTATACCCCGCCCCTCTTATGAAATCTATGACCGAGAAAGAGAGGGGGAAGTGGGGAGTTCTCTATATGATGAGCTTTGCCATGTTCATTATGACCATAGATATGACTATGATGAATGTTTCAATTTCCGCCCTTGTTAGAGATTTGAATACCACGGTGAGTGGTATACAGTTAGCCATAGCACTTTATACATTAGTTATGGCAGCGTTTATGATCGTAGGTGCTAAGATGGCGGATATCTGGGGTACGAAGAAGGTTTTTGTGGTTGGGTTGGCCATTTACACTATAGGTACTACTATGGCCACATTTGCTCCAAATTTGCTTATTCTTCTCATGGGGTGGTCAATCTTTGAAGGGATTGGTGGGGCAATGATGATGCCAGTTACGGTTACTTATATAACGAAGGATTATACCGGGAAAGATAGGATATTTGCATTTGGCGTATGGGGTGCTATTGCGGGAGCAGCAGCCGCCTTTGGTCCTATTATTGGGGGTGTTTTTACCACCTATTTAACTTGGCGTCTTGGATTTGGAATGGAGGCGATTATTGCCATTGGAATGTTTGCAAAAATGGGAATATTGAAAGATTATCAGCCTACTCATAAAATAAAGTTGGATATTCTTGGAGCGCTGCTCGTGGGGGTGGGCCTATTTTTGATCACTTTATCTGTGCTCTTAATAGACCCGTTTGGAGATGCTCCAGTTATAGGCGTACTGTCTCTAGGGATTCTAGTAATAGCAGGATTTGTGTACCATGAGAAAAATGTAGTGCGTAAAGGATTAGATCCCCTTGTAAATTTAAAACTCTTCAAATCTAAAACTTTTGTTGTAGGAAATTTAGTGAGTATATTCTTTCAGATAACCCTTGCAGGCCTGATGTTCACATTGCCTGTATTCCTTCAAAATGTTGCCAATTACAATGCTATGAGCACTGGATTATCTCTTGTTCCCCTATCCATAATGATGTTTATATTTTCCATATATGGTCAAAAACTGCTAAAGTATATGACAGCCAAGAGGGTAATACAGCTTGGAATCGTCTTTGCCTTTGTAGGCTTGTTTCTTCTTTTCATTGTTTTCTCTCCAACTACAACTGGCTGGGATTTAATATGGGGTCTAGCATTCTATGGAACTGGCTTGGGATTGATATTCTCGCAGATAACTAACCTAGCCATGGCTGGGGCTAGTCCAGAGGAGGAAGCTGAAGCTTCGGGAGTGTTTAATTCACAGAAACAACTTGGAATGAGCCTAGGTACTGCCTTTATAGGTGCAGTTCTTGTGCTTGGCATGATCAACAATATTGCGAGAGGTATATACGAGTCCAATTATTTTCCCGGATACAGCAAGGAAGAAATAAAGCAGAAGGTTATTGATTGGATAGTGCATATGAAACAGGGTCAAATAGTTATTCCACCTGATTATATGCAGCATGTAAATCAAATTGTTCAATGGGCACTTGGTAATGCAATGCGCTCTGCAATGATATTTCTTATGATTTCACTGGCTATTGGTGCAATATTCTCAATATGGCTTCCTAATAACCCTGAGAAATCTTAGTTTTCCATTATTCTATTTTTTAAATCCTCAAACAATACTCCTATGACAATCTCAGTTAATTTTAGCAATCTATATGCATCTTTTACATATTTTGTTCCTGGTTTGTTATGTGCATATTTTGAGCGAGTGTCTGCAATGGTATCTATCATCTTATCTATCAACCTCCTCCCTTCTTCCAAATACTTAACCTCCCTGTCTATTAGGCCTTCCCACTTTCTTCCTATGTTTGCCTCCTTCTTGTAAAAATTCCATAGCGCATTTAAAGAGGCTATAGTTTTTATTCCAGCCCATTCATATAGTTTTATTGATTTTTCATCGTTTCCAAATTTTTTCTTTATGTTCTCATTCCACTTTTCTCTGTAGTTGTCTATGGAAGGTATAAGATGCGCTTTAAAAGCCCTCTCAAGGGTATTGTAAACTGAGAGAATAACCTTATCGTAATTTCCTTCACGATATAGTAGATTCGCTTTAATTATCATAAGAGAAATATCCCAGGGAACTAGAGAGGTGAATGTTATTTTGGGGAGTTCAAGGGCATCGAGGCCTTGGGGAGTTATGGTGATATTCAATTTCATTTTTTCGTTGGATATATGTATGTATTCAAGAATTGCGAGCTTAGCGAGGCTTATTATTGCCTCATCCATAGAAAATGGTGAATCGAAAATTTGCTGTTTGAGTATAGGTATGAATCCACCAGAATCCCATATCATTTTCAGAATTTCAATATCTCTGCTATTAATTCCGAATTCAGAACTTTCTTCATTTATTATATCAATATCATCGTTTATGGCGTATTTTTGCAAATCTTTTTCTTTATTCTTTACTTCATTTATAAATTTTATTGCACCTCTACGAATAGATAATAATGAAAACGAAATTAGAATTGAAGCGATTGATAGAAATATCAATGGATATACCCAGCTTTGCCATTGGAAGATAAGGTTAGGTCTGTACGCTATTAGTAATCCGTAAAGAAAAATTCCAGCAGAGCCAAGGAATAAAAAACCAACACCGAGTATGCCTACGGGTGATAGTATTGCAAGACGGAGTATTTTACCATAGGGATTTTCCATAGAGTTGATAATGAGCGTAAGCATTTATATTTTCCGAGAAAGTTTTTAAATATACCATTTATCATGCATCATGAGGTGTGGTGCATTTGCCCGATAATCTTGGAAAGAAAGGAGAGTACCCAGAAATAGGATTCAAAGCATTCTTTGGCATATTTATTAAGGTTATTTATGTGGTCAGAAAAATAGTTATCACCCTGTTTATATTTATAATTGTTATGGGAATTCTCCTTGCTTTTTTAGAGGGCTTAAGTATTTGGAATGGTATATATTTTGCCTTCGTAACAGCGCTGACTCTTGGATACGGGGATATAGTTCCCCATACGGGAATTGGTAAGTTTATATGCGCAATAGTGCTTCCTATAACCGGCATGCTTCTGACAGGCATAATGGTGGCAGCGGCAATAGCTGCTATAAATCGCGGTTTGGAGGAAGAGATGAAAAAATAAGAGCGAAATTTATTAAATATGGAAAGAGATTTGGGATAGTGTTCATAAGCATTGTAATAACAGTGAGAAACGAGGAGAGGCATATAGCAAATTTACTTGATTCGCTTGTAATTCAGGAGAAGCCCTTTGAAATAATAATTGTAGATGCTCATAGTCAGGATAAAACCAGAGAGATTGTTAGGAAATATATGGAAGATTATGATTTTATTCATCTGTACGAAAAAGGGGGATCAAGGGGTGTAGGAAGAAACTATGGTGTTGAAAAAGCATCTGGAGAGTACATAGCTTTCACAGATGGGGATGACATCGCAAATCCATTCTGGCTTTCTGAGATTCGCAAAAGTTTCAAAGATGGTGCGGATGTTGTTGCTGGAAGAACGATCTACATAGGTTATGGACCATGGGAAAAACTTGAGAGGGTTGAGTTGTTTTACAAAGGATGGGATGTCACTTACCCAAGTTGCAATCTTGCCTATAAAAAAGAATTGTTTCAGCGCATAGGAGGTTTTGATCCTTGGTTTGTAACAGCGGAGGATATTGATTTAAATATGAGGGCTGTGGATGCAGGTGCTAAAATTGTATATAATCCGAGGGCAATAATATATCATAGAACCCGTGATTCTTTATACTCTTTCGCTAAGCAAGCATTCTGGAATGGATATGGCAGGAAGCAATTAACCTTAAAACATGGAAAGATGTGGAATAGATACAAGCCGCAGAGAATGCTCAATCCGGCACAATTAAATTTTTATGGGCTTTTAAGATTATCCTTTGCTATGATGGGCTATCTCGCCTGCAAATTGTATGGTGATAAGAGATGAAGGTAAGTGTGATCATTCCAACGCTCAACGAGGAAGAGAGCATAGGCCATGTTCTTGATAAAATTCCAAGAGATCCAAAGTATGAGTGGGAGATAATGATAGTGGATGGAGATTCTAAGGATAAAACTAGGGAGATAGCGGAAAATAAAGGAGCAAGGGTTATAATTGAAAAGCGTAAAGGGTATGGAAGAGCATATAAAACTGGATTTGCCGCTGCTACAGGGGATATTATTGTCACTTTGGACGGTGATGATACATATCCTGCAGAAAAAATACCCGCGCTTGTGGATTATCTGTTAAAAAATGATCTAGATTTCATCTCTTGCGAGAGGTTTTCAAAAATGCAAAAAGGGGCCATGAGTGCCACCCATAAATTTGGAAACTGGGTGCTTACTATAACAACTCGCATACTCTTTGGAGTTAAGATAAAGGACTCTCAGAGTGGGATGTGGGTTTTTAGGAAGGAGATTTTAAAGGACCTTAATTTGACATCCGATGGAATGCCTTTTAGTGAGGAAATAAAGATAGAGGCGTGGAGAAAATTTAAATGTGAGGAAGTGCCAATAGAGTATAGAGAGAGAAAGGGTGAAGTTAAATTAAATACATGGAGAGATGGATTAAAAAATCTCAAATTTTTATTTAAAAAGAGATTTAAAAGATGAGTTATTCTCCCTCAATTCTTGGAGCTAAGAGATATTCTGCTTTACCCTTTCCGCCGGTTATTTCAAATTCGAGCTTAATGGGATAATCAGTGCCCATATATATCGTTATATAATCTGCGGAATCCATTGCCTTCACGAGTTTTACTAGGTAATCCACTGGATACATGCTCTTTACTGGCTCCTCGCATGATAGTTCTTTAAGCATGTCACGGGGTATATTTAGACGAGCCTCATCCTCATCTCCTTGTGTGTACATTTCAAATTCTGTAGGCGTGATTCTGAGAGTAATATTATCAGATATACTCTCTGCCGCTTTAATCCCATGCTCAAATTCTTTGATAGGTATAACAACCTTTGCTGGAAGTACTAAGTTGGGTACCTTTGGCACGCTAAGAGCACTGGTATCAATTAAGGGCATACTTCTCGTTAGATTTCCTATTAGAAAAGTCAATTTATTTCCATCCTTTGAAATTTCCACGATATCTCCAGAGGAAGCTAGTTTAAGTATATCTCTTACTTTGTCCAAATCAACCCCGAGTTCTTCCTCCTCAGTCTCAAATTCAAGAAAAGCATCTCTGTCAACATTTATAACTATCATTGCCACATGCGCAGGGTCCACTGCCTTTACTCCAAGTCCATCGCCATTAACCTCAAATTTCGCCTCTGAAACCAGGGTTAAGAGAAGATTCGTAATTTCTTTTAAATCCTTTATGTCCATCTTCAGTCGCATATCAATCCCTGAGTATTGGTATTGTTTTTCACATTATAAATTTTTGGCTTAACAAAAAAGGGAGAAATTATTTCTCTCCCAGAACTTCAAGAAGTTTATCTACGGCATTTTCGAAGGCTTTAGCAGCCTCGGATTCTGGGTATTTCATCACAAAGGGCTCTCCAGTGTCCCCACATTTTACAATGCGAGCGTCCATCGGTATGCTACCTATAAATGGCACATTGTACTTTTCAGCAGCTTTCTTTCCTCCTCCTTGACCGAAAATCTCACCAGCCATGTTTTCCACAATTCCAACAACCTTCTTTTGTAGTTGTCTGGCGAAATTTATGGCCTTTGTTGCATCTAAAAGGGCGACTTCTTGAGGAGTAGCGACTATGAGCACACCATCCATATCCGGAATCAATTGGGACACACTGAGGGATTCATCTCCAGTTCCTGGAGGCATATCAATTATGAGAAAATCAAGTTTCCCCCAGTCAACCTCGTCCAGAAGTTGCTGTATTGCCTTATGCTTTAATGGACCACGCCATATAATCGGAGAGTCATCTTGTGGTAGAGCCATCTGTAGAGAGATAGCTTTTAAATTTGGAACGGGCTCAACTGGAATAATCAGACCTTCAGGGCTCACAGTGAGTTTAGCATCCTGCACACCAAGCATCTTGGGTACATTTGGGCCGTGAATATCAGCATCCAGAAGCCCAACCTTATAACCCTTTAAAGCTAGAGTAACTGCGAGATTTACAGCCACGGTGGTCTTACCCACACCTCCTTTACCGCTTAGTACCATAATTTTGTGCTTGATATTTTTCATCTTCTCTGCAATTCTCTTCTCTACCATTTTTGCCTCTAGTATTCTTTTCCTGGTCTCTTCACCTTTTTTCAAAGTTTCTTTATCAACTGGCATTTGAATCACCTTGCGGGAGCCATGAAATCCTCATATTTTATAATTACTGGTCAGTTTTGTCCTCTATATACTTATTGTACAGGTCCCCAAATAAAATCGGAGCTTTCTCGTAGGCTAATTTGAGCATCTCTTTAGCCATGGCCCTTATTTCCCACTGGGCACTTGGATCGCACCGGAGGGATATGAAATGTCTTAATTCCCTAGCATTCATTGTTATGATTATCTTCGTCTCTATTCCCTGGGGAAGAATGAATCTGGCATCTTCTTTTCTTATGCCTCCTTCTACCATTTTGCGATAAAGCTCTGCCGCTCTCTCTAAAATTTCCATAAATTCATCTTCAAATTCACTACCGTAAATTGCCTCTGGCACAATGAATTTTGGAGCTTTCAAATTTACATACCTTTGGCTCTGCTGTGTATAGCTTGCCAATCTATGTCTGACAAGCTGGTGAGAGCATACACGAGAGATTCCTTCAACACGGAAGGTGAAACAGGCATGCTCAAAAACACTTTCGTGCCCCAATCTTTTCAAGAGATTGACCAAATGCTCGACTCTTTTTTCATTTAATGTTCTGAACTCTGGAGCGTGGGATATGGCAGCGCTCTCCGCTATCAGTTTATCTACATTCCCCTCCCTTGGCACCGAGTAGGCAATAAGTTCAACATTGAGGCATTGGGAACCCCCGCAAGTTTTCATGGCGAGTAATTGTGTTTTGGATTTAATTGTTTTCCTACGAGGGGTGAGTGGGAGTCCCATAAAACATTAAAAAGGGAATAAAAATAGATGTTATAAGCAAGAACTTTAAGGATGAAAACCATTAGCGAGTTACTCAGGAAGAGACACCTACGGTTTCTTTCTCCACACTCTTCCATTTTTGAAGGTCTTGCTGAGGGACTTCTGCATATTTCTTTACCTCCTGAGGTCTATGCCCCCCATAAAGGAAAATTTAAATAATAAAATTGGATGAATGAATGTGCATGTGGAGGAAGAGAAGAAATTAATTGCTCTGCTTGTGGTTATCATTTTATCCTTAAGTTTGCTCTACATATATTCTTCAAATGTTAAGCCTGAGAAAGTAAATATTGGAGGCTTACCGAAGCACATTGGAGATTATGTGGAAGTTAAGGGCATAGTGAGCTATACTAGGAACATCACGAATGGTGTGTTGGTTTATATTTACGATGAAAATTTTGAGAATAAAACAACTCTATTTCTTCAATTTTCTGCAATTTTGCATCCCGGGGAGGTTGTGATTGCCAAGGGCCAGGTTGTCAATTACCGAGGTTCAGTGGAAGTTGTAGCGCATGATGAGAAGGATTTGCAAATCATTGCTAAATATTTGGAATTGAATCTTAGAGAAGTTCTTGAAGAGCCAGAAAATTTTGTAGGTATGCATATTAAGCTACGGGGAAATTTGAGTGCTATGAGGATGAGCAATTATTTTGAATTTACAGATGGATTCAATCTAATAAAGGTTTATGTGAAGAATGGCTATTTTGGGGAGAGAAATGTTTATATCAAGGGATATTACGAAAATGGAGTTTTCCATGCGGAAAACATAAGTTTGGAATATAATGGTACATGCGTGGCTTTGAATGAGCTTGCGAATTATGAGGGCAAACCTGTGTGGATTCATGGTAGCATACTCTCTTATTTTTACTATGGATATCTTAAGGATGGTGTTTACTCTTTAAAAATAGTGAGTGATAAAAAGCTATCATCAGGATACAAGGTTTTAGAGGGAGAGCTCATTTATAGCCCATACACTGCCCAATACGAGTTAAGAGTGGAATAAAGTTAAATAAATTGGCTTTATTCTCTCCTCTATGAATACCCGTGCAATTCTCGTTACAGCGGTTATACTTGCCTTCATTGCAGGTTTTATGTCCGCGGAGTTGATTGTTCAGCATGGTAATACTGGAAATAAGTACACAGTGGTGGAAGCATCAAATATTAAAGTCATTCCCATTGAAGATAGGGAGTACTATCCAGTGGTAATTGAGAAGATAAACAACGCCAATGTGAGTATTCATATAGTTATGTTCGAGATGAAATGGTACGGAAATCCAGATAAGGACACTCACAAAGTATCGGCGCTTGGCAGAGCTTTAGTGGCTGCCGAGAAAAGGGGTGTAGATGTAAAGATAATCCTGGATGATGGAAAGGGCTATGGATTTGAAAATCCTCAAATGGTTGAATGGGCTCAAAATTGGAAAGCATATTTTGAGAGCCATCATATTCAGGTAAAATTCGACTGGAGTAATCAAACTACTCATGATAAGTTGGTGATTATAGACCATAAAATAGTGATTGTTGGCTCTACCAATTGGAGCACCAGCGCTTTAGATTACAATCATGAGGCAGATGCAATAATAGAGAGCAAAGAAGTGGCACAACAGTACGAGAATTACTTTAACTCCCTATGGAATGTCTATTGATTACTCCAATACAATTCTTATCTTTCCAACAGCATCAATATTTTTGAGTGAAAAAGAAACGATCCCTGAGAATGCGGATAAATCTATTACATTCTTTCCTGGTAGAATTGGAAAGCTATCAGAGTGGGAGTAGGTTAAGGGTAAAGAGAGATCGTACTCATAAATGGTGAGTTTGTTACTCTTAGATGCGTAAATTATTAATTTTGGATTTCTGTAGCCATCCAGAGGAACTCCCCCAAAGTTGTAGTGCTCTGTTTTTTGCATTACCAGGGATATCAAAGCAAGGGGCATGGTGATACTCACAGGAGGTGGAGGGTTTTGCAAAGCATTTATATTTAAAATGCTGAAACCTCTATGACCAGTATCGTATGGCACGGCGTCTCCAGCGCCTAAGTTTGGAGAGGTACTTGTGCCGATGACTATTTTATCTCCAACGATCTCCATTGAAGTTATTCTTGCACCGAAAGCACCAACTATCTTCGCCATGGGTGGAGCTATGTATATTAAAAGAGTCGGAGCAACAATGGCATTTGTCAAGGTGTATTTTACTTTATCTTCCAAAGTTTTGACGCTATACAAAGCATCATGGTGTGCATTGTAAGCAATGAGCACACCTCCGTTTATGTACAATGTATTGGAGCGCATTGGAGATTGAAATGTAAAGAAATCAAACAGTCTGGCTGCCCGGAAGTTCTCTCCACTAAGGGGGTTTCCTATCAGTATCCCTCCTCTGGTAAATACAAAGAACCTATTGTAAATGCTTGCAACATCCCCTACAGAATTAACGAGTATATCTTCTCCGTCCATAGAGATTATGTTATTCACAGGAAACTCGGTCCATTTCTTCTCAATCAAATCAAAGCACATAACTTTTTGAATGCCTTTGCTAAAGCTATCGCCAGAGGTGAAAAAAGCAGAGTCATGTAGAATATCTCCTTTTAATGAGGGAGAATCAGTTAATTTTTTCTCATCTCCAGTGTCTCTATCAATAGCATAAACACCCAAATGCTCATCTCCATCCTGTCTTGCTATGAGCAACCTATCTTCATAGGGATCATAAATTATATCACTAACTTCTCCAGCCCATTTTGTGCTATGATGAATGGAATCTTTCCAAAGAAGCCTGAGAGAATCATCTTCTATGTTGTACTCGTGTACATGGGAGTACTTGTTTTTAAAGCTAATTTTACCACCTTTGTAAATTGCCGGTGCGTGGACCCAGCCACCAAAATAAAGAAAATCATCTACTGCTTCAACAGCATTATATGTATCTCCTCCTGAGGCAGGAGCTTTTCCAAGCATCCTGAAATTGTAAAGCTGCTCATCATAATCTTTTATAAAATGAGCCTCTGCATCAAATGCAACCGTATAGTATAGCATCTTTTTGTAGTACTTTAATCCGAATATCCCCCCACTCCCCCACTCTGGCCCGTATCTGGGCGGATATGAGTGCAGGTGTGATATTATTTTATCAACACTCATAGTATCCCTTAAATTGACATGCCAGCTTGCATATTAATCTTTTTCCAAATTCTTTTATATCTTGGTGTAGAATTTTCCTCACCAACGAGTTTTGTCCATTTTTCAATGAATTTTATTTCTAGATCAAAAGACTCTTTTGTAATTTTTCCGTCCTTAATTTTTGCCAGAGCAAGTATTTTATTTTGAATTTTGTCTCTCTCTTTCTTAAATTCTTCTATGTATTTTGAGTAGTTCATCTGAAGTTTTCTGTGTAAAAACTCACCCTTCCACCAAAAATTCTTGCCATATTTATTCGTTGGATTTTCATCTTTAAGCCAAAAAGGAGATACAAAAAAGAATGGTTTGAATATGCTAAGACATGGAATTGATTCTCCTGTGAACCAATGTGTGTTAGATTTTAAATCAGAAATTTGAGAATTAGCGGTTTGTGATGGTGTGAGGTTTCCTCCGTAATGCATACATACGCTTTTCATAGAAGAACGCAAAGGCTCAAAATTTCTGGTATGGTGACTTCTCAGTATTTTCATCATATAAGGAACATCAATTTCATTCTCACCTCTTTCTAGCATTTTATAAGTGAAGGCTCTTCTTTCTCTCCCATGCGCAAAATGAGTGTAGAATTTATCAGAAAAGTATTTTGCAAAGTTAAAATTGTTCCTTTTTGAGAGAGTCACTATAGAATCAGAAGCAAAATCCCAATCATCGCTTAATGTGAGAGCATTAGATATGCTGTAAAAATTCTCAATTTTCTTTGCAGCCCAATGCTTACCTGCAGTTTCTAGCACATATGCATCTTTTGGGTCTGCTATTATAAAAGAGTTGTGATAGAGAAATGTGTGCTTGTAACTTCCACTGCCTCCTTGCCCGTAGTTCTCTATAATTTCAATTATGAAATTTAATGCATCTTTAGCATATCTCTTTCTTTCAAGAGCTAATCTAATCATATCCATTCCGAGTATTCCTTTTTTCTCTTTTTTCTGATTTGTAAAAACAGCTGTATTTCCTATGGCTAATCCAAATTCGTTGGTACCCATTTCTGCACCCCACATCCACCAAGGTCTAGAAAGTACAACAGCATAAGTTTCTTTTACTTGTGGAAAGTTTGTATAAGTCATTTTTACGTAGTTTTCCTCATGCTTCTTCCTCGGGATATACTCAATTTTTTGAGCTTCGTTTGGTTCCCTATCGCTATTTTTTGCAAAGAGCATATTTCCATTTTTTGTGAATTTTGGAGTTGCAACTAAAATATCGCACATTGAAGAATATATGGCACTAGAGTTTTTATTTTTTGCCTTGCCAAATTAATTTATACTTCTTACGATTGTTATTTATGACTCTTGGGATTGATGTTGGGGGCACAAAAATTCTTGCAGCAAGAATTGAGAAAGGGAAAATTTGGGAGAAGTGGAAATTTAAAACAAAGAATGATGAAGTGATAAAAATTATTGAGGAAATAATTGAGAGGTCGGCAGAAAGAGTCGTGGGAATTGGCGTACCTTGCTACTTGAGGAATGGGGTATGCATTAATGCACCGAATATATCGGAATTTAATGGAAAGGATTTGAGACATTATTTTAAAAGAACCATAATCATGAACGATTGCACCGCCATGGCTTACGGGGAGTATGTTCTTAGAAATGAAAAATACAATTCTCTTCTTTTGGTATCTTTAGGTACGGGAGTGGGTGCGGGACTTGTTTTTAAAGGAGTTCCCTATATTGGTAAGGGAAGTGCCATGGAGCTTGGCCATATAAAGGGATTTTCCAATCGGCAATGTGCCTGTGGTAAAACAGGATGCTTTGAAACGGTAGTTGGAGGCAGGTATGTAGAAGTAGAGGAAAGGGCAAAAAGGGCGATGGAGGGGGATAAAGAAGCGATTGAATTTATGAAAGAATATGGGCGGGCAATAGCCAGAGGATTATCTTATGCCATTCAGTTATTGGATCCCGAAATTGTAGTTTTTGGAGGAGGTATATCAAACGCTTATGAACTATTTATTGAACCTGTGAAAGAAGAGTTATATGGGCTTTTAAGTTTTATAGATGTTGATGATATAATTTTTGAAAAGGCAAAGAGTGAAGATTCTGGAGCTTTTGGTGCTGCGCTTATAGCAGAGAGAAGATTGCTTTAAGTATCTTTTTATACTTCTTTGTGCATTCATTTTTATGCTTAAATTTCCTCCAAATTTCATCTTTGGAACTGCAACAGCGGGGCATCAAATTGAAGGAGATAATGTAAATAGCGACTGGTGGCACTACGAAAATATGGGGAAATTACCTTACAAATCTGGCAAGACATGCAATCACTGGAACCTTTACAGGCAAGATATTGAGCTAATGCAATCCTTGGGCTATAATGCTTACAGGTTCTCTATAGAATGGGCTCGGATATTTCCTAAGGAGGGTAAGATTGATAGGAAAGCTCTGCAAAGGTACAGAGAAATCATAAATTTGCTGAACGAAAAAGGAATAATCCCCATGGTAACTTTACATCATTTCACCCTGCCCCTTTGGTTTTTAGAAAAGGGTGGATTTGCAAAGGAAGAGAATTTGAAGCATTGGGAGGATTATGTTAAAGCATTGAAAGATATTCTAAATTTAAAATTAATCGCTACTTTCAATGAGCCTATGGTGTATGTTGTTGCTGGATACCTAAGTGGAGAATGGCCCCCGTTCAAGAAAGCCCCGAGGATTGCGAGCAGGGTTGCAGCCAATATTTTAAAAGCCCATGCCATTGCCTATGAAATTTTGCATAAAGAGCACAAGGTTGGGATAGTGAAGAACATACCAATTTTCTTATCTGCAAGTAGGAGAAATGATGATCTAAAGGCGGCCAGGAGGGCAGATAATATGTTCAATTTTGATTTCTTAGATGCAATATGGAATGGAGAATACAAAGGAATAATTGGAAAATACGAAGTGCCTGAGAGTGATTTGGATTTCATAGGTGTGAACTACTATACAGCTTATAAAGTGAGACACAGTTACAATCCTTTAAAATTCTTCTTGGATGCCAAGCCAGCAGAGATGGGAGAAAGGAGAACGGATATGGGATGGAGCGTATATCCTGAGGGGATATATAAAGCAGTGGAAAAAATGTCGAGGTACAAAAAGCCGATTTACATAACTGAGAATGGAATAGCCACAGGGAATGATGAGTGGCGCATTTCGTTTATAATCAGACATCTGCAGTACTTGTATAGGGCTATTAAGGATGGGTACAATGTGAAGGGTTATTTTTACTGGTCTTTTATGGATAATTTTGAATGGGACAAGGGATTTGCTCCAAGATTTGGATTAGTGGAAATAAATTACGAGAATTTTCAAAGAAAGCCCAGAAGAAGCGCCTATGTTTATGGGGAGATAAGTAAAGAAAAGGAGATAAAAGATGAGATTTTAGAAAAATATGGAGAGAGCTAATTTGCATTTTTCAACATCATTTTTCTTCTCTTTTTAAGCAAGTTTTGGAGAGCTTCCATATCTTTTGGATAGGTTCTTCTTATCCAGATCCATGTAAGCCCGCATGGAATCCAGAATAGTGCTCCGATTATTAGAGTGTACTGATATGCTAATGCTTTGGACATTCCCATCCATTCAAAAGTGTTTATCATGATTCCCCCAAGTACCGGTCCTATTGCACTTCCTATGCTGTTTAAAATGTAGAATACTCCAAAAACGGTACCACGGTCTTCTGGAGGATTAACCTGTGAAATTATTGCGGGTACATTTGGAGAGGCTATGGATACAAATTGCAGAATTAGTATGCCGTAAAAGGTGAGCATTATCCAGTCGACAATTGAAGGATTTGAAGGTAGGGGATAGAGTATTAAAAATAGTACTGCTACGAATCCTATGAATATCGATGCACCAACTAGAATGGCTCTTCCTCCTCTTATCTTTCTTTCAAAGTAATCCCCCAAGAACCCACCTATGAAAGTTCCAATAACCGTAGATACTCCCAAGATTAAGAGCACGAAAGTTGAGGTCTCTTTACTCATACCTCTACTTACCATCAGAAATGATATTATCCAGTAAACTATAACTCCCCAAGGAATGGTGCCTATTATCCCCTGAAAGAATATTAGAATATTTGTTGCCGTTTCAAAAGATTTTTTTATAATTTTCCAATTAAGTTTGTATGTATATTGTATCCCTCTTGAGATCAAATCTTGAAGTACTTTTTCTCCGCTACCTCTCTTGGGTTCTTCTGCCACTATGTAAAATAGCGGAGCTAGAATGAAGTTAGGTACTGAGGCGTAGATGAATGGAGTTCTCCAGCTTGCAATTACTCCAGCCATAATCATACCAAATAGAGTACCAAATCCAAATGCAGTTTGAATGTAAGAAAATCCCCTACCACGTTTATCCCCATAGAACATATCTGATATAAGAGAGTAGCCGATGGGTATGATAGAGCCAATACCTATCCCTGTAAAGAGCCTCAATGCCAATAGTTCCCAGTAATTTTGAGCAAAGGCAGTTAGAAAGCATGGAATTTCGCCCAAAAGCACGCCTAACACCAGCAGTTTTTTCCTTCCTTTTATATCTGAAAAGTATCCCCAAACTATTGTTATGAGTGCACTGGTGGCCACAAATATTGTGGATACAAAACCCATCTGAGTTTCGCTTATCCCAAATTCTTGCATAATCTGCTGGTAATTCGGTGGTAGAAGGTTCTGGTCAGCCATTAAGAATGCTGCCATAAGCACTAACAAAACTATTGATGCAATTCTCCTGTATTTATTCATATTCCTTCCTCCATTCCTCATATATGGCTTTAAAAGCATCTAATCTTCTTTCTGGCAAAGGCTCCCATCCACGGGCATCACTATTCTCAGCCATGAACGCGTTATCTCCTTTTATACCTGAAATAAGCATATTCAATCTTCTGTTATCTTCATCTTCTTTCCATATGAGCAGTGATTTATCAGGGGCCCAAGAAGATGTTTTTAGGTAAAATTCTCTCCCACTCATAGGCAATTGTGATGGGAGTGTAATGTTTATATTGTTACTTTTTATAAATTTAATTAGGGTACTTATTTTAATTTTCTTACCTGCAAATGGCATATACCCAAAGAACTCAATATCTGTGCCATATAGCATGATATCTCGTATGGAACTTAACCATCTAGCGGCTTTTCTCTCGTTCATAAATGGAAAATGCCCAAGTGAGAGCATAAGTGTTATGTTTACAGGTTGCCACACGGGTATTCCCACAATGTTTTTCACACCTTTAACAAGGGCTTTTCCTCCAAAAACATATGATAAGGATCTTCTGAGTTGACGCAATCCCAAAAAATAATTGAGATATTTTCTCTGGCCATAGGATGCTTTTATTAATTTGATATATGGGATTTCAAAATTTTTTATTGCTGTGTTCATATAGTTAGAAAACAAAAGAGCTTCCCCATCCACAAAAACGTATTCAAAATTTAAATCTTTAAGAATTGCTGGAAGTATAGGATCGTAGGCCAACTCTGGAGGCCAGAAAGAGATAGGCTTCACCTCTAGCGTATCCTCTTTCATTCTCACATCCATCTCAATTTGCTCTTTTACTCTGTTTAGGGAAAGAAGTGGCAAGATGGCATGAGAATAAGAAGTACCGGTTATTTCTATCAAATTGCTCTCAATTCCGTCTTTTATTCCCTTAATTAACTCTTTAGGAAGGTATTGTATGGAGAACCCGGTGATATTGAGAGCAAACGGAATATCCTCTTTTAAAAGAGTCGCAATAGTTGGCTTGTAAGACTTGTTTATCACTCTCTCTATTTCCTTTTTTGGTATTTCTGCATATTGAAGGTTTGCATGAAATATTAGCGAATGCATTTTCTCACCCCATCTGAAGATTCCACCAAAAAATATTTTGCAGAATGGGAAAATAACCTTTTATAGTCTTTTAATATTTTTTCTCCTATTTTTGAAGGATCCTGAGTGAATATTGCAAAGGCAGAGCCCCCAAATCCTGCCCCGGTTAATCTAGCCCCAAGGGCACCGTATTTAAGAGCATTTTTAACGAAAAAATCCAGTTCTGGAGAGCTCACGCCATAATTTTTTGCCAGATCCCAGTGTGCTTCTGTTATGATATTACCAAATTCTTGTAAATTTCCATTTTTCAAAGCATCTTTCGCCTCAAGCACTCTCTGATTTTCCCTAATTATATAACCTAAAAATCTTCTTTGTAATTCCTGTAATTTGTTTAGATCCTTGGACTCAATATATTTGGAACTCATCTTTCCTAACTTGTTTAATGCTTTTTCTACACTCTCTCTTCTCTTCACATATTCAGAATTGGCAAGTTCTCTTCTAACCCCTGTGTCAAAAATAAGAATGTAAATATCTTGAAATGGTACATATTCATAATGCAAATTTTCTGTGTCTATAAAAATAGCGTAGTTTCTTTTTCCTAGTGCTATAGCCATCTGATCCATTACTCCGCAGGGTACACCCACAAACTCATTTTCTGCATCTTTAGCTAGAATTGCCTCATCCATTTTTGAAATGTTTAATTTATATTCTTCATTTAAAAACTCAAGAATTGCAAGCTCTAAGCTTGCTGAAGAGCTAAGTCCAGAGCCTATTGGCAAGTTTCCATATATTTTTCCCCTTATCCCTTTGGGATTGTAGTTATTATTAAACAAGATCCAGAAAATGCCTCTAATATAATCGCTCCAATCATTACTTCTCTCCAGACTCTGGAGGTTAAATGAAGTTTTGCTTTTTAAACTCTCCGAATAAATTTCTACAAATGAGGATTTATTTCCCTCCAAGAATGTGTAGAGATTTATCGCCATAGGCATGACATATCCTAAAGAATAATCCGTATGCTCTCCAATCAAATTAACTCTTCCGGGTGATGCAATTTTAAGCACTTAACTAAATCTCTCTGGCAATATTTAAACTTATACATAATCCCCCCTCTTCACTACATTTCTCGGCTTGCCTTGGGCAAATAATTTTATGTTCTCAGCAGCCCAGATGGTGAGCTCATCCCAGAAACCTTCGTATGATCCAGCGCAGTGTGGGCTTAGGATCACATTGGAAAGTTTCTCGAACGGATAATTTTGCTTAAATCTCTCTCCATAATGCCACCAAGCATCTAGGGCCGCTGTAAAATTGGTATTATTTTTCAAGAATTCGTATAGATCCTCCTCCACTATAATCTTTCCGCGAGATACATTTACCAATATTGCATCTTTCTTCATAAGCTGCAGTTTTTCCATATTTATTAGTCCCTTGGTGCTTTTTGTTAGGGGCAAGGCTAACACAACAATATCGGAGTTTTTAAGCAAAAAATCTATCTGTTTCACGGTGCCCACGAACATAAAATCATCACAGAAGTCGCATTTTCCACTGCGGCTTATTCCCATAAAATGTGGATGAAAGCCACGAAGCATGGCAGATAGGTCTCTTGCAATGTTTCCCAAACCCATCAATCCTACAACTTTTCCTCTAAGCAATTTAGATTCGAGCATCTGTGGAAAACGACCTTTTAGCATTTCGTTGTGCCTGTAAATCATCTTCTTCAGCGCTGCAAATATTAGGGCAACAGCATGCTCTGCAACCCCCCATGAATTTCCACCTGAGTTTGTGCACACTATCACATTTTCGGGGATCTTTTCAAAATGGTAATGATCCACGCCAGCTGAGAATGCTTGGATCATCTTCAAATTCTTTAACTTTGGAAGCACAGATTCCAATTTTTTCCAACTATGGGCAAGTACAACCTCTGCAGAATTCAAGAAATTATCATCAGCATCTTTTAGGCATCTCACATCAAAACTATCAAGTATGCGCTTGAGGATCTCGAATCTCTTGCATTGCAGGACTAGAACTTTCATAGTTAAACATGCTTCAGCGATTATTAATAATTTCTCGGGAGAAAATTTTTATCTTATAAAGCACTATATTACACGGTGAATTGCATAATATGTGGGCGGAAATCTGAGCGTCCCGTTTGTGAGGAATGCACCCATAAAATTATGGAAGAGTATCCATTTTTGCTGAGGAAGAGTTTTATTGCGCCAAATAAAATTTTTGATCTTGAGGATGCGATTGAAAGGGGAATAATAACCGATGAGAATCTTGCTACTCTCAACGATATGGCAAGAAGAGGACTGAAGGGAGAGAATGTGGATTTTGAAATTTTAACCAGGGCGGCATTGCTCTTTCATCGTAGATATTCCTTTTACTTAGAGAATTTTGAAATTAGTCCAGATTATTATCTCTCTCTTGCAGAATTATTCGCTGAAAGGGTTGAGGGAGAAGCTGGCATGTTTTTAAGGTACAAAATTTTGAAAGAAAAAGGCAATTTTAAAGGGGCTTTAAAATTAATTGATTCTCTCTCAAGAAATGGTAATAAAGAGTATATGCTTGAAAAGGCGGCTCTTTTGCTTGAAATGGGGGAGAAGGATGCAGCCCAGAAATTGTATATGGATATTTTGGATGATGTAAGTTCTTGGGAGCATTTTGCAGACACACTTTACGATTTGGCAGAGTATGAGAGTGCAGCTGAGGCGTATATGTATGTGACAGAATTGAATCCTACAGAGAGAGCGTATTACAAAATAGCAAGTTCTCTAGTAAAGCTTGGAAAGCACAAGGACGCAATTGAGTATTTGCAAAAGGCAATAAGCATAAACAGATACCATCTCGACTCTTACATTCTTCTTTACCGCATATATGGTGAGCTGGATATGCCAGAGGAGAGAAAGAAAATAGCAACGAGGATGAAAAGAGCAGGATTTGATGCAGAGCTCTTGGGGGTGGAGCAATGATTGAAGCGGTGGAGAAGATGAGTATGGAAGAATTCGTACATCTATGCAATCGCCTTGTATCCGAGATGGGATTCAAGATAAGAAAGAGCGTTTATAGGGAGAATATTGCCGTTTTTGATGCTTATATGCCAATTCCGGGTAAGAGTTTGCACTATGTAATAATATTTCTGCGCAAGCCCAAGGTTACGAAGGATGAGATACTTGAGCTCATTGATGTTGAGAGTGTTGAGATCAAATGGATGCTCATTACCACGGGAGAATTTGAAAAAGAGGATTTGGGAGATGATATAACTCTCATGGATGGCAAGGATTTTGAGAGATTGCTCGAAGAATTCGGTCTGAAGGAAGAATTTACTCGTTTAGAAAGGGGCAAAGAAGCTAGGGAAGGCAGATATCTTCCCAGTGCAGGAGAGTTAGAATCAATGCTTCAATGGGCTAGAGAATTCTTAAACGAGGAGAATTACGAGAAGGCAATGGAGTATGTGGATAAAGCCCTAAAGGTAAAGTCCACTCCTGAGGGCATGAAGATAAAGGCAAGAATATTGCAAAAGATTGGAAAATATGAGGAGGCAATAAGCGTAATCACGAAAATTCTCGAAGAGAATGTTAAGGATGATGAGGCCTGGTTCATATTTGGAGAGATACTTGAGGATATGGGCGATTTGGATGAGGCAGAGCAAGCGTATGGACAATGTGTGCATTTCAATCGCCTCAATGTGTCTTGCTGGATAAACCGTGGTAATGTACTTCTATCTCAAAAGAAATATCAGGAAGCGTTGATGTGCTATGATAAAGCCCTTGCGTTAAATGAAAACCTGCCTGCCATATGGAACAACAGGGGAGTGGCTCTCAAGTATCTTGGCAAGTATGACGAGGCTCTAAAAAGCTATAACACTGCATTGCAGTTTGATTCAAAATTTGCAGATGCTCATCTCAACAAAGCGTACCTATATTTTGATTTAAAGAAGTACGAAGAGGCAAGAAATGCCTTGGCGGGTTATCTTCGCTTAAAGGAGGATGCTCGGGGCTATTTGCTCCTTGCAAACATATTCGCAAAGAGAAATATGAAGAAAGGTGCCATAGAGGCTGTTAAGAAGGCACTTGAGCTTGAGCCGGGAAATCAGGAGGCAAGGGAACTTTTAGACAGGCTTGAGGGAAGGAGCAGAGAGCTAAGGGATTATGAGGAAATAAAGAAAATTTTAAAAGAAGAAATTGAAAAAATGAATGTAAGAGAGGAAAATGCTGTTAAAAAAATTAAAAGTGCAAGGGAGAATTTAGAGAGGGGAAATGTTGCGAGGGCACTCAGGGAAATCATTGAAGTCAGAGAGCATGCACATTCTCAAAATGTTGCTGAAATCAAAGAGGCACTCTATAGGAATACACAAAGATTATTGGAACTGGCAAATATGAATGTTGAAAATTTAGGGGAGTTGGAGCCCAAAGAGCTAAACGCTTTGGGTTTGGAAGCGATGAAGCGTGTGGTTTTATGCTCAAAAGAAGAAGAAAAGAATGTAGAAGAGTACCCGAGAGGATATGCACATCTTCTCTATGAGGAGAAGAAATGGAATGAGCTTAAGAAATTAAACAATGAAATTGCAGAAAATTCTCTTGGATTGAGGTATTTCAAAGCTAGGAGATACAAGAATGCAGAAGAGTACTTTAAAAATGCATTTTTCAAATCTCCTGATTTCTATGAGGCAGAGTTAAATCTTGCATACACATATCTGAAGAACGGGAAAGAAAGGAAGGCCAAGGCACTTTTAAAGCATCTTGGGCTGGAAATGTAAAGCGCTGTGGAAATCGCAATTTTAATATGTGAAAAGGGGTTAAGGAGTGTAAATGACATTTGAGAAATCCAAATGGACACAGTTACCTCGTGAGATTTATGCTGGGCATGGAGTTCTGGGGCAGGTTGGCCCAATGTGTAGAAGGTTTGGATTTGGCTCAAATGCGCTCTTAGTGACAGGGCAAAAAAGTTATGAGGTTGCGGGTAAGAGAGTTAAAGAAATTTTGGAAGATTCTGGATTTAATGTGGATGTGATTTTAACCTCTGCCGCCACTATGGAAAATCTGGATAGAATTAAGGATGAGGCAAAGGGTATGAGCTTTTTGGTGGGTGTTGGAGGAGGAAGCAAGATAGATTTGGCGAAGAAAGCCTCCTACGATTTGGGTATACCCTTCATAAGCGTACCCACAATAGCCACCCATGATGGAATAGCCAGTCCTAGAGCTACAATAAAGAACGGCGGGGGAAGCATCTCGATGGATGCTCAGGAGCCGATGGGAATTGTAGCCGATACTGAAATTCTTATCCAAGCACCATACAGGTACTTGGCTGCAGGGGCGGCGGATGTTATAGGAAATGTTACAGCCATAAAGGATTGGGAACTTGCGCACAAGCTGATAAATGAGCCTTTTAGCTCCACGGCCTATGGCATGGCCAAGTATTCTGCAGAGTTCATACTTGAAAATGCAGATGCCATAAAGCCAAATCTTGAGGAGAGTGCTTGGATTGTGGTAAAATCCATTATGGGTTCAGGTATGGCTATGAGCATTGCCCATTCTTCGCGCCCAGCAAGTGGGAGCGAGCATCTATTTGCACATGCCCTTGAGAAGATAGCTCCGGGAAAGGCGTTGCATGGAGAGATGGTTGGTGTGGGCACCATAATGATGATGTACTTGTATGGTGGGGATTGGAAGAAGATAAGGGATGCTTTGAGGATGATAGGCGCTCCCACAACCGCCAGGGAGCTGGGGGTGGAGGACGAAGAGATCATAATGGCATTGACTCAAGCTCATAAAATGAGAAAGAGGTACACAATATTGGGGATGAGGGGTTTGACGGAAGAAGCCGCCAGAAATTTGGCACGAATAACTGGAGTAATAGGGAGGTGATAGCATGATTACTCTAATAGGTAAAGAGCTTGCGAAGGAAGGGTTGGAGTTTCAGTATTTGGGACCTCTTTTAGAATGCAGGAACTGCAAGTTGAAGAATGTGTGCTTCAACCTCGACGAGGGAAAGTGGTACAGGATAATAGGAGTAAGGGATAAAGAGCATGATTGCAAGGTGCACGATGGAGGCAAAGTTGTAACTGTTGAGGTTGAAGAGCTGCCCGTACCTCTCGCTGTTGGCGCCAAGGGTGTAGTTGAAGGAGAGACGCTTACATTCAAGCCCATAAATTGCAAGGAATACGGTTGTGACTACTACGAGCTCTGCCATCCTCTGGGCTTGAGAGAGGGAACGAAGATAAAGATTGAGAAGATTGTGGAAGACATTAAGTGTCCAAAGAACAAGAGCCTAAAGAAGGTTCTGGTCACATGGTAGAGCTTGGTATTGTAGGCAAGCCCAATGTGGGTAAGTCCACATTCTTCGCAGCAGCTACTTTGCAAACTGTGGAAATTGGAAACTATCCTTTTACTACAATCGAAGCCAATAGGGCCATTGGCTATGTGCGCAAGCCCTGTCCTCATTTGGATTTGGGGAAGCAATGTAATCCCAAAAAATCGCTGTGTATAGAGGGCACTAGATACATACCTGTAGAGCTCATAGATGTGGCTGGATTGGTGCCAGAGGCGCATGCTGGTCGTGGCTTAGGCAATAAGTTTCTGGATGATTTGCGCCATGCGGATGCTTTGATACACATTATTGATGTCTCTGGCTCAACAGATGCTGAAGGCAATCCAGTACCCAAGGGAAGCCGAGATCCCTGCAAGGATGTGGATTTTTTAGATAAGGAAATTGCCTACTGGATTGCAGATATAATTGGCAGGGGCTGGACTCGTATTGCGAGAAGATTGGAAGCGGAGAAGGTAAAGATTGAAGTGGCCATTGCTGAAAGGTTATCGGGATTGAATATAAATGATAAGCAGGTACACGCTGCTCTATCTCATTTGAATTTGGACGAGAAGCCAAGCAGGTGGAAAGAGGAGGATATTTTAGCGCTCTCTTTTGAAATAAGGCGCATTGCCAAGCCTATGGTGATTGCTGCCAATAAAGCGGACATAACCGATGAGGAGTATTTAAATAAATTTTTGCAAAGGTGCAGAGAGAAGGGCTATGATGTCATACCCATATCGGCAGATTACGAGCTTGCACTGCGCAGGGCTGCAAAGGCAGGATTTGTGGATTACAAGCCAGGAGACGAGGATTTTAAAATTTTGAAAGAGGATGAATTGAGTGCTGCGCAGCTTAAAGCTTTGGAGAAGATTAGAGAGTTTATGCACAAATTTGGAGGTACGGGAGTGCAGAGGGTCATAGAGCATACAGTGTTTAATGTGTTGCAAATGATTGCAGTGTATCCCGTTGAGGATGAGCACAAATGGACTGATAAGGATGGAAATGTTCTTCCCGATGTGTATCTATTTCCTCTCGGCTCCACTGCTCTGGACCTCGCTTACAAGGTGCATACCGATTTGGGTGAGAATTTCATAAGGGCTGTGGATGGACGCAGCAAGAAAATTCTCGGACACGACTACGAGCTCAAGGATGGCGATGTGATAAAGATAATTGCAAGGAGATGATTTATATTTGTGCATTATAATGCACAAAAAACTTAAATATTTGTGCATCAAGTATCCGTAATGGAAGTGAGAATTTGAAAGTTAAGGACAGGGTGAGTTTGAGCGTTTTGATAAGCGCGAAGGAAAGGGCGGTGCTGGATTATGCCCTGCTCACAGTTGCCAGTTTAACCTTATTTTTCGTATCAATCTTTTATGTAGCCCTTGCCGTTGGAGTGATAACAATACAAAACACGCTGTCAAAGTGGTTTGGATGGGGCGGGGTTGTTGCAGGCTCTCTGTGCATACTCATACCTGCTCTCGGGCTGATTTTAGGCATTCTTGGCACATTTGCGGGAATAATTGGCATGCTCAGGGCTTATTCCTCTCTAAGAAAATTGAAAGCCATAGATATGAGAGAGATTGAGAAGGAAGAGATCAAGTATGCCCTGCGCAAAGAGTACCTCATAGGCAAGATGACCAAGGAAGAATACGAGGAAAAGCTGAAACTAGTGGAGGAGAGATACAAAGGGTAAATTTTAGAAGTTTATAACTCCCCCAGAAGATACACCATTGTAACCATTTATTGAGAATAAAACTTTATCTCCACTCTGGAACGGCGGAGGTGTGATATTATCTGAAGGATTATCATCCACAACATAAACTATCAGTGTATCTCCATTACTAAATTTGCCATCATCATCGTTATCTATTAACTTTGCCTCATAGTGCCATTTGCCATTTGAAGTTTTATTGCTCCAAATGAAGTTATTTAAATAATTTAAATGCAATAATTTACCACTTTTATCTATAGTTATTTTCACATTTTCCATGTATGTGCTTTGTGGAGAACTAAGTGAGATAGAGAAATATAATGTGGTTTTGTTGGATTTGGTAGATTGGAATGTTAGATAACCATGAAGCTGGTCTACATTATATGGTGTAGATAAGTATCCACCCACTACAAATAGATAAAGAGAAGTAACTAAAACTACTGTAATAGCAATCATAAGAATTTCAGCGATTACCGGGCTAACACCTTCTTCTCTTCTCATAAAGCATCAAAAAATAAATAAAAATTAGAAAATGGTGTTTGTGCTTAAGGTATGGTTATCTGCTGGCTACCAGAGTATCCAGAAATGGCAAGTGATATTGTAGCTCCATTTAGGTTGTGGCCATATATGTATATGACATCTCCTGTAGAAAGCTTGCCATTTCCATCATAGTCTATTACTTTAACATTATAGGTAACTGAATTTATTGTGATTGTGCCTGTACCATCTGCAGACAGATACTTCCCAGTAGGATAAGTGCCATTTATCCCTATAATAACCTTTGTAAAGTCAGCACTACTGGGTGAACTCATTGCCACAGATATGTTTACATATCCAGCAGTTGGATTTGATGTTTGTACATCGTAAGTCAATGAGGCAGTGAGATTAGGCTGTGTACTGCCTCCCATGTAGCCAGATACGAGTAGCCAAACTGTCGCTGCAAGCACTACTGTTATAGCGACCATCAAAATGGTAGCTATAACCGGGCTTACGCCCTCTTCCTTCTTATATATCCTCTTCATTTTAAGTCCTCCTGGGTTTGAACCCATGTTCTATTAAAGGTGCTCCGTATTTAAAGGTTTTGGGGCAAAAATCGAATTATTCGGATTTTGCAAGAAAAACCATGACATGAGAAAGCATGTTTTTTATATGGATATTTTTAAATTAACCTCCTTGCTGCGAAAATGTTTAAATTCTCCATTTGGATAACCTTAACTATGTATATTATTGTCATTGGCGGTGGAAGAATAGGTGAGTACTTGGTCAGTATGCTTGTTGAGGAGGGTCACAATATAGCGCTAATAGAGAAGGATGATGAGAGGGCCAGGCATATGGCCGAGAATTATGATATTTTGGTTATAAAGGGAGATGGCAGCGAGGCCTCTTACCTTGAGGATGCTGGAATAACCAAGGCGGATGTGCTTGTTGCCTGCACTGGCAATGATCAGGTGAATTTTGTGGCCTGCCAGCTTGCAAAGCACACTTACAATGTGGGAAAGGTCATAGCAAGAACCACGAATCCCGGAAATAAGGTTCTGTACGAGAGTTTGGGTGTGGATGTGGTTATAAGCACAACGGAAGTGGCTGCCAAGGCCATGTACGCTGGAATAAAGGGCTTTGCCTCGGTGCTAACTTTTGCGGGAGATGTGGAGCTCTTGCATGTGCGTGTTGATAAGCTCTCTCCCATAATTGATAGAAAGATAAGCGATATACACATGCCTTGGGGAAGCATAATAGCCACGATTTTGCGCAAGGGCCAGATAATCGTGCCCAGAGGAGACGAAGTCATAAGGGAGGGAGACGAGCTTGCGATAGTCACCAAGAAAGGTGTGGAAAAGAAGGTGAGGGAAATAGTGTTGGGGTAGTGAGATGAACAAGATACTCTATTTCTCACTGAAACTTCTTACATACATATCCATCTTTATGCTCATTGATGCAGTTTATGCTCTTATTGTGGATAGAAGTGTGGTCATAACCTTAGCATTTCTATTTCCTGCAAGTTGGATTCTCTTTCTCTGGGTTCCTTTTATGAAAGAGCCAGTGCCTCAAAATCTCTCGCTCAGGGAATCTTTCAAGGTTGCTGCAATCGGATGGCTTTTGATGTCCTTCTTTGGAGCCATACCTTTCATTCTTTCTGGTTATTTGAATCCTCTTGATGCTTGGTTTGAGAGCATGTCAGGTTTCACAGCCACAGGATTAACGATGTTCACAGATGTAGAGAGCCTGCCAAAGAGCATACTTCTCTGGCGCTCACTTACAGAATGGATTGGTGGTGTGGGTGTCATAGCTCTATTCTTGTCAGTCATGTACCGCACAAGCAGAGTTGTGCAAAGTTTGTACTTTGCAGAGGGCAGAAGCGATAAAACGGAGCCAACAATAGTTGGAACTGTGAGAAAGATATGGGGAATATACCTTTTTTACACCCTCCTTTTTGCACTAATATTTTATCTTTTAAAGGTGCCGTTATTTGATGCCATAAACATATCAATGACTGCCCTAGCTACTGGTGGTTTTGCTGTAACTAATAACAGTATAGCTGCATATTCCCCGTATGTGGCAATAGCTATGATTTTTGCGATGGCTATTGGTGGAATATCTTTTGTCTCGCACATAAATCTGTTTAAAGGCAGGGTTAGAGAATTTTTCTCCATAGAACTCAAGGCCATGGTGATAATAATCGTTTTATTTTCCACTATAATGCTCTTACATCTTGCTTGGCTTGGAGAGAGCTGGAATGAGGCTGCATTGCAAACATTCTTTCATGTCACATCTGCCCTTACAGGTACTGGATTCAGCATATCTGACCTTGCAAATTTGACCTCTTTTGATAAGACCTTTCTGATTTTGAGTATGATCTTTGGAGGTGCATACGGTTCAACATCATCTGCCTTGAAACTCATAAGAGTTGTTGTGTTGGTTTACGGAATAGTGTGGTATGTAAAGGTTCGGCTCTATCCTAAAAGTGCAATAATACCCTTCAAAATAGGAAAGAAGGTTTTTGAATCTACCGAGGTCAGAGATGTGTCTATTTACACCACGACTTATTTGTTTATGCTTTTGTTGGGTGCGATGATATTTATGGCTTATGGGAACAGCCTTGTTAATTCTTTGTTTGAAGTTGCAAGTGCTGAAGGTAATGTTGGTCTAACTGTGGGCATTACCTCTCCATTTATGCCTTGGGTTGAGAAACTTACACTCATTTTAGAAATGTGGTTTGGTAGGTTAGAAATATTTCCAATTCTAATCCTTCTTGCAGATATAGTAAAGAAATGATATCCCCCGACATTAACAGCACCTATCATCTTTCAAGGTGCCTGACCCTGCCGGGGGAGTATTGGACATCTTCTGGCCCAAGCATCATTGTGCGATGACACACCGCTCTCCGCCGGGGGCCCAGATGCCCAAAATAAGAGAAAACAGGTAGAATATAACCTTTTTGGAAAAATAAAAAAATCATTTGCGGTGGAAAAATATAACCGCTGCAATTGTTATAGCTAGTACAGGCAAGAGTATTGCATTGAATTCTGGAACGACCCCGTTAACTTGGTAGTCACTCACAGAATCTTCTGTGGTGATTAGAATATCGTTGTTATTTGTAGCTACACGACCCCATCCAGATTCTGCTCTCCAGGACATTCTAGCTATATTTGTATGAGTATGCTGTCCGATTACATCCCCACGCCAGAGCAATGTGCCGTCAGAGCCACTGTAAATGCGGATGAAAGTATCCACAGAAGGCTCGCCATTGGATAATGCGGTGGAATAATACATCGTGATTTCAATATCATTTATTCCATCTCCGTTTACATCGCCCATCATTACTGCCAGGGTACTCCATGAATTGAAATTGGTGTTTGAAACCGAACTATTCACTTTGAAAGATAAGATCTTGGAGCCATCTTTCATAGATATAACCGTTACATTTGCATAAACTCCAGAAGAGTCAGCAGTATAACCCTGGATAATTATATCATCCCCGTACCCATCTCCATTTAAATCTGAGAAATACACCGGATATATCGGTCCCATTGCTACATTTATCACATGTTCATAAATAGCACTCCAAATAATATTTCCGGTTGCACCATCCAATGCAGTGTAGTTGATCTGGTACCAGTACTGGCCAGGGCTCATATTTCCCCCGTATAAAAACAGGTCATCTATGCCATCCCCGTTTATATCCTGTTTTGATAGAAGCAAACTATAATAAGTGCTGGTTCCTCCACTCAAATCTTTTGTATACAGGGTTTTATTATCCTTTATGTCAAATGCTACAAGGAGAGAGTAATTTACAAGAAATGCAAAATCTCTGTACCCATCTCCATTCAAATCTATCGTATTATGCTCCACTGCCCCCGGTTTTGAGGGATTAAAAGTGTATGAGGGCATGGCATTTTGAATTGGAACTATTTTGCTCGAATTGTATCTTGCTATGAGATTCCCATCAGCATCTACAAAGTACATGTAGGTCTGATTGGATTTATAATTAAAGTTTGTGATTTGCAGGTCAACCTTGCTATCGTTGTTGTAATCTATGAAATTTATGGTTCCGAAGAAATCAAAGGGTGAGGATATGGGCATCAATCCGGGCAAGGTTATATTCCATAGGATACTTCCATCGGTTGCTTCCATCGCCTCAATATTTGTATTCCCTGTGGTCTCATTTACAAAGATAATATCTGCACCTTCAAACTCAGTGTTCTCTTGATCGAATCCCAATCCGTTTAATTGAGTTATTTCCATTCCCAGGGGCATAGTTCCACTTGTTGAAGGTGATAACTCTTTTCTCTGCCATGCTATATTCAGGTCATAATCCAGCATGGTTGCGTTGAGTTCAACAACATTATAACCGTAATAAGATCCACTGTAGTATCCCATAATCAATAAACCCTCTTTGGCAGAATAGTTGTAATTTTGAATCCATATTTCTAAATAGTGCATACTTATTGGTATAGAGCCATAGGGTGTTTTTATGCTTGTGGGTATTTCTATACCTTTGTAAGATTCATTGCTCAAATCATTGCCAAGCTTGTAGATGGAAATTCTGTTATTATCACTGTGATTTCCAAAAATCACAAATTGATATGATGCTTGCAAGTTTCCATTGTTATCTATGTATGTCACAGAATAAACAGAGGGCCCTACAGGCGCGGATTTATATTCAACATCTGTGAATTTATTCTGATAAAGAACGCTTCCATCTGCTCCACTGAGAAGGATTAAGGTGTATGTGCCAGCTGTGTAGTTGTATATTTCAACAAGCACATCTGTAACACCATCACCGTTTACATCATAATGCAGTGAGGTCTCCATGCTGCATCTCGGTGTATGCATGGTAGCATCGTATGTTGTATCCATCTTTGGTTTATATGTCCAAATCTCCTGCGGTGAGAAATTCGTGCTAGATGCTCTTACAGAGACTGCACCTACCGATAGTAAAAGCATAGCTATTACAACTCCAAATATTAAATACCTCCCCTCCATACATTCACCCATTTAAATAAAGGGGTTTTAGTATTTTAATATTTTGAATTTTGGTTCTTCTATCCAAGTGCTGTGGCACTTGGGGCATTTCTTTGGAAATTTAATCCCTGCTCTGAATTGATATCCACATTTTTTACATCTTGCAGGCATAACTACCAATTTTCCATATTTTTGAGAATTTGCTATGTGCTTTAAGTCTTCTAAGACATCCCTAACAGATATTTCCATAATTTTTGCAATCTCGGATGGACTGAGAGCATTATCCTCAATGATTTCTGCAATTCTCTCCCTTCTTGTTTTCCACTCTTCACTCAATTTTCTCCCTCCAGTACCTATCTGCTTCGCTGTAAATACAACCGCAGTATCCTTGGCGATAAATTCCCGCTTCCCTTGCCATCCTTTCCCCTTCATCAAACCATTTGCGCATATCCTCGTAGTAGAAATCTATCCCAGTGCTTTTTCCTATCTTTTCTCCAATTTCTTTTATGAGTTCATGCTTTTGATAGGGAGCAAGGAGGAGGGTGGTGGAGAAGAGATCAAAATTCATCTCTTTTGCCTTTTGGGCTGTTCTGTACAATCTATCTGCATAGCAGTACTTGCAACGAAGAACATTGCTCTTCTTGCTCAAAATACTCGTCTTGTATAGCCAATCTTCCAGGGGATAAGAGTAGTCATAAATCACCTTTGCCCCAATTTTTTTTGTGTATTCTTTGAATGCCTTTAACCTTCTGAGGTATTCTCTATAAGGTTGTATGTTCGGATTGTACCAAAAAATTGTTATATCGTACTTCTCACTCAAGTGCTTGTAAGGAGCCATGAGGCAAGGAGCACAGCAAGCGTGAAGAAGCATACGCATGAGCAGAGTAATTAATTTATGCAATTAATCCTTTGCCGTAGGGAAAACTATTAATATTTTTTGTCGCATAGAAAACTTTATATAGGAACACTTTAATATATGGATTGGTGATAGATATGAAGTCTGCCGAAATGACAGAAAATGACAAAAAGCTTGCGGAACTGTTGCAAAAAGCAGGTTTATCACGCAATGTAGCAAAGACGCTGGCTTACATGCACAACAGAGAGGAGGTCATATCTGTGGAAATAGAGAAAAATACAGGGCTCAGGCAACCAGAGGTTAGCATTGCAATGAAGTACCTTCGCGAAAAGGGATGGATTGTTAAAAGGGATATAAAGAAGGAGGGTAAAGGAAGGCCTGTGCATGGATACAAGCTTGCAAAGCCATTTCCGAAGATCTTGGAGGAGATAGAGAAGGAGTTGAGGGGCAAGATAAAAGATATAGAGAACATTATAAAGAATCTCCAGAACTTGTCATAATTTCTATTTTATCTTTTTTTCCAACTATTACTTTGTTTGCCAAGCCCACGAATAGCCCTACCTCTACAACTCCCGGTATCTCATCGATCCTTCTTTCCAGCTTTGCAGGCTCGTCAATTCTCTCAAATTTACAATCCACGATATAATTGCCGTTGTCGGTTATGTACGCTTCCCCATTTTTCACCCTAAGCAAGGGTTTGCAGCCCAGGGTTGATAGAACATTCATTGTTCTCTTGTATCCGAATTTTACAATCTCTATTGGCAAGGGAAAATCTCCCAAAACGCTTTTTACTTTGCTCTCGTCCACCACGATGATTTCATATTTTGAAGCGTGAGCAATCATCTTCTCCCTGAGAAGAGCGCCACCCCCTCCCTTTATCAAATTCAAATTTCTATCAACTTCATCAGCTCCATCTATTGTCAAATCAATGACTTGGTAATCGTTGATGCTTCCCAATTTTATTCCCATCTCCTTTGCAAGTTTTTCTGTTGCAATTGATGTGGGTATCCCTATTATATCCAAGCCATCTTTTACAAGCTCCCCGAGTTTGAGAATGGTGTATTTTACAGTAGAGCCAGTTCCTAAGCCCACAACCATGCCGTCTTTTATGTATTTCACAGCTTTCTCTCCCGCCTTCCTTTTCAATTCTTCTTTTAGCTCCATACTCTTTCCTCCAAAATTGTTCTTAAAGGAGATATGTAAATACCCAATGTGAAGTTTTCTATGCCAACAATTCTAATTGTGAGTTCGTACTTGTAAGTACCTATGACTTCAACTCTATATCCTCTTCTCTCCACTCTGCTTATAAAATTCTTTTTGAATTCTATACCTATGGCATCGTACTTTTCAATTTTATCATAAAAATTTTCATTTAGGCATATTAACCTTTTTGAGCCCTTTATCTCTTCTATGAGTTCAAGAGTGCGCAGCTCGTCCACAACTCTGTAAGCAGTTGAGCGACTTACATGCCTGTAAAGAAAGGGCATATCCCTGCATCTTTCCTTGAGAGAATTTACAATGAGCCAACCACTCTTTTTGTTTATCAATGCGAATAGAGGTACATCTTCATCCATAACAAGCCCAGATGGATAAAACAGCCTTTTCTTATGCTCTCTCTTCTCTATAAATCCATTTTCTATCAATTTTCTCAGGTGCCATTCAACATCTTGCACATCATAGTTTAAGGTTTTTGCAATAGCGGATGATGTCTGACAAGGTGCCCTTGTTAGTTCCCTGAATACATCTCTCCTATGCTTGCTTGCAAATATATGGAAGCCCCTTTCTTTTTCTTCCTCCCTTATCAGATTTTTAAGCTGGGAGGCGAGTTTCAAGAGAATTCCTCCACCAACATGTCAGCGAGTTCATCTAAATTTATGTCTTCAAGGTCTTCATCGTTTAATTTTGATATGAGCTTTCTTACTCTTTCTTGCACGATGGGGGATGCGTTCTTGAGTTTCTCCATAACTTTCTTTTCAAGCTCTTCTACATTGAGCCTTGTATGCTTCATATGATAACTTCCGCGCATAACCACGAGTCCTAAACCTCGGACGATTTTGTAAGGAAATATTTTCTCGCTATGCCTGCTTCCCCTCATCTTTATGATTTTTAAATCTCTGCGGGTATTATCCTCCACATACCTGTAGCGCAGATGAATTATAGAATCTGCCAGATACATGGGAATTGCTGTTTCTGGGGCAGATAGATTTGCAGGGCCATGCTCCTCCAAGGTAGCCACTACAGTTCCTATTTTTCTCATCTCTTTGAGCATAAACCCCAACAGCTCTCTTTGTTCATACCTTGATGGTGTAGCCCATACCACAGGTGTTAAAGGGTCTATGGCAATTCTGGTATTAGCCCCCAGCCAGGTTGATACGAAATCGGGGAGCTCTTTCCTTATGAATGCTTTGAATTCCTTCCCAGAGGCATCCACAAAAATTAATTTTTCCTCTTCCACAAAGTATGTGATATCATCCCACCCCATGTTTAAAGCGTCTCTAATTATCTGCTCTTTATTCTCATCCAGGCTTATGAATATGCAATCTTGACCGTCCAGCAAACCCCTCCTTATGAACTGAGTGGCAAAGGTGGTTTTGCCCGCACCTGTTGAGCCTATTATTACTGTTGAAGACTTGTTCATCAATCCCCCATCAAGAGGTGCGTCAAGTCCTAAGATTCCCGTCTTTATCTTTTCATCCATACATCTTTTATGAGTGATGCAATATTTAAAATTTTTTAAAAGTGGGATAAGTTGAATTCCTCGAAAAACATGAAAAAAGAAGAATAAAAATAAGGAAGGATTAGACATAGAGATCATAGGCAAGAACTTTGAAGAGCAGGAGTTTAGAAGCACCAGAGAAAGAATGGGAAAATATGTAATCTCCAACAACTCTTTTGAAAGAGTGGAAGACTGATTCAATTACATTTCTATGCGAGTACTTCTTTTTCCAGTCAGGTGATTTGCTCTTTTCTAACAATCTCCTTCGCAATCCTCTTCTTGCTTTATTACGGATTGCTATGTATGGAGTTCCTCCTTTATTCAGAACAAATCGTATGTTACGTAGAGAATCATAGCCCTTATCTGCATACACTTCTTTTACTCTCTCTTCCTCCAAAAGAGGAATGAGGTACGGTGAATCGTTAGTGTGCCATTTTGTAACTATTGCATTGGTAATGAGCTTCCTCTCAATATCCACAGCAGCATGCAATTTCAATCCTTCTCTTATTTTTCCTACTTCTCCGATTCGCTGTGTGTAGTAGTATGAACGGTAATAAATTTGAATACCTGTGGAATCCACTGCAAATTTATTGGGTATTCCCATTATTTTCACTATTTCTCTAAGCACAATGCGAATCCATCGTTCTGGTATTCTTCTCAACTCTCTTGAAATTGTGCTTTTATGGGGGATTTTCTTCAATCTCATTACCCTCTTTATCTTTCTCATTTCTCGCACAATCTGGAGCATTCTTTCTATACTTCCCACATACTGTGTCAGCACTATCAGCATCATGTGCTGGTGCAGAGTGTAATCTTTCCTAGAGTACTTGCTCCAGTAAAGAGGAATATTTGCTCTCTTTAGAGCTTTCATCCCCATTTTCACAACCTTGTACAGGTCTAATTTCCTGCTCATCCTTTATTTATATCCCCTATTTTATTTTTATGTGGGGTTGCAACTCACCCTAAAAGTGGTAAGCGATTTATAAAAGGAGTGCATTGGGTTTTTATGAAAGTTGTTGTAGGAATTGTTGCGATCCTTGCTTTAATTCTTCTCATCCCTGCTGTGCATTCTTCGCAGCCATCACAGGGCTGGGGATACAAATGGAATTTTAAGAATGGAGAGATAGAAAATGCGAGTTTTGTGGGAAGGATGAGTGGAAATAGGGTTATGGGATTGTACATCGAGCCTGCAATTTATGAGAATGGAATTTACAATATGTCCTATAAGGGCTCTTACTATGCCTATGGATTTATGAATGGTGTATGGAAAGGTAAAAATGCTACAGTATATGGAGAGTATCATAACTCCACTATCCAGCTCTATTGGGTTAACTGGGATGGTTATATTCTAATGAAGAAGGTGAACATGGAGATAAATGGAAAGAATTACAGCTTTTATGGAGTTGTAAAGCAATATATCCATCTATATACCCCAGAGCCAAGGGATGAGTATCTGAATGTAAGCTCTTTTATTCCTAAACCTTTTCAAATGTGGGATAATAGTACGAGCGAGATCAAAGCAACATACGATATGAAAATGTTCATCTCTTATAATTCCTCTTTGCCCTATATTCTCAACGAAGATGGAAATTTAAGTTATTATATGAAAGCAAAGTACTGGGGAGATGTAAGAGCGAGCATTAATGGTTATGCTACTGCTAGAGTTAGTGTGAAATGGATTAATAATACGGTCACTATCCATAGAGATCTCACAGGGAATTTCAATAAAGAATTCAAAGGCATTATCAATTTTAAGGCGCATATTTTCAGGCATGGAAACTATGTGCAGAGAGTTGATATATTGGAAAACATACCATTTTCGTTTGCAGGGATACCATATCTGCCTTATAAAAAGGCCAATTCTTCAGAGGAGCTTGGTTGGTGGCTGCGTGGTTCTCTCTTGGATTTAATTGCGTTCAATAATGATGCAAAGCTTGAAAATGGATTTTACACGCAAATTACCTTGAACAGGCTCTTTGTGAGATATACATCGGAGCCAGCTAAAGAAGTTGAGATTGATAGTATGATGAAAGAAGCACCGCAGTTGTATGGAGAGTACAGAATGCAGAGTGTGGCAATTTATGCGAGCACAATAGTTGCAGTATCCATCATTGTGACTATTCTTGCGGTGAGTTTTTCCAAGAGAAAGAATTAGAGTTTTTCTAAAATCTCATTATCTTTCATTTTATCTAGCTCACATATAGAATATCCTTTTTCAATCAGGGAGAAAATGCAGAGAGAGCCAATAGCGTATCCCTTTCTCTCAGGGCCATAGAACTCAAGTATGGTGTCTTGAGTTAATTTTTCATCCTTCCTGTTTTTGAGTAGTTCTATATATTCATTTTCTCTCTCCATATATTCTTGCCATTTATCCTTCTCAAAAGGGATATATTTCCAGAGACTCTCCTTCTTTAAATCATTGTTAAACCAAGCCGAAAATGTTATTCCCAAACCTTCCAGTATGGTTAAATTAGCAAGATTCATTTGGTAAGGAGAATCTATACCTTCTGGCAAAAGAACAGTATGCAAGCGCACAATATGGGCATACTCATGGGGTAAGAGCACACTCAAATTCTCTGTATTCATAAAGGAATCATCTCCACCGATACCGAAAAATATGAAAACTCCTAAATTTCTAGAGTATTGAGTTATAACAAAATCAAAGGGTGCAGGAAGGAAATACACAGAAAAATTATTGTCTATGGGACACATATTTTCCACTCTTTGAAGAATATTATGTATTTCGCCACTCTTATTTTTATATACCTCCACTATTTTCAAAATTTCAGATAGCTCCTTTTTTGTATTTTTGAAAAATTGTAATGCATCGGTGTTGAGCATTTTTCCTATTGAGTTTTGAAAGAGTTCCTCATGCTTTTTATATACGCACATCCAGGGCTCTTCTGAATTCAAGCAATCCTCCGATATATCTATATCAATTATGAGTGTGTGCATAAAATGGAATGATGAGAGTTGTATAATTAATTTGCCATTATGCAAAGGTTTAAATTTTAAATTGTTATGGTTTGACAGATGAGAATACCTACATCTGTGGCTGCATTTGACGAAATTGTTAAAGGCGGGGTACCTGCCGGCTCGGTTGTAATTCTTGCTGGAGAACCGGGGTCTGGCAATGTTGAATTTGCATACACTTCAGCTGCAAAATTATCCATAGCGAGAAAATACCAGGAAAGGAGAAAATTTATGGTTATAGAGGCGGAGGATATTTACATTCCTGAGGGCACTCTGTACATATCCTTTTCCAAGAGCGAGGATGAGATATTTCGTGCAATAGATTTGACATTTAACGAAGACCTCGGTGAAGCATTCAGAGATTCTCTAAAAATTAAAGATTTATCCGTAGAGTATTTTCGTAACAGCATAGTGCCTAGGAGATGGATTACGGAGAGCACGGGGGAATTTTTGAAGAGGAAAGGAGACATACTGAAAGAGTTCGTGAATGTGCTTGACTCGTACTCGAATGGCAGAATAGTTATTGTGGACTCTTTAACTGATTTAGTCACCTCCACTCGCATAAATTTTGAAAATTTAATTGATGTGATAAAAGGGTTGAGGAGGGCAGCTAAGAAATGGAACACGGTAATTTATCTCCTTTTAACTCTAGGCGTAGTGGACAAGATGAAGGAAAACTTGCTTTTTGATTCAGTTGACGGGGTATTTGTATTCGAGTGGCATGGTTCTGAAAGTTACTCAAAGAGGTATCGCTATATGTATGTGCTAAAATTTGTGGGGCTTATGGCTCATCTTGAGGAGGAGAGGATTGCTAGGTTTAATACCACTTTAAACAGACGCAGTGGGTTTGTGGTGGTGAATACTGAAAAGATAGGGTGATGAATATGAGAATAAAAACTGGAATTGAGGGATTGGACGATATGCTCAACGGTGGCATTCCCAAAGGGCATACCGTGGCGGTTATAGGTGCATTTGGCACTGGAAAAACCACATTTGCTATGCAATTCATCTGGGAAGGCCTAATTAATGGAGAAAGGTGCATATTTTTGAGCTTGGAAGAAGACGAGGATAGTGTTGTAGAAAGTGCAAGTAAATTTGGGTGGGATTATTCCAAGTACTTGGGCTCTCAGCTCCAGCTTTTAAAACTTGATCCTGAGGATGCAAAGAGTAGCGTTGAGAGATTGGAGAGCGATATACCCGAGCTCATAAAAGAGTTTGAGGCAACGAGGATTGCCGTGGATTCTATAAGTTTGATAACGATGATGTACGATAGCATTGATGAGAAGAGAAAGGTAGTTTTCAAGCTTGCAAAGAGCATAAAGGAGAGTGGTGCAACTGCGGTTTTTACAGCAGAAGTGGACCCAAAAAATCCCAAGGTTAGCAGGGATGGAATTGTGGAGTATGTTGTTGACGGGGTAATCCTTCTATCTTTTCTTGAAGAGAACAATGTTCTAAAGCTCACAATTAGAGTTTTGAAGATGAGAAGAACTCAGCATTCGAGAGAGGTAAAATTGTACGAGATAGGAGAGGGAGGAATAAATGTTCTTGCCCAAGCGGATGTATTTTGAGGTGTGCCTATGGATGAAAAAGAATTGAAGAGCATAGCTGCCATTTATTTCGGTTTCACACCATCCACAAAGGTTCCTAAAAATGTGAAAATTGAAATTCTTGAACCAGAATATGGAGGAAGCGAAGAGGCAAAGAAGATAAAGATAAAATGGGAAAACCACATAGGTTCTGAGAGCAGGGTAGCGAGAATAACTCCCTTAGATATAATGCATTACTTGGAGATGAAGAATACGAAGAATAATTACAGCAAGGCAGTTGCCATTCTATTGGATTTGGCTGCTTTAAACAATTTGCCAGTAGTTAAGGTGGGAGATGAGTATTTGCTGATAAATCCAAAGTACAAGGGGTGAGAGAAATTAAAGATAAGGAAAATGTTTTAAAAAATATCGTTGAAAGCATGAAACTCGATTTGTATGTTGAGAGCAAAATTCCTGAGATGCATGTATGCTTTTTCTGTGGTAGAATTGGATACAAAAACTTACCTATGAAGAAGATTGGCAATAAATGGATATGCATAGATTGCTTGAGGGAGTTGAAAGAGGCACTGGATTCTTTGGAAGAATGGGAGCAAGAAATAAGTTTAAGAGAAGAGATAAAGAAACAGATAGAAAAAGAATTCAAAGATTAGACAGCGAAAGATTCACCCTTTGCGAAATTATTTTTTATGTAATCAATTATTATGCTTCTATCTCCTTTGAGATGGGACTCGTACCATTTCGGTATGATCTTGAGGAGGATGTCCCTTATTTTATCAATGCTTGCCTTACTAACGCTCTCATCGTAGAGTATGTACTGGCTATAAATTCTCTTCAATCCAGAGTACTTGTAATACTCTTCTCCTTCAAAGAATTCAAAGATCATCTTTATTCTCTCCCCCTCTTCTGTTGCATAATATGTGACCTTTATAGAATCCCCTGTTCTGTTTTGGTCTCTTGTTAAATCCACAAGTGCTATCTCAGTTACAGATGAGAAATCAAAATCCTCTCTAAGCTCCCATTTATCTGGGAACACTATGAATCTGCCCCATTCAGAATGTGGGGGATCCATCCTAAAATGAACATTTATCTTGTTGAATTGGAGCCATATTCTCCAGAAATCTTCAATTAAGTTCATATTTAACTCTTTTTTCTTCTCTCTTTCCGTGGAAATTGTCTTTATGACCTCTTCCCTCTTCTTCTCCAGTTCGCTTTCAAGCTTCTCATACCAGTTTTCAACCTTCTCTTCTTTCTTTGCCATTTTAATCCCTCAATCGTAATGTTATTGGTGGCATATAAAATTATCGCTAGATATTTGGATTTTTAATTAAATTTTTAAATACTTGTGATACAATATCCACTGGGGATAAAAATGGTGGATGATATAATGGATGATGACCAAGTCAAAATTCCCTCAGAGCCAACATATACACCTGCACCAAAACGGAAGAGATCTATTTTTGAGCGCTTGGCATACAGCCCTACTGCGATAGGAATTGTACTTGTAGTGGCGTTAGTACTTATGACCTTGGGTGTGTTTTTCTATGACTCTTTAATACCCTCTATAGTATCTGGAGAATCGGATTATTTTTTGACAACAGTTGTGGTATTTCTTGGAATGTTACCATACTCCATAGGTGTATCACTTCTGGTATTATTGCTCTTGGGTCTTGGAATAGGAAGACACGATTATCCACAGTGGGTTAGATTCGCATTGATACTAGTGGCTGGTATGATAATTGTTTGGGGATTCCATCTAAGTGGAGCACTAATTGGCGCTATGATACATTATTCTTCCTCCTAATTTTTATAGATAAGCAATAAGCACGGGAATTATAATTACGCTCATCAGATGCACTCTCATTATGCCAAGTTTTGGAGGCAGCAGGCCTATGAGGGTTGCAACTATTCCAAATGCTACGCCAATAATGCCCGTGAAAATGAAAATTATGGCGAAAAGAATAATAATTAATATGCGAGATATCAAGCCATATCTCTTTCCTATTTTTCCAATTCCCTTGGCAAACCATTTCCCTAACAATATTGTTATGAAGAATGAGAGCAAGGATGCAATTGCCACTGTTAAGAGGATGAGCAGAAAGGATGAGGGTGGAAATTTCGTGTTGAACCAAACAGGTATGTTGAGCATTTGAGTTATTATATTGACAGCGGCACTCCTTGGCCTCAAAATAAGGAATAGAGCTGTAAGATTGAATATATAATTTGCAGTATTCACGCTTCCTAAAGCGTAGAGAAAATCCTCAGTATCGTCCTCCTTTATGAAAATTCTTGATATTGCTGCTGCTACTCCAGAAGTCACGCCGGGAAGAAATCCGACTAGAGAGCCAGAGAGCGTACCCACAAGAGATGAAATGTAGTGTTTTCTCTCAATTTTTGGCTTAACAATTCTCTGCTTGGGTACTATTGTATTTTGAGAGAGTAGTAAAACGGGTATGCCAAAGAGCCCCGTAAAAATGGGGAATAGGATGCTCATTCCTTTACCAAATATCACATAATTATGGTTCAAAGGGAAATGCAGGGCTATGTATCCAAAAGTTCCTGAAATGGTAATTACAAGTATGGAGAGAAGCATGCTTTTCAAATTTTTCTTACTTTCCATATATAGTAGGCCTAGAATTATGAGAAGAAGGAGCAAAGGGGTGTAAAAATAAAGATATTTTGCGAGATTCATGTTTACAAGTGCAATTTGAAATAAGGGAATTAAAGGCAATGCGAAAATGGTGGCTAGGAGGGAGCCATAAGTTGAGATGTATATTGCTTTGAAACCATCTCCCTGCAAGAGTAATCTGTGCATAGGGAGCACTGATAAGGAGGTATCTTCATTTGGGGCACCCAAGAATGTGGAGGGTATAAAGTCCACGAATGTATGTGTTATCATATTTGCAACGATTAGATTTGCTAAAAGTAATGGGTTAGTATGGAAGGAGGCGTATATGCAGAGAATTATTGCGGCAACATTATTAACATGAAGTCCGGGCATCAAGCCCGTTATTATGCCAAGCCCTACACCAATAAGCACAAATAAGATGTAGAGTAAAAGCATATATCCTCATTTTTTAGGACATATTTAATTTTTCTCCAAGCATTTTTGATTTTTCAGAAAAGTATATAAATAGAAAGTGATTTTACCCCACACCGAAAAGAAAGATGGAGGGAAAACCCTATGAACACCAAAAATTTGAAAAAAGGAGAAGTGATCGCAGCGATTGCGTTGCTGCTGCTTAGCGCCCTGGTATTTGCAGGGGCAGTGAACGCTCTTGAGCCACAAACTGGAGAGATGAGATTCGTTTTAATCTATCATGATGTTATTACTGGAGATAGTGATTTTCTTTCTGGAGTGAGTGTATCTCTGTTTGAGATTAATGGTAAATATATATCATCCGCTGTATCATCATCCAGCGGAGTTGTGAAATTTGAGAATATACCCTATGGAAATTATGCTCTGAAAACCGATGGACAGGTCAAAGGCAACTATTTCTATGATGAATCATTCGCCACTGTAAAGTTTGACTCTTCTGGCTTGCATACTCTTGATGGCAACAGTTTCTGGAGCCTAAATGTGAATAGGTATCCTCTTCCAAATGTTCTTAACCTAACTGTAGAGAAGAATGGAGAAATCATACCTGCTCATGTATCTGTTTATTTCAAGAATGTAGAGATTGCGAGCAAGAGCATTGATACTTATGGTTTATTTAACCTTCCTGATGGAAAGGTCACATTGAAGATAACATACTTGGATGGCGGAGTTAGCAAGGCTTACTACAAAGAATTGGCAGTTAGTGGAAATATGAATCTAACAATTAATGTGGGAAATGCAAAGAAGATATGGGGTATAGTGGAGGATTCTTCCACAGGTTTGCCAGTGGCTACAAATGTGCACATAACACTCATAAATGAGAGCTCCAACGAGTTTAATGTTTTGCAATTCCCTGGCGGGCCGTTTAGCTTCTACCTTGTGGCTCCTCAGAATTACAAGGTAGTAATAACTGCAGATGGTTATGGAATTAAGAGCTATGCCGCCACGGAGCTTATGGGCTCTTCACCCGCAAAGATAGAGTTGAATCCTGTGGAGAATGATATTAATTACACCATCACCTTATCTAATGATCTGAAGACCATAAATATGGTTTACACGATGGATATAACAAACGAGACAATTCTTGCAAATCTTCCTTACAACGATACCGGAGTGCTCTATTACCAGCTCAAGTTCTTGGGTGTGGATAATGCATATCTTGAGAATTATTTCACAAACAATGTTGCCAAGTACACCACCAATTTGATAACTCTTGGCGGCAATATCTACGAGCTATCCACATACACTTCCGACTGGAAGGTAATAAATGCTGGAAATGAGGAGTTTAAAGTTACAATTGATGCCACTTATGTAAACGAGAATATTTCAAAGGATAATCTGCTTAAGAATGGAATGGTGGAGCTTGACCTCTATGGTGGGCAAACTACATATCTTGGAGCTAAGCTAGTTTACAAGTATACAATTCAGCTTCCAAGTGATTTAGAGAGGAGCAATGAGGTGCGTGGAGCCGCTGTTAATGGTTATGTGAATACCCTCACGATAACAGACATAAAGACATCACCTGTTAAGATAGATTTGAAGGAGAGAAAGAGTCCAGCCATGAATGTAGATCCACTGCATTTCAAGTTTGGATGGACAAAGATGGAGAACAAGAATTATGTTGTTAATCAGAGTGCAGACAATTATACCATCGTAGTGCCAGCAGGAAAGAGTGTATGGTTTAATGCATCCAAGGTTGTTTACGATATGGTTCGTAATAAAGTGGATCCAGAGAACACCACTTACACCTGGGTATTTGATGGGCAGATTAAAGCTTCAGGAAAGGGTGTTTATAATGTCACAAGCACATTCTTGGTTGGAAAGCACATCTTGCAGCTTAAGGTTGCAGATATAGGTGGAAACACAAATGAGACGAATATTACAATCCTTGCAGATGCTTATTATCCTACTGTGAATATGGTAATTGAGTACCCATCTGGCAAGATGGTTGCAAAGGTAAACATGGCGGCTGATATGAAGACTTTGAATTATGATGTATATGGTAAGAATGGGACAGTGAGCATAGTGAATGGAACTGCCTCCATACCCGTAACTCTAACATTTAACCAGACTCAGGAGATAATTTATGATGCTTCCAAGAGCTACGATACATATGATGGCAAGAATAAGGTTGATTTGCCCTTAAATGTGGTTTGGAATTTCAATGGAGTCAAGACCACAGGGCTCAACAAGACTTACGCCTTTGAGAAGCCAACAAGAAATGGCACTTATACGATAAGTGTTAAGTTTACAGATGCGGTTAACAACACCGTTACCGTTAACTTCAAGGTAATAATTAAGGATATAACTCCACCAGTGCCCAAAGTGAACATAACATCTGGAGGAAAGCAGGTAGCTGAGATTAAAGAGGGAGAGCAGGTGACATTTGATGCCTCTGCCAGCTATGATCCTGATAATGGTACAATAGTATCTTACCAGTGGACTATAAAGGATCATAATTACAAAGTGCTCAATGAGAGCTCTGGAGATTTCAAGATTATCAGCGGATCTTTCACATCTCCTAAGCTCACTCTTGAGTTCACCCACTTTGGCACTTATTACATAATTTTGAACATCACCGATGCTGCAGGAAATTACAAGGTTTACAACAAGACATTTAGGGTAGCACCAGTTAGACCTGATCTCTCAGTTACAGATGTGCAAGTAAAAGGAGATAGAGTTGAAGGAAGTCAGTTAACATTCGTGGTAAATGTCACAAATAATGGAAACAAGAATGCAAGTGTGTACTATATAATTCTCCTTGTGGACGGCAAGGAAGTGGTGAATAAGACATTCTACAATCTAAGTGCAGGAAGCTCTGTAGAGGATAATATTACATATGCATTCAGTGGAGCAAACAATTATTCAGTAACTGTTAAAGTCTACTGCCCTGACGAGCCAGCAAGCTATACAAGTGATAACAAGAAAGAAATGAACATTGATATTGCTCAGGCACCTTGGAAGACACCTGCCTTGGTTATAGGGGTTATAGCGATAATTATAGTGCTGGGATACATCGGCTGGATTGCACAGAAGAAGAAGGCAGGCAAAGGCAAATTTACAAAGAGGACCAAGGAGAAGAAAGAAAAGAAGGGAAAGAAATAAATCTACATTTTTTCTGGGGCTTCTATTCCCAGAAGCTCCAAAACATCTTTTATTAATTTTTTAAATGCTTTTACAATGGCCAATCTTGTATTTCTCGTATTATCATCTGCCTTCAGCACAGGGCAATCTCTGTAAAACTGATTGAATTGAGATGCTAGAGTGTAAGCGTATCTTGCCATTATGTAAGGGCTCAATCTTCTAACTGCATTCTCAACCATTGAGGGATATTTTGCCATGAGTTTGAGAAGTTTAATCTCTTGAGGATGTGATATGTAATCTATTGAATACTCTCCATTCCAATTCGTTTTTCTCAGTATACTTGCTGCTCTTGCATGGGTGTATTGTATGAAAGGAGCGCTCTCTCCTTCAAAATTGAGTGCGTCTTCCCAGCGGAATGTCATTGGCTTCTCTTCTTGCACATTTAATATGTGGAACCTTATGGCACCAACAGCGATTGCTCTTCTTATTTTTTCCATCTCTTCTTTCTCATATTCTCTATTCTTTATTATCTCATTAACTCTTGCCTCTGCCTCTTTTAGCAAATCATCAAGATATACAACCTTCCCTTGGCGCGTGCTCATCTTACCCTCAGGAAGCTTTACAAAAGAGTAAAAAAGTGCATCTAGTTCTATATTTTCATTTAGAATTTCAACGATTTTCTTAATTGCCTGAAAATGAAGTTTATGGTCCTCCCCTAAAACATCAACATTTTTTCTGGCTCTTTCTCCTTTTAGGAGATGATAGGCTATGTCTCTAAGGGGATATAGTGTTGTGCCATCTCTCCTGAATAGGTATAATCTGTCCTTTCCCTCCACACCGAGCTCTTTCAAATCAATATAGAATGCTCCGTCATCCTCTTTAAGATAATCTTTCAAGGAATCTGCAACATCCCTTGCTCTGTTCACAAGCGAGGATTCCCAGATGAAGCTGTCAAAGTGAATGTTTATGTTTTTCAAGCTCTCTTCGATACCTTTTAGTACAGAGCCTACATATTTCTCCGCCATTTTGCGTAGTTCTTCATCTCCCCTCTCGTATTTCCATATAATTTCTTGTATTTCCTCTTCAATTTTGGGATTCTTTTCCAGTTCTCTATACGCTGCTTGATAATAAGGCACATATCTGTAATCTCCCCTAGTATCTTTTTCTTCGATTTTGATATTTTTTATGCCCCATAGCAGAGTTGCAACCTGCTTTCCTACATCATTTACAAAGTACTGCACTTCAACATCATATCCATATTTCCTCATTACTCTTGCCAGAGAATCGCCTATAATTGAGTTCCTTGTGCGGCCTACATGCAATGGTCCTGTTGGATTTGCACTGGTATGCTCTACAATAACTTTTTCCCTCTTTTGGAATTTGAAAATTTCCCCGCTTAAAATTTCTTGGAGAGTTAATTCCGCTAATTTCCTCGTGTGGATCCAAAAATTTACATAAGGACCCACAGCTTCAATCTTTTCAAAATATTCATCCTTCAATTTTTCTGCAATATCCTTTGCTATGAGTGCAGGATTTTTCTTCATCTCCTTTGCCAGAGAGAAGCATGGAAGTGTGAAATCTCCAAAATTCTCCTTTGCCTCTTCAACCTCCATATTTATCCCGATGTTACGAAGCATAGCATTTGCTCTATCCCTAAAAATCGAGATTATATCCATAGAGCTTGATTGCATAGCTGTAAAAATAACTTTTCCTGTTAGCTTGGATCCTCGTATATTCTCTCCTCCTCTCTTTCTTCAAAAGAAAAATGCTTGGATTTGCTTAATTCTTTTAGGTCTCTTATTACATACTTTATTGCTTTTGATTCAGCGCTTCCCAAGCCAGTGCCTCCTCCAGCAATTATTGTCATCTTATTCTCTTCAATTAATATGCTCACCATCAAATTCCCCTGAGCTCTAAAAAACCATCTTTCAACAAATATTGCATATAGGTTTTGAGCTTTATGAGTGTATATGGGATTTTCCCATTCTTTTAACTTATTATTAAGAGATTCAAAAAGCTCCTCCTTAGATATTCCTCTTACCGTTACTTCTTTCACAATCATAAAAGAAGATAAAAATTGGAAATATTTAAACCATGGTTTAAAACATGTCATCATACATTCCAAGGGAAGATAGCAGGGGGAGAAATAAATAGCAAATCATTCCAAACTATAATATTTCTTTGGGAGTAAAGCACCTATTCCTTAGGGAAGAGTGTAGAGAGAGAAACCGTAGGTGTCTCTTCAGCGGGCCCGCCGGGATTCGAACCCGGGTCAAGGGCTTTCTTAAACCCCTTCTTTACGGGTAAAGCCGCTTTCTTTAGAAAGGGGCTTCCGGAGGCCCCGAGGATATCCAGCTACCCCACGGGCCCCTCATTTCTTTTTAAATTCAGTATATCCGCATTTGCCGCAAGAGTAGCGATCCTCATGCTCAGCCATAAAAACTCCGGGACCGCACTTTGGGCAAAAACGCCTTTTGCGAACGATTTTACCGTCTTTTATTTCATACAACTCTCTTTTTTCCATAATTATTCCTCCTCTTTCTTCTCAATGAGCTTGTTTCTTATGAGAATGTAATCGGGCTCAATCTTCTTTGCATTCTCAACATCATCGTAGATTTTGGCAAATCCAGTTGTGGTTGTTGAACCAAAGGGAGTATGCATATTATCCAAAATTACCCTATTCTTATCGGCATTTAAATTAGCAGCAAGCAAGTTCCTAACCTCATCTCTACTTGGTGTTTTACTCTTGGGGTGAGATACTTCAAACTTTACCTCTACACGGTGTAGTAAGGGATTATCTTTCTTCTCCAATATCTTAAGCTCCATGCTCATACCTCCATTTCCTTTATTATTTCCATAACTTTCCTCTTATCTTCATCACTGACCTTTAGCCAAACTAAACCCGTATTGGGCATTCCATATATAACATTAGCGCCTAAATTTGCAAAAAATACAACAGGTATTACGGCCAAATCCTCCTCCCCATCAACTTCTATCTTCACAGAATCGTACTGCATTGCCTCTCTTACTGCATTCCATAATTCTGGAGTTATCTGGCTGCGAGGATTTTTCACCTTTATGATTTTTTTGCCAAATTTCTTGACATCCTCGTATATTTTTTCTCCCCTCTTTGTTTTGTAATCCACTATTGCAATTTTTGGCTTTATGCCGCGATTTAAAAGTGTGTGGGTAACGACATCACCCACGGAAAAAATCTCACCTTCAATATTCTTCAACTCATCCTCACTGATTAATTTTCCATATATTTTTTGCAGTTTTTTCCTCGTTTCTTCTTTGAGGAGCAACGGCTTATCTAACTCGTAGTGCGTATTCTCCATTATCCGCACCCATTGCCTCTGCGATTTTTGATTTATCCTTGTCAAGAATGAAAACATAACCATGCCACTCGGTTGTTGTCTCTCCACCGCAAGTGGGGCATATATCCTCCGTGGTTATTCTTCTGCAATTGCGACACGCTTTAAGCTCTCCCTTCATTCCTTTCCCTCCTTCTCACCCTTGACCATTTCTTCAATCCATTCAAACTTGCCCAAGCCGGGCTGCCGCATTGTGAGTCCTATCTTGCTTTGTCTGGGATTTGCATCGTTTATGCTCAGAGCAACAACTCTCGCCATTACTTTATCCTTTACCCTTAAACTTCTCTTTGTTTCCCTTCCAATAAATCTCTTATTATCCAGGTCAATATCAATGACATCGTCCATTATCTGGCTTATGTGGAGCAAGCCGTCAATGGGTCCAAACCTTATAAATGCTCCAAATTTAAGGACATCCACAACATCTCCAACTACAACTTCTTGCAATTCGGGATGGAATGCGAGGGCTTTGAATCGAACTTTCTGGTAGACGGCCCCATCCCCAGGTACTATTATTCCCTCATCCACTTTCTCTAAGGATAGAATTAGCACTATTATGTACTTCCTCTCAGCAGGGTCTTTAACCTCGTTGCGGGGGAATGAGTAAACACTACCCTCAATTTTCTCCCTTGCCAGCTCCTCAATAACTTGGTCTATATCCTCGGCTAACATCGGGGGTGGAATGCGAATAACATCCTCTTGCTCAACAATTAAATACATGCTTTGGCGAAAGTTTAAGGGGTTTATAAATTTTCGCATGTGGAAAGGTATATATTGCCTGTGTATATGCACCATTATGCTCAAGCTCGTGATATTTGACTTGGATCAGACTTTAATCAACACACTCCCTCGCTTTTATCGTATATTCAATCTTGCATTAGAGCATTTTGGGGGCAAGAAAATCGATTGGGATACATTTATGAAAGATTATGAGGAGGATACTCTCAACAGGCATGTGCCTGGGGGGCCCAAAGAGTTCTGGGATTACTTTCTCTCTCATTACAACGATATTATGTGTGAGAAGGATAAGCTAATTGATGGAGCAGAGGATGTTCTTAAATTCTTGAAGGAGAAGGGCATAAATGTCGTGATTACCACGGGTAGGATGGTTTCCGCGGAGGAAGTTTGGGATGAGCTTCGCAGGTTTGGAATCGATAAGTATGTGGATTTTGTATATACTCGCCTTGATGGATATGGGGATGGACGCAGAAGAACGGAATTGATAAGGGAGGCAATGAAGAAATTTAATGCTTCCAAGGATGAGACAATGCTCGTGGCAGATTACTGGCCAGATATGCAATCTGGCAGAGAAGTGGGGATATTTACCATAGGAGTGCTTACAGGATTTGAGAGCGAAGAAAAATTAAGGGAGAATGGGGCAGATGTTGTTATTCCCAGCGTGAAAGATTTGATAGATGTTATTAAGAATCGGCTTTAAGTACAACTTTCTCTTTCTCCAAGTATGGAATTAAAGCACAGGGATGGCCTTGCGAGAATTTGTAAATTTAGAGGGGTTGAGACGCCAAATTTAATGCCTGTTGTAAATCCCAATAAGATTGTAATTTCTCCAAGGGATATGTATGAGAGATTTGGAGTTAATGCGCTGATAACGAATTCTTACATAATATGGAAAACCCCGAGATTGAGGGAGAGGGCTTTAAAAGAAGGATTGCATAACATGCTTGATTTCCCGGGATTGATTATGACCGATAGTGGCACTTTTCAGCAGCATGTTTACGGTGATGTAGAGGTCACAAACAAGCAAATTGTGGAGTTTCAGAGGGATATCGGTTCGGATATAGGCACAATGCTTGATGTATTCACAGAGCCCCATTACACGGAGGAGGAGGTTAAAAACGCCATAGATGAGACGGCTCGCAGAGGGAAGGAGGCGAAGAAGTACAAGGGTAATATGCTTCTTGCAGGCCCTATTCAGGGCTCAATATATCCGAAGTTGAGGGCTTACGCCTCAAAGCTCATGAACCGTATTGATTTTGATTATTATCCTATCGGGGGAGTTGTTCCTCTTATGGAAGAGTATCGCTATGCTGAGGTAGTGGAAGCCATAATAATGGCTAAAAAGTATTTAGATCCTTCAAAGCCAGTTCATCTCTTTGGTGCAGGCCATCCCATGTTCTTCCCACTCGCAGCCCTGTTGGGTGTGGATTTCTTTGATTCCGCCGCTTATATAAAATACGCAAGAGATAACCGCCTTCTATTCCCTCAAGGCACGATGTATTTAAAGGAAATTAAGTATTTTCCATATTATTCTCCCGCTTTGGAGAATTATACTCCAGAAGATCTCAGAGCCATGCCCGAGGAGAAGAGGACTAAGATTTTGGCGGAGCACAATTTGTATATGAGTATGGAGGAGATCAATCGCATAAAAGAGGCAATTATTGAAGAGAGAATTTGGGAGTACGCTGAGATTCGTGCTAGACAGCATCCCCAATTGCTCAGGGCATATCGCAAAATTTTGAAGCATCGCAGATTCTTGGAGAAATTTGAGCCAAAATCAAGGAAGAATGCCTTTTTTTATACGGGAGAGGAGAGCATGCAAAGACCCTTCGTTCTAGGGATTAAGAGAAGGTTAAGGCAATTTGATAGGCATGTAATTTTAGAGTTGCCAAGGCCATGGAGCGCGAATTTGGAAACCATTCCGAAAGATGCAGCCGTAAATACACCCTTCGGACTCGTACCTTTAGAGCTTGAAGATAGTTACCCATTTGCTCAGAGTGAATTTCCTTGGGAAGAGAGAAAGATTGTGCCAGAATTCAAAGAAATTATGAGCGCAAAAGAATTTGATATTGCAAAGATAAAGAGCATTGCAGATTATCAATTTGCCAAAGGCGCAGGCGATGCGCTCTTCGAAGGAGAAATAAAAATAATAAAATCAAAGAATACTGGCAAGATAAGAAATGTGGTTGTGGATGGTGAGCATATTGCATCCCTCCGCGCCGAGGATGGATTATTTACCCTAAAACTTGCAGGAGCAAAAAGATTGCACAGGGCTTTTGCATTTCATAAGTTCAGGGTTATTGTGAATGAAGACTCCGCTCAATTCAACAGGCAGGGTAAGAATGTGTTTTCAAAATTTGTTATGGGATGCGATGATAGCATACGGCCCGGAGATGAGGTTCTTGTTGTTGACAGAGAAGATAACTTAGTGGCCATAGGCAAAGCAATTATGAATTGCTGGGAGATGAAAAAATTTTCAAAGGGCATGTGCGTTAAGGTGCGTGAGGGTGTGGAGCATGAGAAATCAAGATTGGTAAAGAAGTAATTGAAAAATTTTAAATAGCTAATGCTATTGAGAGGTGGATGAAAGCACCAAAAATATGGAAACTCTGTGTTATCGGCGATAAAGCAGTGGGCAAAACCTCTTTGATCAGGAGATTCGTTTATGGTACATTTGAGCCGGAGGTTGAGGAGACATTAGAATCTCGAGCTTACAAGAAAAAATTTGGAGATGTGACCTTCTTGATTTGGGATGTTAGTGTTTATGAGCAGAACATAAAACCAATACTCTCTGGTGCTAAGGCTGTTATCATCGTGGGAGACTTAACAAGAAAAGAAACATTGGATACTATGAATCAAATTTCTCAATTCTTAGATGGGCACAAGGGTGAGAGAGTCTTTGTTGCCAATAAGAGTGATTTGAAGTATATGGCTCAGTTTTGGAAGGATGACCTTGAAGAAATATGTGATGGTGTTGCTCCTTATTTCCTGACAAGTGCGAAAACTGGTGAGAATGTTGATGATGTATTCAAATATATCTTGGAAGATGCTGTATGAAAAGAACAATTTGCAACTCTCTTGCGGACAAGCTTTATTCAAGAGGTTTTGGGAATAGAGATGGGAAATGCATAGAACTCTCTTGGGTTGAGTTTGCATATCTCTCCGAGAAAGGAATTTTGGATTACGATTTTGAAGATGTTGTTAAGAAAGCATCTAGAGAAGTACCAAATTTTGATATTCTATTCATCGTTTACAGGGATTTGAGGGAGCGTGGCTATGTTTTGAAGGATAGGGGCAATTATTTTATGGGCCGCAAGAACTATTCAATGGCTTTTTACCCTCTTTCCGATATGGATTATTTTGATGTGAGTGAATTTGTAGAGAAGCAATACCCCTTAATCCTATCCATCGTGGATTTTGATGGAGAAGTAACCTATTATTTGGTTGATATGGTAGAGCCTAAGGGAACTTATTTCAAAATTCCCAAAGAAGAGCTGAATTTTGAGATTTATGGGAAAAGGGCTTTTGTTTTTACAAATTTGCAGGATTTTGAGAATTTGACATATGGAAGGAACGAGGGAACATGGGGGCATCTTAGCCTGCTTGAAATTAAATACCTTGCGGAAAATGGGGTGGTGGGAAAAAATCCACAAGTTGAAGGAGTTTATGATATTTACAAGGATTTGAGAAATAGGGGTTTGATAGTAAAATCGGGATTCAAATACGGCACTCATTTTAGAGTTTATGAGAATAGTATGGAAGAGCATTCCAAGTACCTCGTTCATTTAATTTCCGAGAGAGAAGAGATTCAGAAGATAAGCCGTGCAGTTCGTGTTGCCCATGGAGTTAGAAAAACTCTGCTTCTTGCACATAATTTAAATGGGAAAATTGTTTATTTCAGTGTATCTTGGATCAGGCCTTAATGTTTTAATAGGAAAAGATGCATGAAGGTTAGAATGGTGGAAACTGTCAAGATAAAAGCGGTGGTAATTCTATCAATCCTCGTTATTGCTATAGGCATTCCCGCCATATATTATGCTTCAACAGAAAGGCAACCTACAAACAATCCTCCCGTGGCCATAATAACCGCCCCGTCTAGGGGATATACGGATACTCCCATAGAATTTTCCGCAGCTAATTCTATTGATGATGGTTTTATTCTAACTTACATTTGGGATTTTGGAGACGGAACAAAATCTGCCGGTAAGATTGTGTATCACACTTACAGAGAAGAGGGGAACTATACCGTTACTTTGGTGGTATATGATAATGAGGGAGCATACTCCTATGCAAAGAAAATGATCACCATTGAGAAAAAGCAAGTCAAGGAAATTAAGGTATCAGTTAATGAATTATTAAAGAATGTTTCTGCTTACATAGGTAAGGAAGTTGTTGTGGATGGTATATTTGGATATGGACGCAATTACAGTTTCTTCCTTGTAAATAATTCAGGGTACAGAGGTATAAGGGTTTATGTAGAACCTGGAGCTCAAAGGCCAGAAACTATGCATTATGGAGATATCTTGGAAGTTCGTGCAAGATTTACAGTTTATAGAAATGAATTCGAGTTGAAAGTTGAGAACAATAGCAAGGATTATGTGAAAATAATAGGGTCTGGTGGAAAGAACACTTATGCTAATATAACCCTTCAAAATTGGCAAGAATACAACAATTCATTTATCCATCTAACGGGTAAGGTAACAAAGGTTTATGCCTCTTATAGATATTCCATAGGTCCCTTAACTGTTTACATATCCTTCAATGCCAACCGTACTGGGTCTCCTGCAGTAGGGGATGTTTTTGAAGTTCAAGGATTTTTAACTTATTATCGTTCTTACAAGTACAATGTGAGCTATATGGAAATTTATGTGCGCAACTCCACGGCTGATTTCTCCAAATATGTAAAATCTACCTATCAAAATGTGTCTATGAACTCTTTGCTTGAAGAACCAGATACTTACAATAACTCTGCCGTGCATATTCCATCAGCATTTGTCATATCTTCCTACGCTTCTTGGAATTTTGAGGTGAGCGATAACATAAGCAATAATGCATCTATGCATGTTTATGTTGAAAGAGGAGGTATTGTCAAGGGAATGATATTTAATGGCGCAAAGGTAGAAATATGGGGAAATTTAGTGCTCTATCGTGGGCAGTGGGAGATAAAAATTAGAAATGCTACAACTGATAAGGTTTTAGTTTTGAGCAAGCCAGAATATAAGAATATATCCGTAGATAAACTCCTTGGAAATCCACAAGTTTACAATGGAAGCAATGTGCACTCTTGGGGAATAATAAGTTGGTTATATCAGAATGAGAGCTCTCATTTTACCCTCTTCGGGCTTTTCTGGAATGGAAGCGAGGTAAAAGTTGTAGGATTCAATGGTTCTAGTATAGGGAGTATTCAAGAGGGATACTATGCAGATGTTTATGGAGAATTCACCTCTTATAGGGGAGAATGGGAGATTAAAATCAGGCCCAAGAGCTATGATTATGTTGTGGCACATCCTCAAAGTTATAGAACGACAAATATCACTTCAATCCTTAAAGCTCCTGAAGATTACAACAACACTTTAGTTTATGTGCCTTATGCGAAGGTTAAAAATGTGTTTGCAAACTGGCTTTTCTGGGTTAGCAATAATGTTTCAAATCCTAATGATTTGTCAGTGTATGTTGAGCGTGGCGGGATTGTAAATGGCACTCCTTATTTCAACGCTACAGTGGAAATATGGGGTATGGTCACGCAGTACAATGGCTCATGGGAGCTGAAAATAAGAAACAATACAGATGACAAAGTTGTTGTGATTAGCAACGCAACATATAAAGAGGTATCAATAACCACGCTCTTGAGCTCACCTTTTAAGTATAACAATACTTTGGTTTATGTACCTGAGGCAACGGTGGTGAGTGTATACAATGCCTCCTGGCTATTCTGGATAAGTAATTCCACAAATTCCACCGAGGATGTTAGCGTATATGTGGAAAAAGGAGCTCATATAGATGCCCAGGTTTATGTCGGAGCGAAGGTTGAAGTGTGGGGTATGGTTACCCGATTTAATGGGAAATGGGAGATAAAGATAAGGGCAAACTCTGGGGATAATGTCAAGCTCATAACCCCAATTAGCAATTACACGGTGGTTAATATAACAGAACTCTTGGAGAATACAAGCGCTTATAATGGTACCCTTGTGGAAATACCAAATGCCACGGTGGTAAATGTATACGCTTCTTGGTTATTCTGGGTAAGCAATTCCACTGCGGATATCAAGGATATTGCAGTTTATGCTGAGAAAGGTGTGAAAGTCCCAACCTTGGGCAAAGGTGATACTGTCAAGATTTATGGAAATGTTACATATCATAATGGCTCATACGAGATACTTTTGCGGACAGGTACGCAAGATAAAGTCGTGGTTTTGCATTCCTCCGCTAAATATGTGAATCTGTCCTATTTGCACGAGGTGGATAGCAATGGGACTCTTATACATCTAGGCGAGCAAGTTATCGTGAATGCAACGGTTATTTCTTCTCCAGGGGTATTTTCGTTCACCTCAAGCAGTGGAAAGCCCATACTGAAAATGTATGTGGAAGATTCCACGGGGGGTGTTTTGGTATTTGGTTATGATATGGATTATGCAAAGTTGAATTTAACGGAAGGAGATATGGTACAGATTAGGGGTACAATAGCGCAGTATAATGGGGAAGCAGAGCTTAAGATATCATCTCTTAATTACATAACTTATCTTAGAAAAGGGACAGTACCAAGTCCTCTGGTCATACCTACTGGGTATTTCTCCAATTGGAGCGCTGCAGAGAAGGTTGAGGGCATGCTTGTAAAAGTTCACGGCACTGTCACAAGCGTAAACCAGAATTATGGATATTTTTATCTGGATGATGGGAGCGGTGCAGTAGAGATATATGCAAAAGCAGCAGGCATAGATATTTCAAATATTTCTCAGGGGGAGAATCTAACGGTTATAGGTGTAGTGTCTCAATACGATAAGACATCGCCTTACACCAGTTATTATGAGATATTGCCTAGATATGCATCGGATATAATGCAGAATAATACATCATCGAAAGTTAGTGATAAAAATTTTGTAGGAAATTGGAAAGATAGTGAATTTGGTACATACTTGGAAGAGGTGTATGTATGGAGGATAGATACTGTCCTAATTGCGGCAGATATGTGGGTTCATTAGAAGTTTGCCCGTACTGTGGCACTAAGATACCAAAGCATACCGGGTATTATTACGCAAAATATGGTGCTTTAACATTTGCTCTCATAGGTATAGTTCTCCTTTTAATATTTGCTCAAAATGTGCCTGTACAGTATGTGCACATAAAGGACATATCTCAAACATATAATTACGGCACTGTTGAGATAAAAGGTATAGTTTCTTCTGCACCATCCTTGATAGTTTATAAGGAGGGATCCGCTACACTTTACATAGATGTGGATGATGGCACTGGAATAATGAGCGTGCATGTGTATAGTCCAACTGTAGAAAAATTGGCAAAGGCGAATAAGCTCCCGGGATATGGCGAGTATGTGGATGTCATAGGAGAGGTGTATATAAGGGGAAGCAACATTTATATGATTGTTAACTCACCGGAGGAGATTAATATAATCAAGCCAAAACCCGTGCAGATGAGTATAGCGGATATTAATAGTATAGAATATCCTTATGCAAAATATGTGAGGGTTGAGTTGAATGCAACCGTTCTAAAAGTTTATGAAACTTCGAGGGGTAGTTATGTCCTAAATATAACTGATGGGACAGGTTATATGGATATGTATCTTCCATATTCGGTGGTGTATTTTAGCAATATGGATGTAAAATCTCTTGAAGGTAAGAAAATAAATGTGGTGGGTTCTATAGAATGGTATGGCAGTTTTATGAATGGCTATTGGGAACTCATACCAAGCGACATTAATGATATAAAGGTGATAGGATGAAATGTCCCAGTTGTGGCAGGGATATTCCCGACGATTCCGAGATATGCCCATACTGCACAGCCAGTATAAAACACAGGGTTAGGATTAAAGCAATATATGTTATAGCATTATCTTTGGTAATCCTTGCTGCATCCTATGGGGTGTTGGCGTATTATGGGGGAGAAGTTCCTATAACAAAGATAAAAGATTTGGGACTTACTGATAATTATAATTTCATCCGTTTGCATGGGAAAGTGGAAGGATATCCTTGGGTTTATGAAAATGATTATCAGGTAACCTCATTTAGATTCAAATTAAATGATGGTACTGGCACGGTGACTGTTAAGTTATATGGTAATGTTATAAAAAGAATGGTTGAACTGCATAAAATTCCGGCTATGGGGGATACTGTAGATATCAAAGGTACCTATATGTATAGTTCGAACTCTTTAATTTTGAACAATATAGATTATTTGGAGATAGAGAGCCCAAAACATAAGGGTTTGAATATAAGCGATATTATCAATGCCGCTCCATGGGACTATAAGAATGGTGCTAAGGTTTTTGTAAGTGGGAATATAACAAGTGTAAGAGAATTCAGTTTCGGGTTTATATGCACTATAGATGAGAAACTTGATGTTTTAATTCCCCGTGCTTACTACTCTCTACACATCTTGAACATAAGTAAAATGGGGTCTGCTTATACTAAATTTTATGGTGCTCTGCAGTTCTATCAGCCCGTTGCCCCTTCGGATACATACAAGGTTGTTAATCTTCCAGATTTGCTCTCCCATCCAGAGGCTTATAATGGAACATATATTAGAATTACCTGGGCAAGAGTTATGGATAGGAATCTCTTAACCAATACTATAACTGTTTATTCAAACGGCTCTTCAATTCCAGTTTATGTTAGAAATGGGGTGAAGTATTATACTCCTGGAACCTATGTGGAGATTCAAGGAAAATTTGTAAATTACAAGGGCACATGGGAAATTTCTGTATCTCATAAGAACGATTTTGTAACAGAGCCAAAGTGGGAGTTGATAGCAGACCCAACATACAAAGTTTTAGAGAAAAAAGAGTATGTGCCAAATGGCCCTATGAAAGAGTTCTCCCTTGTTGAGATTAAAGGCAGCGTCGTAGATTACCGTATGTTCTCTTATTCTGCGAGCTTAACCATTTGGGGCAACAACCAAAGCTATGTGGTTTATGTTGAGAATAAGGCAATGATGAAAAATATAGATTATGGAAGGCCTGTTGTTATTAGGGGTATCGTTACATATTATAATGGTCAGCCGGAGATAAAGGTTAGACCATTTACCGGTGATTTGGTGGAGGTGACTGGATGACAATAGCATATCTACTTATGGCTATAGCGTTTGTGATAATAGGCGCCCTGATAGGCTCTGCTTTATCAATGCTTCCCGGCTTGCATGTTTACAATGTGATTGGCTTCTTCTTGCTGTTTTATTTCACGGCATCATTCGTTCTTGATCCTATGCTGATGGTTCTTATGCTTATAGGTATGCTGGTAAGCTATGCCTTTGTATTCACAATTCCTTCAATATATTTCAGTGCTCCTGACGATTCCACAATGTTTGTTCTTATGCCCTCTTTAAGGTATCTCAAGGAGGGACGTGGTCACGAAGCTGTTGTGCTCATAGCTACTGGTGCTTTAACGGGATTGTTTGCAATAGTTCTCGTAGTTCCCCTGTTCATGGGACCTTTATCTATTGTTTGGGATATTGTCTCTACTCATCTTCACTGGATAATAGGAGCTGTTATTGCCTATATGCTTCTTTCAGAGTTTCCAAAAGATTTTGGAAGACACAAGAATCCTCTTCATGGCTTGAAAGAAGGGTGGAAGACCATTATGGCAGGGTATCTCACTTTCTTTCTATCCTCTATCCTGGGTATAATAACATTCAGTAAAACTATAGTTCCTGCAAATCATGCATTTCAGAGCCTTATGGCTCCATTAATTGGTTTATTTGCAACATCTTCCATCATACTTAATTTGATTTCAAAGTACGAGATTCCCGAGCAAAATATACCAAAGAGCATAGATTCCACCCCCAAAGAACTGCTTCATGGTGCAGTAGCTGGCTCTTCTGGAGGTCTATTTGCAGCATTTCTACCAGCGGTAACCGCCGGTGTTGGAGGTTATATGGCATCCCATGGCTTTGCTCAGAAGGGAGACAAAAGCTTCTTGGTATCTATGGGTGCATCTCGTGTGGTTTACTATGTGGGAGCTATAGCCCTATTCTTCCTTCCAGTTTTGCATTTGCGCCGTGGTGCTTTGGCTATGGGTATAAACTTGTTCTTCACACCGGAGAGTGTTCAGCAGTTCTACCTTGTGGATATGGGTATTGCGATAGCTGGGATATATGCATTCTTTGTTGTAATTTATGCCTCCAAGTTCCTTGCTAAGAGAATATACAAGATAAATCCAAAGGTTCTGAATTTGATAGTTCTCGGTATTGTAGTTATGCTGGTTTATTTTATGACCTCTTGGCAGGGATTGATAATAATGTCCGTGGCTACAGCTATAGGCCTAATACCCGTGCTTTTCAACTCACGCCGCTCTCACTGTCTTGCGGTTATCCTTGTTCCGATATGGTTGAATATGAGTGGAATAGCCCTCGGTGGCTTATTCGGGTTGTGGTGATGAAAAATGAAGGGATTTGCCCATTTCTTGGCGGGATTAACAACGGCCACCTTCGTGGTAGTTATTGCCAATATGTACTATGGAAACAATGTAATTGCAAATGAGATAGTTGTTCATAAGGCCCTGATAATAATTTTGGGCGGGATATTTGGAATCCTTCCAGATACCATTGATTTTAGATTTGCAAAGTATCTGCAAAAGCATGATTATGAAGTTGATATGGACGAATGGAATTTAGATCCTCAACTTGTGGCCACAACTCTAGCAAAGGCTATTGATCAGGCGAACGAAGAGAATAGGGAAGTTAATGTTATGCTTCATACAATAAAGATATCTTCAGATCAATGGCGTCAATATACTGTTCATTTTGATACGGAGAATAAGAAGGTTATATGTGATATTGGTCCCATAATATCTGGATTTGAAAAGAGACCTTACATAACCTCCTATCTTCCTCCAGAAAAAGCTCATGCCGAGGCAAGTTTTAAAGCAGATTTAGATTACAATTATGATGCAGTTACCCATGTGGACATTCTTTCGGGACCAGATTTCTCGTTCTTTCCAGAGGGAAATAATAGGGTGCGGGCAGATTTCATACCTTGGCATAGGCGGTGGGCACATAGCATTACCCTTGGTATAATGTTTGCACCCATTGGGTTCATGCTCTATGGTTTTACGCCTATGGGATGGACAGCGTTTTGGATAATTATGCTGGGATTCTGGTCCCACATACTAACTGACCACTTTGGTCTGATGGGAAGTAACATGTTTCCGCCATTTACCACAAAGCGTATTCCCGGATTCAAGGTCACAAGAAGTATGAGTACATTAGCTAATGTGTATACAAACTACTTGGATATTTTGCTTATAATATTCAATGTAAACGCCCTCAATTATGCGTTATCCGGCAAAGATTATCTCTCGATGCCATGGTTATCATATTTTGGTGAAAATCTTAGCTATTTAGAGTGGTACCTCATTGGAATAATGAACTACTTGGTTTATTACATAATTCCACCGATTCTTGTATCTTATCTCATAGTATCTTGGCTCAGAAAACGCAAAGGAGTCAGAGAATTAACTGAGAAAGAAGCGAGAAGTGCAGAGCAGTTGGAGGAATTGGGCGGAGCAAACGTGTAAAAAGAGAGAATTATAGAAGGTCTTCAAACTCTTCAATAAGCTCTGGATATTTCTTCTGTACAGCTTCGAGTATGGCCCTTACTGATATTTCGCTAATATCTTCTTTTGAAACAACATCCATGAGCTTATTTAATGTATCATCGCTTAGCTCTGCAAGCTTCTCTTTAACGAACCAATTGCGTAGATGTTTCTTTTCCCATCTCTCCTTCACTTTGTTCTGATACTCTTCTAAGCACTCTTTGCTAGGATTGTTTATGCACTTGGCGGCTATCTCCCCAGCATATTTGCCGGATATACAGGCATTTGCTATACCTCCTCCTGTTATCGGATCTATTAGCCTAGCCGCATCTCCAACGAGCATTATACCGTTATCCACTATTCTCTTAGGCACAGGGCAAGTGGATACTGCGCCCGTAACTATCTGTATTATGCTCCCTTTATTGAGGTACTCATGCTTTTCTATGAAATCATCCATGTACTTCTTCACCTCTCCCTTGCTTTTTAACTTGTTTAAAGCCACACCGATGCCTACATTTGCCTCCTTTCTTCCCTTGGGGAAAATCCAGACATAGCCACCGGGGGCGCAAGAGCCGATGAAGAAATGGGTAAAATTCTCTTCAATGTCTATATTCGTCATCCTGTACTGGATGCAAGAGACTATATCCCTTTCCCTCAGCACAGTGTTTAATCCTGCCCATCTAGCAACTTGAGATTCGAAGCCATCGGCACCAATAACTATTTTTGCACGAACCTCAACTTTCTCACCGAATCTTCTCACAATCGCTCCACGAACATAGCCATCTTCTTTTATTATCTCCACCGCGGGGCTCTTTAGCCAGATTTCTGCTCCTTCCTGCGCTGCCAAGGATGCGAGGTACTTATCAAAGTACTCACGATTCAAAACGAATCCAACTTCGTTTCCAGCCTGCTCGGCAGATAGTTTTATTACACTCTTTTCATCGGGTGAATATATTTTTGCACCGTCTATTTCAGCATCTATCCATTTTTCTTGTGGTTCAATTTCAACCTCGTCCATCCATGCTCTCGATATACCTTCGGCGCAGCGCACGGGCACTCCTATCTCCGGTCTTTTCTCTATTAACAATACTTTGAGTCCATGGCGAGCTGCGTACCTAGCAGCCATGCTTCCCCCAGGACCGGCCCCTATCACCAAGACATCATACTCGTATCTCTTCATTCTGACCACCAATCCGCAGAGATGGCTCCCACTGGGCAGGCACGAATGCAGAACCCACATTTTATGCATTTATCTTCGTCTATTCTAACTATCGTTTCGTCAAGGAACATACAGTTCACTGGACATGAACCAACGCAGGCACCACAGTAATTGCATATTGCTGGATCAACATTCATCATGTTCATCCCTCTACGCCCACCACATTGCCATGTCTCTTTCTATATTCTTCGAGGCTAATTGAATACTTCTTCTCTATTTTCGTTCTGAATGTAGGCCCTGTGTTGTATGAGCAGAATGGTATTATGCTTGGATCTGGAGTTACATAGTGTATAACGCATCTGATTGTGCGCATTATATCGTAATTGTAAGCGTCCTGGAAGTGCATAGCCCCTATGAACATAGAATCCCAGTGCAATTTACCAAGTGAATCCTTGGTTCCCTGTTCAAACACTCCAACTATCTCTTTCAATTTGAAGCCTGTTGGGGCGTATTCCTTATCGTAATGCTTCTTTAGAATCTTGTAGAGAGTTAAAATGCTTCCGAGTTTGCTCTTCTTTTCAAATTTCTCCTCAAATGTAAGTGGTGCGAGATCCTCAATCAATCCCGGTATGTCTATGAACCTTGTTATAGGTATGTTTTTCTTCTTCTGGTAATCGTGGAATATGTATGTGGCAGCACCGCATGCTGGATGTGTGGTGAATGCTGGTTTTGGTTCTTTAAATATTTGCGATGCAATTTCTGAGAACAGAGCAGCAACTGGTATGGGGAAGAAATCCTGTTTCTCTATGAAATCTGTCTGCTCATGCAAATCCCTGATTAAATCTCCCGTTGTATAGCGCATCTTTAATAATTCTCCCTGAGGTATCCTTCCGGATAGGGATACTGGCTGGAAATTCACAGCACGAATAACATCCAAATTTTGTAAACCAAATTCCACAATCTTTCCCACTTCATCATCGTTTACACCCTTAACCACGGTAGGCACAAGTACAGTAGCCAAGGGCTTAGGTTTAACCTTGCGCAAATTCTCTATGGCTTTCATCTTCGTAGGTAGGAGATTCACGCCTCTGGCAGTGATATATGTGCTTTCTTTGAAACCATCAAATTGCAAATAAACGGTATGCATTCCAGCATCGGCCATCTTCTGAGCGAAATCTTTCTGATTTGCTATTAGAATTCCATTAGTTGCAACTTGAATTTGTGCGAATCCTAACTCTTTCGCTTTGCGGATAACATCGAAAAAGCGAGGGTATATTGTTGGTTCTCCACCCGCGAATTGTATGGCTGGTGTGGGTACAGGTCTCTCCTCACGCAAGAATTTCATCATCTTTACTACTGTATCAAAATCTGGTTCGTAAACATAGCCAGCTGCGTTTGCATTGGCAAAGCAAATTGGGCATCTAAGATTACATCTATTTGTCAAATCTAAATTTGCGAGAGCAGTATAAGAGTAATGTTTATCAGCATATCCGTTTAGAATTTTTGGGTATTCGGGACCAATACCATCCAATATCGTACCCCATTTTTCCATCCAGTACCAAACTTCTGCATCTCCGTAGTAGATATCTTTGAACTCTCCGTGCTCAGGGCAAGTTTTCTTGTACCAAATTTTTCCATTTTCCTCGTATATTGTTGCAGGTATTACTTTACCGCAAACAGGGCATATACTCTTCGTCTCTTTGGGCAACCCTTTTTTTAATTTTGAAGGTTGTATCACATACATAATGATCCCCGCATAGATAGATGGAGCATATATTTTAAAAATTTTGTAGTTTTTAGAGCTACAAACGAAATCTTCTTATCAATGGGGCGGAGAAGAGTATTGCGGCAGCTATGATTATTCCAATACCGAGGGACAATGCGTGGTCAATGGCATAATTTATTACATTTTGCACGCCCTGTACAACTGGATTTGAATTTGTAATTGGTATCGGGAGATAGATGTATGGATCCTGTATAATTGAACCGTTGGTGTTTTTAAATGAGAAGTAAAGAGATAGTTGAGAACCATCGTATTTATAAAATGTCCTTATATCATTTTGGTAATCCCACATGTATTTGAGAGAGACTTTATTATGACCGAAACCTATCATTCCTTTATGATCTTGTCCAAATCTATGCTCTTTAGCTTCTAAACTCCTATTCATTCTCGTCCAGTGATTGTTCGGATGGTTGCATTCGAAAACATGCGAATTATGGGATAGTAAGTCCCTATAACTCATATGCTCTTCAAGGAGAATGTATACATCTTTAACAGAACTTACTATCTTTGTATCGTATCTAATTGTGCTTCTATTTACATTAAAATCACCTTTTCGGTACGATTTATCTGCAATATAGAAATCTATTGTTATTTTTATTTTTGAATTTCTGTATTTTCCATGATTATGTGTGAATTCTATTGTTTTCCACATGGTTATCTTCGTGTAATTTCCCATAATATTGCTGTATCCACTAATTTTTTTTACTTCCATATTTTTTATACTCTCTCCTTTGAGTCCTTGAAGTTTGGAAATTTGTGGTCCTCCCACCAGATATATTTTGCTGAATTGCAGGTAGAAGTAATGTGTGTTATTTATGGATATTCTTACAGTAGCATTTTTCCCATCAAAAACTATGCTAACTGGAGACTGTGGGGTGGCAGCATGAGAACTGATGGTGAAGGATGAGAGAATTACGAAGATAACGGCGATTAGAGATAATAATCTTTTCACAATATAATGAGATAAAACCTTTGTTTAAATGGATTTTGGTACAATTTTCGAATCTTCGAAAAATGTACTAATGTTCGAATATTGTACCACAAATCGCTTATATACATCCAAGAATGAGCTATTTGGTGATGAAAATGAAGAGGGTATGGATATTATTACTGGCAATTCTTCTAGCTGTACCAGCTACGGCTAGTATTGCATCTGCCAGTGGGCATCAGCATGGGCATTCAGGATACCTTGGATACTTTGAGTACAGCAACGGAGAGGTTAAAGGCAAATTTGTAAATTTTCAAGTAAATTCCAAAAGTGGAGTAATTGAAAATTACACGGTGGGTAATACAACTATTTTTGAGAAGATATCCTATGAGAACAATACTATAGGACATATCAGAGTATCAGGAGCCAGATTTTTCTATTATGGAGTTGCATCTCCTTTTGGATGGAACAATACTCATAAAATGGGTTATATGTGGAGAGTAATAATGGTTCACGATAATCCTGTGGGCGTACTTCACATAGTAACTCATGGTCAAGATGTTATAAAATACCATCTTGCACAGGGGATAAATGCAACTCTTTCCAATAGCACTGTAGTTTTGAGTGGAAAAGTATCCGCTTATCTGTTTATTTCAAATGCTCTGCCAACCATCCAAAATAATACAATTTACATAAAAACAAGGAACAATGCGACTGCAAGTGTGATATTTATTGATGAGGTTAATCTAAATATCCCGAAGAAAATAAAAAATATGGAAATAAAGAGCTTGCAAAAACACAAGCTTGGTGGTGAGATGTACATAGGTCCTAAAGGAACGGATTTTGTAAATTATACCTACGGAATGAATGCAAAGCTAACTATGAAGGAAAAGAACCATCTGCAGATACAAGTGTCTGCCCAGGGAGTGAAGGGTGGGAGAATCATGTTGATTAATGTGAATCGTACAATGCTAAATTACAACTCTTCTATGCGCTTAATTGTAAAATTCGATGGCAAAGAGATAAACAAGACGAGCATGAATAACCTAATAAATTGTAGCAGTTCACAAGCGATGTACGCTGTTTACAACAATAATGATACTGTGAGTATTGCTATATATATACCACATTTCTCTGAGCATGTGATAGATGTGGAGAGCGAAGCTAGTTCTAGTGGAACCAGTAGCGGAGGAAGTTCAGCCAGTGGTGGGACATCCAATGCAGAGAGTTCAAATGAGAACACAAAATCATCTGAAGGAATGCCCTCCCCAATGTTGTGGGGAATAGTGGCAGCGATAATAGTTATTATCATTGTTGCAGGAGTGGCAGTTGCTAAAAAATCAAAATCTAACTGAAATATTATATCTTTTCTTCCCATATTTTTGCAAAATTATCAACTAAAGAATCTAAGAAGGATTTTCTATGCTTAATTATTGTATATGCCACAATTTTTGGCTCTATAACAGAATAATAATTCTCTCTACCTGCTATTTCCTTTTTTAAAATCCCATTTTTAACAAGTTTGTTCAGATAATAGGACACTGTGGAAGGGCTAAGATTTATATACTCTACAATTTTTTTGTGATTAACTCTCTCATTATCTAAAATAAAGAGCACTATCTTCCTTGATACATTATTTCTAAGCAATCCTAAAATTTTTCTCTCTTTGGAGGACATTACAGTATTTGCAAAGAATCTTCTGTATCTCCCATCCTCTTTAGCAATTATTATTCCATCTTTAATCATAACATTGAGGTGGTATTCAAGCATACCGGTAGGCATTTTTAATCTTCTCTGCAATTCTCTAAAATGCAATCCTGGATTCATCACAATTTCCTCGTAAATTTTCTTTCTTGATTCTATATCCTCCATAATTTCAGCCCCTAAGAGCGAGGGCAAAGTAGAGGGAAATTAGAATTGCAACATCTATGCCGAGGAAAATGGCCAATGTATTTAAATCTAAGGAATAATATACATTTAATTCGTAAATAATCCCTTTTATTAAGAAGAGAAGAAAAACGAAAAATGATATAATTGCAGCTCTTAGTTTATATCTTTTATAGGCCAAAATAGCCACGATTAGAAGAATTAAAGCCACTACAATTAATATTCCAGCAAGCACATCTGAGGCGAATATGACCATATAGGAAAATAGAGGAATAAAATTTAATATTTTTCTCAAAGTGCCTCAATAAACTCTTGTAATCTTTTTATACCTTCTTTCAGATTCTCCATAGATGTGGCGAAGGAGATGCGGAAATAATGCTCTCCATGGGGACCAAATGCAGAGCCGGGAGTTACGGCAACTTGTTTTTGCATCATTAACTCCTCTGCAAATTGCTTGGAAGGAATATCGAAATCGTAGCGAGGGAACATGTAGAAAGTGGCTTTTGGCTTTCTAACATGCAAGCCATCAATCTTTGAAATTTCATCGTATAAGAAATCTCTTCTCCTTCTAAACTCTTCGACCATCTTCCTAACTGCTTCTTTTTCCTTTAGGGCTTGCAAAGCTGCATACTGAGCCATACTTGGGGCACAGGATATGGTATGTTGTTGCATTTTTTCAAGTTGTGGTATGAAGCTATGTGGAGCAATTAGGTATCCAATTCTCCATCCTGTCATAGCATGGCTCTTGGAAAAACCATTCACTATTATTGTGTAATTCAATAAATCCTCAAAGACACCAGGAGAGATGTGCTCACCCTCATATATTATTTTCTCGTAAATTTCATCGCTTATGAGGATCAAATCAAAATCCACAACAACATCTCTAATTGCCTTTAGATCCTCATAATTCAGCACAGCACCTGTTGGATTCGATGGTGAGTTTATTATGAGAACCTTGGTTTTGAAATTTATTTTATTTACTAAATCATCAATATCCATGGTGAAATGTTTCTCTTCAAGGAGGCGTACTCCGACTGGCTTTCCGCGGGCAAAATTCACCATTTCCCTGTATGATACCCATCCAGGGTCTGGAATTAAAACCTCATCTCCAGGATCTATAAAGGTGGATATTGCCATAAATATGCCAAGTTTTGCTGGAGTCACAATCACATTGTTTGCATCTACATTTACTCCATTTTCCTCTCTGTACTTCTCAGCTATTGCTTCTCTCAATTCAGTAATCCCTGTTGGAGGAGTATAATGCGTTTTCCCCTCCCTCATTGCATTATAGGCTGCTTCTATAACGGGTTCAGGCGTGGTAAAATCAGGCTCCCCCACAGCCAAAGAGATTATGTTATAGCCCCTCTCTTTAAATTTATTTGCAAGTTCCACAAGGGAAAGTGTGCTTGAGGGGGACATTTTCTGTATCCGTTTGGAGAATATCATTGAGCCCCTTTATAAATTTCATATATAAAGCACTTTCTACGGTGTATACCTCAAAATGTTTTTATAGGAGTATAGGGATAGGAAAGTAATGGCTGGAGATGCCAATACGACATTCATATTGTTCGTAACATTCATAGTAGTTTTCATAGTTGGGATAGCTGCAGCTTTAATGCTTCTCAAAAAGAGAGCCTCTACGAAGGTGACAAAATTGGGGGAAAGTAGCGTTGAGGATAACGCTTATAATCAAATTCAAATTGTTAAATCAATGACGAGAGTTATGAAGAATAAAGGTTATAATGTTGAGCCTGTGGAGAGTATGATAGCAAAGGCAGAGAGGGCCTATGATTATCAAAGGTATTTGGAGTCGATAGATATAACTAATAATGCAAAGCGCGCCCTTCTTCGTTTAAAAGAGGAAAACAAGATGGAGGATTCTTTAAGTCCTGAAGTGAAAAAGGAGTTAGAGATTATAAAGAAAATTGAGGAAGAGCCGAAAAAAGATGATATTCCCCCTCAAATTAGTGATTTTGTAAAAAAATTGCCTCCAAATTATCTTCAGTCAAAATTTGAGATTGGTGTGGTTGAGGAGAAAATTGTGAAAATGGAAGAAGGGCAGGTGAAGGAGTATGCTAAGCTTTATATGGAGAGGGCAAAAAGGGCTTTTGAGATGGGTGATTACAGCGAAGCTCTAAAGCTTGCGGTTAAGAGTAATAGAATAATCGATACGGGAGAGTTGCCTGAGAATGTGCCATTTAAAGAAGAGCATAAACCACTTGTTGTTGCGCCTTTGATTGAAGAGAAGGAAGAGGAAGAAGAGGAGAAAGAGGAACTACATTGTCCAAATTGCGGTGCTGTGGTTAGGCCGGAGGATAAATACTGCTGGAACTGCGGAGCAAAATTGGTATTCATTTACAAATGCCCAAATTGTGGTGCAGAGGTTAGCAGTGAGGATAAATATTGTAGAAATTGCGGGTACAAGCTGAGGTGACTCTATGCGTCTTTACCATTTATCCCTCTTGCTCATATTTGCAGGCATAGCCCTGCTATTTTACGCTGTTGCAATAGGTGAGGCAAATGCATCTCTTTTCTTGATTTTTCCTGTAATATACGGCTCGGGAGTATATTCTCTATTGGCCATATTCTTAATAATGATAGGAATGATTCTGCTATTCTTTGCACCTCTTCAAAGCGTGAAAGAGAATGTGAATGACTATTACGAGAAAGATTATGATAATTACGATTATGTAAATTACGAAAGTTATAAAGGGACGAAAGATTCGGAAAAGTATAGAGAAAATAAAGCAAGGTATGGTGGAGTTGTGCTGATTGGCCCGATTCCCATCATCTTTGGCTCGGATAAAAATATGGCTAAGATATCGATATTAGCTGCAATTTTGATGCTTGTAGCAATATTTTTAATTTTCCTTCTTTATGGATAGGATATCTTCTTTTTCTTCTTTAAGGCCTCTATGAATTTTTCAACATCTTCATCCTTCATCTCTGTTTTCTCTTTTGCCTCTTTTTCCAAGTTTTCCAGTATTGCTCTCTCCTCATCTCTCTTTTTCCTGTACTCTCCCTTGATCTCAATGATCTTTTTTAGCATCTCTTGAGCTTTCTGGTGATAAGCATCCGCTTTTTCTCTGTATTTTAAGTACTCTTGATGCTTCTCATCCATCTTTTCCGTGAGGTATTTTAATTTCTCTTTTAATTCAAGAACTCTCTTATGATGTTTGTTTTGTTCTTCGTACAAATTTGAAAGCTCCTTTCTCTCTTTTTCCTCTAAAATTTGAAGATTTGCTAATTCACCTTCTAAATCTTTAACCTCACCTAGAACTTGGTTCTTCTTCTCTATCTCCTTCTTTAGCTCCTCTTTTCTGCGGGTTAATGCTCTCAATTTATCTATTAATTTATTCTCATCTCTCAAGCTGTGGGGTCTTACCTGCAGCTCCCTTTCAATTTTCTTTATTTCATCTTCAACTCTAACATACTCTGCTTCTACGGTATTCCCAGAATTTCTGCGCAGTTCTCTCATATATTTTTTAATGGCTAAAATTTTTTCTCTGTATTCATTCTTTCTCTCTTTATGCTCTTTCATAAGGGCAACGATGGAATCTCTTGCATCTCTCTCCCTTTGCAGTTCCTCTTTTATCTTCTTTCTTTCCTCGTTTATCAAATCTCTCTCTTCCCTTGCCTCTCTCGCCAGGGCATTGAACTCATCTCTTCTCTCCTTGTAGAATTGAAATTTTTCTTCTGCACTTTGTAATTCATTCTTTTTCATTTAAATCCTCGTTAGTCAATTACATCGATATCCGCATCCAAGGTCTCTCCTGCCATACTCTTTGCCGCTTTCAAAGATCCGCCCTTCTCAATGAAATAAGGAGATTTCACGCCTGAGAGCACAACAAGAACCTGAACCATATTTTCCATCTCTGGGTCTACGCTTGCACCCCAGATGATCTTTGCCATTGGGTTTATTTTCTTCTGTACGAGGTCAACAGCCATCTGTGCTTCTGTAACACTCATATGCTCATCGCCCACAATTCTTACCAAAGCTCCTGTAGCATCGCTTATGTCTGCATCTATGAGCGGTGAGTTAATTGCCTCATCAACGGCCTCTTTAACTCTATCTTGGGTACTATCGCTCTCTCCTATCCCTACCATTGCAACTCCACCAGAGCCAAGAACTGTGCGAAGATCAGCATAATCCACATTAACCAAACCTGGCTTTGTTAGGATTTCGGTTATGCCCTTAATTGTGATCATTAAAACTGTATCCGCAACCTTGAAAGCTTCATTTAAAGGCAATCTTGGAACGAGTTCTAAGAGCTTATCGTTTGGTATGACTATTGTTGTATCAGAATACCGGCGCAGTCTTTCAAGGCCCCACATTGCATTCTCCATTCTCAATTTACCCTCTGCCTTGAATGGTAAGGTGACTACGGATAGCACTAATGCTCCTGCCTCCTTTGCGAGTTTTGCCACATAGGGAGCACTTCCAGTACCTGTTCCTCCTCCCAGGCCTGCTGTTACAAAAACCATATCTGCACCCTGCAATAATTTTTCAAGTTCTTCATTTGCCTCTCTTGCAGCATCCTCACCTACCAGGGGATTTGAGCCCGCTCCTAAGCCTCGGGTTCTTCTTCTACCAAGTAAAATTTTGCGATTTGCCCTTATGTGTAAAAGATGCTGAGCATCAGTGTTGGCAGCAATTAACTCAGCACCATAAATCCCCTCTTCCATCATCCTGTTTATTGTGTTGCTTCCTCCACCTCCACAACCAATGATCTTTATGTTCACTTTAAGTTTCTCAACAAGCCTCCTCAGTTCTTCATCCTCTGGAGCGGTGTAGTCCACTTCATTTGATGTGCCAGCATTAATATCTTTCAAGAACTTCATAATATCCCATCCCTTGTTCTTTTATAAAGTAAATGTTCCATAATATAAAAGAATTTCTTGGGTGCTATTTCCATCTAGGGTTATCTTTCACGGCATAATTTCCATTCTCTTCAATCACTATCTTTGCAAATCCTTTCTCAGCTATGCTTCCATAATCGTGGCCAGCGTCTCCAGGATAAATTGCCAAAAATACAAAATTCCCATTGCCTGTATTTATACTTCTATGGGCAAAATATGGAGGTACATACACAATTTTTCCTCTCTCCATCTCGATCCATCTAATCTCTTCTCCTTTTTGCATCAAGAGAAGCCCATTTCCTTTTAGTCCTATGTACAATTCTCCCCTGTCCCTCTTCTCGTGATAATGACCCTTTGTCATAAAGTACTCATTTCCCACTTTTCCTGGATGAAGAATTGTAATTGCATAGCTTAATTCTCCCCCGCCCTCGTGAGTAACCGCATAAACTTCATATATGGTTGGGTTTCCATTTTTAATCATCTTCTCCAATGCTTCATTGTCCTGATAGAAATTTAGCATATCACTTGCTCTTCTTATCACATTTTCCGTGTAATTCTCCAAGATTCCCTTCTCCAAGTCAATGTAATTGCTGAGCATAGCACTCTAATGATTGCAGCATATTTATATGTGACGGAATATTGAGAGTTTAAATTATTTATCCAAAATTTCTTCAGGAGCTCCAGCCAATTTCACCAACGCTTCTGCCTCTGCAAAATGAAGCTTGCCAGGGAGAACTAAGGTATGGAGAGGTGAGCCAAAATCCCCGTTAATCATATCACCAAGGTAACCTGCACGGGCTAAACTATTAGGGGCGCCAGCTCTAGCCACAACGGCTATTAGAGTGTTTTTTGAGAATATTTTTTCCCTCTTTTTCTCTTCCATCTCAAGCAGAATTTTCATTGCCTCGTTTGCAGTCATAGGTCTTGGATTTATATCAAGAAGAATTAAAGTGTGCAAGCCCAAATTTTGATTAATTTTTATGAAATCGTAGGCACTTGTGGGGAAATAATTTTCTTGGGGAAAAGGCAAAGAAACAGTTCTTCCAAATTTGTATTGCTGCAGTCCAAGCATTCCTGGGGCGGCTGTGACGATGGATGAGTTGTGCACAATTTTCGTTTTTATTCCTCTTTCTTCTGCCATGACTCTCAATGCCACATGGGTTGTGGCTATCATAGGGTCTCCAGCTACGATAAGGACCACATTTTTACTCTTTGCCTCTTTTAGTATGAGTTTACCATTTTCCACCTCCTCCCGTGATAAAATTTTTATCTCTCTCCCCAATGCTTCTCCTAAATCCTCTGGATTTACTCCAATTAATCGGGAAGTGTAAAACTCTCCAAACACAATATCTGCCTCCTCAATTTCCCTTTTTCCACGAATCGTTAGGTCCTCTGTGTTGTACAACCCTAAGCCAACAAATGTAAGCATGGGGGAGTATCAGGGTATTTATTTAAAAAAGTACTCCTCTTTTTTCAAATGGCAATTCTATGAGAACTATTGCTTTTCGGTTATCAATTTGGCGTTAATCTTCCTATCTTTATATTTTGCTCATAATATCTCTCTTAAACTTCTCATATCTTCTCTCAATTCTAACGCTGCACACTGAAAGGAGGATTATTCCGATAATAATTAGTGTTGCTTTCCAGAGCCATGAAAATTCAAAGTTCACAATGCCCCATATGAGAAGGAGCATTCCTACCACAACTCCCACTATATCCAAACCCCATATTCCATATTTATCGCTTCTGAGCATCTTGGTTGAGGTGAGGTAATCTACTTTGTCTTTAATTTCTCTATCCATGGGTATAATAATGAGTTGAAAGTAAAAAAACTTGCTCTTTTAGAAGGAGTTTTAAACGCACTCAAAAATCAGAAAGCTTTAAATAATATATAGTATTACTATGTATTGTGTTGAACTATATAAGGTGATTAAAATGTGGAAGAAAATTGGGTTGATGGGAATTATTACCCTCCTCTTGGTGGCTGCCTTGGTTCCCATGGTAAGCGCTAAGGGGGAAGCAACGAATATATGGGATAAAATCAGCGTGAAGCAAGGCACCACTAACGCTCTTGGTGGCGGAAGTTATATTTCGATAGGCACAAATAATACTCGGGTGAATGTGATTTATGGAAATGGGGAACATAAAAACTCTGTGAAGATAATAGTTGATACAGTGCGGTATGCAGGGGGACTTAAGATTTACAACAAGGATGGGACGCTCAAAGATAAAAAGATTCTTAGGTACAATGCATTCGTAGGGCAGTCTTTCAATTACATAGCGGAGGTTAGAAATATAAACAATAATAGAAGTGTTATCAAGTATGTTTCTCTAAAAGGTTCTTGGAATATAGAAGGATTTAAAATAACTAATGTATCCTCCAATGAAACAAGGATTGATTTTACCATTTATATGGACAATGTGCCTTATACGAAGGTATTTGATAATGCCAGCGTGGGAGATGGAGTTGTGAATAAAATAGCATTGCACTTCCATATAACAGTGCAGATGGAAAATAAAACTATAAGGGGATTTCCATGGTACAGCTATAGACCTGGAAGAGGGTTATCCCTTGATGGTAGGAAGAATTACACAGGAGAGATAGTGAGTTTTCAGATAAAGTACGACAAGGAAATAGATGGATGGGATTACAATGATAATACATCAAAGATAATAGTGGCAAACAACATATTCTGGGGTATCTCCGGCAATGATAAACTCATACACATAATAGCCAAGAGATATGGGAGCTCAAGGGCAGATGTTGAAAATAGAAGTTATGGAAACAATACTTTGCCACACAGAAGAATGCTTTTCAGGCATGGTGGGAGAATAGTATTCACTGAAGTAGGAGAATGGCAGAGAATAGGGAAATTCCGATGGGAATCAAATGTTACAGTGGATAACCAAACTAGACAGGCCTATTACCAGCTTGTTGGGGGAGAGAGAATGATAAAATGGTATGAGTATAGAGTATTTACACTGACCGTGCTGAATGGTGCATTGATATATCCTGTTGGAAGCAGCATATTCCAGGATCCATCCATAGAGGTTAACGAGTTCTATATATCCTTTGGAAACTTGGTTGTGCCCTCAATGGGTTTGTCCATAATAGGGATAGCGACAGTTGCCATAGCCCTTGTTGCCTTTGCAATTTATAGAATAAAAAAATAATTTTATTTTTTCTTTTTTCCAAAGAGAGGGATTATTAGTATTATTAAAGAAGTTATGCCTTCCGTTAGGAGAGTTCCCTGTTGGAGGGCCACGGAAAATGATGTGGCGTAAATAAGTAGAAATCTAAGTACTGCGGATATTGTGGATGCGGCAAACCCTATTTTAATTCCAAAATTTGATGATATGTAAAATAGAAGTATTGCCAATAATATTAGAAACGCTGGAGCGCCGTAAAATAGGTGCGAGGTGAAAGGGATAACGGAGAGGGTGAAGATGGAAATTATTGCTGGTAGAAGCACAATTAAAAATTTTGCAGAAAGGGAAAATCCATAAAGGTTCTTATACTCCTTCTTTAAATTGCTTGGCTCTGGCATGTCCTTCAAAATATCTTCAATACTCTCTCCATTCTTCAATCTCTCAGAAATTTCTGACTCTAATTCTTTAACAATCTCCTCCCTTCTATCTTTTTCTATTATCCATAATGCTCGGCGAATCCTTTTTAAATATTCATCCTTATTCATCGTTCTCACCAAGGATATTATTCATACTCTCCACCATAACCTTCCAAATTTTCTTTCCCTCTTCATATTTTTTTATCCCCTCATCTGTCAATTTGTAGTATTTCCTCGGTATTCCACTCTCAACGATTTCCCATTCACTCTCAATCAGGCCCCTTGCCTCCATTCTGTGCAAGGCAGGATATAAAGTGCCCTCTTTTATTTTTAAAAATCCATTTGAAAGGGAGTCAAGCTCTTTTATTATCTCCAATCCATATTTTCTACCTCTGGATAATATGCCCAAGATGCTTAGCTCGATAAGTCCTTTTTTTAGTTCCCTTGGCAATTGACTCATTCAAAATGATATCATCTATATTGTATAAAAATTTGATGCAAGGACAAAATTAATTACTTCCTATGCAATATTCTTTTGCCCCTGTGATGAGTTCAGCCTTAGCTGACCTTGATGAGAGACGGGCGGGCTGAGGGGTTTTATAATTTTTGATTTTCAGAATTTAAAATCTTTTGGGATTTTCATAAGGAAGTGTATTTAAGATAAAATTGCAAAGTGAAAAATATGATGGCAGAAACGATGAGTGCGAATATGAGATGCTCTCCGGAGCACAACGAAACTATGCTCACGCTGATGGCAAGGGCCTTTCTCTACGCACAGGGAGATGCCAAGATAGCATTAGCTAGGGCTCTCTTACAACTTATGAATTAATCTTTTATGATGATTTCATAAGTTACCTCGGTTCCTCCTCTTTTTAGTGTTGCGGAAACTGGGCAATAACGATTTTGCGATAGTTCCACTGCTTTTTTTGCCTTCTCGTATTCCACTCCCCAGAATATGTATTTTAGATGCACCTTTGTGTAAACTTTTGGATGCTCTTGAGCCGTCTCACCTTCAATTTCAATCTCAAACTTCTTTGGCTCGTCTCTCATCTTGCGTAAAATTGCAACAACATCCATGCCTGTGCATCCACCTAAGCTCATCAACAGGGCTTCCATAGGTGCTGGACCTTTTTGCTCACCAAGATATGCAGATTCTAAAATTATTGAGTGCTCATCTGTCTCTCCAACAAATCGCATTCCTTCAATATGTCTCATAGTCACCTTTGCCATAGTACCCCATGTGCATATTGATTAAAACCTTTGTTGAAAAATATTTGTAGAGGCAAAACTTATACCAACCATGCATATTTCTTCTGAGAATCCACAGGATGAATATGGGGTGCAGTATCATATTGCATGCAAGCCAGGGGATGTAGCAAGGTATGTTCTTATGCCAGGAGACCCTGCGCGAGTGGATATAATTTCTTCCTATTGGGACGAGAGGAAAGAAATGGCTTACCACCGTGAATTTAAGACACATACAGGAAGATATAAAGGGGTGAGAATATCTGCAACTAGTACTGGTATAGGCTCCCCATCTGCCATAATTGCCTTGGAAGAACTCGCTAGGATTGGAGCGGATACATTTATTCGCGTTGGCTCAACGGGAGCAATACAAGAAAATATTGAAATTGGGGATTTAATTATAAGCACTGCTGCTGTACGCCTTGAAGGCACGAGTAAAGAATATGTGCGCGTGGAATACCCAGCATCTGCCAATTACGAAGTGCTTTTAGCATTGATTGAAGCGGCTGAGAATGAGGGTATCAATTACCATGTGGGTATAACAGCTAGCACAGATTCTTTCTATTTGGGCCAAGGAAGACCTGGATTTAGGGGATATGAGCAATCCTTCTCACAAAGAATTTTGAATGATTTGAGAAGAGCCAATGTACTTAATTTTGAGATGGAAGCGGCTGCAATTTTCACCGTTTCTAATATCTATGGGTTGAGAGCTGGAAGTATCGCAGTTGTATTCGCCAATCGCATCAAGGGGGAGTTTGAAGTTGTATCTCAAGAATCCGTAGCTAAGGTGGCAAATGAGGCAGTTAGAATACTTGCAGATTGGGATGAAGAAAAGGAGAGAAAAAATAAAAAATACATCTATCCTTCGCTGGTGCAAAGATGATTGAATATATATATCTCTTTTTAGTTGCCATGCTTCCCATAGCCGAATTGAGAGGGGCTATACCACTGGGGATATACTGGGGCTTATCACCCATTTTAGTGTTTATTATTGCGATTATAGGAAATATGGTTCCTGTGCCCCTTATCCTGCTGTTTTTGGAGGGAATAGAGAAGTACTTGCGGAGAAGTGAGAAAATGGCAAGGGCTTTAGATTGGATATTTGAAAGGACCTACAAAAAGGCGGATGAAAAGGTGAGACGGTGGGAATACCTTGCCTTGATTTTGTTTGTTGCAATACCCCTTCCTGGCACGGGTGCTTGGACCGGTAGCTTGATTGCCTATCTTTTCAAGTTTGACATAAAAAAATCAATGCTCTCAATCTTCATAGGGGTATTAATTGCAGGATTGATAGTGCTAATAGCTTCCCTAGGATTTCTTAACATTTTTTGAGTTATGGAAATTCGTATATATTGGTTCTTCTATTTCCCTTTATGTTTGAGAAAACAGTAGTTGATGAAAATTATGTGAGAATACCTAGAGAGAAGCTTTTTAACTTCGTTGTGGAGATTTTCAAGCGCTTGGATGTGCCAGAGGAAGATGCAAAGATTGTGGCAGACAATCTAATCATGGCAGATATGCGTGGAATAGAGAGTCATGGAGTTCAAAGATTAAAGCGCTATGTGGATGGAATTAAAGTGGGTGCTGTGAATGTACATCCTAATATAAAAGTGGTGAAGGAGAGCCCAGTTTTTGCAGTGCTTGATGGAGATGAAGCACTAGGCCAGGTTGTGGGCTATAAGGGAATGAAAATGGCTATTGAAAAAGCGAAGAAAGTGGGTGTCGGTATAGTTGGTGTTAGGAATAGCAATCACTACGGCATAGCTGGCTATTATTCTTATATGGCTGCAAAGGAAGACCTTGTAGGCGTGAGCATGACAACATCTCGCCCATTGGTTGCTCATACTGGGGCCATGGAGAAGTTTATGGGAACGAGTCCAATATCCGTTGCTGCTCCTGTAGAAGGTAGCAGACCATTCTTGCTTGATATGGCTACCAGCGTAGTGCCAAGTGGAAAGATAGAAGTATATAGGCGCAAGAATAAACCTGTGCCTGGGGATTGGGCAATAAGTACGGAGACTGGTGAAATAATTCATGATCCAAATGAGATTCTAAGTCCCAAGGGAACAATTTTGCCTCTAGGAGGTCTCGGCGAAATAAGTGGAGGCCATAAGGGATATGGGCTTGGGGCTATAGTGGATATCCTTGCAGGCATATTGAATGGAGCAACATGGAGTAAGCATGTGGGAGGCACAAGCGATAAGCATAGTGATGTTGGACACTTCTTTATGGCCATAGATCCGGGTGCATTTGGAGATAAGGAAGAGTTCAAGAAGAATATGAGGAAATTTATGGAGGAGTTAAAGAATGCCAAAAAGCATCCCAAGTTTGAGCGTATATGGGTGCATGGAGAGAAAGGATTCTTGACCTATGAGGCTAGAGAGAAGTTAGGCGTACCTATATACAAGAAAGTTCTTGATGAAATGAATGCAATAGCAGACGAATTGGGAGTTCAAAAACTTCCGTAGAGGATTTTCTAATTTTTTCTATTTTTTTAGAATTTGAGATGCGGGTGCATTTTAGCATTTTTTATGGCCTTCTCTACGCTATCTCCATCTTCTCTGCTCCAAAATCTTCTCACCGTTGTATATATTCCACCACGATTATTCACATAGAGTTCAACATACACCCACCTCGGCTCTACAGCGCTCTTGAAATCATCTAAAATTTTATTTGCAAGGTGTTCGTGCCAGATTCCAAAGTTGCGATAGGCAATAAGGTACATCTTTAACGATTTAAGTTCAGGTAGTTTTTTATCAGGCTCGTATAGGATGCGGAGAATATAATAATCCGGTAAGCCAGTTTGGGGGCAAACTGCCGTCAATTCAGGATAGATGTACTCTACAACCTCTTTAGTTTCGGGATACTCGTACTGCGCTGTCTCTATCTTGGGAAATTCCATAAGGTTGCATGTGCCTCTCATTTTTATTACTTTTGGAGATAAGGTTTATAAGTGCTGGGATGATAATGGATTGGTGAGTGAAATGTATGTATCCCATATTGATAATGTACCCAAAGAGAAAGTCGATATGAAAAATGAGAAAGGAGAAAAAACCACAGGCACATGGATTCAGTGGTTAATTAGAGAAGATCAAGGAGCAAAAAATTATGCAATGCGCCTTTTTACAATGGAGCCAAATGCAAAGATTGCCAAGCATCACCATCCCTGGGAGCATGAGATATTTGTACTCAGCGGGGAGGGGATAATAGGTGCAGGAGACAAGGAAGTTAAGGTGCATGCCGGGAATTTCCTCTATATTGAACCAGATGTGCCTCATTGGTACAGAAATGAGAGCGATGAGGAATTTAAATTCCTGTGCATAATTCCCATAAGAAAATGAGAATCAAGAAGAAAAGAGGAGCAACCGATGAAGAGCTTTTCTCACTTCTTTTGAATGAGGTACTCAATGATAGAGCAAAAAAGATATGGGAAAGAATAAAAGAGATTTAGATTATGGATGGAAACCTATACAGATATCTGCTAAATTAGTATTTGTGTACCCAGTGAAAACGGCATCATCAATCTTTTTCAAAACTGCATATGAATTGTGGGCCATTAACTCTTTATCTAAATCTATTCCCTTTTCCGCAATTCTCTCCATACTCGTGTAATCAACAAGCCCTCCAGCTGCGTCGGTAGGGCCATCAATACCATCTGTTCCTAGGCAAATAAAGCCCATATGTCTCTTCATCTCCTTTGCAAGATACAAGGATAGTTCTTGGTTTCTCCCACCAATTCCTCCACTTTGGATTTTCACGGCTGTTTCACCGCCCCAAATTACTAATCCCTTGCCCATCTCTCTTAAGATATTCTTTGCAGCGTATCTCGGCTCTCCACTAAGTTTATTATGGGATACCCTTGCTCTTATTCCCATATCTTCTGCTATGCTTTTTGCCGTTTTTAAGGCATAGGTGTTATCAGCTAAAATTATGTTTTTGCATTCGTGGATGGGCAAATCATCATTTTTTCTTATATTAATTTCAATTCCATACTTTTTCAGAATTTTGCTAATATCATATTTTTGAGGATAGGTTGGACCCGAGCCTACAAATTTTGGTGGGCCTATTACATCGGATATTATCAGCGATAGACATTTTGCCGGGGCAATGTAATTTAGCAATTTTCCGCCCTTCACTTTTGACAGGGCAATACGAAGTTTATTTAGTTCTATGATATCTGCTCCTGCAGTCATAACTTTCTCTATTATTTCTTTTTCTTCCTCGATACTTATTCTTTGCGGGATTTCAAAGAGGGATGATGCTCCTCCGGAAATCAGCACTATGACCAATGTATTCTCATCTGCCTCTTCGAGTAATTCAATTATCTTTTGAGATGATTGCAAAGTTCTTGCATCTGGATATGGGTGAGAGGCTAAATTAACCTTTATTCTATTCAATTTTGCCTTGTATGGACTGTTTATCATTCCTTTTGTGATTCTATTGCCTAAAATACTCTCCATCTCTTTTGCCATAGGCACCGCTGCTTTTCCAAACCCAATGACAATGATTTTTTCAAAATTTAAAGGAAGAGAGTAATTTTTAACGATTAAATTCTCATTTTCAATTCTGACATTCTCGGAGATTATTTTATCTGCCCCTATCTTTTCTAAGGTTCTATCTGCAATTTCAAGAAGCACTTTTCTGATCTTTTTATCTCCGTGTAATAGTAAAGAATTTTTGTTTTTTATCACATCTAAAGCATGGCAGGAAAGTTTAAAAATATGTGTGAAGAAATAAATGCATTTTTCGAAAGTTTTAAATACCATGCTCGCTAGGGTTAAGGAGCAGTTATAATGGGTGATATGATGGCAAAGAGACCTAAAGAAGAGTTTATAAAGCAATGTCCAGAGTGTGGCTCCACCCATCTTATATGGGATTATGAGCGGGGAGAGCTGGTGTGTGGAGACTGTGGGGCTGTAATCGAAGATTCGTTTATTGATCAGGGCCCGGAATGGAGAGCATTTGATGCTGAGCAGGATGAAAAGAGGGCAAGAACGGGAGCACCATTAACTTTTTTATCGCATGATAAGGGCCTTGCGACCGAGATATCTTGGAGCAATAAAGATTCTTATGGAAAGAGGATACCGCACAAGAATCGTGCTCAAATTTACCGTGTGCGCAAATGGCATCAGAGGATTCGTGTTAGCAATGCAGCAGAGAGAAACTTGTCTGTGGCTTTGCAGGAATTGAATAATGTATCAAGCAAGATGGGCTTGCCGAAGGATGTTCGCGAAACAGCCGCAATTATATATCGCAAGGCGGTGGAAAAGAACTTGATAAGGGGAAGGAGTATAGAGAGCATAGTGGCTGCAAGCATATATGCAGCGTGCCGCAAGGTTGGAATGCCTCGCACCTTGGATGAAGTTGCAAAAGCGAGTGAGTTGAATAAGAAGAAAATTGGTCGTGCGTATAGGCATCTCACTAAGGAATTGAATTTAAATCTAAAGCCCACTACGGCCACATCCTATATAACTCAATTCTGCAGTAAATTGCATTTGGATAAGAATGTGGTAAATAAAGCCGAGGAAATTGTGCAGCAGGCTACGGAGAGAGGTATAACATCAGGTAAGGGACCTACAGGAGTGGCAGCGGCTGCCATATACATAGCTGCCAACATGATGAACGAGCCAAGGACCCAAAAAGAAATAGCTGAAGTGGCGGGAGTTACAGAGGTCACAATTAGAAATCGCTATAAGGAGATTTCATCAGCGCTCAATGTTGAGATACCCAAGTGATAAAATGAGGGTGTATGTGATAGATAACGGAGGCCAGTGGACCCACAGAGAATGGAGGGTTCTGAAGTATTTGGATGTGGATGCAGAGATTGTGCCAAATACAACGCCTGTGGATAAGCTCAGGGATGCAGATGCTTTGGTACTTTCAGGAGGAGCTCCCAGCATAGCATACGAGAAGCACAAGCTTGGTAATCAGGGATTGTACCTTGAAGAGTTAAATGTTCCTATTTTGGGTATATGCGTTGGAGCTCAGTTCATAGCGGAGCACTTCGGAGGAAAGAGCTCAGCAGCTAAGTATCCAGAGTATGGGAAGACGGAGATTTTCATAGACGATCACGATGAGATATTTTCCGGCCTTCCAGACAGTTTCATCGCATGGGAGAGTCACAACGATGAGATAAAGGAATTGGGATCTGAGCTTATAGCCCTGGCTCACTCAAAAAACTGCAGATTTCAGGCGATTAAGCACAAAACAAAGCCAGTATACGGCGTGCAGTTTCATCCGGAGGTTCAGCACACGGAGCACGGAGAGGAAATTTTCCGCAATTTTCTGGCTATGGCAAAGAGATAAGGTTAAATACCCTCTAACCCATTATTTTTCAATGCTTCGAATAACCGTAGAGGAGGGAGATGTTAAGGAGAATCCAAAGTTTCGAAAAGATGGAAGCAAGCTCACACTGATTTTGAGATTACATGGCTTCGATAAGGAGTATGTGTCCCATCCTGTGAAGCTCACATGGCACGAAGGCTCAGATGAAATTATTTTAACCGCCTCTAGAAATACCATAGAAGAGGTTAAGAAATTCTTGCTCAGGAGAGAAGAGCCAATAGATGTGGTGTGGAGTTTGATCCAGTACGAGTATGTCACTCTGGACAAGCTAGAGGAGAAGGTGGAGAAACTTCAGAATGCGGCTCTGCACGATTACTCAAGCAAACTGATGGGCGAGATTTTGAAGGTCAAAAAGACACTCTTCAAGATTCACAGGGATTATATGCGTCTCAGAAATTTGCTGGAGTGGAGCGTGGGGAAGGGGAACGAAAGGGCTGGAGAGATTTTAAGGGATGTGAACGAACTTATTTACGGTGTTGAGTACCTCATCGATGGTGCAACCACTGCCCTGCAACTAATGCAGAATACCCTCTCTGCCAAGATGAATGAGGTTATGAAAATTCTCACCATAATCGCTACCATAATGATGCCCTTAACTTTGATCACGGGCATATATGGAATGAATTTTGTTAACATGCCTGAGATAAGATGGCAGTATGGCTATTATTACTCTCTTGCGCTCATGCTTGCAGTTGCCCTACTTATGCTCTATTATTTCAAGAGAAAAAGATTACTTTGAACCGAAAATGTTGTAGGATTTCTCTAAGGCCTCTATAACAGGCATCTTTCCTCCAGAGAGGAAGGTGATGAGAGAACCGCCCCCGGTGCTAATATGATCAAAATAATTTTTCAATCCGTATTTTTCCAAGGCTGCTATTGTATGGCCTCCGCCAGCAACTTTAAATCCCGAGCTTTCGGCTGCCCCGCGCAAAACCATTACAGTTCCTACGAAGAAATCGTTTAACTCAAACACCCCCATGGGTCCATTTACAATAACGCCTTTTGAATTCCTCAGCATTGTTTCGTACTCGGTAGCAGTATCGAGGCCAATATCGTAAATGGGATACTCACTTGGAAGCATTGTGATTGGTATACCTTTTCTCCTTCCATTTTTATTTATCACCACATCCACGGGAATTTTTATCCTCCCCTTATATTTATCCAGCAGTTCTTTTGCCAGAGAAATTAGGGAATTGTAATCATCGAACTCTCTCTTTATAAATTCCCAAGTACCATCACCCACATCTATGCCATAGGCAATTAGAAATATGGATGCTATAACTCCTCCGGTTAATATGGCATCCACAATATCATTTTCAAGAAAATTCTTGGCTACAATCAGCGAATCTTCAACCTTTGCACCGCCGAGAATCGCATATTTAGGCCTATCCTTTAATTCCATAAATTTTGTGAGCATTTTTATCTCCTTTTCCATTAACCTTCCCGCTATCATAGGTAACTTTTCTGCAAATCCCACTAAGGTTGTTTGTTGTCTATGTGCTGCAGCAAATGCATCGTTAATGAAATAATCAGCCACCTTTGATAATTCCCTTACAATGTGTGTGTCTTTGAAATTGTTCTTTTTTAAGCAATACTCCTCTGAATAGAATCTTGTGTTTTGAAGTAAGATATAATCACCGCACTTCATATTTTCAATTTCTTCAATAGCGTACTCACCAAATAAATCTGGTACGAATCTAACTCTTTTGTGTAGGATTTTTGTAAATATATCCGCATGCGCCCTTAATGATGTAAAATCCATCTTTCCTGGCCTGCTCTGGTGCGCTAAAATTACCACCTTTGAATCTTTTAGCTCTGCCAATGTTTGACGATGAGCTTCAAACCTTGAATAGTCAAGTATAGAACCGCTGATAGGGTCAATGGGAGAATTTACATCAACCCTCACAAGAACAACCTTGCCCCTGAAATTGAAATCATCCATGGTGAAGTATTTCTTCATAATGGGTAATTTCTCTGCTATTTATTATTTTTTCTCAAGATTAAAGATAAATAGAATGAAGCCATTATTTCATCCAATGATTAAAAGGATTCTTGTTCCCACGGATGGCTATGGGCTGGAGAATCATGTTATAAAATATGTTGCAAGAGTTTTTCCTTTTGCAGATTTTCATGTGGTGAGCGTTATAAATACATATGAGAGAGGGGTACAGCTTACCAGCATACTCTATGAAGAGATGAAAGAAAGTGCAAAAAAAGCGGTCGAGGAGGGCAAGAAGCTTTTGGAGAATGAAGGTATTCATAATGTAAGTTTTAGAATTCTGGAGGGTTTACCTTCCAGGGAGATAGTCAGATATGCAAGAGAGAATGATATAGACTTGATAGCAATGAGAGTTTATTGTAGAAAATCCACAGTTTCAGCACAGCGTATGGGTTCTACAGTGGCTAATGTTTTGAAGAGAACACATATTCCAGTTTTAACTTTGGCAGAAGAAATTAAAAAAAGAGAAATAAAAAAGGTTCTGTTGCTTACAGATGGAACAGCAAAATCCAAGAGAGCAGAAAATTATGCAATTCTCCTTGCCTCATCTTTTGGTGCTGGTATGGAGGTACTTTATATAAAAGATAAGAAAGATGGAGAGCATGTTAAAAAATTGGATAATGTGGTTTGGAAAGCATCACACTGGAATATAGAGGTCAAGAAGAGTATAGAGAGTATGGGAAACAAAGATGCATTGTTGAGTCATTTTAATAGAAATGACATCGTTGTGATGGGTGTTGGTAAGAAAATTTTATTTTGGAGAAAAATAGGACATATTGCGATGTTTGTTGCCACTCACTCGCCAATTCCAGTTATATTTGTAAACTCCTTTAAGAAGGGGTGGTCCCAACGGAGATAGCCCAGATAGTTACGCTCATAATTTTTATAATAAGTTATATAATGATTTTTAGTGGTAAGATCGATAGAACCACTGCGGCATTATTTGGTGTATTTCTTATGTTGACAGCAGGATATGCTATGCACTTTATGAATTTTGAAGAAGCTCTAGATTATGTGGATTGGCAGGTTATACTTCTTCTCTTTGGTATGATGACCTTTGTTGGACAACTTGCCCGCACAGGATTTTTCAAATATCTCGGTATAAAGGCAATAAAATTGTCGAAGGGTAATCCTTGGCTTATTTTCGTATATTTGAGTTTGATAACGACTTTTGTGTCTATGCTTATAGATAATGTTACCACCATTCTTCTTATGATTCCCCTCACTATTGAGATTGCAGAGCTACTGGATATCAATCCTGTACCCGTTATATTGGGAGAAGCCGTGTTATCAAATGTTGGTGGCGTGGCTACTATGATTGGAGACCCGCCAAATATACTCATTGCTTATGCCTCTGGGTACTCATTTAATGATTTCATTATACATTTATTCTTGCCAGTTCTCGCGATTTTGGGGGTTGGACTTTTAATTTCAAGAATCTTGTATAAGTGGTGGATTAAAACTAAGGCAAAAAATGTGGAAGAGTTAATGAAGTTAAATCCAGAAGATTATGTAAAAGATAGAAAGACAATGCATTATCTTCTGATAATTCTGTTGGGGATGGTATTTTTCTTTGCCTTGCAGGGTTATCTTCAGATTTCCCCCGCATTTGTGGCCCTTGTTGGTGGCACACTCGCCCTTTTATTGACATTGGAGGACCCAAAAAAGGCCTTTGAAGCGGTGGAATGGTCAACGCTTGTGTTTTTCATAGGGTTATTTATCCTTGTTGGCGGACTTGACAAAACGGGGTTGCTCAATGATTTGGCAGAGGGTCTATCATCCATATCATCCAATCCGGTGGTTGCGGCGGCCATAATTCTATGGGTATCGGGCATAACTTCTTCCTTTGTGGATAATATACCTATTACAGCGGCTTTTATTCCTGTTGTAGGCGTTATGACAGAAACATACCATACAGGACTCCTATGGTGGGCTCTTGCCTTAGGCGTTGGGCTGGGAGGAAATATAACGCCCATAGGCTCATCGGCAGGAGTGGTCTCTCTCTCCCTATCAAAGAGATACGGATATACCATAGGAAATAATGACTGGTTCAAGTTTGGAGGCATTGTTGGGATTATAACACTCTTGATTGCAACGGGATTTTTATTCCTTCTCCAATATATGAGTTAAAAGAGCAATTATTTTTTATTTTAGTTTTATTTAACATTGTGAAGATTTACGGAAATATCCTCTGGAAAGGCGAGTTTAGGAAGGGAACAGTGGTGATCAAGGATGGCATAATTGAAGATTTCAGGAAGGAGAGAGATTTTGATTTTAGAGGTACAGTTATACCCACATTCATCAATATGCATACTCATATTGGAGATTTTTGGGCCAGAGATGAGCCGAAGGGGGGGATAAAGGAAATTGTAGGTCCAAATGGATACAAATACAAAATTCTGAGGAATAGAAAAAAAGTGTATGAGGGAATGCGCAGAGCCATGCGCTATATGCAAAAAGAAGGCATATCACATTTTGTGGATTTTAGAGAGGGAGGAAAGGACGGAGTGGAGTTGCTTTTGGAAGTGTCCAGGGGATTCAGTATAAAGCCCATCATATTTGGGAGAGGTGTTTATAAAGAGGTTGAAGGTTTGGGGCTCAGCAGCGTAAGCGATTACGATAGGGAATATATAATTTCAAAGGTTGAAGAGGCAAAGAGAAGCAAAAAATTATTTGCAATTCATGTCTCTGAAAGAATAAGAGAGGATATTGATTTTGTTCTATCTTTGCATCCTGATTTCATTGTGCATATGCTTGAAGCTACCGAAGAGGACCTTGAGAAGGTTAGCGCTGCACGCATACCCATTGTTCTAACTCCACGCTCAAATATGTTCTTTGGAAAAGTTCCAAATATCCCTAGATTTTTGAAGCACAATATTTTGCTTGCCTTGGGCACAGATAATGGTATGTTCTCTCTACCATCTATTCTTCGCGAGATGGAAATTGCATACAAGCTCTCGAAACTCTACGGATATGTTGCCCCAGAAGAAATTTTGAAGATGGCCACTATAAATCCTAGGAAAATATTGAGAATCGAGGATAACGAGATAGGGAAGAAAGCAAGGTTAATAGTGTTTAGAAGATTAATGACTCCCTTCGAGCTAGTTAATAAATCAACAATACTTGACATCAAAAAGATAATACTTTAACCTCATCTGTGTGGAAATTTATTAATGCGACCTTGCCAGGTACGGGGTTGAAATTCATCATTTTCTGATACTTTGTCTGGGCCTGCCAGCAGGATGCATTGATTATGTGCACATCCTTGTATTTTTCATAGGTAAATGCATGGACATGCCCCGTGACAAATACATCTGGCACTAAGTCTATAGCTAGAAAATCTCTTTTGAGTGGGGCAATAGGGACTTTCCCTCCATATGGAGGGTATAGATGCCTCATTTCAAGCATATTTCTCATTATTGACCCTATTTTTTCGTAGTTCATTCCGGGTATGAGCTCAACTAAATCGTTTATGGCTGCGCCGTGGTAAAGTAAGAATTTATAGCCATGGAGAGAAAATAAGGTAGGATTGCTTAGGAATTCTACATTTCCGTTGAAGAGAGCTCTAACATCGCTGGGCAAGGGTGGCTGCGGTTCTGCATTTCTAACCAAATCATGATTGCCTGGAATCATAATTACCTTGATATAATCTGGAAGTTCTTGAATGTAAGAGGCTAAAGCTTCATATTGTTTGTAGATGTCCAAAATTTCGAGTTCTTCCTCTTGGTTGGGATATATTCCTATGCCATCGACAAGATCTCCTCCAATTATCAAGTATTTTACAATCTCAGCCCCATTCTTTCCGCTTTTAAGCCAATCTAAGAATTTTTCCCAGTTTTTTTGGAGAAACATCTTGCTCCCTATATGCACATCTGAGATTATAACTGCACCAATTTGTTCCTCTGTCACTCTACCTTTGTTAATTTTTCTAAATCCTGGTCTAACTATCTCATTCACATAAATTAAATTGCTCTCTTCGTTGTATTTACCAATAACACCTATGACTTCATCATTGAGTAAAAACTCGCCTTGGGGAGCTATGCATTTGACTCTCCCAGTAGGGTCTTCTAAATAGAAGCTTAGAGATCCCCTAGAGGTGTATCTTACATCATCTACGAGTCCAATTATTTTAACCTCTCCGCGCTCCATATTTGCAATTTCTGTGGCTCCTCGCATCTGCATATTTCTTCGCACATACTTGCTCAATCTCTTGTATCTATCCAAGAACAGCGCACGGAAATCATCCACTTTGCCACTGCTCTGAATGTTTCCGGGATCTATTAAAACTTTAAAATCCCAATCGTATTCGTAAGCTTCGGGTTTTGTCATATCACTTTTCTCTTTAGGCTTATTTTCAATTTTTGGAGGTTTTATTGAAGATATACTAACAAACGATGAATTTTTGTGTAGTTCTATGAAGGATGGAACATAATTTAGCCCACCTTTTTCAATTATATAATCAACAACTTCTGGCTCTACGAGAATTTCATGCTTTAATAATTCTTCAACAATCTCTTTTCTTACATCCATTGTGAACCCCTAAATTGATTTGGAAGATAAAGTTTTCCTTGTGGTCATGGTAAAAGCTTAGCTCTATCTCCCAGGCATACTCTATATACTTTATAATCCTCAACAATCTCTTCCTTGCACTCGCCAAACACTATTGCAGAGTTGCCGATCATGGCAATGGCAGCATTATTGCACGCTTTTAAGAACTCTTTTCCCTCATCGCTTATAAGGGATGTTTTGAGTGCAAAATCTCTTGCAATTCTAATTGCATTTTCAAAGGTAGGCATATTCAGGAATTTTTCCATAGCTCTATGTCCCTCTTTCTTTATTATTTTCCTCATATCCTCATCTTTTAGAATCTCTTTTGTCTCAATTCCCTCTTTGAATGTGACAAGGGATATGGGAATAGGTGGGAAGAATAACCTATCAACTATGCCGTATGGGTGTATGCCCTCTTTTATTCTGAGTGTAAATCCCCCCTCGTACTGCGATGTCACATCTCCAAGCCCGCTCTTTCTTTCAACTTCAATCCTGTGTGCGATTTGCGCTGCTTGCAGGTAGGTTGCATTTTTAAGTTTTGCAATAGCTAAGCTTGTGCTTAAGGCTGCAGCTGCACTCATACCGAAGCCCTGCGATACAGGTAACTGCGAATCTGTCTTAATTGTACCCTTAAATCCATATGCCCTTGCAATATCTTCCTGTAGAGAATTTTTCATACTTTTTCCGTTCACAAAAACTCTGAGCTCCTCTCCCTCTTGCACACTGGTTATTGCACCTAAAGATACACAGATTCCAATTCCTCTAGATCCTATTCTCAGAGGCTCCTTGTGCTCATCTCTTATCTCGAAAAAAAGTGTAATGCTCCCTGGGGAGAATGCACGAGTCATAATGATTCCGCCATGATTTCTACAATCCTTTTTGCAAGATCCTCTTTCTTACCTGCAAACTCTTCAAACTCGCCATCGCTGAATATTATGATCGCTTTGGTAGAATCTCTATCAACATCCTCAATGAGATTTGCTACTATCATATCTAGTTCATACTCCTCCATTCTCTCTTTCGCTCTTCTTATCAACTCTTCCTTGCTTATTTTACTCTCTGCCTTAAATCCGATTAGGAAACCTTTGTACTCTCTCCTTAATCTCTTTAAAAACTTTGGATTTTCCTCAAATTCAATTGCATTAAAATCTCCAAGGCTCTTTACCTTTCCTTCTCTCTTCTCAGGTTTAAAATCTGGGAGTGCGGCTGGTACGATTATTGCATCATAACCTTTCATATTCTCTATTTTTTGCATAAGATTATCAATACCTCCAAATTCTTCATACTCTATGTATTCTGGAATATCTACTGAGTGAAGGCCAATAAGGAGATTCACACTCGCACCATAATAGTATGCAAACCTTGCTATCTCAATACCCATCTTTCCCGTGGCCAGATTTGTGATTATTCTAAATTCATCGAATCTCTCATACCCCGCCCCACCGATAACAAGTACCTTCTTGTCTTTTAAATCTCTGCGTAGGTAATTCATAACTCTTGCCACAATTAGATCGTTGCTGGGTAGTTTTGCTTTCCCCTCCTCCATTTTCGGTTCTATAAACATTGCAAATTTTTTGAGTTTTTCAATATTTTCCTTTAATATCTCGTTGTTATACATTCTGGAGTCCATACTGGGCACAAATATACATTTTTCAAGGTTCGCAAATATTAGTGTGCTAACAGCATCATCCGCTATACCACAAGCGGCTTTTGAGATTATATCTGCGGTGGCAGGAGCTACTAAAATCGCATCGAAATCGTAAAGATGCTCATCCTTGCCCGTTAATTCTGTTATTGGCTCTTTGCCCGTGGCAAATAAAAGTGCATCCTTACCCACGAATTTAAGAGCACTATCTGTCATGTAGGGATAGACATCTGCACCATGCCTAATCAGTTCCCTAGCAAGCTTTACACTCTCAACCGCTGCAATACTTCCCGTCACGCACAGTGCGAGCTTTTTATCTTTTAGCAAATCGCTTTTCTCACATTTAATGCTCTCTGAAGGATGCATAGTTATTGTAATTCTTTACCAGCATATAAAATCTTGTTTATTTTCCAGTTTTATTCTTTATTATCTCTAAAATCTTATCTGGATCTTTTGTGGAGAATACGAATATTGGTGCCGTATGCCCTTCAAGCTCTAACGCTATTCTCTCTTTCATCTCCACGATGTACGCTAGAACCCTCTTCCCGTTCATTCTTGCGAATCTTATCCCAAATCCTCCATAAGTTAGTGCAGGTGTTTTGTCTATCCAGTAATTGACTATGGATTCCCACGCTATTACTTTCTTAAACACTCCGAATGAAACGATCATATATTTCGGGGTGATTTTTATGTACATAATTGAGAAGTTTATGCCAATAATGATTACTATTATAAGAACAGCAAGCACCACGGTGGAAGATAGTGTAAATGCCAAGAACCCTCCTGGTAGGGATATGCCGATCCAGAAGAGGATTAAGGCGATTAAGAAAAATAGTGCGAATATTGTGTAAGACACTAAAATCTCATGGTGCAGTATTCTTTCTTGAGCCATGATTTTAAGTTATTGGAGTATAGTAATTAAATATTGCTAAATAACAAAGTTTTTAAGCATAGTTATAATTATCTCTACAATGAATCCTGATAAAAAAGGCATATCGATGAAAGTGATTTTAGTGATTGCCTTTGTAGGACTGAGTATGAGCACAGGGTGGGCACTTAATAAGGCACTATCTTTCAAACTTCTGCAAACATACACGCAGAATTCTATCATCATTGGCTCTATTCTTGCATTGCAAGGCATTATAGGAGTAATAGTCCCTGTTTTGTTTGGATACTATAGCGATACTTATCATTCAAGGAGTGGGAGAAGAAAAGCGTTCATACTTTGGGGTGGTTTTGCGGCGGCACTGGCGGCAGCGCTGATATATTTCTCCTACATTGCTCATGCTCCTCTGGGAATATTTGCCACATTCCTTGCAATATTCTACTTCTTTATGTACTTCTTTGTGGCCCAGTATCGGGCACTCATGCCCGATATAGTGCCAAGCGGTGAGAGGGGCAAGCCAAGCGGTATCATAACATTCTTTGAGTGGGGTGGCAATCTCTTAATGTTTGGATTTGTGGCTATTGTATCTGTGATGGCTCGTAAAGTTTTTCCCTCTGCAGAGACGGCCCTTGAAGCAATGATAAAGGCCAATTATCTCTGGATGCCCTTTGCGCTTGCAGGAGTGTTCTTGGTTCTCTCAGTGCTGCTCCTCTATTTCAAAGTTAAAGAGCCCCCCTATCCAGATGTTGAGCCCGAAGAGAATGTTATAGAATACATTAAAAACATACTTTTAGACCATGATTTTGTGAGTTTTTATATAGCACAGATATTCTGGTGGCTCAGCTTTGAGTTTATAGCTGTGTTCCTGTTTGGCATTCTTGAATCTATATTGAACACGAAGGATGTGCTTACTTTAGGTACAGCAATAATGGCCATATTCAATATCACAGTGCTTGTTGGAGCGTTGATTGGAGGTCCTTTATACGATAGAATAGGAAGGAGAAAATCCATAATAATTGGAGGATTGATATTTTTAGCACCGTTTATCTGGGGTTGGTTCGTCACAACAAGCACCGAGATTACCGCAGCCATAGGAATTGCAGGTATTGGATGGGGTATGCTGATGGCTACATCATGGCCAGTCATCGGAGATCTGCTCAACAACTATGAGAAAGAGTTCTTCAATGGTCGCTACTATGGATTCTTTGAGGCAACTAAATCTTTACCCGTTGCCATAGCAGGAATTTTGGGAGGTATAATAGTGTACTTTGCGGGAGGTAATTACAAAGTGCTTTTCCCAGTGGGTGCAATATTTGTGATAATCGCTATGCCCTTGATCTGGGGTATGAAGTATCTGGACAGGAAAAAAGGAGAGCCCAGCATGGAAGGAGCCATAGAAGCCACGGAGGAATTGTGATATGGCTTGGTGGATAGGCGTAATAATAGCCATAATTGTGGCAATAATAATCATCTTTTTTTTATTTGCCGCATTTGTTGCATACAAACTAGTCAAGCCTAGTAGATTTGTTGGTTCTTGGACTCCGAAAGATTTTGGAGCCGATTATGAAGATATAGAATTAAAGACGGAAGATGGTGTGAAGCTTAAAGGCTGGCATATCAAGGGTGGAGAGGATTGTGTGGTGCTCTTGCACGGGTACAGCAGGAGTAGATGGGACGATGTGTATATGCGCAAGGTTATGGGAAAGATGTGGAGTGCTGGGTATTCTGTCCTTGCTGTGGATTTTAGAGCTCACGGAGAGAGTGAGGGCAAGTACACAACTCTTGGTGATAAGGAGATTCTGGATGTTAAAGCCATGGTGAAATATGCAGATCAGCACTGCAAGAAAGTGTATATAATTGGCTATTCAATGGGTGGATTTCTAGCTCTAAAAGCAGCGTATTTGGGTTTGGCGGATAAGGTTGTGGCAGATAGCCCTTATATATACACGGACAAGACCGGGGCTCGGGGATTGAAGTACTTTGCCAACCTGCCCGAATGGCTTTATGCTTTTGTTAAGCCCTTTGCAATACTGCTATCGGGAGTGAAGTACGAAAACACAAATCCTTTCAAGTTTGCCAAGAGTATCAAGGTTCCCACTCTAATAATTGCGGGGAAGAAAGATCCCCTTGTAAAAATTGAAGAGATTGAAGAATTTTTGAAAGTGGCTACGAATGTGAAATTGTGGGTCACAGAAGGTGCACATGTGCGCAGTATACTTGTGAACGAGGAAGATTACATAAACAAGATATTGCAGTTTTTTGCTCAGTAAATTCTCACTCCTATTTTATCTTCGCTGTTATTGTAAATCTCCCTTATTTTGAATAGATATGCTGGGGTTTTTCTCCATTCTCTTGGCTTTTCAGGTCTGTGGAATATGTCATGCAAGGAGTTTGCATATTCCCAAATAAGGCCCTTTGTATGTATCTCAACCTTGCATCTAACCTCGTAAGATGTGCTTGGTGGGGTAAAGAAGAGAATTGTTGCCTCTTTCTTTCCCTCTGTGATATTCTTCCAGGTATGCTTTCTTGCAAGTTCTAAAGAGATTAGTTTTGTAAAATCAATCTTATCACGCTGGTAAATTTCGTCCAGAAGGAATTTTCCAGCCTTGGTAGGATTGTACTCGCTGTGCAATTCTTCGCGCATCTTTTCTATGGTATCTGGAAGAATTTCATCTTTGTGGATGAATCCTACACCCTTTATGGAGCCGTTGAGCCCTGCAGGCCCAGAGGTTATTATGGCCGCATTGTGCCTAGTGAATCCTATGAGAATGGAATCGTCAAACTTTCCTTCTAGCATCTTTTTTATAAGCGCAACTCTCTCCTCGTAGGCATAATTGATGAACTCTTCTGGTATTATTTTCATCACTTCTTGGGCGCCAAGATTGGAAAGAGTATCACTTCCTTTATACTCGTATTGCCGGTTAAGAGCATGGTTAGTCGGTCTATTCCTATGCCCACACCGCCCATGGGGGGCATTCCCCAGCGCAGGGCTTCTATGAAATCCTCATCGTATTGATGTGCTTCTTCATCTCCCAGAGTTCTGCGTTCCACCTCCTCGCGGAAGAATTTCTCTTGCAACAGAGGATCGTTGAGCTCAGTATATCCATTTGCTAACTCTACACTTCCCACATACAACTCAAATCTCTCTATTAGCCTGTTATCTTTCCTGTGAAGTTTGCAGAGAGGAGTGGTTTCTCTGGGGTGGTCTATAACAAACACGGGCTGGATTAAATCTTCCTCGCAAACCCTCTCAAATAATTTGCCCAGAGCCAAGCCTCGATTGTACTGGGGCATCTTTATCTTGTATTCATCCAGCATCGCTTTAATTTCTTCATCGCTCGTATTTTCATCTATTCCTCTCTTTGCCAGCATGTCCAACATTTTCTCTCTCCTAAATGGCTTGGTAAAATCTATCTCGTACTCTCCAAACTTAACTTTTTCAATTTCCAACTTTTGTGCCACATGCTTGATCATCTCTTCAGTTAAATTCATCATATCGTTGTAATCCACATAGGATTGGTAAATTTCAATCATTGTAAATTCTGGATTGTGCGTGGTATCAATATCCTCATTGCGAAAATCTTTGGCTATCTCAAATACCTTGTTGTACCCGCCTACTATGAGCCTTTTTAGATATAATTCATCCGAGATCCGAAGATAATAATCCCTGTCAATTGCATTTACATGCGTCTTGAATGGCTTGGCATTTGCTCCTCCATACACGGGCTGTAATACAGGAGTTTCCATCTCTAAAAATCCTCTGTTCCAGAGAAACATCCGTATCTCCTTTTCAATTATGCTTCTCTTTATAAATGTGTCAAATGCATCTTTGTTGAACATCAAATCCAAGTACCTCTGCCTGTATCTTTTTTCCGTATCTTCTATTCCAAACCACTCGTGTGGTAAATCGTAGAGGGCTTTAGAGGCGAGTTTAATTTCCTCAGCAAGTACGCTTAACTCTCCCTTCTTAGTGCGAGTTACCTCTCCCTTTATCCACAGAAAATCGCCCCTATCCACATATTTCTTCAAGAACTTGTACTGCTCCTCCCCCAAAACATCCATTCGGAAAAATCCCTGAATCTTAGAGCCATTATCGCGCAAATCTCCAAAAGCAACCTTTCCATGAAAGCGCAGAGCGTATAACCTGCCCGCAACTGCAACCTTCTTACCCATAAAATTCTCGGGAGCTTTTACAATTTCCTCTATGTAATTCGTTATAGGAGTGCTCTGTGGGTACGGATTTATACCCATATTCCTTAATTCTTTCAGCAGTTCAACGCGCTTGAGATAGTCCTTTCTCTCCATAAGCCGAGATATGCGATGATTGATAAAATAATTTTCATAGGTGTGCTTGAGTTTTAAGCAATACTGAAGGATAATTTAAATAGATTTGAACTTTATTTATCTCAATCCATAAAGTTTTTATAATATAAACTACATATCTTTGTTGCTGAAGGTGGTTGGAACGAAGGGTAATAGAATTGCGAAGGTATTAGTGCTCTCCTTTGTTCTTTTGATGGTTTTAGGGTATTTTAGTGTGGGAATTGCACAGGCATCTCATAGTAATGCTATAAATGAGAACTTAAAGATTAAAGATTATACCTCGCATTCTCCGATTAGAATAAACAGCAATTCCGATTTTACATCGGATAATGGTGTGGTTTCAGGAAGTGGAACGAAGGATGATCCTTACATAATTTCTGGATGGGATATTGATGCGCATGGGGCAGGAACTGCGATTTATATTGGAAATACCACGGCTTATTTTGTGGTTAAGAACTGCAATTTACACAATACATCGTATCATTCCTCTGATTATGAGGAGGGCTCAGGCATTATGCTTTACAATGTGATTAACGGGATAATCGTAGATGACACGATTTACGATAATTATGATAACAGTATATACTTGGATTCTTCTTCGGATAATGAGATACTCAATAACATAATTCATAGCAATAGCTATGATGGAATTGATGCAGAGCATTCTTCCAGCAATACCATAACCAACAACTCGATTTATCAGGTGCAGGGAGAAGGTATTGCGCTTTGGTATTCATCTCAAAATGCTCTGAGTAGCAACTCAATTTACAACAATAGTGGAGATGGTGTTGATCTTGAATATTCATCAAACAACTCTATGAAATACAATATATTTTCTAATAACAGTGGATATGGAGTGTATATAGATACTGGTAGCAACAATAATTTGGCTTATGCGAACTCTTTCTACTATAATGCCAACTCTGGAGATGCATATAATTCCTGGTTTATTCAAGCGTATGATAATGGAACAGATAATCACTGGAACTCCACCGATGGAGTTGGCAATTACTGGTACGATTGGGCAAATAATAACGATACGAATGATGCCAATAATGATGGAATAGTAGACTGGCCATATAAACTGGCTGGTGATGTTGGAGCCGAAGATTATTATCCTCTAAAAACACCTTATAGTGCTCCAGTTCCTGAGTTCTCTTCAGGACTATGGATAATAGTAATTGCACTCGTTGCCATGCTTGGAATGGTAAGATTACATAATAAACATTGATTTTTATCTTATTTCCATTTTTGAATTTAGGATTGAGTGAGATAGATGCATGGGGATTATCCTTATATAGTGATTCTGTGTTTATAGAATTGCTAAACATTTGAAGGTGAATGATATGAATCTGAAGGATATAAATTTTGAAGAGCTCAGTCCGTTTGAATTCAAGGATATACTTATAAAGCTGGCGAGCAGGAAATCGGAGAAGATGATGCTCAATGCAGGCCGTGGGAATCCGAATTTTGTATCGTTAATTCCCAGATACGGGTTCTTGCAGTTGGGAAGATTTGCTCTAAGCGAGGCTGAGAGGCATTATGGGTACATGGACGATTTGATTGGAGGCCATAGCGATAGGGATGGGATAGAGGCCAGGTTTGAGATATTTGTTAGAAGCAACTGGGATGCTAAAGGTGTAAAGTTTCTCAATGCAGCAGTAAGCTATGTAAAAGACCATCTTGGGTTCTCTGCTGGAGATTTCTTGCATGAGATGGTTCAGGGCTATCTTGGATGTGAGTATCCTTCACCGGTTAGAATGCTGAAGATGGGGGAGAAAATTGTTGTGCGCTATCTCCTTAGAGAAATGGGCGCTGGACATGACCTTCTTGGAGAAACGCAGCTGTTTGCGGTGGAAGGAGGTACTGCTGCCATGGCTTATCTTTTTGAATCGCTCAAGGCAAATTATATACTTGAAGAGGGAGATAAGATTGCTCTTGCAGTACCCATTTTCACGCCTTACATAGAGATTCCACGCCTTGACACTTACAGACTTGTGGAGATAGAGATAGTGGCAGATCCTGAGCAAGGATATCAAATTCCTGATGAAGAACTGGAAAAGCTTTTGGATCCTGATATAAAGGCATTCTTCCTAGTCAATCCGGGCAATCCCACATCGGTGAAACTCAACGATAGCACATTGAAGAAAATAAAAGAGATAATAAAGAAGAGAAAGAATTTGGTAATAATTACGGATGATGTTTATGCAACCTTCGCAGATGATTTCAAATCTATATATGCTGTATGCCCTCACAACACTATTCTCGTTTACTCCTTTTCCAAGTACTTTGGTGCTACAGGCTGGCGTCTTGGAGTGATAGCTTTGCACGAGAGAAATGTGGTAGATCGGCTTATTAGAAAACTGCCGGAAGATTTGCAGAAAGAGTTGGAAGAAAGGTACTCTTCTGTAACTGTAAATCCCAGAAAGTTGAAGTTCATAGATAGACTTGTGGCAGATAGCAGAAATGTGGCTTTGAGACATACAGCAGGACTTTCTACCCCTCAGCAGGTGCAGATGGTTCTATTTGCACTATATGCACTTATGGATGAGCAGAACAGGTATAAAGAGGCGGTGAAGAGAATAATGAGACGCAGATACAAAGCTCTCTATAGAGGATTAGGAATAGAGCAGCCTATAGATCCTAACAATGTGTATTATTACACACTCATAGATACCGAAGCTCTGGCAGAGCAAATTTATGGCAGAGAGTTTGCAGATTGGTTTTTGAAGACATTGCCATACAGCGAGTTCGTAGTGCGTCTTGCTGAAGAGGCCCATGTGGTGCTACTTCCCGGGAAGGGCTTTGATGTCAAGCATCCTTCAGCGAGAGTCTCTCTGGCGAATTTGCGTGAGGTAGATTATCTCAAGATTGGGCAGACCATTCGCAAGCTGCTGGACTCATACTACAAAGAGTTCGTAAAATCGAAAAAGAAGTAATGTAGAAAGGCAAAGGGTTATAAAACTAATCTTTGGCGAAGTCTCTATCGTATGATTTTTCTATTTTTATAAAATTGATTTTAATGCTAATTTTATCACGCTTCTTCCCTCTAAAATCTCAAAAAGAATTAAATAACACTGAGGGATTGAGAAGCTATGAAATATGTTCCAGATACAAGTGTGATTGTGGACGGTAGGTTTGTGGATTTTCTCAATATAGAGGAGGTTGAAGAGGTAATCATACCTGAAGCAATAATTGGGGAAGTGGAGCATCAGGCTAATTCCGGCTTATCCATAGGATTTTCAGGATTGAGTGAATTGCGCAGAATTAGGGAGATTTGCGAGAAGAGAGGTATAAAACTTACATTTTGCGGCTCAAGGCCTGAAGAATGGCAGATTCGCCGTGCCAAGGCTGGAGAGATTGACAATATGATTCGAGAGTGTGCAGCCCAAAATGGAGCCATCCTTGTAACGGGCGACTATGTGCAGAAGAGCATAGCCGAGGTGAAGGGCATACCCGCAATATATCTGGAAGCGAAGAAAGAGATAAGGATGCGCATTGAAGATTTCTTTGAGCCAGATATTATGAGCGTACACATCAAGGCAGGGGTGGGGGTTTTTGCCAAGCGCGGCAAGCCCGGTGAGTTCAAGCTTGAAAGGATAAGAGAGGCCATAACTCCTCAAGAAGTGGAAGAGATCGCCTACGACATAGTTGAGCGTGCTAGGAGAGATGATAAATCGTTCATAGAGATGGATATGAAAGGTGCCACTGTTGTGCAGTTGAGAGAGTACCGTATAGCCATAACCCGGCCACCTTTTTCAGATGCTATGGAGATAACAGCAGTCAGGCCCATTGTGAAGTTGAGATTGGAGGATTACAATATAAGCAAGAAGCTCAGAAGGAGAATAGAAGAAAAAGCTGAGGGCATATTGGTCTCTGGCTCTCCAGGAGCTGGAAAGAGCACATTTGTGCAGGCAATTGCCGAGTACTATGCCTCGCTAAACAAGATTGTGAAAACTATGGAGAAGCCCAGGGATTTGATTCTTGAGGATATAATCACTCAGTACACTTCTTTGGAAGGGAGTATGGAGAAAACTGGAGATATTTTGCTCCTCGTTCGTCCAGATTACACGATATTTGATGAGATGCGCACCACCAATGATTTCAAGGTATTCACAGATTTGCGTCTGGCGGGAGTGGGCATGGTTGGAGTAGTCCACGCAACAAGAGCCATAGATGCCATGCAGCGCTTCATCGGTCGTGTGGAACTTGGAGTAATACCTCAAATTGTGGATACTATCATTCATATAGAGAAGGGAGATATAAAGCAAGTTCTCACGCTTCGCTATACAGTCAAAGTTCCCTCAGGAATGCATGAAGAGGATCTCGCTAGACCTGTCATAGAAGTTAGAGATTTAGAAAGCGAAAGCTTGCTCTACGAAGTGTACTCCTTCGGTGAGCAGATTGTGGTCGTACCCGTTAGCGAAGAAGAGAAAAGCGTTTACAAGTGGGCAGCTAAAGGACTTGAGGATGAGCTCCGCAAGCTTTTCCCTGGATTGAGGGTGAAGGTCAAGGTAGTGAGTGAGAATCGTGCAATACTCTATGTACCACCATCAGCCATATCTTCTGTCATAGGCAAGAAGGGCAAGAGAATAGCGGATGTGGAGAGCTTAGTTGGCATGTCTCTGGATGTTGAGCCGCTGGGCAGAGAAAGAGTAAGGGAAGAGAGAATAGAGGTTGAGGTAGAGATGAAAAAGAAGACTATTCGGCTGCATGTGGGCGAGCATCTTGCACATCGGAAAGTATCTGTGTTCGCCGACACGCAGAGATTGTTCGATGTAACCGTATCCTCTCAGGGTTTTATAAATCTCAGAAAGAGCACAGCTAACGGAAAGAAAGTGATAAATGCTCTGAAAAACGGTGAGAGAATATATGTCATTCCTCTATAGCCTCGAGCACGAGTTCTAAATACGATTTCCTTATAAAATCCCTGAGCCCTAGCTCTTTAGCAAATCTCATGACTTTCTCTCTGCACGGCTCATATTCACCTATGCATTCCACTTCTACAAAATCCCCAAGCTCGGGCAAATTATCCACGGCTATGTTTAGCTCTCCAACCTTGTAGTACCTTCTTCTCTTCACAACCTTTGCAACTGGCTTGAATCCTAGGGAGATTAAAAGGTTTCGAGCTTTATTCAAATCATCGATTTTCAAATTAATCTCTTCCCGACTCTTTGTGTCTCTATCCACTCTCGGACCCTTATAAGTCATAGTATAATCGTTCCTGATGCGAAGAGCCTTATCTGTCTGCGCAAAATCCCGGCATGGATGGTTAAAATACTCATCCTCTTCAATTACCTCTCTTACAAACTCCGCATTCAAACTTTTCAATTTTTTCTCAAACTCTTCCCTGTTTTCAATCCTGGCCTTTATTTCCACTTCCATCTTTCTTACCCCTTAACTCTTTTAGCCATCTCTCATAATCTTCCTCGTCGATCTCCACGATAAGCGAGCCTATATATCCACAATTTTCGCATTTGTACTTCTCCCCAGTCACCATACCTGCAACATAATGGATATGCGTACTTCCGCAAACTGGGCATATTTTTATCTTTGCCACATAACTGGAGGGGCTTTTAAGAAGATATACTTTTCTCTCTTCTCTCCATTGCCCTCTTTATGGCCTCTTTTGCCTCTTCGGCACCTCGAAATCCCACAATTTTCACCCACTTGTTCTTTTCCAATTCCTTGTAATGCTCGAAGAAATGCTTAATCTGCTCAAGCACGCTGCTTTGCACATCTCTGATGTCCTCAATACCTTCATTTCTCGGGTCCACGGTGGGGTGAGGCACTGCGATGATTTTTCTGTCTGGGCCGTGCTCATCTTCAGTGACAAGCATGCCGATTGGTATCGCTCTGACTAAAACGCCGTGTGGGAAAGAATCATAAGATATTACAAGGCAATCTATGGGGTCGTTATCCTCCTCCATAGTCTCTGGAATGAACCCATAGTTGAAAGGGTAGAACGATGCTGTATGTAAAACTCTATCCACCTTAATGACATTCATCTCAAAATCGTACTCACATTTTATATTGCTCCCCTTCGGTACTTCGATGAACACATAAATGTCCTCCGGGGGATTTTCTCCTGCTTTCATATAGAGTGATAGGAATTATTCTATTTTATCTTTCACATTCTCGGGAAGGTAATCCTTGTTTCCAGTTTCTAAGTATTTGATTAGATTATCGGGTATTACCAGTGTTAATTTCTGTCTTCTTGGAATTATGATGCCCAGCACTATGTACCTGTCTGGAGGTATGTTCATACTGTATATTCTGAACATCTGAGGCCGAGTTATGACTATGAAATACGGAATCCATAGAGCAATGAATATTGATGCAAAAACTATGGTCTCTTTGCTTGGATTTTGCACTATGGTTGCTATTGCTAGACCCACTGATAATATCACTACCGTCGAGATGAGATATAGAAATTTATAATTTCGAAACACTATGGAAGCACGCACAGTTCTCACTATGAAAAATGCAAGAAATACTATTACTGGAGTCATTATCCAGTCAGTGCCTACTCTCTCTGGACAGCATTGCATATCGTTGTAAATTGCAATAAGCATGAAAGCGAGGGTTATTATAGCCACAAATAATATTTCTTCTGCAAGACCCTTCTTTGTGTGATCCAGCATCAAGGTATATAAGGAAATCAAGTATAATATTTTGGTCGTTAATTATTTATACTAAGATTCTGATGAAAGCAATTAAACTAAGGAGGCAGAGAGATGATCGAGTTAAGAGTGCCGCCTAAACTGTTCCGAATTTTATCGTTTTACAAAGAGGACGAGTTTAATAGATTCTTGCACGAAAAATTGGTGGAATACAGAAGATATTTTGAATGGAATAATAGAGAGGCCTTGCTCAAGAGAAAAAAGGAACTGGAAGAGAAGATAAAGAGGATGAAGGAAGAGCTTGAAGAATTAGAAGAGTTCTGCAAGGTTGCGGAGAAAGAGCAGAAAATGATGGAACGATGGATAGATGATATCGAGTATGAAAATCAAAATTTGATGAAGGAGTTGAGGAAAAATGGAGATTTTGTTAAAAACTAAGGGGGGCAGGAAGAAAAAGTGCAGAATATACACCAACAATGTGGGGGAGATAGAGTATTTGAGCAAGAAATTAGGAATTTCCAAAGAGAAAGTTCTGGAAGATGTAATACTGGGAAATAGGGTGGATGACGATGATAGTGAAGAAATTGCCAAGCTGAACGATGAGATAAACGGACTCTTGCAGGAGATGTTCATTCTTGAGAGGAAATGGGCAGGGATGAGATACAAGGCATATTCATACATGAAGGAAAACAGGGCTGTGGCCATATCACTTGCAGGTTATCTGGCAAAGAACAAGAATATAAGAAACTTGATGAATATGAAGAGAGAGCACAAGGATATGGAGAAGATAGTGGATAAATATCTTTGGATGTGAATTTTTGCGATAATTACTTATATTATTTTTCATTCGCATTTATAAGGTGATGGGGCCCACCAAACCGCCGCAAGGCTGATGGCTCCTTTTGAAAAAGGTGGTCCCTATGCTCGAAATAGAGCTCTCCAAGGAATTGTTCGAAAAGATTCGCAGCATGAAAGAAGACGATTTCAATCGTTTTCTCTATGAGAGAATGGCTTCGATGAACAGGTATTTTGAGATGAATGATAAAGAAGCCCTGCTCAAGAGAAAAAAGGAACTGGAAGAGAAGATAAAGAGGATGAAAGAAGAGCTTAAAGAACTTACGGAATTCTGTGATAAGGCCGAGAGGGACCAGAAAATGATGGAGCAGTGGATTGACGAACTTGGTATGGAAAATAAAGCACTTTTGATGGAGATGAGAGGAAATGGAGCTCCTGTTGAAAGCAGGAAAATTAAAGAAGAAAAAATTTAAGCTTAACAAGCACACGGAGAAGCTGATGAAGGAAATATCTGCCAGTTATAATATTCCGGAGGAGAAAGTAGTGTCTCTCGCGCTTCAAGAGTACAGAGAGGAGAAGAAAGTGAATGAGGAGATGGAGAAGCTTAGAAAAGAAATAGATGACTTGCTTCAAGAGATGTTCACCCTTGAGGGTAAGTGGGCATCCATTCGCTACAGGTCTCACACTTATGTGAAAGAAAACAGGAGTTTGGCAATAATACTTGCAGGATATTTAGGGGAGAACAAGAGTCTCAGAAACCTTATGAAGAAGAAGGGAGCTCATAAGGATATTGAAAAAGTGGTGGACTATTATCTCTGGCTTTAGAGAAAGATTAAATACCAGCATTTGCATTTTCATGCATTGATACCCAAGGACAGAATGTTCTATAAATTTGCCGCATACGGATTTTTGAAGAACCTTAGATTATTTGAGCCGTTCATACTTTTGTTTTTCAAAGCTGCTGGATTATCTTACACTGAGATAGGAATTCTATATGCGATAAAAGAAGTATCAATTTATGTACTTGAGATTCCCACGGGGGTTTATGCAGATGCGTTTGGGAGAAGACGCTCAATGCTTATGTCTATGGTCTCGTATATAATCGCATTTTTCATATTCTTCTCTTTTAGTTCCTTCTGGCTCTTTGCAGTTGCTATGGTTCTCTACGCTCTTGGAGATGCGTATAGAACGGGAACACATAAGGCTATGATTTTAGAGTACTTGAAAATCAGAAATATCTCGCATAAGAAGGTTGAGTACTACGGTGCAACCCGCTCATATTCCCAGCTTGGTTCTGCGACCAATGCACTTCTTGCGGGATTTGTTGTGTTTTACACTGGGAATTACAGGGATATATTCATAATCACCATACTTCCATACATATTCAATTTTATAAACTTGGCTACCTATCCAAAGATGCTGGATGGGGAGATAAGAAAGAGTGCAGGAAAGATTAGAGAGCAGTTTAAGAGAACCCTTGCTGATTTTAGATTAATGTTCAAAGATAAGATAGTTCTGAAGGCAGTAGTTAACTCTTCTCTGTTCTCTGCCTCTCATGAGGCAACAAAGGATTATCTCCAGGCAGTTCTACAAACTTTTGCTCTATCATTACCCATTTTATTGTTTTTGAGCGGAGATAAGAGAACGGCTGTTGTGGTGGGCATTGTTTACTTTTTCATATACCTAATGACTGCATATGCATCTCGTAACTCTTACAAGATAGTGAAGAGAGTGGGCAACTTGGGAAGGGCGATAAATGCGACTCTTGTTTTGGGCGCATTGATAATCATTCTTGCGGGAGTGTTCTATCATATCAACTGGCTCATAATATCCATTGTGCTATTCCTCCTAATCTATGTTCTCCACAACATAAGGAGACCCATGAATGTGGGCTATATTGCAGATAGAATAAAGAGCAGAGTTATGGCCTCTGGATTGAGTGTAGAATCGCAAATCAAGACATTCATAGCGGCCGGCCTATCCATTCTTATGGGCTATCTTGCCGATGCTCTTGGAGTTGGGATGGCCCTTACACTAATAGGTTTTATTGTGCTAATTTCAGCACCCCCATTCTTTGTTAAAGAGTAGCCAAAGAATTAAATTGCATAGGTGTATATGGGGGTTTGTGAAGATAGACAAGGAAAAGGCTATGAAATCGTTTATAAAATATTCGATTATAATAGGCATATTTCTCTTTATCACACCTTATATAGTTTTCATCATAGGTATGGCGGTTATGATAATAGGGGCATTCTCAACGAGTCCTACAATAAATTTACTTAGGTTTAGCAAAAAACGAGTTTTTAAATCTGCAGAGGTGGATGTAGACGATCTAGAAGACACGGATAAAATTTACAACATATCTTGGAAAGAGAGTTTGTTCATATTTGGCATAGGGGTTCTTCTCTTTATAATATCTTTAATGCTTTTAAGCTTTGGATGGAGAGGAATAATATTTATGCTGTAATGCCGGGGCCGGGGTTTGAACCCGGGACCTTCGGATTTCTCAGGCTTGGAGGTGGAGATTAATATACCCTATGAGTCCGACGCTCCACCAGGCTGAGCCACCCCGGCACCAAAAATTACTCCTCTTCTACCTGCATTTCTTTGCTCGGCTCTTCTTCCTCGCTCTCTGTGATTTCCTCTTCGGGAGCCTCTACTTCAATCTCTTTCTTCTCTTCCTCTCTCTCAAGTTCAACAACCTTCTCCTCTGGGAAGACCAGGACTTCAGATTTTCTCACTTCAATCCTCCTAACTGGATAGGCAGGTTTCACAACCTTGGATAAATCTTTACGAACATCTTCACTCAGAAGATATTTTACATACTCTGAGAAAGTCATTTCGGTGGCTTTTGCAAAAAGATAATCCATAATTTTCTTTCTTATCTCACTCTTTATGGATGATTTTATCCTCTTATCAGGAACGGCAATTACCTTTACACGGAGCTTATAGCCATCTGCTGTGAGCACGGGGAATATGGCATCTATTCTGCTCCTCCTCCTTCTCACCATCCTTCGAATGTAGTCCGTGGTCATCTCATGACCTATGAATCTCGTGTATGCATTTGTGCCTTGAATGCGGTTGATCTTGAAATACAGCTTGACATGCATCTTTTTGAAATCTCCGGTCAAATCGTATAGGGTTGCTTCGGCAATTCTTCCAATAACCTTATTTGGATCATTGGCAGGAGTCATGCCCAATTCTTTAGCGCTAAAAGTATCCGGGGCTATTATCGTGTACCAGACCTTTGCCCTCCATTTATCACGAACCCTTCTTGCAGCGGCTCTCTCCGCTCTTTTGCTTGCCATGGGTAATCACCTTTGCGAAGGTAAATGGGCTTTCCTTTAAATAATTTTTGTAAATTGGTTTTATAGGCGCCTTTTAGCAGCAGTTTTATATTTATCCTTTGAAATGTAGTTTTATGTTTGTATGCACTGCCTGTGGTAGAAAATTCTCCTTAGAAGAGCATCATCAGAGATGCCCAATTTGCAACGAGCCCTTGCAGTTGGAGAATATGAAGGGGAAGAGAAGAGATGGAAATGTGTGGGAGAGATACAGAGATTTTTATTCAATTCCTTTGAGCATGGATTACAGCTTGGGGGAGGGAGATACACCAATAATTCGAGTTGATATGTATGGAAATGAGTTTTATCTCAAGAATGAGACTTTGAATCCAACTTGGAGCTTTAAAGATAGGGGTACTTTTGTGGCGATAAACAGGGCGATTCAAATGGGATTTGATAGGATAGGCGTGGTATCCACTGGCAACATGGCTGCAAGTGTGGCTGCTTATGGGGCACATGCGGGATTGGATACGATAGTTCTTGTATCAGAGAATATACTAAATGAGAAAATATCCCAACTTTTACCCTACGGGGCTAAGATTTTAAAAGTGAAAGGTGACTATGGAGAGCTGTATTTTAAATCTTTGAAAATCGGGAAAACGAGAAAAATATATTTTATGAACTCAGATGACCCTTTTCGAATAGAGGGCTATAAAACAATTGCATATGAGCTCGCCGAAAAGGTGGATGTGGATTATGTTTTCGTGCCCACGAGTTCTGGAGGATTGTTCAGGGGTGTTTATAAGGGGTTTCTAGAGTTGAAGGAGAGTGGAACAATAGATAAAATTCCGGAGATGGTTGCTGTGCAAGCTAAGGGTTGCTCGCCAATATGCAGTGCTTATCCCTCAGGCAAAATTGGGAGATTTAAGAATGCAAGTACAATCGCACATGCGATAGAGAATCCGTATCCTCCAAGCGGAAATGCTGTTCTAAGGATATTGAAAAAGAATGGGTGGAAATGTATTGCAGTTGAAGAGGATGAGATAATAAAAGCTCAAGAAGAGCTTGCTTATAAGGGAATTTTTGTTCAGCCTGCCTCTGCCACAACTCTTGCAGTCCTTAAAAAATTAAACTTGAAAAATTCAAGAATAGCCCTTATCTTAACAGGCTCAGGGCTCAAAACGAAAAGTATAGAATACTCAAAAACAATACCTTTATGTGATATTGAAGAGTTGGAAGATTGTGAGGTGTTTAAATGAATCCGCAGGGTATAATTCAACTTCACGATGAGTATAGAAAAAGAGTGCTCAATATGCAAGCTTCAGAGAATTTTTTATCTTATAGGGTTCGCAAAGCTCTAGCATCGGACATGGCCTCGCGGTACAGCATGCTCTTTGATAAAGAGGTGCATGGCTCCTTCGTGCATAATGCCTATGGGGGCACGAAATATCAGGAGGAGATAAAAGAATACGCCGAGAATAAGGCAAGGGAGATTTTTGGATTTAAATTTGCCAATGTAAAACCCATATCCGGGCATATTGCCGCTATGACTGTTCTTCTCTCTCTCACAAATAAGGGAGATAAAATAATGGCCATACCTCCGGAACTGGGGGGCTATGATGGGTACTCTCAGCCATATATGCCCGATATGTTTGACCTTAATTTTGTCCCTCTTGATATGGAGGATATGCGTAGAATAGATGTGGAGAAGATAAGAAGAGAGAAGCCAAAATTGATAATTCTTGGGGCCAGTTACATTCTATTCCCTTACAACCTCACTGAAGTTTTGGAAGTAGCGGAAGAGATCGGGGCAAGGGTGGTTTATGATGCCTCCCATATTATGGGCCTCTTGCCCGCTGGATTTCAAGAGGATATTGAGAAATGCGATGCCGTTTACGGCTCTACTCACAAATCCTTCCCTGGACCTCAGGGAGGGATAATATTCACGAATGATGAAAGTGTGGACGAGAAAATTGAGGAGAACTTAACTTGGCGCACTCAAGATAATTACCATACAAACAGGGTTGCTGCATTGGCCATGGCTCTCTACGAATTCTCTCCAGTGGCCAAGATTTATGGAAAAAATGTGGCCGAAAATTCTAGAGCGCTGGCCAGAGCACTTGAAGAAGGAGGACTTGGAATCAAGCACTCGCCTGAGTATACAAATTCGCATCAGGTTTTAGTGGATGAAAATTCATTGAAGGATGAATTCTCTTTAACTCCTCCCCAGATGAGCGAAGTGCTTGAAGAGAACGGTATTATAGTTGACTCTGTGGGAAGAATAGGCACTGCCGAACTAACTTGGAAAGGATATGGGCCTGAGGATATGAGAGAGATTGCAGGGATTATAATAGCAGCACTGGAAGGAGAGGATGTTAAGGAGGAAGTATTGCGCATGGTTGATAAATGGGATGGTAAAACGATGGGAAGTAGAATATAATCCACAAATTTGTGGCATATTGTTTAAATATAACCACTAAATATATTCCAGTATGCTACCTATTGAAGAAATTGCCCAAAAAATAGGAATTGAAAATCTCATTCATTATGGAAACTATAAGGCAAAGATTCCCCTTGAAGAGATATGGAAAAAGGAGCGCAGGGGAAAGGTTATTCTTGTCACTGCTATAAATCCCACACCCTTTGGGGAGGGAAAGACCACAACCGCCATAGGCACAAGCATGGCATTTTGGCATCTTGGGAAAAAGAGCATAGTTACACTTCGTGAGCCCTCTCTTGGCCCTGTTTTTGGAATAAAGGGTGGGGGTACAGGAGGAGGAAAAAGCACTGTAGAGCCGAGCAGTGATATAAATCTTCACTTCACAGGGGATTTTCATGCGATTCAGGTAGCCCATAATTTGCTTGCTTCAGTCATAAACAATGCTATTTACCATAATTTAGAGCCATGTCTGGATAGAAAGAAGATAAGATGGGGGCATGTCCTTGATTTGAACGCTAGAGAGTTGAGGAAGATAGTAATAGGTCTTGGAGACAACGGTGGTGCCATAGCGGAAGATTATTTTGAGATTACATCTGCAAGTGAGATATCTGCGATAATTGCCATAGCCAAGGATTATGAAGATTTGAAGGAGAGATTATCCAACATATTGGTTGGATTTAGGACCGATAAGACAGCCGTTTTTGCAAGGGATTTTAAGGTTGTTGGAGCCATGGCGGCAGTGTTGAGAGATGCTCTCCTCCCCAATTTAGTTCAAACTTCAGAGGGCACACCTGCAGTTATCCATGCAGGACCATTTGCGAATATCGCCCATGGGCACAATTCTATCCTCGCGGATGAGATAGGAATGCGTTACTCTGATTATTTAGTCACAGAGGCAGGATTTGGCTCAGATTTGGGAGCCGAGAAGTTTGTGAATATAGTATCTCGCCTGGGCAATTTTGATATCAGCGGTGCAGTACTCGTTGCCACAGTAAGGGCTTTGAAATATCATGGTGGGGTAAAGAAAAAGCATCTTGCAGAGGAGAATGTGGAAGCACTGGAGAAGGGTGCAGAGAATTTGCAAAGGCATATTGAAATTGTTCGCAAGTTAGGATTTGAGCCCGTGGTTGCCATAAATCACTTCCCTGATGATACTGAAAGGGAACTAAGCAAGTTGCAAGAGCTCGTGGAGGATATGAATGTGAAGTTTGCAGTTAGCGAGGTGTTTGCCAAGGGCGGAGAAGGAGGAGTTGAGCTCGCTAAATACTTGCAAGATATTGAGCCAAGAAAGCCGAGATTTGTGTATAAGATTGATGAGCCAGTTAGGGAGAAAGTGGAAGCCATAGCTACAGAGATTTATGGGGCTGATGGAGTTGACTGGGACCATAAAGCGAAGAAGGATTTAAAACTCATAAGTAATTTGGGCTTTGACGACTTCTTCGTATGCATGGCTAAAACCCAGTATTCCTTGAGTGACAATCCAAAGCTTCTTGGAGCACCTGAGAATTTTGTGGTCACGGTTAGAAGCCTTAAGATATCCTCTGGAGCAAAGTTCGTTGTCCCTCTCCTTGGAGACATCTCCACTATGCCCGGATTGCCAAGCAAGCCCGCTGCCGAGAGCATAGATTTGACAAAGGATGGCCAAATAGTTGGCCTCCGATAATCTCTTTTTTCTGCGAAAATATTATTACTTTCTACGCAATACATGCAAGAGATGTATCGTTTTGGTCTTGCTGGAATACCTCTTTCGTGCAAGGGACGCACACTTAAAGATGCGATAGAGGATACGCATAGGATGGGCCTCCACGCTATGGAAATTCAATTTCTCAGGGTCAATGTGCAGGAGAGAAGCGTGTATGATGAAGTGGGTTTAAAGCCAAGGGAAATAGAAACTTCGTTGATAGTTGATGTTTTGCGCCCCGATGATGAGGGCAACTATCAGCCTGTGGGAATAGATGTTGCTCTGGAGGAGGATGATATAGTTCTCGAACTTTTTTGGAACCTTGCCAATAGTTATGTTGAATTGAGAAAGCTTGGTGATTTGGCTAAGGAATTGGATGTGCAGCTTAGTTTGCACACCCCATACTATATGGACCTTATTTCCAATGGGGAGCTTACTGAGAAATCAATGGAGTACATAATTTGGGGAGGGCTGTTGGCTAATGAGATGGGGGGCAAGTATGTGGTAAATCATATTGGGCTATACGGGGATTTGAGCAAAGCAGCGGCCATGAAAAATGTGGTAGAAAATGTTAAGAAGCTGAAAAATGAGTATAAGAGATTGAAACTCAAACCAAAGTTGGGATTTGAAGTATCAGGTAAGCAGGTTGTTTTTGGCAGTTTGGACGAGATTTTGAATTTGTGCAAGAAAGTTAAGGGAATATTACCCATTGTGAATTTTGCCCATATCCACGCAAGAACAAACGGCTCCCTTAAAGATGCCAAGAAGTTTGAAGAAATATTTGAAAAAATATCTCCGTTCTGGAAAGATGAATATTATGTACACTTTGCAGGAGTTTTCTATGAGAATGGAAATGAAACAATGATAGCACCAATAAAGAAAGGAGATCTAAAATTTGAGACTCTTGCGAATGTTATTTTGAAGAATGAATACAATATCACTCTGATTTCCTCCTCGCCCCTTTTAGAGCATGATGCGGCGTATATGCGTGTTATAATGGAAAGGGTTCTCGCAAGGAAACTTGCCAAGAAGAAGTGATTACCATGTTCAAGGATTCTTATGAGTACATCCTTGAGAGCATAGAAAAATCATTGAACTCCATAGATGTTTCCTTGGTAAATCATGGAGTAGATATGATAACTGAAGCAAAGCAAATATTTGTTTATGGCTCGGGCAGAAGTGGATTAGTTGGAAAATTTTTTGCGATGCGTCTTGTTCAACTCGGACTTGTTGCGTATTTTATAGGGGAAACCATAACCCCTGTGGTGAATAAGGGAGATTTGGTAGTTTTGATATCCAATACGGGAAGAACTCAATCCACACTCCTTGTGGAGAGCATAGTTAAAAGGGTTGGTGCCAAGGTTATAGCAATTACCTCCTCTGCAAAATCTCCACTTGCAAAGCATGCAGATTTAACATTTGTCATTAGGTATGAGAAAGAGAAAGGTGAGCTCGCTCCCCTTGGAACCCTATTTGAAGATGCAGCAGTGGTTTTTTTGGACTCTATCATTTCATCCTTAATGAATAAACTCGGGCAGACAGAGGAAGATATGAGGAGGCGTCATGCCATATGGGTTTAGAGATAACTATTGAAACGGAGATAAATCCAACAGAGGATGTTGAGAAGATAAAAAATGCCATTTTGAGTATTTTCCCCGATGCCAGATTTGAACTCCTTGCTGGAGAAATAATAGCAAGGTCAAGTAGCCTGGAGAATTTTGGTAAGATACTAAAGGAGGAGAGAATAAGAGATGCGGCCAGAAGCGTGTTACTCGGTAATTTGTACGATGATGAGATAGTGTTTTCCATAAACAAACAGGTAGCCACCGTGGGCAAGATTAGTTTTTCTGTTGGTAATGCCCCACTAGGTGATATAAAAATTACAATCAAAGGAGAGAATTTAAAAGAATTGATAGACATCATCGCACCAGATACTAGAAAGCTTAGATGATCTCCTCCTTATTCCCTTCCTCAGTTTCGCTGCTTTCAATTTTTATTACAGATCCGCATTTAAGGCATCTCACTGTATCCTTATCAACATACTGGAATAAGGTCCCTCCACAATTTGGGCATACTAAGTTTGTCCAAGATGTGGGCTGATATTTTCTCTTTTCTATTTTTGTTTCTTTTTTCTTATTTCTGCTCAGATAATTTATCACTCTGATTGAATAGGATATGAAAAATACCGCTCCTGCAATGGCCAAGATTATCATTAGCAAGCCGAAGAGGAATTGATACTCTCTATGCATTGCCATAGGTACGCTTATGAAATCTGTTAGAAAATGTAGCATTATGGATGCATAGATGCCATATCTGATGTATAAGTATCCAAGTACCAATCCTCCTACAAAGGTGGGTATGACCTTCCACAGATTCCAGGCTGGCACATGTGCAGCTGCAAATATTCCTGCTGAAATTACGATAAATACTGCCTCCACAGAGGTGATTTTACCATATCCTCCAAATATTCTAATGGGGGATATTTTCTCTCCTTTTAAAAGATAAACGAGGAACACGGGAATTCCCAGAAATACTGTTCTCACGATGAGTTCCTCATACACAGAAGCGTGCAAAAAGCTAAGCATTTGAGCCCAAACAGGCATTTTTTCTAGGCCTGGGGGAGTATAAGGTACATAGCCAAGTATGTACATAAGATACACCACAAGCAGGCTGAAGAATATATTCAGAGAGTATAACTCGCTTAACTCTTGAAATGGATTTTTTCTGTATGCAAATGGATGGCTAAAGAAATCTTTGAAATAAGGTATAATGCCATAAAAAACCATAAATATGCCTGAGATTGAGACGGCGATGGCTAAGAATATATACCATCCATAAGCAGCTAACCCACCAAGGAATGTTACAAGAATGGGAAATGGAATTACTATGTATATTGGTATTAGAAAATTCGAATCGTAGATAAAAGGAGCGACATAGAATATGCTATAAGCCATATACCCAAATATTATGAAGAGGATTATTATGATTAAAATTGTGGTTATGAAAGATATTAACTCTTTTATGGAATGAAGCACTGAGGCCATAGGGAGTGAAAGTTATAAACGCATATAGATTTTGCCATTAATTTTGTTTCTTAATAGATACTCATGAGAAAAGGTATTTAAAATCAAATCAAATTATCAATAATTGTTCTCAAAAGTGAGAACATATATCTAAGCTATCACCTGCGGGCACAGGGCTCTCTCAGGAGAGTTGAAGATGAAGAAGATATACAAAAGAGAAAAAGGCGAGATGGGCGTTGGCACGCTAATAATATTCATCGCTATGATCATTGTTGCAGCTGTTGCAGCCACAGTGTTAATTCAAACGGCTTACAGATTACAGCAGCAGGCGGAGGAAACGGGGAACATAGCAACTCAGGATGTTGCCACAGGGTTCAAAGTGATAACTATACAGGGAATTAGAAATGATGTAATGTACAATGAATCTCTAGGAAACATAAGTGTGGGGAGTACCACATTCATAGGAAACTTAACCCATGTGCCAGTCAATCCAAATAGTGTAATAGTGACTAATGGAACATTTGAGCTCAAAGATGATGGTACTGGGAATCTTGTGCCTGTAAGCGGTTACAACAATACAGGTGTTACGGGGACCATAAATTACAATACGGGAGAAATAACGCTGCACTTCCCTAATGCCACAGTAAAATCCCAAGTGAATGTAACATACGGCTCAGGATACAGCCCAATAATTGATTACCTCGAGATAAAAGTGGGCTTGATGGCAGGAAGTCCCCCAATATCCCTGTTCAGTGTGCTTGTGGAGATAAGCGATGGATACACTGATGCTACCCTTACTTACAATGAATCTGCAACAAGCTTCAAAGACTTAGATGGTTCTCATTTCGGTGTGGCAATTGCTAGGGATATGCCTCCGTGTAATTGGGAAAGAGACAGGGTGATAACTTCCGGTGACATAATAAAGATATTAATTAATGCATCGGCCATAGGGCTGTATTTGCAGCCACAGAGCTCAGTGATGATAAAGCTCATACCAAAGCATGGTGTGCCCAATCTGGTTGAATTTGAGACACCATCCACATACACAACGAAGTACATAAACCTCTGGTAAGGGGTGAAAATGATACTGGAAATGGTAGGTGATGACCCAAAGAAGCATATAATCGCTATGAGATGGTTGGGCTATATGCTTCAGTTTGTGGACCATCAGGGATTAGCCAAGATACTGGACTACTATGAGAGGATAGGATGGATCAGCAGTGAAGCCAAGAATGAATTAAAAGAGATAGCAGAAGGCTTAAAACCCACAGGAAAGGGAGAGTGGAAACTGCCATTCAGAGTACATCTGACATCATTGCTATTTATTACAAAGATAGCAGATATACCAATTGAAAAGGAGATTGCAGGTATTGAAACCTATGTTGAAGAGTGGATAAATCATCCAGAAGAAGCTTTATCGATCTAATATTTCTATAACATCCAGCCATAATACCTCTAATTTTTTACCAAGTTTTTCTGCCAAACTTGGAGATGTTCTCCCATTGTCTCCATGCATGAGCTCTTTTATGTATGTGCCGCTCTGTGCCAATACCTCAACAACCCAAGCCTCATTATCTTTTCCGATTAATTTTACCTCATAGACCTCTTTAATTCTCACTTTATCCGCTCTTCTGTGCTTGACCCTAGTCGGTGTCCTCTGTGAGATTTTACCAATCAGGGAGTCCAATGCACTCTTTAATTCCTCCGCCGAAGCATCAACTTTTATTCCAACCCTATATCTTTTCTTTGGTTCTGAGGATTTTATTTGAACAATCTCTTTTTTCGATGCAAATCTTAAATCAAGCACTTCCACCTTTCCACTTAAGTTTATTTTTTTTGCGATTTCATCTAAATTAATTTTTCTCCTTTTAGGCATTTTTATTTCAATTATGAAGGGCCTACCGTTGCCTAGCATTAGGGCATCTATATCCTCTCTTCCCATTCCATGGAGCGCATGCCCTTCCCCTTTTGTGACTTCCATAATCGGTTTTGCTATAATCTCTTCCACGCTTTCCTTGTATTTGCCCGAAGGCCATTTTGTTTGAGGAATCCCTCGCACGAGTTTTCTGTACCTTCCGTAAATTAGAAGGGGCTTAATTTCAATCTCAAAATCGTCATACTCGGTATCCACGATTATTGTTACATCTGGGTCTTTTATGGTAGCTTCTTTTCCCGTTATCTCCATAACTTTCTTTCCCAACTCCCTGTTAAACTCCCTGTTTATGGGCTCACCTAAATTGCCAAATTCATCTTGCAGTTCTTTCTCCCTTTCCATAGTTTCTTGGGAAAATCTTGAACCGATCATAAATGTTTCATATTCAATATCTTTAAGCATATTTGCTATGTGTTTCGCATAATCGTCCAGCCTTGAGAATATGTTATTGCAAAGCTCACAATTTTCAGGATAAATGGAACTTAAATTCAAATTGTTTTCCATAGCATAAATAGTTCTTATCGCCTTCCCCCTTTCATCGTTGCTCAAGCCATGGCCTAGCATGGCGTATAATCTCCCAAGGCAATGGTCACATAGGGGAAGTTTTGCACTTTCAATTTTTATTTTTTCCATAAAGCACCATAACCGCAAAGAATAAATTAGTTTTTCTCAATATCATCATGCCCGGTAAACCGGTGGGCTCGAATAATGAGAGTCCATCGCTCCCGCCGGGCTATATTCCAAAGTACTGGGCTACGCCATCGAGAATGTACTGCACGGCAAAAGCTGCCACTAAAAGACCCATAACTCTAGTAAATGCTCTTGAGCCCTTCTCACCCATAATCTTGGATATTAGGTTTGAGCCAAGGAAAATCAAGGCTGTTAAGATGATTATACCGACAATTGATATCACAATAGAGTCCCACTCTGTTGGATACTTGCTCATAAGTATAATTACGAGGGAAATTGCACCCGGACCTGCGAGCATGGGCGTTCCTAAGGGCACTATGCCAATATCACCAGTTTCTTCATGCAATGCAACCTTCTTCTTTGTGCTCCTGGGCTTGTCTCCCTCCTTGACCATTTCTAAGCTAACCAAGAGCATTAAAAGACCGCCTGCAATCATGAGCGCCTCTATTGATATGCCCATAAAATCTAGGATATAAATTCCTAAAAATGCAAAGAAAATGAGAAGGACTATGGCTGTTAATGATGCTTCTTTCACTATTTTCCTCTTTTGCGTTTCGCTCAATCCCGTTGTTAGGGACATATAGAGTGGAAGAGCCGCGAAGGGGTCTATAACCGCAAATAAAGGAATGAATATATGGAGAAATGTGTTAACATCCATGTTTTTCCCTACGAAGAGAGTTCTTTGGAAAGTGTCTCAAGCTTGCCCATGATCATATAAACCATTGTTCTGCCATGCACAGGAATATTTGGGTCGTTTGCAATTTCATCCAGGGCAAATATGGCGCTGGCAATGCGCACATCTAAAGCTTGCTCTTTCTTGGTAAGTATATCTTTGGCATTTGATATGCCCTTTCTTATATTTCTCGGCAAGGATGTATCCTCGCTGAGCTCTTCCATCATACTAACTATTTCTTGGTAAAGCTTATCTTTATCCGACATTCTAATCACCTCATTCAAATTTTATTCCCCTCTCTTTGTAAGTATTTACAACCATCATTGTCTCGGTTTTCAATACCCCTTCAATCTTTGAGAGCTTGTTTATTATGAAATCTTTAAGTTCCTCGTAGGAGGGGAATTTAACCTTAACTATTATATCATACTCTCCAGTAACGAGAAATACATCTTCCACATTGGAAAACTCTCTTGCCTCCTTTGCGAAATTGTCAATGCTCTTCGTATCAACCTGCACGCCTATAAGGGCAGTAACAATTTGATTATTGTAATAAGCATTCATTATTGAATCATCTTCCATGGAAATCACCTTTTTGTAAATCCCGTTCATATATTTTATATTTTCTGAGAATCTAAAAGACACAGCACATGTCTCTGCGAATAATCTCCATATTTTTCTCCTTCATCATTCGCATAGTTTTAGGTGAGGGGATGACAATTCCCTTGCAATTCTTTTCAACGCAGAGTTCCTCAATTTCGTGAAAATCTCTGGGTCTCATGCATCCAAGTACGATTTTCTTGGGAGGAATGGTAGATAGGGCATAATTGAAAAAATTCAAGATTTCCTCCCGATTTAGATTGACATCTTCCATAGGAGTTCCCTTTGTGGGTATTAAAACAATTAGCACTAGATTGTTAAATCTTCTTAGTTCTCTTATTTTCTCCAAAGAGTCATACTCTCCTTTTATTTTGCCAAAATCCAGTCCTGCAATTATGTGTGGGGAGTAATTGAGAGAGGAAGAATCTAAAAGGTCAAGGGCATGGAAATAATCTTCCTTTGTCTTATTTATTCCAATAACATTTTTTATTGTTTCAGTTGAGCCAATAACATCAAAGGAGATGTGATGTGGTTGCATTTCTTCAAGGTATTCAATATCTCGCTCATCAATTATCCCAGTATGCACATTTACTATGAGTGAAGTATTCTCCACAATCCATTTAACTGCGGGAGCGAATTTCTTTAGAGGAACTTTTCCTTCCTTGGTTGAGCCGCCGCTGAGCAAGAAACCCTTTATTTTTCCCTCATTTTTCTTTGCAAAATCAATTAGTTTTTCTGGTGTTGTGATAGGAAGCATACCTTTGAGATAGTACCCATTGCAGTGCTTGCACTTTAAAGCGCAGAACTCGCCCGTGATGGATATGGATGGAAATGAGCTCGCTGGGTAATAGATGAACATTATTGCCAAGAACATTTTGCCCTTAATAATTCTTTGCGAAAAGGGGCAAGATAAAATCCTTGAAGGAGATGAATGGGGAAGGTAAGTTGGGACGGATAAAGGTTAAGATTAATTTTATAATGATGTATTTCGTAAAGTATTTATAATATAAGTTGCATATCTTTTGCCGTTGCATAGAAGGTGGTGGAAACGAAGAGTAATGGAGTTGTGAAGGTATTAGTGATTTCCTTGTTGCTTTTGATGATTTTCAGTGGGCTTGTAGTTTTAATAAATGGGGAAAGTGCAAATAGCCATTTACAGGATAATAAACTCTCAAAATCTGCCATTCACAATGCACCTACTCCCGATAATTCACATTTTTCTGCGAGTATAGAGAACATCCATCTACATACTCAGAGTTATCATCCATCGCGTGCACATCATTCAAGTCACAGAATGCCATTTTCTAAGAAAGATTTTAGAAAACTTCACAGAAACGCACCCTATTGGTGGAGTAGTTATAGAAACATATCAATGAGTCATAGAGAGCATTATCCTCCATGGCTGAATTACTCGCATGGATTTATGCCTCCTTATAGATTTGCAGGGTGGAATGATAACAATCATAGCTATAGGAATATTAATTTTAAAAAAGCTAAAATTAGTGTAGATGAAAGTAAGTATACGCCACATGCGCCAATAAGAATAAACAGCAATGCCGATTTCACATCTGCGAATGGAGTGATTGGGGGGAGTGGAACAAAGGATGATCCGTACATAATATCTGGATGGGATATTGATGCACACGGAGCTGGAGCTGCAATTTACATTGGAAACACAACAGTTTATTTTGTGGTGAAGAATTGCTACTTGCATAATGCATCGTATCATTCAGATCTGTACTTTGAAGGTGATGGCATAACTCTTTACAATGTAACAAATGGAAATTTGGAAAACAACAATTGCAGCAATAATGGATGGGATGGCATAGGTATATGGTATTCCAGCAACAACACTATATCCAGTAATATCTGTAGTAATAATAGGCAACAGGTCGGTATAAATATGTGGTCTTCCAGCAACAATGTTATATCCAACAATACTTGCAGCAATAATTGGGTTGGCATAGGTATAGGGTCTTCCAGCAACAACAATAGATTGTATGGGAACAAGCTAACAAACGATGGGATTGTTTTAGGGGGATGTAAAGAGACATTCACCACGCAAGATATCCTTACAAACAACACGGTAAATGGCAAACCCGTGTACTACTACAAGAATGTGAATATGAGAAATGCAACAGTTCCTGAGAATGCAGGGCAGGTGATCCTCGGGAATGTTTCTTGGCTTAAAATAGAAAATCTAAGAATATCCAACGCATCCATTGCGATAGAAATTGGATATTCCTCCAATATTACTATCAGAAACAATACTTGCAGCAATAATAGTCGGGATGGCATAGGGATATGGTCTTCCAACAACACTATATCAAACAACAATTGCAGCAATAATGGGTGGGATGGCATAGAGATAGGGTCTTCCAGCAACACTATATCAAACAATACTTGCAGCAATAATAGTCGGGATGGCATAGGGATATGGTCTTCCAGCAACACTATATCAAACAACAATTGCAGCAATAATGGGTGGGATGGCATAGAGATAGGGTCTTCCAGCAACACTATATCAAACAACAATTGCAGCAATAATGGGTGGGATGGCATAGGGATAGTGTGGTCTTCCAACAACACTATATCAAACAATACTTGCAGCAATAATAGTCGGGATGGCATAGGGATATGGTCTTCCAGCGATAATGTTATATCCAATAACAATTGCAGCAATAATGGGTGGGATGGCATAGATATAGAGTATTCCAGCAACAATGTTATATCCAATAATAATTGCAGCAATAATGAAGGGAGTGGCATAGCTATATTTGTTTCCAGCAACAATAGATTGTACGGGAACAAGCTAGCGAATAATGGAATTGTGTTATGGGGAGGTAAAGAGACATTCACCACACAAGATATACCTACAAACAATACAGTAAATGGCAAGCCAGTGTACTACTACAAGAATGTGAATATGAGAAATGCAACAGTTCCTGAGAATGCGGGGCAGGTGATCCTTGGAAATGTCTCTTGGCTTAAAATAGAAAATCTGAGGATATCCAACGCATCCATCGCGATAGAAATTGGATATTCCTCCAATATTACTATCAGAAACAATACTTGCAGCAATAATGGGAATGGCATAGATATAGAAGAGTCTTCCAGCAACACTATATCCAACAATACTTGCAGCAATAATGAAGGGGGTGGCATAGCTATATGGTCTTCCAGCGACAATGTTATATCCAATAACAATTGCAGCAATAATGGGTGGGATGGCATAGATATAGAGTATTCCAGCAACAATGTTATGAGATTCAATTTGATATCTAACAATTACTATTATGGTATCTATATAGGTTTTGGTTCGGGGAATATAATATACGGTAACTCATTTTACTACAATCATGGCTCAGGAGATACTTATAATTCCTCCCATGTTCAGGCACGCGATGGTGGTTATGATAATTACTGGAACTCTTCGACAGGCATAGGCAACTACTGGCATGACTGGGCAAATAACAATAATAGCAATGATAAAAATGGGGATGGAATAGTGGACTGGCCTTACCCAATACCTGGTTGGGCGGGAGCAAAGGACTATTATCCCCTAAAAAATCCATTAACCCCTGTGCCTAAACTAACACCTACAGCCCCAAGAAATCTCAAAGCTCAAACAGGAATGGGTTATGTGAATTTAACCTGGGAGCAACCAGTTGGGCAGGGTACATCTAACATTTCGGAATATAAAATATATCGCAATGGTACTCTAATAGCAACAGTACCTGCTACTCAACTTTGGTACAACGACACTAATGTAGTTCCTGGAGTTAATTACTCATACTATGTCACTGCAGTAAATTCAGTTGGAGAGTCACAGCCCAGCAACACCGTAAAAGCTACACCAACAGGGGCCATACCAGAGTTCTCAAGTGCGTGGATAGCAATAATAACAATACTATCCTTGCTTGTAGTATTTCGTAGGAGGAAAGTCAAGAAAACCTGAGGTTCAAAACCACAGATTGCAAGGAAATTAAGCTTTACAATATAATCTTGCATATTCTCTCACATAGACAATTTAAAATGACGCCAGAAACAAATCTTTATGATTAGCTTTGAATCTATTGAGAGAAAAATATATCCTGCGAGGAAATAACAAATAGGGTAAGTTGAATTCCTAGAAAAACAGGAAAATAGGAAATAAAAACAGGGTAAAGTTACACATGGAGATCATAGGTTGGGACTTTAAAGAGAATGGGTTTAGAAGCAACAAAGAAATATGGGAAAATGTATAATTTCCAACCTTTTTTTGGAAATCTCTTTTGCAATCTTTTATAACTTATCTCTTATTTTATTTTCTACCAGAGCTGCAACTAACACCGAAAAGATAAATAATCCCTCGTATCTCCATTCCTATGGAGATAATACGCTTGGCGAGAGAAGAGGATTATAAGTTTATTTTGGAAATATCAAAGCTCACTTGGAATGGGGAGGATTACCTTCATAAGGCGTTTAATTCTTGGCTTAGAGATGGAAATTTCTATGTTTTGGAGATAGATGGTAATGTGGTAGGAACCGTTAAACTAAGTATCTTGCCTGATAGAGTTGGGTGGCTCGAGGGATTGAGGGTACATCCAGCATATCGTGGCAAGGGCTATGGTAAAAAATTGCACAGGTACATTGTAAATATTGGAGTAAAATTATGTGAAGAGGGGAAAATAGACACGGTCGAATTTGCAACGCATCTGCTCAACAAGGAGAGCAGGAAGATGGCTGAAGATGATGGATTTAAGAGCGTTAAAAGATTTTATTTCTCTTACAGGGAACCCCTTGAACCTTTGAAATTTGAAAAATCAAAAATAAGAATGGAAGATATATGGACAGAGGATTACATACCTTATGGCTGGAAGTTTTTGCATAAAACGCAAGATTCTATAAATTGGTTAAACGAGAATGCGGGAATAGGGAGAATTGAGAATTATAAATTCATTTACTCTCTTCAAGACACAGAGCCATCATTTTTTCCTCTTGATGTTTCAAGAGAAGGATTGGCTAAAATTATACGGGCAATGAGTTATTATGCCATCTCCCAAGGAAAGAAAAGCATAGGGGTGATGATTCCGCAGGGAAGTGAGGATGTTTTATCATTTTTAATTGGGCAAGGGTTTGAGAGCATGGTTGATTTCAAAGTTCCAGATGTGTTGATTTATAGATTAAAATAACGAATGCATGAAGATGCAAGTTTTATTTTTTCCAAAAAATATTTATCGTAGAACCTCATAATTGGAATTGATGGGTAGAAAGTATAGTGTTTCAGAGGCCACATACGTGGATAGAATCTATGTGCCCTATGTTTTAATTCCTCTATGGCAAATTAGGTTAAAAGAGAGATATGGTATTGAAGTGGACAGGGATATTGTGCGCATTCTTGTGGAAGCAAGGTACAGCCGTTCCACATGGAAATGGCATAGAGCCATAAAGAGAGTGTCAGAAGAGTTGAGAAAGAGGGGTATATCAGCGGCACATGCATCTCAATTAGCCCATAAACTGGTTAATGCAGTGGCAAGTTTATGAAGAAGAAAAAACTGGAAATATTGATGGAAGGCGTGGAAAATTACAAAAATCCAAAGGCCTCATTGGAGCAGTATTTTACTCCTGCCACCATTGCATCGGATATAATGTTTCTTGCATATTCTTTGGGAGATATTGAAGGCAAGATTTTGGCAGATTTTGGAGCGGGTACGGGGATATTCACCATAGGGGCTTGTCTTTTAGGTGCTCGCAAGATTTTTTCTGTGGAGATAGATGTAGGAGCAATTGAAATTTTGAAGAAAAATTTGGAGAAGTATAAATGTTCTGCAGAGATTTTGAATATGAATGTTGAAGAGTTCAATTCTGAGGTTGATACTGTGGTGCAGAATCCTCCTTTTGGAGCGCAGAACAGACATGCAGACCTACCCTTCTTGGAAAAGGCAATGCAAGTTGCTAATGTAATTTACACTCTTCATAATGCAAACACTTCTGAGTTCATAGAACGCAAGATTTTTCAAAATGGGTGGGAAATAACTCATAGGAAATTTTATGATTTTTCCATTCCATATATGTATGGTTTTCACAGGAAGGAAGAGGTAAGGAGGAGAGTGGTGTTTTATAGAATTGTGCGTAGGAGATTTTAAATATTGGGATTAACTATGGGGAAAGCATGGATGGTATTGAGGAAACAAAGGGGCCTAGAGCCGAGGATGTGGCTAAACTGGAGAACGAGGTAAAGGCCTTGCGCAGAGAGGTCAGCGAGATGAAAGAGCTAATCCGCAGCTTGCTCCAAGTTCTAATGGAAAATAGTGAAGATGACGAAGAGGATATGTATGGCTATACCTAAAAAAATTTATATTTTGTTGATAATGAGGTATGAGGTGATTGAGAATGACGCTGCCGTTAAAAATGCTTGAAAATTTTCTGAACAAGAGGATTTCGCTCCTCTTAAAAGATAATCGTGTTCTGGAGGGGAAGCTAGTTGGCTACGATGATTATATGAACATGGTTCTTATGGACACTGAAGAGAAGACAGAGGAGATGACTAGGAGATTGGGCACGGTTATATTGAGAGGCAACAATGTAGTTCGTATGGCACTCATAGGATAAGTATGTCAGAAAAAGTAGAGGTAATTTGCCCCCAGTGTGGGGGGGTAATCGATGAGAAAACATTAATTTGCAAATCTTGTGGTAAGAAATACTCGCGGGAAGAGTATGAAGAGTTAAAGAATGAAATTCTTCTTAAAAAATGGTTGTTAGGTGATGATTTTAAGCTAGTGGATGAGGATAGAGATGTTTTAGATCAGTGGTTAAAAGGGGATGAAGAGGCACTTTTTGGATTTATGGAGAAAAAGGGTGCAACTCAAGAAGAAGTTGAGGAGATAAGGGAGAAAGTTGAAGAGGCGAAAAAGAGCGTCCCCGGGAATGTGGATGTTGATCAGCTTATTGAGGAGAATTTGAAATTAAAAACTCTTTTAGATGTTGAGTTTTCAAAGAGAGAAGAATTGGAGAAGGAAATTGAAACTTTGAGAAAGGAAATAGAGACCCTAAAGGAAGAGCTCACCAAACCCTTGCCAGAAGATATAAGGGAATTGAAAAAGAAAGAGATAGAGTTGAGAGAAGAATTGATAAGGTTAGAATCAGAGAAGCGCAGGAAATTATTGGAATTAGAATCTCAGAATATGGCGAATTTATCTGATAAAGAACTCGAAGAGCTTAAAGAAGCAATAAAAGATGGAAATGTAAAAGCGCTAACAGAGAAGATAACCGAACTTACAAAGGAACTTGAAATGAAAAACAAGGAGCTCGAAGAGTTGAAAAATGAGATAAAAATAAAGGAGGACGAAATGAAGAAACTTCAAGAGATGCTGAAATACAAGGAGGATGAGCTTATTCGAAGAGAAGAAGATCTTCTTTACAGGGAGAAAAAGATAGAGGCTCAAATCAAGCAGCTGCAGATGATAAAGCAAGAGATAGGAAATATGGATGAGATTATACTCAAGAGAAGGCTTGAAGATTTGCAGGAAGAGATAAAGAGAAAAGAGGAAGAGCTTCGTGCTAAGGAGAATTATCTCAGAATGAAAGAGCAAGAGATAAATGCAAAATTGAAAGGGCTTGCTGAGCAGGAAGTTGAGCTTGCAGCCGAAGAGGTGAAGATAGAAATAAAGGAAAGAAAAGTTCGTACGGGTACGAGAAGATTGGATGATTTACTTTATGGTGGATTTCCCATGGGCTCTAACATACTAATTTATGGTCCACCGTATAGCAATAAGGAAGTTTTGGTTTATTCTTTCGTGGCAGAAGGTTTGCGAAAGGGTGTTCCTGCAATTTGGATTCTCACCGATATAACTGTGGATAGTTTGCGTGAGGAGATGATTTATGTTCTACCCACATACGAGCAGTATGAAAAGATGGGTTTAGTTTATTATGTGGATGCCTATTCAAAGAGCATAGGTGATACATCAGAAATGGAAGGAGTAATCTATTTGGATTATCAAAATGATGTTGACGGAATAGCCAAGGCGGTGGATTCCATAGTTGCCAAGATAAAGGAGAAGAGCAAATATTATAGGCTCGCATTTCGCAGTTTATCTACAATTATGGCTTATTTGGACTCTCAAGCATTGCTTAGGTTCTTGCAGCCGTTCACTACGAAAAGAAAGAGGGATAATGCAGTATCCTTGTATCTTGTAGAGAAAGGTCTTCATGGTGAAAATGAGATACAGATGGTTGGTTATACTATGGATGGAATGATAGAATTCAAGATAGAGGCACACAAGATATTCCTAACTGTGCATGGAATCACGGAGGTACAGAGTAGAAATTGGATAGAGGTAACTGCGAGTAAGAGTGGTATAACCCTTGGATCATTCACCCTTGGGCATATAAGATGAGTGATTTCTATGTTAGTTCTTGGAATTGAGGGCACGGCTCATACCGTAGGTGTGGGAATTGTTACAGAGAAAGAAGTTCTTGCTAATGTGTCCCATATGTACAGGCCTCCTGAAGGAGGAATACATCCTAGAGAGGCAGCTAATCATCATGTTCAATACCTTCCTAAACTTTTGAATGAGGCTTTTAGAATTGCAAATGTCAAGCCAGAAGAGCTCGATGGTATATCCTTCTCTCAAGGTCCTGGCTTAGGGCCATGTTTGAGAACCGTGGCCACAGCTGCAAGGGTCTTGAGTGTAAAGCTTAACATACCAATTGTAGGGGTAAATCACTGTATTGCTCATCTTGAAATTGGAAGATTCTCCACAGGGGCAGAAGACCCAGTTATGCTCTATGTATCCGGCGGAAATACGCAGATCATATCCTTTGCATCCGGTCGCTACAGGGTGTTTGGAGAAACCTTAGACATAGGTGTCGGAAACATGCTTGATAAACTCGCAAGGGAGATGGGCATACCTTTTCCGGGAGGGCCAAGAATCGAGAAATTAGCGCTTGAGGGAAAGAAGTACATTCCTTTGCCCTATTCTATTAAGGGAATGGATATGGCATTTTCTGGTATCTTGACTGCAGCCATAAATAAGTTGAATAATGAGAGCAAGGAAGATATTGCATACAGTGTTCAAGAAACCGTTTTTGCGATGCTTGTGGAGGCCACTGAGAGGGCTTTAACTCATCTTCGCAAGGATGAAGTTCTATTGGCTGGAGGAGTTGCCAGAAACAAGCGTCTGCAAGAGATGCTAGAGATTATGGCGGAAGAGCGTGGGGCAAGATTCTATGTTCCCCCTGCAGACCTCTGTGTGGACAATGGAGCTATGATTGCCTATTTAGGATTGCTATTCTTAAAAAACGGTAAAAGAATGGAAATTGGAGATACTCAGGTCATTCAGAAATTCAGAACTGATGCGGTGGACATACCATGGGATGTAAAGAGGCATAAAAAGGATTATAAAGAGGCGCCTGGAGCTGAAGCCATAATAAAAGAAGATGAGTTCTTTGGTAGGAAAGTTGTGAGAAAGATACGCACTAGAAAGGGCTATAGGATAAAAGAGCTGGACGAGATGATCAGGAAACAGAGAACTAGGAAAGAAGCCAGATTGATTCACGAATTGAAATTGCATGGAGTGAGAACTCCCATAATTTATGATTTAGATGCTTATGAAATTGTTATGGAGAAAATTGAGGGTAAAGCCCTTGCAGATATTTTGAATTTCCTGTCTCCAAGTGAAGTTTCTAGGATTCTCGAAAGAATTGCCGAGATAGCTGCTATGGTTCATAGGGCAGGATACTCCCATGGGGACTTCACAACTGGGAATATGCTATTGAGAGATGAAGATATTGTGCTGATAGATTGGAGTATGGCTGAGAAAGGTGCAAGCATTGAGGATATGGCCGTTGATTTGGAGATGTTTGAAGAGACATTTATGGCTGCCCATTTCAAGTATGCTTCCTTGTATCCTGTATTCTTGAAAAAATATGAAGAGCTCATGGGTAAGGAAATCTTGAAGCAGGTTGAGGAGATAAAAGGGAGGCGCAGATATGTTTAAAATAATAACTCATAACAAGCATAAATTTGAGGAAATGCAAAAAGTCGTGCCAGATCTGGAAATGTTGAGCATGGAGTACCCTGAAATTCAAGCAAACTCGTTAGAGGAAGTTGTGGATTTCTCCTTAGATTATCTTGCCGAAAGAATTGAGGGAAATTTCATTATAGATGATTCTGGGCTTTTTATTCATTCCCTTAATAATTTTCCCGGAGTTTATTCTGCCTATGTTTTTGATACTATTGGAAATATGGGAATACTGAAACTTATGGAAGGGATTGAAGATAGGAGGGCAATATTTAAAACTGTTATTGGGGTGAGATTAGAAGGCCAAAATTTCAAGTTTGTGGGCTTATGCCATGGCCATATTGCAAAAGAGCCCAGAGGTACGAATGGGTTTGGATATGACCCAATATTCGTACCTGAGGGGGATGATAGAACTTTTGCTGAGATGAGTACTGAGGAAAAAAATAAAGTATCGCATAGGGGGAAGGCTATAAGAAAAGTTTCATCTTTCTTGCATAGATTTGGATTTATTTGAGGCACATCTTGTGCATAGGCCCAAGGATGGCACATAATGCTCATTGCAAACAGGTCTACCGCATAATTTGCATACATGTGTTGCTGTTTTTCCACAGATGTAGCATGTGCCCATTATCATTTTTTTCCCTTCTTTTTCAGGTACTCTATATAAAATTCAGGATAAGTTTCATAGTCCAATGGGTCTTCGTATCCAGCCTCCATAAATCCTTTCAAGCGCAAGAGGCAAGAGTCGCATTTTCCGCATGCTTTTTTCTCTCCCCTATAGCAAGACCATGTTAATTCGTATGGCACACCTAATTCCATGCCCTTCTTTATTATTTCAGCCTTGGTCATATGGATAATTGGTGCGATTATTTTTATGGGCTTTCCCTCAACTCCTCTCTTTGTTCCAAGATTTGCCACCCGCTCAAATGCTTCCACATACTCGGGTCTACAATCTGGATATCCTGAATAATCAATAGCATTTGCTCCGTAGAATATTGCATCGGCATCTATAACTTCTGCATATCCCAGTGCGAGGGAAAGTAAGATGGTATTTCTGGCTGGAACATAGGTAATTGGAATTTCCTTCTCTATATCCTCAACTTGCCTCTCAGGAACTTCAATATTGTCGGTTAATGCACTTCCACCAATTTGCCTCAAATCAATTTTTATTATTTTGTGAGGTACATTGAAATATCTTGCGATTTTCTTTGCGCTCTCTAATTCCCTTGAATGCCTCTGTCCATAATCAAATGAGAGAGCATGTACATCGTAGCCCATCTCCAGTGCTATTGCGAGAACAGTTGAAGAGTCTAATCCGCCTGAGAGAAGAACTACAGCTTTCATTTCTCATCACCCAAGGGTATGTAATTGCAGGCACCTTGCCCGGGCCCCTCATCAACGCAAATTTCAATGCCTTTAACATTCTCTGGAAATCTTATTCTTTCAAGTACTTTTTTTGAGAAATATCTTGCGAGCTCCTCCGCAGTTATAAGATTCACAGGAATTATAGTAACATCCCCCTTTGGAAATACATAATGCTTGTCTTCAAAGCTCACATAGATTCTATCATCCTTTATATGGTGCCTTATATACTTCTTCGATTTGGGAATTAACAATTTGTGATCAAGTTCTTCGCAAAGGCTTCTAACCTCATTCTTGAGTTCAACAAAATCGTATAATATGTGGTCCTTTGTCTCTCCGAATATTCTCAATCTCACCCCATAATCATGCCCGTGTAATCTTGAGCATTTGTGGTGTGAAGGTATGAAATGAGATGCTGAGAATTTAAGTCCAACTTTCCAACCGTCTATTTCAAGTAGCATGAATGGGCATATTCTTTTTCCTTTTTAATCTTTATCTACGCCTTATCTCATCCACAACCTTTGTACCTTCCGCGGTTAAGAGAAGATCCGATGATATTAAGCCACGGAATTTCAGATCTTCAATTAATTTCTCAACCTCGTTGATTTCAATGTCGAGAAGGTAACTTATTAGAATATTGTCCTTCATTCCAGTGTATAAAAGAAGCAGCACCTTCTTGTGCATTTCTGTCATTTCAACAACTTTTTCTCCAATCATCTTTGTAAGTATGGCTCTAAGTTTTAGGGTTACATCAAAATTTGCAGAGATGAGAGAAGTTAAAATATGCCTTTTATCTCCAAATTCGTAATGCTTTATCTCAAGTATGTTACCCCGAGCCCAGCCCATGGGTGGGGAAATTCTTGGATACTTATCTCTCTCAGCAATTGTTAGAACATCCTCATATTTTACCTCAATAAACCTATCCAATTTTTTGAATAGGAGCCGTTTATTTGTCAAATAAACCCTGCCTAATACCCACTTCTTGTCATCATAAACAGAGCGATCTCTTCCGTAACCTACAATGTAGTACACCTGAGCCTGTGCTATCAATTTTTCCACGGTGATAATTAAGCGTACCCTTATTTTTAATTTTTGGATTATTTCTCAATCTGCAAAAATGTGGGAAAGTTTTAAATAGCACAAGTCATATGTATGACTAATGTCCGACAAATTTATGGATTATGTTGATTACGAACTTGAAAAATTCAAGGAGTATTTGAGGGGTGAGAAGAGAAGTGAGAATACAATAAAGGAGTATGCTCATTTCATATCCGATATGCTCAGGTATTTCCATAAGAGGGCTGAGGATATAACTCCTGGAGATTTAAATAAATACAAAATGTACCTTTCAACGAAGAGAAAGTATAGCAAGAATTCACTTTACCTTGCCACAAAGGCAATTCGCTCTTATTTCAAGTATAAGAATTTGGATACAGCCAAGAATTTATCCTCTCCTAAAAGACCAAGGCAGATGCCCAAATATCTTAGCGAGGATGAGGTAAAAAGATTGATAGAAGCATCAAGCGAGAATCCGAGAGATTATGCTATAATTTCCCTCCTTGCCTACTCAGGTTTGAGGGTCAGTGAGCTTTGCAATTTGAAAATTGAAGATGTTGATTTTAATGAGAGAATTGTTTATGTTCATTCTGGTAAGGGGGATAAGGATAGAATAGTAGTTGTAAGCCCAAGGGTCATAGAGGCACTTCAAAATTATCTTTATACCAGAGAGGATGATATGGAGTATTTATTTGCATCTCAGAAGAGCAACAAGATAAGCAGAGTCCAGGTATTCAGAATTGTTAAAAAATACGCAGAAAAAGCGGGAATAAAGAAGGAAGTTACTCCCCATGTCCTCCGCCACACACTTGCAACAACATTGTTGCGGAGAGGGGTGGATATTAGGTTCATCCAGCAGTTCTTGGGTCATAGTAGTGTGGCTACCACTCAGATATACACTCATGTGGATGATGCCCTTCTCAAATCCGTTTACGATAAGGTCTTGCAGGAATACTGAGGTACTTCATCAAGGATGGCTTTTTGCGAAATATCTTTATGGCTACTTTAGAAGGATAATCAATATCCCCCTCTTCATTTATTATTTTTATTACTTTTTCATCATTCAAAATTTTGATTATTTTGTTGAATTCATCATCTCTGAATTTTGTGTATAATCTGTGCAAATATGAGGCGTATTTTAGCTCTTTTCCTATTCCATTCCTCCAGCAAGTTTCATAATTCTTTAAGGCATTTTCGGAGTAATCTCCACGCTCCAATGCATCCTTTATTGCCTTAATTGCACATTTTGCACACATAAGTCCTGGATAAACTCCTCCACCGCTTGTTGCTTTCACCTGTCCAGCAGCATCGCCCACTATAAGCATCCCCCTTGCATATGTCCTTTCCACAGTGTTTATGGGTATTCCTCCTCCAGATATGGATAGGGGCTGCACTTTTAATTTTTTCATCAACTTCTTAAGGTATAGCCAGGAGCTCTTGTAACTTGCAAGTCCTATCTTTGCCAGGTCATCGAACAGAGGAATTCTCCAGGCGAAGAATCCTGGAGCTATGGAAGATCCTATGAAAATCTCCACAGTATCTTCATCTAAATGAGAATGAGCAATTATCTGGGCAGCCCCCAAAATTTTCGGTGCGCCTATTCCCATCTCTTTCCTCACAATACTGTTTATTCCATCTGCTCCAACTATTATTTTTGCTTTATATTCACCTTTGCTTGTACTTATATCTGTATATTTCACCTTTTTAACTCTCTCTTTTAAATGTATCTCCGCACCCTTTGCGCCAGCCATTTTTGCAAGCTCTCTATCAAATTTTACCCTATCCACTACATAGCCCCTTACTTTATCATTACCTATTCTTAGTTTGCTTCCATCTGGTGCGTATATAACTGCCTTTTTTGCAGGGTGCAAGATTCCTATTTTTCCCACTATGTCAAATATGTTTGTAGAGAACAATCCAGAGCAATGTGATGGATTACCAATCTCGCTATGCTCTTCAAAAATGATTACATTGTATCCTAATGAGGCGATTTCTTTACCTATGAAAGAGCCAATGGGCCCGGCACCAACGATAGCAACATCGTACACGGAAGCGAGATGTGTTGATTTCCTAAATAATTTGTGCCAAAAATCTTTATCTTATTGTGGAATTAAAGGGATATGAAGGATTCAATGCTATCCTTGGACATCTACGCTTGGCTCAAAGAGAACAGAGAGTTTATAGAAGGAGGATTTTTTAAGAAGATTTATCAAGTGGGTGAGAGAGAATTTCTTTTCAAGATATATAAGGGAGAGACAAAGCCGCTCTATGTGAATCTCCGCGGCTGGCTCTTTTTTGATGATAGAGAGACACCTTTGGAGCCGAGCATGTTCGTTATGTTCCTTCGGAAGAGATTCTCTGGAAAGAAAATTGTGAAATTTTATCAGTTCAATTTTGACAGGATAATCATTTTTGAAGTCCCGAATGGCTACTCTCTTATAATTGAGTTATTTGGCGATGGAAATATAATAGTGACTAGGGACGGAATCATAGAGAGAGCCTATAAAGAGAGGGAATGGAGACACAGAAGAATAATTAAGGGTGAAGAGTATGTGCCACCACCGCAGTCCCTGCATCCATTGAAGGATATAGAAAGGGTATGCGATGAAATAAATTCTTCTCAGTATGATATTGTTCGTACCCTTGCAAGAAGGTTCAATCTTGGAAAGTATGCTGAGGAGGTGTGCATCAGGGCGGGGGTGGATAAAAATGCAAAAAATGTAAGCAAGGAGTGTAATAAGTTAAAGGAGGCAATTAAAGAAATTTTTAGATTTTCTGGAGGATACATTTATCCTGGATTTTTCTCACCATTAGAGCTCAAGATGTTCGATGAGCCAGAGAAGAAATTTGAGAGTTTCAATGAAGCCATAAAAAATTACATAAGTGAGGAGAGTAAGGTTGAGAATCCAGAAGTTCTAAAGGTGAGGAGAAGAATTGAAGAGATTGAAAAATCCATTGAGAATTTTGAGGGGGAGGCTGAAAAGAGCAGGAAAATTGGAGATTTGATATACGCCCATTTTGCAGAGATTGAAGATATGTTTAATAGAATGAAAAGGGGAGAATTGAATTACGATAGAAAGGGAAAGAGTGTAGAAATTGAATTGGAAGGAGAGAAAATAAAATTATATGTGGATAAAAGCGTAGGAGAAAATGCGGGTATTTATTATGATAGGTCTAAAAAGATGAGAGAAAAAATAAAGGGGGCAAGGGAAGCTTTAGAAAAAGCAAAAGAAGAGTTGAAAAAGGTCAAGAAGAAAGAGGAGAAGAAAAAGAAGGAGATAAGGAAAAATCGCCGAAGATTTTGGTTTGAGAAATATAGGTGGTTCATAAGTTCTGAGGGTATACTGGTTATAGCTGGTAGAGATGCTAAGACTAATGAAGAGGTCGTAAAGAAACATCTTGGAAATGGAGATTTATATATGCACGCAGATATCCACGGTGCTCCAAGCGTTGTGATAAAGTCAGAGGGTAAGGAGATCGGGGAAAAAACATTGCAAGAGGCGGCACAATTCGCAGTGAGTATGAGCAAGGCATGGAATGCAGGGTTTGGAAATCTAAGTGCATACTGGGTATATCCCTCTCAGGTCAGCAAGATGGGGGAGAGCGGAGAATATGTTGCCAGAGGTGCGTGGGTAGTGCATGGAAAGAGAAATTACATACACAAGGTTCCATTGCAGCTCGCAGTGGGGGAAATAGAATATCAAAGGGTGAAAATGGTTATGTGTGCTCCTCCAGATTCTGTGAGGGTTAGAGCATCTAAGTATATTTTGATAGAGCCAGGAGACATAAAGAAGGATGAATTTGCCAAAGAAATATCAAGGATATATGGGATCTCTGTGGAAGAAGCTCTAAGAATATTGCCTCCGGGAAGAATAAGAGTGTTGGAGAGGAAGGGTTTATAATTTTATACAAATTGCAAAATTGAAACTTTTAAATACGAAAAGCGTAATAGGGATAACGAAAGGTGGTAAAATGGAACCGTTAAAATGTAATCTGATAACAAGGTGGAAATCTATGGATAGAACGCTCATTCCTGTTGATGACCTTGATTTGTCAATTCTCTGTGCTTTGAGACAAAATGCTAGAATCTCGAATTTAGAACTTGCAAAAGAGCTTGGTGTAAGTGAGGCAACTGTTAGGAGAAGGGTGAAGATTTTAGAAGAGAAGGGAATAATAAAGGGCTATTCAGCGCTTATAAACTGTCATGCCGTGGAAAATAGCATTAAGGCGTTTGTTTATATAAAGGTGGATAAGAGGCATATAGATGAGATTGCCAATGAGCTTATGAAAGAAAACAGGCTTATAACACTTTATAGAATTCTTGGAGAATATGATTTGCTCTGTGAGTGCTTATTTTTGAGCATGAAAGAGTTGCAGGAATTTACAGATAAAAAACTCAAGATGGAGGGTGTAATCACCACAGTGACACATGTGGTTTCCAGGGCTTACAGACCTTGTGAATGGGTTGGGATATAATTCTTCTATTTTCTCAATTTTTTGGATGGGCATTTTCGTCTTCTTTTTATAACGAATTTCGTATTTGAATTTTCTATTTTATTCATAAAAAAACGAAAAACATATATTTATTTATGTAATTACCTTATATGGTGATAAAATGTTGGCGTTTATAATTACGGCTGTTGTCACATTCGTAACATATCTCATACTTACTGCAGGTAGTGGTAATTTTCTACTATTTTGGTCTCCATCTGAAATTATAATGGGGATATTTCTGAGCTTAATAGTAGGTTTTATAACTCGAAATTATTTATGCAAATCGAAGAATTATAGGATGTTAAATCCCATCCGCTGGCTTCTTTTCATTGTTTATGGTTTTGGACCTTTTTTCTTTGCTATGGCCAAGGCAAATATTGATGTTGCTTATAGGGTCATAACTGGGAAAATTAGACCCGGGATAGTTAAAATAGATCCCAAACTTAAAACCGATTATGGAATAACTTTCCTAGCCAATTCCATAACTCTTACCCCTGGAACCCTCACCGTAGATGTGGACGATAACAATGTCCTGTATGTGCATTGGATAAATGTGCCTGAGGGAGAAGAAAAAAAAGAGTATGCAGATATAAATAAGGTTTGTGGGTCATTTCCAAAATGGACAAGGAGGGTTGCAGAATGATAGATATATGGTTTCTTACAGCTTTTATTCTGATGGTATGGATCTTTATGTCATTAATTAGAATCATTTTGGGTCCAACTGCTCCAGATAGGGTGGTTGGGCTGGATACTATAAATACGCTGATTGTGGCTCTTATGGTAATATTAGCAGTGGCTTACAATCAGATGATATATGTGGATATAGCCATAGTGTATGCTCTGTTATCTTTCGTGAGTACTCTATACATTGCGAAATATTTAGAGGGGGGGATTTAAATGTGGACGGAATATCTCATATATATTTTCATTGGGATAGGCCTTACTTTTAATGGCCTAGGTACCATAGGTCTTTTGAGATTTCCAGATGTCTATACTAGATTACATGCCGCTACAAAAGCCACCACCTTTGGCTCCATATTCACATCTCTTGCGGTTGTTACTTGGGCTTTTACTCAACTGTATTTAACTGGACAGGCATGGGGTCTCACTCTTGCTTTACATACCTTTGTTGCCATAGCCGCTTTGCTACTCACGAATCCTGTTGGTGCACATGCTATTGCTAGAGCTGCACATAGAAGTGGAGTTTTGCCGAAGTATGCAGTGGTAGATAAGCTAGAGGAGGTGAAAAAATGATATTTGAAAACCTTCTTCAAATCCTTCTTCTTGCAGGTTTAATAATTAGTGCATATCTGGCGATAAGATATCGGGATTTATTAGCTTGTGCAGTAGCATTGGGAGTATTCTCTTTTCTCTTATCCCTGGAATTCTATATCCTTCAAGCACCGGATGTGGCAATAGCTGAAGCAGGTATCGGGGCAGGACTTACAACCGCAATATTCATTCTTGCAATTAAAGGCACTTATAGATGGGAGGTGGAAGAATGAGGAAGTTGCTGTTATGTTCTGCTCTGATCGTTGTGCTGGCAGCATTTCTATATGTTTCAATAAATCCAGCTGATTTTGGTCATCCCACTGGTGATCATTTGGTATTTGGACACCCAAAGTATACGGATATGGATAATTATTTTATTCATAATGGTCAGAATCAGACAGGGGCGAATAATATAGTTACCAGCATAGTGTTCGATTATAGAGGTTTTGATACTTTGGGAGAAGCATCTGTACTGTTTACGGCTGTTCTCGCAGTGGGGGTGGTCTTAAGGATCTTGAGGAGGGATGCCAAATGATGAGTAAAATAGTTCGGACTCAGGCAAACTTTCTTTATCCTCTCATTATGATTTTTGGATTTTATGTAGTTGCCCATGGACATCTAACCCCGGGGGGTGGTTTTCAAGGTGGTGCTGTTATAGCCACTGGTGTAGCCCTTATTGCGGTAGCTTATAGCTATAAGAATGTGAAATCGTGGATAAAGAAAACTCACTTATCTGGAGCAGAAGCCGTAGGTCTTTTAACTTTCATAATTACAGCACTCTTAGGTATAAGCACATCGTTTTTCTATAATTGGCTTGCAAATACAGGCTTGCTTTTTGGAAAACCTGTGCCTTATGGTATAAATCCTGGCTATCTGAATACCGCGGGAGTTATTCCCATAATGAATTTTGCGGTGGGAATAGAGGTTCTAGGTGGTCTGGGTGTCATCATAATGTACTATCTTCACTACATAAAGGAGGTGAGTAAGGATGCTGTTTAATTTAGTTTATATCACAGTAGCAGTTGTGATAATCATCGGTCTCTATGCCGCTCTTTTTAAGAGAAATCTAATAAAAATAGTGATTGGCCTGAGTCTCATAGAAAGTGGAGTAAATCTTTTCCTTGTCTCTTTGGGATATCGTGAGGGCGGAATTGCCCCCATTTACACAAATGCTCCTTCTACCTATATGGTTTTACCTACACCTCAGGCACTTACTCTAACATCGATAGTTATAGGAGTGGCCACAACGGCTATGCTTTTAGCCTTTTGTGTTGTGATTTATAGATATTATGGAACCTTGGACTCTAGAAAGGTAAGGAGGTTGAAAGGATGATATGGGATGTTTTAGTTGAGCACGCCCCTGCCTTTATTATAATTGTGCCGCTGATCGCCGCCTTCGCCACTCCGGTAATATCTCGGGTGAGTGCCAGAGCCAGAAACATATGGGTAATATTGGCTCTGGCACTAACAGAAATATTCGTGGTAATACTCCTTTACCAAGTTTATAATTTTGGTACACAGGTGTATGTTTTTGGAGCGACATCTCCTAATTTAACTGTTCCTCCAGATTCTGGAGGAATTCCTATCAGAATAATATTTGTAGTTGATGGTATGAGTATCTTTATGGCATTTACCGCCTCCACGGTGGCTTTGGCAGGAGTTATTTACTCAATATCCTGTGAAAAAGAACAAACTGGGCAAGATAAATATTACTCCCTTCTTCTCCTTATGACTGTGGGTATGCTGGGAATGATGTTAACAGGAGACCTTTTTAATTTCTTTGTATTCCTTGAGATAAACTCTTTGGCTTCTGCAGCTCTTGTGGCCTACCGAGTGGATAGAGGTGTGGCAGTAGAGGCAGCGTTCAAGTACGCTATTATAAGTTCTTTGGGAGGATTAATGGTTCTCTTTGCTATAGGGATACTTTATGGAGAGTATGATGCTTTGAATATGGCCATGGTTGCTTATAGAATGCATGCCACAGGCTTTTCAAATCTTGACAAGATAGCAATGGCTCTGTTAACCGTAACCTTAGCCATGAAGGCTGGAGCAATACCTATGCACTTCTGGGTACCTGATGGATACGGCAAGGCTCCAGGAGCTATAAGTGCCATGCTGGTAACTGCCTCACAGGCCTCTCTCTATGGGCTTTTCAGGGTTAATTTTACAGTATTTGGGCTTGCAGCCAATACCTTTACCCTTGGCTGGTTTATTATAATTCTTGGTGTTTTGAGTATGTTTGTGGGAGTTACAATGGCACTTATACAGCATGATATAAAGAGACTTATGGCCTATCATGCCATTTCTCAAACAGGATATATGCTCTTGGGTGTGGGTGTGGGATTAGCAACCCTTGGAACTGCTGCATTTCACCAATATGGTTTTGCTGCCATGGAGGGAGGAATATTCCACATAATTAACCATGCCATGTATAAGGGTCTCTTGTTCCTAACAGCCGGGGCGATAATTTATAGGGTTGGCACCTCAGATCTGGATAAAATGGGTGGCCTTGGGCATACTATGAAATACACTATGATATTCTTTATGATTGGGGCTCTGGCCATAGCAGGTATTCCTCCATTTAATGGTTTTGCATCCAAGTTGCTTATATACGAATCGGTTTATCAATTCAATCCTATACTTTCGATTCTTGCAATGATTGTAAGCATACTTACCTTGGCATCCTTCGTTAAGGTATTCCACTCTGCCTTTATGGGACCCAAGAGGTACGATGTTAAGGAGGTACCTCTACCAATGCTTGTTGGAATGGGTATATTGACATTCTTCATAATATTCTTTGGACTGTTCCCCAACATAGCAATGCAATATCTAGTGACTCCAGCCGCCACCGCTCTTTCTGATCCCGTGGGTTATATAACTCGTGTACTAGGAGGTGGTTTTCCATGAACTTTGATTTTCTAACACCATATGGTTTCTGGAATCCTATTCTGTGGCTCTTGGTAATATTCGTTGCCCTTCTGGTGGCATATTTAATATGGCTTCGGGGGAATCCAGGATATAAAAGAGGTACGGATCAAACAAAACCTTTCCTTTCTGGTTATGCTCCAGAATCCAGGGAGAGTACGAGAGTATCGGCCTCAAACATATACTGGGGATTCACATCGGCCCTGAAGAGGTATTACAATTTCCTAAGGAAAATGCATACTGGTGATATACGGGATTATCTTGGATGGTATGTGGGAATAGTTGCCATAATGCTCATCCTCTACATCCTGTGGGGTGGTGCCTAATGCCCAAATTACCCTCCAAGAGCTTTGATCGTTCACTTTGGGTATTTCATGTTAACACCGGCTCCTGCAATGGATGTGATATTGAGATTCTTGCTGCGCTCACACCTAGATATGATGTTGAGAGATTTGGTATAAAACTTGTTGGTTCTCCAAGGCATGCAGATGCTCTCCTCGTTACAGGGCCAGTCACGAGGGATATGGAGGATAAGGTAAAGCGTTTCTACGAGCAGGTACCAGACCCCAAGGTTGTTATCGTTATAGGCTCCTGTGGGATAAGTGGAGGAGTTTTCCATGAATCCTATAACCTTGTCGGTCCGGTGGACAAGGTAATTCCAGTGGATGTATATGTACCAGGATGTCCTCCTAGGCCAGAGGCTATAATTGATGGCGTTGTGAAAGCGTGGATGAAACTGGAAAGATTGAGGAGGGAGAAAAAATGAAAACAGAAGATGTAATAAATATGATAAAGAAGAGGATTGATTGCGAGATAAATATCAAAGAGATCCCTTGTGGGCTCAAAAAGATAAAGAGAACCAATATATTCGTAAATATAAAACGTGAGGATTTCCGCAAATTTATGGATTTACTTTTTGAGATACAAGATTATCCTCATTTTGCAGTTATATCTGTGACAGATTTGGGAGAGGATATGGAACTCCTTTATCATTTTACCATTGATTATGGTAAGCAAAACGATGAGAAGACTATTTCCCTTAGGGTTAAATTACCCAAGAATGACCTTAGAATTGAAACAATAACTGATCTTATACCTGGAGCGATGATATCAGAAAGGGAGATTCATGAGATGGTTGGTGTAGATTTCATAGGACTTGAGGATACGAGACATTTCTTCTTGCCGGAGAATTGGCCTGAAGGTAAATATCCTTGGCGTAGAGATGAAACATTTCCTAGCGAGATGCTAAATAAGTTATATGAAACATGGAAGGAGGATGATAAGGATGAGTGAGCATGCTTATTCTATACCTATAGGTCCATTGCATCCGGCGATTCATGAGCCTATCACATTAAAGATAGATGTAGAGGGAGAGAGAATTGTAGGGGTAGATGTTTTTTGTTCTCAGGTTCATAGAGGAATAGAATGGATCGGTATGAATAGAAATAATCCTATCCAGAGTATATATTTGGCTGAAAGAGTATGCGGTATATGCAATATATGCCATCCTTTCTGTATGGTTCAAGCGGTTGAAGATGCAGCAGGTATATCCCCACCAGAACGGGCTGATTATATCCGCACCATAATGGCTGAATTGGAAAGAATTCATTCGCATCTTCTGTGGGCAGGGGTTGCAGCTCATGAAATTGGGTTTGATACTGTATTCCATTATACTTGGGCACTAAGAGAAAAAGTTATGGATCTTATCGAGTATCTCTCAGGAAATCGTGTTACCAAAGCAATAATGATGATTGGTGGAGTTAGAAGGGATATAAGCGAGGAAGGAAAGAGAAAGATAAAAGAAGGGATGCAATACTACATGGAAAAGTTCGCAAAGATTGAGGATATATACTTAAACGATCCAACTATTAGAATGAGAACCAGGGATGTGGGTATACTTACAAGAGAAGATGCCTTGAAACTTTGTGCAGTTGGACCGGTTGCCCGTGCATCTGGTGTACCTAAGGATGTACGTCAGGATTTCCCATATGGGGCTTATGCAGATTATGGAGTAAAAGCGATCACTCCTGATATGTATAATGGAGAAACCCATGGTGATGTATTTGATCGAATAATAGTAAGACTTCTTGAAGTCAAGCAGAGTGTAGAAATAATAAAATGGGCTGTGGATAATCTTCCTCAAGGACCTATATTGGCTGAGAAAAATTTGGTAAGGTTAAAATTGCTTCTAAAAAAGGCTGAAGGTGAAGGAATCGGGAGAGTAGAGGCACCAAGGGGTGAGGATATACATTATGTTAGGCTGGAGAAAGGTAAAGAGCCCTATCTCTCTTGGAAAATACGGGCTCCTACATATAATAATGTACTTCCTTGGATCCCTATGCTTCTTGGGGGGCAGATTGCAGATGTGCCTATCGTAGCTGCTTCCACAGACCCCTGTATGTCTTGTTTAAATCGTGTTACTGTGGTGGATGAGAAAGGAAAGAAATATGAGATTACGAAAGAATATATGCATAAGTTAAGTGTAAGAAAAACAAGGAGGTTGATGCGTAATGGTTCAAGTAGGACTTGAGGTTGTATGGTATATTGCCGCTACATTCTTGATTATTCTTTTTGCAATACCCTTTGGATTGCTTACCAAGGGTATTGATAGAAAACTGGCAGCGCATATGCAATGGAGAGTAGGTCCTCCCATATGGCAGCCTTTCTGGGATGTTAAAAAACTGTTTCAGAAGGAGACCATAGTGCCAGATGATGCGATTTCCTGGCTCTATAATGCTGCACCAATTCTTTGCCTTGCTTCTACGGTAATCATTTTACTTTATATCCCATTGGGACCGTTTTCTCCAGTACTGAATGGCCATGGAGATGTAATTTTAATTCTCTATCTTCTAACAATACCATCACTTGCAATGGTAGCCGGTGGTTTTGCATCTAGTTCTCCTTTTGCATCTGTGGGAGCGCAGAGGGAAATGGTTCTTATGATGTCCTATGAATTCCCCTTGGCAGCCACGGTAATTGCTCTGGCATGGAAGATATCCTCTTTGTTCCCGCATGAGGCAGTATTTTCTCTCACGGCTTTTGTAAAACATCCTGTATGGAATATTATGGGGCCCTTCGGAATAGTTGGGGCCGTCATACTTCTCATAGTGTTGCTTCTTGTGACAACAGGTGAGATAACCAAGGTGCCCTTTGATATAGCAGAGGCGGAAACTGAGATCGCGGAAGGTGTGTTTGTGGAATATTCCGGTAGAAATCTGGGATTGTTCTATCTTGCAGATGCTGTGAAAACGGTGGTAATGTCTGCACTTATAGTTGCCATATTCTTCCCCTACAATCTCTCACCCCTTCTAATGCCCTATATATCCATGCCGTGCTGGGGATGGGCTATTGTTGACTTCCTATTCTTCCTTTTAAAACTGGAGATAGTGATATTCTTCTGCATGACATTCATCAGAGTTTCTGTGGCAAGATTCAGGGTGGACCAGGTGGTCAAGGTTTACTGGGGATATCTTACACTGGCTTCGTTGATTGCCCTTATACTAATAGCCTTAGATGTGATGTTGTGAGGTGATAAAATGATGTTTTTTAAAGTTTTGAAATTGCTTCTAAAAAAACCATTCACCAACAAATTCCCTGTGAAATATGCACCTAAAAATACGCTTGGCTTGGTAGAAAAGGTTCAGAAGGGGGAAGTAAAAATTAATCCCCCTGTCGCTACTCCTCCCGGTTTCCGTGGTAAATTAGAATACGATATAGATGAATGCGTTGGATGCGGTCTCTGTGCCCAGGTTTGTCCTTCTCATGCCATAGAACTGGTAAGGGATAAAAAGTGGATTATAATGCACTGTAAAGAGGGTGCAAAATTGGCAGCCCCTCTGAAAATAAAGATCTATGTGTCTCGATGTGTTTTCTGTGGTCAGTGTGTTGATGTCTGTCCTCGCAAATGCCTAAAGATGAGTGATGAATTTCTTTTAGCGAATGAGGATAAATTGGCAGAGGATTTAATAATTCCTGGTCCTTGAAATTTTTTCTGCTATTTTTTTCATATCCTCCCCAAAATCCGTTGTGAGAATATGTTTAGGTTTTCCTATGAGTTTGTCAATCTCCGGGTCAAATCGTACTTCTCCCAAGTATCTCACACCCATCTCCTCTGCAATCTTTTTGAGAGTGCTTGTATTCCTAACCATGTTTTCGATAAGTCCTAAGATATTCATTTTTTGCTCAATAAGTAAAGAATGAATCTTTTGCACTACATTCATTGTAAGGGGTGATGGGGAACCTACAACAATAAACTCTCCTCTTTTCAAGAATCTAAGTATATCCAAAAGTTGGTCACCCATTCCTGGAGGCATATCTATTATAAGAAAATCTAATGTGGACCATCTTGTTATTGCCATGAGTTCTATGAGTGCGTTGCTTATTTCTACGCCTCGGAGAGGTGTTGCTTTATCTTCAGAATAAAAAACTATGCTCATAAATTTAATTCCCTCAACATCTGGAGGAATCACGCCCTTTTTCTCTTCGGGAAGTTTGGAAATTTCTGCATTTAAAATTATGTGTGCACTGGCCCCATGAAAATCTAAGTCTAATAAACCCACCTTGTATCCCATTTCTTTCAAGATTAAAGACAAAGTGGTAGATACTAATGATTTTCCTACGCCACCCTTCCCGCTTACAACAGGGATTATCCTTTTAATACCTTTTGTTCTCTCATCTATGGCCTTTACTCTGGGATCTATCATCTTATCATTCCTCCACTACTATTTCAGAGATATATACTCCTCTACCTTTCACGACTTCAAAATCTCTGCTGCCACATTTTGGGCAGGATAAGAAAGTGTGAACAACTTCAGGTACGAAATGTATATCCTCTCTCATCTCTGCATTCAATTTATTTTCTACATCCTTTAATTTCCAGGTATGACCACAGTCCCTGCATTTGAAAATTGCTTCTTCTTCACTAAAAGAGAACTTTGCATCTTTGGCTATGGTGTCTTTCTTCATTTCATTCAAGGCAAACTCCACGATTTCTTTTTCTACATCTTGTAATTCCCCAAGGATTATGGTGACACCCTTTATACTCTTAGCATTATGTTTTTCTGCAAATTCTATAGCTGTTTTTAATATTCCTTCTGCAAGGGCCCATTCATGCATTTTTTAAACCTCCTAACAAACTCTAGGTACGGGATCGCCTATAGGTCTTTCTATAAATCTTTTACCTCCTATTTTTGTTTTTATTATTACCTTACCAGGATATTCTCTAATAACTCTTCCAATAATCGCAGCATCTTTCCCATTTTTATTCTTTCTCATCGCTTCAATTGCATCATCCTGGTATCCATCAGCTACAATCATCACGACCTTTCCTTCATTTGCCATGATAAATGGCGAGATACCAAGCATCTCACTAGCTGCTTTTACAGAGGATTTTATGGGGACAGATTCCTCATCAATTTCTATACCGACATTGGCTTTTGATGCCATTTCATTAAGAGCCTCACTTAATCCACCTCTTGTAGGATCTTTCATAGCATGAATATTTTCCCATCCGATACATTTTGCTACATCTTCAATAAGGCTCCATAAAGGAGAAACATCGCTCACCAAAGAAGTTTCAAAATCTATGCCTTCGCGTTTACTCATTATAGCAAAACCATGCTCGCCAATTCCTCCATTTATGAGAACGAAATCTCCTACTCTGGCTCCAGAATCTCTCACAATTTTATCTGCCTTTCCTATTCCAGCGGAAATCGCAAATATCCCTATTTTGTCCTCTACAACCTTTGTATCTCCTGTTATTATCGGAACAGGAACATCTTTTCCAGTTTTATCAATAGAAATCATTATGTTTTTTAGGCTATCCATTGAAAAACCATCTTCAATAATTAGAGATATTGCCAGAGCAAGAGGCTTTGCACCCATAACTGCAAGGTCATTAACGGTTCCACTAACCGCAAGTTTTCCAATATCTCCACCTGGGAAAAAGATGGGTTTTACAGTATGGCCGTCAATGGTGAATACAATATCTTCTCCATCGAGGCTTATGGTAGCTCCATCATCCAAATCATCAAGAGAGACCTTCCCTGCACTTCTAAGAGTTATGTTATCCAAGATGATCTCTTTTATTAATCTCTCCATAGCTTCTCCACCTGCACCATCAACCATTCTTATCCTATCCAATTTCATCCCTCCTTACATATCCATTTAGATATAAACCTCCAATATATGCCTGTCCCACACTGATTCCATTATCTCCCCGAGGGACCTCGGTTGTAGATATGAAATTATATCCTTTTCCTTCTATGATTTTCCTCATTTTGCCCATGATTATTTGATTATACGCCACACCGCCACTCACTCCTATTTTTTTTATCCCTCTTTCTTCGGCGTAATATATTGCAGCATTTGCCAGAGTCTTGGCTAAGGATGTATGAACACTATATGCAATATTCTTTTTACTTCCCCTTGTATTTATAATTTGAGGAAGTAACTGATGAACTTCTATCCCCTTATTCCATGGTATTTTGAATTCAAGATCCTGGCCACCCATTGCTATACTCTCCAGCTTCATAGCAGGTTCACCTTCGTAGGTTCTTTCATAGGATACATTGAGTAGTACAGATACAGCGTCTAAAAGCCTTCCTGTAGAGGATGTATATGCAACATTTATCTTCTTCTGCAATTGTTTAAGAATTAAATAGAGCTCTTGTTTCCCATATTTTAATGTATTTACTGCATCGGGACATCGATCTTTTACAATCTTTTCGATCTCCTCCTCATCATAGGATATTGAAAGAAGACCTATTAATGAGCGAATGGGATAATACGCGGCTAAATCTCCGCCAGGTAGAAGGTAATAACTTATATGCTCTAACCTTTTAATTCCCGAGTTTGAAATCTCTATTATCTCTCCTCCCCAGGTGTTTCCATCTAATCCATATCCCACGGCATCAATGGCTATGCCTATTATCTCATCAATATTTGCCTCAGCCATTATGGATGCAATATGGGCAAAATGATGCTGGACTTTTAATACTTCCACACCCATTTCCTCACCCAATTTATCTCCAAACTGTGAGGTGTTGTAAAGGGGGTGGGAATCTCTTATAACTAAATCCGCATCATTGATGTTTAAAAGAGATCGAAATCTATTCAAGGCTATTTGAAAAAAGTCCATAACTTCTACCTTCGAAGTGTTGCCTATGTACTGACTAGGATATATTTTTTCATTTTTAATAATAGAGAATGAGTTCATAAGCTCGGCACCCATGGCGATACCATTATACCTTAATGTTTTTCCAACGGGAAGTGGTACAAATCCCCGAGAGCGCCTTATCACTGCTCTTTTCCCATCAACGAATCTTACAACACTATCATCAACGCGATTTACTATCCTTCTATTATGAATCAAGAAATAATCTACTGCATCTTTTATTTCTTGAATTTTATCGTTATCCTTTATCATAGGAAAATCGGGATAATTTGCAGAGGTCATCACATAAACATCACTTTGCGAATGGTGGAAGAGAATATAATGCAAGCCAGTATAAGGAAGCATAACACCAATTGTGTGCAATCCGGGAGAAAGGTTATCTGGTAAGGGGAATGGATCCCTCTTTTTCAATAATGTTATGGGTCTCCTGTAACTATTTATTTCCTCTTTCTCCTCATCATCTATTATAGCAAATTCTTCAATCGTATTGAGATCCCTTGCCATTATCGCAAAGGGCTGCGCCTTTCTCCTTATCCTTTTTCTCAGTTCTCCAACTGTTTCATCATTTCTAGCATCACACGCTATGTGAAAACCACCGATGCCTTTAATAGCGATTATATATCCTTTATCGATTAGCACTGCTGCATTTTTTAATGGTTCACCAGGAATTTGAACATTATTTTTATCAATTAAAACATACTGTGGACCACAGTTCTCGCAGCATATGGGCTCTGCATGGTATCTTCTATTTAGTGGGTCTTCGTACTCTTCTCCGCATTTTTCACACATGGGGAAATCCTTCATAGATGTATTATCCCTGTCGTATGGCAAATCCTCTATAATGGAGAATCTTGGTCCGCAGTTTGTACATACAATAAATGGATACATGTATCTTCTATCTGTTGGATTGAACAATTCTTTAAGACAATCATCACATATTGCCACATCTGGTGGTATTATTGAATTGCCCTCTCCTTTTATTCTGGAGCTTCCCTCTATCTTAAAATCTTTGAAATTTCGTGGGGGAATATATTCATAGTTAATTTTCTGTATTCTTGCTAGAGGCGGGGCTTTGAGTTTTAAATCTTTTATAAAATTCTCTATATTTATATCACTTCCCTGCACGACGATCTCAACACCAGCATCGCCAAGATTCTTTACATATCCTGTCAATTTATTGGTGTGGGCAATTCTGTATATGAATGGTCGGAATCCTACGCCTTGGACAATTCCGTTCACTTTTATTTTCACGCATTTCATCTACTCACCAAACAATGAGCCATATTTGTAAAATATCTGGCAAGTACCTTCATATGAAACCATGCATGGTCCTATTGGGGTTTGAGGAGTGCATAGTCTTCCAAATAGAGGGCATTCATCGGGTAAAATTAGACCCCTAAGAACTTCACCACATCTGCATCCCCTTTCCAAATCAGGCATCTCAGGGATAGAAATATCTATATCACTTCTTATGTCCAGATTCTCGTATTTTTTCCGAAGAAATAATCCACTACTAGGAATAACTCCAAGAGCTCTCCATTTTGCATCTTTAATCTCAAAGAATTTCTCAATACTCTTCTGTGCGGGCACATTTCCCTCGTATTTAACCACTCTTTTATACTCATTCTCTATTTCAACCCTTCCCTCGTTGAGCATTTTAAGAAGCATATATATGCTTAAGAGCACATCTTCTGGTTCAAACCCAGAGATAACCTGAGGTACACCATATCTTTTTGTGATGTAAGCCCATCCTCTCACTCCAATTATTGCAGATACATGACCAGGTGTTATAAGCCCGTCAAAAACTGTTCCGGCTTTTATTAGAAATTCTACCGCAGGGGGCGTGAGCCTGTGTACTGAGTATATTTTGAAATTTTCCATATCATTCTCCCACACATCATTTAATATTCCTGCAGTGGGGGCGGTAGTAGTTTCAAATCCTGGAGAGAAATGAACTACTGTCTTTTTGGTTTTTTGAGCGATTTTATATGCATCGTAGATGGAGTATACAATCCTGACATCATGGCCGGAAGCTTTAAAATCCGCAAAACTTCCCATAGGAGTTGGAATGCGATACATATCCCCAAAGGTTGTTATAATAATATCCTTTTTTTTAGCAATTTCCATCATCTTCACTATATCTTCTACTGGAGTTATGCATACGGGGCATCCTGGACCAGCTACTATCTTAATATTCTTTGGGAGTATAGGCCTAATCCCACCTTTGTTGATGGTGTCTTCATGAGTTCCACAAACATCCATAAAGGTGACTATTTTATCTATTTTTTTAGCCTCTTTAAAGATACCCTGTATAATTTTTTTAGCTGTATTATTACTCATTCCAGATCCCCTTCTAAAATCTCATCCCATGCTTCTATACTCTTTTTTGCCGACTCCTCATCCATTTTCTCAATGGCAAATCCAGTGTGTACAATTACATAATCCCCCTGCTTGACATCAGGAACGAAATCTATTCTTGCTTCTCTACGTACTCCACCGTAATCCACTATTGCAACCACTCCACGAATTTCCACTATTTTTCCTGGAATTGCAAGACACATTAAGAATGGAATGGCATAATACCTAATAAATATTACGATATTCGTTTTTTAATTTATTAAAATCGTTTTTAAATGATGAAAAAACTATTTTATCATACACTTATCAATAAAGAATTTGCCTTTTTTGGAGATAGAATATATAATGTAATTTCCGAGTTTTCTGCTTTTTATTAATCCAGCATCCTTTAAGATTTTGAGATGGTATGAGAGTTTAGAGTAGGATAAACCTGTAATTTCTTTTATGAGGCACACGCAAGACTCCTGAATATTTAAAAAAAACAGGATTTTTAGGCGGATCTCATCTGAAAGGGCATGATGTATAAATGCAATTTTTTTTATATCTTTTTTTGGGGGAATTTCTTTTATTATCTTTTCGATACCTCCCTTTGCTTCAATTTCTTTCTTTATTTTTTCAGGTATTTTTTGAACCATAATGCATAATCTGTGTGCATCTATTTCAACTTTTTTATAGTGTTTCAAAAAAATTTGAAATACTTAAAATGTATGTAGGCATGGTGGTAAAAATGAGCGATAAGAAATTTGATTACTGGTTTGGGGTGCCGAGAAAAGAGATCAAATGGTACCCTAAAATAGACCCAGCGGCATGCATTGGTTGCGGCCTTTGCGCTGTTATCTGTGGCCGTGGAGTTTACTCCTATGACCTTGTATCCAAAAAGCCGATAGTTGCGAAGCCATTCAATTGTTTAGTTGGATGTCAAACATGCGCTAATCTTTGCCCAGTTGGCGCCATAGAATTTCCTCCTGCGGAGGTTGCAAGAGAGGCAGCTAGGAAAAATAAGATATTTATAAAAGTGAAAAAGATGTTAGAAGAAAAGTTTGCGCAGCAGATGTTGGAAACTGCGAAGCAATATCAGGCACAGATGACGAGGCATGAAAAAGAGATTAGAGAAATAGAGAAATCCTAGATTTTCATACCAACCTCAAATCCTTCGCTAACCGCGGAATAGATGTTTCGAACGCTCTTGGCATCGCCGATAATGTGCGTTGGCACATCTTCGATGCGGAATGGCACGAATGGCCGAGAACCGAAGGCGGCAATCATGGCATCTGCTTCGATGAGCATCTGCTCTCCCTCTTTTTCAACTATTATTTCACCTCGAGCAACATCTACTATTTTGGTGTTGGTTAATATCTTCACTCCCTTCTCCTGCAATTCTTTCAGAAGATGCTTCTTTGAGAGAGTTTCCATTCCCTGTGCAACCTCGGGCATCATCTCAACTATTATCACTTTATTTTTCTCCGCAAGCATATTCGCGGTTTCGCAACCTACTAAACCACCGCCGCCAACAACTATGCTCTTTCCTTCAAATTTAACTTCGCCACGGAGAACATCCTCGTATAAATACACGAAATCGCGGAGCGGCGGGCACGGCAGGAACGGCTTGCTCCCGGTGGCCATTATTATTGCATCCGGTTCTAAAGCAACCACATCGTTCTTGAGCGCTTTTTTATTGTACATCTTCAAATTATCGTATTTTTTCAATTCCTCGCGATAGTACTCGATTAACCACCTTATCTTCTCTTTTCCCGGAGGAAGTGCCGCAAGATTCAATGTTCCTCCGAATTCATCGTAGAACAAATGAACTTCATGCCCGCGCATTGCCGAAATCCTAGCTGCTTCCAATCCTCCCGGGCCGCCGCCCACTATAACCACTCTCTTCTTTTCCTCCGCATTTTTTATTTCTATCTCTCTCCCAACCTGCGGATTTGCGCCGCATCTTATTCTCGTGTCCTCATCATGCCGTGCTTTGATGCACTCGCTGCAACCAATGCATTTCCTTATTTCATTCACTCTTCCTTCGCGAACCTTTATTAACCACTCAGGGTCCGCGATTAATGTTCTTCCCAACACGATCATATCTGCCTTTTCCCTCAGGATTTCCGCCGCAACCTCCGGCTCGCGGATCATTCCCACGGCTGCAACGGGTACCTTTAATGGGCGAATATTCTCCGCCAAATATGCTCTCCATCCCTGCTGGAACGGCATTGGCTCCAATCGCAGTTCTTTTGGCCCGAGTCCAATATCGGCTTGAATCATCTGGTAATAATTTTGAAGTTCCTCCGCGATTCTCTTTCCCTCATCGAGAGTTATTCCCCCGTCTAAGAAGTCATCCACCGCGAGGCGAATTGTCACAGGGAAATCCCAGCCACAGCGCTTCGCTATTTCTTTTCTTATTTCGATTGCAAATTTCGTTCGCTCGCCCCATGAATCGTCCCGGGTATTGGTTAAAGGAGAGAGAAATTGATTCACCAATAATCCATGGGCACCCTGCACTTCCACCATGTCAAATCCCGCCTTGCAAGCGATTTCCGCGGCGGTGCCGTAATTTTCCACTATTTCCCTTATTTTTTCATCGCTCAGGAAATTCACACCCTTCTTTTTCCAGCCCTCGTGCGTGAGCTCGACGGAAATGAGCGAGTCGTATTTTTGCAATCTTCTCGCTATATTTTTCCAGTCTTCGTAGAAATCCCAAGAATCTATTCTTGGTTCATAAGCGCCATGCTTCCCCTCGGGATACGACACGCACGAGTTCTCCACTATGAGCAATCCGACTTCACCCTTTGCTCGGGTTTCGTAATGCTTGATGAACAACTCACTTAAATGGCCATCCTCTCTACCAAAATTTGTGGATACGGGAGGAAATATGACACGGTTTTTGCTCTCTAAACCTCCTATTTTAATTGGTTTAAATATTTCATCGTACATGCTTTCGGCATGCCTAAAAAGTATTTCAAATTATCTTTAAACATCTCTCTGAAAGTTTTTAAGTTTAAAAAGAAAATTAATGCCCCTCGCATTCTCCCTTTCTCTTCTTTTCTTTTTCGATTTTCTCTTTCCAGTACGGGTCCACTTCAAGCATATTGTGGATGAACGCATCTATCACGTCCCTTATTCTTCCGCCAGCGCCGGTGACTACATTGATGCCCAATTGCTGGAAAAATTCTGTCGCTCTGGGTCCCATGCCGTAAGCGATTACAACCTCGCCACCATGCTCTTTTACGAAATTCGGCAGGTCTCCGGGGCCATGCTCCTCGAATGGAACAGGAACGACTTCTACATTCTTAATCTCTCCGTTTTCAATATCCACGAAGGTGTAGTACGGGGAACGGCCAAAATGACCGCTAACCTTGCTATCCAACCCTTCATCGCTTATGCTCGGTATTGCTACTCTCATCTTATCACCTCATTGAGCCATGTATAACTATTTCAAAAATTTTTGGTATTTGTTAGGTGCCTTAGTTTATTTGTTTACCATGTTTTTCAGTTCTATATGCTTATATTGGGGTTATTAATAAAGTAAAAATTTTTGTATTTCTAAGTTTTAGCGACTTTTATGAAGAATAAGATAGTCCCGTTCATAGTTTTATTCTTAATGTTGGGTATGATAGGTGTAGGGATTAATTCTGGATCTGTGCAAGGAGTAAATGGGGATGAAGGTTTTCATTTTAGCGTTTATAAGTTTCACTACAAAGTACGGATAAATAACGACAAGGGTCTGAAAAAATTTGTTGAGAAAAACAGTTTCTCTGGAAATGGAACTGAAGAATCGCCCTATGTTATTTCCATTAATATTTCAAATTCACCATCAGGGATCTACATAGGTAATACCTCATCCTATTTTATTTTGAAAAACTCAAAGTTCTCTCATTTCAGAAAAGATTGGTATGGGGAGATGGGAATAGTACTGAATAATGTGAAAAATGCAGAGATTCAAAACATAAGTTTTTGTAATTATAACAAAGATGTTCTACTCACCCTCATTTACATCATCAACTCGTCAAATATTAAAATTTCACACATATATTTCTATGATTCATACCTCAACGGTGCAGAGCTTTGGATATACCATAGTTCGCACATCTCCGCGTGGGATCTCACGGGCATGAACATGAAATTTGATTTCTGGACCTCATATTCTGATAATATTTCTATTTCGGATTCTTATTTTAACTCTCATGTTGGGCTCGTTGGATATTCTGAAAATATTACCATTAAACAAATTCGTTTTTTGGGAAGTGGATTAAATGTCATTGGATCTTACAATGTATGGGTAGAAAATAACACATTTAGTGGGAGAGCCTCAGGAGTTTCGAATATTGGAAGTTATTACATTTTGGTAAAGAATAATAGATTCTTTTACAACAGAGATGGTATTTACGTAGAGGGTTTAAATTTCCCTGTGCATAACAACGAGATAACTGGAAACCTGTTTGCATACTCTGAGGATTATGGGATAGAATTATCAGGTGATGGCTCAAATTATATATGGGGCAACATATTTTTAAATTCCACAGCAAAAGATGGGGGATACACTCCCGGTGGCTTTTATTGGAACTATACATACGCTCCGTACTCTTTCTGGAACTCCTCCTCTATTGGTAATTACTGGGATAACTGGGCAAATAAAAATAATACGAATGATAAAAATCACGATGGAATTGTAGATTATCCATACAAGATACCTGGGCATGCGCATGCCGTTGATTATTACCCACTCAAGAAAATACCGTTCAATTACTCACTGCCACCATCTTCACCCCGTAACCTAACGATTAAGGATATAAACGGACATTTCAAACTCTCCTGGAAGGTTCCTAGCTACAGAGGAGATGGAATATTAGAATACAGGATATATCGCGATGGTAAGCTTATAGCCAATGTTGGAAGCAATTTAACGACCTACACGGATAATATCTCTGATGGAAAAGAGCATGTATACTGGGTTTCTGCTGTCGGTCCCGGAGGGGAGAGTGCAATGAGCAACGAAGTGAGGGTATTATCGATGCATCTGAATTATGCTTATGTTGTGATTCCAATAGGAATAGTTTCAATATTTATTGTTGGAGTATTTATCTGGAAAAAGAAAGTAGTTTAATAATGGTTAATAAAACTCATACTTTCATTGTTTGTCTTGCCACTCTTATTGCGTTAGGTATAGCTCTTCTGAAGATAAAACCCCCTTGCATTATTAAATCTTTGAGCAAGTAAATAGGTCTCACATAGAAAGAGACATAAGCCCACTGCAAGAATTTTGTAATTTCTTGAGTAGTGAAGTGCATTAGTTTCATAACTGGGTCTAGAGTGGTATACTTTCTCCAGTTAAATGTTAAAATCAAATTCCTTGCCATAGCATAGTTCCATAATCTTGTTCCCGGATAAGGAGTTGCTACTGTGAACTGTGCATAATCCACTCCAACTTTCTTTGAGAATTTTATTGTTTTCTTTATATCCTCTTTTGTCTCTTCGGGAAACCCTATTATGAACGCCCCCAACGCATGCAATTTATGAGCTCTTGCCTTCTTTACTGCTGCTAGAGATTGTTCGGGGGTTATTCTCTTGCCTATGAAATCTAATGTTTTTTGTGAACCTGATTCTATTCCAAAGTAAACAGTGTGGCATCCCCCATATTTTAATGCATCCGCGACTTCATTCGTGAAAATATCTACGCGGGAAGAAGCGGTCCAGGAAATATCTAATCCTTCTTTTCTTATCATCTTGGAGATTCTTATTGCCCTTGGCCTGTTCAATGTGAATGTATCATCCAAGAATTCTATTTCCTTGCGGCCATATTCTTCCCGGAGTATTTTAAGCTCCTCAATCACCCTAGAATCGCTGTGCCCACGCCATCTTTTTCCAAATTGCAGGGAAGAGGAGCAAAATGCACAGTTAAATGGGCAACCGCGGGATGTCATAATAGTTCCAAATTTTACACCATCCGCTTGGTATCTATCCATTGGAAGTAAATCGTAAGATGGAATTGGAATAGAATCAACATCTTTGATAAGCGGTCTTGCTAGATTATTCTTCACTTTATCTCCCATATTTATGCTTAATCCTAAAATATTAGAAGGATCCCTGTTTTTATCTAAGGTATCTACTAGTTCTTTGAATGTTAGCTCTCCTTCCCCGCGCACAATGTAATCTATGCAGGGGCACTCTTTGAATGTCCTCTCAGGAGTGAATGTAACATGGGGCCCTCCCATAACAATTTTCACATTCTCGTTGAGCTTTTTTGCCGTCTTTGAAATAATGTAAGCATCTGGCATCATTGAAGTTGTGGATGTTATACCTATTAAATCTGGATTGTAGCTTTTTATTATTCTTTTCACATCATCATAATTTAAATCTTCTGCCAAAGAATCCACTATTTTCACATCATGCTCATCGCGAACCATTGAGGCTAAGTAAGCTAAACCCAGAGGTGGCCCTGTTGTACCCACTATTGCCTTTATGGCGCTTATTGTAGGAGGAGATATCAACAGGATTCTCATGCTTATCACTTGCTTAGTATCATATGAGGTGCTTTCATTTCCTCTTGTAAATGATGAATATTATTTGTCTTCAATTTCTCCCATTCATCTTTCATCAATATGCACCCAGGATCAGGTGCCTTTATGTATCCATAATATGCATAGGCCCTGGCTCTGCATCCACCACATACATATCTAAATGGACAGGAAGAGCATGCGTAATCTGCAGCATCTCTATCTCTAAGAGCATTGAGAACTTCACTGTTCTTCCATACATTCACAAAACCATCCTTTATGACATTTCCAACCTTTATGGGGAGGAATACGCAGGGCTGAATATCTCCATTGTGTTCAATAGAGCAGTAAATACGTCCAGCACCACAACCTCCTATAAATTCAGTGAGGGCCTTAGCAGCACCACCGAATCCTGTGGGTATTTCCATCTCAGCAAAGTGCGTTGGTGACACTTTATCTCCAGTACCCTCATCCATAGCTGTTATGGAAATTCTTGAATATGCTGGGCATGTAGAAAATATATCTAAACCTCCTGTCTGCCATTCTTTATACAGGTAATTCATCAACTCTTCTCTCTCCTCAGGAGTTAAATCCTCGTTCATTATATCCTTACCTCTGCCAGTGGGGATGAAATTGAAAACTATAAATCTGTCAACTTTTAGTTCTCTCGCCAGTTTCATTATTTCGGGTATGGAGTCTAAGTTCTCGTGGGTGGCTGTTGTTGCAATGCCCACTTGTAATCCTACTGCTTTTGCATTCTTTATACCTCTAATTGTTGCATTGAAAGCACCTTTCACACCACGGAACTCATCATGTATCTCTGCATTGGGGCCATCTAAGCTTATTTCTACATACCCTATCCCCACTTCTTTCAATTTACGAGCCATTTTTTCAGAGATAAGCGTGCCATTTGTAGCCACAGTTAGATAGAATCCCTTTGACTTTGCATACCTTGCCACTTTTAGAAAATCTTTATTTGTAAGCGGCTCTCCTCCAGAGAATGATATTGCAGCCACACCTGCCTCATCCAGCTGATCTACAACCTGATATTTTTGCTCAAGAGTGAGTTCATCCCGTGCTGGATATGGAGTTGCATTTGCATAGCAGTGTTTGCATTTTAAGTTGCATTGCTTGGTAAAGTTCCAAACAACCATAAACGGGGCGATTAATCTTTGAGGTCTTGTAATTCCGTACTCGGCAATACTTCTTATTATAACGGCAAACGCTTTGCGCATGTAGGAATCTTTTAAAAAATTCTTAATTACCTCCGGACTGCCACCAAACTTTTCAGCACCCTTTTCAAGGGCCTCACCCACAATCTTTGCGTGAAGTCTTTCTTTCAAACCCTTTGGTTTTTCAACCTCTGCATATATAGCAAATGACTTCTCAAGTTTCTTAACTTCTGTCATTTCCTTCATTATGAACCTTGTAAATTTGTGGTCCATTACTTTGTTCAGATAGTCTATTATTTCACCCTCACTCAAATTCTCCTTTTTTTCCATTTTTATCTCACCTCTTTTTCCAATTTTCCTAAATACTCTATGCCCTCCTCCAGATGTCTCAAAAGCTCGGCATATTCCTCATCTTTTCCTTCTAATGCCATCTTTGCCTCTGTCAAAAAGTTCTTCACTTTCAACCTCTCGTTCTTTATTATTCTGATAAAATCTATCACAGCAGAATAGGTGTAGCATTTTACACCCTTCTTCCTCTCAATCATCTCATGTCTCCTTAGCTGATTTAAGGCATTTACCACGGAACTATAGGCATATCCGATTTCATTTGCGATTTCCTTAGCAGTCATGGGTTTTTGTTTCATCACCAATAGTGCGTATATTGCAGCTTCTAACTCTCCAAAGCCCCAGTGAATCATAACACGCCTCAGAGATTCATAAGTTTTATGTTCTTTCAAATCTCTCATATTTATGATAAATATCATAATTATATTTAAAATTTTCTTGTAAAATTACTATTGCCTTGTGAATTTTTGCAAAGAAAACCTTAAAAATAAAGGAAAATAAACAAAAATGTCCAACAAACTATTAATATGGGTTTTTCATGCTTCAAAAAAAATTGAAATATGGTGGTTTAAATGTTTCGAAAAATCCTGTTCCCTACGGACTTTAGTGAAGGTTCAATGCGCGCAATTCAAAAATTCAGTAAGAATAACCAAAGCGAGGTTGGAGAGTGCATTATTCTACATGTTGTTGATGAAGGACGCCTTGAAGAATTGCTCAATGGCTATGCTTATCTCTACAAAGGAGAAAATAAAGAACTCAGGGATATTGAGGAGAAGTTAAAGGCTAAGGCTAGAGAAAAACTCTCAGAGAGTGCAGATAAATGCAGAAAAATGATGAATGCTAACAAGCTAAGGATAATGGTGAGATTTGGTATACCATATGAGGAAATAGTAAAAGTTGCAGAGGAGGAAAATGTCTCACTCATACTATTGCCTTCTCATGGAAGGCTGGGATTCTCCCATGAAATATTCGGTTCAACCACTATGAGAGTTCTCAAAAAGACCAAGAAGCCCGTGTTAATAATAAAAACTCATGAGGAGGAATGAGCATGGATTATTTGCGCTTGAAGAATCACCTTGATAAGTTCTTACCTGTATATGTCACAGTATCTATGCTCCTTGGTTTTCTGGTGGGTCTCCATATAAATGTCGAAAAGTACAAGGGAACTTTTCATTGGATAAATTTGGCAGTGGTGATTTCCATGATATATCCAATGATGATCAATCTTCGTCTTGGAGAACTGAAGAATTCGATGAAGCAGGGAAAACAGCTTGCCATAGGACTTACTATGGGCCTTGTGGTAGCTCCAATTTTAATGTGGTTTCTAATATGGCTTATCGGTTTATTTTATCCTCTAAGTCCCCAGCTTGCTTTGGGTTTGATGCTAGCGATGGTCGTACCTTGCTCATCTATGAGTATTGCCTATACAGGTTTCTCTCGTGGAAATTTAGAATTAGCAACTATAATTGTAGCCTTCAGCTTCATCCTTGCAATTATAACAGTGCCTGGCTGGCTCGCAATATATGCGGCATCTTCTAATGTCTCCGTGCCAACAATGCTCCTCGTAATAACTATAATCGAAGTGGTATTTGTTCCAATGTTCTTTGGAATTATAACGAGAGAAGCGTTGATAAGAAAGAAGGGCACAGAGGGATTTCTCAAAATCAAACCACTGTTTCCAGCGATTTCCTTGATTGGAATGTACACCATAGTGTTCCTAATATTCATGGAGAAGGCGAAGCTGATTGCCAAGAAACCAGAGATGGTGCTAATTGCCCTCGTTCCTTTGATTTTGTACTATCTCATATCTCTTGGATTGCTCACTTATCTAAATAGGATATTGGGGATAAGGTACAGGGATCATATGGCTATAACCTTTCCCTCGGTAGGAAAAAATGAAGGCACAGCGATGGCAATAGCGATGAGTGCGGGGATGGGTCTTATGGCGATTCCTCCGGCAGTGACTCCTTTGATACAGATACCCTTCCTTGTTGGTTATGTCAAGGCATGGAGCAAGATTGCAAAAATGTGGCACTGCAAGCCAGAGGAAGAGATAAAAGAATGATTTACCCTTTCAATATCTTTATTTCTTCAATCTCTTCTTTTTTCAAGATTTCAATGATTTTATCTCCAGCCTCTTTGACCTCGGGACTCAATTCCTCTCCAAATTCCAGATTCTTTGGCTCTATACCAATTAGAATTATTTTTTGAGCACTCTCGCCTATATAGTTTATGAAAAAAGAGAGAGGCATACCATGGGTGCTAAATGCCACATTCGGAATCAAATCGGTAGGGACTACTCTGAACTCTCCGGGCTGAAGTCCCATCAACGCAGCGTCCACGAGTATTAATAGATCTGGCTTTATTCTTTTTATTTCCCCTGTAAAATCTTCGGGCACCTGTCCCGCTATGATTACTTTCCACCCCTCTTTTTTAAAGTTTTTGGCTATATAAATCCCTATGGCATCATCTCCCCGTAAGTCATTGCCTATGCCCATTAGAACTTTCATATTACATCCTTGGTACGGTAACTTTTCCTTCAACGGCACTTGCTGCTGCTATCACAGGCGATACTAGATACAATTTCCCTGGACCCTGCTTGCCGGGATAGTTGCGATTTGTAGTGCTTAGATAAACTTCGTCACCTATAAGCCCGGGCATTCCCTCTGCACAGCCACCGCATCCTGGATTTGTAAGTACTGCTCCTGCCTCTGCAAATATCTCCCATATACCTTCTTTCATCAACCTAAGCCATATTTCTCTTGTTGTAGGGGTTATTGTCAAGGGCACTTTCAACTTCTTTCCCTTTAAGATTTTTGCAGCGGCAACTAAGTCCTCGTATCTCCCATTTGTGCAAGAGCCTATGAATGCACCATCTATTTCCATACCTTCATATTCGCTAACAGGATGTACATTGCAGGGATTTGGAGGTGAGGCCATTAGTGGCTCCAAATTGTTGACATCGATATGAATTTCTTCCACATACTCTGCTTCTTTATCTGCTTTTATTACCTTGAAATTCATACCTTTGCTCTCATAGAAACTCTTTAATTTCTCATCCATAGGTGTGAATCCTATTATTCCACCCATCTCTGTTGTTTGTGATGCAAGGGTAATGCGTCCGTCAATGCTTAGAGAGGATATTGCATCTCCGTAGTATTCAATAGCTCTTCCCAAGGCCCCCGCAGGTCCGAGTTCTCTCATAACGGCAAATGTCAGATCCCTCGCCACCGTTGGAAAATTGTATTTTCCTTCCACGATAACTTTCATTGTCTCTGGCACTTCGAACCATGTCTTTCCAGTTTTAAATGCAAATGCGATATCCTTATCTCCCATACCCTGTCCAAAAACTCCCATGGCACCTAAGATATTGTAGTGAGAATCAGTGCCGACAGCGGTCATTCCGGGCTTTACAACGCCCCTGTCAATGAGCACATGCGTTCCTATGCCCTGATTTATATCAAAAACTTTTATTCCTACTTCCTTCGCAAATTTTCTGCATATATTTTGAGCCAGAGCATATTTCAGAGTTTTAGCGGGGACGCTCAAATCAAATGTGAAGAATGTACTTTCGGGCTTTGCCACATAATTACCAGAGAAGTTCTCTTTTAGATGCTTTACAACATTTGGTCCCCCAAATTCTCTAGCGGTTATTATATCCAGATCAATCCATACAATTTTGCCAGGCTCAACTTTTTCCTCGCTATGCTCTTGGAGGATTTTCTCAACTATAGTGGGCATATTGGAAAATGGAAATGTGCTAATTAATACTTTTGCCGCATCAAAGATTTTTAAAATTCAAATACATGTCCCCTTATGGAAATTCCAGAAAATGTAGAATATGAATACGAGGTTGAGGTTAAGGAAGAGCTCACTGCTAAGCAGATTGGCCTAAATGTACTCGTTTTTTCCACCCCTTGCTTGGTGCAGGCTATGGAGATAGCCGCTCTAAGATGCGTGGAGCCATACCTGCCAAATACCCACACCACCGTGGGCACAGGAATTTGTATAAAGCATCTGAAAGCCACACCCTTGGGAGATAAGGTGAAGGTTAAAGCAAGGTTGATAAAGGCAGATGTACCAAAGCTAGAATTTGAAGTTGAGGCGTGGGATTATAAAGGAAAGGTGGGCGAGGGAAAGCATTATAGGTACATAGTTGAAAAGAAAAGGTTTGAAGATAAAATAAGGGAGATGATGAAATGAAGGTACTTTTGGCTCAAATGAGGGCCAGTTTTGATGTACAAAATAATTTGAAAAGATTGCTCAACATTGTTAAAAGAAACGATGCGGATATGTATGTTTTCCCAGAATTGTATCTAACAGGTTATTTAATTCGTGATAAAATTTTTGAAAGAGCGATGGATGGAGAGGATGAGATTTTTGGGGATATTGTAAATGTTGCCAAGGATAAAGTTCTAATCTTCGGTTTTCCCGAGAGGGCCGAGCATATTTACAATTCTGCAGCCGTAATTGTGGATGGAGAGATAAAAATTGCAAGGAAATTGTACTTGCCGAATTTCGGGCCCTTTGAAGAGAAGTTGTACTTTAAAGAGGGTGAGAAACCTTTTGTTGTAGATACACAGTTTGGAAAAATAGGTGTGCAAATTTGTTACGATGCTTTCTTTCCCGAAGTAGCCAAAACGCAGGCGTTGAACGGTGCGGATATTATCGTTAACATCTCCGCAAGTCCCATTACTTCCAGAGCCATGTTTGAAAAGATTATACCAGCGAGGGCCATAGAGAACACTGTATTTTTTGTTTATGTGAATTGGGCTGGATTGCAGCGCACCATGGAGTTCTGGGGCGGCTCTATGTTCTATTCTCCAAGGGGAAAGCTTCTATACAAAGCGCCTTATTTTGAGGAAGATATTCACACGGTTGAAATAAACTTGGATGATATTGCCCTCGCTAGAAGAGTAAGACCCACATTGAGAGATACGAGAAAAGAATTATTCTCCTTCGTTTAAAACCTTTGAGGCCTTTGAGAATATAAGGGCTATGGAGAGAAATATGAGCACTGAAGATGAGAAAAGTATTATGGGGATTATTCCAAAGTAGTTTATTAGGAGACCTATGACAACAATCGAAATTAGAGTTGCTCCTTGGATTATCGCTCCTTGAGCGCTAAATACTCTTCCTCTAAATTCCTCCTTTATGGCTTTTTGGAATATGGCAGTAGCCGGGGCGTTTAGATAACCTACAAAGTAGCCAATCATGAACCCTCCAAATATTAGTGCAACCCAGGGAGTTGGTAAGATACCCAGTATTAGAATCATAATTCCTATTCCCAATATCCCAGTCAGTACCATCTTTCCTGGGGAGAATCTTCCTGCGAGGAATCCTGTTGAAATTGAGCCTACAACTGTACCGATACCGAATAGAACTTCTAGGGCTCCATAACCTCCGACTCCCATATGCACAACATCCCTTATGTATATGGAGAACGCCACATTTAAACCACCGACAAAGAGCATAACTATGGAAAATATGAGAATCAGCAATCTAACAGTTGGATTGTTCCATATGTATTTTAATCCATCAATTAGCTCTTCCAGCGGTTTTTTCATCTCCTTCCTTGCTTTATGCTCATAAATCATAAGAGATATCATAATTGCTGAGAATACATAGGAAGATGAGTCAAATATGAATATCCATGTGTACCCAAGAATGTAAATCATTGGAGTTGCGATAACTGGGCCTAAAATAACTGAGAGCATATAGGTCATCTGTGAGAATGAATTTGCCTCTACCAAGTTTTCCTCTTTCATGATCTCTGGGATTATAGATGCTCTTGCTGGGTAGAAAAATCTTGAGACCGTTGCAAGGAGAAACACAACAATTGCTAATTGAATCACGGATGTGCAGAATATGAAGAATAAAGCTAAAAATGCCCGAATCAAATCCGCAGCTATCATGGTAAGCTGCTTGTTCCATCTATCAACAAATACTCCCACGAAGGGGCCAAATAGTAGTACGGGGAGCGAGGAAGAAGCCATGACAATGCTAAGGTCCAAAGCAGTACCTTTCCAAGAGAATACAACCAAAACTCCTAATCCGAAAAATGCAACTTCATCACCTATATTTGATACAATTTGACCAATCCACAATTTTAGAAAATTTCGATTCTTCAGTACTATGCCCATTCCTTTAAGGCTCACAGGCGGATATGATTGTTTTCTTATTTTAATATTAAGGAAAGTTTTATGGTATGAGTAGCGATTCCCTGCATATGAACGATATGCAAGATATGCTCCGCGCTATGAAACTTGATTCTTGGGAAGAACTTTTTAAGGATATTCCCAAGGAAGCAAGGAAGGATGGAATAAACATACCGAGCATGGATGAGTATGAGCTTTTCCGCTACGCTAAAAAATTGGCAGATAAGAACAAGGATTTTTTCCAGATGCCAAATTTCCTAGGTGCTGGCGTGTATTTCCATTTCATACCCCCAGCCGTTTTATCTCTAGCTTCAAGATCTGAGTTTTACACCTCCTATACCCCTTATCAGGCTGAAATCTCGCAAGGAATGCTTCAAGTCCTATTTGAGTATCAGAGCTTGATAGCAGAGCTCACAGGCATGGATGTGGCCAACTCCTCCATGTACGATGCCTCCACCTCCCTTGGTGAGGCTGCAAGAATGGCAAACAGAATAAACAGGAGAAGGGAGATTCTCGTGCCAGAGAACCTGCACTGGGAGAAGGAGAGCGTGCTGAAAAATTACATAGCGGGATTGGGGATGAAGGTCAAAAAGTATCCCCTTAATGAGAGAAGTATGGTGGATCTAGATGGATTATCTTCTATGATTACCAAGGATACTGCGGCAGTGTACGCTGAGAACCCTAACTTTTTCGGGATAATTGATGAGAATGTTGTACATCTAAGAGAGATCGTTGGAGATTCCATACTGATAGTGGGCGTGAATCCCATATCCCTGGGAGTGCTCAAGCCTCCTGGAGAGTACGGTGCGGATATAGTTATCGGCGAGGGCCAAATATTGGGCAATCCCATAAGCTTTGGAGGACCTCTGTTAGGCATATTTGCCACTAAAATGAAGTATGTGCGCAAGATGCCGGGCAGACTCATAGGAATGACCAAGGACGCTGAGGGAAGAAGGGCATTTACAATGACATTGCAAACCAGAGAGCAGCATATTCGCCGTGGAAAGGCAACGAGCAACATATGCTCTAACGAAGCTCTGTGCGCGCTTATGAGCACTCTATACCTTGCATATCTAGGCTCTAATGGATTGAGGAAAGTGGCAAAGAAGAATATGGAGAATGCAAAGAAATTAATGCATATGCTCAAGAGTGAAGGATTTGACGCTCCTCATTTCGATGCGCCCCATTTTAACGAATTCCTACTTGATTTGCCCAAGAATCCGCATCTTGTTAATAAAGCACTTATCGCGAAGGGTGTGCAGGGTGGCTATCCCATAAACGAGGGTTGTTTCAGGGGAATAGGCCATGCTATGCTTCTCTGCACCACAGAGATTCACGAGGATGAAGATATGCGAAGATTGGTAGAAGCTTTGAAGGAGGTGCTTTAAATGTACAGGCAGGCAAGGTACGATGAGCCCTTGCTTAAGGAGATGCACAGCGAGAATGATGTAGAGATAGAAATAGAAGTGCCCGAGGTATTGAAGAGAGAGAAATTGGAGCTGCCCAACATACCAGAATATGAGGTGGTTCGTCATTATACCAGGCTCTCGCAGATGAATTATGGGGTGGATATCAACACATACCCTCTGGGATCCTGCACGATGAAATACAATCCCAAGCTCAACGAGGAGATTGCAAGAATGTTCTTCTATCTTCACCCTTATCAGGATGAGAGTACGGTGCAGGGAGCATTGCAGATCATGTACGAATTGCAAGAGATGCTGAAAGAAATAACTGATATGGATGCATTTACGCTGCAGCCTGCAGCAGGGGCACATGGAGAATTCACAGGTATGCTTCTTGTTAGAGCCTATCATGAATTTAGGGGAGAATTAGAGAAGAGGCGCAATGTTCTCGTGCCAGACTCTGCGCATGGTACAAATCCTGCCAGTGCGGCCATGGCCGGGTTTAATGTGATCGAGATACCATCTAACAAAGAAGGTATGGTTGATTTAGAAGCTTTAGAAGCTGCAACGGATGAATCAACAGCTGCATTCATGATAACAAATCCAAACACTCTGGGCATATTTGAGGAGGATATATTGGAAATTGCCAAGATCATGCACAAGAACGGTGCGTTGCTCTACTACGATGGTGCAAATCTCAATGCCATCATGGGCATAACCTCACCGGGCATAATGGGATTTGATATAGTGCATCTGAATCTGCACAAGACCTTCTCCACGCCCCACGGTGGTGGTGGACCTGGCTCCGGGCCTGTTGGCGTTCGTGGTGAGCTTGTGGATTTCTTACCCGTTCCTATTGTGAATTACGATGGAGAGAAGTATTTCTTAGATTACAATGTAAGGCATACCATAGGCAAAGTGCGTAGCTTCTATGGCAATTTTGGAGTTCTGGTAAAAGCCTGGGCCTACATAAAGCGCTTGGGAGGAGAAGGATTGAGAGATGCGGCTATACGCGCTGTGGTCAATTCAAATTATTTAAAGGAGAGAATAAAAGAGCACTACGAGCTTCCCTACAAGGATCTGAGAAAGCATGAATTTGTGGTCAGGCCCAAGAATGCCACTGCCCTAGATGTGGCAAAGAGGTTGCTGGACTTCGGCGTGCACGCGCCAACTGTGTATTTTCCACTCATAGTGCACGAAGCCCTGATGATCGAGCCCACAGAAACGGAGACGAAGGAGAATCTTGATAGATTTGCAGAGATAATGATAAGAATTGCAAAAGAGGCGGATGAGGAGTCAGAGCTTTTGCACGAGGCACCGCATAACACGTCCATTGGAAGAGTGGATGATATCCTCGCCAACAGAAAACCGGTACTAACTTGGAAAATGTACAGGGAGATGAAAGAAAGGGGAGAAATAGACTACTGAGGAGAATAGGGCTTGTAGAGCTTATGCTCTATTCCCAAGGAATCCAAAATTTTTCCTACAATGTAATTCACAACATCATCTATTTTTTTAGGTTTCAAATAGAATGCAGGTACAGGAGGTAGAATATCGACACCTATTTTTGAGAGCTTGAGCATGTTTTCAAGGATAATTGGGCTAAGAGGCGTTTCTCTTGGTACCAAAATTACCTTTCTTCTCTCTTTTAAAGCCACGGAGGCAACGCGAGTTATGAGATTATCCGCTATGCCGCAGGCTATTTTTGATAATGTACTCGTAGAGCATGGTACTATTACCAAAGAATCAAACCTCGTAGTTCCAGAGGCAATATCCGCATCCATTTCGTTGTTATTGTAAATTCTTGAGGATAAATTTATTAGGTCCTCCTCTTTGTAATCTGTCTCGTATTTTATAATCTTCTTAGCGTTTTCGGAGAGTATTAAGGAGACATCATGAGCTTTTAAACTTTCCAGAAGTTTTATTCCCAGTATGCTGCCTGATGCACCTGTTATACCAACGATTATTTTCATGATGGAACAAAATGATAAGAAACTTAAATAATATTCGGTTGAGATATGTATATATACGAGCAATATATCTCCCCCTTCGGTGATATCATTGGATTTCAACATATCTTTGGTACTGCATTCCGAGGTGGATGTAGTCGCATATGCTGTTCTCATAGTCCTTTTATTTGGCATAATATCACTTCTCATTAGTAGAAGAACTAAGATATCCTACATACCCATACTCATTCTTTTTGGCATTCTAATAGGGCCCGTGTTGGGCATGATTAATAGAAAATTAGCTTTGAGTTTGTTTGAATATGTAAGAGTTTTTGGTCTTTTTATGATTCTATTTGCTGAGGGGTATCATTTGTGGAGGTCTCTTTTAGTTAAAAACTTTACCACGATAGCCCTTCTCGATACCATAGGTCTTTTGATAACTGCCCTCTTAGCAGGTTTTATTTTCTCGCTAATCTTCCATGTACCATTCACAGTTGGATTCCTCTTTGGTGCTATAGTGTCTGCAACTGATCCCGCTACTCTTATACCCCTATTCAAACAGCACAAGGTTGATAGAAACATAGAAACGGTTATAGTTACAGAATCTATCTTTAATGATCCTCTGGGTGTGGTGCTTACATCTCTTGCTCTTGCTTTCGTCATGCCCCAAGCACCCAGTGCACAGCCAGTAGAAAAATTAGCAGAGTATGTAACTCTCTATCCCGCTGCGATTTTGTATTTTCTTTATCAGGTGGGAATGTCCATAGTGATAGGTGCAATTGTTGCTTGGATAGGATATGAGGGAATAAAGAAGATAAAACTCAGAAAATCTCCATATGTGGAAATCTTAGCAATAACTCTGGCTTTTGGTGGATTTGTGTTAGGAGAGGTTGTGGGTGCCTCGGGATTTCTGGTTGCAACAGTGATAGGAATCTTGCTGGGTAATTATGATGATTTCTTCCATGATAACTCCCCCGAAGTCCAGCATGCTGTGAGGTGGCACATGCATTTTAACGATGTTCTTGCCATGCTTGGAACTATATTCATATTCATACTTTTAGGAGCCAGTTTGAATCTCTCTATGCTGGATCCACTGATGATTTTGTACGGTTCAATAATAGCCCTTTTCATAGTATTCGTTGCCAGGCCTGTGGCGGCCTTGGTCATACTGCCTAAATGGAAATTCAAGAAATACCTATTCATCTCTTTAGAAGGGCCTCGTGGAGTTGTACCTTCGGCCTTGGCCAGCATGCCTCTTATGCTTGGAATAGCGTATAATAATACTCAGATGATACACTGGGGTGAGCTCATTTTAAGCACTACGATTATAACGGTGCTGTTGACAGTGATAATAGAGACCCTGTGGGTTCCCTATTTGAAAAAGAAGCTTCTTAGTTAATCCAAAAGTTTTATTTTCTATAACAAATTTAATCTTACTATGATAGCTTTGATCTCATTACTTTTAGTGATACTCTTCTCCGTAATTTTTGTTAGAATAGGGGCAGTGGCTCTGGAGATGACAGGTTTATCAAGAGAAGTGGCTGCATTTCAGGCACAGTCAGCATACACGGGAGTTGGATTTACTACATCAGAATCGGAGTATGTGGTATCGCATCCTGTTAAAAGAAAGATAATTAGAACGCTGATGTTTGTAGGTAGTGCGGGGATAGCATCGGCTATTGCTATGCTGTTTCTTAGTTTTGTTGGAAAAACAGAGAAAGAGAGTTTGGATAGTTTAATATATTTGGGAATAGGTCTTATTTTACTTTACTTCTTTGCCCGATCAAAATTTATTGACAGGGGATTAAGGTACATAATAAAGAAATCACTGCGGAAATTTACAAAGTTGCATGTTTATGATTATGAGCTTCTCTTGGGGCTTTCTAAAGGATACTCTATTGGTCAATTTAAAGTTAGGCGCAATAGTTGGCTGGCAAATAGAAAGCTCGAATCTCTTAAGTTGAAAGAAGAAGGTATTCTAGTTTTGGGTATTCACAGGAAGAGCGGAGAAAGAGAGATCTTTATAGGTGCTCCGAAAGGGGAGGTTACAATAAATCCTGGGGATGTACTCGTGTGCTATGGACCCGATGAAGGCATAAAGAGGCTGTCTCACAGAATAAAGGGTAAGAAGGGAGATAAAGAGCATAGAGAGGCCGTGAAGATGGAAAAGCTCAGGCAGATGGAGGAGAAAATGGAGATATCCAAGTAATTCCATTATTTTTTTATGTTTAAATCCTATACTCCACTGGTGATACTATGCCAAAGATAGGTATAATTGGTGGCTCTGGGGTTTACGGGGTTTTCAATCCAAAGGAGAGTGTAAAGGTTCATACCCCCTACGGTTTACCCTCTGGCAATGTGGAGATCGGTGAGATAAATGGCGTTGAAGTTGCATTCATTCCTCGCCACGGAAAAGGGCATTATATACCTCCGCACAAGGTTAATTATCGAGCAAATATATTTGCACTGCATTCGCTAGGAGTGGAGAGAGTGATAGGAATAAGCGCTGTGGGCTCTTTGAGGGAGGATTACAGGCCTGGAGATATTGTAATAACTGATCAGTACATAGATTTCACCAAAAAAAGAGAATACACATTCTACGATGGTCCTAAAGTGGTGCATATAAGCATGGCTGATCCTTTCTGCCCAGAGTTAAGAAATGTGTTCATAGAAACCACGAGGGCATTGGGCTATCCTATGCATGATAGGGGAACTTATGTCTGCATTGAGGGACCAAGATTCTCCACCCGAGCAGAGAGCAGAATGTTCAGGCAGTTTGCGGATATAATTGGTATGACTCTCGTGCCTGAGGTGCAATTGGCAAGGGAGTTAGAGATGTGCTATGTAAACATCTCTACCATAACCGATTACGATGTTTGGGCTGAGAAGCCTGTCACAACGGAGGAGGTTATGCGCGTTATGAAAGAAAATGAGGAAAAGGTGAAGAGGATATTGGAAAAGGGTGTGCCAATGATTCCCAAGGAAAGGCATTGCGGATGCAAAGATGCCCTGAAAGGAGCTGAAATATGAGCGAGCATGTAGAGCTTGCAAGAAAATCTCTATTTTCGCTATCTTACAATGTGGTTGGTGGTATAGTTGGCTATATAACCATGTTTTTTGCCTTGCGTCTTGTTGGGCAGGAGGCTTGGGGTATATATGGTTCAGCCCTTGCAATTGCGGGATTATTGAGCATTATTGCCACCTTGGGATTGGATGGCACCCATATAAAGATGATGACAAAGCTTAAAGATAAAGCCCAGTGTATGGGAGCTTATATTCTGTTAAAAGGTCTATTTGGATTCTTGTATTTATCTCTCTCATTTTTAGGGTTTTTTGTCATAGGCGATATTCTCGGATATAAATTTGAGTCCATATACCTTGCAAGGGCGGTTTACATAACAATATTTGGATTTTTCATAGGTTCTATTGCCAATATATTCAAGACCACATATCAGGTAAAGCTTCAAGCCAGGAGATCTTTAGCTCCTATGTTTGTGCAGCTTTTTGTCCAAGATATTTTTATCTTGATATTTTCAATATCTTATTATTTTTATCAATCTGTATCTCAGAGCTATGTTGGTGTTTTGTTTGCATTTGCGTATCTTTTAGGCAATGTTGCAAAGTTCTTTGTTTATTTAGTTTGGACATTTAAGGATGAGATCTCATACAGATTTCCCGAAAAGAAAGTTATTAGGGAATACTTGCATTTTACCATTCCGTTGGCTCTTTTGGGTGGTGTTGGTATCATTCAGGCGTATACAGATAGAACAATGCTCCAGTTTTTCTGGAACGCTACAGAAGTGGGCGGTTATTTCTCTGTTCAGAAAATAGCACTATCTGTAATATACCTTGGTGGTGCTCTCGTGTTCTTTCTTTACCCAGCCCAATCAAAATACTACGAGGAAAAAAAGAAAAGCGAGTTTTTCTTATTAACCAAGAAAGCCGAGAGATACCTATCGTTATTCATTTCTCCCTTCGTATTTTTTACCTTTGCAATGGCTCCAGAAATATTGAATTTGTTTAAACATACATTGATTTCCTACTCCACTCCATTGATTATATTGATGATATATGCTTACTTGAATGTAATAAACAGGCCCTATGGTTCCCAGATGACCTCTGCCAATTTGCCTCATGAAGTTTTGAGGGTTGGCTTGCTCCAAGCAACTGCCAATGTTGTTCTAAACGCAATTTTCATACCTAAATCCATAGCCGGCATACCTCTATTTGGATGGAAAAGTACAGGAGCTGCGTTGGGTACCTTGTTTTCTTTCTTGATAGGATTCATTTATTTCAGGTACCGCGTGTGGAGAATTTTAGGTACAAAATACGAAATTCGCATACTCTATCATATCCTAGCTGGAACAGTAGCTGTTCTTCTTTTTTATCTCCTAAAGCATTTCACAGGTCCTCTTTATCCTTGGTATCTCCTTGGCGGCTCTTTTATTCTGTTTGTCGGGATATACGTGGGTATTTTGTATTTACTTGGTGAATTTGGCAAAGAAGAATGGCAGCTTTTGTGGAGAATTTTTAGAGGTTTTTAAATTTTTATTTTTAAGAAATTAGCCCTATTTTTAATAAGCTTTTCTCTTCCCTATTTTTCCTCACATCTATAACCTGACCTGTTATTTCTGTGGTGATAAGCAATAGCGTTGCATAGGCCACGGTTTCGGGCTTTAAGAGAGTTTCGAGCGGCTCTTTTCCGAAATTTTTGAATCTCATAGGAGTTGCAGTTCTTTCTGGGCATATAGCATTAACTTTTATACCCAATTCATAAACCTCATCAGCTAAGGCCTGCATTAAGTTTACCACCGCTGCTTTTGTGGAGGAATATATTGAATATCTCTCTCTTCCCCTAGTATAAGAGCTAGAAGTAAAAAGAACTAAATGCCCTCTTGTAGTTTGAAGATAGGGTATACTTGCCTTCGCCACATTCACTGTGCCATAATAATTTGTATCAATTATCTGGTGTATATCTGTTAAATTCATATTCTTTAAAAAGCCCATTATAAGAATCCCTGCCGTATTTATGACAGCATCAATTTTTCCATATTTTTCATTAACCTTTTCAAGAGCGGATACCACATTCTCAAAATTAGTTATATCAACTCCATTTTTTCTTGAAAATGAATATGGTACCCCACCATATTTCTTTACGAGGGTGTATATCTTTTTACCAATACCACTGCTCCCACCAAAGATTATAATAGTTTTCCCTTTTAATTTTTCAAGGGAATGAAGAATATAATTCTTGTCAGAAAATGATAATATCGTTCTTTTTAGCTGAAATAGCCTATCTGCCAGATATATCTCACTCTGATAAGTGATTTTTATATTGTTGATATCCCCTGCTACAGTCTTAACAGGACCTAATCTGTACTCTAGAAAGAGCGAGCAATCATCTGTAAAGTTATTTTTTCCATCTTTTTCTGCTAATTGATGGGCTTTTAATATAGAATCTCTCCAAAATCCTTGAGGTGTTTGCCCTCTTCTAAGTTTACTTCTATCAGGTATATCCTCAATTTCATCATTTTCTCTTATTCTTACTATAGTATCTGCTGTCGGAATTACAGTATCTACTGCAGGATATACTTTCAAAGCATCAATAATTCTTACTATTATCTCTTTGGTTACAAAAGGTCGTACAGCATCATGGATAAGAACGTAACGGACATTTTCATCTGTAGCATATACACCTATCCTGGAACTTTCTTGTCTTGTGTTACCTCCATAAAGAACTTTTTTCACTTTTTTGTAATCATTTTTCTTAAATAACTCTAAAAAGTACTCATACCATTCAGGATTGACTACTACAAATATTTCATCCACAAATGCACAATGCTCAAATACATCTAGGGTATGCTCAATTATTGTTTTTCCTGCCACCTTCATAAATTGCTTTGGTTTTTCCATTCCAAACCTTATCCCAGATCCACCTGCTAGGATTATAGCAACTGTTTTTTCTAATTTCGGAGACATAAATTCTCACCTACTGATTGATAAAAATATAGGTATATTTAATTTTTTAGAATGTTCTCAACAATTTCTATAACTCTATCCGATGCCCTACCATCCGGATTACCGTGGATAAAATGCAAGCATTCTTTGTAAATGTAGTAGGAAATCCTAGTGAGTATTATCCCCAGAAATATTTTATAATTCTCTCCCTCGCTTTATTATCTTTATAAGTAAACATTACATCTCTCAGCCAAAGTCTCTCTTTTTCCCACTTTTTAGGATCATTTATTGCGCCCTCTAAAGCATTTATGAGGGGTGGGATGTCTTTCACCTTATCTCCTGGTGTCCATAATTCAAAAGGTTCAACTACAAAGCCTCTTTTTTTCCTGTATTCTTCTATATCAGGGATATAGTAAATGATAGGTCTGTTTAGAAGCAGATACTCTATCCAGACCGAGGAATAGTCACTAATTAAGATGTCTATGGCTTTGAAAAACTCGTTAATGGTAAAGTTATTTTTTCGAAGTACATCATTAGAGAGAATTTTTATATTCTCGATACCTCTTTTCTTAAGAAGATCTCTGAAATACACTTCATCTTTTCTATGAGGTTTAAAAACAAAAAGAATATCATTTATTTTTAGGAATTTGATAAAATCATCATTTTTTATAATTTTCATTATTTGGTTTTTTGTATATAAATTATTAAAAGATCTAAAAGTCGGAAGATAGAATAATTTATACTCAAATGTGTCAATAGATACCTTTAATGCATCTTCAAGTAACTTGAGAGAATACTTTTCGCCTATCTCAAAAATAATATCATCTCTAGGCATACCTGTAATAATTATTTTAAATGGATTAATTTGATAAAATGATGAATGTAGGACTCTTGTAAAATGGGATGTAGTAACAGCATAATCAAAATACTTCCATGTCTCTGGCATTATTGTAGCGTCCACATAAGCTCCCATCTTCTTTTGAAGCGGAATACCATGATCTAAAAGTATTTCTATTTGATTCTTACTTTTCCACCAAGCCCCACCAGTTACGGAGGTCACAAAATATCTTGCTTTTGTTATATATTTTAACATATCCTTTGTGTTTTTTCGAAAAATAGCTATACCCCCATCACGCACAACACGTTCGAAGCCATCAGGGGTATCTACGATCCATACACATTGAAAATCTTCACATATTTTAGTTTCCCGCATTTTTTGATAAAGATAATATGGGTTGTCATAATAATCATATTGTGAATAGAATAAAATAATATCTTTCTTGGGTATTATATTATTCAAGGATTTTATTAATCTCTTGGCAATCTTTGAATCTTTCATAATGTCCCGTATTTCTCTTTTTTTATTAAACATTTCTATTGAAAACTTTGGAAGGTAACCTTTTTATAATCTATTTGTATTGAAAGCTTGATTATATATGAGGCGATAGATATGGTAGTAGGGATAATATTGGCAGGCGGCTATGGAAAGAGATTGAAGCCCATAACAGACTATGTACCGAAGCCCTTGGTGGAGATAAAAGAAGGTTATACAATTTTAGACAAGCAAATATTGGATTTGAAGTATGCAGGTGTAGATGAGGTATACCTGCTTGTGGGCTATTTGTGGGAGAAGATAAAGGAAAGGTATGGGGATATGTGGAATGGAGTTAAGGTAAATTATTTAGTGGAAGATGAGCCTAGAGGGACATTGTGGGCTTTAAGAAATGCATTTTCAAAATTGGAAGAGGATGCGGTTGTCAGAAATGGAGATGTGGTGGCAGATTTCAATATAAGGGAAATGCTTGAGAGAGCAAGAAAGAATGAGAATGCCTTGCTGACCATAGCAGGTACCAGAATGCGCTCGCCCTACGGCATAATAGATTTCAAGGACGATTTAATACTCTCCTTCAGGGAGAAACCCGTATTGGATTACTACATAAATGCAGGGATTTATTACATAAAGAAAGAGACCTATGAGTATTTCAATAGGGAGTTTACGGATAAGGCTGTGGAGCGCACGGTATTTCCACTTTTAGCAGAGATGAGGAAGGCATACATATTCCGCGAAGACAATGTATTCTGGCAGAGTGTGGACAGTTTGAAGGATTTGGAGAGGGTAAGAGAGGAGTACAAGAACAGGGAAGACAAGCCGTGGGGGTATGAGAAGATGATAATATTGACTGATAAGTACATGGTAAAAGAGCTGTACATAAAGAAGGGATATGAGACCTCAATGCACTATCATCCAAGGAAGGATGAGACAATGCACATAATGTATGGGCAGGGATATATAGAAGTGGAGGGCGAGAAAAATGTGGTGCGTAAAAACGATGTTTTCAGGATTCCACCGAATAAGAAGCATAGGATAGTGGCAGTGGAGAATATGCTTCTCTACGAGTATTCAACTCCTCATCCTGATGACACTGTACGGTTGAAAGATCCTTATGGTCGATAATCACTTATGATTCTTTTAATGAAATTTACCATGTTTTTTGAAACGTTTTTAACACTATTCTCTCTCATTATATTAAGTGCTGTGTTTAATAGAGCGTTATATTTCGGGTAATTATTTAAAACACACATTGTACAGGATGTAATTACACTTTGAAGACTATCTTTTGTATATCTTATCACATTTTCTCTAAAGTTGTAATGTGGGGCATAGCTCTTAGGTATTAATATAGGAACTCCATAAGAAATCGCATCGTTTATTGCTCCTGAAATTTTATATGTGCCATACACAGCATTGGCAGAATCTGGCAAGATTACAAAGTGAGCTTTTAGAAGCCATTTTTCGAATATCTTCTCATCTACAAATTCTTTAAAGCGAATTATGATCTCACCATTTGGATCAATTTTCTCAATTCTGTGTTTAATATCATCATCCATCATTCTACCCAAAAGAATTAATTTGGCTTTTGTGCGTAAACTTGGATTTTTATCTATAGCATTATGAAATGAATCGATGATATGTAAGTAATCTTTACCATATTTTTGTATCACTTTTCCAGGTACTACAAAATAGACAGATTTTTTAGATTTAACTGGTTTTATATCTCTTCCAATTCTTGAAGGTATTACAATATGTGGCTTATTTTTGAGAGATGGAGGTATTTTAACATATTCTCCAAGGGTGATAAAACCGGATATTCTCTTGGAGACATATAAGTTATATAGTAAATCCAGAAATTTCCTTTCTTTTATATTTCTTAGGTTAAGACTATGAATAAACCATAGTAGATTCCAGAAATGTGCATTATGAATTATGATAACAAACTTTTTGTTACTCCTCCATCCCCACTCAAGGAGAGGATGAAAAAAAGGAGGCTCTGTGAGGGTATTTATTATAATTACATCAGGATTTAATTTTTTCACTTCATACTGTAAGTTTTCTCCCTCTTCTTGTAGCTTTAAAAAAAGTTTAGGATAGTGTAATAGCTTTCTCTTCTCTTTTGACCAAGTATATCTATAAGAATTTTTAATTATTATTAGGTTCAGTTTATCACTGTATGCAAATTTACTTTTTTCTATAACTCCACGAGATGCTATAACAGTTATGTCATATATATCAGAAAGTGACTCCCCTATTTCATACATAGTATTAAGAACATCATGATGCCAAAAAGCTTCTATAATGGCAATCTTTGGTTTTTCACTCATAAATTTCCTCCTAAAAATTAAGAGAAAATCTCTCTATATCCAGCCTTCTCCGCATCTTCGCTGAATCTCTTTATTCCCTCCTCAGTCTTAGGGTGGAGTAACATAGATTCTAGAACCTTGAAAGGAATAGTCGCTATATGCACACCGATCATCGCCACTTCACGCACCTGCCTAGCATTGCGAATGCTGGAAGCTATAACCTCTGTATCATAATCATAATTCTCTAAAATCATAACAGTTTTCTCCACTAAATCAGAGCCGCTTCTTATACCATTATCATCCACACCCTTGCCATCCCATGGATAGTAATCTCCCTTTTGAAAATCCACTCCTGCCTTTAAACCCAGTTTTACTGTACGAAGATAATCGTCTATACGCCCTGCAAATGGGCTTACATATCTAGCACCCGCTTTAGCAGCTAACAAAGCCTGCTCGGGGGTCATTATCAGCGTGCAATTCACGGGTATACCCTCCTCGCTCAATGCTTTTATCGTCTTAAGTCCTTCATAGTAACCCACATACGTGTTTATAGGAATCTTTATAACCACATTATTGGCAATCCCATTGAACTTATCATAGAGGATTTCAGCTTCCCTTATCATATCCTCAGCCTTAACACTCATCACCTCTAAGCTAACAGGCTTATCGGGACCTGCAACTTTCAGAATTTCAGAAATATAATCCTCCAGTTGCATATCCCTTGCCTCGCTCTCAACAGCCTTTCGAATTAAGGATGGATTTGTAGTTACCCCATCCACAATACCCCAAGAGATTGCTTCCTTTATCTCGCTAATCTTAGCCGTGTCTATGAATATTTTCATTTTTTCACCTCCTTCAGAAAAGAGAGCATATGTTTAGATATACCCTCCTCATCCATATCATAATACTTCAGCAATGCATCCCATTTTCCACTTCTTCCAAAAATATCCTTCATACCATGCCTCTTCATAGGCACTGGATAATTTTCTACAAGCACTTCAGCAACTCTGGAGCCTAGACCGTTGTAAATGTTATGATCCTCTACAGTCATTATTGCACCTGTATCTCTAGCAGCCTTAACAATTATATCCTTATCAATTGGCTTTATGGTGCTCATATTGATCACGCGAATATCATAACCCTCTTTTTCCAATATTTCTGCTGCAAGAAGAGAGTAAGATATCTCAATTCCCGTGGCAATTATAGTCGCATCGGCGCCCTCTCGCATAACAATTCCCTTGCCAAATACAAACTCATCATTCTCGCCAGTTAAATTCGGCAAAGCAGTTCTCGTCAATCTAACATAAAAGGGTCCTTTTTCCGAGGCAACATATCTTATTACCCGACGAACTTCATTCGAATCAACCGGCACTATCACCCGCATGTTTGGCAGTCCACACATAAGTCCAATATCTTCCATCATCTGATGACTTGCTCCATCTTCGCCCACAGTCACGCCACCATGCGTTGCAACAATTTTCACATTCAATTTGGGATATGCTATGCTCTGCCTAACCTGATCATAGGCACGACCTGTGGCAAATACAGCGAAGGATGATGCAAACACGGTTTTTCCACTTCTAGCAAGGCCAGCAGCAATGCCCATCATATTCTGCTCTTGCAACCCCACATTGAAAAACCTCTCTGGATATTCCTTGCCAAACATTGCTGTCTTGGTAGAGGTGCTCAGATCGGCATCTAGAACAACGATGTCCTCTCTCTCCCTTCCGAGTTCAACAAGAGTTTTTCCATATGCCTTTCTTGGAGATTCATATTCCCATTTCATATTCTTCGCCTCTCTTCCTCAAGTTCTTTTAGGGCCTGCACATATTCTTCTTCACTCTGGGGAGGTTTGCCATGATACTTTGCTGTGTTCTCCATATAACTCACACCCTTGCCCTTTACAGTATGGGCAATTATAACTGTGGGTTTTCCCTGTGTTTTCTTCGCTTCTTCTAGAGCACGGATAAGTTGAACAACATCATGACCATTAATACTCAGCACCCTCCATCCAAATGCATTCCACTTCTCTTCCAGTGGATCTAGCACGACCATTGTGTCTGTGAAATCATCCAACTGAATTTTATTCCTATCCACTATTGCTATTAAATTGTCCAATTTTCTTGTGGCTGCAGTCATGGCTGCCTCCCATATGTTTCCCTCTTCAATCTCCCCATCTCCAAGGAGGGCATAAACCCGATAATCCTTATTATCCAGTTTGGCAGCCAAGGCCATTCCTATGGCAGCACTTAATCCTTGACCTAACGAGCCTGTGCACATATCTACTCCTGGAACCATTAAGGATGGATGACCCTGCAAGAATGATTCCACCTTACGAAATTTCATAAGTTCTTTCTCTGAAAAAAATCCGCGCATTGCAAGGGCAGCGTAATAGGCTGGGGAGGCATGTCCCTTGCTTAGAACGAATCTATCTCTGTCCTCCCATTCTGGGTTCTTAGGATCTATCTGCAATTCATGAAAATACAGAACAGCCAAAATGTCCGCGGCGCTAAGCGCACCACCAGGATGCCCGGATTGAGCAGCATATACCATCTTTATAACCCAAGTGCGGATTTCATTGGCTTTAAGTTTTAATTCTCGAATTGTGTTTTCGGATATTTCTATCATATGGGAAGGGTATTTCACCTCCTTTAATTATAATTTTCGCTATGGTGGCACGAATCTCCTCAATCTCTTTAGCATCTCTAATTTCTCCTTTCCCCCTATGTTTGCCTCTTCAATGCTGAGCTGCAAGATCTCTATGCTTTTATCATAAGCTCTGCGGTCAACGGGTTTTGGAACGCCATCCTTGCCACCGAGAGCGAAGGAATATTTAACAGGATCCTTCCAGGAGATTTCAGTGCCGTATATTACCTCTGCTATGTATGCAAGGGCACGAACTGTGGATGGGCCTATACCCTTTATGCCTATCAACTCCTCATAATTTCTTGGCTGAATCTCATAGGCTTTGAACAATGCACTCCAATTTATTGTCCAGGGCATTGTCAAAGTTTTTGTGCCTGTAAAATCGTCCAGCGTTTTCTGCTTTCTGTCTTTTACCTCGGCTATCATATTTTTGAGCTTTTGGGGATTATCATTCACGATGTCTACAGATACTTTTCGTGCATCTTCACTCTTTCTTGCACTCATATCAAGCACTTTTTTCTCCAAAGTATCTGATATTATGCCGCTTCGTGGATCATTTACAAAGTTCTTTATCCCGTAGAGCCAGTGGTATCTTCTTGCATACCTGCTCTTCTCATTCATCCCCTGCTGGATAACAACCCACCTGCCATGCTCGTCTATCACCATTGCGTGGTGATAAAGCTGGTATCCATCTTGGAGCACCGTATTGTCAACCTTCGCAACCATTTTGCTCGCATACTTCAATTTTTCAATCTTTTGAGAGGATATGCTGAATTCTTCTCCAATATTCTCAATCTCTTTTGGAGTTCTTCTGGATACAGCTCCCTTGCCGCCTACAACAATGAGTCCATCCTCCGGCTTAAGAGCTTGCTTTAATGCGCCCATGGTCACAGTGGTAGTGCCTGAAGAGTGCCAGTCAAAACCTATGACGCAGGAAAACGCCTGAAACCAATAAGGGTCAGATAACCTCCTCAATACCTCATCTGTTCCATACTCCATTTCTATGATTTTTATTATCTCCCTTGAAAGGGGAACCATTCTCTTAAATAGCCATCTTGGTGCATGCCCGGGATGCAATGGTAAATTTGCTATGCCGCTTCTCTCCATTTTCCCCTACACCAGGACTATTCCATTTTTATCTACATTGTATCTGAATATACCCACCTTCTCGGGATGATTGCGGACCTTCTTCACAATTAGATATTTTTCGAATCCGTTCTCTATTCTCCTCATCTCCAATTCCAAAATTATATCGACTATTTCCTCTATTCCACTTTGCGAAGTTGTGTCGTAAACATTGTTGAGCATAGTGATTAGGGCAACACCACCATAATACTGAGCGTGCGCTTTTATCGTTCTGAGAGCGGATATGACCTTTGTTCTATCATAATTGTTCATAAAGAAATCAAGGGAATCTATGACTATACGAAACGGAGGCTTTAATTTGGAAATCTCATATGTAACCTTGGTGAGAAAGTTTACCTCCTTTTCCTCCTTTTTTCTTGCTGGCTGAAATAACTCGTTTATGGGTATGCCCTCTTCCCTGTACCTGCTTATTATGAGTTCCTTCTCCAGAACCTTCTGGTAGTATTCAACACCTATATTCACAATTTTTATATTGGTATCCCATCCAAAATCCCTCATTGTTGCTATTATATCCTCATCTCTCTCAATAGTGGTAAAGTATATCACATTCTCCTTGCCCACACCTGCAGCTGCAAATTGCTTGGCAAAGAGCTCAGTTCCAGAGCCTGGAGAACCGTAAAGAAGAATTGTGTAGCCCTTTGGAATTCCGTTCATAAGGGCCTTGTTGAGAGTTTCTATGCCCAGAGTTGTGGTTTCATATGCACTCATTTCTCCTCCCCTCCTGCATCGTAAGCATCATCGCATACTAAGTTGAGCATATTTATCATCTCTTCGCTATTCTGCTCTTTCATTGAAATTATAACCATGTAGGATTCCCAGCTGCGCAGAGAAGTCACAAATATGTGCAAAAACTCAGATAGAATTTTCAAATCGTTGTGGATTGCCATGGAATTAACAGAATCCAAAACCACTATGGCTTTTTTATCGTTATATTTTCGCAGCAGGTATTCTATTTTTAACATTACATTTTCCAGCATCGTGGGACTCTCAATGTACAGGAATTTATCGGACATCTCTCCGGCGTTGGCCATTAAGTGTGATATGGTATCCACGAAAAATACGCGGGATGTATCCACGCCCAGAATCTCAAGCAGGCCAACTATGTTCTTAGAAGGAATGGTGGAGGAAATATAGAATACATACAAATCATCCTTGGTTGCAAATATGTCCACAATGGCACGGAGAGCATCAAAATAGGTGTTTACATCCACATATAGAGCCAAAGAAGAGGCAGGGGGTAATTCGCTTAGTTTATCAACAATATTTGATGATACACTCATTATCGCACCTCCACACTTCCGCCCTTGAGCAATGGGGCCAATAGTATTCCAATGGGGGTCAAGTCCAACACATATTTTGCCCTGGAGTGGGTGGTACCTCTCATTTTTATTACTTGAATTGTGCGCAGCAAATCTCCTCTCCTCTCTAAATTACCCATCAATATGATTCCGTCAGCAATTGCCTCTTCCACCCCGTATTGAGAATAGCCGGCTGCAGAGGGTAAGAGTTCAGAAACCAACAAGGTTGTACAGCCCATATCTGATAAGGCCTTTCCAAGTTGAAGGATGAACTCTCTAATCTGCTCTCTTGAAGTTAATCTATAGCATATGGAAGTTATGCTATCTATAACCAATCTTTTTATCCCGAGTTCTTTCACCATCTTTATTATCTGCTCTACCAGTATGTTTACATCTTCTAGGGTAAATTCTAATTTTTCAAGCCCCAGCTTCACATAAATCTCCTGCAAATCCACGAATATTAGCTTTTTCTCCTTAACTAAATTTTTATCAAAAAATTCGTAGGTACTCATATTCTCTATCAATTTCTCAGGAACTTCTGTCACGGATATGTACATTGATCTCTCACCCATAAGAGCCCCTCTGGTTAAGAATTCTAAGCTCAGAGTGGTTTTTCCCGTACCACAAGAGCCAGTTATTAGAATAGTATTACCCCTAGGAATTCCCCCATTCAATATATTATCCAATCCCTCGATTCCCGTTTTGCACCTCTCTCTCGTGATTATCATTACAGGATAGTAAATTCTTAACCCTATATCTAATTTTCTAAGTTGATATTTCATTTAAATTTGATGAATACAAATATCGCCACTGCTCCTGCCATGAGATATAGTGCTCCCGAGAGTATGAACAATACTGCTGGCTCTATATGATAAACATAGCCTCCTATTGCACTGAATATCATTGCTGCTATGTAAGAAAGGAATAAGAACACTCCAGTGTACCTGCCCCTGTTTTCTATACCCACATAATCTGCAATTAGTCCATTGCTGGATGGCTGCATTATAGCTTGGGCTGAGCCCGTTAGTATTGCATAGGTGAATAAAGCTATGGTGGAGGGTATGATAAAAATAAATATGGAGAGTGCAGCCAAGAAAATGCCGAGAGTGAAAAATTTCTCCTTACCCAAGATATCCGCCTTTTTGCCAACGGGTATGCCCACCACAACCACTATGATTGTGATTAATCCCATGGCAATTCCGTAAATTAATGGAGAAGTGTAAGTGTAGGAGTATTTGACTATAAAATATCCAATCATGCCCCCAGCGGAGGATAAAAGCATATTGACTATAAGCAATCCCTTTGCTCTGGATTTTATCTTCCCTAAAACCTTAAAGCTTTCCAAAAATCTCTTCCTGTGCTCCTTTTTGACTTTCATAGTTTCTTTGAGTTTGAATCTTATTATGGCTGATACAAGAGATAGGGCAAAGAGGGCAAAGTATCCCACTCTCATCCCAGGGACTACCCCATATCTGTAAATTAGAAATCCGCCGATTATGGGTCCAAATATTGCGGGAATCATAGATATGTTTGTTATTGCAAAACCTTCAGCCCTTCTATTTTCTGGGAGAGAATCCATCATTATGGAGAACAGTGCAGGTTGGTATAGTAAGGCTACATTTGAAATTATCAGTCCTAAAATGATCCATTGCCAAGATGGGGCAACTGCAAATATTAATGTTGAAAAAGCCATAACCGTTGTGAAAATAACTATCATTTTTCTCCTCCCATATGCATCTGCCAAGTATCCTCCGGGAATCTGAAGCAGGGCCATCATACCAAATGTTAGGGCTCCCATAAATCCTAAAATGAGGTCACTGGCACCAAGAGCAGAGAAGTAAATTCCGTTAAATCTCATAACTACGCTGTGACCGAAATTGAGAAGAAGCCAAGTTATGAATAAAACTCCTATATTTCCCTTAAGTATTGTGCGAAGATCATTTACGAAGTTTTTGAGATGTAATATGAAATTTCTGAAGTATCTCATTTGCATGCTCATGCACAAGCTATTATTTATCCTTTTGGAAGCAAGTTTTAAATTTAATGCTCTCATGGATTTTTATGGAACTTCGAGAGAAGATAGCAGGGGAAATAGTTTTATCTTCCAAACCCGGGGCTACTATGAGAAAGTGGAGGGAGATGTTTGGGATATCTCAGCAAGAGTTGGCAAGATATCTTGGGATGTCTTCATCTGTTATAAGCGATTATGAAAGTGGCAGGAGAAAATCTCCTGGAGTTGGGACAGTTAGAAAATTTGTCAATGCCCTCATAGAAATAGATGAAGCCAAGGGTGGGGAGAAGGTGAAACAGCTATCATCCACTTATGGGGAGGAAGCCATTTTGGATATGGGGGAGTTTCCTTACCAAATAAGCGTGGAGGATTTTATGGATTTGATTGATGCTAAGATAACAAATGAGGGAGAGTTTAAAAGACAGATTTACGGTTATACGATTTTAGATAGTTTAAAGGCAATACTCCATTACAGCTCCTTTGACTATTTGAGAGTTTATGGATGGAGCATCGATAGGGCGTTGATATTTACGGGAGTGTATTATGGGCGCTCTCCCATGGTGGCCATTCGAGCTCATCCTCTGAAACCCAGTGCGGTTGTTTATGTCTCTCCTCGCAAGGTTGATGAGCTTGCTATAAAACTTGCAACTATTGAAGATATCCCTCTTGCAGTTACTGAGCTCGATGTTAAAGAGATAAAGAAGAGGCTTAGGGAAATAGGCTGAGCTCCTCTATATCCTTTGTTATATCTCCCCTGTCAATCTTTGTCTTTATCTCTTCAATGTAGTATGAAAACACATCGTCATGGGTGAATTTTTCAATGTTTATCATCTTCATGGCTTTTTTCACAGAAGTTGCTGAAGAGCCAGAAATGTGAAGCGCTTGATTTGCGCAGAGGTATTCTATTGCGATAATGTACTTCACATTTTCCACGATCTCTCTCAATTTTTGAGCTGCGTTCATGCCCATACTCACATGATCCTCCTGATTGGCACTGGTTGGTATACTATCTGTGCTAGCGGGATGCGCTAAAATCTTGTTTCTGTTGCATAGGGCTGCTGCAGTGTATTGGGGAATCATCAAGCCCGAATTTGTGCCGCTATTCTCTATTAAGAATGAAGGTAAATTGCTCAACTTTGAATCCACTAGCCTTGCTATTCTTCTCTCTGCCATATTACCGAGATCCGTTAGCGCAATTGATAAGAAATCCATAGCTAGGGCTATGGGCTCTCCATGGAAATTTCCTCCGGATATGGGCTCATCAAAGACCAATGGGTTATCAGTAGCAGAATTTATCTCTCTCTCCATTATAATCTTTACATAATCAAGGGTATCAAGCACGGCCCCGTAAACCTGGGGCAAGCATCTGAGGGTATATGCATCTTGCACTCTCTCTTTTCTTGCCCTTTCCACGATTTTGCTATCTTTTAACAATTCTCTCATAATTTTTGCAATTTTTATCTGCCCGGGATGTGCTCTTGCTTTCATGATTCTATCATCCAATGCTTTATCAGTGCCTTTTAAAGCTTCAAAGCTCATTGCTGCGCTTAGAAGTGCATTTTTAATGAGATCGTATGAATCGTAAACGGCAATGCTTCCATAGGCGGCCATTACTGCTGTTCCATTTAAAAGTGCTAGCCCCTCTCTCTCCTCAAGCTTCAACGGCTCTAAACCAGCCAATTTTAGAGCTTCTGCTCCTTTCATCACATCTCCCTTATATTTTGCGTAACCCTCTCCGAGCATAACGAGGGCTATGTGGGCAAGGGGAGCTAAATCACCGCTGGCTCCAACACTGCCGAATTTTGGAACTAAGGGGATAATGTTTGAATTCAGCATTTCAACAAGCATTTTTATTACTTCTAATCTCACCCCTGAGAAGCCCTTTAAAAGGCTATTTGCCCTGATGAGCATGGCGGCTCTTACAATTTCATCATCCATGTACCTACCCACGCCAGATGCATGACTTCTAACAAGGTTAATCTGCAACTCTCTCGCTTCATTCTTTGGTATTTTTACTTTTACTAACTCTCCTAATCCGGTGTTTATGCCATATACCACTTTATCCTCTTTTAAGATTTTATCGATAACCTCTCTTGATTTTAGAACTTTTGGAATTGAGGACTCTGCGATTTTCACTCTATCTCCAAATCTTGCAACTTTAACAACATCATCAATTTTTAAATTCTCACCATCAATTTCAACCATAAATGGAGAATGGAGGGCTTGTTAAAAAATTTATTTCTTTGCCTTAATTCTCTTTATCTCCAGATATATGACTATTCCCAGAGCGAATACAGTTGCAGCAGTGAGGAGATAATACTCGTATGGAACACTTTGGCTTTCCTCAACAGGGGGCGGGGGATAAACAACGTGATCGAGAAATATGAATTCTTGCTTGGAGATATCGGCTATACCTGCGTAGGCATTTACTGTATAATTGCCTGTTATATTTTCAAAGAAGGATCTTGGCACAAACCATGTCAATTGTGAAGTGTTTATTGTGTAGTTAACAATATGCGGTTTTTTTCCTAACATAACATACCCGAGGGGCTTAGAGCCGTTGTTGCTGACTAAGAAGCAGTGTACATAATATGAATCGCTGGTTATATTCACATCGTACTCCTTTATATATCCCTTCTGAGGAGCAACATTAATCATGCCCCAAACTACTATGGTAATCTTCACCGTTGTTGCATTCTCCCGTCCAAATACCTTTAATATGTCATAATCCACATATTTATCTGTGATTTTTGGAGAATTAACTTCAAAATTTATGGTGGATGCGGATGCCATTGGAAGAAAAAGTATGAGAAGGGCTCCTAAAATTACATAAATCGCTTTCATTTTCATCTACTTACCGGTGCTATTTTTAGATTTTCAAATAGCATATCTGGCATAACACCATTGCCCATAACAACTATCTTTCTCTGCTCTCTGGATATATCTGCCACATTTCCAAGGAGTGAATATACATTTCCCGATAGCATAAATACTGTGGAGCCAACGAGTTTACCATCTTCTATTTTGAATGCAGGGTTTGCCACCACTGAGAAATCACCGGTATCTGGATTGCTTGAATGCGCGCCTTGGAATCCTGAAATCAAGAAACCATCTTTTATCTCTCCTATGAGCTTCTCTTTTTCTTTATTCCCACTTTCTATGACTAGATTATGCACTCCAATTCCAATACCTCCAGTGGAGAAATTTCTTGTACCGTTTCCAGTGCTACCCTCACCACTTATATTTCCCCAGTAGTTATCCCACAAAAATCCTTTGAAGATTCCTTTTTCGAATATTTTGTTCACTCTTGCGGCAACTCCTTCATCATCTGCTATTATCGGATTTGTACTTATAGGATGCCAAGGATCATCGTATATCGTTATCTTCTCATCAAGAATTTTTTGCCCAACTTTATCGCTCAGGGGTGTGGTATTTTTAACCTTTCTCTCACCGTTTATGGCTGGAATTAAGGTGAAATACAAAAGCTCTGCCAGAGCCAATGGCTCTATTATTACATTTCCCTCCGTCTTATTGCTTTTTTTCATAGTATAAGCGTACTTTAATTTTTCTAGAATTGAAGAAACTATGAAATTCTTATCAAGGTTCATGTCTCTTCTAACATCAAAATCCATGATGCCTGGAGTAACGGAATTTCCCATACGGCCTGCAACATAGAGATACATAAAGGTGGAGCCAAATTCTTGCATAATATCTATTCCGTGGGAATTTAAAATTCTCATCTCGAGCCAGGAGCCTCCAGCGGCACCGCCTGCCACCATTGCCCTCTTATCTCTAGTCCTAACATCCTTAATCGCATCGTTTAGAAGATTCACAAAGAAATCTGGACTTGCATCTTTTATCTCGTAATTGCTCTCTATCTCTGGAGCATTGTATTTCTGTTCCTTGGGCAATTCTACCCATTTTTCGTCCCTCTCATTTGCCATAGCATTCTTGGCGGCTTGCTCAATTCCCCTCTTTATCTCTCCTTCATCATCGCTATCTACTATGAAAATTCCAATTTTTTTATCTTTAATTCCCCTTATCACTGTTAATGCTCTATATCCTACGCTGGACATGGAAATCTGATTGAGCTCCACATCCACAGATACCTCCTTTCTTCTGTATTTTGCAATTTCGAGTTCATCAAAAAATCTCTCTCCATAATTTATAAGATTCATTGCTGACCACCTACCACTATACCCTTATCAAATCTCATATGCGGCCCTCCAGAGCTAACAAATGCAGTTTGACCCTTTCCACACCGGCCCATTTCAAGGCCAAAATCTTTACCTACAGCACTTATCTTTTTCAAAGCATCTATTGCTATCCCGCTTATGCTCGTATCTTTTATGCTCTCTGCGAGCTCTCCATTGCGTATTATGTACCCCTCCTGTACGCCCACTTGGAAAGATGAGTTAAGCTCGGCTTGCCCTCCACGGAAATCCACGAGGTAATAGCCGAATTTTATCCCCTCAAGCAGTTCCTCGAAGCTATGATCTCCCCTTTCAAAAACCGTGTTTCGCATTCTTATTATCGGTGGTACGGTGTAATTTTCAGCCCTAGCATGGCCGTTTGGCTCCATTCCCCAGCGAGCTGCATACTCCCTGTTTAGCATAATTTCTGTGAGAATACCATCTTTTATTATGTGCACATCTTTAATTTTTGTACCCTCATCATCGTAAACATTGTTGCCAAATCCATTCTCTACGATTCTATCGCTCATATTCACGAATTCCGGGGCAATCTGCTTTCCTATTAAATCTCTGAAGGGGGAGTTTATGGTCAGGTCAGCCTCTGCCAAATGCCCCAGGGCCTCATGTGCGATTATCCCAACTATTATCGGACCTGCCACTATGGGATATTCACCTCTCTTTGGCGAGACACCATTTAACTGAGCATTTAATTTTTTCAAAACTCTTTTAGAAACTTTTTCAACACTCTCCTCTTGGAATAATTCCCAGCCCATATCAACGCTTCCAATTTCATCCCTTGCTGCAGCCATGCCCTTCTCGTTCTTTCCAGTGGCCCAGATGTACTGCCAAACATAGCCCATATCCCATACTATTTTTGTACCTTCAGATGTGTATAGAACCTTTGTACCAGAAGTATCTTGGTAAATTATTCTGGTGGATTTTACATTTTTATCATTCTTCAACTCCCTTTCCAAATCTTTCATTCTTTTAACTTTTTCCTGCACGTCCACCTCTTCTGGCTTGATCCTCATCTTGCTTTTAACCTCATCCTCAATAATATCAATATCTGCAAGATTAATTTTCTCATATCTTCCCCGAGATGCGGCTTTAGCCATCTTATATGCTTTTTCTATTGCATTTTTCAGCTCCTCAATTTTTGTGGTGGAAGAGAATCCCCAGGCACCCTCGGCTAAGACACGAATCCCAAAGCCCGAGGATTTCAAGGATGTGAAAGTGGAAAATGTACCATCTTTAAGCTCTATATTTAATTTTGATAGTTCCTCACCTCTTATCTCCACATACTCTGCCTTTATATTCTTATTTGCCCAATCAATTATTCCATCTAAATCCATACAATCACCAGAGGATAGGATATCAAAGGATTCTATAAATTATTTTCTTATAGATGCAAATTTGCGAAAAATTTAAATAAATACATGAAATATACATTATTTAGCCAATAAAAAGGAGGTATTATGTATGAGTGAGATAAGAATAGTGATACCGGATAAGGTAGATAGGTACCTTGATTCTTTAGTGCGCACGGGAATGTTCTCTTCCAAGGCTGAGCTTTTCAGGGCGGCCCTTATGGAGTACCTTGAAGAAATATCCTCTGTGGCCAAAGACTACGATTCCAAGCTTATGTTCTCTCCTGAAGGTAGGATATACCAGTTGGAATATGCAAAGGAGGCATCCTTGAGAGGAGTGCCTGTTGTGGCAATTACTTATTCCTCAGGCATACTATTTATGAATCCAGATTTAAGTGATGGGGACATTGAGTATGCGGATAAAATATATTCAAATGGAGAGATTATAGCAGCCTTCTCAGGCCTTGCTGCTGATGGCTTGTATGTCATGAGCAAGATAAGGAAAATGAAAGGAGAGATGCGAACTCTCCTTTTTGAGCTCTCCAAAATATTCTGGGAATTTACAACCAAGATGGGCTATAGACCCCTGGGAGCAAGCGTAATGGTTGGATTTAAAAAAGAGAAAAAAATAGCAGTTTTTGATCCCTCAGGCAGCTATCATTTTGCAAACTACTGGGCAATAGGAGATGGAGAGAAAGATATTATGGAGATTTTGAGGGGGAAATATAGAAAAGATATGAGCAAAGAAGAAGCTTTGAAACTTGCGCTAAATGCACTTGGTAATCCTCAGAAGTACAAATTTGAAGCTCTTTGATTTTTCAGAAAATCTTAATACTATCTTTGCACATATTCAAAGGTGAAAAGGGTAACGGTTATTGCTCAGAAAAAAGAGCTTGAAAAGGTTAAAAATGCAGCGGAGAATTTGATTTACAATGTGGAGGATTTAGAAAATGGCCTCGTTCGCTTGGATATATATGTGAATGATGCTCTTCTGGATGATTTGATACCCAAGTTGCAGGATTCTGTAGATTTGAGACACAGGGAAAGCGTTATTGAAGTGGTCTCTCCAGATTTTGTTATATCCTCTTCTCTGCAAAAGAGAGAAAAGAGTATAAAGAAAGAGGGAAGGGCGACTGTGGAGGAGCTTTTAGCATCTTCAAAGAAATATACAAGAATCGATTTTGGAAAAACGACCTTAATAATCATTGCGGGTATAATCGCTCTAATAGGACTTTTTATGAATAATGTACCAATTATAATAGGAGCCATGCTTCTCTCTCCTCTCCTGGGTCCGATTTACAGTTTTGTTATAAACATATCTGTGGGAAGAAGCAAGGATGCATGGTTGAGTATGTTGAATATGGGCATCATGCTGATTCTCGTGATCGTGACTTCGTACATAGCAACTCTCTTGATATCTATTTTTATTCCTGTATATCTCACCCCGGAGATTTTGATGAGATTTGATACAAATCCCATATACATCTTAATGGCCATCCTTCTTGGATTTGCAGCCGTATTTGCATATGCTAAAGGGCTATCGGAGAGCATAGCGGGTATAGCTATAGCTGCAGCCCTATTGCCACCACTGGTAGTTTCTGGCATTGCCCTAGCAATGTATCTGGATTACGCTGCCAAACCCCTTCTACTGAGCATGGAAAACATCGTAGGTCTGATAACCGGTGGGCTTATGGCAATAATTGTTCTGAGAATTGAACCAAGGAGATATTATGAAAAGGCAAAGGCCAGAAAAATGCTTCACAGATTGTATCTTACCCTCACCTCCCTCCTGGTGATTCTCATTTTGCTTTCCTTGTTGCTATAAAAAGTATTATCTACATTTAGCCCTTTTTCCAACTATGCTCCTTGTTAAACTCGGAGGAAGCGTGATAACGGATAAAAGGATATATCGCAGATTTAGAGAATCTGCTGTAGAAAGAATAGCAGCACGATTGCCTAGAGAGAATTTGTTAATTGTTCATGGAGGTGGCTCTTTTGGGCATCATTTGGCCAAAGAATATGCGATAACATCTGGCTTTGAAAAGGAGAAAAGAGAAGGATTTGCTAAAATTGGATTTGATATGGAGGAATTGAATTTGAGAATTATGGATATTCTTATTGAGAGAAATATTCCTGCAATATCTTTGCCCCCTCACGCGTTTTTCATCTATGGGGAAGAGCCAAGAATGGATGTATTTCGCAAAGCTGTAGAGCTTGGATTCGTGCCTGTTACTTATGGGGATATAATTTTTGATAAAAGGCAGGGCATAAATATATGCTCTGGCGATTATTTAATGTACCATCTTGCTAAAGAATTTAAACCTGGGAAAACCATATTTCTTACGGATGTTGATGGAATATACGATAGAGATCCTGCTCAAGATGGGGCTAGATTGATAAGGAAGCTGAACAGGGATGTTGAGCCGAGCACAGCGATAAAGGTGGATGATGTTACTGGAGGCATAGCATACAAGATTGAGATGATGAGGAAAATAGCAGATTATAGCAAAGTGTATGTTATAAATGGTTTTCATCCAGAGAGGATAAATAAGGTTATGAATGATGAAGAGTTCATAGGGACGGTGGTTGAATGATTGAGAATCGCAAGTTAGAGCACATAAAAATATGCGCTGATAAGGATGTTAATTCCCATCACAATTACTGGAATGATGTAGTGTTAAAGCACGAAACTATCCCCAAAGTTGATATGGAAAATGTAGAACTGAGTGTGGAATTCTTAGGAAAGAAGTTAAATTATCCGATTATAATAGATGCAATGACGGGGGGACATAAGGTTGCAAAGCTCATTAATGAAAATCTGGCGGCTGCGGCGGAAGAGCTTGGAATAGGCATGGCTGTTGGCTCACAGAGAGCCGCAATAGAGAATACAAAGCTGGAAGATACATATTCTGTGGTGGCAAAATACGATATGCCCTTGAGAATAGGAAATCTGGGTGCACCTCAATTTGCGTTGGGGTATGGAGAGGAGGAGGTAAAAAAGGCCATTGAGATGATTGATGCCCATGCCATAGATATTCACTTCAATTATTTGCAGGAGGCAATACAGCCTGAGGGAGATACGAAGGTTGGCAATTTAAGGGAAAATCTTGCAGAACTTGCCAGGAAATATAAGTTGATAGCGAAGGAAACAGGTGCTGGTATAAGTAGAAATGCAGCTGAATTTTTCAAAAATGCTGGATTTAAGGCCATTGATGTTAGTGGCGTGAGCGGTACAAGCTTTGCAGCCGTTGAATACTACAGAGGTGGAGAAGAAGGTAAGCTCTTCTGGGACTGGGGATTACCTGCACCATACTGCATATTGAGCTTGAAAGACTTAAATATGCCTCTAATAGGCTCTGGGGGTATAAGAAATGGACTCGATGCCGCCAAAGCCATAGCTTTAGGTGCGGATGTAGTTGGTATAGCCAGGATTTTGCTCAAGCCTGCTATGAAATCCAAAGAGGATGTGATAAAGGTACTGGAGAGGATAATAAAAGAGCTCAGAATCGCTGTGTTTTTAATTGGAGCAGAGAGTGTGAAAGAGTTGAAAAACGCCAAATATGTGGTTAGGGGTGAGCTTGCCCAATGGTTGAGACATTGTTAGACTCTCCCTGTCCTATTTGTGGAAAGAAAACTCTTCTTTATCGTGCCGAGGAATTAAACCTGCCGCATTTCGGAAAATGCTTGGAGACAACCATTATATGCAAGAGCTGTGGATTCCGCCATGCCGATGTAATGATGCTTGAAGTTCACGATGCTATGGAATATAAGGTTAGCATAGAGAGCGAGAAAGATATGTACATAAAGGTTGTGCGCTCCACATCGGGTACACTTCTCATACCCGAAATAGGTGCAAAATTAGAACCAGGGCCTCTATCGGAAGCGTTTATAACCAATGTGGAAGGAGTGCTGAATAGATTTGTAGATATTCTCGTGCAAATTATGCATGATAGCCCTGAGAAAAAGGATGCAGTTCTAGAAATTTTGCGTAAAATAGGTTACATAAGGCACGGGCGTATGAAAGCCACTCTAATAATAAAAGATCCTCTTGGCAACAGTGCAATCATAAGCGATAAAACAGAGAAGAGAAAATTGAGCGAGGAGGAAACAAAAGAGCTGAAACTCGGAGAATTTGCCATCGATATCAGTGCTTTGAAATGAGAATTTTTAAATAACCAAATACTTTTCTTAGGTTATGGAATTTCCGAAGGAGAACTTCAGTGAGTGGTACAACGAGGTTATCGAGACAGCAGGACTTGTTGATAAAAGATATCCTGTTAAGGGAATGCATGTATGGCTCCCATATGGATGGCAGTTGATGCGCAATATAGATGAATATTTTCGCAAAGTTTTTACGGAGCATAAGCACCAGGAAGTTTATTTTCCATTGTTGATTCCCGAAACTGAGTTTAAGAAGGAGGCAGAGCATATAGAAGGATTTGAGAATGAAGTTTATTGGGTTACCCATGGTGGTTTGGATCCATTGGATGTGAAGTTGGTAGTTAGACCAACAAGCGAGACAGCCATGTACCCCATGTTCTCCTTATGGATTCGTTCTCATGCAGATTTACCTCTTCGTATATTCCAAATAGTGAATGTGTTTAGGTATGAGACAAAACAGACCCGCACATTTATAAGGGTTCGAGAGGTACATTTCTTTGAATCTCATACAGCACATGCAACTGCTGAAGAATCCGAAGAGCAGATAAAAGATAACATAGAGATATGGAAAAAGGTTGCGGATAAGCTTGCGCTACCCTATGTTTTAGTTCGTAAAACTGATTGGGACAAGTTTCCGGGAGCGGCATATTCTATTGGGGCTGAGACGATTATGCCCTCTGGCCGAACTTTGCAGATTGCCACAATTCACCAGTATTTTCAGAATTTCTCAAAACCTTATGGAATAGAGTATCTAAAAGAGGATGGTACCCATGATTATGTGCATCAGACCACATTCGGTATGAGTGAGAGGTTGGTTGGGGCAATTGTAGGCATCCATGGGGATAATAGGGGCTTAATTCTTCCTCCAGAAATTGCACCGATTCAGGTTGTCATAGTTCCAATAGTGAATAAGAATAAAGAAGGTATACTCCAAGAAGCAAGAAAAATTGAGAATGAATTAAAAGAACTCTATAGGGTGCACCTTGATGATAGGGATAATTACACTCCCGGCTACAAGTTCTACGATTGGGAGCTTAAAGGTGTACCCCTACGCCTTGAAATTGGACCTAGGGATTTGGAAAAAGGACAGGTTGTTCTCGTGCGCAGGGATAATTTTGAAAAAATGTTTGTCTCTCGCAAGGAGTATGTGGATAGAATAGGAGAGCTGCTAAAGGATATCCAGAAAAGCATGCTGGATAAGGCCAAAAATGAAATGGAAGAGAAGATAAAAGATGTTCACAGTATAGAGGAGATTAAAGAGCATAATGGAATTGCAGCCGTACCCTGGTGTGGAAGTGAAGAATGTGGACACAAGCTCGAAGAGCTTACTGAAAAGAAGATTATAGGAGTTCCATTTGAGAAGAAAAAGGGCAGGTGTATAATCTGTGGGAAAGAGACGGATAAAATTGCCTTCGTGGCAAAACCCTATTAATCAACCTTAGCTAAAATTGCTCCAAGGATGCCAAATACGATTAAGGTTATAGAGATGGAATATACTCCAATGTCAGTCCATGCATCGTATAGGAATGACCATGAGAAGTAAAATATTACACCTATCGTCAGCAGGATCCAGCTCAAGTACCATAGCCATCGCACCATAAGAGTGGATGTGGATGCACTATAAAAACTTTTTATTTTGAAGTTCCCACAATGAATCTATTTTGAAATCTGCATATTTGATCTCTTTTCCCCTAACCAAAACTCCTATGCATCCTCCTTTTCTTGCTGCCAACATATCTCTCTCGCTATCGCCTATCACGATACAATCCTCGCATTTGAATCTCTCCTTTATTATCTCTATGAACTTGGGGGATGGCTTTACATCCTCTATGTACTTGTAATTCTCGTAATCCTTGCCAATGACAAAATCAAAGAGTGATGCGATGTTAAATATGGTGAGAACATAATTTATGCAATCTTTGGAGGATGCACTCCACGCAATTTTATATCCATTCAGGTATGCAATGGCCTTTACATCATTGTACAATTTTAACCTGTTTTGCCTGTACATCAATTTGCGATACTCAAGATTCCTTACATCCACTTCTTTCCAGAATGTTTCAGCGGGAACACCAAAATTCTCACTATACCTTCTGCTCACCTTTCCATCAATCATACCCTTCCACACTGAGAAATCCAATGGAATGCTGTATTTCTCTGCAACTGGTAGGGCTATAAATTCGTACCATTCATAAAGATTAAAACCAACATATTTCACGAGAGTATCATCCACATCAAATATCCAGCATCTCACGGGGGAGTGATTTAGAAGCATGTACTTTTATTTTGCGTAGGAAAATTTTTATTGCATATTGCATTTTTCTCCATGGGTGATATTATGACTGAGAAAACTTTGCATCTTAAAAAGATGCTGGAAGATATGAAGGCTCGCGGTGAAACATGGGAACTTTTGCGTCTTTTCGGCCCCTCTGGTCCAAGGGTTGTGGTGGAAGGAAAGCATGCGGTTATGCTCGCATCCAACAATTATCTTGACTTGGCAAATGACCCAAGATTGAAAGAAGCAGCGAAGGAAGCTATTGAAAAGTACGGCTGGGGTGCGGGAAGTGACTGGAGCATTGCTGGCTATACAGATCTGCAGGAAAAATTGCATAAGAAAATAGCTGAGTTTAAAGAAACACCTGCGGGTTTGGCGTTTCAGACTGGGTTTGCTACAAACGCAGGTACCCTTGCAAAAATAGTGGGCAAGGGAGATGTTGTTGTTAGTGATGAGCTGAATCACGGAAGTATAATTGATGGTATAAGACTCTCTAGGGCGGATAAGGTGATTTATAAGCACCTTGATATGGGCGATTTGGAGGATAAATTGAGGCAAGTACACGATAAATATGAGCACATTCTTGTGGTGACTGATGGTGTTTTCAGCATGGATGGAGACATTGCTCCTATGGATGAAATTGTGAAAATCGCAGATGAATATGGTGCCATGACCTATGTGGATGATTCCCATGGTGAGGGAGTACTTGGTGAGGGCCGTGGTATAGGACATCATTTTGGTGTCCAGAAGAAAATTGATTTTCAAATGGGTACATTCTCCAAAGCTCTTGGCTCCATGGGAGGTATGATTGCCGGAGAAGAATATGTTATTGAATACATATACAACACTGCTCGCACATGGCTGCTTAGTGCCGCATACCCTCCAGCAGTCACAGCTGCCAATATAAAATCTTTGGAAATTGTGATGCAGGAGAAAGATAGAGTGCAGCGTCTCTGGGATAATCGCAATTACTTCAAGAAAGAGCTTGAAAGCATGGGATTTGACACATGGAAGAGTCAGACCCCTATTGTGCCTGTTATGGTGAGAGATTCAAAGAAGGCAAAGGAGCTTGCTCACAAGTTGTTTGATGCTGGAGTGTTTGCACTGCCAATAGTATTCCCAATGGTGCCTAGAGGATTGGAAAGAATAAGGAATCAGATAAGTGCCGGACACACGAAAGAAGATCTGGATTATGCATTGAATGCCTACGAGAAGGCAGGAAAAGAACTTGGATTGATTTAATCGATCTTCCAAAATTTTTAATCTTTTAATTTATTTCCCCCTTGGTGACTACTATGAAAAGAATACTTGTAACTGGTGGTCTTGGACAGATTGGCTCTAATCTCGTCCCATTCTTGAGAAATAAGTATGGCAAGGAAAATGTCATTGTGGGTGATATAAGGGAGCCAAGCGATGATGTATCTCCCTTCGTGAAATTGGATATTTTGGATAAAAAGTCCTTGGAGAAGGTGATTGATGAATACGATATTGATACCATATACCATCTTGCAGCAATACTCTCTGCTAAGGGAGAGCAGAACCCACAGCTTGCATTCAATGTAAACATCCTTGGCCTTTACAATATCCTTGAAGTTGGAAGAGAGTTTAGCTTGGAGAGAATAATGGTTCCTAGCTCTATAGCTGCATTCGGACCTGAAACACCCAAGGATAATACTCCAAACGATACTGTGCTTAGGCCCAGAACCATGTACGGAATAAGCAAAGTTACAGGAGAGCTCCTTGGATTATATTACTGGGAGAAATACGGCTTGGATGTTCGCGGTGTTCGCTATCCCGGCATAATAAGCTGGAACGCCATGCCTGGAGGAGGAACAACCGATTATGCTGTTGAGATATTCCATTACGCTTTGCGAGGAGAAAAGTATGTTTGCTTCCTAAAGGAAGATACCGTGCTCCCAATGATGTACATGCCCGATGCAATAAAGGCACTGACATCTCTGGCAGAGGCACCGAGTGAGAATTTAATACATCGTACAGATTTCAATGTTCAAGCCATGAGCTTTGCACCTAAAGATTTAGTCGAGGAGATAAGAAAGTACATACCTGATTTTGAAGTTGAGTACAAACCAGATTACAGGCAGAAAATAGCAGATTCATGGCCTCGCAGTTTGGATGATTCAGCTGCTCGCAAAGAATGGGGATGGAAAGCTGATTACGATATGAAATCCATGGTGAAAGATATAATAAAGAATCTAAGCAGGAAGATGGGTGTGGAATTATAGGCTCTTTACAAATTCTTCCACGCTTAAATCTCTCTCTTTTGCCATCTTTTTCATAATTTTCCAAATCCCACTTCCGTACTGTGCCGCCTTCTTTTCCCTCTCTACAATTTCCTTTGGCACACCCAGATACCTTGCTGCTTCTCTCAACACATATTTTCTAACTCCATTTTTTATCTTTAGCTCCTTGGGTATATTCCTTGCAAATTCAATTATTCTTTTGTCTAAATAAGGGGTATGTAGCTCTTTTCCAAGCAGGGTTGCGATTTTTGTCTCTCTTGGCTTTGTTTTTGCCATAAGCTTGTTTAAATCCTCGCTCATCAGTTCTGGATTTTCCAAATATTTTGCATACCCGCCGAAGAGCTCATCGCTTCCCTGGCCGGTGTAAACATCCCTCTCATCTGCGTATGAGCAGACGAAATACAGTGGAAGTTCAAAAGACACTTCTAATGCACTTATAGATGGTTCGATTCTTTTTAAAAACAGTATTCCTTCAAGAATATCGTACTCGTTAATATCTATGATTTGAAGTTCGAGCCCTAAAGTATTAGCCGCTTCTTCTGCATTTTTTACATCTTTGCTTCCCTCAATACCTACAGTATAGAGCTTTACAGGGCAATCTTTCATAAGGTATGCGAGTACTCCACTATCCAATCCTCCCGAGAATGCTAATGCTGCATCCCTGCACTCAACTGCATCCTTTAATAGTTCAGCAAGTACTCTTGCTCGGTCATCCATACCTGCAAATTGTGGACATTATATTTATAGTTTCATAAGCTTTCAAAATCTACACGCTCATCAACTAAATCCTCTAGTATTTTTGGAATTGCGTCAATCCTTACCCTTTTCTGCTTTGCAGAATCCCTTTCTCTTATGGTTACTGTGTTATCTTTCAAACTTTCATAATCTACAGTTATGCAGAATGGCACACCTATTTCATCTGCTCTAGCGTATCTGCGCCCAATCGAGCCAGAGTCATCGTAATAAGAGGTGATGCCACCTTCTCTAATTTTGTTTAAAACATCTCTTGCTACTGCATCAAGTCCATCCTTGGCCATGAGTGGGAAAATAGCTACTTTGATGGGTGCAATCTTTGGTTTTAACTTTAAAACTTTGTAGCCCGTATCCTCTCTCTCATAAAAAGAATGCTCAAGTACGGCATACAATATCCTATCGATGCCAAATGAGGGTTCAATCACATGGGGTACGAATCTCTCCCCACCGATGACCTCTTCTTCTATTTTAATTTCGTAGGCATCCCTCGGTATCTTTACATTTTTGCCTTCAATTTCAATTTCTATGTTTCCGTCTACATACTCCATACTTTCGAGTATTTCTGCAATCTTTTTTGCATCTTTTTTGAACATAGGACCCAAAATTTCCATTCTCGCGCGCAGTTTTTTGATTTTTATCTTCTTTGGCTCTTTGAACCTTCGGATTGCAGTCAAGTCCCTGCCAGAATAGGTCATGTGTCTCTTCAAATCGTAATCTCCTCTATCGGCTATACCCGTGACCTCAACCCATCCAGATGATAGGAGTATCTCGCAGTCCCAAGTATCACGAGAATAATGGGCAAGCTCCTCCTTAAAATGCTGACGAAATCTAACACGATTTAAATCTATGCCTAAAGCGTCTAAAAATTTCACAATTTTTGCCATATAGTATCCGATATGGGCGTTCATGAGCTTTCTCTCTACAGCTTCCTTTGGAGATAAATTCAGTTCTTCTCCCTCGCGAGTGAGAAGATGCAAATTCACATCTTCTAAATTATTCAAGATATCCTCATCATAAGGGTCCACGAATAGTTCTATCTCGGCCATATTAAACTCTCTTAATCTTAAGAGTCCCTGTCTGGGACTTATTTCGTTGCGAAATCCCTTGCCTATCTGTGCAACTCCAAGAGGCAATTTTTCTCGATTTAGACGATACATTATTGGGAAATTGACAAATATGCCCTGTGCAGTTTCAGGTCTTAAAAATGCCCGTTTATCGAGACCCACGGTGGTAGAAAACATTAGGTGGAAACTCTCTGGTTCCGTTAATTCTCCCCCACAATCAGGGCATTTTATGCCATGCTCTTTTATCGCCTTTGATATACCTTTTTTGTCTAATTTTTCCGGGTTTTCCACAACTCCTTTTAAAAGTCCATCTGCGCGAAATACATGGCCACATTTTTTGCATCTGACCATATAATCTGCAAATTTTTCAGCATGGCCAGATGCAACATACATAAGTTCAGGGCCAATATTGGGGCCATCAAGCATTAATAATCCATCTTTGATAACAAACTCATCCTTCCATACCTTTAGAATATTCTCTTTGAGCGCTGCTCCCAAGGGACCATAATCGTAAAATCCCCCTAAACCCCCATAAATTTCATAGGATTTCCAGTAAAATCCTCTTCTCTTTGCGATTTCCATTATGTTTGCGCGAGAATCACTCATAATCTACACCCACTAAGGATGCAACTAAATCACTATCGTAAATCATTGCAATTAAATCATCGTGGGTATTTCTTACGGGCAATTGAGAGAAGTTGTTTTTACGCATTATCTTTGCCGCTTCCCAGATTGGGGATTTTGAGAATATGGTGACTGGATCTTTTATCATGGCTTTCTCAACTGGGATTTTAGGTAATGTGACTTTCTCTTCCATATAGAATAATTTTATCACATTGCGAAGCCCTTCCCAAGTCCAAGAGTCCTCATCGTCACCAAGTCCAAGCTCTGAGATGGCAACGCTTTTATCAACTTCTGCCTTCTCAAATAAGTCTCTATCTGTTACTATTCCTTTCAATTTTCCATCGTCATCCACAACGGGAAATGCTGGTAGAGATGAAAGGCTCATAGCGCAGAAAACCACGGGTAGGGGAGTGCAGAGATGCAGGGGAAAGCATGGTTTTGTAACATACTTCTCCACCGGCTCCGATATCTTCCTCTCTTCTATGACTTCCAAGAAATCTTGGGGAGTTATTACTCCAATAACATTTTTTTCATCGTCTACAACAACTATATGCCTCCTCCCATATCTTAGCATAACAGAAGCTGCATACTCAATACTATCATCCTCTTTCACAGTAGGCACATCTCTTCTCATAAGAATTGCGATTTGCTCCTCCCCAGGATTCTCAAAAATATCGCGGCGAGAAACTATACCTAAGAACTTTCCTTCTTCGTTTATAACGGGCACTCCTGTTATATTGTATTTTACAAGAGTTTTTAAAACATCTTTCTTTGTGCCCGGTGCTTTGACGCATATGGGGTTTCTGGACATTATATCGCTCACCTTTGTTTTCAAAGCTATCACCACCTACCCAAAAAAATTACTTATACATAAACTTATTTGAGAGAACCAATGTTATTTGCTAGATCTTCTAAGGATAGAAAATTGAAATCAGCTTTAGTATTTGCCGGGGGAGTGGCGCCGAATCCTCTTCTTTTTATCCACACAGTTTTCACTCCTAATTTTTTTGCGGGAATTATGTCATGGTAGATACTCTGAGCAGTGTGAAACCAATTGGATTTATCTACCTGCATAATATCCTTGGCATATTTGAATACCCTCAAATCTGGTTTATAAGCTCTAACCATTTCTGCGGTGATGATAAAATCAAAATCCACACCTAAATTTTTAATGGTCTCTTCAATAATATCGTTATCCACATTTGAGATTATTGCAATTCTAAAATCTTCCTTTATTCTCATCAATGCATTCTTTGAATCTGAAAATGCTGGCCAATTGGGTATGCTCTTTACCAAGGCATATTTCTCCTCCTCTTCAAGCTTAATACCCAGAACTCTCCCAATTTCACCCATTACTTCTTTTAAAATCTCTTTGTATGGCTTGTACTCCTTTTCTGCTCTTGATTCTATCTGGGCATACAGAGAAAGAATGCTCTCTCTTCTCTTGTTTATCCCTCTTCTTGCAAGAATCTTGTTAATGGTATTCCATATACCTTCCTCCCAGTCAATCAGAGTTCCATAGCAGTCAAAGGACATAACTGGTTTCATAGTTTATCTAAAAACTACAAATACATAAAAGTTCTTACTTTCCACTATGAATCGAAATATTAGGGCAGTAAAATGGTTCCTTAAAACCTACTTGGATTATGATCGTCCGGTTTATGGGTCTTTTAAAGTCACGCATCGCTGCAATATGCAGTGTCCATTTTGCAATGTTTGGAATGATAGAACTCCTGAATTGCCCACCAAGGATGTTTTTAAGATAATAGATCGACTTGCAGAATCTACTGTTACTGTGCTAAGCTTAGAGGGGGGCGAGCCCACACTCCGTAAGGATATATTGGATATAATTAAATACGCTCACGACCAATCTTTTTATCTATTTATGACTACCAATGGAACTCTTCTACATAAATTGCCTTTAGAGGAATATGCAAAATATCTTGATTTTCTCCACATATCCATTGATGAGGGTCATAATAATCTCTATCTATTTGAAGAACTGCACAAATACACTTCAAAGATAAAAATCACTGTGCAAACTGTAGTTACGAAAAATGATATTGATGCTATGGAATGGAAGGTGAAGAAAGTAAAGGAAGCTGGGGCTAGGATACTTCTAATGCCTGCCGTTGCGTTGCCTGGAGCTTTTAATCTGGCTCCCCCAAGAGAGAAAATATACAAGGAATTGAAGAGATTAAAAAATAAGTATGGAAGCACTATCGTAACAAGTGATGCTTTCATAGATAGTTTGATTAAAGATTATCGATGTAAATCTTTCTCTGTTATGATAGAATGCAATGGCGATATCATATATCCTTGCAGTGTAATAGGATGGAAAGTAGGAAATCTTCTGGAAGAGGACTTGGAAAGCATTTTGATGTCCGAGAAGGCAAAGCAAGCTAGGGAGGCCATGTATAAATGCACGAGAAGATGCATGCTCTATTTGCATGCCGAGACATCAAATTTCAATAACATTTTTAATCTTGGTAAGTATGCTCTAAGCACAATAAGCGGATATATGAGGCGATAGATATGGTAGTAGGGGATAATATTGGCAGGCGGCTATGGAAAGAGATTGAAGCCCATAACAGACTATGTACCGAAGCCCTTGGTGGAGATAAAAGAAGGTTATACAATTTTAGACAAGCAAATATTGGATTTGAAGTATGCAGGTGTAGATGAGGTATACCTGCTTGTGGGCTATTTGTGGGAGAAGATAAAGGAAAGGTATGGGGATATGTGGAATGGAGTTAAGGTAATTATTTAGTGGAAGATGAGCCTAGAGGGACATTGTGGGCTTTAAGAAATGCATTTTCAAAATTGGAAGAGGATGCGGTTGTCAGAAATGGAGATGTGGTGGCAGATTTCAATATAAGGGAAATGCTTGAGAGAGCAAGAAAGAATGAGAATGCCTTGCTGACCATAGCAGGTACCAGAATGCGCTCGCCCTACGGCATAATAGATTTCAAGGACGATTTAATACTCTCCTTCAGGGAGAAACCCGTATTGGATTACTACATAAATGCAGGGATTTATTACATAAAGAAAGAGGCCTATGAGTATTTCAATAGGGAGTTTACGGATAAGGCTGTGGAGCGCACGGTATTTCCACTTTTAGCAGAAATGAGGAGGGCATACATATTCCGCGAAGACAATGTATTCTGGCAGAGTGTGGACAGTTTGAAGGATTTGGAGAGGGTAAGAGAGGAGTACAAGAACAGGGAAGACAAGCCGTGGGGGTATGAGAAGATGATAATATTGACTGATAAGTACATGGTAAAAGAGCTGTACATAAAGAAGGGATATGAGACCTCAATGCACTATCATCCAAGGAAGGATGAGACAATGCACATAATGTATGGGCAGGGATATATAGAAGTGGAGGGCGAGAAAAATGTGGTGCGTAAAAACGATGTTTTCAGGATTCCACCGAATAAGAAGCATAGGATAGTGGCAGTGGAGAATATGCTTCTCTACGAGTATTCAACTCCTCATCCTGATGACACTGTGCGCTTGGAGGACCCATACAAAAGGTGATTACCAGCCGAAATAAAATGGAATGGTAAAATTTCTAACGATCCTGTAGATTTCTCTCTTTAATGTCCAGTAATTTGTATTATCCTTAAGCGATTCTGGGATTTTCATACCTTTTTTCATTCTAAATTTATCAAAGATCACATAAGAGACTCCGATATCTTCAAGGATTTGCATAAGATCTCTTAAATGTGGCATTATTAAATCCGGAAATATGGGACCTATGAATGCATAGGTTCTATTGGTTTTTGAAAACTCTCTCAATACCTCCAATCTCTCATCTACTGAAGATGCATATGGCTCAATCTTTCTTCTTTTTTCATCATCCAGAGTTGTGAGTGTTACTCCTATCTCCGCATCCATATCCTTTATGATATCTTTATCCCTTAAGATGAGGGATGATTTAGTTAGAATCGATATTTTTCTCCTATGCTTATTTAGCACTTCTAAACATCTTCTCGTTATTTTGTATTTTTTCTCTGCTGGTTGATAAGCATCGGTGACTGTTCCTATAGTTATGAGTCCTTCTTTCTTCTTCAGTTCTTTATTAAGAACAGTTGGAATATTTCTTTTCACATACACCACACTATTCCACTCTTCTAAATTTATATGTAGGACATGGGGGGCATAGCAGTATACGCAGCGATGCTCGCATCCAATGTAGGGATTGAGAGCATACAGCGTATTTTCCAATTTTGATTTTGCTAATGCATTTTTCACATAGATTTCAATATATTTCAAAATCCTCGAGCCTCCTTTGATGCAAAAATCTTCTCAATAAGGTGGAACCATCAATCCAAGCTTTTTTAGGTATGTTGAATTGAGATAGGGCGTAGTTTATAGCTTCATTTTCATCCTCAAAGATTCTTGGTGTGCTGCGCATAGCATTTCTCACATTCTCCCTAACATGCCAAACTCCAACAGGCATGATGTAATCTGGTAAAGCTTCTCTTAGCACTATAACCTCGGCTTGCCTTTTCATATTCACCAATTTCTCACCCACTGCAAGGCGGGCAGCATAGTAGCAGCCCCCTATTTCTGCATAACCCTTTCTACCTTCATAGAATTCATGGCTTGAGACCATAAATGTCCTCTTTCCGTATGGATTCCAAAGGGTTCCTGGGTACCAAGCCTCAACAAGCTCATAGCTCCAATTGCGAGGAAGGAGAATCACAACGAATATATTGCCCATCTTATTTGATTTGAATACCATTGGCTTATCGATTATTGAAAAATCTTTGATTTTCTGCACCAGGGCCTTTGAAATAGTATCATCCACCGCAGTTATGCTCCATCTTGTGGGTACAAGTTTACGATGTACACCCATCGTTCCCATGCTAAAAGCTCTCTGAATGAGTGAAACTCTTATGCCATCATTGTACAAATGGAGAATGGAATCTCTTGTAGGCAGTTCATCGTAATAAATCTTCTCTATTTTCGCATTCACTTTTATGTTATCTGGCACAAATTTCTTAATTTTTCCCGCTGGACCATAGGGCTGAACCTCGCTACCCACTACTATTCTCCCTCTTGGAACTTTTTCAAATATTGCTTCAGAATCAACATGCTTATCTGCCATACTCATCTCTTGAAGAGTGAGCAAGTAATAATCTGGCTCTTGAGCATCTTCAATTCTAACCCTCTTCATTCCCCTAACTAATGAGGTGCGCATATCTACAAAAGTATCTATGCTCATATCGAGCCAGTTTTCTTGCATGTCCATATACTCAGTATTCCCTTTGAAGGGAGGTATGAGAGGTCCTACATTGACCTTCGGATATCCATATCTTCCAACGAATACACCTGGAGGCTAGGAGCCATCCAAGTTTATACTTAATTTTCCTTTGGTTTTTAGCATGGAGTAATACCGGACCAATAGGGGGCATTTACTCTTGCCGCAGAGCATTTTTGTGCCCTTACATATTGCGCATATACCATTCTTTGCAAGTTGCTCAACTAAGTTCTCCCTCTTTCTCACATTTATAAAATTGTCTGGGCAAATTTAAATCTTTTGAGAAGCAAGGTAGTTTAAAAGATGTATTGTTTCGGGGGTTAAAGGTATATCTTTATCCTTTGTCAACTCTCCTCTAGCCAGAAGACACAGAAGGCGAGTATTTCCGTTGGTGAGTTGATATATCCTTTTAAAAGCATCCTCTCTCACATGGGGTAATAATTTTCTAGCTTCCTCCATGGGGAGAGGCTCTAAATTTATCTCCATAACAGCACCTCTTTCTACATCTCGCATGGAATAAAAGCGATTGTAGAAGGGTGTAGATGAAGGCATGGTTACGATTATCTTGCTCTTCCCTATATTTTCAACAGTTAGGGATTTCATTGCATCTACAAAATCATCATCCACCATGTAATAATTGTCAAAAATCAGTAGTGTGGGGCTCTCTCTCAAAATTTCTAAAATTTCTCTCCTTTCAAAGAGATTTTCAATTACCTCTTTGATTGAACCCCATTTCCTTCCCTCGTATATATTGAACCATACCAAGTTCGAGGATATTTTCTCCATGCTTATAAATTCAAGAACTAATGCGGTTTTTCCTATTCCTCTTGGCCCTATTATTGCTAGTATTTTTCCTTTGGTATACCATTTTTCCATTGCTTTTAATTCTTTTTCTCTGTCTATAAATACTTCCCTCTCAATTGCAACTTCCTTGAATACTACCCTCTTTCCCATCATAATCTCTATTTTTTCCCCTCTCTCAATTGCTCTCAGAATTTCAATTAAAGATTTTCCCGTGGTCTTCTGGATCTCACCTATCTTCACATATTTCTCATTTATCTTTATCTCCTTATTTTCAATTTTTTGTACCAATTCCTTTGCCTTCATTATACCTGCGGAAGTGAGTAAATAAATGGTGACTCTCTTCTTTTTTCCTTGCACATGCCCTTTTTTTATCTCTACAAATCCTTCCTCCTCCAATTTTTTCATATTTCTTGGCACATGGGTCACAGATATTCCTATGCTCTTAGCGATACCCTGCTGTGTCATATCGAAGGGATAGTCATATCTATCGTTATATTTCCTGAAATGATAAAGATGAATCAGTATCTTCTCTGGTATGGTAAGCTTCATAGGCATTGTATAGTGATTATACTCATCCTTTTTAAAATTGCCCCTCAGAAAAGATTATAAATGCCTTGTATATTGCCGTATTAGGGCCCGTGGTCTAGTGGTTATGACGTCCGCCTCACACGCGGGAGGTCCCCGGTTCGAATCCGGGCGGGCCCACTAAGCCCCTTTCTTAAAAAGAAAGGTGCTTTACCCCCAAAGAAGTTTTATGGTTGTGGGAGGGTAAAAAGCTTGTTATAATTTTTCAATCAAAGAACCTTCAAGAAGGCTTAGCCGTAGGTGCTATACTCATTTGTGAAAGGGAGGGGTGTAGAGAGGGGAACCGTAGGTGCCCCTTCGTGGAGAAGTATTTAAATGAGTATGCCTTATTAGAAACGGGATGCGCTATGGGTATTGCACACAGGATGGCAAAGAAGCAGAGGGAGATTAGCGTAGCAGAATTCTTTGAAAAGAACAAGCAGATTTTGGGTTTTGATTCCTTAACTAAAGCTTTAGTTGTGAGTGTAAAAGAGGCTGTTGATAATTCCTTAGATGCATGCGAAGAGGCTGAAATTTTGCCAGATATTTATGTTGAGATTCAAAATGTCAGTAAGGATGAGTATAAGATAATTGTGGAGGATAATGGTCCCGGCATAATTCGCCGCAATATTCCCCTTGTTTTTGGTAAGCTGCTCTATGGTTCAAGGTTCCATGCTATAAGACAGAGCAGGGGGCAGCAGGGCATAGGCATAAGTGCCGTAGTGCTGTATGGGCAGCTCACCACAGGCAAGCCCACAAGAGTAATATCCAAGATAAAAGAAGAAGAGGTGGCGTATGAGGTTTTGCTCACAATTGATACGAAGAAAAATGAGCCAAGGGTGATAAAGGAAATTCCAAAAATATGGGATAGAGAGCAAGGAACGAGAATTGAAATAAGTATTCGAGCCAGATATGTGAGGGGTAAGCAGAGTGTTTATGAATATCTGCAACAAACGGCTATTGTAAACCCACATGCTCAAATAACATTTGTAGAGCCGGATGGTAAGAAAACGATATTTAAAAGGGCCACAGATAAGCTTCCCCCACCAACAAGGGAGATAAAACCGCACCCTCATGGTATAGAACTGGGTGAACTTTTGAATATGGCAAGAAATACAAAGACCTATCGACTCACATCGTTTCTCACAAATGAATTCTCAAGGGTTAGCCCCAAGATTACTGAGGAGATTTGCAAAAAAGCATATTTATATGGGGATATGCGCCCTCAAGAACTGAGTATTGAAGAGGCAAAGAGATTGCTTGAAGCTTTCAAAAAAGTGAAACTAATGGCTCCACCAACGGATTGCCTCTCTCCCATAGGAGAAACTTTAATAAAGAAAGGCCTGAAAAATGTGCTTGGCTCTCTGCGTCCAAGTTTCTATGCCCAGCCTGTAACACGTACTCCAAAAGTTTACAGTGGTAACCCATTTGTGGTTGAGGTAGGATTGGTTTATGGGGGTGAATTGCCAAAAGACCAACCTGTCAGAATTTTAAGATTCGCCAATCGAGTGCCGCTACTTTATCAGCAGGGAGCATGCGTAACAACAAAGGCAATTAGCAGTGTGGACTGGCGCCGTTATGGTTTAGAGCAGCGTGGAGGACAAGGTATACCAGTTGGTCCTGCCATAATCCTTGTGCATGTGGCCTCTACCCGCGTACCATTCACCTCAGAGGCAAAGGAGGCAATAGCGGATGTACCTGAGATTAGAGAGGAGATAGAGCTTGCCTTAAAATCATTGGGTAGACAGCTCAGACTTTACAATGTAAAGAAGGAGCGCAAAAGTAAGATGACTGAGAAGTTTTTCCTTGTAAACAAGCTTCTTCCCGAGATAGCAAGAAAGAGTGCAGAGATTGTGGAAAAGCCCATACCTCCATTGGAGCCAGTTATATCGAAGATTATGAATGTAGTATGGATTGATGAGAGTGTAGAAAAAGAAGAGGATAAAATAAAGGTTAATGTGCGTGTTGCAAATTTCACATCTAAGCATCAAAAATTTGTGCTTTACGGGGACTACCCATTGGGTAATTTAATTGATACAGATGGTATTGCAGAGGAAGATTATGTTAAATGGGATGTTGATATTGAGCCCGTATCTTACAGGCATTTTTATTTCACTCTTAAAGATGCTGATAAGTATGGAGAGACAAATTATTATGTGGAAGGTATAAGTCCTAATATCGTTATAGGTGCTGAGCCCTTGCCAGGAGATTGGAACATAAAGCTCAGCGAGATTGAAGAGATAGTAGAGGATGAGGATATGGAAAATGGTGAAGATGTGGAAGAGGAGTTTGAGGTGATTGATGATGAGTAGCGAGGAATCATTAAAGAGACTATATCAAATTGCAGAGGACATCTATGAAGATTTAGTTAGAGGAGAGATTCCAAAGATGAAACTCGCAGCAAGGAATAGAAGCAATATCGTATTCAACACTCGCTATGGAGTTTGGAAATATGGAGATTCTAAGATAACAAGGAGCGCGAAGAAATTAGATGGCGCTTATATGCTTCTTCGCACCCTGTATGTTATGGAATTCATAAAGGAAATGATAAGGGATAAAAAATCTTCCACGCTTAGAGAAATGTATTATATCTCTGAGGGTTGGGGCCTTGCAAAATTTCATACACAGGATGAGAGCAACAAACTTGCCGAAGACTTAGAAGTTATAACAGGATATCTGCGCGAGGATTTTAAGCTCCGGCCGGAGGAAGATGGAGCAAGTGTTATCGGAAATATAACGGTGGAGGAGATAAATCGCAAAGGCAAGCCAATGCGCATAAATTGTAGAGACGATGTTGGTGATAGTGGGTATTTAATACCTTATAATGTGGAGAAAGAGAAGTTGAAATTTGTGGATGTGGATGCAGATTTTGTTATAGGCATTGAAACAGGTGGTATGTTTGATCGTCTCGTGGAAAATGGATTTGACGAGAAAGCCCGGGCAATTTTAGTGCATATAAAGGGTCAGCCTGCAAGAAGCACGAGGAGATTACTAAAGAGAATGAACGAGGAACTGGGATTGCCAGTAGTAATATTCACCGATGGAGATCCATGGTCATTTAGAATATTCGCATCTATAGCCTATGGGGCCATAAAGACGGCTCATATAAGCGAGTACCTTGCAACACCTACAGCCGAGTTTGTTGGTATAACTGCCAGTGATATTTTAAATTACGATTTACCAACAGATAAGCTGAATGATAGGGATATTGCAGCATTGCAATCGGAACTCAAAGATCCTCGTTTTCAAACACCGTTTTGGACCGAAGAGATAAAATTGATGCTAAAAATAAAGAAGAAAGCAGAGCAACAGAGCTTGGCCAAATATGGACTGGATTATGTGACAGACACCTATCTACCTGAGAAGCTCACAGAGCTAGGGGTTATGTCTTAATTTTTTAATTCTCCTTTTTATGTCCTTCTCTGTATATTGCACTCTCACTTTTTGCTCATCTACAACCTTGTCTATATTCTTTTTTAATACATCTGTGAACAGGGAGATTATATCAGAATTATCTCCTTCAAACTTTATAGCTGAATATATTTCATCATTTTTAACAAGGGAGAGAACTGCGATGCCTTTATGCCCTCTAACATCATAGGTATCAATTACAATTTTTCCATCCCAACCCCTAATAATCCTTCGCAAATCTTCTATGTTGTCCACCTTCATTTTAGGTTATAAATGATATAAAAGAATATAAATTTTTCTTAGCTAATATCCCTCAATCTCTTGACAAGCTTGATAGCGGCTTCCACAGCATCTCTTGCTTTCTCTATGCGTGCTTCAGCCTGTAATCTTGATTCTCCTGGCCCTGATATGCCCAGTGTTACAGGTTTTCCGAATTCTACGCTCAGATCCTCAATCTTTCTAGCTGCATTTTGCATAACAATCTCATCATGCTCCGTCTCACCTTCAATAACTGCACCAAGGGTTACAACTGCATCTACATCCTTCTTCTCCAGTAATTTTCTTACGAGAAGCGGTATGTCAAATGTACCTGGAGCTTTTAGCACATACTTTACATCTGCACCTAAAAACTCCGCATGCTCTTTAGCACGCTCAAGCATCATCATAGTTATATCGTAGTTGTACTCGCTAACGACTATTCCCAAATTTATCTTTTCCATATCATTCACCTCCTAATGCCTCATTCCAGATTTACCTTCAATTGGTCCTACATCTTCAAATCCTTGTCTCTGCCCGGTCCCAGCCATCTTTCTAAGCTTTTCGGGCTTGAAGAGAAGCCAGTAGGCATTTTGCGCATGCTCCCTAGCTCTCCTATCTGCAAGCCAGGCAAGCTCTTTCTCATCCTTTGCCTCATCCTCATGCACAAACACTTCAATTATGTGCGTATTGGTAAGTAATTGTGCCATTATCAGTCCCTGGGAAGCTTCATGGGCACATTGCTTGTCAATCGGTTTTGGTCCAGGCATACCTAAAGCGATAACAATATCACAGCCCTCCTCCTCAATTAGCTTTTTTGCAGCCACTGGCAAATCTTTCACACCAGGAACTGTACGCCGTATAATCTTAAATCCCGTACCCATTTTGCGAAGCTCATCCTCGGCAGTAGAGCCCATATCGTAGCGGGCGAATGTGGTATCAACTATTCCTATCCTTCGCATATAAATCATCCACTCTATCCACGATTTTAAATATTATCTTTCTTGTTCCGTTTAAATCGCTATCACCATATTTTTTTAGACGCACAACCTTGACTTTAATACCTCGCTTCCTGCACTCTTCTTCAATTTCCTTCTCATCGAATTTCTGGTCGTATCCTAAAACTATTATGTCTGGTCTGACATCTTCCACAGTTTTGTACATATCGTCCTTATGTCCGAGAACAGCCCTATCTACGGGCTTTAAAGATTCAACCATAAATCTCCTAATATCTTCGTTCATTATGGGCTTATGCTTTAATCTTTCCACTGTGGAATCCCTAGCAACCACGACCACAAGCTCGTCACCAAGCTTCCTCGCTTCTCGAAGAAAGAGCACATGCCCAGGATGTAAGATGTCGAATACCCCTGTAGCCATCACTCTGACCATTTGTACCACGCATCCAAAATATCTTTTCCCTCTAAAAATATTATTCCCTGCTCATCTGCAAACTTCATTGCATCTTCTTTACTCATCGAATTTCCATCTTTTGCAAGAATTTCTACAATGGTAGCCGAGGGAATGAGCCCTGCCATACTCACAATGGCTGTGGATAATTCCGTATGACCTCGCCTCTTTTCCAATCCTGAGGATATGAGGAGATGCACATGTCCCGGGGATATGAACTCTTCTCCAAATTCCTTCATTGGCTTTTCTATTTTTTCAATTTTATTTAAGAATTCTGCAAATTCTTTTATCGTTTTTGCCCGATCCTTGTCAGGTATGCCTGTAAAATTGTCCCTGTGATTTATCGTGATGGAGAAGGAGGGCATAGTGTCGTATCTGACCTTTGGAGTCAAGTACTTGAATATTGGATATCCGCTCCTTTGAAATATCTCATGCAGGTACGGTAAGCCGATTTTATCCGCATAATTCTTTGGAAGGGTAGTGCATATGAGTCCTCCACCTTCCCTGCGCATAAATCTTATTTTCTCAGGAGTTATAAACTGAGAGGCGATGACTATATCCGTCTCCTCCTCTCTTCCCTCACCGTCAAATATGAATATGAAATCTCCACGCTTAAGTGCCTCTATAGCCTCTTCAATCACGAATCTCCCATTCTCACCATTATTAAAAACTTGTTGATTATAACTCAATTTTGAGTTAATTTTATGAAAATATTGACCACGCACCTTCAAATTTTCTTGAACTTATGTTCAGATTATTGAACACTTGTTCATAGATTTTACAAATATTTAAATATCTAATTCACGATTCCCTCAAAGTATACTAAGTATCAGGAGAGTATGAAAATGGGATTTAATCCAGGAGATACGGGATTTATGCTCGTTGCTACGAGCTTAGTGATGCTAATGACACCCGGACTTGCATTCTTCTATGGTGGACTTGTAGGAAGAAAGAATGTTCTAACAATAATGGCTGAAAGCTTTGTTTCTTTAGGTTGGACAACGGTTCTATGGGTTCTTTTTGGCTTCACTATGGCCTTTGGGCCTGATGTTGCAGGAATTGTAGGAGGTCCAAAGTATTTGCTATTACAAGGAATTACAATGAACACACCATCACCTATAAATCCAGGAGTGCCAATGTGGGTTTTCGTAGCATACCAGATGATGTTTGCAATAATCACACCTGCTCTAATAACTGGAGCTTTTGCAGACCGTGTGAGGTTTAAAGCATGGATGATATTTCTAACTCTCTGGCTAATATTCGTGTATTTTCCCTTAGTGCATCTTGTCTGGGGTGGTGGCCTATTTGCCCAGTGGGGCGTCCATGATTTTGCAGGAGGTATAGTCGTACATGCTTCTGCGGGCTTTGCAGCTCTAGCGGCGGTGTTCTATGTGGGAAGAAGAAGGATTATACACAAAGGACCTCATAGCATTCCTCTAGTTGCTCTTGGTACTGCGCTTCTGTGGTTTGGATGGTATGGATTCAATGCAGGAAGTGAATTTGGAGTAAATAGTATAACAACCATCGCATTTCTCAACACAGATATAGCAGCATCGTTTGCTGCAATAACATGGCTCATTCTATCCGTTCTACTTGAAGGAAAGCCAAAGATACTTGGAATGCTCACTGGTGCTGTTGCAGGACTGGCAACAATTACACCAATGGCAGGCTATGTAACCACACAGGTAGCTATGCTTACGGGTATAGTTGCTTCTCTTGTTGCTTATGTAGCAGTTTGGTTTAAAAACAAGAAAGGCTGGGATGATTCTCTTGATGTTTGGGGCGTTCATGGAATCGGTGGATTTACTGGAGTTATACTTTTAGGACTCTTCTCTACGCTTGCTGTGAATGCAGGAGGTGCAAACGGTTTATTCTATGGTAACCCACATTTCTTCTTGGTTGAACTGGCTGCAGTGAGTATTACAGTGGTTTATACCTTCTTATTTACATATGGAGCGCTATGGCTTATTGATAGAATAACTCCAGTGCGTGTATCATTAGAGGAAGAAAAAGAAGGTCTAGATGAAGCAGAAATTGGTGAGCAGGCGTATCTTACCGAATAATTTTTTTCTTTTATTTTTATTAATAATGCCCATCTTTTTGAAATTGCTCTAAATCTTGTCTATTAAAACTAAAAGGTTCGGATCCTGGAAGCCTTTGGGTCCGGAGTATTTAAAGAAGATAAGAGGTGAGGTTTGATGGAAGTAGTGGAGAACGAAAAATATGGAATTGAAAAGGAGCGAATCCAGACGAACCCTGATACAAAAGTAGCGGGCCAGGAGGGATTCGAACCCCCGACCACGGGATTAAGAGTCCCGCGCTCTACCTAGCTAAGCTACTGGCCCATGGGATTAAAATTTCGATTTAATATTCTCAAGGGGTAAAGCCCTTTTTTAAAGGGCTTAGTGGGGCCGGCAGGATTCGAACCTGCGACCGCCCGGTTATGAGCCGGGCGCTCTAACCTGGCTAAGCTACGGCCCCAGCAAAGGGGCATATCCCATACACCATTTTAAAATTTTCGCTGTTTGTCATAAGACAAGGAATTTTATAGCTGTTGTTTATAAATAATTAAGTGTAGTGTATCAATACTGGGAAACTGAAATTAACTGTGTAAATTGTCTCATTATTTTCAATATATGCTGTAAATGTATATAGAAGGGAGATATTCTCCCCGCTCTCTGGAGGTGGAGAAATCATAGCAGAAATGGTTGCGTTATGCACTTCTTTTATGTATGCCTCCGAGTAAGCCCAGTTTGCGATTATATTTGGTGTATATGCCCTGGTTCCGTAAGTCAATGGGCCTATTTTCTCTATATCCTGAAATCCAAATCCGTTATTTACAAAATTAGATACATTATCAACAGTTTCAATTGCAAGAGTAAAAGTGGGTTTAGAGTTTCCATATCCAACTAGATAATCATTGGCTGAGATGTTAGTGGTAAAAATTACTACAATTTCATATCCACCATACTCTTGAAAATAGCCAATATATGCTCTCCAAATTACTTCAATATTAGCATAGTTGGTATCATAGATATTTCTCTCCTCATCAATAGGTTTCCAGCTGGGAGATGGGCTTATATTGTTATCTATATTCACATTTTGGATATATTCTTTAGATTCAGAATTGGCATATAGGGCACCACCATATAAAATACCCCCTATTATTACGGCTATAATGACAATACTTGCAACTACTATGATTGCAGTTTTTTCTTCCATATACCTACGAAATGAGGATAGATATAAATAGATTATCCGAAAAATTTGAGAGTTTTGGGTTTTTTCTCCTTTCTTGCTTTATCCACAAGCTCTTCAAACCTTTCAATCTGAATCGGGATGGCAAATTTTGTGAATATACTGCTCACTATCGCCTCACCCTTATCCAGAGAAGCAATCATCTTGTCATCCTTGCTTAGATCCTGAGCAGCAGAGCTTATAACTGCTTTTCTCTCAGAACTCATTTCATTGCCCAAAATAATTTTAGTGTTTAGATTTGCAAGAATCTCACGAGGTATGACCGATGATAGTTGAGTTATTGCTATTATTCCAATTTTAAACTTTCTCCCCTCTCTCGCAATGGTACCAAATATTGTGCTCTTTCCTTCACCCAGAACTCTTGGTGCTTCTTCTATAACAACAGATATAACTGGCTTATTGTCAAGTTCACCATTTTCTTTGTACCTTTTATACCTTGCAAATACTTCATTCATTATCATGCTTGATATGAGGATCTCAAGATTTTGGGAGAGAGAGGATGTATCAACTATCACTATTTTTCCCTCTTCCAGATAAGTGCAGATGTCTTTTATTGTGCTTTCCCCCTCATTAATTGAAAATATTTTTCCTCTTTCGTAGAGTTCTCCATAATCGTTCATATCAATCTCCAGTGCAACTTTAACCTTTCTTTGAATTACGGCCCTGGTGGTTTCGCCTACTCCTTTAATTGGCTCATTGGAAAATAGCATTTTTATCCATTCATCACCCCACTCTTTGTAAAATAGATACAGGGCATCTTCTTGGGCGGGGGTGAACTCTATAATTTCCCTTAAATGCCACGGTCTCACGAGTTTTATATTTATTTTTAGTGCCCTCTCGCCAAGGGGTGGGTTAATAGAGTAATAAATAACATTTCCCTTTGCCTCAGGATGCTCTTTGAGCCCGTAATTTTTTCCATTTAGTTTATAAGAGTAGTACTCGTTATGAGCATCCAAAACGAGGATTCCTGCATAATCTTTGTTTACAAGGCTCCAGAGTATAACTTTGACAAGATTACTCTTTCCCCTACCTGTTGTGGCAGGGATTAAAATGTGATGCGTTAGCACTTTCTTTCCATCAAGGTAAACGGGCACATCAAGAACCTTAGAACCGCTTCTTATCTTTCCCAGATACATAGGATTTTCCGGTTTTTCTAGAAAATCAAAATCTTGGGCATTGGCTCGTCTTAATATTTTGAAAAATTCCGGAAGGTGCTTTGTTATGCCTTTTTTATTCAAATCAAACACGGGTTTGGCACGAACAAGTATAAAGTTCCTCACCTCCTTCTCATGTATTTCAGTTGCACCATATCCTTCGAGCTGCATACCACTCATTCTAGCCAAGTCTCTGTTCTCCATCAAACTTCCATATTCTAAGTCAACCACTTGAAGCAGTATATCATCAGCAACCAACAATTCTCCAAGTTCAATCCTCTCTCCATTTTTCTGCCTTATAAGTATCTCCCCATAATTTCCACCAATAATCTGTCCAACCATCTTATTTCACCTCACTGATTCTATCATGGGCATCTAAAGCCCGAGCTTGCATGAGAGTGAAAGAATCGGCATGATTATAAATAACCTGCCTGTATGTCTTTGCCTCCTCATCACTTATCCTAGCATTTATATCTGCATCCAGCAATCCGTAGGGATATCCAGTCATGATAGGATCGTTTGATAAAGGAATAAGATAACCCAAAGCTAAGGTGACTTCTTTTTCAGGATAAACTTCAACACGGAAAGCATAGTCGCTGAATGGATGAAGTTTCACTGCAAACATATCTCCCTTAATGGTACTTATGCCTTTTGCAATTGGATGGTAGTACCATGGCGCTCTTATTCTATTCTTCTCTGCTAAGTGGTGAATAGAAGCAATCAAAGAGTACCCCCGGGATGTTAGAAGAGAGCAGGTTTTTGAAAATCCCACTATGATTTTTTCCCTCGCACTCTCAAAAAGCCTGTTTGCATACTCGTATTCTCTCTTTGCCCCTGTTTGCAGGGAGCCATCTCTAACCAAGATATCGCATTTATTGATTATCTTTGCGGATAGGAGCCATTCTCCCATTCTGCGCAGATAAGCTCCTACTGCCTTTATCTTATCTCTTTCATCAATCTCATCCATGCCTATTCTCATGCTCTCTGGAAATATTCCCGAATTATCTACATCGTAAATCGTTAATTCGAAAGCATTCTCGTTTAGATTTGTGTGAGCATCCACTATGTATGTGTACCTTCCATATTCCTCTTTTTGCCCGTTTGAGAATATGGAGTAATATAAGCGGAGCATGTAGATTGCCTGCCCCGGAGAGAGATAAATAGTGTTGTTTCCCCCGTCCACAAATCCAATTCTCTTTCCCTCCACAGGTTTTAAGGAATGGAAATTCTCAGGAGATAGAGGTACAGGATTAGCATTTTTTATAACAGGTAAGCCCAGATCTTGAGGTATATCTCTAATGCTAATCTTTGTGAGTATGTCAAGCATAAGCGTCTATGAGTTCTTGAAGTTAATAAGTTTTTTGTCGAACTTAGAAAAAATATTTAAGTTTTATAATGCATTAACCAATTAAAATGAGAGCTAAGAATGTAATTCTCTTTCTAACCCCTGCGCTACTTAGCATCTTAATCATTTACTTAGTGGGATTGAGAACTCCTGCTGTGATATTCGGATATTTTGTTATATTGGATGTAGTTATTTCCCTCTTCTTCTCGGCTCTCTTTCTTTTTTACTGGAAAAAAGGGAAAAAGTATGATGAGTTCTTAAAGAATTACCTTGAAAATATACCAGAAGTTAAGGGTAAAGTGGCTGTGGTAATTCCAGTGTACAACGAAGAGCCTTGGAGAGTTGTTCAAACAGCAATTGCTGCAAAGATGGCAGCTCCTACAGCAGTGTTCGTGTTGGATGATTCTACAGATGAGAAAATAAGGGAAGAATTGGATAAATATGCGAGAGAGTATGGATTTCAGATATTTAGAAGGGATAAGAGAGAGGGATTCAAGGCAGGAGCGATTAATGCATGGCTTGAGAAATATGGAGATGAATATGATTTTCTCACAATATTGGATGCTGATCAAAGACCCTTTCCCTCATTTTTTAAATATACCTTGGGCTTTTTTAAAGATGAAAAAGTTGCATTTGTGCAAGTGCCCCAATATTATTCAAGAGTGAATTCTATGGTTTCATTATCTGCGTATATTCAACTCATACCATTCTTGCGCACAATTATGAGGGCTAGGCATATGAACGGGAGTGCATTTAGTTTGGGAAGTGGAACGATATACAGGATAAAAGCTTTGAAGGAGATTGGAGGATTGTATGAGAAGACAGTTACGGAGGATATTTACACTTCACTTCTCTTGCATGAGCGTGGCTATAAGAGCCAATACCTTGATTTGCCGCTTGTGTGGCATGGTGAAGCGCCCGAAAATATAAGAGCGTACTGGATTCAGCAAAACAGATGGGCATATGGCGGATTTCAAATCCTAAAAAAATTGCTAAATGCCAAGATGTCATTTGTTCAAATACTTGATTACTTAAATGGCGTGTTTTACTGGACACATGTGGGAATATTGAGTTTAGTGGATATCCTAGCTCCAATTCTCTTTCTAATCTTTGGGATATATTTTATCGGAATTCATCCTTTATTGTATTTGGGGGCCTACGGTTCTATATTTACCCTGTCTCTGATGTTTTACATAACCTCTATGAGAAAGTATGGGTATGGGCTTAGAGAGTACATTTATCATCAAGGTATCCAGTTTATAGCGCTTTATCCATCTATGCTCGCATTTTTCCAATGGTTATTTGGTAGAAAGAAATCATTTAGTGTCACCCCTAAAAATAAAGAGAGGGGGGATAAAAGGTATGCTTGGTACTTCTTATCCGTTATCATAATCCTTCTCTTCTCTGTGGTTTATAGTTCTTTCAAAGTTTTTTACACTCATTCTCTCCTTTATCCAGTTCTAATTAACATATTTTGGGCTATGTGGTGGGTAGTTATATCTTCATCTGCCCTTTATATTTCTCTGTCTCCTAAGGTTAAAGAAAAAGATAAGAAAAGGATAAAGCAAAGTTATAAGGGATTGGAAAGACCAGTAGTAAATATGCTATACTGCGGTATAAGATTTGAAAAGCTTCTTGGAGAGTACTACAAGGAACTCAGTAAAAAATATGGAGAATATTCTAAAACTCTATCAAAGATCGCTAATGATTCTTTCAAGCACGCTTATATCTATTCAAAGCTCCTTAAAAATGCAGAAGGGAGATTTAAAATTAAGGCTAACAAAAGATGTGTTGGGATGAAAGAGTACCTTAGCTCCATAGAAGAAAAGGTGAGAAAAGGATGTGATGGAAAGGAATTAAAAGATTGCCTAATGCCACAAGAAGAAATCTATATGTATGTTTACTCTAGCTTAGTTTTAGAAACTTGCATATATATCTCGAAAGAGCTGTACAAAGAGGTGGAAGAAATAATGCATGACGAGCTTGAGCACGATAAATTGGTTAGGGAAATGGCTTCTTAAATTATCTCGTAGTCACAATAACCTCATCGTCTGTTAGCACGATTGTATGCTCTGTCTGGGCCACCATTGCTTTCTTTCTCTCTTTTAATATTGGAAAATGGTAGAGTACTCCAAGGAGCGAGCCCTTCTTTAAAATGCCTTCATAGTTATCGTATTTCTCGCACCATCTTGCAGCGAAAGGTAGAGTTTTAAATTCTTCAAACATACTTGCATATGGCTCTTTTAATTTTTTTGTCTTTCTGAACATGTATATGTTTCCTCCAAGACCGTTGGTTACATATCCTCTTCCGTTTGTGGCAAAGGGCTCTATGGCAAAAGCCATGCCTGGCAAGAGCTTTGCACGAGAGCCATCATTGTAGTTTGGTATACTGAGGCCTTTGTGAAGAACATAGACATCAAGCTCATGGCCAGTTAGGTTTTTTATGGGTACGAAGCCGTGGAACCTTATGGTCTCTTCTACAACCTCTCCAATTTGAGAAACGAGTATACCCGGTCTTATGGCCTTTATCGCATTATTCAGAGCTTCAGCGGATGCATCTATTAATTCTTCCCATTTATTTGTGCCCACCTCCACGGTTACTGCGGTATCGGAGATATAGCCATCCACATGGGCACCAAGGTCTAGTTTAACAAGGTCTCCCTTTTTAAAATACTTATTATCTCCCTTTATAGGCGAGTAATGGGCAGCAATATTATTAACTGATAGATTCACAGGAAATGAGGGTTTTGCACCAGAATCCCTTATGTATTTTTCAACCTTTTCTGCAACCTCATAATATGATGCACCCTCTTTAATTAATTCTTTCCCGTACTCGCGGGCCTCCTTTCCTATTTTTCCCGCTTCAAGATACTTTTTTAAATCCATACTCATTCCTCCAGAATTCTCATTATTGATGCCATAGGTATGGCACCTTCCCTTATCAATTCTACTCCATCCACGAGCCTTATTATTGTAGATGGCTTTCCCATCAATCTTCCACAATCTAGGCGATATTTCACATCCAGTTTCATTGTGTCCTCTATTACGCTTGGTGCTTTTTCCCCGCTTATGTTTGCACTCGTAAGCGTTATAGGACCTATTTTCTCCATTAAATATATGGTTAGGGTATGAGCTGGAATTCTTACTGCGACGGTATCTCCGAGCCATTTTACTCCCTTGTTCCTTAGCACGAGAGTTAAAGGTCCAGGCATAAATGCTCTTATCAATTTCTCTGCCTCTGGAGTAATTTCTGCAATCTTACCCATCATCTCAATATTTGCAACACCCACGGGAATTTTTTTCTCTATGCTCCTTCCCTTAATCTTGTAAATCTTATTTATGTCTCCATCAATGCTCATGCATAGTCCGTAAAGAGTATCTGTGGGCATCACAACTGGCTCATTTTTTGCGTATTCTGCTATTTTATCCACACTCTCTTTTCTGCACGGGAGAATCACAATTTGATATGGATGTAGCGTATTTTAAATTTCTCATAGCAATTTTTTTATTCTAATTTCTTTTGCTACTTTCGTGAAGGTCTATCTTGAAGCCTACGGCTGCTCTCAGAATATTGCAGAGACGAATATGCTAGGCCAGGCGATGGGAGAAATTGTGAGCAGGCCTGAAGAAGCAGATGTGATTCTCATAGGCACCTGCGTGGTCATAGAGCACACTGAGAACAGAATGCTCAGAAGAATAGAAGAATTGAAACGATATGGAAAAAAGATTGTAGTTTACGGGTGCTTGCCCTCGGCTCGCAAAGAATTATTGGATATAGATGTTGTGCCCATTGCAACATGGGAATTTGAGATGGCTGGAGAGATTCTAAATTTGGATAGGTCTCCTATGGATGAGGTTTTTATATGGGATGCGGTAGCAACAATACCCATAGCAAATGGATGCCTAGGACAGTGCACATATTGCATTACACGCCTTGCAAGAGGAAGAGTAAAGAGCAGGAGCAAAGAGTGGATTTTAAGATTGGTTAAGAAGGCATTGGAGCAAAGAGCTGTAGAAATTCGCATAAGCGCTCAAGACACAGCTGCCTATGGGAGAGATATTGGCACCGAGCTTGCAGAGCTGATTAATTCCATTACCGCTATCCCTGGTAAATTTTACCTCCGTGTGGGGATGATGGAGCCAAGAGAGACATTGCGCATTCTCCCAGAGCTTATTGATGCTTATTCAAATCCTAAAGTTTACAAATTCCTTCATTTGCCTGTGCAGAGTGGAGATAATGAAATTTTGCATAGGATGAATCGCGGATATAAGGTGGAAGATTTTATTAAAATTGTTAGGAATTTCCGTCAAAGATTTCCCGAGATGACTCTGTCCACTGATATAATTGTTGGATTTCCTGGAGAGAATGATGAGAGCTTTGAAAATACGATGAAATTGATAAAAGAAATTAAACCTGAGATTCTCAATATAACCAGATTCTCCCCAAGGCCCAAAACTCCTGCTTATAAATGGAAAAGGCCAAGCACGAATAAAGTTAAAGAATGGTCTCAGAAATTAGCTGCACTGCATATGGAAAATATGCATAAAAGGTTTGAGAGTATGCTTGGAAAGGAATTTAAGGTTATAGTTCCATCTAGGGGAAAGAGGGGCAAATACCTTGCAAGAAGCCAAAATTATGAACCTGTGGTGCTGGATAATGCGGTGATTGGCAGAGAGTATATAATTCGGATAACTCACTACGAGAAAAGCCATCTGGTGGGAAAAATATTGGAAAATGAAGCATAATTGAGGAAAAATTTTTATTCATTGAAATTCTTACCCTCTTATAGAGGTGGTTTAAAATGCCAAGTTTTCTGAAGAGGAGGTTAAAGCCAGAGGGTTTCGGTACACCGCAGCCAAGGAAGTATATAGATTTGAATGAGTATGATACTGGAGTTGATATAACTGCCACTGGCCCAATGGTCAGGGTGGCTGAGATTTACAGATATGAGGATTTGCGACATCTCTCCGATTTTGTGTATAACGGAGATGTTTTGATATTGGATTACACATCTATAGCAAATGACGATTTGACTTTGAGACGCATAATAAGTGAGCTCAAGAGCATAGCTAAGGATGTTAACGGCGATGTTGCGGGGATTGGCAAGAATTTCTTGATGGTTACTCCTACGGGAATGAAGATAAGCAGAAAGAAGATAAGGGGTACTGAATAATTACTCTACCCTCATCAATTTATATTTTCCATACCCAACTAGTACTTTATAATATCCCCTGAATTTTTGAGCATTTTCTAAATCAATTCTCAATTTTTTCAACTCTCTTACTTTTCTCGGAGTGGCTACGATTATAATGTTTTCCTTCCCAACCTTCTCTAAAACTCTCTCACTAAATTGCTGGTTACCACGCCCGAAGATAAATCCTTGAGAACCAATGGGCGTGATAACTATCTTTACCTTTGGATACTTATCTATCAATTTCAAAATATCATTTTCGCTTAAGTCCCTCGCAATTATTTTCCCGTTGTAGAGTCCATCCACGCCGAGAAGCGTTTTTTCCACGCCCAAAGCTTCTGCAATTTTATTAACAGTGGTTCCAGCACCTAGGAGATATAATGTGTTTCTATCCATATTTTCCACAAAAAACTCAGCGATCCATTTTTTATCTTCCTCCTCTTCCTCATCTACATACTCGCTCTTGCTGCTTTGAATTAAATCTTCTACATAGGGAGTTTTTGCATAGGCAAATAGTTTTATTCTCAACTTATTTTTTCGGTAAGCATCTTCATCGATGTCCAGCACTTCAGAATCCATCAATTTTGTTTTTCCCTCTAAAAAATATACCACAACTTCTGCCGCTTTTTGAGGATTAACTGCAAAGATTGAAGAGTACATTTTAACGCCACTTGGCACGCCCAAAATTGGTATTTTTGAATCGGCAATCTCTACAACATCCCTTGCAGTCCCATCTCCACCTACAAAAACTATGAGCCTTGCATTTTCCTTCACAAACTCCTTTACTGCTCTCTTTGTATCCTCCGCGCTTGTGTTTTCAGGAGCATTATAAACGAGTTTGTATGGAAACTCAAATTCTTTCAAAATGTTCTCTCCCATTTTTCCAGATGCCGTAAGAAATTCAATATTCCCCTTCAAATTCTTTAAAAACTCCCTTGCCCTCTTTGCCGCTATGGGCCTTGCTCCCCGCTTTATTGCCTCATCTAAAACTCCATCTGTGCCCTTGAGAGCCACAGCTCCACCCATTCCAGCAATTGGATTAATTACGAATCCTATCCGCATACTGCACCACCTCGCATATTTCCTCTGGGCTCAGTTCTTCCACTCGCCTATCTCCGTATGGTACCTCTCCTAATATATTTCTTATCTTCTTTCTCCTTTGTTCAAAAAGTTTGCGTACAAATTCATTCAATTTATCCTTATCGTAGCAGAATCTATCTTTTTTTGTTATTTTGACTATTGCAGAATCGACCCTTGGTACTGGCCTGAAATTGCCCCTCTTTACCCTTTTCAATATCCTCGCTTCACCGTTGTAGTACATCATCACACTTAACCTGCCATATCTTTTGCTCCCTGGTTTTGCAACCAAGCGTTCAGCGAATTCATATTGAAGCATAAGTATGCCCCTCTCAAACTCGTACTCTAAAATTTTAAAGAGGAGAGGTGAGGAAATGTGATAAGGAATATTTGCTACAATCTTATTGAATTTAGGAAAATTAACCTTTAAGGCATCTCCGCATATAAGATGCAATCTACCATCCTTTATATCATCTTGAAAAATTATGTTCAGGTATTCACACAGCGTTTTATCAATCTCAATAGCGTAAACTTCGCATTTTTCAAGAAGTTTGCCCGTTAGTATGCCCTTTCCTGGGCCTATCTCCAAAACTATATCGTTTGGCTTTATCTCTGCTTCTTTGACGATATAGTCTGCAATTTTTGGATTTATTAAGAAGTTCTGGCTGTAACGGGACATTAGCTCTAAATGCATTTTGGATATTAAAAGAATGTCTATATTCTGGTGGTTGCCAGTATTATTATGGTGGTTACTATGTAATCTATTGAGGCCACCAAACCTGCAATGGCAAGGACTTTCAATATTCTTTGAAATGTTGTGGAGTTCATTAGAGAACTTAACTTCTTATGTCTTTATTAAGCTTATTCAAAAAATAGTAAGAGAAGAATAGAAATTATTAAGGAGTTTTCGGTGGTTGTTGTATTTGTGTCTTCTCTTTTTTGCCTCTTGATACCTTTACAATCAATATTATAATAAGAACTATGATAACTATGGCTATTATTATTCCTCCAAGGCATGTTGTAGCTATGACATTACTCATTTGTTCTACATCCGAAGAACCGGTTTTTAAATGTGGAGTTATTGTATAGTTAACCGTGTTGTGATATTCATATGCAGTAACTTTAATATAAATTGTTCCAGATTCCCCCAAAGTTTCTGTGTTTACATATCCTTTTGTTCCGTATTTCCAGTCTACTACATTGCCGGCGGAATTATATAAGGTAACATCTATCTCTCCACCATTGCTGGTAAATGAGACATTTAGTAATTTTCCTTTGGGAACATTTATTTTATACCAATGTGCCTCAAAAGAGCATTTTATTTCATCAGAAATTGTTTGTCCATTTGAAATCCCTTGAGCACCGGCCATAACATCTCCCGGTCTAAACTCGGCTCTTAGGGTATATCCACTATATTCCGAAAGTTTGGAATTAGCAATTCTGAGATATACAGTATAAGAAGATGTAGACTTGGCATCATAAAATGTTGTATCGCTACCCCCATTCTCTGCATATGCCGGTGAACCAATACTTTCACGATTTTTGTTATACAGTTCTAGTTCTATTTCTGAGTTACTTTTTGCTGTGAGTGTAACTAAAAGTGCCTTGTAAGGTGGAACATTTATTTTGTACCAATGTGCTTCTAATGAACCTTTCAACATACCTGATATATTCTTGCCAGGCTCTATTTCCTGTGCGCCAGCCATAACATCTCCCGGTCTAAACTCGATTTGTATAGTATAATTACTAGATGTAAAAAAGTGAAGATTTGATATTTTGATATATACCGCATAGGAAGTGACTGATTTTCCATCATAAAATGCGTAATCTTTTTCACCATCATTTGCACTAGCATGACCCCATAATCCTACATCTTGTCTTTCATTATTATATATTTGGAGAGATACCCACGCGTTATTTCCTGCAGTCAAAGTCACTAAGATTGCCTTATATGCTGGTACATTTACCTTATAATAGTAGTCACTAGTAACCATTCCACTATAAGTTCCCTGGCCAATTACTTTTGCGTCATCAAAACTTGTTCCCTCTGCTGCCGCAAATATGGCAAAAAACCCAGTAAAAATCATTGCGGCAGCAATGGTGGTCACTAATATTTTAGCAGCTCTCATTTAATCACCGATGAAGTATATATTTTTTAACCTATTTAATCTTTTTCTTGTAATCTTGTTTCAGTGTAATCGATTTTTATTTTAAATCCTATTAACTTGCAGACATGAAAAAAGATTTCTTTGCTTTAGCAAAAGTTACTATAAGAAAGCAGATAGCAATTCCCAAGAAGGTGCAGGATAAATTGGGTGGTGTTGAAGAAGGCGAGTACATACTTTTTTACGAAGAAAATGGTAGAATATACATAAGAAAGGGTAAAATCAAGCCCTTATAATTTATACACAAAAAAGAGAGTAAATTATGAAAATCAAAAATTTGTGACTTCTACAAATTATCTTGCCACGAATATCTTGTACTTCTCGTGCCTGTGTTGGAGCTCGTAGAGAATGCGGTTCACAATGAGTTTAACAGGATGATGAGTAAGTTTTACTCTATTGCGCAGATCCTCAAAATCCTTAAAAGGACCTTTTTTTCGCTCTTCGAGTATAGCCCACATTGTTTTCTTGCCCAATCCTGGAAGAAGCTCAAGCATATGTAAGCGAGTAGTTATTGGATGTGCTTCGTTGAAGAATTTGATAAAGAACTCTTCTCGATTTTTCACTATATCCTCTAAAACATAGGGAAGTTCGCTCTTTGCTGCGTGTGTGAGTTCATCATATGCGATTCTCCTTTTCACATGCTCAATCTTCTCCCTTTTGTTCAAATCTTTTCCTATGTAGACTCTCTCTCCAATTACAATAGAGACATTTGGCTTGGGTATTAGTTCAAAAAGTTTAAATTCATTATCTCCCACAGCTATGGCTAGTGGAGTTCTCCTAAAACTTTTTTCTTCAGCCCTACCCTGTGGTAAATAATCCAAAATATATGCATAATCTTCCAATTTCAAACCCCCTTAGATGTACTTGGCCACAATATCCAGAATCTTCTTTATGTCTTCAGGGGGAAGAACTATTTTCTCTTTTGTATAAAGAACTCTAACCTGGTCTGGATGTATTGGTAATATATCTGCAATTTTTACAGCATGTCTCTCATCTACAAAATCAAGTTGCATAAGCTCCTCTACAAGCTTCCTGGAATCTTCAGCACTAAGTTTTGCAAATTCCTCAGCATGAGCTAATGCAGATTTTTGTAAGGAATTCAAATCTCTCTTTTCATTCTCCTCTCTAAGAATATCCTTAACCTCCGCAAGAGTGAGGTATTTAGCCATTACTTCACCTTCCTAAGATGTACAGGATGCACGATTAATGTCTTGTATTTTCCCCCATCTCTAATCCTAACTTTGTAAGCACGACCCTGCATACCCACAATCTCCCCAGTATAGCCATGAAAACGGTGATGTGGGAAACCATGGTGTACGGAAGGATCTATAACTATGGAAGCTTTCTCACCAATCTCAAATTTAGCAAGGTATCTGCGTATGGGAGCCATACCTCTCTCCCTAACCTTCTTCCTCATCTTCTTTCTCGACCTTGCCCTTGGACCATGTGACATCTTCATTCATATCACCTTTATGGAGTGGGTATAAAAGATATGCCATATATAAGTTTTCCTTATGAGGTTAAGTTGAATTCCTCGAAAAACATGAAAAAAGAAGAATAAAAATAAGGAAGGATTAGACATAGAGATCATAGGCAAGAACTTTGAAGAGCAGGAGTTTAGAAGCACCAGAGAAAGAATGGGAAAATATGTAATCTCCAACAACTCTTTTGAAAGAGTGGAAGACTGATTCAATTACATTTCTATGCGAGTACTTCTTTTTCCAGTCAGGTGATTTGCTCTTTTCTAACAATCTCCTTCGCAATCCTCTTCTTGCTTTATTACGGATTGCTATGTATGGAGTTCCTCCTTTATTCAGAACAAATCGTATGTTACGTAGAGAATCATAGCCCTTATCTGCATACACTTCTTTTACTCTCTCTTCCTCCAAAAGAGGAATGAGGTACGGTGAATCGTTAGTGTGCCATTTTGTAACTATTGCATTGGTAATGAGCTTCCTCTCAATATCCACAGCAGCATGCAATTTCAATCCTTCTCTTATTTTTCCTACTTCTCCGATTCGCTGTGTGTAGTAGTATGAACGGTAATAAATTTGAATACCTGTGGAATCCACTGCAAATTTATTGGGTATTCCCATTATTTTCACTATTTCTCTAAGCACAATGCGAATCCATCGTTCTGGTATTCTTCTCAACTCTCTTGAAATTGTGCTTTTATGGGGGATTTTCTTCAATCTCATTACCCTCTTTATCTTTCTCATTTCTCGCACAATCTGGAGCATTCTTTCTATGCTTCCTGCATACTGCACCAGCACTATCAGCATTATGTGCTGGTGCAGAGTGTAGTCCTTCCTAGAATACTTGCTCCAGTAAAGCGGGAGTTTCGCCCTCTTCATTGCTCTTAATCCTATCTTCACAATCTTGTATAACTCTAATTTCCTGCTCATCCTTTATTTATCTCTCCTATTTTATTTTTCTGTAGGGTTGCAACTTACCCCCTTATGAAACCCTCTTAAACTCATCTAATTTACCTAATGGTGCTGTAGCATCTATACCAATTTTTGTAGTTAAATGCTCCTTACCATAAGAGCTTGGATCCAAGGAACTTCCCCACACCCTCTCATATATCACAAGATCTCTATCTCCCTGGAACCTGGTAGCTATGGCAAACTCTACATCCTGCATATTGTGAATATCTATGTCTTCATCCACTATGACCACATGCTTCAAGCTCCCGTGTCCCTTAAATGCGGCCTCTATTGCCTTCTTGCCATCCTCTTCGTCTTTTTTGCGAATCTTCACAACTCCATGCAGCCATGAGCATCCACCGGGAGTGAGATACACATCTTGAACATCCACACCCTTATTTTTTATTTCCCTGTATATTGTCGGCTCCCGAGGCATGCCCATGAGGTTGTAATGCTCGTAGCCACCGGATAAAAGGAGGTGGAATATGGGGTTGCCTCGATGATAGAATTTCTCAAATACAACCACGGGCTGTTTTCGTACAATATCGTATGTGCCTGTAATGTCCACGAATGGCCCCTCATCCACATACTCATCTATTATTCTTCCCTCCAGCACAATTTCAGAATTGTAGGGTACGAGAATACCATTGGGAAGACGCATAACTTCCTCCTCTCTACCGAGAGCATTTAGCTTTATGGCCGAGGATATGCGCAATTCTTCGTGCTCCGAAGATGTTGCAGCTGCAAGGAGCATATTCGGCTCGTTGCCTATTGTAACTGCTATTTTCAGTTCTTCCCCATGCTCTACAGCATCCTTATGCATTCCGTAAAGGTCCCTGGGCACCAGGCGAATGGCGGCTCTGTGCTCATCTAAGAGCATCATGCGATGGAAGGATGCATTTCTTTTTCCCCCGTATTCTGCATATACTATCGCTGATGTGATGTATCTGCCCCCATCTTTGGGATAGTATTTTGGAAATGGAAAATATAATAATGAGAAATCCTCACTGCACATATCCAAATCAACAATTTTGTAATCTTTTGGCTCTTCTATGCTCTTTAACAGGAGGGGAAGCATGTGCATATTAAAAAACACCTCAAATCTCCATCTCTCGCTCCAGAGATTGGCTACTGCATTGTATCCATTTATATCTTCAAAATAGAGAATTTTCTTTCGCTCCTTCTTCATCTCCTCTGCCACTTCCTCTAAGCTTAATCCCTTAAAATTCACCACATCCCCAAAGAGTTCTATGTAATTGGCAAGCATAGTGGCATTATGTATTCAATTCTTATAAGGGTTGCCGTATCTATCGCGCAACTTGCAAAAAGCGCAAATTTCACCACTTGTAGGCTCACCGCATTTTTTGCATTCTCGCAGCTCTCTCCTCTCCTCTGGAAAGAAATCTGCCATCTCCCAAATGGAGAGAATCATCTGGTACCTGAAATTCTTCTTTTCTGCCTCTATTTCGTAGAATATCTCTTTCCAGCCTGAGAACTTTGCTAGGGGACATTTATCAGAGGAGTAGGGCACATTGTTGAGCTTTGCATACATCCCTATCTCCTTATCCCCTAAGAGATAGAGAGGTCGAATCTTTGGAAGCATCTTTGGGTGCTCGCTTGGTAAATACGGTACCATGTTTCTGTTCCACTGATAATTTTTGGCAAGTGTATTTTTGAAGAAGAAATCCAGGAAATCATCCATATTGTGCCCCGTGGTAACAACGCTTGCTCCATTCTCCCTTGGCACCTTGTTCATCAGGTACCTCTTCACCGTTCCGCAGGCGGAGCAGGGTTTTCTTCTCACATTTTCAATTCCGAACCCATACTCCTCTCGGAGGTTTGTGACGATGAGCTCCACACCATATTCTTTACAAGCATTCCTTACTAATTTCTCCATCTTATCCGAATGCTCGCCGATTCCCAGGTTTATAAAATACCCAAATATATCGTAATCTCTCTCAGCAAAGTAATGCAGGAGCACCATACTATCTTTTCCTCCGCTGAGAGCTATGGCAATTTTTCCTTCAGGCTTGTATTTCTTTAGCACTTTTTCAATTCTTCTCTCAAATAACCTGTTGAAATCCTCCTTGCAGAGGTTCATTCCGAATGCGTACGTAACTGCCTCTTTACCACAAATCTTACACCGCATAAAATGCGGGGGGTGGGATTTGAACCCACGAAGGCCTACGCCACCGGATCTTAAGTCCGGCCCCTTTGGCCAAGCTCGAGAACCCCCGCCTCCAAGGATTATGGGATTTTAGATAAAAATCTTTTGGGCAATAAAGATTTATCATGTGCCTCTATTATGTTATTGTGGTTGTGAAAGATAAGATTGGAAGAAGAAGGTATATATTGCTTAAAAATGAGCCCAAAATTAGAAAATTGATAAATGAGATTAGAAAAATAGATTCTTGGGCAAAAATCGTGTATTATGATGATAATTTTGCAATATTAAGATGCAGACATTGGTACAAGGATGATATTTTAGAAATATTGCACAATAATGGAATAAAAACTTACAGAACATCTGGAACAATTAAAAAAACAAAAAGAATAATGCAAGGAATCAAACTTTAATTGCCTTAACAATTTCTGATACAGCAGCTTTTATATCCTCTACCTCTTCAACAAGGGTTCCTGTTACAATGATATCTGCACCTGCTTTTACAATATTCCTTGCATCCTCTGCTTTCCTTATTCCTCCACCGACAATTAACGGAATATCAATCCAATCTTTAACCACTTTAACCATCTTCGGTGGTACTGGCTCTGGAGCTCCACTTCCTGCTTCTAGATAAACTAGCTGCATACCAAAGTACTGAGCTGCAAGAGCATATGCAGCAGCCATTTCTGGCTTATCTCTCCTTATCAACTCCGCCTTACCAACTTTTCCCACAGTCATCCCTGGCTCTATGATTATGTAGCCCATTGAAATGGGCTCAATTCCAAGTTTCTTTATTATTGGCGCGCCCATCATTTGCTGCCTAATTAAGTATTCAGGGCTATTTGAGTTCAGTAAGCTCATAAAGTAGATGGCATCTGCGTATTTCGATATAACATGTGCACCGCTTGGGAACAGAATTATTGGAATAGGAACCGCTTCCTTTATCTTTAGAACTGTTTCATCGACCTTTTCCCTGCTTAGATCTGTGGAACCTCCTATCATTATTGCTCCTGTGCCAGCCTCGTACGCCTCTTTCGCCATTTTCGCTGCTTCTTCCGGACTTTGCTTTGCAGGGTCTATTAAAGTCATATGCATTTTTCTGGCACGAATCTCATTTATTATGTAATCCATAACTTTCATTTTATCACCTATGTTAATCCTCCAATCATGTATGCAATCAAACCTATTATCATTCCAACTTTGGCATATTGCTGTCCTTTCCTTGGATTTTTAAATTGGATTAATGCGGCATATATGAATATTGCGTCTGAAATTAGAACGGTGGAGAGATAGTAAATACTAAAACCCATACATACATATGGTAAAGGACTAAATGCAACTGCAAGGATGAAAAATATTAGGGCTATTATACCTGCCTCTGTTCGTCCAACTTTTTTTGGAAGTGTTATACGATTTATATCCCCTTCCATATCCTCAATATCCTTGACTATCTCCCTTCCCAAATTTGAAGCAAAGGCCATTAGAGCGAATATGGTTATTCGAAGTATGGCTTCTACGCTAAAAATTGCAGCACCAAATATGAAAATTAGGCCCACAAGGATACTTATAGTGGTATTCCCAGAAAGCCCTTTGTTTTTCAAATTTGATTCATAAACATACATGGCTATTTCTGCCGCAATAGCAATTATCAATGTAATAAAGTTGATGAGAGATGAAAAAATTAGAGCCAATATAAACATAGATATGCCAAAAATTAGAGCATTCTTAGGCTTGATCTTACCAGATGGTATGGGTCTCTCGGGGTGATTAATCAAATCCACTTCCTTATCATAATAATCGTTTAGAGCGTTTCCCCCTGCAACTGCAAAAAACACAACAAACATTCCAAATATTATATTAAGCCAGTAATTGCCTATGGTATGACCCTTAACTATTATGGCAACCATAATTATCGCTATGGATGCCATTGCGCAGTTGATGGGACGCATTAATTTAATGTATGCATTCACAAGAGGGAAAATAGAAGGGAGTATTATAATACTTTTCCACTCAGTTCAATTTTATCCTTTCAACCTGCAACTTATCCCAAGTTGGATATTCTTCAACTTCGTATGCATCCCATGGCAGTTCCCCAGCAATATCCTCGAGAATGTAGGGGGAGATTTCAACCCTATTGCGTTGAGAATTTATAGAGATTAAGTTATCAGGAATATTGTACCTATCCTTCAAATATTGGTATATTTCTTGTAAATTTTTTCCCTCGATTATCCCTAAAATCAAAGTGGCATCCTCCGTGATTTCCTCATAATCCTTCTTTATATTCTTTGCTCTTCTCATAAGCCTTCTGCGCATTTGTATTCCATCCTTGAAGGCAGAAGAGCAGTAATGCACTACTATGTCCCAGTCCATACCAACAACCTCATAGGCAACTTCTTCGCTTCCTTTCACTGCGGAGGAAATATCATTCTTTGGCTCATAACCGCGCATATTTAGCTCCCTATAATTTGTTTCAGAGAATTCAAGCTCGTTTAGATTTACAAAAACGCCCATATCGTTTGCAAATTTTACCAACGCAATAAGCTCATCTTTCATATCAGGAAGCACGGGTACTTCAATTCCCGTATCCATTCTACTTTCAATTGCCCAATTTAAGCGCTTCTCGTATATGCTTCCCTGCATTTTTGTCCATAATTGAGGAGGTGGATGAAAGCGAATCTCATCTAAGCCTGCATCTGCCAATTTCTCTATTTTCTCTTTGCTTCCTGAAGCAGTATAAAGGTGTATGTGGTGCTCTTCTCCGAAATTATCCTTGAGAAGATGAATATAGTGAATAACTCTATCAACCATCTCCATGGGATCTCCGCCTGTTATTCCTGTTCCCTTCGAATCTATCAATCTTGCCTCCAAAAGAACATCCTCATCGCTATGCACGGGCATTTCATCTGCAAAAATGACATCCCTATTCATCTTCTCCTTGCTGAGAGGGCAGTAGAAGCACCCGGCATGGCATATACCCGTTACGAAAAGAACCATCTTTGCCCCTTCTTCACAAAGTTTACAACCTCGTACAACCGGTTTATTCGTAGCAGCACCCAGTGGTAAGAGAATCATAAAAGTAGAGAAAGAAAGTGATATAAAATTGTTTCTCAAAAACTGTATGCTGCCACGAAGATAATGAGCAAAAGAGTCAATAGGATGTAGAGAACATATCTCCTGTCGTTTCCGGGCATTAGGGCTTTCCTGAATCTCTCCGAGGAATACACTGCAAATTTGGATATGGAAAGGTATGAGTTATGAACCATGTCTCTCTGTTTCATCTCCTCCGTTCTGAAGAGCCATTTCTGCGTTAGAAGTAGTATGGAAGAATGCCCTCTGGTTGGATACTCCTCGTTCCTAAGACCTCCGCTCCACGGCTTCACCTTTCTTATTTTCCACTTTGCTCTCATGGCAGCGTAAACTATGCCAAAGTTTATGGCTATGAACAGAGCAATCATCGTAGGAGATAGCACACCGAATCCCTTACCGGAGATTATCAGCATCCCATTGGGTATTCCCAATAATTTCCCGAGATATTGCTTAGAGGATATCCCGGTTATCCCCATAACCGTCGGAGAAATTATTGAGAAAATATACTGGGGAAAGATACCTGCAAGAAGAAGCACTCCAGCGCCTATTCCAAAGCCGATGTCCCCCAAATTCGCATTCTTTCTCTCTCTTCTTTCTACCCCGTGGACTATGAACTTGCTCATGGCGATTATGCTTATCCCCGCAGTTAGAGCAACCAGTGCCCCGATAACCACGGTCACAAGGCGAACCAGTATGTCGGATATGTAGAAAGATTGGAACATGGATTCAAGGGCTGCCCACTCTCCGATGAACCCTGGCAACGGCGGGACGCCCGCGAGGGAAATGGCAGCTAAGTACCCTGCAAGGGCTGTCCATCTTGTAAGCGAATATTTATTTCCCAAATATTCTCCCCCACTCTTTTCCAGATGCCCGGCAACAGCAAATAAAAGAGATTTCGCGATTGTGTGCGCAAACGCAAAGAACAATAGGGCGAGAAGGATGAATCCTCCGATGACCTGTTGAACTTCGTACGTTACTATTAAAGCTCCGGTCATAGCTATTAGGACTCCATCATTCTCAACTGTGCTGTACGCTGGCAATTTCTTAACATGGTCACAAACAGCGGCGTAGAAAGCACCGATTATTGCCGTTATGCCACCCATTATCAAAATCACGAGGCCAACCCATGATGCAGGGATTCCGAATTGTAAGAACGAAATCATGCCGAAGAGTCCCATGAGAGTCATAACCGCACTGAGCTGCGAGGACATGTTTGCAGGGGCCTTTGAGTGTGCTTCCGGAAGCCATATATGGAAGGGCACCACGGCCATCTTAATCATGAATCCCAAGGCAAGGAGAAGGTAAATTAGGCTCCAATTACCCAAGGCATGCCACGCGGAGAATATTATGCTTCCAGATTCCGCGGATGCCCAAGCGAAGCCGGTGAGTATCAAAAGAGTGCTCAGTTCTCCAAACGCGAGAAACATGTAGGCAGCTCTCTTTGAATCCTTATGTAAATATATGCTCACGAACGATGCGATGGTCATTCCTTCCCATCCGATTAGGAAAGAAAGGGCATTGGTTGATGTGAGAATTATAGTCATTGCTCCCGTGGTGAACGCAAAGGTGCTGGCCAGCAACCCGCTCTTTTTATCGTAGCCTACAGAGTAGAGGGATAGAAATAGCCAAGCAATGGAGGAGAGAATTATGAAATAACCGCTTATTTCATTTCCAATTTCACCCAAGAAAGAGAAGTACAACAGCAGCGATGAGCCGATGGCAGTAAGAAGGTAAGATGTCATTTTAAATTTAAATCCGAGGAGTCCAGCGAGCAGATAAACTGAGAGAACAATCAAAATGGGATTCATGGGTTCCACCTCCCTGTGAGCATCAGGAGAGCTTTAAGTATCGCAATAGGTTGCGGGGGACAGCCGGAGACGCGGGCATCCACTTTTATTATTTTCTCTATTTTCTCGTTGGCACAGGCTCCAGCGGTCACAACTATTTTTGGTTTGGGCATTTGCTCATACGCCTCTTTAAGCACTGGAATCATCTTCTCCGTGGGCTCGCCTATCACGAGGAGGATGTCCGCATGCCTTGGCACGGGCGTGAAGAAGAAGCCGAGGCGATTCATATCGTACTGTGGAGCACCTAGCAATGAGATTTCCCTATTACATGAGCTGCAAGAGCCAACATCTAAAACGAATATGTGCACCGATTTATTGAACGGTATTTTCCTACGCACTTCTATTTCATCATCCCTTTCTTCGCATCCATTCATGCACGAGTTGAAGCAGGAAAATCCGCAATCTTTGTCATAGAGTGATTTCGGTATGGATTTATCCTCCTCTTTTGGGAATTTCGTTGTTATTGTGCCTCTTTTTAGGCCTTTTGCAAGCCACATCACCCCCACCTCCCGAAAATGTCCGCGTCTGAGAAATACGCACCGAAGCTGTCCAGAGCGAAGGGGAAATCGGTGAACACATTGCCCCGAATTCCCACGGAGAAAGCGTGATACATCACCAGAGAGGGCGGACGTATGATTATTTCTCTCACCCTCCCTTTTTCAATTTTCACACCCATGTAAATGTCTCCGGGGGGCGCTTCCGCCATACCCTCGTAGAAACCATCCTTCTTCGCGTTTCTCTTAACTTTGCATTCTTTCAGCTCTATACTCTCAAGTATTTCAAAACTCTTTTCCACCTCTTTCACTCGTATCAAAAATCTTGAAAGCGAGTCGCCGTAGCTCTCCATGGGCGGAGAATAATCCCCATATAGATCTTTGAAAATTCCAATTTTTCTCGCATCTCTCAGAACCCCGCTGGCCCTCGCCGGAATACCAACCCCATCGTTCCTTAAAATATCCAGCTTTTTAAGAATGCATGTGGTCTGAAGTCTATCGATGAATATTCTCGAATCGGATAATTCTTCCGCTGTCTCTAAGAACCATTTTTTCAGCTCGCTTAAATTTTCATGGAATTTATCGTATTTCCTCGGACCGGTACGCAGGAAGTTCATGCCGTAGCGATGGCCCAGAGTTTTAAGATTGAGGCGCAAAAACTCTTCTGTTATGGCAGCGAGATGCATGTTTGCCACCTTCTGCGACGCATCCCCCGCGAGCTTGTGCATAACCCAGATGTGATTGTGCACCCTCTCCAACTCTTTCGCAAATAGTAAATAATCGGGGCAATCAATTCCAAACACCAGCCCGTAGAATAGCGAGGCGTAGGAAATTGAAAACTGCCCGGTTATTCTCTCCACGTAAGGCAAAGCTTCCCATGGCTCCTTTCCGATGGCTTTATTTAACATTTCTCTCTTTTTGAATCCCAGATATGGAACGAGGGAATCTATTCTCTCACCGCAGGTTGCTATTTTGAACGCTCCCGCCTCTCCAAGTCCACCAGCGGCTGGGCCATAAGTAAGCACCTTTCCGCAATCCTTCGCTTCTATCTCATAATTATTCATGAAAGCCCTCGCGAGCGGTCTTCTTTCGTAGAATCCCTCTGGTATATTTTCCCACAAAGTGTGCTTTATCTCTCCGTTTTCGTAGTTTGTCCAGATGAAGCGATAACCATTATTTTCAGGGAGTATGGCAGTCAGCGCGTCATTGATTTTCATGGGGTCTTTGAACTCCTCGCTCATAGGTTCCACCCCCAGAAGTAAATAATGAGGATTAGAAATAGAGATGCAATTGAGATTCCGAACGGAACCATTGACTCGGATAATTTTATCCTCCCCTCTTCGCCGTCGGAGAATAGCATTGATACTACGTGATAATTGAGCGCTAGAAAAGAGAGCAGAACTCCGGAAATCAGGAAGAAGAACAGCCATGGATGAGCGATAAGCGCGATGAAAATTCCAAACTCTCCGAAAAACATTGCAAATGGCGGGGCTCCTGTGACTGTCAGTGCGGATACCAGAATTGCGAAACTGAGTGTCTTTGAAGTTTCAATTAGATTTCTTATCTCACTTATTTCCTCTTTTCCGTGCCTCTTGAGCGTGCCTGCCGAGAGGAACAGCGCGGATTTACCGAACGCATGAGCGAGGAATACAACGAGTACAAAGTAAATGGCGCTGGGATAGAAATAGGTCAGCGATATTCCAACGGTGGCTATTCCCATAACATCCATACTGGAATAGGCGAATAATCTCTTCGTTCTTTTCTGAGAGATCATAAGCAAAGATGCGACCCAGATCGTGAGAATTCCCAAAATCGCCGTGAGGTAGAATAGAGGAAGAGAATGCATGACCCCGTAAATCCTGTAAAAAACAATAAGTGATGAGGGTAAAAGGGCTCCGGATAGAAGGGCGCTCACGGGGGAAGGTGCAGTACCATGGGCATCGGGGAGCCATGTGTGCATGGGAAACAGCCCCGCTTTGGTTCCAAACCCGATGAGAGCGAGGGAGCCAACTAAAAGCGCACCTTTTGAAATCGTTGCGTTTACCCATGTGAACCCTCCCGTGATTCCTCCGTAGAGAATTATTGAAAATAGCCCAATTGCAAGGCCTGATGAGGCGATGAGGACATAGCGCCATGCGCTCTCAACATGGCTCTTTTCCTTCTCCATGAGAATGAGAGCTGCACTAATCACGGTGGATGCTTCCAGCCACAGCCACGCATAGCCCAATGAGGGTGTGCTTACTGCCAATAACATAGTGAGAGTAAAACCGGCCAGCAGAGACCAGCCGTAGTTGGGCGAGATGAAGAATCTTTTTATGTTTCGCATGCAAACATTGGCATGGAGGGCGGCGAAGAGGTAAATCATGGTGATGATGAGAAACATAACCTTCGTTACAAAGTCCACATACAGCCAAGAATTGTGGAAATCTGGCTGGATGAGAAGATAGAGGGACAGAATGAAAGCCACAGAAGAAGCAAGGATATTGCTCAGTGTGGCCAAGGTGTTATTCTTAATCAGCGAAATAAGAGAGGCCCCGAGAACGGCGACAAATATTCCATATATTGCAATTTCCTGCATTTTCATCACCCCGCAAGCTCCTCAATTTCCATGGGTCCGTACTCTTTCTCCGCGCTGAGAATTACCGCGAGAAGAACTGCGCCAATCACATCTAACAAAATTCCAACTTCCAGCAAAAACCCGATGGGGTAAAAGACGATTCCTAAGTAAAGTAAAGCGTTCTCTTCCACAATGTACCCCGAAATTTGGGCCAGTGCGTTTCTCCGCATAACAATTATCAAAAGACCGAAGAGAAGCAGAATGAATGGGATCATGCCCTTCCATGTGCCTATGACATTGTAAATGACGAGGTACGCTATGATTCCAACTATCGCGGTTATTATTCCCGCAATCAGAGAGGACTTTGCCTTGGCTCCGAACTCTCTGTGCTCCCACACTCTCTCCTTTTTTATATCTTTTAGAAGAATATTGGGAATTAGCCATGCCCTGAAAATCAGCGTGAATATTGCTAGAGCTATAAGCTCCCACATTCTAAGGTAGAACCCAACTATTCCTATGAGAAGCGATAGAATTATGGTCTGCGCCTGAAGATGCCTTATAACGCTGTGAATATAATTCTCCGCAATTATTACAAATCCGTAGAGGAGAATGAGAACTCCTAAAAAATCTATTGTGGCCTCGTATGCTATCATTGGGGCACACCTCCCACCAGGAAGAAAGATATCACAGCTAAGAGCGCGGTGAGGTACGAGAAGGTGAGATAATCAATAATTTTGAACAGGCGAATCTTCGCCACGGAAATTTCCACCAAAACGATGGCAAATATCACAACGAGCATTTTCACAAAGAGCAAAGCAATACCGTACAGGATAGTAAGAGCATTAACCTGAAGGGGTATGAACCACGGCATTGCAAATACATTTATGAACACGGAGAAGAGGATGAACTGCTTCATGTATGAGCCCCACGATTTTAACGCGTATAGCGGCCCAGAATATTCCAAACCCATTCCCTGCCCGATCATTCCCAATTCTCCCATTCCGTGACTCTCTATGGGCAATTTTCCGGTATCGAAGAGAAGAAGAAGGAAGAACGCAGTAATGAGAAGAATATGCGTGGGGGAGAGCATCCACGATAGATTATTCCTCAACGTTTCATTTGTCAGGAAAGGATTGTTCGTTCCCGTGATTAGTGCGACTCCAAAGAAAACGGTGATAAGGACAGGTTCGGCGAAGGCGCCGAATGTAACTCCTCTTGTGGCACCTATGCCCGTGTAATACGAGCCAGTTTTTTCAGTTCCAATCACAGAGAAGAAAGATGCGAATCCAAATAAGAACGCCCCGCCAAGGAAATCCACCAGCGGTGCGAACCACGAGGGAGAGCCGAACACTATGGGCACAACCCATGGTAGAATCAGGTATGCGGTGAATGAGAGCATGGGCGCCAAGATAAAAAGAGAACCCGCATCTTCTGGCACAACTATCTCCTTCTTGAAGGACTTGGCAAGGTCGTAGTACGGCTGGAAAATGGATATACCCTTTCTGGATTCAAATTTAGCTTCCCATTTCTTCAATATACCTACCATTAACGGCGAAAGGGCTAACACGGTCAATACCTGCACTAAACCTGCTACTATCTCAGGGATCATATGGCGTCACCTCATGCGAAAAGGCGTCATCAGCCACGCGGGCGTTTCGGGGTGGACGCCATCACCCGAAGCAGAGGTGAATTTTGAGTTTAATATTTAATGCTTTCCATTACCCACAGTGTTCAGGGGTGAGGGTAATCGGTGCTTTATTTTTTTATATTTCTCATCTACCTCACAAATTTATTGGATAAAGACCCCTCAGCACCACTGTGAGATGTAATCATATAATGCCTTTGGGACTCTCTTTCTAAACTCACCCATTTAGAATTCTTTTAGGATAAAACACTTTTCTCAAGAACCACCAGCGAGTTCCTAAAAGTCCCTTTAGAAAAGGTGCCATAGCTCTGCTAAAGCAGTGCGTGTTCGCATCTCGCGATGCTCATTTACCCCCAAACATAGTAGTTTTTACCTCCTGCAACCTAAGAATGAATTTCTTTCGAGATGAAGCCCCTTTTAATTCTTTGGGGGTAAAGCACCTTTCTTCCCAAGAAAGGGGCTTAGTGGGGCCGCCGAGATTTGAACTCGAGTCTCCGGCTTTTCCGGTTGGGGCAAGGAAGGGTTTTGAAAGGGGAACTTTGGTGCCCCTTCACCCGAAGCCGGAAGGATGCCAAGCTACCCCACGGCCCCATAAAGGCGGTAATACAAAAAAAGATAATAAATTTTTAGAATAAAAAAGAAAAATAGGGGATTATTCCTCAAGATCTTCTTCTGAGGATCCTTCCTCTGTTTCTTCGGAATTCTCTTCTTTTTCCATTTCTTTTTCTCTGACTTCCCTTGGTTTTTTACCCTTTTTCACCATTGCTACTGCTATCACTATAATTATGATTATTATCACTAGTATAGAAAGCCCAATGACGAGGCTAGTCATGCCACCTGCTTCTTTGATTTGGAAGGTTATTTTGGCTGTGTTCGAATTGCCGGCTTTATCTACTGCTTTGATGATTACGGTGTGTTGCCCCACGCTTAAGCCTGTGAAGTTGTAAGATGTCTGTGTTTCAACTTTTGTCCAGCTTCCGTTATCTATCTTTATCTCGTAGTATGCGATTCCGAGGTTGTCGCTACCGCTCCAAGATACTACCACATAGTTATTCGTTGTATTGTAGTTCTCCGTTGGAGAAGTGATCTCTATTGTAGGCGCCTGTGTATCTACTGTTATTGCTATGGATTTCTCCTTGGAATTTCCCGCTTCATCTACTGCTTTGACATAAATGGTATGCTGTCCATCCTGGAGATTTAAATTATATGATGTGGAATTTCCAACATTCTTCCATGCTCCATTATCCACTTTTATTTCATAGTATGCAATTGCAAAGTTATCGCTGCCGCTCCATTTTACTGTGATAGAAGAGCTGTTTGTTATCATGTTATTCTCTGGAGCAGTTATATTTAATGTTGGAGCTTTTGTATCTACTTTGAAGCTAAAGGATGTTTGATTGTAATTTCCAGCTTTGTCATATACTCTCAAGACAACATTATGCAAACCGTTGCTTAGATTTGTAAATGTGTATTCGTTCACATTGCCTATGTTATTCCAGTTGCTGCCATCTAATTGAATTTCAGAGTAATTCACAGCTACATTATCACTTGCAATCCATTTTAGTGTAATAGTATTTGTGTTTATCCAAGAGCCACTTTGAATACTCATATTCCACTGCACTGTTGGAGGTATAGTATCTATTGAGAAGTTCAAATATACTGTTCTCCTGTTTCCTGCAGCATCCATGCCCAAAAGGGTTACTTCATGTTTTCCGCTTTTCAACCCTTGGGCTAAGTACTGTGTATTGCTTCCAACAGGCATTGGAAGATTGTTATCGATAGTGATCATAAATATAACCTTGCTTTCATCGCTATATGTCCATTTTATCAATACATTTGATGTGTTAACATAAGAATTCTCCTTTGGAGATATGAAGTGTATCTGTGGTGGAGTTGTATCAACCTCAAACGATACCTGTGCGATTGCGGAGTTATTGGAGAAATCAAATGCTTCTACATACACTGTATGCTGTCCATCTTTAACATTGTTGAATGTGTATTTGGTTGCATTGCCGACATTTATCCAGCTTCCATCATCTAGCTTCACCTGATAATGGGATATGCCGATGTTATCTGTACCGTTCCAGTAAACCGTTATTGAAGAGGTTGCCAATATTTTTCCGTTTGTGGGTGAGCTTATTGACACTTTAGGAGGCACGGCATCCCAAGCTTTCATGAGTGGATAATAATCTTTTGCAGAGCCTCCGGGTATTACATAAGGAGTATCTCCGAATCCATCATGGTTTGCATCGGTACCGTTGTAATCGCTCCAGTAATTACCTCCAACTGGCGGCGCTAAAGACCATGTGTTGTTCTCATTGTCATATGCTTGATATTTGTTATTTATGAAATTATTGTGATATATCGTGTTATTATAAGAACTGCTAACCCTCAGGCCGTATCTATTGTTTGAGAAAGTATTGTTGTTTATGACACTATTCTTAACACTGTACATCACTATTCCGAATATGTTGTTTGTGAAATAGCTGCCAAATACCTTTATGGAATTGGAATACCTTATGGTAACTCCCCAGTAAGAGCTATTCACCATGCTGTAGAGAACTTCTACATTGGATGAACGCTCTATGAATAACTCGCCCACGCCATCTATGGTCACATTATTTAGAGTTACATTTGTTGAGTAAAATACTCCAATATACCCTGCGTCTACATTTGCTAGTGTATATCCATCCTTGTTATTGATGTAGTAAAGCGGTTTACCACCAACTGTATTGTTTGAATATATGGTTTGATTGTAATAGAGAGCTTTTGGATATGAGGACACATATACTGGATGTGTGTTGTTAAAGAATTGGTTTGATGCAAGGGTATTGTGATAAGAAGCGTAGAAGAATACACCATAGTAATTGTCGTAGATTTTGTTCTTCATTATATATCCATTTTGTACATTATGAAGCCCTATACCATAGCCACTTGAAGTATTATGTAAGTAACATTTTTCAATTATGAAGTAGGCGGTTGTATTGGTAATGCTTATTGCATAAGAACTACCATTGGCATCTATGTCCCACCAACCTATGATGTATGGATTATCTTTAGTGCCATTGCCTCCTATGACACCGTTGCTTGCAGTGAAATCTGAATTCGAGTTAATTTTTATTGTATGGAATGGTTGTATTGGCCTAAGATATGCTCTGACAATTGCATCATGCGAAGAGTCCTGTAAAGCAGGGACATCGGGAGAGTTATCGGATACCTGATATGGTTTTCCGGGTATGTACTTGTTGGGGTAATATTCGATGTGGAATGAGGTAATTATCATCTTCTTGCTCCATTTGTGTGCATAAAGGAAGAATTCATTAGAGGAGTTATAACTGAAGTTGCCCATAAAGTCAGTCAAATCCACTGCTAAGAATGTTGGGAATGGATGGTCTCCTCCGTTATAAGAGGTCGGCGAGATGTTTCCAAATATTGAGCGTTTTATCTGAATTGGATGAGAAGGTGAACCAATACCAAGGTCTATTGGAGTGATTCTCGTACCTGGATGATTTGGATCAACATTCCATGTGGCTAATAATTTTGGCTGGTAGTTATGTCTAGGTGTCATATAATAAGCATCAGGCCAACCCTGACCCATGGCTAGTATTTTGTACATTGCTTTATATGTTATCCAGTAGTAACCTCCTACACCCCAGCCGGTTCCCCAGGAGTTAACTATCTTGAAAGCTCCTTGATCTCCATTATCCTTTATAGTATCATTCCAGCCAACTATTGTTTGGGCATGATTGGGAGAACCGCTTGCATCATACTCACTGTACGAAATTATGTAATTTCCTCCGTTATTGAAGATATTGTCATATTCATCTGCATCTATTGCAAAATTAACTGTGTAGCCTTCAGCAAGTACAGCTTTTATGGCATTGGTTAAGTTATCAACTTGCTGTTGTGTTGGAGCGTTGTTTGTTCCTACAGTAGTGTTTATTATGGCACTCACATTTAGTACATATCCATCCTGTATCCTATATAATGGGGCTTCTCTCCAAGCAGCTTCATCTCCCCAAGAGACAGCATCATGGTCGTTGTAGGGCATTGTGTACATTGTAGCTCCTCCCAAACGATATAGAACTAACATATTTGCTATGAAACTTGAACCTTGATCAGAGCCACCATTCACTTTGTTGTAAGTCCATGCAGGACTCATAAGATGATGCTTGTTGTAGCCATAGTGGGCATCTGTCCAGTTATGTGTGTATGCCTGGAGCCAACCCTCGCTGTAATATGTTACAGCCCAAGCTGCACAAGAACCCTGGGCACCCTGATTGCCTACTTTAGGAAATCTCGGATCCTTTGATAAATCTAGAGTTGAGGGAAATCCTCTTGGAGCATATACAGAATTTACTACCATTAACTTTCCAACAGAGTTTTCTATGGTGTGCCTAGAGGGTGTTTTGAAACCGGTATAATATCCTCCAGCTTTCAAATTACCCGTTTGTATATCCTTTATATGTTCCATCATGAACTTTGCGTCACCTTGATTGAAATAATGGATGTCGTAAGCAATAGGTTCATCTACAGGTTTGAATAAATGTTGGGTATTGCTATGATGTGCCTGTGCAAGAGCTGGTATCACTGAAAAGCCACTGAACAACAATACACTTATCACTATTATAACTATCAACGCCTTTTTCATTTTATGCACCCGGGCGGAGTATATCAATCTTTATTAATATTTTTTTCGTCTCTATGCAAAATTGGAAAGTTCCTGGATGAGCTTTTTCAATTGTTCATTCAGTTCTTTCATAACTTTCAAGTTTTCTTTATGAGAAGTTTTTCCATCTACATAATTTACCACGATGCAGATAGGTTGATAGCATAAATTGAGTTCTTTTGCAAGTTTTGCTTCTGGAGCAACGGTCATACCAACTATATCGGCTCCTAAAATTCTTAGCATATTCGCCTCTGCAGCCGTTTCAAATTGGGGGCCTTTCATGGTTGCGTATGTGCCACCTACAGGGATGCTCAATTTTTCGTTAATTTTTTCTCTTAATTCTTTGCAAAATGGCTCGTACATGTTCACATGGTACAGCTCATTGTCGTGATATGTCCATACCCTATTTGTAAAATCAAGCAAATTAGCGGGCAGCAGGAAACTCCCGGGCTTTATATTATCCTTCAATGAGCCTACAGTGCTTATTGCAACTATATTTTTCACATTTAATTCTCTGAATGCCATTATATTGGCGTGGTAATTGACCCTGTGTGGGGGCTTTGGAGGATTACTATGGCGGGATACAAATGCAAAGTTATCACCTATGAAAACCTTTACATCTCCATACTCTGTTTTCTCAATTTTCTCCTTGCCGTCTATACCTTCAATTCCATCGTATAACCCGCTTCCACCTATTATTCCTATCATTTTTTCAACTCTCCCAAAGTCGTGATGCGCTCTGCGAAGGCATTGTGTTTGTGTATACTCTCCTCACTTTCACTCCTCACTATTATTAACACATCATCTGGAAGTTGTTTGTACTTCTGCAATATTCTATGGAGTATCTCCCTTACAACATCTTCAACGAACTTTGGATTCTCATGCGCTCTCAGCACGACCTCTCCTTCATCTCTTCTTTTAAGAATTTCATAGGTTGGAGAAGAAACAGAATTTTCTATGATTTCTATCAAATCGTTTGCTTCGATTTCATATCCTTCTGGAACTTCGAGCATCACAGTCGCCATGTTTCTCTGGTTATGGGTTGGCACGGGTATCTCGTTGAGCAAAGAATCTTTGTATTTCTCTTTTAGAATAGTTCTAACAGTCTCCATTGCACATGGGCATGCAGTCATACCAACAACTTCAACCCCAACCATTTTTTTTACCCCGCTCTCATCCATTTTCGCCCTTCCTATGAGCCCATACCTCTCTATTGTTTTTCTTCCTAAAGGGGTTTTTCTTTCAAGGAAATAATCAGCCTTTAAATTAACCTCGGCATAAGTCGCATATTCATGTTTTCTCATAACCTTCTTTACTATCTTGCTTGCTAAGTTTTCTATGCCTGTGCACGGAGTAGTTATACTCTCTTCTAAAATCTCAGATATGACCTCCATATTGCGAGACATATCGGAGCCCTTCTTTGATGGTGGTAAATCCACGAATATGTCTATCGTTGTTACAAGAGTGACTGTTTTATCCCCCCTCTTAACGAATATGGGCTTTACCACATTCTTAACTCCTACGCGGGTTATCTTGTACCTTTTTTCTGGCTGAAGACCTTGAACATCAGGATACATACTTGGAGATTGGCACTTGGGATAAAAAGATTTTTGGGAGGTATGAACATTCAGTTTTATGAAAGTTAAATCTGTGAATGGACCCAAGAAACTCGCCAATGTTTTGCTAAGCGTGAATGTTGGCTGGAGCCATGAGCCCGTGGGAATGAGAGGAATATCCCATTTTCTCGAGCATTCTGTTTTTCTCGGAAGTGGTGAGCATCCAGAGCCCGATATGGATGTGGGAAAATATGGAGTTATGCTAAATGGGGAGACGCAAGCGGATAGAACGAATTTCTTCTTTTCATCCCTTCCTGAAGATGCTGAAGATGTTTTGGAGATTCTATTGTCTCTCGTTTACCATCCATCATTTCCACCCGAGAAGGTAGAGGAGGAGAAAGAGAGCAAAATAATTCCTGCCGTTGTAAAAGAGAGCGATTTCTATCCATGGGAATTAGCTTATGAATGGGCTCGCAACCTAATTTTTGAATGGGATTTCAGGTACAGTATGGGAACAGAGGATGAGTTCCGCAGCATAGGAATTGAGGAGTTAAGGGAATGGCACAGGAAACACTATCACTCGGGAAATTCTCTTCTTCTTGCTTCTGAGGGTATTGATATTCCAAACATTACCATACCTGAGGGGCACAGCAGACCTGAAGTGCAGAGAATAGTATATGGGGAAAGGGAGAAAATAATTGAAAAGGATATGAAAAACGCTGAAATCGTGTGCGCATTTCCTTTGGACAAATATGATATTCGCACATATCTTCTAAGCATCTTACTCGGAAACTATGCAACCTCCAGGCTGTGGAGAGAGTTTCATAGGGATGCGTACATGGTTGAATCGAAAGTGGAATGGCACAATGGAAAAGGAGGATTTTTCCTCTATGTGGGGGCAAATTCCCGTGATTTTAAGAGTATATGCGAGAGAATGGAGAATCTATTGGAGGGTTTGCATTTTACTGGTGAGGAAGTGGAAATAGCGAAGAAAATTTTTGCAATAGAAATACTGGAGAGAGATAACAGTGTTTATAGGATGGAAAGCATTTTAAATATTGATCCCGAGTTGAGATTTGGAAGTGTGGAAAAAATTTTGGGTGCAATAGGGGAATTGGAATTGCACGATGTCGATGAGTACGCTTATCAAGTTTTAAATTTAGAAGAAATGAGGAGAGTTGTGGTGAAGTAATACCCAAATTTCTGAGTTTGTAAAGATAATAATGCCAAAAAATATATTTATTGGAAGAACATAACATCCCACACTATGAAAATTGTGTCTATAATTGCATTTGCATGCACAATCCTATTACTATTTTCGTTAATAAATATATCTAATTTAAATGTAGAGAGCAATAAAGATGCCTTGGCAAAATCTGCGGACTTCTACAATCCCAATACGCCACCGAAAACATTTGAAGACCTGTTTCTCCCGCATTGGTTTGAGAATGGAACATTTACTTTTAATGTGCCTCAATATATGCATCATTTTAAATTGGCAGGTACATTTGAATGGGCGCCATATTACCACTATGGTGCTCAAAAAGGTAGACCTGCTATTCTTAATGTAACAGATAATTATGGAAATGTTGTATGGCATGCGAATAATACTATTTATAATCAGCCGATAGGTGCTTCCGGGAGATCAAAAACACCTATTAAAGGAGATAAAATATTTATAAGAGTTAAAGGAAAGGTATTATTACAGTTTGGGATTTGGGGAGACTGGACAGAGAACATTCTTAACGGTGGAATTTATTCGCTTACCTTCAATGCAGGTAAAATAGCGTTGTATATGGATTACTACAATCCAACGAATCTAAACACCTTCTATTTTAAATCCTCTCAACCTGTATATGCATATCTATTTGATGCAGAAGGGAGATTAATAGATCACACAGAAAAGCCAGTAAAAGAAGGTTCAGTAACAGAGCCCTATGACGCGTCACCGTTTCTGACATTCATCAGGCCCAATGGAGAGAATGGAAATGTAACGGTGCAATTCTGGGTTGGGTACGAAGAGAAGAAGAGCAGTCCAACAGGTGCGTTTATAGTGATTGGGATATTGGTAGTGATAGCGGTAGCGATGTATATTTATGCAAAGAGAGCAGTGTATGAAAAGAGGAGGAAGAGAAGGTGAATGCCATAGAGGTCAAAGATCTGAATGTATGGTACGGAAAATTTCAAGCTTTAAATGAGATTAATTTTTATGTACCGAAGGGATTGATAGCGGGGCTTATAGGACCCAATGGTGCAGGAAAGACCACTTTAATAAAGAGCATTGTTGGCATACTACCCTATGAGGGAGAGATAGAGGTTATTGAGGGAGATAACATAGGGTATCTGGCGGAAGATGAGGGATATTACGGGTACTTAACGGGCTACGAGTATCTAAGATACTTCAGCGACCTTTACGGATTTGATAGAGATAAAATATATGAATTACTGAAATTGGTAGGATTGGATGGCAAGGAGAATGTTTTAATTAGCAAGTATTCCAAGGGTATGAAGAGAAGGTTGGGCATTGCGAGAACTCTTTTATCGCACTCTAGTGTAATAATATTAGACGAGCCTCTGAGCGGTTTAGATCCAAACATAAAGAGCGAGCTCAGAAAGATAATCTTGGAGATATCCAAAGAAAGGACTTTTTTAATATCCTCGCACCAGTTGAGGGATATAGAAGAAATTTGTGACTGGATAATAATGATAAACGAGGGAAAGCTCTTGGGATTTGGCAAGCCTGAAGATTTATTAGAAGAAGTTAAGCCGGTTAGGGAGATAATCATACAGGTAAAGGATGTGGATGAAAGCGTAGTTGAGGAACTAAAAAGGATAGAAGGAGTAAAAAATGCAATTTTAAGGGGAAATATAATAACGATAGAATACGGTGGAGACGATGATTCTGAGATTTTCAAGTATTTGCTCTCAAAGGGATTGAAATTTAATTTGAAGAGTGATACATTAGAATCCATATACAGGGAGGTATACAGATGAAGGCATATCCTATAATAAGAGAGAGTGTGAGGAGTTCAATTTTAGATTTTTCATTTCCTTTGGTTGCAATATTGCTTTTAATCGTGGATATTGTAATAGGTGTTGAAAACAAAATATTCACAGAGACACCCACACCTTATCCGTTCTGGCTCATATTCTTTTTTGATTCTTTCATTTTCATGATATACGGAGGATATTTGGGCACAAAATACTTTGCGAGAGAGTTTGATAAAAACACGATGATATCCTTGGTAGTCACTCCTGCTGGGCGCAATGGAGTTTATGTTGGCAAGTTGGTTGGAGGATTGATAGTGATAGGTACCCTATCTCTAATTGTGTTCTTTCAAATTTTGGCATTTTTGGGAGTGTGGGGAGATATAGCTTATCTTTTATGGTACTGGTACGGAATGCACACACTTGTATTGTTCATCTCTTCTTTATTTACCATGTTCTTGGCAATTGCCATAGGGGTACTGGTTAAAAAAACAGGTGCAACTCTCTTGGTCTCCTCTTTTTATGTTATTTTATCTCTTTTCATTCTCGCATTTATGCCCATGAGATACGCTGTGGATGATAGAGTGTATTATTCCATATTTTTCCCTAACTTGGGAATATGGTACTTGAAATTATCCATATCCTCCTACGCTATAGTATATTCTTTCCCCATATTGCTAGGTGTGATAGGAACTATATTTATTGCATTAATTTCATTTTTCCTGTTCAAGGGGGTGAGATTGTGAATTTGAGGATAATTGCCATGTTCATTACGGTAATATTCTTGTTCAGCATCTTTGCCTCTGCTGGAGCCCATGCCGAAGGAAGTGAGGAAAAATATTACAATTTTTTCAGTTTGTTCTTTCCCGGATCTCAAAAATATGCAATTTCTATTAGTTACTCTCCCGGTGGTGTGATTCACATAGAGCCCTATAAGCTTAGCAGTTTGAAGGTTTACATAGATAAGATTAATGCCAGTGTAAATCCAGATTTCTATTTGAAGTTTATAGTAACTAAGGGATTCTGGGTTCCCTACTACACGCCATCAGCTTTCAATCCTATGGCATACTACGAGAAAGTTAAAAGGTTCAATGAGTGGCTAAATGCAACAGGTTCTCTCACGGGAAATGTTGCCTATGTAGAGCCGAAGATGGTTCACTTTAAAAAAGGGATGGATAATCTAACGGTAAATTTGAAAGTCAAGATATATGGATGGGGAAATGATTGGGGTATAACGATTTTGGCAAGGGAGCACAATGCCAGTATGTGGATTCCAGTTAGCGGCGTGCCTTTGAGCGTGCACAAAGGGAGCGATTTATGGAGCATTTTACCTTATCTCTATTCTTCGGCTATTATAGGAACATTGATTTTCATAATCTTCAAACTTAGGTATCTTGATAGAAAGAAAAGAGAGAAATAAATCTAATTTTTTAGTATAGAATACCCAAATCTGTTTAGAAACACTTATTTACCTTTGCACAATGAAGGTTTGGTGAGTTCTATGCAGATGAAGAGTGCGAAGAATGGGGAATACACCGAAGAAATGAGATATATTGCGAAGAAAGAAGGAGTAGATATTGAAAAGCTCCGCAGGGCTGTTGCTAAGGGGCATGTTGTTATATTGAGGAATACCAAGCATAATGTTGAGCCCGTTGGAGTTGGCTCTGGATTGAGGGTTAAGGTTAATGCAAATATAGGCACTTCAATGGATATTGTGAATGTTGAGGCCGAAGTGCGTAAGGCAAAAATTGCCAAAAAATATGGGGCGGATACCATAATGGATTTGAGCACGGGAGGCAATCTCCCCGAGATTAGGCATAGGATAATGAAGGAAGTGCCAATGGTAATAGGTACCGTGCCAATATATGAGGCAGCATGGCAGATGCTTGAGAGAAAAAAAGCAATTGTGGAGATGAGCGAGGATGATATGTTCAATGCAGTTGAATCACACTTGAGAGATGGTGTGGATTTCCTCACGATTCATGTTGGCGTAACGAGGGAGGCAGTGGAGAAGATGAAGAAGCATCCTCGCGTTGTGGGCACTGTTTCTCGGGGCGGCACATTCCATGCGGCTTGGATTCTGCATAATGATAAAGAGAATCCCTTTTACGAGAATTATGATTATCTTCTTGAATTACTTGCCGAATATGATGCCACCATAAGTTTAGGCGATGGATTGCGCCCTGGAGGCTTGCCAGATGCCACCGATTTTCTGCAAATTCATGAGTTGTATACCATAGGAAGGTTGGTGAAAAGGGCTAGGGAAAAAGGTGTGCAGGCAATGGTAGAAGGCCCTGGACATATTCCAATTGATCAAATAGAGGCAAATGTGAAGATGGCAAAGATTGCCACGGATAATGCACCTTTTTATGTTCTTGGTCCCCTTGTGACGGACATCGCGTCTGGCTATGACCACATCACCGCTGCCATAGGGGGTGCCATAGCAGCCAAGGCAGGCGCTGATTTCCTGTGCTATGTTACTCCTGCCGAGCATCTTGCTTTGCCCAATGAGGAAGAGGTAAAACTGGGGGTAATAGCAACGAGAATAGCTGCACATGCCGTGAATCTAACAAGGTTTGAAGATGAATACAAATGGGATTACGAGATGTCTAAAGCCCGTGCCTCCCTTCGTTGGGATGAGCAACTAAATCTCAGTATAGACAAGGAGAATGCAATAAAAATAAGGAAAGAGAGGTATCCACACAGTCCGCAGGTATGTACAATGTGTGGAGAGTTTTGTGCCATAAAAATATTGAGAGATTATCTAAACGAGGGAAAAGAATAATATGCCTTTGAGAAATAGGGTAAAATGTGCTAAGTATAGGAATCATTGTATTAACCTTGGCCATAATAGTCGTATTTACGGTAATATCCTTCAAGAAAAATCCGGTGTTTTATCTCTCCCTAGCATTTGTCATGGTGTATTTGATTGAACTCTACTCTTATTACCAAGGTTCAATATTACAATTCTATGAAGTATTTGCCTGCAAGTCCAATATTTTTGATTTAGGTATATTTACAGCCATCTATGTGCATAGTTTGAATCCTGGGCATATATTTTTCAATATTCTCATATTCTTTTTAGTTGGCATACCTTTTGCCCAGAAAGTTGGAAACTTTAAATTCACAAGCATATTCCTTGTTTCTGGGCTCCTTGCCAACATTGGTTATTCTCTATTTCTAAGGATGAGTGGCATAAACTCGTTTCTTATAGGCGCCTCTGGAGCGATATTTGGTATAATGGGTGCGTTTTTAATTTTATATCCGAACGAGGAGATAACAATGTTTTTAGGTCCAATTTTGATGCCTCGTGTGAAGGTAAAGTATGCGGTTCTCGCTTTCATGGCCGTTGAATTCCTTGCCACACTATTCTGGGTAAATGATAATGTGGCACATGGTGCCCATGTAATAGGTGCTGTGAGTGGTGCCCTATTTGCCTATGCTTTGAGAAATTATGGGGTAGAAAGAATTAGAATTAAAAGCCTAAATTATGAGATTATAGATGAACTTGCAGATACACCCGAGCTCCAAAGCATTGCAGAAAAGATAAAAGGAGAGAGGGATGAAATAATACGCAGCTCTTGGCTCCTTGAATTTTTCAGAAAGAAGAATGGAGACGCCGAATTTGAGGGAAAGTATATTAAGAGCGGAGGTAAGAAATACAGAATTTATAGGTGATTTCTATGCTCATTGATGGCTCTTATGGAGAGGGAGGTGGCCAAATTCTTCGCACTTCCATAGCCCTTTCAGCCATTTTAGGAGAGGATGTTGAGATTATAAATATTAGGGCAAAGAGGAGAAATCCAGGATTGGCAGCGCAGCATCTCTGGGGTATAAAGCTTGCAGGAATGATGAGCAACGCTAAAGTTTCAGGGCTCAAAGTTGGCTCACAGCGTGTAGTTTTCTCCCCAAATAAGATAAAGGGAGGGGAGTATAGAATTGACATAGGAACGGCAGGAAGCATAACTCTCCTTCTTCAAACTGCCATTCCCATAGCCATATTCGCTGATGGTAGGGTGATATTAAAAATAACAGGGGGCACAGATGTATCATGGTCGCCACCAATTGATTACTATCGCTATGTTCTTTCATACTTTTTGCGAAGAATGGGGGTCAAGATTGATATTGAAGTTATTGAGAGAGGTTACTATCCAGAGGGTGGAGGCAAGGTTAAGGTTGAGATTGAGCCAGCAGGGCTTGAGGGATTGAGTATATTGAAAAGGTGTGAAATGCTCGGTAAAATGGCTTATATAAATATGAGGGGATTGCCTATCCATGTTGTGAAAAGAATGAGTAAAGTTCTAAGAGAATATAAGCTCTTTGAAGATGTGGGAGATGAGGGCAGAAGTAAGGGCTGTGGATTGGTTATTTTGGAAGAGTACTCCAATACCATTCTTGCAGGAGATTCTCTGTGCAAAAGGGGAGTTCCAGCAGAGAAAGTTGCCAGAATTGCCGTTGAAAAAATGGAGAAGGAGCGAAATTCTAATTCTACAGTGGATGTTAATATGGGAGACCATCTAATCACATTTGGCTCATTGGCGAAAGGAACGACAGTTTATTATGTTAGGGAAGTGACAGAGCACATAAAAACCAACGCTTGGGTGGTGCAAAAATTTGGTAAGAGAGTAAAAGTAGAAAAAAACAAAATAGAGATTCAAGCGTAGATGTAATCTTTGGGGACTTTCTTAACTTTAGCTGCCTGCTCCCTAATCTGCGCTAAATTCTTTTCTATTTTCTCCGCTTCCTCGTACAATGGCTTTGGATCTATTTTTACTCCCTGCATAATTTCGTTTAATACCTCCACTATCTTTGCAGCGGCCCTTGCATCGGGATAGTTGGGATGCGCCTCCGCAAGAAGCGCTATAACATCCGTATCTCTCTTTCTTCCCTCAGTTAAAAGCACTCCTGTAACTCCTGTGATAACACCCTCCCCGAACTCTAACACTCCCTTGGGTATTCTCTTTTTAGCATAATCTGTGCTTGTGACAGCATATACATTAACATCTTCTCTTTCTTCTTGAATTATTCCTTCTGGAGTTATGACCGTGGATATTCTCTGCTCGTCTGCCCAGTCTAACATAAGTTTTCCCATAGATTTGAGTAATGAGGTTGGTATCTGAAACTCAGAGACAAATACTGCTATTTTCATATTATCGTTTACTTTTCCGCCATATATTCTAACAGGACTTAGAGGCACGCCATTTCTAACAAGAGCTACCGATGGAAAATAAGGGCTGTCTACTATCGCTATTTGCTCTAAATTCAACGACTCAATTATGTAATTTGCAACTATTGAGCTCACAAGCCCCACAGATGGAAAACCATCAATAACAATTCCATCGCGCAGGTCAATCTTTTTTAACTCGTAAATCTCCAAATCCATAAAAGAGTATATGATTTTAGTTGTAAAAATTTTTCTAATCGCAACATTAACATAGTCCTAGAGCATAGGGTTATTACATGAAGTACATTGTCGTCACAGGTGGAGTGATTTCTGGTCTTGGAAAGGGTATAACAACCAGTTCTTTGGGAAAGATTTTGCAAGTTCGTGGTTTGAAAGTTACAGCGATAAAAATCGACCCATATTTAAATTATGATGCAGGCACTATGAATCCATATCAGCATGGTGAGGTGTTTGTGCTTGATGATGGAGGCGAAGTTGATTTAGATTTAGGTAATTACGAGAGATTTTTGGATGAGAACCTGACATTTGATCATAATATCACCACGGGTAAGGTTTATAAAACCGTTATAGAGAGAGAAAGGAAGGGCGAGTATTTAGGTAAGACCGTTCAAATTATCCCCCACATAACCGAAGAGATAAAGAGAAGAATAAAAAAAGTTGCAATAGAAAGTGAAGCAGATATTATATTAATTGAAGTTGGAGGTACTGTGGGAGATATAGAGAGTATGCCATTCTTGGAAGCCATGAGACAACTTCGTATGGAAGAGGGTGAGAGAAATGTGTTTTTTGTGCACACCACCCTTGTACCTACTGTGGAAGTTGTGGGGGAGCAGAAAACAAAACCCACGCAGCACAGTGTTAAAGAGCTTCGCTCTCTCGGTATTCAGCCAGATATGATTGTTGGGCGCTCTAAGGAGCCATTGAGAGAGGAGACAAAGAGAAAAATCTCTCTTTTCTGTGATGTACCTTATGAAGCGGTTATTAGTGCACCTGATGCAAAATCCATATATGAAGTACCGTTAATTTTTGAGGAACAAGGTGTTGGAGAGTACATTCTTGGAAAGATGCAGGTAAGGGGCGAGGCACCAGGATGGAGAGAATGGAAGAGGTATCTCTCTAAACTTTACAATCCCAAAAATGAGGTAACTATAGGAATCGTTGGAAAGTATGTTCATCTCAAGGATTCCTATATAAGTCATCGAGAGGCATTTACCCATGTGTCTTCAGCCCTTCGAACAAGAGTGAATTTGAAATGGATCGATAGTGAAGATTTGGAGGATGAGGGATTAGATCTCTTAAAGGGTGTAGATGGAATTCTGATTCCTGGAGGTTTTGGCCCTAGAGGTACGGAGGGCAAAATAATGGCTGCAAAGTATGCTCGGGAAAACGGCATTCCATTTCTGGGTGTATGTTTTGGCTTTCAGCTTGCTGTGGTAGAATTTGCGCGCCATGTTTTGGGTTATGAAGATGCCAATAGCACAGAATTGCATCCGAGTACTGATGCGCCTGTTATAGACCTTCTCCCAGAGCAGAGAGATGTGAAAAATCTTGGAGGAACAATGCGTTTAGGGGCCCAAAAAATAATTATTGAGAAGGGGAGTATGGCGCATAAAATATATGGAAAGCTTCAAATCTTCGAAAGGCACAGGCATCGGTATGAGGTTAATCCAGATTATATAGAAGAATTTGAAAAGAACGGCTTGCATTTTTCAGGCAAGGATGAGAGTGGCACTCGTATGGAAATATTTGAATTGAAGGGACATCCATTCTATATGGGGTCTCAATTCCACCCCGAGTTCAAATCTAGGCCATTGAAACCATCTCCCCTGCATCTTGCATTGGTTAGAGCAGCGTTGGAGTATAAGGAAAATCATAAGTAAATAGAGTACACATTCATTAATTTTTTATATGAGTTTTCCCAGGTGTATTTCTCCACAGAACTCCGTGTGTTCTTTTTTAATCGCTCATATAATCTTTCATCATTTATAAGCATCTCCAGTTTCTCTTTTAAATCATCAACATCTTTGGGCATAGCCAATAACCCATTGTATCCATCTTTAACGATTTCTGGTATTGCGGTTATGTTGAATGATACAACAGGTTTTCCCGCAGCTAAAGCTTCTGCTATGCTCATGCCAAACCCCTCAGATATACTTGGAAGACAAAAAATGTCAAAGGAATCATAGTAAAGAGGCACCTCTTCATCCCTTATCTTCCCTGCAAAAATTACCCTATCCTCCATTCTGTATTTTTTGACTAGGCTTCTTAGCATACTTTCTATTCCCAAAATTCCAGATGTTTTGGGATTTGGATTTGGACCCACCAGCACTATGTATGCTTCCTTTAAATCTTTCGCAGCTTCTATGAGGTATTGAGGTCCTTTTCCTGTGCTCAATCTCCCAACAAATCCTATTATCTTTTTATCTTTGGGAATATTGTACTTCTCTCTCAGATAGTTTCTATTGCTATTTCCAAATTTTTCGATATCCACTCCGGGATGTACGACATGAATTCTCTCTTTTGGTAGTCCCAATTCTATGAGTTTATCTTTCGTGTATTTACTTGGAGTAATGTAAGCGGTGTAAGGGAGCTTTATTATAAATCCCTCAAATCTTTCGTACATCTTTGAGTCTTCCCAGCCGGAGTATTCCTCGTACTTGCCTATATAGACATCGTGAATATGCCTTAAAATAGGAATATTCGGATTGATTTTGTGAAAATATGAAAGTACAGGTGCAGCTATGTAGGAATGGGTATGTATCAAATCGGGATTTATTTTCTTTATTTTTCGTATTATTGATGTACCCATCCCCACTTTTGAGAGGCGATAGTAGGGTACACTATCCACATACTCAAAATTTTTTGTGTTTGGTAATTTTGTAGTGATGACATAGCTTTTATGACCATCATTTCTTTGCATCGTAGAATATCTATGCACTACATACTCAACTCCGCCGATGTGTGGTAGGGCTACATCGCTGATATGGGCAAATTTCATAGGGGTATATCTTTTTTAAGTTTTTAATACTTGGCGGAGAAAGGTTTAAATTGGGATTTTTCGGGTGAGTTGCAACCCCACATAAAAATAAAATAGGGGATATAAATAAAGGATGAGCAGGAAATTAGACCTGTACAAGGTTGTGAAAATGGGGATGAAAGCTCTAAAGAGAGCAAATATTCCTCTTTACTGGAGCAAGTACTCTAGGAAAGATTACACTCTGCACCAGCACATGATGCTGATAGTGCTGACACAGTATGTGGGAAGTATAGAAAGAATGCTCCAGATTGTGCGAGAAATGAGAAAGATAAAGAGGGTAATGAGATTGAAGAAAATCCCCCATAAAAGCACAATTTCAAGAGAGTTGAGAAGAATACCAGAACGATGGATTCGCATTGTGCTTAGAGAAATAGTGAAAATAATGGGAATACCCAATAAATTTGCAGTGGATTCCACAGGTATTCAAATTTATTACCGTTCATACTACTACACACAGCGAATCGGAGAAGTAGGAAAAATAAGAGAAGGATTGAAATTGCATGCTGCTGTGGATATTGAGAGGAAGCTCATTACCAATGCAATAGTTACAAAATGGCACACTAACGATTCACCGTACCTCATTCCTCTTTTGGAGGAAGAGAGAGTAAAAGAAGTGTATGCAGATAAGGGCTATGATTCTCTACGTAACATACGATTTGTTCTGAATAAAGGAGGAACTCCATACATAGCAATCCGTAATAAAGCAAGAAGAGGATTGCGAAGGAGATTGTTAGAAAAGAGCAAATCACCTGACTGGAAAAAGAAGTACTCGCATAGAAATGTAATTGAATCAGTCTTCCACTCTTTCAAAAGAGTTGTTGGAGATTACATATTTTCCCATTCTTTCTCTGGTGCTTCTAAACTCCTGCTCTTCAAAGTTCTTGCCTATGATCTCTATGTCTAATCCTTCCTTATTTTTATTCTTCTTTTTTCATGTTTTTCGAGGAATTCAACTTATCCGATTTTTCAAAAAATTTATATAGGAAAATTTCCATAGAGGGCTGACCAGTGCACTCCTCTATACCCCAATAGAAGGAGTGTAAAAAAGTAGGGAGGATGTAAATATGAACGAAAGAAGTATGAAGAAAATATTGTTAGTGACTTTAGTGTTAGCAGCGATGGTACTCAGTGGCTTTTCAGTGATGTCCGGGAATGCTGCTGCGGCAGCTCCCAAAGTTTCAGCAGCCAATAACGGTAATCTAGTGGTAGCTTTTCAGAATGACATATCAAACCTGAACATATTTGACCCAACAACGAACACTGTTTGGAAAGCTGATGCTCTTGGGTGGGCATTTGAGAGTCTGTATTCTTATACTCCGGACTTAATACCCTATCCAAACTTGGCATTGAGTGCCACGCCTGACGCAAGTGGCTTGAATGTAACTGTTCAGCTAAGGCACAATGTGACTTTCCAAGATGGACAGCCAATGACCGCAGAGGATGTTGTATTTAGTTATCAGACCTTGTATTGGGATTCTCTGTATAAGACAACCCTTCAGTGCCTTTACTGGCCCACTCCTAAGTGGCCTCTTTGGAATGGAAATGGCACATCCCACATAGGTGTTGTTGCCACAGGCAAATACACTGTTGTCTTCCATCTATATCAACCATATCCTCTGTTCTATCAGGTTACACTTGGTAATACTATCATACCCGAGCACATATGGGTAAAGCACTTGGTATCTGCAGGTACAGGTGATAGTGATGATATGACAATAGATACATCTTGGAATGCTCCAGGAGCAACTATTGGTACTGGTCCATTTAAGTTTGTAGAATGGAAGCCAGGTAACTATGTGAAGATTGAAGTTTACAAGAATTACTGGGGTAAGGGACTGTCTACTCCATGGAGAGGTAAAAATTGGCCTTGGTATCCCGAGTATGTGAGAACAATAACATTCAGAATTTACAACACCTTGGATACTGCAGTTCTTGCACTGAAGAGAGGTGAGGTTCAGTTTATTGACTGGTCATTGCCTCCAGGCTATTATAACCAGTTGAAGACTGATCCAAATATAGGTGCTACAATTGTTAATGACCAGGGGTTCTTCTATTTGGCATTCAATATGAGAAAAGAGCCCATGAGCGATTTGGCCTTCAGGACCGCTGTTGCCCACTGTATTAATAAGGACTACATAGTGACTACCCTTATGCAGGGTTATGGTACGAAGGGTACCGTGCCTATATCAATTACATCTGGTGCATATGTCAATACATCTGCTATACCCCCAGGTTTCGATTTGAATGCTGCTCAGCAGGTTCTTGACCAAGCGGGCTATAAAGTTGGCTCTGATGGTTGGAGACACGCCCCAGATGGCTCACCAATTAAGGAGACAATTCTCACGCCGCCAAAGGATTACGATCCTATAAGGGCTGAAGCTGGCATAATGATACAGGCAAACCTTCAGAAAGTAAAATTGAATATTCAGAGTATTCCTACAAACTTTGATACGATAGTTTCAAAGGCATTCGTGCAGGTGCAGTTCGATATGTACATCCTTGGATGGGGTGTCGGTGCATTCCCTGAGACATACCTCGAGGACTTCTTTGCAAGCTGGAATGCAGCACCTGTTGGTGATAACACACCTGGTTACCACAATCCTAAGGTGGATAAATTGCTCATTGAGATTAGAACAGATATGAACACTCAGGATAGAATTAACAAGATTAAGGAGATTGAAGGCATATTGGTGCATGATTTGCCTTACGATGTGCTTTATTACAGAAAGAACATAATGGCTTACAGGCAGGATATGTGGCAGGGCTGGGTTGCAGCCTATGGTACTATTTGGAATGGATTCTCACTTGGCGTACTCCATCCGCCGACATCTGGAGGCGGCGGTGGAGGCGGTGGCGGTGGCCACCACCCAGGACCTATAACTAATGTTACAGGGAGTGGATTAGTTGGTGCAGTTGGACATCTTTATACCCCTAACATAGCGTATGCTGGGCACTCTATAAATGGAGTATTCTATCTCACTGATCAGAATGGCATTCCTATCCCTAATGCAAAGGTTAGCATCTATGCATCCAATGGAGTATGGGCAAATGGCACCACTGGCAGCTCGGGTGGACTTGCATTTAATGTGCCTCTGAAGTTCGAGGATTATGGTAAAGTGAATATTACATATTCTTATTCGGTTAAAATTGGGGGCCATGTGTATAATGGCTCCGGTACGAACTCTGTAACCGTTTACCTGCCAAAGAATGTTGCAAAGCTGAAGCTAAGTATTGATAAGCCAATACTTACCCCTGGTGCAAGTGCTACTATTACTGCCAAAGTTACTGACATCTACGCTCATCCACTTGCGGGAGTGAATGTTACCATACTCTCAGAAGAGACCTCTGGTTCTATAACACCAGGTTATGGTATAACAAATAGTGATGGTATTGCCACATTCCATTACACTGCACCAACGATGGTAACTAACATAAATCCTGTAGATATAGTAAAGGCCCAGATTAAGGTCAACAACACAATACTAACAAATCTACAGACTGCCACTCTCTTCGTTCCAATACAGAGCCATGGAAGCAGCTGGTACAAGGTGCAGATAACTCATGTGAGCAGTTATGGAATAACTGCTGGTCAGAGTACCCAAGTAACCGTTAAGGTTGTGAATATAAATGGAAATCCTGTGGCAAATCATAAGGTTTATATGGCCGCCTACTACTCAAATGCAACTGATCCTAACTGGTATGGCCAGCAGCTCGTACCTGCATGGGGAATAACAATGGATTCAAATGAAAAGACAACAGATAGCAATGGTGAGGCGACTTTCACCATAACTGCAAATGAGAACGCAAATATTCCTGTGATATTAAAGGCTTACACACAGGATACTTATATGGCGTATGACACTGTGCAGATTTATGTAGGTAACAATACTGGCTTTGATCCTTACATTGGTCCTTGGACTGGCTTGTATGCAATGGATATGCAGCTCAACAAGGTAACTGCTGGTGTTGGACAGCAGGTGCAGGTTACAATGACTGTATATAATGCAGCCACAGGTGCACCGCTGCCAAATGCTACAGTGTTCATGGCCGTATTCGGTACTGATTATGGATTCGGTGCTGATTGGGCAAACAATGTAGGTACATATGTATGGTGGGCAGGCCAGAGTGTTATCTGGGGAACAACTGATGCAAATGGTCAGTTTAGCTACACATTGAACACAAGTGCCCTTAGGGCAGATCAGCCCATCTATGTAAGCGGTTGGATGGATGCATATGGGTATGGAGCCAATGCTATATGGACTGGTCTTGGATTTGACTTCCCGTACCTCTTTGGCGTGAAGGATGGCTTCATACTTCAGAGAGCACCAATAATGGGTATATCTAACATAATGGTTAACGAGTTCTATCTAAGTAACTCTCTGTGGACTACAATGATGACCTTGAAGGTTGTTGATATCAATGGTCCTCTAGCTAATGTTACAGTGTCTGCTGATTGGACTCTTGGTAACTATGAAAATAACATAAATGTAACCACTAATGCTCAGGGTATTGCTCAGTTTAATATAACAATAGAGCCAACAACGGCAGATAGTATTGTATCTGTCTCAATTATGCTCTCCTCGCCTGACCATGCAATGAATCTCAACTATGAGTACTATATACCATTCTTATCAGGAGCATCACAGCTTTCAAAGATACAAACATTTGACTGTGTGAAAATATTAACTGAATCCTCGAATGTAGGTCTAGTGCCTTACGAAGGAAAGGCAACTATTAGATTGCATCTTATAGGAGGACTTTTGGGAACACCTATTTCAGGTGAACAAGTACATCTTTATGTACCAGCAGGTACATTAGACAATTCTAGCGTGTTTACTGATGAAAATGGTACAGCGGTATTTACATACAATGCTCCCGATGTACTTACACCAAAACATTATGTTTTCGTTGCAACTACCCCTGAAGGTGGAATATACTTCTTCGGAGTGGAAGTTGCTGGCAAATACAACAATACCTTAGAATGGGCTAATGAAATTAACAGCCTTAATCAGAAGATTGCAGACCAGAGCTCACAGATACAGGATCTACAGAACAAGTACAATAATCTCAATACCGAATACAAGAACTTGCAGGACAAGTATAATAGCTTGCAGACAAACTACACAAATCTAGGCAAGCAGAAAGATAATGCAGTGACAATGCAGTATGTATGGCTCTCTCTGTTCATCATAATGATAATCATAGCAATAGTGATGTACTATGCAGGCAAGAAGAGCGGAGCAAAGAGTGCACCTAGTGAAGAAGAGAGTACAGAAGAGGAAATCGAGGAAGAAGAGGAGCCTACAGAAGAAATAGAGGAAGAAACCGAAGAGGGCTCTGAGGAAGAGACCTCAGAGGAGGAAAATACAGAGGAGTAATCCTCTTTTAACTTTTTATTTTATTTTTGAGAGATTTAACTCCATTGCAATTGTTGGATATCCAAGTTCAAAATTTTCTAAGACCTCTGGATGTATTTCTCCAAAGAATCCTATTTCATCACCTTTATAAATTCCAGCTGCCCTGCCAGAAATGAAGCTATTGTGCTCTATTTCCCTTATTACATATTCTTCAATACCCAAATCTCTCAATATTGCCTCTGCATAGGATTTGCTTAGTGTGAAGTTTGCCGAAGAATCGATATACAATAATGCAAGATGCTCCTCCTTTTTTTCTTTTATCACATATCCAATCTCAAATATTTTTTGTGGTAGTTCCCTATGCTTGTTTTTGCGAAGAATTTCCATCAAGGAAGGAATGAGCCAGCTGCGCAGAGTGGTTCCATCCTCTGTTATTGGGTTTTCTATTTCCACAAAGTTCTTTCTTGGCAATCTCATGGCATCATACTGAATTTGGGGAGAGGTAATTGTCAGGGTTGTAACCTCTGAAAAACCAAGTCCAAGCATAATTTTCCTCACTACATTTTCGAAATCCTTTATTGTACTTCCTATCTTCTCCTTTCTTGGTAGAGAAGCTCGAAAATACTGAAAAGTTAGACCCTTGGCGATATCTTCGATTATATCCACTGGATGGAGAATATCCATTCTGTATGGTGGCACAGTGACTTTTATGCTTCTATCCCCAATTTCAACATCAAAACGCATTCTTTGCAGGGAATTCAAGATTTCCTCATCACTTAATTTTTTTCCGAGGATTTTTGCAATGTACTCTTTTTCTACTTCTATTTTGGTATACTCTAATTTCGGGGTTTTGATGGATTTATCTGGGTATATTACCTCAACTCTTTCAATTGAAGCGCCTCTATCTGCAAATGAGCATGCTAAAATATTGAGTACAGAGTTCAGTGTATTCAAATCCGTGCCAGTTATGTCAATGAATATATTTCTAGTTTCATGGGTTATTTGAGTTAAGGTGCCATTGATTATTGGAGGAAATGATAGAACATTTCCCTGAGAATCAAGTATTATTGGGTATGCTTTTAAATTTTCAAGAATATGTGCATACTCTACACCTTTGGGGTGCTTTTTTAGAATCTCTTTTAAGCTCATCTCATTTTTAAATCCCAATGGAATGAATTTGAAATTTTCATCCTTTGGAACATAGTAAAATGGAGGAGTGACTTTATTAAAATCGTGCAGTCCTATTGCCAATTTTTTTCTTTTTCTCCCTACGGTTATGTGCAGTTTTTCTTGAAAGTCCATCATGCTCTTTATCATTAAATCGTCCACTTCTATATCCCTAATTACGGCTCCCACGATGTAAGGCCTTATATTCTTCATTTCTTCATCTACAAATATTTTCACATTTCCATCATCCGCATAATATTTCGGAGCGCCTTTCTCAATGCCCCAAAATCCCCTGATGGCTCTTACTACACCCTCAATTGTGTACAAATCAGGTCTGTCTGGGAAAAATTCCACACGGAGCTCCTTCTCATCCAACTCTTTAAAATCTGCACCAAGCATATTTACATCTTTTACAAATTTATCTTCGTCAATATTGAATCTTCTAAGCTCATCTCTTTGTAATCTTATAACTGGCATAGATACCAAAAAGATGTATGGTAAAAAAAGTTTTACCTTATCTCTCTCAAAGCGAGTTCAACAGCCTCATCGGGAGAGCTCACCTCTATGTAGTTTCCTTTTGTTATTTTTTCTTTCTCTAATTTCCAAGAATTTAGCGCAATTACCGTCTTTCCCTCATTCAAGGCAAAGGATATTTCGGATAATGTACCCACAAAACCATCTATTGCAATTAGAACATCTGCACTTCTGACCAATAGATGATTTCTCGCCATGCCATAATATGTTGGAATGGCAATATCGATATAGGGATTCGCTTCTTCTTTGCCATAGGGTAAAATTCCAATGGTCAATCCACCTGCGTCTTTTGCACCCTTTGAAGCGTGGAGCATAACTCCACCTAAGCCACCAGAAGCTAGGATGCAGTTATTCTTTGCAATGAGTTCCCCAACCCTGTATGCAATCTTGCAAATCTCTTCTTCGCATGTAGATCCACCTATGACACCAATGATGGGAAACATAAAAACATAAAAGAAAAGAGTGAGTTAAAATTTTCTAAAAATTTACCATCTATTGTTGTAGCTTCTCTTCCTATAGTTGTTGTACCTTCTATTGTACTGCCTCTCATGCTCTTCGGCACTCATATCTAACTCTTCATTTATTTCTCCAAGCTCTTCCTCACTCTTCTTTATACTCCCATACTTTCCAACATTCAGGCGCATGTGCCCGCGCACTAGGGAGATATAGCCATTATCCACATATATTATCTCTCCCTCCTCAATCATATCTGCCTGCTCGTTCCAGAGGGACATTATTATGGTTCCTGTCTCATCTCCCACAACGGCTTCAGTCACATGCTTCGTCTCACCATACTTGGTGTTAATCTCTTTTGGCTCTCCCTTATGCAGAACCTTTGCCAAAACATTAACTCTTTTGGCATTTGGGTTCAAGTCCTTTATTTTGGTTAATTCTTCCATTTTCTACACTTCCTTTTTCTTTAAGGCTAAAAGCCCAAGCACTTTAAATGCTACTTGTATAAAAAACTTCGTATTCAGAAATATATTGACATGTTCTCTCAAGGCATACCAAAAGGGAAAGAAATTAAATAGATGTTGCCAATTTAGATACCAGTATGAAAGTAGTCCCACTGGGTATAAAGAACTTGGATGCTTTTCTTCCGGGTATTAGAGAGGAATCTTTAAACCTTATTTACGGTCCCCCAGGTTCAGGTAAGACAATATTTGCGATGCAGTATCTTGCTAGTGGGGCATTGAAAGGGGAGAGTGTATTGTATATTTCTCTTGACCAGCCAAGCTGGATGGTAAAGGAGAATTTTGAGGATTTTGACATATTACTCGATGAAATTTATATTTTTGATGCGGTACCTGTAGTATCCAGTAAAGCTGAAGTCAAGCCAGTCAGAGAGGTTACACCCATCGCAAAACCTGCAAAGATGAAAAACGCAGAGAAGAGTAAGAAGTTGTTTGAGGCAGATGTTTTATCTTTGCGGGCCACATTGAAGAATGTGTTTGATAGAATTAAATTTGATAGGATTGTAGTTGATTCCATAACTTCTTTGAGATATTTTTATATGCGAGGCTTAAATCCCAGTGCAGCAGTGCACGCATTTCTAAATTTTTTAGAGGAAAGCTCTAACAGTGCTGTGATAGTTACTGCGGAGGATTATGATAACCTGCTTCCTGATAAGCCAATGATGGATTCTGTGATGCTCTTAAACTCATCAAATAGGAGCTTTGAAATTGTGATAGAGAAAAGCACCGTGCCGTATACTATTGACAAAATACCGCTAACTCTCACAAAAAAAGGATTTTCAGTTGACGAAAGATTTTTCATCAAATTCACCAGGAGGAAGGTTAAATGAGGGTAAAATTCGGTGTGGCAGGACTCGACAAGATGCTTGAGGGAGGGCTAATTAAGGGTAATACCTACCTTCTTATGGGTGATACGGGTACTGGTAAAACTATATTATCTGCAAGATTCTTACTTGAAGGACTAAATAATGGGGAGAATTGTCTTTACATCTCTGTGGATAAGCACCCATCTTTAGTTCTCCAGAGAATTATGCTTGGATTTGGCTGGAATCTTAGCAGATTGCGTGTTATGGATGCTGTTCCAGTTGAGTTGCTCTATTCCACATCTCCATCTATAAAAGATATAACTGCAAAAGGGGAGATTAGAGCCGCTTATGAGGATTCGAGAAAATCAAAGGGAGGAGGCCTTAGTGTTGAGGCCCTGATCATAAAGGTAAACCAAGAACTTAAAAAGGGTAAGATAGATAGAGTAGTGTTGGACTCTCTTACCGTGTTCAAGAATTTTGCCGTTGAAGAGAGTCGATCTTTGCTAAGTATTCATAGGTTATTCACATTTTTCCAGAATATTGGAGCAACGACCATAATAACCGCATCTGATAAGATGAATTTGTATGCTGAGATTCTCCTTAGTTCTGGAGTGATAAAACTGGAGAAGAATCCAAGCAATAGCGGGGAAGAGAGGTACATCCGGATTTTGAAAATGCGTGGCTCTGGGTATGATCCAAGGGCCAAGAGGATGTATATAACTGAAGACGGGGTATTTGTTTTAAGATGAAATTTTATATACTCCAAAATTTATAATGTTTTGATGGGCTATGAAATCCCCAAGGAGGACGAAGTCAAAGAGATACTGCTTAAAATTATGAAGAGAAGGGGTATAATTGAGTCTCAAGCAGAGTTGCATAGGGAGGTAGTAAAACATCTTAAAAGAAGGAACAAGGATTATAAATTGAGTGAAAAAAGAATGAGAATAATCGCCCTTGCCACAGGTAAGGTTAGGATAGAAATAAGGTACAAACTTACAGATAAAATCATAGAAAGTATGGATAAGTGCCCAGTGTGCGGTGGGGATATGGTGAGAATAGAGAATTCAACTCTTGATGGAGAGAATGTTATTATAGGGTTCAAATGCACCAAGTGCCCTTACTGGACAGGAAGGAATTTGAGGGTTCCCATAAGGTACATATTTCGTTACAGGGGTTAATTATACCCATGTTGCTCGCTCCAACTCTCTATCTTTCTTTGTTTTCTTTTTGAATTCCTTATAATGCCTTTTGCAAAGATGTACCTTTGTGCTTTTTCCGCCTTTGAGATTGAAAATTTTTTCTGCCTTCTTTCTGGATACCGTTTTAACTGCTACTTCATCGCATCCTACAACATCACATGTTTTCTCGCTCATATTTTAGCAATTTCTTCGTGTATAATAATTTTTGCCTCGAATCACGATAACTTTAAAATAAAAGTTACTATTATGCGGGTAAAGGTGATATTGCATGGCAACTTTCAAAGTGGTTATAAATGACACTAAAACGGGAAAATCGTATCAGAAGGAGATTACGGGCACTAAGGCCAATTCCCTAATAGGAAAGAGAATTGGACAAGAGGTTGATGGGGTATTTGTGGATCTCCCTGGATACAAGCTTCTTATAACTGGAGGTACGGATAAGGACGGTTTTCCAATGAGAAAGAATCTCCAAGGCGCTCGTAGAAAAAAGCTACTTCTCAAGGGAGGCATAGGGTTCCATCCCACAAGGCCAGGAATGAGAAAGAAGAAGATGGTGCGCGGCAATACCATTTCTGCCGATATCGTGCAGATTAATATGAAAATTGTGCAGTATGGTCCAAAGCCCATAGAGGAGGCCATAAAGGAAGGTGAAGCATGAGCCTTCCAAAGCAGCCCGAGGTAAATATCGGAATGGTTGGACATGTGGACCATGGTAAGACCACATTAACTAAGGCCATAACGGGAAAGTGGACAGATACTCATAGCGAGGAGATGAGGAGAGGTATAACCATTAAGCTTGGTTATGCAGATGCCGCCTTTTATAAATGCAAGGATGTTGAACCCCCATCTTGCTATGTTTCAAACCCTTCAAAATGTCCTAACGGCGCAGATTTGTTGCGTGTAGTTTCTTTTGTGGATGCTCCTGGGCACGAAACGCTTATGGCCACTATGTTAAGTGGAGCTGCAATAATGAATGGAGCGCTTCTTGTAATAGCGGCGAATCAGAAATGTCCACAGCCGCAAACTAAGGAGCATCTTATGGCATTGGATATTGTGGGAGTTAAAAAAATAATAATTGTCCAGAATAAGATTGATTTGGTGGATGATGATAGGGCAAGGGAGAATTATAGGGAGATTAAAGAATTTGTAAAAGGTACAGTAGCCGAGGATGCACCTATTATTCCTGTGAGTGCTCATCATGATGCAAATATCGATGTTCTCATTGAGGCCATAGAGCAGCACATTCCAACTCCAAAATTCGACCCGAGTAAGCCTCCAAGATTGTATATTGCAAGGAGTTTTGATGTTAACAAGCCGGGTACTAGGCCCAAAGATTTGGTTGGGGGCGTGATAGGGGGCTCTCTAATACAGGGAAAATTCAAGGTTGGAGATGAAATTGAAATTCTACCCGGGTTTTACATTTTGAAAGGAAACAAGGTTGAATGGGAGCCCATACATACAGAAATCGTGTCTCTCATGTCCGGTGGTAAATACTGGGATGAGATAAAGCCAGGGGGTCTTGTTGGAATAGGAACAAAGCTTGATCCTGCAATAACAAAGAATGATGGTCTGATAGGAAGAATGGCTGGAAAACCCGGAACATTGCCTCCCGTGCTCACAAACATAACTATGGATGTTCATCTTCTCGAGCGCGTGGTTGGGTCTCGTGAAGAGAGGAAAGTTGAAAAGATAAAAACTAATGAACTTCTTATGCTCAATATAGGCACCCTTGCCACCGTTGGCATTGTTACAAGTGGTAGGGATGATACTGTTGAGCTTAAATTGAAGTATCCTGCAGTGGCAGAGAAGGGTCAGAGGGTTGCTATTGGAAGAAGAATAGAAAACAGGTGGAGATTGATAGGGTACGGGATAATAAAATAAGCTAATAATCTAATTTCATCTGGTGATGCTCTTTATTTACAAAACCTTTTAAGTTATAGCCTTCTACAACTAATTCGCTTAGTATTTGCACATAGGCGCCATTATAGTTCTTGGTTGGTATGTAAGCAGAATTGTTGCGGGGCACATTGAATCCTTGAGCTAGTAAAATTTCTAGAGCTTTTTTTCTCTCCTCCCCAACTATTTTCTCCCTATACTGCGGAATTCCAACATTGCATTTTTCTAGTTCTCTCATAAATATAGGCCTATTGAAAAGCTTGTAAAGTGTATATAGAGCTATATCTGGGGCCTCCTCTTCATCTATATCCCTTGCTTTCTTCCCTATAATTTCGTATATTGTCTTCTTTTTATTCTGCTGCACACTGTAAACCTTTGCTGGCTTAATGAATCTCTCTTTAAGAATTCCCATATCAGCCATAGCTAGTAAGTATCCTGTTAAAATGAGTCGATGCTTCTTTACTCCCTTTTTTGCCAGTTCCTTTGATAAATCATTAATGGATCTACCATCCTTGCCCAAGATTTCGATTATCAGGTCCTTCAATGACTTACCCACAATCTCCTTCTCCATGAAAATCTAAGGTGTGATTTGCAACACTCTATAAATAGCTTTTGTTTTTTTATTTAATATTTTCATTAAAAACCGACATGCTTTATATTCTGAATTCCATTTAACCCTGTGAGGGCCTATGTACTTGTAGGAAAATCATCACGCTTGCCTAAAAAGCATCTTATTGAAGTTATTCCAGGAAAAAGATTGATAGATTTGGTAGTTGAAAATTTGCAAAGTATTGGGTTTGAAGTAGTTATTTACTCAAAGATCTCCTTAGATGTTAATGTTCCTGTTATTAAGGATAGAACTTCTTGGATTCTTGAATCGGTGTGCTCATTATTCGATTTTGACAACGAATTTTTGGTATTTGGCGGAGATATGCCTTTAGTGAGGAGAGAGGCTATTATTATGCTTTTTGAGCAGTGGGACGGAGAGAATGGTATGGTGCCAAGGTGGAGTGATACAGGATATTTGGAGCCATTGCATTCAATTTACACTAAGAGAATGCTTCCTTGCCTGTGCAGCGCAAAAAGCTTGACTAAGGGGATTGAAAAATGCTCTGCGGTAAAATTTGTGCCCGCTGAAAAAATGCCTAAAGAAACATTTTTCAATGTCAATACCAATGAAGATTTGGAAAAATTAAGAAGTATGATTTCTCATCTATTCGCAAAAGATAAATAATTTCGTTTCCATCTCTTTCTATGGAAGAAAAAGTGCTTCAGATAATTAATAAGCATAAAAATAAAGATTCAAAGCTTTTGGCAATTCTCCACGACGTGCAGGACGAATTCGGCTACATTCCCGAAGAGGCGATAAAAACGATTGCGAAAGAGTTAGGCATGAAGAAGGGCGAAGTTTACGATGCGGCTTCATTTTATTCATTTTTCAGATTCAAACCCGAGGGTAAGCACGAGGTGATGATTTGCGACTGCATAGTTTGCCACATCAAAGGCTCGGAAAGAATTATTGAAAGAATTGAAAAAGAGTTCGGGGTGAAGATGGGCGAGACCACAAAAGATGGAAAATTCACATTCAAAATCGTCGAAGGTCTCGGACATTGTGAGCACTCGCCTGTGATGATGATAGACGGAAAAATTTACGGGGATTTAACACCCGATAAGGTGGTGGAAATTTTGAGGGGGTGCCAGTGATGCTTCTTCTCAAAGACGCGAGCAATGTGGAAGATTACCTCGCGCAAGGTGGTTTCAAGGCGCTCCGCAAGGCATTGGAATACGGGCAAGATGAAATAATAAGCGAGGTGGAAACCTCTGGGCTTTTGGGGCGCGGAGGAGCAGCTTTCCCTACTGGGCTGAAGATGAAATTCGTTAGAAAAGAGAGAAAGACTCCGAAGTACATCGTGGCCAATGCGGACGAGGGAGAGCCAGGAACGTTCAAAGATAGAGTGCTCATGGAAAGAAACCCGTACCAGATATTGGAAGGGATGATAATCTCCGCTTATGCCATAGGTGCCAAGAAGGGATTTTTCTACATTCGCTACGAATATAAGGAGATCGCAAAGGACATAGAGAGAAAAATAGAGGAATTGCGAAGACTCGGAATATTGGGCCCGAATATATACGGCTCAAAATTCTCATTCGACATCGAACTCGTTGTCGGGGCGGGAGCATATGTTTGCGGTGAAGAAACGGCGCTGATGGAGAGCATCGAGGGAAAGAGGGGGTACCCGAGAATAAAGCCGCCATACCCGGCGCAGTACGGGCTGTGGGGGAAGCCGACGCTAATCAATAATGTGGAGACTCTCGCGAATGTTCCCCTTGTGATGAGCATGGGTGGAGCGAACTACAGCAAATTGGGAAAGGAGGGCTGCACAGGGCCCAAGCTATTCAGCGTGAGCGGGTTCGTGAAGAATCCGGGGGTTTACGAGGCGAATTTGGGGGAGAAAACTATTGGAGAGATGATCGAGCTCGCCGGGGGAGTTGTGGGAAAATTCAAAGGAGTTATGCTGGGTGGCGGAGCCGCGGGATTTATACTCACCGAAGAGTACTTAGACATGCCTCTTTGCTTTAAAGATGCAAAAGAGCGCGGCTTATTTTTAGGCACAGGAGATATAATCGTTTTCAACGAATCCGTAAATATTTGGGATATCCTGCTCAACATTGCGAAATTCTTCGAGCACGAGTCCTGCGGGCAGTGCTTCCCCTGCCGGTACGGAACCAAGAGGATGAGGGAAATAATCGAAAAAATTGTTCGCGGTGATGGAAGAAAAGAGGATATTGAAAAATTGAACGCCACTGCAAAGGCGATGAAAATAGCCTCGTTATGTCCTCTGGGCACGAGCGCGATGCTCGCCTACGAATCTGCAATGAAGAATTTCCGCGAGGAGCTCATGGGGGTGATTCAATGATTGTAACGATTAATGGGAAAAGGGTTGAAGTGGAGGAAGGGAAGACAATCCTTCAGGTTGCGAGGGAAAACGGCATCGATATTCCCGCGCTTTGCATACTTATGGACGAAAAGCCTATAGGCTCCTGCGGGCTGTGCGTGGTGAGCATAAGAAATGGTGGAAGAGAATATCACGCGAGGGCATGCACTACTAAAATTGCTGAGGGAATGGAAATAGAAACGCACACTCCCGAGGTGGAAGACGCGAGGAGAACGATTTTGGAGATGCTTGCTGAGGAGCACGGCGAGATTGGGGGCGAGGCTAAGGAATTGTTTTCGAAGTATGGAATAGAAATAAAAAGCGATGAAAAGAGAGAGGCGCCGGATCTCGTGGACAATCCATTTATTTCATTCAATCCCAATGCCTGCGTTTCCTGTTTCCGTTGCGTGCAGGCCTGCTCGCTGGTGAAGGAGAACCACGTGCTAGTTAGAGAAGGTCGAGGTGCAGAAACGAGAATAGTGGCCGGGATAAACGAAGCTCTCAAGGATGCTGGCTGTGCGTTCTGCGGTGCGTGCGTGGACGCGTGCCCCACCGGTGCGCTCATGGATTTAACCACAAGGGAGGAAGAAACGAAGAAAATCACCTCGATTTGTCCGTACTGCGGCGTGGGGTGCGCCATTGATTACTATGTTTCGGGCAATGAAATAATCTACGCGAAGGGCTCGCCCAACGGGGTGAACAAAGGGGACGACTGCATTAAAGGTCGCTACGGATGGCAATTTGTGCACAGCGAAGAACGATTGAAGAAACCTCTAATAAAGAGAAATGGAAAGTTTGAGGAAGTCACATGGGATGAGGCTTTGAACTTTGTTGCCTCTCGCCTGAAAGAAATAAAGGAGAAATACGGCGCTGAGAGCATAGCTGGCTTATCATCTGCGAAATGCACCAACGAGGAAAATTACCTCTTTCAGAAGTTCATGCGCATCGTGGTGGGCACGAACAACGTTGACCACTGCGCGAGGCTATGTCATGCTTCCACCGTGGTCGGATTATTCAAAGTATTTGGCAGCGGAGCAATGACCAACAGTCTGGAAGATTTGGAGAACGATGCCGAGCTATATTTCGTGATTGGCTCAAATACTACACATGCGCATCCGGTAATAGGTACGATGATTAAAAGATCGGTTAAAGGAAGAGGAGCGAAATTAATAGTTGCGGACCCCCGGGATATCGAGCTTGCGGAGTACTCCGATATTCACATGAGGCAGCGCCCGGGCACCGATGTTGCTTTGATTAACGGGATGATGAATGTCATAGTCTCTCACGGTCTGGAGGATAGAGAATTTGTAGAGAACAGAACGGAGGGATACGAAAAATTAAAGGAAATCGTTAAGAAATATACGCCGGAGTACGTGGAGAAGCTCACCGGTGTGCCGAAAGAAGATATAATAAAAGCGGCGGTTCTGTATGCGACCCATAGATCAGCAATAATTTACGCAATGGGGATAACGCAGCACACATCAGGCACGGGAAATGTCGCCTCTCTCGCGAACCTCGCGCTTCTAACTGGCAATGTTGGAAAGAGAGGTACTGGGGTGAATCCTCTTCGCGGCCAGAACAACGTGCAGGGCGCTGGGGACATGGGCGCTTTGCCCAACGTACTCCCGGGGTATGCGAAATTAGGGACGAGAAAAGCGAGGGAAATAGAAAAAATATGGGGTGGAAAAATACCTGAAAAAGATGGGTTAACCGTTGTTGAGATGATGCATGCCGCTTCTAAAGGAGTGATAAAGGCAATGTACATAATGGGCGAGAACCCGGCGGTGAGCGATCCAGACCAGAAGCATGTTATTCAGGGGCTAAAGAATCTTGAGTTCCTCGTAGTTCAGGATTTATTCATGAGTGAAACCGCACAACTCGCAGATGTAATTCTTCCAGCAGCTTCTTCTCTCGAGAAGGAAGGTACATTCACAAACACGGAGCGCAGGGTGCAATTGCTTCATCGCATCGTTGAGCCAGTAGGGAAGGCAAAGCCGGATTGGTGGATAATTCAGGAAATAGCCAAAAGGATGGGTGCAGATTGGAATTATGAAAATCCGAAGGATATATTCGAAGAAATAAGGAAAGTTGTTCCGCAATATTCCGGCATAACATACGAGAGAATAGAAAAATTCGGTTTGCAGTGGCCGTGCCCTGATAAAAATCACGAGGGCACAAAGATTCTGCACGAGGATATCTTCCCGACTCCAAACGGATTGGCCAGGTTCTCTCCTTACGAGTACAAGCCGCCAGCGGAAGAGCCTGACGAGGAGTACCCGTTCGTTCTCACTACAGGGCGCACTTATGAGCACTTCCACACGGGCACGCTAACGAGAAAAATAGATGGGTTCAATGAGTTAATTCCCGAAGCATTCGTCGAAATACACCCCGAGGATGCGGATAATTTGGGCGTGGAAGATGGAGATTGCATCGAAGTGGAATCCAGGAGAGGAAAGATAAAGGTGAAGGCAAAAATAGCGAGGATAAAGAAAGGCGTTGTTTTCATTCCTTTCCATTTCGCGGAGAGCGCTGCGAATGTCCTTACCATAGATTCCTTAGACCCAGAGGCGAAGATACCGGAACTGAAGGTTGCTGCTGTCCGTTTGAAGAAATGTTAAATCACTATCTTTCCGTTTACTATTGTATGCTCTACATTCAATCCAGTTAGCGAGTACACAATGTTTGATACTATTGTATTCTTTCTTAAAGGTAATCCATTTGGCGCTGGATTTAAAATGACCAAATCCGCAAGTCTCCCCTCTTCTATACTTCCTGCATTCAATTCCAAAGCTTTGGCCGCGTTAATAGTTGCAAAATCAAGAATCTCTTGCGCATTAGTTATGGATGCATCCCATCTCTCATTCTTGTGCAACAAAGCGGCAAATTTCATAGCTTCAAACATATCAAGGTTGTTATTACTCACCGTGCTATCCGTGCCCAAAGTTACCAGAATCCCATTATCTAACATTTCAGGCAGGGGCATTGAGCCCCCGTTTCCAAGTTTCATATTACTTGTTGGATTATGAGAAGCTTTAACCCCATTTTTTGCCAAAATTTTAATTTCGTGGAGAGTTAGCCAAACAAGATGTGCTGCTATAAGTTTAGAATTTAAGAACTCTATCTTTTCTAACCATTCTACAGGTCTCATTCCTGTCCTTTTTCTATGCTCATACACTTCTTTTCTTGTCTCTGAGATATGCATAGTTATAAGCGTGTCATATTTCTCCGCAATTTCCTTTGCCTTAAGCAGTGTTTCTTCGTTGCAAGTATACACTGCATGAGGCGCAATTAAAGGGGTTATTAATTCCTCGTTTCTAAATTCTTTAATGAAATTTTCAGCGTTGTTAAGAGGATTTCCCTCCTGAGTGGTTATATCTTCATCAACCACAGCCCATCCCAAAAATGCCCTTATCCCCAATTCTTTTGCTGCTTTTGCAATGGCATCCTCATCGCTATACATGTCTACAAAAGCTGTGGTTCCGGTGCGAAGCATCTCTTTTATTCCCAATTTTGCACCTTTGTAAATCTCTTCCCTGCCTCTTTTTGCCTCCTCTTTCCACATTTTCATCAAAAATTCTTCAAGATTTACATCATCAGCCATGCCCCTCATATCCGTCATTCCCACATGGGTGTGAGTGTTTATCAATCCGGGCATTACTATCTTTCCACTTGCATTTAAAACATACTCTGCTTCCTCATTTACATCTCCAATTTCCACTATTTTACTCTCCTCAATATAAATATTTCCTTGTAGAATCTCTCTTTTTTCGTTCTGAGTTACAATCCATGCATTTTTTATCAGAATGCTCATAGCTAAGTAATCGCTCTTGGATATAAAAATTTAATTAAGCCAAAGATTATATGAGAGAAAGGTATTAGCATTGCAGTGACGAGGATAACATTCTTAGGAAGTGGCGGGGGGAGATTCACCACAATTTATCAAATTCGAGCCACAGGAGGCGTCTACATAGAGGATGTTCTTAACATACACATAGATCCCGGCCCTGGAGCTTTAGTTCAAATGCACAGGTTTAAGGTAAATCCAACCAAAACTGATGTAATTGCAATCTCTCATGCGCATACTGACCATTATACAGATGCAGAGGTTCTGGTAGAAGCCATAACAAATGGGGGTACAAAGAAAAAGGGATTGCTTGTTGGATCAAAGAGTGTGCTTGAAGGATATGATGAGTTTGATCCCGTTATTTCAAAGTATCACAGAGGCCTAGTTGATAAAGTTGCAGTTCTCTCTCCCGGAAATGTGGTGCGCTACAAGGGAATTAAGATAAGAGCAACAAAATCCTATCATAATGATCCAACAACGATCGGGTTCAGAATTGAGACGTCCCAAGGTGTAATTTCTTATTTGGCGGACACGGATTACAATGATTCTTTAATAGGTGCTCATAGAAATGCTAGGGTGTTAATTCTTCCAGTAACAAGGCCCTTGGGAGCCAAGATACCCTATCATTTGAGTACAAAAGAAGCTGCAAAAATAGTGAAAGGTATTGAGCCAGAAATTGCTATATTGACACATTTTGGACTTAAGATGATTGAAGAAAATCCAGAGTTTCAAGCTGACTGGATCTGGAAAGAAACAGGAATAAGGACAATAGCCGCGGATGACGGGATGGTCGTAGAAATAAATAAGAAAATAGAGATTATTTAGCTCTCTTTTCTCTAAAGTATCTGTCTTCCTCCAGAAGTTCCTCCATTAAGTTGCCTATCTTCCATTTTAATGATGTTGGAGTTGATGTTGCAAATATAATATGCGCATTTATCTTCTTTCTTATATTATTTATAATCTTGCTCAGTTCTTCCTTGGGTATATCGTGCATAATCACTATCCTCTGGCTTCCTAGTACCTGGTAATTTTCAGGGTGTTTTCTCTCCCTTATTATATTCTCCAGCACTTTATCTTCCATCTCTGCCGATACAGGTATTGTATCTGCATACATCTCTCTTACTCTTTCCACTTCGTCTTCTGGAAAGCCAATTAGTAGCAGCATTTATCTCACTCTCTCCTTTACCACGACTATTGCTCTATGGGCATCTTCTAAGAACTCCCTTAAATCCAGATCTTCAAGGGTATTTGTCATAGGTACTCCGTACTCTTCATGCCAGCCCCTTAGCTTGTAAAAATACCTCCTTGCTTCTAGGAAATCTTCGTAGTTTATGAAGGCAGCATTATCCTTTGCAGGACCCTCTTTCTCTTTCTCCCACCATCTTGGCGGAATGGTATCCTCCTCAGGTGGATTCAAGGAACCGAGGACATTGTATATTCTTGCTATTGTTTCTATTCTCTTACCCAAAATATCGAGAGTATCTGCGTTCTCTCCTGTGATTGCTTTATAAAATTTCTTCAAATCTTCTAGTTTGTAAGGTAAGAATTTACACACCCCCAAGGAGTCAAATAAAGCATCTTTATCCCTGCTCTCTATTAGGGATGGCACGAGCTCCTTAGCAGGTCCGTCATTGGGCAAAGAATGTGGGTGAGGCCAGCCGCGGAGATGAGAGGCTCCAATATCAGCAGTAGCGTAGCTAAGGGCATAAGTTCTTCTACCTCTAGGATCCCAAGCTGGAGATTCTAGTCCCTTAACTTGAACTGCAAATTCAGCACCTCTTCCCAAAATCTCACTTGCCCTCTTCACTCCTTCTGCTAAAATTGCTCCTATTCCTTCTCTCTCAGACATCATTCTCAATAGCTTTTCCTCCGCGCTCACATCACCGAAGCCACTGATCTCAAAGCCCATTTCATATTTGTTGATTAATCCTTTTTCAACCATTTCAAAGAACCATCCTATGATCTCCCCTGCTGCTATAGAATCCATGCCCAAATCGTTGGTGAGATGTATGAAGTATGCCACTGCTGGAAAATCAAAAACTCCCGTGCAAGCACCTAACATCGCAATGCTCTCGTACTCGGGCTTTACGAAAAGCTCTTTGCCCTTGTAGTTTACCTTTACATACCTTGCGCACTTAACCGGGCAAGATTTGCCATGTATGTACTCTTCTGGTTCAACTTCATATTTCTTTATCTCCTCGCCGCTTAATTTCATCGCAAGCTCCCTTGGGATGTATGGCTTTTGGAAATTGTACGATGGAGACATTCCACTGAAAGAGGAAGATATTAAGCCATTGGTAGTGCCGTATTCCCTTATGTCCTTTAATCTTTCAGATTTGGCATATTCTTCGTAATACATCTCTTTCATTTTATCCAATTCTTTCTTATCTGCGATGTTTATGGATGGTTGAGCTCCTCGCACCACAATAGCCTTTAGATTTTTACTTCCCATAACCGCTCCCAAACCACCTCGGCCTGCAGAGCGCTCTTTATCGAACATTATATTTGCAAATCTAACAAGGTTCTCTCCTGCAGGGCCAATCACAGCGATGGCTGCATCCGGATATTTATCCCACAAAACATCTGAAGTTTCATACACTCCCTTTCCCCAGAGCTCTGAGGCATCTTCAATTTTGATTTTATCCTTCTCAACAACTATATAAACTGGCTTGTCGCTCTTTCCTTCAATTATAAGCATGTCAAATCCGGCTTTTTTGAGCATTGGGCCGAATCTGTCTCCAGCATAACTATCGTTTATAAGCCCGCTCTCAGGGGATAAAGCTATGACTGCAACCTTACTGCTTCCGGGTATCAATCCGCTGAATGCTCCTGGAGCGAATATAATTTTGTTGGCACTGCTCAACGGCTTTGTGCCTGGAGGTACTTCCTTATATATGAAATAATAACCAAGACCCTTTCCGCCAACGAATTTTTTTAGAATTCCTTCCCTTATACCTTCATATTCAATCTTACCATCTCTCAGATTAACTCTGCCAATTTTATTGTTATAACCCATCATTTTGCATCCCGAAGCATTTAATGAGGTATTGATTAAAAAGGTTTCTCTCTAATCGCCTCAATCCCTCTTTTCAAGCAGGAAATGGAAAATGTAAATGGTTTGCGGGATTTTATGAATTCACAGTACTCCTCTCCGAACAATTCCAGAGTTTCTCTCTCTTCAATCGCCATAATGAAGTATAAAGCTGCAAGGGAAATCCAGCCTGCGTATAGAATTGCAATGAGTTTGAGGGTGAGAAAAGATATACCAATTCCGAAGAATATAGAGCCAAATTGAGCGGGGTGTCTCATACAGGAGTAAATTCCTATTCTCACCAGTTTATCTGGCTTCTTTATTCCCCTTTTTATCTCCATATGCCCGTATTTTTTCAAAGTTCTTCCTGCTATGGCGTTTAGGAGCAATCCGTAAATTATAAATGCTATCCCTATGGGGAGCAAAATGTAAGGTAAGAGCCAATGCTCCACTATTTTTGGAGAAAATACTCCCACGGCTATTATGGATGCCCAAGATACGCCCCAGAATGCAAATTTCCAAGCAAAGCTCATAGAGAATGAAATGAATAGATGATAAAGAATTTATCGCTTAATCCTTAAATACAATCTTTGCATAGATGCAAGTATGGAGTACAAGATTATTGCTGAAACTTACAGCAAGATAGAATCCACCACAAAGAGGTTGGAGATGACGGATTATCTTGTTGAACTTTTCCATAATACTCCGGAGGATGTTATTGATAAGGTTATTTATCTCACACAGGGTAAGCTTTATCCTGATTATATGGGTATTGAACTCGGCTTAGCGGAGAAATTGGCGATGAGGGGAATTACGAAGGCAACAGGAATAAAGGAGAAAACCCTTGGCGAGATGCTAAAGAAATATGGTGATCTAGGAAGTGTAGCTGAGGAAGCTATAAAGAAGAAGAGACAGACAACCTTATTTTCATTTGAAGAAGAGAAAAATCTTACTGTGGAGAAAGTTTATGAGAACTTTGAAAAAATTGCCAAAGCGGAGGGGCCGGGCTCACAGGACAGGAAAATACAACTTCTTGCTGAATTGTTGAATTTAGCAAAGCCAATAGAGGCTAAGTACATAGTGCGCACGGTTGAAGGTAAATTGAGATTGGGTATAGCGGATATGACTATTCTTGATGCCCTTTCAATAGCGTATGGGAGAACGAAGGAGTTGAGAAGTCTCGTAGAAAGGACTTACAACATTCATCCTGACCTTGGCTATATTGCAAAAAAATTAGCCAAGGAGGGGATTGATGGAGTTAAAGATATAAAGATTGAACTGGGTATACCCATAAGAGCTATGCTTGCCGAGAGATTACCATCCTTGGAAGAAATCCTTGCGAAGATGGGAGGCAAAGCCGCTTTTGAATACAAGTATGATGGCATGCGTATACAGGGTCATGTAGGAAAGGATAAAGTATGGCTTTATTCCCGAAGATTGGAGAATTTAACATCTCAATTTCCGGATGTTGTAGAGGCCTTGAAAGAAGCATTTCAAGGGAAGGAAGGTATATTTGATGGTGAAGCAGTGCCGGTGGATATACATACGGGAGAATTGCTGCCTTTTCAAGTTGTATCGCATAGAAGGGGAAGAAAATACGAAATAGAGAAGGCTATTGAGGATTATCCAGTCGTGCTTTTCCTCTTTGATATAATTTATCTCGATGGAGAGGACCTGACATCAAAACCTTATCCTGAGAGAAGGAAAATTTTAGAGAGGGTTATAAATCCCACGGAAAGAGTTAAGTTCGCCCACAGAATAGTTTCCTCCGATATTGGTGAGATTAGAGAATTCTTCAACAAAGCCATAGAGGATGGATGTGAGGGGCTGGTAGCAAAGAGCATCGGCAAGGAAAGTATTTATCGTGCTGGAGCTAGAGAATTTCTATGGATTAAATATAAGAGAGATTACAAGGTTGAAATGGGGGACACGGTAGATTTGGTGGTTGTGGGTGCCTTTGCTGGAAAAGGAAAGAGAAAGGGGACATATGGGGCTTTGCTTATGGCAGCTTATAATCCTGAGAAGGATAGGTTTGAAACTGTGTGCAAGCTTGGCTCAGGATTTACGGATGAGCAACTTGCTTACCTACCTCGCAAGTTTGAAGACTTAAAAATTGAAAATAAACATCCTAGAGTGTGGAGCGAAATGGAAGCTGACTACTGGTTCGTTCCCAAAGTTGTGCTTGAAGTTATAGGTGCTGAAATTACCCTGAGCCCTACACATACATGCGCTCGCGATGTTATTGAAAAAGGCACCGGGTTGGCAATAAGATTTCCTAGGTTTACGGGTAGGTGGAGAGATGACAAGAGTCCGGAGGAGGCCACGACAACAAAAGAGCTAATAGAAATGTATAAAAATCAAATAAAGAAAATAAGGTAGGTTATTTCATCTCTTTGTAATGGAAGATAACCGTTGCGAGTATTGAGGAGATTATGAAATAGGCAAGCATTATTGCTATACCCTCGTTTATTGTGGGGTTGAAAATTGTTATAGTAAAATGTGGACCTGCCTGCATAACCTGCTTTGTGGGATAATCGCCTATGTAGTTTCCCTCGAAAACTAAAGTTAGAATGGATGCACCATAGGTAATAGAGTACCATGGCTCAACTCCGGTGAGCATGGATATGCTATCCACTATGTTGAATACGAAAAAGTATATGATTGCCACTAGTACAATGGCAACGGTTCCATTGTTCAATAGTGAGGAAAATAGGTAGGTGAGTGCAAGTAAGCTAAGGAGGAATAGGAAGGATAGGCCAAATGAGTACCATAATGCAATGCTAATCTCCTTGTAATAATAGTACACATCTCCCAACGCAAATGCCCAGTATATAAGCATTACAATAGTTGAGGCCAAAAATGATGCTATGTATTTCCCCCAGAATATTGATTCTCTTCGAATTGGGTTTGGAAGAAGGAAATACCCTGTTTTTGTTTGATACTCTCCAGCAATGGCATCACCGCCAAAGAACAATGCAGCCAGGATGATTAAAAATGATATAGGAGAAACCCAGTTTTTGGCAAATTCATTTACCTCCATATAAGATGGCTCAATATAAAAGTGAATGACCACAATGTATGCTATCACTATGGCAAGTGTTATAAGAATTAGAGTAAGTAACCTTTTAGATCTGATGTAATTTTTAAATTGGTACTTTGATATTATCAGCATCTGGAGAAAATCATTCAATTTTATCACCTCCGATAAGCTTTAGATATGCCTTTTCCAAGGCTAAACCTTCGCTTCTATAACTTGTAATTTTATAGCCCATTTTTAAAAGCGACTTTAAAATTTCATACTGCTCTTCTGCATTGCCAGAGAAATCGATTTGAATCTTATATGGATTTATCTGATTTATTGCCTTTATATACTTAATTTCCTGTATTGGCTTAATATCCTTTACTGGCTCTAGAAATTCAACTACTACTGAGTTAGAAAGGAATTTTGAAGATACATTTTCAATGGTATCGTAGAGAAGAAGAGTTCCCTTGTTAATCATAGCAACTTCATCGCAAACATCGGTGATTTCCGGAAGAAGATGTGATGACATGAATATTAATTTTCCATCTTTTTTCAGGTCTTTAATTATTTCCCTTATTTCTGCCATGCCTTGCGGGTCCATTCCTGTGGTCGGCTCGTCTAAAATCATAATGGAAGGATTTGTCACCAATGCAACAGCCATAGCCAATCTCTGTGTCATCCCTTTGGAGAATTTTTTGACTTTGGTGTTTCTCCATTCATAAAGCCTCACTTTTTTTAGCGCCTCTAGGATGTCCTTTCTTGTTGCTCCTCTAATATCACATAGCATTGAAAGGATCTCCATAGGAATTAAATAAGGATAGAAATTTGGGGTTTCAATAAGTGTTCCCACATCTTTGAGAGCCTTTTTCAACTCTTTTTGAACTGAGTACCCGTTTATGATGGCATCCCCAGATGTAGGTCTTAGCAAATTTGTGAAAATCTTTAGTGTTGTGGTTTTTCCTGCTCCATTTGGACCAAGATATCCAACACATTTTCCACCTTCAACTCTCAAATTCAAATTCCGAAGAGCGTAGAAATTTCCGTATTTCTTGCTTAAATTTATGGCTTCAAGATACATCTTTTCTCCTCCTTCTAATCAAAAGCCATCCACCAATACCTCCAAATATTAATCCGGTTAAGCATATACCACCACTTGCTGTGAGCTGTGCACTTAGGGACATCATAGCTTTCTCGGATTTTAAGGTTAATGCAACTACCGTAGCGTTCTCCTCCATATTTTTTATTGTGAGGGTGTATGTGCCGTTTAAATGCCCCAATTTTTTAATAATTTGATTTGATACATTTCCTTCCGCTATGATTCCACTAGAATTCCTAAAGGCGTAGTATATTTTTCGGGATGTGTGCATTGTTAATGTGTAATTTCCATAAGTCAAGTTATAGGTTATGTTTTTCTCTCCATTTCCAGGTATACTTAGTGTCTCAACGCCCATGTGAGATACACTTATCGCGTATATGCCTGTGGACGCAAGGATTAATATAATACCTATAACAATCAATGTTTTTTCACGCCGCATTTTTCACACCTCTCTCCTTTTTCCATCTGTATATGATATATCCTATAGGCACAAATGCCGCTATGAATGTCAAAATCAAAAAGTATGTGGTTGCAATGTATCCTTCAAATGCTCCCGATATGTTGTAGAAATAAATCCATAGAAAAGTGGCCATTAAGATAAAGAACACTATATTCAAACTAAGTATTGTTGCCTTGAATACTGTATCCTTTCCTATCCTCATAACTCCAGAATGAAGAGCCACAGGATATTTCTTTCCCGCGTATATTATGAAGTATAAGAGTGCAAGATATACCCCAGCTAAAATTATGTAAGTGGTATAGAAATCGTTCTTGCTTGACCAGCCATTGGGATTTCCAGAAGCATCAAAATGCACTGCCAACCTACTTGGCAATGAGGGATAGGATATCAGCATCATAAGGAGGAGGATTAGGAAAAGTATAATCCCAAGGTATTTCCACACGAATGTGGTTTCTAAAGGTTTAATGGGTTTAACAGGTCCTTTTACTTCAACTCTCTCCTCCTCAAGTTTATGGGACGCATAGATTATCCCGACTATTGAGATTATGAGAAGTGGAACTATTAGGGCTATTATGTAGTATACAATGTTGTTCAGTATTATTATTGGAAAGAGGAACAATGCGTGGATAGCCATAAGAATACCTGCAAATATGTTTGTTTTATTCCATACCTTCCTGCTTGAAAATGAGTATCCTATGCGAAATCCAAAATATGGGTTTGGCCCTATTTTAGGCGCTAAAAATAACACAAGGAGTGCGGATATCAAATATATTACATTGATTATCAAGAGGAACACAGACATCCCATTCATTCTCCCACCTCTAAGATATTTTTTGCAAGTTTTTCAAGGACTCTATAATCATCTATCAACTCTTTCAAAAGCTTCTTTCCTTCATCTGTGAGAGCATAGTATTTTCTTGGAACTCCAGAGCCTGTTGTTGCCCAGAAACTCTTCAAAATTTTGTGCCTATCTAAATAGCGCAGAACAGGATAAACGGTTGCATCCTTCATTTTTATCCTTCCATCACTCTTTCTCTCAATGTATTTTATTATCTCATACCCGTATGTTTTGCCGAGAGCATCCACGCTCTTTAATATGAACAATGTGTACAGGCCAGAACGAAGCTCTCTGTTTACCTTATCTCTTATTCCCATGCTCTCACCTATACCTAACAGCGTTAGGTATATAATCCCTTTATATAAATTTTTCTCTTTGAGTTGCATAAAATCTAAGAGTAGAAGGTGTTTTATATGTTGTATCCATTTCCCATACAACAATTTCAATGGTGGAAAAAATGAGTAAGTATGATGCCAAAGCAATTCAAATTTTGGAAGATGCTCAGGCTGTTCGTAAGAGACCGGGCATGTATATAGGGAGTACGGATGAGCGAGGTTTGCACCACCTGATTTATGAAGTGGTGGATAACAGTATTGATGAAGCCCTAGCAGGATATTGTTCTCGCATAAATGTTATCATTCATAAAGATGGTAGTGTGAGCGTGGAGGATGATGGTCGCGGCATTCCTGTGGATATGCATCCAGAAAAAGGTAAGAGCGCTCTTGAAGTTGTTATGACTGTTTTGCACGCTGGAGCCAAGTTTGATAAAAAAGCATACCGGATAACTGGGGGATTGCACGGAGTTGGTATCCATGTGGTCAATTTTTTATCGGAGTGGTTGAAGGCATATATAAAGAGGGATGGAAAAATATATTTTCAATGGTACGAAAGGGGAAAACCCCAGTGCGATGTGCATGTTGTGGGTAAGATAGAAAATGGAAATTTTGTTTGGATTGAAGATGGGCATGATGAGAAATTCAAGTACTCTCGTGGAACATACATCCGTTTTAAGCCAGATGCAGAGATATTTGAAACCACGGAATTCAAATACAGTATTGTGAAGAAAAAATTGAGAGATTTAGCCTTTCTAAATAGGGGTATTGAGATAACCTTGGAAGATGAGAGATCCGGAAAGAAAGAGGTTTTTAAGTATGATGGAGGCATAGTTGAGTTTGTAAAATTTTTAAATGAAGGATACAATCCTATTCATAGAGATGTTGTTTATGGAAAGGATGAGCAGGATGGTATAATAGTTGAATTTGCTATGCAGTACAATGATAGCACCTCTGAAAATCTATTGGCTTTTGTGAACACTATTCATACAGTAGAAGGTGGCACCCATGTATCTGGATTCAGAAGTGCTTTAACCAAGGTGATCAACGATTTTGCCAAGAGCAGAAATTTGCTTAAGGGTATAGATTCGCTGCAAGGGGAGGATGTACGCGAAGGCCTTACTGCGGTTATTCATGTTAAGCATCCAAATCCTCAGTTTGAAGGGCAAACAAAGGCAAAACTGGGAAATAGTGAGGTAAAGGGCGTTGTATTTTCAATAGTAAATAAGATTTTAAGCACTTATTTTGAAGAGCATCCTGATGTGGCCACGAACATCGTTTCAAAGGCAATTGCGGCGGCAAGAGCCAGGATAGCTGCTAGAAAAGCCAGGGAATTAGCCAGAAGAAAAGGATATCTAGAATCTCTCGACCTGCCAGGTAAACTTGCAGATTGCAGCGAAGAGGATCCCGAGAGAGCTGAATTATTCATAGTGGAAGGTGACTCTGCAGGTGGTTCTGCAAAGCAGGCCAGAGATAGGCATTTCCAGGCAATATTGCCCTTGCGAGGCAAAATATTGAATGTGGAGAAAGCCCGCATAGATAAGGTTTTCAAGAATAATGAAATTCGTGCGTTGATTTCTGCGATAGGCACCGGTGTGCGTGAGGATTTTGATTATTCTAAATTGCGCTATGGAAAGATAATCATAATGACCGATGCTGATGTTGACGGTGCTCATATTCGCACTCTTCTTTTGACCTTCTTTTATCGATATATGCCTGAATTGATTGAAAAGGGTCATATTTACATTGCCCAGGCCCCACTTTATCGTATTCAGAAGGGCAAGAATATTTACTATGTTTACAGCGATGAAGAGAAAGAGGAAAAATTGAGAGAATTGGGAAATGCATCTGTGCAAAGATTCAAAGGTCTGGGTGAGATGAATCCACAACAACTTTGGGACACTACTATGAACCCTGAGACGAGGAGGTTAATAAGGGTTACTATAGAAGATGCTGCGGAGGCAGATAGGCTGTTTTCAATTCTTATGGGTGAGCAGGTTGGGCCTCGTAGGGAATTTATAATTCAGCATGCCAAGGAAGTAATGAATATAGATATATGAGGTGAAATTAATGAAGATTCAAGAGAGGGCAATAGATGAAGAGATGAAGGATTCTTATATGGACTATGCCATGAGTGTGATAGTTTCTCGTGCTTTACCAGATGTCAGGGACGGACTAAAGCCCGTACATCGCAGAATTCTTTATGGGATGTATGAGCTCGGATTGTATCATAACAAACCATATAAGAAGAGCGCAAGAATTGTGGGAGAGGTAATGGGTAAGTATCATCCCCATGGTGATCAGGCCATATACAATACCCTGGCAAGAATGGCCCAGGATTTTTCTATGCGTTATCTCCTGGTGGATGGTCAGGGAAATTTTGGAAGCATCGATGGAGATTCTCCTGCAGCTATGAGATACACCGAAGCTCGACTTGCAAAAATTGCAGAAGAGATGCTAAAGGATATAGATATGGAAACTGTTGATTTCATGCCCAATTTTGATGGGACTTTGAAAGAGCCAGTCGTACTTCCTGCAAGAATACCCAATCTTTTAATTAACGGCTCCTCAGGTATTGCTGTTGGAATGGCCACCAACATGCCGCCCCATAATCTTTCAGAGATAGTTGATGCCTTAATTTATCTAATAGATCATCCAGATGCAGATGTGGATGAGCTTTTGGAATTTGTTAAAGGTCCAGATTTTCCAACAGGTGGTACGATAATCGGTTATGAGGGGCTTGTGGATGCGTACCGAACTGGAAAGGGAAAGATAAAGGTTCGTGCTAAGTATGAAGTAAAGGAGGATAGGATAATAATAAAAGAGATTCCCTACGAGGTGAATAAGAGCACACTTCTAAAGAAGATTGCATCATTGGTTAGAGAGGATAAGCTCCGAGGCATATCTGATTTGAAGGATGAAAGTGACAGGGAAGGAATAAGGATTGTAATAAAAGTAAAGAGGGATATGAATCCCGAGATAGTGGTTAATCAACTGCTCGAGCATACCGATTTGGAAGTTACTTACGGGATAATAAATTTGGTGCTCGTAGATGGTGTGCCTAGAATTCTAAATTTAAAGGAGCTAATGAAGGAGTATATAAGGCACAGGATGGAAGTGCTTGTACGCAAATTGAATTACCAACTCAGAAAGGCAAAGGAGAGGAAGCATATTGTTGAGGGCCTCGTCAAGGCGCTGGGGATGATAGATGAGGTTATAGCCACAATAAAAGCATCTAAAGATGTGAAAGAAGCTACGATTAATCTTGTCTCTTTGGGATTTTCGGAAGTTCAAGCTAAGGCAATACTGGATATGCGCCTTCAAAAATTAACTTCTATGGAGATAGATGCGCTAATTGAAGAGAACAGAAAATTGGAAGAGGATATCAAGAATATGGAATCCCTTCTAGCAAGCGAGGAGAAAAGGTATGGTGTTATCAAAGAGGAGCTCTTTGAGATAAAGAATTTGTATGGGGATAAGAGAAGAACGGACATTTATAAGGGCGCAGTTGAGCGCAGGGACATAGAGGATTTAATTCCAAATGAAGAAGCAGTTATAATTCTAACTGAAAAGGGATATATAAGGAGATTAAAAGTAGATGAGTACAGGGCTCAAGGACGTGGCGGTAAGGGAGTTATGATAAATTATGGGGAGGGCGATTTACCGCGGGATATTACAACAGCAAATCTCCACGATTACCTGATGTTTTTCACGAAGAATGGCAGAGTTTACTGGCTCAAGGCGTATGAGGTTCCTGAGGGAACGAGAAGAAGCAGGGGTAGGGCTATAATAAATATCATACCCAAACTTGGGAGCGATGTGATTCGTATGCTCTCTCTCAATGATTTCTCGGGCTACTTGTTTTTCATAACCAGAAATGGAATAGTTAAGAGGACATCTTTGGAAGAATTTTCAAATCCAAGAAGCACAGGTATAAGGGCAATAATCTTCGATGAGGATGACGAGCTTGTTGATGTGAAAATAACCCATGGGGGAGAGGATATATTCCTATTCACAAAGTATGGAAAGGCAATAAGGTTTAGCGAGGATGATGTTCGCGTAATGGGTAGAACTGCTAGGGGTGTTATAGGCATAAAGCTGCAGGATGGAGATGAGGTCATATCTTCTGCTGTAGAATCTGAGGGTCCATATGTATTCGCAGTTTTAAGCAGCGGATATGGGAAGAGAACTCCAATAGGTGAGTATCGGAGAATAAGAAGAGGGGGAATGGGAGTTAGAAACATAAGCATAAGGAATGCCAATGTTGTAAAAAGTTTGCTGACCACGGAGAATGATGAAGCATTACTCCTAACAAAGAATGGGATGAGCATAAGAATAAAGTTGAGAGATGTTTCAGTAATGGGTAGAAATGCAAGAGGAGTTAAACTTATTAAGTTGGATGATGGAGATGAAGTGGTAAATGTGGCAAAACTCTAATGATTTATAGAGTAATCCCATAAGTAATCTTCATAATTCACAATTTTTCTCCATCTTTCCTTGCAGGAGCAGTTTAAATTCTCTAGTGATTCCAAATTTTGAGTCAGGGAGAAGTTTTCTATAGCTTTAAGGACTTTTTCATCGCATTTACCGCAATTGTGTGCTCCACGGGTTTTACCTCCTGCGGTTGGAAATGATACCACATCAGCATCCAAATTAGCAGTTCTCTTTAGTACTTCAACCACGCTCCATAGCCATGGTGCTCTATACTCTCCTCTACGCCATAGATATTCCACAAGTGTATAATTCTGGATATTCATAGGGTTTACAGATACAATTTCAGAGTACTGTGAGGCGAATTCCACGGAGTATATCGCTTCTTCAATTGCCTGTCTTTCGCTCATAAAAGGTGGTTTTAGGAGAATGTAGGTTTTCACAGGGATATCAAATTCATTCAAAATTTCAGCAGCCCTAACATAATCTTCCACTTTAAATCCCTTATTTATCCTCTTTCTCAAAGTTTCATTATTGGCGCTCTCAAGTCCTAAAGCAACCATTATATTTCCCCTTTCTGCAATTTTCTTTGCTTTCTCCCTTGTTACATACTCTGGTCGACTCTCCACAATTATTCTCTTTGCTGAGGAGAACTTATCGTACAATGCATTTTGAATCTTGGGTGGGACTTCCCAATCATCCAAGAATGAGCCGGAGGTGAATACTTTTACAACTTCTTCGTTCTTATATTTTTCAAATGCCTCGTTGATTTGATTGAGTAAATCTTCATCACTCATCCTTGGATTAGTATCGTTGAAGTAACCGCACATGGAGCATCCTGAATGATAGGCCCATCTGCAACCCTTGGTGCGGAGAATGATAACGAAAGAATCCACAATCCTCCCTTGAAGCCTGTCTTTCTCACTCCAAACAGAGATTAAATTTCTTTTATCCTCTCTCTTAGCTCTTTTTCGCAACTCTCTTATGAATCTTTGAAATTCGTCCATTGAGGGAAGATTGGGAGATAACATAAAAACTTATTTACGCAAAACTATTTACTCTTATGGAGCTTCTTTTGATCTCTTGGAATGTAAACGGCATTCGTGCTTGTGTGCGTAATGGTTTTCTTGATTTCTTAGAGAAGTACAAGCCAGATATTTTGGCTTTGCAGGAGATAAAGGCTACCGAAGATAATATACCCATAGAGGTTCGCTACTATCCAGATTACCACAAGTATTGGAATCCTGCAAAAAAGAAGGGCTATGCAGGCACAGCACTATTCACAAAGATTGAGCCTTTAAATATCAAATTTGGAATAGGCGAGGATAAGTTTGATTCTGAAGGGAGGGTTATAACTGCAGAGTATGAGAAATTCTACCTTGTGAATGCATACTTTCCAAATTCTCAGCATGGCTTAACTCGGTTAGATTTCAAAATTGAGTTTGATAAATTGATTCACTCTTATCTTAATGAGCTGAGAAAGAAAAAGCCGGTAATTCTATGCGGAGATTTCAATGTTGCACATAAGGAGATAGATTTGGCAAATCCAAAGCAGAATGTGAAGAATGCCGGATTCACACCACAAGAGCGTGCTTGGATGGATGAGTTTTTGCAGGATGGGTACATTGACACATTCAGGATGTTTACAAAGGAAGGGGGGCATTACACTTGGTGGACATACAGGTTTAAGGCAAGGGAGAGGAATATAGGATGGCGTGTGGATTATTTTGTTGTTAGTGAAGAATTAAAAGATAAAGTGAAAAGCTCTTGGATTCTGAGCGAAGTTTATGGTTCAGACCACGCGCCTATTGCTATGGTGCTCGATATTTAGAGATCTTTATAAAGGGGAGATTTTAGAACTCTTAGATTCAACTCAGTATCGTTTAGGTCGCAGATTTCATCGAGCAGATTATTTAATGTATTTTCAACATCATCTGGCAAATTCACGGGAATATCTTCCTTTAGAACCAAGTATCCATAGGGCTTTGCTTCTATTTTCTCCACAGGTAATTCCTTTATTATCTCTGCTAGTTTATTGCTCGTGAGGCCATATTCTGTTTTTTCGTAATCCAGAGAGGTTAGCTTTTTTCCTATCTTTTTAATGTATTCCATATCAAGAAGCGCTAAAATTCTGCTTATATGGAATGGATGTAAACCATTGCATTCTCTAAGCAGGTACACAATGAGGTCTTTTTCAATCATTAAGCCACCCCCTTACTATTTGGGCAATTCTTTTTATCTCCTTACTCGCAGGGGAATCTGGAGCGTACTCCACCAAAGGTTTCATATTTGCCAGGGATTTTGGTATAGAGGGGTCATAGGGGATACGTCCTATTATCTCAACATCGTTCTCTTTGGCAAAATCTTCAATCCCTCTATATCCAGGGTTCATTCCGTCCTTGTTTATTATTAGGTAAGATGGGATTCTAAAATGCTGTGCAAGCCAATAAACTCTTTTTAAATCGCTCAAGCTTGATGGAGTTGGCTCTGCAATTAAAATTGCTTTATTAGCTCCGCTTAAAGAGGCTATAACTTGGCATCCTATACCTGCAGCAGAGTCCACAATTATGTGCTCTGCTTTTCCCTCCTTTACCCAATTTTTAGCGATATTTTTTTCCTCTGTTACCAATTTTCCACTATTTGGCTTGCCAACATCAAGCTCTGCACTAACTAACGGTCCATATTTTGTGTTTGCAATTCTAATCCATCCTGAAACTGTATCATCTATTATTATGGCATCTTCAACAGGGCAAACTGCCTTGCATGCGCCGCATCCTTCGCATAGATACTCCTTTATTTTATGCTGACCATTCTCTATATAAATAGCTTCATAAATGCAAATATTGTCACAAACTCCACAGTTTATGCACTTATCAGTTATGGTTGCACTCTTTGCAGATATAACATCTCTTTCAGAATCCCATTTCTCCACATTTAATACGAGATGCAAATTGGGAGCTTCCGCATCTGCGTCAACAGCTGCAATTTTTAAATCTTTAAGAAGGGAAATTAGAGAGCCGGTAAAAGTGCTTTTTCCTACGCCTCCTTTTCCGCTGGCTATTACGATTTCCATTTTATAGCACCTCCTCGATGCGCTCTACGATGCTCTCAAATATTTTTGCAGCTCTGCTATCAGGGAATTTTTCAACTACAGGTACACCACTCACATAACTCTCCAGTATTTCATCAAGCATGGGAATCTCCGCTATTATTTCAGCATCGTAATTTTTCAAGAGCTCATCATGAGAAATCTTGCCAATATCACTACGATTTATAACTATCCATGCCTTCAAATTCAGCTTTTTAAGGAGTTTTAGTATCATTTCTAAATCATGTCTCCCAAGAGGTGTTGGCTCTGTGACGGTTATGACTATATCAGAGTCCTCTATAGCTGCTGCCACATGATTCCCCGTTCCGGGCATGGTATCAAAGAGGTATATGTCAGCGTCAATATCCATGGCTCTTTGCCTTGCGGCTAACACTGTTGGATAAGAACGCTCCTCCCCCTCGGCGAGAACGCCAGTAACTAACTCTAAATTATCCTTCACTTTTGTTCTGTATGTGTGGCCTACGAGGCGATAATCGTCCAGTATGGCCCCCTCCTCTGGACATACTAACTGGCATGTGCGGCATCCGGAGCACAGGGTGGGCATTAGAAATGGATAACCTTCCTTGAATTGTAAAAGGGCGTTTTCTGCGCAGTTCTCAACGCATAATCCACATTTGGTACATTTACTGTAATCAAATTTTGGTTTGAATAGGTTTACATCTTCCTCATTCTCGAGCTTTGTTGAAAGGAGAATATAATCGTTGGGGCATTCAACATCTGCATCAACAAACACTACCTTATGCTTTTTAGATAATAGCAACGCCAGATTCGTTGCCACTGTGCTCTTTCCTGTTCCACCTTTTCCGCCGGTGACGGTGAGTTTCATTAAATCACCAGCCGCCACGACCTCGTCCCATGTCTCTTCCCATTCCTCGACCTCTGCCTCGTCCCATACCTCTGCCCATACCTGGACCACCAACAGGTTGAGCAGGTGCGAGGTTACCTTGGAGATACATATTTACCGCATCCCCAATCTTTACTGGTGGGGAGGTATACATTTCCACACCTCCCATAGATAGAACTTGAGCAGAGTTTGGACCGATTGCCCCAGCAATCAGAACTTTGCAACCTTCATTGACCACCGTCTGGCCAGCCTGCATTCCAGCACCACTTGCTGCCGCTGCACCGGGATTTGGTATGACATAAACATTTTTTATTGAATTCCCTTCTGTTTCAACCACTGTAAATGCAGGACATCTTCCAAACTGCATACTTACCGTATCTTCAAGCCCACCATTTGAATCTGATGCTACACATATTTTCATTCGGCTCACCTAAATGGTGATATGTGCAGGGTTTATAAATCTTATTGGATATTTTTGTATATTCTGAAAAATTTAAATACTCTTTTCCTTTCCTCCTCATAATGAGAAAATTGATAATCGCATTGGTCATGGTATTTCTACTTATCGTATCCTCTGCAACCGTTATTGGAGCACCCAACAAGAAGACTAGTAATAAAAATAAGTTCCCCACTATAACTGTGATATTTTCTGATGGAAAGGTTGCCGATATAACGGGTAAAATGTGGGCCACTACTATTATTCCCTATGTTGAAGGGAGAATAAAGGATTATAAATGGGAGCAAAATCCGGATATTGCACAGTATATATTCTTCGATAAAGCTTTAAAAGGGCTGAATCCCTATGGCCTTGATTTCATAAAGGCTTTAGAAGAATCAACCTATGAGCAGTTCCAGCATAATATATTTATTCCCCTTTCTAATGCATTGAACAAAACGGCAAATTTGGACTCAGACCATGATGGCTATACGAATATTGAAGAGCTTAATAATGGAACCTTGCCCGGATTTGCAGATAGCCATCCCGGTATGAATAAGAAAACATTTTGGGGACAGTATGGTGGATATATAATAATAGGGGTTTTGATACTCTCTATTTTTGTCCTCTACTTTGTTTTCAATAAGGAAAGTGAGAAGGAGAAACTTTAAAAATAAACCCATCTCCTTTCAATTCTTTTGAAGTTGTAAAATGTTAAAAGGAGCATAAAAGATGCTGTTATTGCAACAGTTATTATTGAATAAATTGATATTTCAAAGGTTCCTATTACAAGAATCATTCCAGGTATTATGCTGTACATACTGAATTTTAGCACGATCCCTGGATTGAAGAGCAGGCTCGTTATTTTTGGACCTGCTATGTATGCTGTTATGGATAAAAGGTATATGCTGTTTAAGTAAAATAATCCCAAACTGGCAGGAAGCAACTCTAAAGAATTTATGCTAAATCCTATAATTATTGGAATTGAAATTATGGATATTATGATTAGATAAGCTCCAATATGGGTTTTAATCACATTTGAGGCCTTTAATGGTAGGCATTCATAGTATCCAAAATCCTCAAGGATGGTGAGCCAGCTGTATATGACTGCAGAGAATATAGAGAGCATAACTGCCATACTCATTGGATTGTAAACATTCTTGCCCATGCTCAGATTTATTATTTTCACAAAAATCAAGAGCAATAGCATGGGAAGAAAATATGTGAATAGGGATTTTACAATAATGCCTCCTCGGATAACATCTTCCATCTCCTTTGCCAGTTTTATGTCCTTGAATATTCTTTCGTACTTTTTGAGGGCCATGCCTTTTTTTCTTGAAACATCCTTTAGTTCATTCGGGGTTAAGATATATGCAGATAAGGAGAACAAAGTAGTAAAGATAAGAGAGATTAAGAGCCAATACAAGTTCTTATTGATTTGGAACAAAGCCGGGGGAAAAGGGGAGATGGAGAGCATTACGAGAATTAGGTAAATCAGCAGGGATGAAAGAAGGAGGTAGTATAATGCTCTTCTTCTGTACCAAAGAGAGAATGAAAGATAACCGAGGGAATACCCGAGAAACATTGAGATAAAAATTGTTATGGAGAAAATGGAAATTTGATAAATGTTCAATCCTGAAAATGGTAGAGAAATTAACAATCCGATTATTGTTGGGAGGAGGAATAGGAGAGTGTAATAAATAACATCTCTCAGAAATAAGTAAAAATAGTTCTTCTTCTGTGATATCGGTAGATAAGATGTTATAGTTGTTATGGATGCCCTCTCTTTACTCCTTCCTAGGAATTCAAAGGAGCTCACTCCGAATCCATATATAAATGTGCTTACCGTGTTTATTATTATAAATTGCTTGTATGGGAAAATTGTAAAGATCTCACTAAGAAATGATGCACCAACAGCTACAAAGAATATTATGTACAATGGGAAAATTATAAGAGAGTACTTTTTTGCGATGGAAGCGTGTCTTCTGTACTCTTCAATTAGATAATATTTAATCATTTTCGAATTCCCTCAGAAATATATCCTCCAAGTTTTCAAGCTCATCTACGATTTTAATTATCTTTCCATTTTTTATTATTCCTACCCTTGTGCAAATCTTCTTTGCAAGTTCAATTATGTGGGTAGCCATAAATATGGTGTTTCCTTTTTTTGCATAAGAAATTATGTAATCCCTAATCTTCTTCTGGTAAATTGGGTCAAGATTTATGAAGGGCTCATCTAAAAAGAGCAGTATTGGCTTATGAATAAATGCTGTAGCAATCATCAATCTCTGCTTCGTTCCCTTAGATAAGTCCTTGCATACATTCTTTCTATAATTTTTTAACTCAAAATCTTCTATCATTCTATCCACAGCAGAATTATCCAATTTTCTTATTTTTGCTACAAAGTAAAGGTATTCCTCCACGGTGAGGTAATTTGGAACACTTTCGTTCTCTGGTACTATCCCAACGAGTTCTCTAACCTTTATTGGTTCTTTTAGGGGATCTACCCCTGCTACTCTGATTCTCCCTTTCGCAGGAGTTTGACCTGTTAGTACTTTTATAAGCGTGGTTTTTCCGGCGCCATTTGGACCCAGTAATCCAAAAACCTCTCCTTTTTTCACCTCTAAATTTAAATCCTTGAGAACATGCTTGTTTTCGTACCACTTGTTTAGAGAATGTACTGAAATCATATTGGAACCCTTCTACCCGAACTATCTCTCTTATACTTTCCCAAATCTTTCATCTCTGCAAGCTCTTTATTCGAAAACACAGGTCCATCAACGCATACCCTGTATCCATTTATACTGCAAGAATCGCAGATTCCTATACCGCATTTCATCAATCTCTCTAAGGATGCCTGTACCTTTATCCCTTTTTCAATTGCCATATCTATTATTTTTTTCATCATAATCTCGGGGCCACAGGTATAAATGATTGAGTAATCTCTCCTATCCATCACTTCTTTTGCAAGCTCCGTTGCAAACCCTTTGAACCCAGCAGAACCATCATCTGTTGCTATATACACATTTCTATCCTTGAATCTGTCCAGAAATAAAAGCTCCTCCTTTGTTCGAGCGGCTATTATTATATCTCCCTTAACTCTCTCAATTAATGGAGCAAGAGTTGCCATACCACTGCCACCACCAATTATCAAAGCATAGCCATCCTCGATTTTGAACCCTCTTCCATAGGGGCCTCGTATCCATAGTTTGTCCCCCTCTTTCAATTTATGCATTGCACTCGTTCCTTTTCCTATTTTTTTGACTGTAAATGCTTTCTCATCGCCTATGTAAGAGATGCTCATCGGGAACTCGTCCACTCCGGGAAGCCAGATCATGTAGAATTGTCCCGGCTCTGGCTCGCTATTATCCTTGAAGAAAAATGTCTTAATTGTTGGTGTCTCCTCTTTTATTTTTTCTATTTTTACAGCCCTATACATTATCTCACCTGCGCTATTCCTACAATATCTGAGATTTTAGAATACCCATTTTCATTCATCCACTCTTCTATCTCCTTTGCAATTTCTTTAAATACTTCTATCCCTCGAGTGTATAAGGCAGTGCCTATCTCCACAGCAGAAGCACCTGCCATTATGTACTCTATTGCATCCCTACCATTTTCAATACCGCCTACACCGATTATCGGTTTCTCTATCTCCCTATAAACTTCATATACAGCTCTCACTCCAATGGGCTTAATTGCCTTCCCGGATAATCCACCGAACACATTTTTTAGAACGGGTCTCTTTGCATCAATATCAATGGCCATAGCCTTTAGAGTATTAATTAACACGAAAGCATCCGCATTCTCAGCTGCCTTTGCAATTTCCACAATATTGTTCGTATTGGGAGTTAATTTTGCCCAGACTGGGATTTTTACTGCTCTCTTCACAGAATTAATAATTTCTTCTACAAGTTCCAAATCTGTTCCGACCTCCATGCCATAACCCTTAGCATGGGGACAGGATAAATTTAATTCAACGGCATCTGCACCATAATCTTCCATCTTTTTGGCAAGGTACGAGAATTCTTCAGGATTGGAGCCGAATATACTTCCTATTATTGGCACTCCTCCTTCTTTTGCGATTTTTATCTCATCTTTATAATTTTCAATTCCTGGATTTGGAAGGCCCATGGCGTTGAGAAGTCCACAGGGGAGTTCATAGACAACAGGATTTTCATATCCCTCTCTGGGCTCTTTGCCTATGGATTTTGTAACTATACCTCCAGCACCATTCTTTGCAATTCTCAGCATGGTCTCTCCTGATTCGTCCAGTATACCAGATGCAAGAATAAGTGGATTTTTAAGGTGCAATTTGCCAATATCTACATCGAGCATATTAAGATTAAGGAGAAATGCATATTAAATCATTTCGTGAGCATAATTACGGCATCTTCGAGGGCCTTATTGGCTATTTTGTCTTTTATTTCCATTCTTTTTCCTTTGAATACATATTTTCTCACTTCTATGTTCTCTCCTATCTTTACACCTATATAAACTAGCCCAACGGGCTTATCTTTTGAACCACCGGAAGGCCCGGCTATGCCTGTAGTTGCTATTGCCACATCCGCTTTGAATAAATTGCTCACTCCAATTGCCATCTCCCTTGCGCATTCTTCGCTCACCGCACCGAAATTCTCCAGTGTCTCTTTTTTAACACCCAATATATCCATTTTTATCTCATTACTATATGCTACAATCCCACCTAAAAAATAAGAGGATGCTCCGGGTACATCAGTTATCTTGCTTCCAACCAATCCCCCTGTGCAAGACTCGGCAACAGCTATTTTTAATCCTCCCTTTTTCAAAATTTTTCCTATTTTCTCTTCACTCTTCATCACTCTCAGCCAACTCCCTCAAACGAGAAATTCCATCGATTTCTTTTATTGTTCTTGCAACCATCTCAGGCACGAATTGCTCCCATGGCTCTCCGTGTATAATCCTCCTTCTTATCTCCCTGCCAGAATACTTCTTTCTATCGTAGAATGGAGGAGTTTCAATCTTGTATCCTCTCTCTTCAAACAATCTCTTTATTAGGGGATTATTTGCAAAAACAACATCAAATGGTGGGGCTATGCTCTCCACATGTGCGACCCAGATTGAATTGCGATGCAGGTCCTCTATGGGCACTAGGTAATAATTGTGAATTCCCTCAGCCTCCAAGCTTCTTGAAATCATTAGATGCCTCTCACCTGCTGTGAATGGATTATCGAGCGTGTGAGAATACTGGGCACTTCCTATGCCCACAATTACATCTTCGTACTTTGAAACTATGTATTTTATCACTTCCAGATGTCCTTTATGAAATGGCTGAAATCTGCCTATTATTAAAGCACGCATATTTGTAAATCTCTTTATATGAAATAAACTTTTTCAAGAAGGGGTACCAAGCAGCGCCCTGTATACCAGGGCTAGCTCACAATTTATAAAATTGCTTCATTTTTTATTTCTAAACTTTCTCTTTGAAATTTTCTATGGTTGAAAATGTAAGATGCTTCTTTGTCTCATATAACTAATTCAAAAGTTCTTTGGGGGTAAATGAGCATCGTGAGATACGAACACGCTCTGCGTAGCAGGGCAGTGGCACCTTTCTTTGTAAGAAAGTGGCTCTAAGAACCTACAGTGGGTTCTTATCAACTCCAGCAACCCAATAATAAGTTTCTTTCCGGATGAAACCGCTTTCTTTTTTAAAGAAAGGGGTTCAGTGGGGCCGACCGGATTTGAACCGGCGACCTCCCGGTATCTGAAAGCCCCCTTTTACGGGTAAAGCCGCTTTTTTAAAGGGGCTTCTATCAGCCGGGTGCTCCAACCATGCTAAGCTACGGCCCCGTGCGGAGTGTATTATATTTCCCTATTTAAAACTTTTTTGCTTAGAATGATGCACCGAAGAATATGTTTATTACATAACCGAATAGGTATGAAAGAGTCGCAGCTCCCAAACCAAGCACTACCATCTCTGCAACTTTTCTTTTTATGGATATGCCTGACATGACAGAAATTATTGCTGAAACTATCGCTAGAGCCAATCCTGCTAAGAAAACTGAGAAAGGAAGAGCAATGTAAGATGTAGGTGCGAAGAAATATGGAATAACAGGGAAAAACACACCGAGGATATAAGCTAAACCTGTATAAAGGGCAGCCCTGCCCTCATCTATATCCTCCTTCGGGATTATGTTTTCAGGTTTACCCTTTTTCACTATGTAATCTGCAGCAGTATCGGAAACCTCACCTGCTAATCCCATTTCCTCTAATTTCTCTTTCACTTCCTTTTTTGCCCTTTCTTGGGATAGGGAGAACACGATGCTTAACCTATTCCTTGTTCCTTCATTGACTTGTCTTTGAGAGCGAACTGATACATAGGTACCGATACCCATGGATAGGGCTCCAGCAACGCCCACAATCAATCCACTAAGCCCAACAATCATAGGATTGTTCACATATACTGCGGATAATCCTGTGACTGCACCTAAGAGCTCTACAAGACCATCATTCATTCCCAATACAAGGTCTCTGATGTTTTCGGCATGAAGCAATTTTTTCTCATTTTCAAAGATTTTTTCATGCTCTAACTCGTCGAGTATTATATTCCCTAATTCTCTTTTTTCCTCCTCACTGAGATTATAATCTTTGTAAAAATTGTAATAGGTTGATACTGTGGAGGACTCCGTGGCCTCAAATAGGGATACCATGTAGACAGAACCTAGGAGCAATTTAAGAATTCTTAATGAAAATTTTTTAAAAGAGCTTAATCTCACATCTTTTACCCTTTCTCCCCTTTTTTCTACAAAGTTTTTCCAGAATTCGGCATGTCTTTTTTCAATATTGGCTAAACCCAAGAGCTTGGTCTTCAATTCTCTCCTCTTCTCTAAATGTCCAAGATATTCGTAAATCAATGAATCCCTCATTTCATTTTGGTAGAATTTTTTTGCAATGGCTATAATGTCCATCGACTCTAAATATGTGTGCGATATTTAAAATTTTAAGTACCATAATTTTTATAACATTTGCGGAGATTACAATCTGGTGAAAAATATGGTTGAAAGGTTCAGATGCCAGCTTGTTTCTTGGAAAGACATAGAAAGATGGTCAAAGAACATAGTTAAGGAGGTTATGAAAAGCGGTTATGAGCCTGAAATTGTAATAGGACTTGCCCGAGGAGGGCTCGTACCCGCAAGATTGATTGCAGATTATCTTAACATCAAGGATTTATATGCTGTAAAAACAGAGCACTGGGGATTAACAGCTACACCTGATGGTAAGGCAAAGCTTGCCCAAGGGTTGCAGATAAGTATTGATGGTAAGAGAGTGCTGGTGGTGGACGACATAACTGATACGGGACAGAGTTTGAAACTAGCAGTTGACCATATTAAGGGACATAACCCCTCCGAGATAAGAAGTGCGACTTTATTGCATATAACACATTCAAAATATGTCCCCGATTACTATTCTGATGAAGTGCCCGAGGATAAATGGACATGGTTCATTTTCCCATGGAATGTTTATGAGGATATGAGAAATCTCATTCCAAAGACATTATACGGGCCAAAGGATAGGTATGAAATTAAAAATGCGTTAAAGGAGCAGTTTCAGATTGATGTGCGCATAAGGATAATATCCGAAGTGTTGAGAGATCTTGCTAAGCGAGGAATTATAAAGAAAAATGGTAATAAATGGGAGTTGGTAAAATGAAACTTTTAAAAGAGTCTCTCAAGAATGCACCGGTAATAATGAAGGGAAACTATCCATATTTTATCCACCCGCTTACGGACGGAATTCCAGAGATAGATCCTGCCGTGCTCAAGGATGCTGTAAATGAAATAATAAAGGTAATAGACATTGATAATTTTGATAAGATTGTGGCAGTAGAGGCCATGGGTTTACCTATTGGTGTTGCTCTCAGTATGGAACTAACGAAGCCCATGACGGTCATAAGAAAAAGGCCCTATGGCTTATCTGGAGAGGTCATGGTTGAGCAGCAGACAGGATATTCTAAAGGTAAGTTATATATAAATTCCATATCCTCTCAAGATACCTTGCTCTTGGTGGATGATGTTCTAAGCACAGGAGGTACAATAACTGCTGTGGTGGACGGAATAAAGAAGATAGGAGCAAAGATAAGTGACATAGTGGTGGTTGTTAACAAAAACAGAAACATCAAAGAAGTAGAGCAAAAGATAGGATTTAAGATAAAGACAATAGTAAATATAGAAATAGTTGATGGAAAGGTTAAAGTTTTAGACTAAAGCGTTTTTTCCATTATCTCATCTATTTCTTTTTGAAACATCTGGTATAAATTGGATATAAACTCTTTTTTTACATCTGGAGGCAACGAAATCACACCAAGTTCACCCAAGGCCTTTGTGAGCAGAGTAGCTGCTTCAATTTCTTTCACCTTCGCATTTATATACATCATCATTGCCTCCCTCATTTCCTCTTTTATCTTTGGGTTCTCATTCATTTTTTCTTTTATATATTCTTTCATCTGGTCTTTCATGAGATCTCTAAGAACTTCTAGCATCATGTCCTCAGAGGGCATTATTTTCTCCGTGTCTTTTAATAACATTTCAATATTCCTCACCATAAGGATAGATATGATCTTATTTGATAAGTAAATTTCTCAATGGCTTCCAAACTCCTCCTATTTAAAGTACTTGCCTATGAATTCAACTCACCCACAATGAGGAAAAAGTTAAATACTTTAAAGTTCATTAATCTAAAAATATATATTGGTGGTTTAAATGGTTCAGGGAGCATCAATAAGGCTTATAATAGATTATGTATCGAAAAAGAAGGGAATTGAAGGGTTAAATGCTTTGAGAGACATTGTTAATAAGGATAGGGTTATATTTATGAAAGAATCAGATATAAAGCACAATGAAAATTACCCCGGGCATTATCTTGCCAAAATTTTAGATGCTACAGTAAAAATTTTTGATGAAAATGAACTTCAGGAAATGGGCAAATATTTTGGTGAGCATATGGATGTGAATTTTAAGGGTATTTTGGGCAAATATCCCCCTAAGAAAACAATGGAGAATATTGTGCTTGTGATGAGAAAATATCTGCCTATTTTCCACACAGGATATAAAAGTATAACCTCCAAATCATATTGGCTATTGGTTTCAAAGCTCAAAAAGGAGTACTATCCTTTCATAGACGGAATAACTCAAGCACTCTTTGAGAAGCATGGGGGGATAAGAGAGGTTAAAAAGGCCTACGAGGAGGATAGAATAGAATACACACTTAAATTTTAATATTTCTCAGAAAAAATTCTTATTACGCTGTTTTGGATTATTGTAGATGCCAAGGCATCATCTATCTTATCAAAATCCACATCATCCTGAGGAGAAATGGCAATTATTTCATTTCTCTCTCCAAGAACCCAATGCACAACTATGTTTCTTTCGTTTTTAATTTCTAAATATCCTTCTGGGTATGTTGGAGACCAATGATGTAAAAAGTCCCCTGAAAAAATACTTTTAAAGTAATTTTCTAGGCTAGTTGGGCCTAGGGTTGTGGTTATATCTATCCAAACCCATGGGGAGCTATATTCCTCAATAACGCTTCTAAATTTTTTCTCATCTTCTTTGGAAAACATCAAAGTACACCTTCAAACTCTTGCTGCAGTTCAATCATAACTTGGTCAAGTACCTCCTCAAATGATATTCCTCTGTACTCTCTTAGACCTCCTAGAGGGCTCTGCAATTTTGCTACAAACACGCCATTTTCCTCCAAGAATTCTATGCTGCAAAGACTCTCCTCCATGTTATCACCGAGCCCGCTATTGCAATGTTCTATAAAAAATATTCTGCTGGGGATTGAGTAAAGTTTAAATGTATGATTACCATTGTAGGGCAAAGTGGTAGGTGGTTAATCATGGCTGGATTAGGTCCTTATTTGGTTAAAAGAGCAATTCAAGCAGCGATTACGATATTTGTTGTTACCAGTATTATATGGGCACTCTTTGAAGCTATGCCGGGTGATCCAACTGATGCTTTTTATGCAAATCCAAATTATAAGGCAGAAGATATTGCGAATATGGCTGTATCTTTTGGTTTGGCCGATAAGCATGTGGAAACTTTGACTGCTAAGGCTTTCACTCCGGTACCTGCTTCTCAGATACCCAATTCCAATCAGCAGTATTCCTATTTCTACACGATATTATCTTTTAATCAAAATCCAAGAGCCGTGTCTATGACTCTGAACGAAAGTTATGAGTATGGTAACAAAACGGTTCAATACGGCATCTATGTGTTTTCATCCCCTGAAAAGGTTCCGTTGGATAAAATATACTTGAAGAACTCATCAAATGCTGAAGTGCCATCGCAGTACAAGTATCATTGGACTTCTTATGATAAGCTTGGAAGCTCTATTCAGAGCGTTGGCGTGCTACCAAAGAAGTATGTTTATGTTCTTATTGAAATCCCTCTGAAGGGTGTTCAGATTTCTCCTCAGATGAAAATAGCTCTTCTCTATGTTACGGATAAACCCCTTTATGAGAGGTATGTATTTTTCTTGAAGGATATGTTTACCTTGAATTTTGGAATCTCTTCTATTTACCATGAACCCGTTTGGACTATTTTGGAGCAGAGAGTTCCAAGGACACTTCTATGGTTTGGCTTGGCTACTTTGATAACATATGCTATTGGTATACCTCTAGGAACATATATTGCATGGAGAAGAGGTGGTGCCGCGGAGGGAGCGGTAATAGGATTCAGTCTGTTTTTCTACAATATGCCATCTTTCTGGCTGGCATTAGTGTTCTTGTGGATATTCTCCTATAGTTTGGGTTGGACCCCTATAAGCGGATTTGCCAGTGAGGGCTATACAGGTCCTGGCTCAACATGCGCTCAGCTTGGTATATGCCCTGGAAATCCATTCTACTCTATAGTGGATTACGGATGGCATTTGATACTTCCTCTCACTGTTATAGTTCTCTTAGGGGTTGCGGGAGTTATACTGCTGCAGAGAACTTCTATGCTTGAAACACTTGGTGAGGATTACATACTCACAGCTAAGGCAAAGGGCTTGCCTGAAAAAGTGGTTCGAAATAAGCATGCTAGAAGAAATGCAATGTTGCCAATAATCACATCTTTCGTTCTCTCACTTGCCTACGCTATAGGTGGTGCTGTGATTCTGGAACAGATATTTTCATACTACGGTGTGGGGTACACATACCTACAGGCGCTGATGGGTCAAGATTTCTTCTTGGCTGGAGCTACGCTTTATATAATATCATTGCTAGTCATATTTGGTAATGTGCTGGCTGATGTGTTGTATGGTATCCTTGATCCAAGGGTGAGGTTGCAATAAAGGAGGTGTAAAGAAATGGCAGAAGTATCAAAGTGGGACGAAATAAGAAGGCATATGAGTAGAAGCCTAAAACAGGGTTGGAAACTTTATAGCCAGAGTAAGTATGGTGTAGTAGGGCTTGCATTGATTCTGATATTTGCGATAATGGCAATTTTTGCTCCATTCCTCACTCCTTATTCCCCTCAGTTTGAGGCACCTTCAATAGATGCTTTAAGACCTTATGTTTATGCATTTAATACTACTGCACCTGTTGAGGACATTGCCATAGGGTATACTCAGTTAACAACAGCACCATCGGAGGGTGGTAATTGGATAATTCTTAACTACGGCAAGAGTATCCAGGGTATATTCATCCAGGATCCTTCTAGAGTTGGAATGCCTAATAAAGATCCTTGGGGGACCAACTCTTTGAGATTCACTTTGAATCTAACAGATATTCCTGGAATAGGTGCTGATGAGACAGTTACAAATATTGCTTTTCTCTCCCCATCAACATCGGATCTTCAGTATCACTACAGCGGTACAGGTCAAGATCCAAACTGGGATGGAGAGCTGGTGTTCACAACTCAACATCATCTGGTTATATACGATATATATAATCTTAAGCCAAAATCCAATTATGATAGGGTGATTGTCAAGAGCTTGCCCTACATACCCACATGGCTCGTGGTTGATACAACATCTTCTGGAAATCTTGAGGTGCCAGTTGTTTATGCGCCAGGTTCTGCGGTATTCCCTTCTAGGTTCATAGGTGTTGGAGATGAGTATCATGCAAATCTTTACTGGTATTATTACACATATTCAAATGATTCTTATCTTCCAAATGCACAGCAATGCTTGTACCCTGTTCTAAATCAGAATTACACGGAGAAAATAATAATGAAGCCATTTCTATTCTACAACGATTATCTTTACAACGATAATCTTTCGAAGGATCAAAATGTGTTTATCGTTCCTCTTGAGACAAAGACTGTGGTCTACAAAGGGTTTGATACACACACCTATCCTCTACCATTCCCCACTCCTGGTGCTCTTCCGTTCGTTCCAAGGCCTAATGTTGTTGAGACAGTTCTTAATTTCCCGCTAACTGCTGAGCCAGGTTACTATGCGGGAAGTCCAAATTTAGGGAAGAATTACATATTCCTACCTGCTCAGAGCAACGGTAATGCAGTTGTTTATGTGATGAATCCTGCTGGTTCAAATGGTCATGTGGTAGTTGAGAATGACTGGACAATGAACATGGGAAGAGGTATGGTAACAGCTTCACCATCAGTCACATATTCTGGAGGAAATTTCACAGTATTTAATGCAAAATATGTGAGCAATGAGGATATGAGTTATGTATATGAGTATATGAAGGGAACAAACACAAAGTTTGAAATGGTCCCAATAAATAGCACCAAGAATGGCGCCATACCCGTTAATTCTAAGGTTGTTATGCTGGTAAATATGATACTCCAGAATGGAGAGATGCTTGCCCTTACAAATGGAAACGAGTTAACCCTTTATGTGTTGGATTTTTCTGATTATCAAACAACTGGAAAAATGATTGTTAGTAAGTTTATGTACTATAACAATTATACCAAGAAATTGTCCCCATTCCCATATCCTCCGGGAAGCAAGCTATCTTACTTTGAGTACATGGGAACTCTATCTGGCTCAAAATATTCTCCTACTGCGAGCTCCAATGTGTATACTTTGTATTACTGTAATGATACCAAGACTGTAGGTCTCTTAAATCCAAAGGGTACTAATGTTCTTCCTCTCCCGCCAGGTAAGTATTTCAGCGGTAACTGGTACATCTTGGGTACAGATGATAAAGGTCATGATATATGGACTTGGTTAGTATATGGCTCAAGAGTGGCGTTTATAGTGGGTATTCTAGCAGCATTTTTCTCCGTGATGATAGGTACGCTCTACGGTATATATTCAGGATATAAAGGTGGAGTTGTAGATACTTTGCTAATGAGATTTGTAGATATTATGCTGACACTACCTGGTTTGCCCATATTGTTGATATTGACTGCTATCTTAGGTCCAAGCATATGGAACATAATTCTAGTCATATCTGTGTTGGGATGGTCCGGAATAGCCAGGGTTATAAGGGCACAGACACTCTCTCTGAGATCTAGGCCATTTGTGGATGCTGCTAGAGTTGCAGGAGCCAGCAATACTAGGATAATGGTATCACATATATTCCCCAATGTGTTGCCTTATTCCTTCCTTTACATGACTCTTGGAGTCGCCGGTGCTATTCTTTCAGAAGCTGCTCTGAGTTTCCTAGGTTTGGGAGATCCAAAGGCGATATCTTGGGGACAGATGTTGTACAGTATACAAACTGCAGGAGCAGTTATGTATGCATGGTGGTGGCTATTGCCTCCAGGTCTTTCAATTACACTGATATCGCTTGGATTCTATCTGGTTGGCAGGGCATTCGATGAAATTCTTAATCCGCGCTTGAGGAAGAGGTGATCAAGATGGCAAAAACATTATTGGATGTTAGAAACCTTTCGGTGCATTACAAGATTCAAGGTGGCTGGGTGTATGCGGTAGATGATGTTAGTTTCAAGTTAGAAAAAGGAGAAACGATGGGTTTAGTGGGTGAATCAGGCTGCGGTAAAACAACCACTGGATATGGCATAACCCAGTTGCTTGCAAGCAATGCATATTACAAGGAAGGAAGCAAAGTGATATTCGATGGTAAGGATTTTGTTCAAATGAGCACTGTGCCAAGCAAGGAGTATAAGGAGTATAGGAAAATAGTTGAATACCATCCAGAGATGCGCAAGTATAGGTGGAAGAGGATATCTATGATATTCCAAGGTGCAATGAATGCGTTTAATCCTGTGTTCAAGGTTGGAGATCAAATAATTGAAGCCATAAAGGCTCATGAAGATGTTACTGACGAGGAAGCTAGGAAAAGAGTTGAAAGGTTATACAAACTGGTTGGTATACCGGTGGACAGAATAGATAACTATCCGCATGAGTACAGTGGTGGTATGAAGCAGAGAGCTATGATTGCAATGGCTCTAGCACTAAATCCAGATTTAATTATAGCAGATGAGCCCACTACGGCCCTGGATGTGGTTACTCAGGATAGAATTCTAGGTGAGATGGCAAGATTGCAGAAGAGGGAGAAAGTGGCAATGATTCTTATTACCCACGATGTCAGCGTTGTGGCTGAAATGGCACACAAGATGGCTGTGATGTATGCGGGACATCTTGTAGAGACAGGTACAACTAGACAGGTATTCAAAGAGACAGCTCATCCTTATATGGAGGCTCTCTTAGCAGCTTTCCCAAATATAAAGAAAGAGAAAAAAGAAAGGCTTAAAGCTATACCTGGCTCTCCACCGGATTTGTCTAATCCTCCTAAGGGTTGTAGATTCGCACCTCGCTGTCCTTACGCTAAGGATATATGCTTAGAAGAAGAGCCACCTGTAATTGAAGTTGCTCCTGGACATTATTCAAAATGTCATTTTGCAGAGGAGTTGTATGGTGAACTAGGCGGTGGTGAGAGCAATGAGTGATGAGAATAATAATGATGTGGTCATTCGTGTGAGGAACCTTAAAAAATACTTTGAATTGCACGCAGGAATGTTCAAGTTCTGGGGTGAGCCCATCTATGTTAAGGCTGTAGATGGTATAAATTTCGATATACATAAGGGCGAGATATTGGGTCTTGTTGGTGAATCAGGCTGCGGTAAAACTACAACTGGAAGATTGCTTACGAGGCTCGAAGATCCTACGGAAGGAAATATATTGTTCGAAGGAGAAGACATTGCAAAATTAAAAGGTAGAGAGTTGAAAAATTACAGAAGAAATGTTCAGATGATATTTCAGGATCCTTATGAATCACTAAATCCAAGATTTACTGTGCAAAAGACCGTTATGGAGCCCTTGATCATTCATGGAATCGGTGAGAGCTACGATGAGCGTGTTGAGATGGTTATTAAAGCTCTAGAGGATGCGGAATTAAGGCCTGCTGAGGAATACTTGGACAGATTCCCTCATGAGCTGAGCGGTGGCCAGAGACAGAGAGTTGCGATTGCCAGGGCTTTGGTGCTGAGACCTAAGTTCATAGTGGCAGATGAGCCCGTATCGATGCTTGATGTATCCATTCGTGCTGGTGTGATGAACCTGATGCTTGATTTGAGGGATAGATACAATATACCTTTCCTCTTCATTACGCACGATATAGCGGTTTCTAGGTACATGTCTGATAAAATGGCAGTGATGTATCTTGGAAAGATAGTGGAGATGGCAGATTCTGATGAAGTTGTATTCAATCCTATGCATCCGTATACCAAGGCGTTGATATCCGCAGTGCCGGTGCCAGATCCAGAGCACAAGCATGGAAGGGTGGAGATTAAAGGAGAGATCCCGAGCCCAATAAATTTGCCTCCAGGATGCAGGTTCTGGCCTCGCTGCCCGTATGCTCAAAAGGGTATTTGCGATGTGAAAGAGCCACCTCTCGTGGAAGTTGAGCCAGGACATTATGTTGCTTGCCACTTTGCAGAGCAATTAGCTGCTGGAGAACTTGAAAGCGGAGAGGAAGCAAAAGAAGTAATTGAAGAAGCAGAAAAAATAGAATCTTAAATTTTTCTTTATTTTTATGGTTTTGTTCTTCTGATGGTTCTTGGATATGGTATGGCGTATTTTATATGGGAAAGTCCTGCAAGCCACCAAACGAGGCGATCAACACCTAATCCAAATCCTGAATGAGGTATGCTTCCATATTTGCGCAAATCCACATACCAGTAATAGTCCTCTGGATTGAGTCCCTCTTCTTCCATTCTTCTCAAAAGCACATCGAGCTTGTATATCCTTTCCCCACCGCCAATTATCTCTCCATAACCCTCTGGAGCGAGGAGGTCATGACATAGAACAACTTTTGGGTTATCAGGATCGGGCCTGTGGTAAAATGGCTTAATTTCTATTGGATAATGAGTAACAAATATTGGTTTATCAAATTTTTTAGTTATGGCAGTTTCTTCATCGGCACCTAAGTCATCTCCATACTCTATATTTATCCCATTCTCCTGTGCAAATTCTATGAGCTCTTCGTATTTCATCCTTATAAAAGGTTTTTCTAAATTCTTTAATATTTCTAAATCTCTATTCAAAAACTTCAGCTCCTTCTCTCTTTCTTCTAGAACTTTTTGGACTATGTGCATTATGAGCTCTTCTTCATCTCTCATCATATCCTCATTGTGATACCAAGCTACCTCTCCCTCAGCATGCCAGTACTCCGTTAAATGCCTTCTTGTTCTGCTCTTCTCTGCCCTGAAGCTTGGGGCGATTGTGTAAACTCTTTCCAAAGAGAATATGAAAGTCTCAAGATAGAATTGAGCGCTTTGAGATAGATATGCCTTTTTTCCGAAATATGGCACTTCAAAGAGAGTTGAGCCCCCTTCAACAGCTCCCGTAACAAAGATAGGTCCTTGAACTTCGTAATATCCATTCTCTCTGAAGAATTCGTGTATGGCTCCAAATACAGTGTGCCTGATTTTAAGAATAGCATTCATCTCCCTGCTTCTCAGCCACAGATGCCTGTTGTCTAGCAAGAACTCATCGCTCTTGTCCTTTGTGATGGGAAATAGGTATGAGGGCCCGATGATATTTATATCTTTAACATCCACTTCATACCCTGTGGGAGCCCTTTCCTCTTTCCTAATCACTCCATTAATTTCTAATGAAGATTCTACGCCTACTTTGTCCAATTCTTTGAATTTCTCGTTTCCTATTTTTTTCTTCTCTATAACGCATTGGATTATGTCAGAAGAATCTCTAAGAACCACGAATATTATCTTGCCCATCCTTCTCTTTCTGTATATCCATCCCCGCAGGGCTACTTCTTTCCCTATGAAATTGTCTGAGAGTACCTCGGATATGTGATGAAACATAAGGTAGCATGGGAGTTATTTATTTATATCTTATCTCTGGGATTGGCAATAATTATATATCGGTGAAATAGAATATACTTTCGTGGCAAAAATTCGGGGCTTTTATTCGTACCCTATTTACGATTCCCTATCTCCGGTTATTTTAGATGAGCTTATTTACTATGATTTCATACATAAGTTTTATGAAATATTTGACGAAGAAACATCGGTAAATTTTGTTACATACTCTTTGAATAAAAAAGATTTGAATAAAATTAAAGAAATTGCTCCTTATGCTAGATTAATACACGGGGAGAAATACACCGAAGAAATAGGCATGTTAATTAAGGACTTATTCAAAAAGAAAAGTATAGGGATTAAAAATATAAGAACATACTATTGTAGCAAATGTGACGAGTATTTTAAGGAGAGTCAGGTTAAAATTATTCCCAAGAAATTAAGGGAGAATATTGCAAAGATTAGAGTGGGGAAAAAAATATATTTTCTTGGAGCTTTTTATGGGGAGGAAGAGCCAATAGGAGTATATCTTGGTAAGAACGATAGTTATGTGATTGCCCAGCTTTATGATGAAGAATGGATTGCCCCAGCAAGTTTAGAGCTATTTTTGTTGAAGGAGATAGAGATACCCAAGAGTAAGATAAAAAAAGTAGGGTTTGAAGGAATAAAGGATTTAAATTTTGAATTGTATGTTATCCAAGGAGATGGGAGAGCGGAGCTTATAAAAAAAGGAGATATAAGGGCTAAGAGTTTAAAAAGAAGAATACCTTCCTATTCGGTTATATTTTCTAAAGAGAAAGAATTGCCCATAAAGACCTGTCCTATCTGTGGTAATGTCTTGCAGGAAGAGAATGTACCAATCTTAGTAGTTAAAGGAAAAGGTGGCACATATGATCTCTCATCTCCAGAAGGCTCATACAAACTTCCTGTTCTCTATTGTCCAAATTGCGGGCATATAGAATATGGCACAATAATCAAAGAATGTCCAGTGTGTGGAAATATAATGGAAAGAAGATTCTCTCTTAAGCCAGAGTTATCCGCTCTGGGCGCTTATATCCATAGTTTTGATGCACCTCCCTCTCTAATGTTCCTTCACCAGAAGAGATTTATTTTGAAGTATTTTATGGAAAATATTTTGAAGGTTTATGGTAAATATCTTTTTAAAAATACGAGATATCTTTCTCATAAAGTACCTGAAAGTATAGATGAAGTTAAGAGAGCTGCACTTTTGATAAAGAAAAGAGGCACTATAAATAAATCCGATATAAAAAAGATCAGAAAGTTGAGAAATGTAGTTGATAATATTGTTAGATATGTAGAAATTTATGGAACCACTGATGATTACAAAGAAGAGGATGAATGGCTATTGTGGAAGAATAACGAAGTTAAAAAAAGAATTAGAGAATTAGTAGAGAATGGTAAGATATCTTATGCTTTCCATGTTCTCTATGGGCATATCATTGGAGACATTTCGCATTTTTATATACCAATAAAAAGGAAAACTCCATTAGTTCTTGAACCAGTTAGAGATGCCATCTTGATGCTTTATCCGTTTATGCCTGCTTTTGTGGAAGAGAATTTAGGAAGGATAAATGTTGAGAAATTTTCATTAAGCACTACTGAAGCTGAGGAGATAAGCACTATGGAAATCATAAGGGATTTCGTAAAGGTTGTCAGAAAGTATAGGGAGAAGAAAGGTATTCCGAGAAAAGAGCCACTAAAAAAAGTCGTTTTTGTAACTTCCTATGCTGATGAAGTAAATTCCCTAAAGAGTTCTATTTTGAATTTAGAGAATGTGCTTATATTTCAAGTTGTGGAGGATTGGGATGAGATGGAAATAGAGATAGAACCCAATATGGAAGAGATAAGTGCATCTTATCGTGCCTGGGCGCCTAAAATAGGTTTCTTGCTTCGTAGGAAAAATGTTAGGGAAGTTCTAGATGCCATGGAGAAGGGGGGATACACTCTTGGAATTGAAGGCTTCATAATTAAAATAACTCCAAAGATGATAAATTATATAAAGAAGGTTCCAGAGGGCTATGACCATATTGAATTTGAGTATGGAGATATATATATTCAAAACGAAAGAGATGCTACTACAAAGAGAATTAGGTTGGTTCGGGAGGTAATAAGGAGAATAAATATTATGAGAAAGGATATTGATATGGATTTCGATGATTTAATTGATGTAAGTATTTCTGGAGATAGTGAAGCTATAAAGATGATAAGGGGCTACGATGATGAGATTAGAGAAAAATGTTTGGCTAGAAACATTGAATTTAGCTATACGGAATACGGATACATTGTAGAGTGGCCTATAATGGGATACAGAATTACAATAGGTATAAATCCACTGTTTAAGCGTTGGGTTATAAAGGCGTTTAAGAGTATACCCGGTATAGATGATTACAGAGCAGAGCTTTTGTTTAAAATGGGGTATGGGAGTATATATGAATTGATGGAAGCTGAGCCAGAGCAGATAGCTGAGGCCACAGGTATGCCTCTGAAGCTTGTAAATGAGCTTATTGATTACCTCTACTCTACGGCTTTCAAACCTAAAAAAGAAAAAAATAAGGAGTATTGCCCGTTCTGTGGTACCGAGCTCACACCTGATGATGATTTTTGTCCAAGATGCGGGGCACCTATAAGGGTTAAGATGGAAGAAAGAAAGATGAAGAAGGGTAATGTTTACTTATTTTTGGGAGAACTTGGGGATATGCTTGAAAGGATACCAGAGGAGCTTATGAAAGAGAAAAAGCTGCTAATAACAAAGGATAACCCTGATGAGGTAAAGAAGTTGTACAACCTTAAAAATACCGAAACCGTGTGGATCTCTTATGTGCCATTCGGAGATGCAATAAAGCCAAAAGATTTGGAGAAATTAAAAGGTAGAGTTTTAAAATTCTTGGAGAAAGGAGGAAAGCTCATAATAGCAGATTGCTTTGATCTCTTGTTGGCCATAAATGGCCTTGACAAGCTTCTTCAGATGATTGGTGAGATGAAAGAAAAATTAAAGGAGAAAGAGGCATATTTGTTCTTCACCATTGAAGAATTAGAAGCCTTTGAAATGGGGGAGATAATGAAATATGTTGATGGAGAGGTCAAATAATTATTTAATTTCGATTTCATTGTTTCTGATGAGCACATAATCTCCATCTTTTATCTTGGAGATATCAATTTTATCCACTGTGGGTATATTTGCTATTATTGCTCCTGCAGCTACAATAGTTTCTGCTCTTTCGAGAATGAATGCTTTGGGCAAATTGTGATAATATTTTAGTCCGTAGATGGTGTAAGATCCCACAGTGCTTCCTGCACCCCACGGAAACACTACGATTTTATTTTTTATATCTCTCCCTAAAATCTGTCCTCTTTTTTCGTCAATATCACTCAAAATTACTAGGGGTTTATCAAATTTCACTACTTCTCCTTCTACAAATCCATTCACAATACTTCTACCTTTCAAAGTCATTCTACCACACTCCGGAGAAGGGTGTATAGGTCCTCTACTATCACTTCTGCTCCACCGAATTTATCCTTGCTCAAGTAGAATGCCGCTTTTCCTGATGTGGTTCCTATTTTGTGGAATATCTTACCTGCATTGCTAACTACAACGCATGTATCAACCATAACTTTTCCACCAAAATTTTCTATTATTTTGACTAAATCTTTGTGGTTTTCCCACACGCTTCTGGCAGCAAAGATCCAAAATTCCACGCCTTTCTTTTTTTCCTTTCCTTTCACAAACTCTGCAATTCTTCTCAACTCTATAGGGGATACATGAGGACAGCCTATTGCCACTAACTCTACATCCACTATTTTTTTCATTTTTTCTATTTCATCTTTTTCTATGCTTATTCTCTCTACCTCGTCTTGAAGGGCATTTTTGTATTCTGGAGTAAAACTCTCAACATGGTACATTGCTATGCTTCCTGATGCAGCCATAGCTGCACCCATGAGCTTGAAATCATCGTAATTTCCCTTAATTTTCAGGTATGGTATTCCCTGCACCTCTTTTCCGATGAGCAGCCCTAAGAGTGGGAAATCCTCACCCTCAGGTTCAAAATCTAATTCCACAATATGCGTTGCTTTTCTCTCTTCATCCAAATGCAACCCGTAGTTTGGTGTCTTGCCTATTATTGCAGAGGCAAGGGCTGTTACAGCTCCTTCTCTGTTGGTTCTTGCCCCGATTATTGAATTTGCGTATATCACAGCAGAACTCTCTGCCCAAGCGATGTGCTCTCCAAATTTTGGAACATTATCGTAATAATAAGGGGTGCAGGTGGCGGTTGTTTTAACACCCATAGTTTTGTAAGCCTTTATTATTTCCATCTGTTTTTTGAATAATTGGGTATCAACTTGAAGGGCATCAAGGTATCTATCGTCAAATGCTAAAGGATTTAGAGTAGTTTTTACTGCAACTTTTACATCTTTTAAGGAGTTAAGAAAATGTAGGCCAGCATCTCCAATTGTGTTGTAGGATACCCCCGATATTTGTGCAGAGGTTATGGGTATTAATTTATCCGCTCCGTATATTTCCCCGATTTTAACAAGAATGCTCATCATCTTTGCATAATTTTCTCCCTTTTCCCCACTTAAAATTCTCTCCTCATCTTTTGTTAGATGCATGTTAGCACCTCAATGCCTGAACACCCTGAATCCGGTAAACAGCATTGCCATATTGTTTTCATCTATTGCCTCTATAACCTCTCTATCTCTCTTTGAACCTCCTGGCTGAATCACAGCCGTTATCCCAACCTTGGCTGCCTCATCTATCGCGTCTCTAAATGGGAAGAACGCGTCAGAGGCCATCACAGCGCCTTTGGCTCTATCACCTGCTTTCATAGCTGCTATCTTTACAGAATCAACACGGCTCATTTGACCTGCTCCTACACCTACCAAAGCTTCGTTCTTAGCAAAAACTATTGCGTTGCTTTTCACATACCTAACAACGCTCCAGGCGAATATTAAATCACGCATCTCTTCCTCGCTAGGCAATCTTTTAGATACACATTTTGCCTCTTCTAATCTTTTAGTGTCCCAGTCTTGAACTAATAATCCCCCGTCTATCCTTCTCAAATTCCACCCCTCTTTTTTCCATTTTTTGACTTTTATTATCCTGATATTCTTTTTTTTCTCTAAAATCTCTAAGGCATCTTGAGTGAAATCAGGGGCAATTAGAACCTCGATAAACAATTTTTTCATCTCCTTTGCTGCCTCTTCGTCTATCCTTTTATTCGAAGCCACAATGCTGCCGTATGCGGATATTGGATCTCCCTCCAGAGCTTTCATATACGCCTCTTTGATATCTTTACCCAGAGCTGCACCGCACGGATTTGCATGCTTTATTATAGCCACAGCAGGTCTCTCAAATTCCATAACTATATTCCACGCAGCATCCATATCATATAGATTGTTGAATGATAATTTTTTCCCGTGCAACTGCTCCCATTCCACATTTCCATCCATATAAAGCGCTCCTCTCTGATGCGGATTCTCCCCATACCTTAGCTCCATTTTTTTCTTTGAATAGTACAGGAAATGTTCAGGCATACCATCGTAAAACTTGTTCCAGAATGCATTATAAATCATAGTGTCATAAGAGGCAGTTAATGCAAAGGCCTCCAGTGCGTATCTCCTGCGAAGTTCCTCGTTTATCTCTCCCTTTTCCATTGCATCCATAACTTCTTTGTACTGAGAGGGTGAGGATATCACAAGCACTCTTTTGTAGTTCTTTGCGGCTGCACGGAGAAGGGCTACGCCCCCAATATCAATATTCTCGATCATATCTTTTTCGTTTCCTATATTCTTCTCAAAGGGGTATAGGTTCACAACCACAACATCTATACCTTTTAGATTGTATTTTTCCAGATCCTCATTCTTCTCTGCTAAAATTGCTCCATGTATTGCAGGATGTAGTGTCTTTACCCTGCCATTTAAAATTTCAGGATATCCCGTTATCTCTTCTACAGAAATTGCCTTTATTTCTCTTTCCTCCAAAAATTTCTTAGTGCCACCTGTTGCAACAATCTCGTATCCTTTCTTGGCTAAGAATTTTGCAAAATCTTCCAGTTCTTTTTTATCGGAAACGCTAATTAGTGCTCTCATAGTGTAAGCATGGGAAAATTGGTATTAACCTTTGCGTTTTTGCTAAATTAATATTTAACGGAAAATGGTAAATTTCTATTGGTTTATGTTTACTAGAACTCCGATAATCTCTTCATTCTCTATCTGTACTCTATAATCTTCAGATCAAATCCAAATTCTAATAATCAGGAAGATAAAATATAATTACAAAGATCATTTACTTTAAATGGCTTATAAAAAACTTTGAATTTTTTAGTACGAAGATCTTTATCCGCAGTGATGATGACTATTATGCCTCCTTTTTTACTTGCCTCTTCAGCAAGCTCTATGCCCGATATATGTGGAAGATGGTAGTCAATTATATATGCATCATAATTCCCTCTCCTTATTTTTTCAAGTGCACCATATCCATCATAGCATATATCTACATCTCTGATTCCCTTGTACTCCAGAAATTTAACGAGCATATTCGCCATAGAAATACTATCATCCACTACAAGAACCTTCATTGAGCAATGATTGAGATTTTTAATATTTAAAACTTATTGGAGCATACTCATTTTTTATCATCAGAAATGCCTTAATTTCAGCGTTTTCATTTTTGATTATGGAGATTTGAGAATTCTCTCATACAATTAAAATAGAATATCACCAAAAGATAAATGGTGGTTAAGATGAATAAGAAAATAATTGTGGGGATAATACTCGTTGCAGGGATAGCACTTGGACTTATGGCTATGCATACTCCTATAAAACTGGTTAATGCAAGCACGCTGGAGGTAAGTGGTGGAAATAACGCTGCCGATGGGCCGCATCCCTCAGAGCCGGGTTCTTGGCAAATCATGCCGTCTATAAATACACTTGATGGCCCACATCCTTCAGAGCCGGGTAGTTGGTAATTAAATATTTACAATTGCTACAACCTTTTTCTTCCCCTTTGCAATTTTCTCATATTCTTCTACATAGGCATATCCGTATTTTCTTAGATACTCCGCTGCATCCTTTGATATATCTATTATGGCTCTTTCGTTTCCAATTCTGGCAGCAAGATTTATGCCCTTATCAAAATACTCCTTTCCTCTCTCCTTGTTCCCAAGATATGCATAAAATATTCCAAATGAATTATACACATATGCCAACTCTCCCGGAGCATCTAAATCCTCAAATATTTTCTCGCTCTTTTTGAGATATACCTTCGCATCAAAGAATTTCTCCTTGTACATGCTCCAGTTAGCCATTGAAAGATACAAAATACCAATGCCCCATTTTTCTCCAATTTTCTGGGAGATTCTCAATGCCTCTCTATAATATTTCTCGGCTATGTCATCGTAGAGGTCATAGTAAACCAATCCTATGTTTCTAATTACATTTGCAAGTCCTGATAAATCTCCATATAATTCAAAATATTCCCGGGCTTTTTTGAAATAGGAAATTGCCTCCTCTAAGTTTCCTTCGTCCCTCTCTATCAACCCAAGCCCATTGTAAGCATAGCCTATACTTTTCAAATCTGAGCTCCTTTCGGCAATTTTTATTGCCTCTAAGATATAATCCTTGGCCTCATCTTTTTCTCCTATTTTCATACTCATAACTCCAAGTATGTAATATGCCCTTGAAATAATGCTTTCATCCCTTATGCCATTGATCTTCTTTAGGACCTCATTGAGAGTTTTTATCGCTTCCTCATACTTTCCCATTTTACCCAATACTTCCGAAATACTTACAACTATTTTGGCGTAGAAATCCAGATCTTTTCCCTTGAAGAGAAATCTCGCTTTTTTATAGTTATCCAAGGCCTCTTCCCATTTCCCAGAAATGTAATATGTATCTCCTATTATTCCATAGAGTTTCCATTCATAGTCGTCTACATCCTTATCATAACGATTTAGAATTTCTAACGCAAGATTTCTTATCTCATTGCTACTGGTGAACAGGTACTTTTCATAATTCTCACTTAGAAGTATATTGGCCCTCATCAACTTCTCCGCATACGTATAATGATAAACTGCCTCCAAAATATCTCCATTTTCCTCGTAGTACCTCGCTGCCATAAGATGGTATTTTTTCCTCTTTTCCTCTGTAAGATGCTCATAAACGAAATTCTTTATTATTCTGTGAACTGTGAAATTCTCATACTCCATTTCCAGCAGTATGCTCTTGTTTATGAGTGAGTAAATTATAAAGTATTCAAAATTGTTGAGAAGAAGAACATTCATTTTGAAATTTTTTCTGAAAACAGATATAAATTCCAGAGCTTCTCTTTCCTCCTTATTCAATGTTTTCAGTATACCTTCAAATATGAACCTTCTCATCATAGGATAATTTTGATCTTTCGCTAGATGAAGCAAGAGAGGATTTCCACCTACGGTAGAGATTATCTTTAACGCCTTATCCTCCGGCACTCCATACTGCCTCAACATATCCAAAGCATCCTCTTCTTTTAACTCTACAATCTTCAATTCCTTTACCCAACCTAATTTGGATGGAGGTACTATATCCCCTATCTCCGTACCACTTAATATTACCTTAAAATTGTTTTTAGAATTAACAAGATCTATAATTTTTCTTATCAATTTTTTTGTTTCTGTATCTGCATTTTCCACAGTGTCAAATATGAAAATCTCATCTCTCAGAGATTCTTTTATAAGAAGAATAACATTGTTCCAGTTCAAATTTCTCTCTTCAGAAAGAGCAACACTTCTCAAGTATTTTTCAATCTTGGGTATGCCAATCCTTGAGAAAAAACCTGCAATCTGGTGAATAATGCCATCCGCACTTTTCCAGTTTTCAATTTTAATAAACAGAACATTCCTATCCTTTAATCTCTCTTTTACAAATTTAAGCAATAATGTTGTTTTTCCTATTCCAGAAATTCCAGAGAGTATCAATATCTTTTTATTTGATTTCGCCCACTTTTCCATTTCTTCCAATTCTTCTTTTCTTCCATAGAATTCCCTAACTATTAAATTCTCATCTATGCTGTGAAAAGCTTTCTCTCTTCTTCTCAATATTCCCACAAGGTCCAGATTTCTATTTTTATCTAAATTTATAGCAGCGGTTACAAAATCAATTCCGTAATCCTTCGGAATATCCTTCAAAGGATGAGTTTCCCTATTACCTGAGGAATCAACTACTATAACAGGCAACTCTTTCAACTCATCTTTTATCTTATTTGCTTCAGATATGCCTTTTCTTGTGAGAAGATAAACACTTCTTTTATTTCTAACACCCCTCACGTGGCATTTCTTAACATATATCAGATCCTCATTCATCAACTTTTTTAGTTCCCTAGGAATGTTGTTTCTTCCCACACCTATTGAATTGCTAATTCCCTCCTGTGTGAGTTCCACCGGAGCGTTAAATTCATCTATAAATGATGAGTACTTTGAAAGATGAAGCAGGATACGCATTCTATTGTTAAGATATTTTCTCCCCATATATGTTTAAATAGGATCAAGGGTATTTAAGATTTCCCATTCTGATCTTTTTGCAGGGTATAGAAAAATTTTATGAGTAGTTAAATTTCACATACTTTTTGCTTTTTATTTTTCGTGGATAATTTTAAATACCCAGAATCTTTCATTGAGATAATGAAATTTGCACATATTGCCGATGCACATCTTGGCGCTTTTAGCAAGAATCCAAAGTTGAAAGAATTGAACTTAAAAGCGTTTGAAATTGCAATACAGAAAAGTATAGAGGAGCGGGTGGATTTCATAATCATTGCAGGGGACTTATTTCATAATCCCATACCGGATATGGAGATTGTTAGAAGAGCGGTGGAGATTTTAAAAAATGCGGTTGATAGAGGAATAAGAATCTATGCAATTTACGGCTCACATGACTTCTCTGCTGGCTCAACGGCCCTATTAGATGTTTTAAGTTCCACGGGTCTTTTCAAAAAAGTTGTGAATTACGAAGTTTATGATGGAAAATTGAGAATTCTACCAGTTGAAGATCCAACGGGAGTGAATATTTTGGGTGTATCTGGATTAAGCTCCGCTCAGGAAGTTGAGTACTTTGAGCATATTGATAGAGATTATTTGGAGAGAATCGAGCATCCCAAAATCTTTGTTTTTCACACAACCATAAGTGAGCTCAAGCCATCGTACATCCCGGACAGATACGCTCTGCCCAAATTCCTCTTGCCCCAGAACTTTGATTACTATGCTGGTGGCCATTTGCACGAGAGGATAGAGAGCGAGCTGAACGGGAAGCCGTTGATATATCCCGGAGCTTTATTTGGTGCTACCTACAACGATCTGGATATTTTGAAAGAGAGGGGGTTTTACATAGTTGAAGATTTCAAGCCCAGATTTGTGCCTGTGGAAGTGTGCAAATTTTACAAAAGAGTAATAAAAGCGGATGGATATACTGCGGAAGAGTTGAATAAGAGGCTTTTAGAATTATCAAAGGAGGATTATAGCGGGCAAGTCGTTATTCTCAAAGTTAAAGGAGAGCTTCGTTCTGGAAAAGTTGGAGAAATAGATTTTCATTCAATCAGGGAGAATATAAGGAAAACCGCAATTGATGTTCTTCTCAACACTTACTCTCTTACAACCAAAGAAAGAGAAAGGATAAATGTTGTGGCAGAGAGCAAGGAAGAGATAGAAGAAGGGGTGTTTAAGAAGATTTCAAAATATGGAATTGATGTGACAAGGAGGGCATTCAATATCCTTAAAGAGAAACAGCCCGAGGGAATGCGCAAAGATGATTTCTCAAGAGAGCTGCAGAGCAAATTACAAGAGTTAATTGATAATGTTAAAGTTGGGGAGAGGGAGGAAAAAGTGGAGGAGAAGAAAAAATTGGATGAAAATAGAAAGAGTGGAGCTCCAACACTTTTTGACTTTGGGGTGAGATAATGATAATACGCAAGATTCATCTCCATAACATAAGGAGCTACGAAGATCAAGATATAGAATTGGGAAAGGGCATAACTCTCTTTGAGGGGGATATAGGAAGTGGAAAGACCACAATTTTAATGGCCATTGATTTTGCCCTGTTTGGCAATTCCACTCCAGATTTTTACAGAAGTTTGCTGCGCAAAGGCACAAATAGGGGATTCGTAGAGATAATTTTTGAGCATGGAGGAAAGGAGTACAAGATAAGAAGAGTTTTGGAGGCGAAGGGCAAGGGCATAAGCAACACGGAATCTGAAGTTGAAGCACCAGAAGGAGTTGTGAAATTAACAGCGAGCGATGTTAGGAACTATGTTTTAAAGTTAATGGGCATTGATGTTGGCTCAAGTAAGAGAAAATCCTTGCCTGTGGTAAAGTATGCAATATACACGCCTCAAGAGATGATGAAGGTAATTTTAGAAGGTACTGGAAAGAAGGAAGAAGAGCGTCTTGATGTAATTCGCAGAATATTTAGGTTAGATGAGTACAAAGTTGCTAGGGAGAATATTGGAATTGTTTCCAAGGAGTTGGTTTCAGAGTACAGAACTGTTGAGAGTAAGGAGGAAGAAATTGGAAGGATAGAAAGCGAGGTGAAAGAGAAAGAATTGGAGATAAAGAAAATTGAAGAAGAGATAAAAGAGCTGAATGAGAAAATTACCCAATATGAAAGAGAGTATGAAAGGAAGAGCAAAGAATGGAAAGAGGTTATGAAATTAAGGGACAGGTACGAGAACCTTCGAAGAGAGATTGAAAAGTTAAAAACTAAAATTTTGGGATTCAAAGAGAATTTAAATAAGGCAAATAAGGAACTTGAAGAAATAGAGGTTATAAAAGAAAAGATGAAAAATATAGAAGAGGAAGCACAAAGGTATGAGAGTGTTGAAAAAATTAGAGATGAGTTGCAGAGAAAGCTCAACGATATAATGAATACGGAGATAAGATTCAAAAAGGCTCAAGAGCGTATAAAGGTGTTAAAGGAAAAGATAGAAAAGGCGAAAAATCTGAGAGTGGAATTAGAGAAATTGAAATCTAGGAAAAATGAGTTGGAAAGTAAAACTGCGAAGATTGAAGATCTTGAAAACAGGAAGAAGGATTTAGAAGAGAGGAGGAGTGAGATAAGAGGTGTGATTGCAGCCATAAACACAAAGATAGAAGAGCTTAGAAAAGAGCTTGAAGATTACAAATCTCTGGGTGCAGTTTGTCCAAAATGCAAGAGACCTCTTACAGAAGAGCATAAAAAGAAATTGATTAGTGAGACGATTGCTAAGATTGAAGATAAAAAAGAAGAGCTTAGAAGGGCAAACGCTTCTGAGGTAAAGATAAAGAGAGAAATGCGGGAAATTGATGAAGAGATAAGAGAGCTCCAAGAGAATGCAAAAGCTCTCTCTGCAATTCAGGAGAGGATAAAGCATATAGAAGATTCAATAAAGGAGGGTGAAGAAGCAGAGAAGGAACTAGAGATTGCAGAGCGAAATTTGCCCATATTTGATGAAGAAGAGAAGAGAAAGATGAGCGAGGAATTGGAGAAGGTTAAATTTGAAGTTGAGAGATTGAGAAATGTTTGGAGAGAGTATAATGCTTTAAAAGGAAGGGTGGAAAGAGAGGGTAAAATAATTGAAGAGATAAAAAATTATAAGTTTGAAATTGAAGGGATGGAGAAAGAACTGCAAAGGAAAAGCAAAGAAATAAACTCTTTGAATTACAGTGATGATGTATTCAAAAAGCTCAGCGAGGAATACAGAGAGATTGAAGGAATATTGAGTTCTGCAAAGAGAGTAAAGGAAGAGAAAGAAAAAAGGGTTGAAGAGCTAAAAAATGAAATTGATAAGAAGATGAAATTGATTGAAAAGTTAAGAGATGAAATTAAGCTCTACAAGAAACATGTTGAGTTTGGAAAATGGCTGAGGGATGAGTTAGCCCAAGCCTTGGAAGAGATAGAGAGATTAAGATTACTTTCTATAAATGAGGAGTTTAGACAGCTATTCGAGGATTGGTTCCATGAGATAATGGGCGAGAGCGAGTATGAAGCTACAATAGATGAAGATTTCAAGCCCATCGTGAGATACCAGAAATTTGATATGCCCATATATTCCCTAAGTGGCGGTGAGAGAACATCTATAGCTCTTGCTTATAGGTTGGCTCTAAATACCATGGTTAAGAGAAGTTTAAATTTGGAGTCACACCTGCTCATACTTGACGAGCCCACCGATGGTTTTAGCAAAGATCAACTCTACAAATTAAAGGATGTATTTGACAAAATGGATACGGATCAGATAATAATTGTAAGCCACGAGAAAGAGCTAATGAATCTTGCAGATACAGTGTACCATGTGGAAAAGGTAAACGGAGTATCAAAAATAAATAAAATCTGAGGATTGTTTTATATAGGATTTTCTCTTAATCTGTGCCATGGATAACTGGAAGAAATACGGGAAGCCATTGATAGGTTTTGCCATATCCACAGCAGTGGTTTTTGGCTCTATGAATGTTTGGATTTTGACTATTGCATCTCCAATATTCGTTTTGCTCGTTTTTAAGGTTCTCGGTGTTTGGAAGAGTAAGGAAAGAGGAATATATGGGTCTATTGCCATAGTTCTCGGGGTTATGCTTTTCTTTCTAGCTTTTTCGTATCATGTGGGGGATATGCCTCAAGGAACTTTTGATAAGAATGGTATTAAAGTGGTTATAGAGCCTTATTCCACTACAAATATGAATGCTAAATTCAATATAACTGCAACTTACCAAAAGGCCACAAATTCTTCTATGAGCTATGAAGTTACTGATATTTCTTCCTATCTGGTTGTAGATCGGGGAAGTGTAAATGGTATTATAGAGAATAACAAAACTGTTTATCATTTTCAGTTAAACTTACCTCGGGGAATCTATAATATCACTTTAAATGTAGATAATAACAGCATCTATATCTCCGCCATAAAAGAGGAACCTATAGAACTATTCAAGAGATATGTCACTGGTCCCGGAGTTTATCTTTCTATGCTTCTTGCAGCCCTTTATTTGCTCTTGGTTATGGGAATTCACATCACTCGAAAGGGGTACAAGATGGGGCTAAAGTATGAAAAGAAGAAATGAATATTTAACCATTTTAATTCTTTATTCCATATTTATTTTTGCCCTATCCGCTACTCCAGGCAAGGATATTCCTAGTGATGTAACTCATTATTCTTTCCTATTTCATTTTGTTTTGTATTTTGGCTATGCTATATCTGCCTATCTTTTCTTCAAGAATTATTATCACACACTAATCTTTGTTGCTTTATATGCTGCCACGGATGAGTTTCACCAGTACTTTGTACCCAGTAGGCACTGCGACCCTATGGATTGGACTGTTGATTTTCTCGCAGCCTTGGTTGCATTAGCCATAATATTCCTTGTAAAGAAAAGATTATTAAATGAAAAGCGTTAATTGTCTTGTGCCTGAGAATCATCTGCGTGGTTTGGAGTTAATATCCGAGGGCTATTACGATGAAGCGATAGTTTATTTTGAAAATAAGGTGAAGGAAGAACCGGAGAATTACGAGATCTGGTTCTATCTTGGAAATGCCTATTTTGAAAATAGAGATTATGGGAAGGCAATAAAAGCATACGAGAGAGTTTTATCTTTAAACTCATCATTTCAAAGTGCTTACATATCCTTAGCCAGTGCATATTTAAAGATTGGAAAGAAAAGAAAGGCAAAGAGAATAATTTTAGATGGATTAAAAAAATTTAATAATGATGAATTTTTGTATTTATCCTCCATAGTTCTTGCAGAATGTGGGTACTACAAAAATGCGGAGAAAATAATAAAGGGGCTAATAAAGAAGAGCAGGGAGGATTCATACTTGGTGGTTCTTGGCAACATATATTTTGGTATGGAAAAATATGAAGAGGCATTAAAAGCATATAAACAGGCCCTAGAGATAAACGAGAAAAATGAGGAAGCTTGGAACAATATGGGTTTTCTTTATTTCTCTTTGGGAAATTATGTGAAGGCGAGGGAATGCTACGAAAAAGCAGTGGGTATGAATCAAGGTTATAGAGAAGCTTGGTATAATTTGGGATATTTAGAGCATACTTTGGGAAATTTAAGCAAAGCAGTTTTTTACTATTGGAAAGCCCTGCAAATTGATTCAAGGGATGAAGTTACTTGGAATAATCTTGGAAATGCCCTTTACAATCTTGGGAAATATATGGAATCAATCCCGTATTTTATGAAATCTGTGAGCATTAATTCTGAGTATGAGATAGGATGGAACAATGTTGGGAATGCCCTAGATAAAATGGGTATGCACAAGTATTCCATCCCGTTCCATGAGAGAGCTTTAAAGATAAATCCCAAATTCGATTATGCTTGGCATGCAAAGGGCCATGCCCTCTCTGCTTTAGGTCATTACGAAGAAGCCCTTGATGCTTTAGAGAATGCTATAGAGTTAAATTCTGAGTATGCGGATACTTGGTACTGGCGTGGCTACTCTTTGTACAAACTTGGAAGATATGAAGAAGCAATAGATTCACTCAAAATGGCTGTTAAAATTGAGCCCAATGTGAGATCGTTTGAATTGCTCGGTGATATATGCTCTTTCCTTGGATACTATGTAGAATCATTAAGATATTACGAGGGAGCTTTAAAATATGGGAATTCTGAAGAAAAAGCAAGAATATACATCAAGATGGGTAAATATGAAGAAGCCTTGGAGTTTGTGGATAACATAACAAAGGCAAATATTCTTTACAAGCTTGGCAGGTATAATGAGATTTTGAAAATTGAGGAGAATGGAAAGGATTTAGATTATATGAGATGTCTGGCACTCGAAGCTCTTGGAAGATACGAAGAAGCATTGAAAATTGCAAGCAAGTATAAGACAGAAAGGTTCAGAAGAGAGAGAAAATTCATAGAATTCTTGATTAATGGTTCCAAGTTCTCGCTTGATACGAACGATAGAGATTATATACTTCGGATTGGCACTGCCCTATTAGATAAAGGCGAGTATGATAAGGCTGTTGAGATATTTAGAGATATAAAAACAAAGGAAGGTTACTACTTTCTTGGAGAAGCGTATATTGCCTTGGGAAAAGTTAAAGAGGGGATTAGATATTTAGAAATCGCAGCAGGGATGGGTTTAGAATTAGCCTTAAAAAGATTGGAAGAGGTGAAAATGGGTGAAAAGGTATCATCTTAAAAAGAAGAAGATTAAAGAGATAAAAAAATATCTTGCCATGGATATATGGGTTGAGGGAACATACGAGATTGTAGAGGATGAGCAGAGTGTAATTCTTGTGGATGGTTTACCATCCTACTTTTTTTATGAGGGAAAATACTATCCAACTGTGCTTCTCCTTCTCCAACATCCAATTGATAATAGCTATGTTACTGTGGATCTGGGTGCTGTTAAGCATGTTTTAAACGGTGCAAATATCTTTGCGGCAGGTATAGTGGATGCTGATCCTAATGTGAGAGAGGGAGATGCCGTTTATGTTAGAGATAAAAAGTATAAAAAAGCTCTGGCAGTGGGAATTGCCTTGATGGATGCAAATGAGATGGTATCTAAAAAAAGTGGCATGGCTGTAAAAAATCTACATTATTATGGGGATAAAATTTCAAAAATATTGGATTAATCTGTATGCTTAGGTATCTCAAAAATTATGAATGATGACGCTATCCAAGCTAACCCTATTATTAGTGCTAATATATTCTGCCATATACCGTAGGCTATAAGAGCGACTGGTATAAAGTAAAGAAGGGTATAGGTGAGAAGTTTCTGCATTCACTCACCGTTTATCCGAAGAGTGCTCCGAGACCTGCTATGGCTTCCTCTTCCTTCTTTTCCTCTTCTTCCTCTTCCTTTTTCTCTTCCTCTTTCTTCTCTTCCTTCTCTTCGCTAGGTGCTGCGGCTGCAGGCGCTGCTGCTACGGGAGCAAATGCTGCATTCTTTATAGCTTCATCTATGTCTATCTCACTGAGCGCAGATACCAATGCCTTTATTCGAGCCATATCTGGCTCTGCTCCAGCGGCTTTTATTATGTTTGCTATTGCATCCTCGTTTATTTCCTTTCCCAGCGAATGCAGGATCAGGGCACTATACACATATTCCATTTTCATACCTCCTTTTTCTTTTATCCAAACAGAGCTCCAAGGCCCGAGATGGCCTCTTCCTCTTTATTTTCTTCTTCATCCTCATCCTTCTTTTCCTCTTCTACATTTTCTTCTTTCTTGCCTTCCTCATTTGAAGGCGGAATTTGCCTATTGGATATTAAATTTTCCAACTCATCATCTAAACCATCGCTAAGCGCAGAGGCAAGTGAGAGCATTTCCATATATGCTTTTCTGAGTATATGCTCTGCTGTGAATTTGTTCACTATGCCTCCGTTTATTGCAAGGTTCATAGCATCTCTTGCTGCCTTTCCTATGAGCATAGGCATTGTTAGCTTAGTTGGATATGCCGCATTAACACTCAAATTCATGGCATATTGGATTGCATTAAGCACATCTCCATAGACCTTCTCTGTATCCACATGGAGTACATCCTTGGGGAATACCATTTCATCCTCATAGGCAGCTCTTAAATCCAGTCCCACAGTCATGGGGTAAATCTCAAGCTTGGTTAGAACTTGCGCCACATCCCTACTTATTACCTCTCCCTTCTTTACTAACACCGTATCTTTCCTTATCACTATTTTTCCCTTTTGCACGGCCGCAGGCAATCCAACCTTCTGAAACTCACTGATCATAGGACCTGGTTTGAAAGGTGTCTCTCCAGCATGGACAATTATATCTTCTGGAGCGATTTCACCACCCTTTGCAGGTGCCTTTGTTTGAGTTTCTTCCATTAATTTTTCAAGTTTGAAGGCATTTATATTGGTGAATATTATCCCAGTTTGCCCCTCAATGTAATTCGCAAGATCTTTTATATTCTTTTTATTTGCCTTTTCAAGGGCTAATTTTATCAACCTGTTCTTACCTACAATAAATACGGCTTTATCTTTTAGGTTCCTTCTCATTTTTTGCATTTGAGCAGCGGGAATGTTGTTTATGTTAACTATACCCACTACAGGGTATTCTTCCGCAAGTTTGGCGAGTTTGTCAACGAATTTATATTTCCAAGGTGCAACATGAGCCATCTAACTCACCTCAATTTTATCTTTACTGCGGGGCCCATAGTTGTTTTCACATATACACTATCTATATTCTGCAATCCCCTTTCAAGCTTCGTCTCCAATCTTTTTATGACCTCTTCTATGTTCTCCGCAATTTTCTCTGGCTCCATGTTCTTTGTTCCTACGGGCACATGAAATGTCCTTTTATCCCTCGAGCGCATTCTCACGGTCTTCTTCAATCTCTCTACCAGTGGGCATGGGTCTGCACCTGGAGGTAGAGGCTTTGGCATCTTACCGCGAGGACCGAGGATTATACCTAAGCTCTTACCTATCTTTCCCATAAGCGGTGCTTCTGCAAGGAAAAAATCATATTTATTGGCTATCTTTCTTGCTTTTCTCTTATCCTCCGCAAGTTTTTCAATTTCTTCAGGAGCAATTACCAGATCTGCACAATTCTTTGCCTTTAATGCAGTTTCTCCTGAAGCAAATACACCTATCTTTACTTCCTTGCCCCTACCATGGGGTAAAATTACCTCTTCATTTATCCTGTTTTTAGGAATGCTTAAATCGACATCCTTTAAATTTATAGCCAAATCTACACTCTCTAAAAACTTTCTCTCTTTCGATTTTTCTATTGCTTCTTTTACGGCAGTTAGTATATTATCTTGCAATTGAACACCTCCTTGTAGTAAGCGAGCCTACAGCTCTCCTACAAGTTAGGTAGGGTGATTTCGTTATTCTTTATAAGCTTTTGCACCTCTCTGGGGTCCTTGCCTTCCACAGTTACTCCCATGGAGACGCATGTGCCCAAAACTTCCAGCACCACACCTTTTACATCGTAAGATAGGGAGTTATCCTTCTTCATTTTTGCAATTTTGACTACCTGCTCTAAACTCAAATTTCCAACTTTCTCCGTTCTTGCATTCCCAGAGCCCTTCTCTATGCCCAGCTCTTTCTTTATCAAAGCACTTGTGGGTGGTGTGCCAATAGTTATGGTAAATTCCTTTGTTTTTGGATCTATATCAATTTTCACAGGAACTTGCATTCCTGCATAGTCCTTCGTCTTTTCATTTATGGCCTTGACTACCTGTGCAACATTAACTCCCATGGGGCCCAGAGCGGGACCCAGAGGTGGACCAGGTGTAGCTTTACCTCCTTCAACCAACACTTCTATTACTTGTCCCATATTACTCACCTTCCTTCTCCAATAGCCTCACAGCTTCTGCCTTAACAGTTATTGGTATAGGTACCATTGCCTCGAAAAGCTCAACTGTTATTTCATCTTTTGCCTCGTCAATCTGTATCACTTTAGCATGCTCGCCTTTGAATGGACCTTCTACAAGCTCTACTATATCTCCAACTGAGATGCGATGTATTGTTGGAGTTGGAGTGAGATAATGCTTTATCTCTTCAAGATGCATTTCACCCCTTACTACTCCCTTTGCATCTTTTATTCCTCTTATTAAGGAGAGAACCTTATCAGGTCTTGAAGTTTCAACAAAAACATATCCTTTTAAATTGTAGGGTGCAAGTACAGAAAATATTTCTTTCCAACCGTGAATCTTTGCTTTCATTCCTATATCTCTGGCCACTTTTACCTCCTGTCCTATTGTAGTTTTAACGGCTACAATGGCGGCTTCTATGTTTATTCTCACATCCTTACTCCACAAGCCCTCGGAATGAATAACTTCAAATTTGAATATACCATAATCTCCAATTTCGGCAGCTCTTGGAGCTGTTATATTCACATATATTTCTTTTCTCTTATTTGGTTGCACTTGAAGTTCATACTCAAGCTCTTTGTTTTCTTCCTTCGTAACTAAGAGTTTTACCTCATCCTTTTCAACTCCAATTATGTTGACACTCCACTCTAAACTGGGGTCTTTCATATTTAGTTGGGACAGAACTTTGAATGTGACTTTCTCTTTTTTCTCACCTTTGTTTGATATAACGATAACGATTTCGGCTATCCTTCCAGCTGGAATTCTGAAAAGTTCAGTATTTAAGCTAACATCAATCATTTTAATCCCTCATGGTATGTGAAGCCATATTTGGAAAATGTAGTAAAGGGCAAATCCCACGCCCCCTATGAAAAGTATGCCGAGACCCGTTATAGCCAGAACTTTTCCGTACTCCTCCCTTGTGGGTTTTCTGGCCATCTTTAAAATCCTGGAATATTTGCCCTTGCCAAATCCTGCAACCCAATTATCCACGCTTTTTTGGAACTGTTCACTTTTTTCAATTATGCCCATGCTTTTCACCTTATAACATCAACTTCCTTCGTTTTCTCTAAGGCTTCAAGACCTTGAATGTATGGAGATTTCACTCCAGTCACAACTACCATAACTCTCAATGTATTGCCCAAGGAAGGATCAATGGAAGCACCCCATATTATTCTTGCTCCCTTGCTTATCTGTGATTGCACATATTCTGCCACGCTTTCTGCTTCCTTGACAGTCATATTTTCGCCGCCAACCACATTGATCAATGCCCCATTTGCCTCGCTTATATCCGCTTCTATCAATGGAGAGTTCAAAGCTTCCCTTATGGCTTCCTCTGCCCTATTCTCCGAATCACTCTCACCCAGGCCTATCATGGCTACGCCGCCACCTTTCATTATCGTCTTTAAATCGTTGAAATCTAAATTCACTAATCCTGGCTTGGTTATCATCTCTGCAAGACCCTTAATCGAGCGCATCAAGATTTCATCTGCCACTTTGAATGCGAGGTTTAAGGGTAATCTTGGCACGAGCTCCAATAGCTTATCATTTGGAATTGTTATAACGGTATCAACATGCTGCTTTAATTTTTCCAGACCCCACATTGCATTTTCAAATCTCATCCTTCCCTCTGCTGTGAATGGCAGTGTGCATATTGCAATCGTTAAAGCTCCAAGCTCTTTTGCAATTTGAGCCACAACCGGGGCGCTACCTGTGCCCGTGCCTCCTCCCAAACCACAGGTTACAAAAACAATATCCGCTCCTTGCAGAACCTCTCTTATCCTGTCTTCCACTTCTCTGGCAGCTTCTTCGCCCACCTGGGGCAACGCTCCCGCACCTAAACCCCTTGTTATTCTCTTTCCTAGTAAAATCTTGCGATTTGCTTTGGTAATTAGTAAATGCTGAGCGTCTGTATTTGCAGCAACGAGCTCAACATCAACTATGCCCTCTTCCATAATTCTTGTGATAGTATTGCTTCCAGCTCCTCCGCAACCAACAACTTTAATATTTGTTTTTAATTTTTGCAGAAGCGACATAAGTTCTTCATCATCAGGGCTTGTTATTGCTGGCTCCTGCGTAACAGCAATCCTCTCATCCGCTTTTGATAGCACCTCTTTAACCAGCGACTTCATAAAATCACCTTTTTAAATCTCTGTGAGGATTAAAGCAAGGGCTAATATAAATTTTGCTATCTTTTATTTTGTTCTTCATTGATTAACTTCATAATATGCCATATAATGTTCATTCCTGTAAGGGTTTCTGGGTATAGAATCTCATCAGATATGCCTTGTAGAATTTTTCTCTCCCTTTCGTTATGGACCATTGCTATTATTTTGCATTTTGAATTTTTCTCCCTGATGTATCTTACCGCTATCACAGAGTCCTTGGATGAAGATAAAAGCACCAATGCATATTTTGCTTCATTTATATTTACTGCATCTAATATTGCTCTGTTGGTTGGATTTCCAAGTACGCATTTATAACCCTTTAATTTAAGCTCATCGCATTTAGTTTTATCATTTTCTACTATTATAAACTCCTCTTTTAATAAAGAAAGAGCTGATGCTGCATATCCCCCAATTATACCTCCACCCAAGATAACAGTATGATTTTTAATATCACTTTTTTCTAATTTTCCAAATATTCTAGTTACTAAGAAGGGTGTTGCTAGAGCGGTTGTTATAGCCATAACCACTATTGATGTGAATAAAGGTTCATCTATCAATCCATACTGTAAGCCTATTTTTGATGCGACTAGGGTTGCACCCAGTTGGGGGAAAAACACTATGCCTAAGAGCGAGAGATCTTTTTTGAATATTTTAGAATATATGTAGCCCCCTATCAGTTTGCTAACCATAAGTCCAAGCACTATTGCTATAACTAGGTATATGTAATCCGCACTTTTAAGAAATACACTAATATTAGTGTCCATTCCTACTAGTATAAAAAATATAGGTATCAAGAATCCTTTGCCTATTGAATTTAATTTTCCATAAATCTCCTCATCTTTAATGGATTCTCCTAGAAATAAGCCAGTTAAGAATGCCGCTACAATGGGCTCCAATCCTATTAATTCAGAAATGCCTATCATCATAAAGAGTAGTGCCATGAAAAATATTATTTCCATCTCTTCATAACTGCTTTTGTATCTGGTAAAAATCCACTTTCCAATCTTTGGTAGGTATTTGGATCCAATAAAAACGAATATGAATAAGAAAATAGCAAATAAAATTAAATTCATAAAATTTGGATTTTTGTACCAGTGGAGTATTATTGAAAGACCAATTAGGCTTATCGTGTCAAGAAGTACTACAGTAGGTATAAGGGTATTTCCTATTTTATCTCTGAGTTTTGGTGTGTGGTTTATGATGGGTATAATTTCACCAACTGATGATGATTGAAAAATTGTTCCAATGAGCAGAGGAGTGGCTAGAAGATATGCTGGTGGATGATAGCCAAACATATATACTATTCCAAATCCAACAAAGAAGGATACACTTGCAAGTATTATGGCAAGTTCTCCTACATTTTTCCATTTAACATTTTTTACACCTTTTATCTCAAGTCCTGCAAGAAATACTAAAAAGAGAAAGCCCAGTTCACCGAAAAATTCCAATCCTTCAAATTTTTTTACGATTCCCACTCCATATGGACCGATTATTATGCCCGAAATTATTAAGAGTGGCACAGCCACAACATTTAACTTATGAGAAAACTCTGAAACTATAAAAACGATTAACAAAAGTAATCCGAATGTCATAAGGTAATCCAGTGGAAACATTGCTAATAAATGTCAATGCTCCTATATTATATTTTCACTATTTTGGGCGAGTTGAATTTCTATTGAAATATGAAAAATTAAGGATAAAAATTAGGAGTAATTAGCTATAGAGGCCGTAAGTTAGGAATTTAGAAGCAACAGAGAAAGAATGGAAAGACATGTAATCGATAATAATCAAGTAATATTTGGGGGTTTAGAAAGGGGGCTCTGCCCCCTTCTTGCGAGTATTTTTCCTCACACCTTTGATTTGTTCTCTTCTAGTAATCTTCTATATCTCTCATCTTCTACTCACCCTCCATAATCTCCTTCGGTTGCTGGAGGGTCCTAATATTTCAAAATGTTTAAGTATGAGCATACCTAAATTATAGTGGTGAGATAATGGAAGAATTAAAGCCTATAAATGAGATTATTTCCCTCAAAAATAAAAGAGCTCTAATTACTGGCGCAGCTGCAGGAATTGGAGCAGCCATAGCTTATAGATTTGCAGAGGCGGGGGCGATTTTAGAACTTGTGGATATTGATATGCGTGGTTTAAATGCCCTAAAAAGGAAACTTTCAAAATTTAATATTGAGGTTAATGTTTATAAAGTTGATTTATCAAAGAGAGAAAATATAATATCACTGTGGAACGACTTGGAGCAGCCACCTGATATACTGGTTAATAACGCTGGAATCTATCTTTTCAAGGAATTTACTGAGGTGGATGAAGATTTTTTGGATAAAATATTTGATGTTAATGTAAAATCTGTTTTTTGGATGTGTCAAGAGATGATAAAGAGAAGAAAAAGAGGAGGAGTGATAATAAATGTCGCATCAATTGAGGCTGTGCTTCCATTTGCTACAGGACTTGTCCACTATGACATCAGTAAGATGGGCGTAATTGCCCTCACCCGTGCTCTTGCAAGAGAATATGGTAAAATTGGATTTAGAGTAAATGCCCTTATACCTGGAGGTATTGAAACCAAAGGTGTTAAAAAACTGAAAAAAGAAGCGGCCATGAAATTGAATATGGATATGATAAAAACTGCAATGAACTTTAAAAATAGATTGCCTTTGGGACGATTTGGCTCTCCAGATGAAGTAGCTAGAATGGCTCTTGTTCTGGCATCAGATATGTCATCGTATATGACTGGGGCTATGGTGGCAGTAGACGGAGGATTTTTATCCGCTTAGCTACTTTACCTTTTTATGATTGAGGCAGTTGTGGTTCATATTGTTCAAGGGAATAAAATATTGTTGCATTACAAAAAGAGAGGTCATGGTGCAGGAAAGTGGAACGGGCTTGGAGGAAAGATTGAAAATGGAGAAAATCCTGAAGAGTGTGCTAAGAGAGAGGCAAAAGAGGAAATGCATGCAGATATAACTAATCTAAAAAAGATTGGAATTATAAAGTTTTATGATGTCAATAACGAAGATTGGACTGTTTATGTATTTAGAGCGGAGCTTCTCGGAGAACCTGAGGAAAGTGAAGAATCCATTCCAAAATGGTTCTTTCTAAGAGATATTCCTTATGAAAATATGTGGGAAGATGACAAATACTGGCTTCCATTGGTTATAAATAATATCAATTTCTCGGCAGAGTTCTGGTTTGAAGGAGAAAATATGAAGAAATTTAAAATAGAGGCCTGGAAATAATTACTTCATGGCTTCTTCTATTATTTTTCTCATATGGATTTTAGCCGTGTCAAGGAGAGGAATGCTTGTATCACCCTCTTTGAGTGCTATGGGAAGCTCTGTGCATCCTAAAATTGCTGCATCCAAATCCTCATATTTCTTCTTATAACTTTCAACAATATTTATTAAACGATTTTTACTTTTTAAAACTCCGTGACTTAACTCTTGGAATATTATTCTATCTATTTCATCAACATATTCTTCTGGTACTATAACTTCAAACCCATGCTCTTCCAACTTCCTTTTGTAAAATCCAGAGGTCATTGTTGTCTTCGTTCCCATTAGTAGCAGTTTTTTATAACCCTTATTTTTTGCCTCTTCCGCCAGGGCATCTATTATGCTTATCATCTTTGCATTAGTTTTCTTTGCAAGTGAATCAAATACTATGTGGGGAGTATTAGCCGATAGGGCTATAATTTCAGCCCCTGCGTGCTCCAATGCTTTTATTATTTCTAGGAGGTATATCTCTCTATCGTCCCAATCCTTGGCACTTTTAAATTTTTTAAAATTTAGATTGAAAATTATCATCTCTGGATAAAAATCGTTCTCAAAGAGTTCTCTAGAAACCTCAATAAAATTGCGATAGTAATAAACGGATGATTCCGGGGTAGTTCCGCCAACAATTCCAATTCTTTTCATAGATGGGAGAGAGATTCAACCTTTATGAATATTTTTACATAATGAAGTATATCCTTTGAAAATTATGTTTTTCCCATCATATTGTAAAAGAGCAGGATGAACTTTCAAGCCTTTGTTAATCGCATTCCAGTATGATTCTGCGAATTTTTCATCTCTCTTCTCGTTGGGAGTAAAACATTTCACATATGGGTGGAATACCAATATCAAGAGCGCAGAATTGTCTCCTTTTTCAATTAATTTTTTTAATTCTTCAACATGCTTTCTGCCCCTTTCAGTGGGGGCATCTGGAAAGAGAGCAATATCATTTTCTTCCAAAGTGCATCCTTTGACCTCAACCCAAATCCTCTTTCCATTCTTTGTTAGGAGATAATCTATCCTGCTCTTTCCAACTCTTACCTCTGCCCTTATTTCATCAACCTTACCAAAAGGGGATATTTCCGCATCTTTCAATATTCTCTCAGAGATAACTCTGTGAAATTTTGAGTTTGTGAAAATCCAGTTTCCTTTATATTTTGCTCCTATTAATTCCCATTTTGTTTTTCTTTTTTTGTTATTATATTCTTTTAATAGTACCTCATTCCCCTCATAGAGCAACTCAGAAAGTCTCCCTGGGTCATGGATATGTACCAGCTCCTCTTTGCCATTTATCAAAACTTTGCCTAAAAATCTATTGGGGCGTTTTAAAAATATACCTTTTGAATCATACGGCATAGTGAGGATTATTTTACCCTCTCCATAATTATGGCAGGACATAAATCTTTCACGCCTTTAATCTTTGCTATCTTGGTAGTTATCAAATCAAATAGCTCCTCTCCATTTTTTGTCCATATTTCAGCCATAATCATGTGGTCTCCACTGGAAGTAGCAACCCATATTGTTTCATCAATTTCAGCTAATTTTCTAGAGGCCTGTAGTAAATATTTTGGCTCAACATCCATTCCTAAAATAGTTACGGTTTTATATCCTAATTTTTCAGGATCTACCTCTATAGTATATTTTTTTATAACTCCCTCTCTCTCAAGCTCTGCGATTCTTTTTCTCACAGTTGTTTCCGTAACTCCCAGAATTTTAGCTATCTCGGTATAAGGCGTTCTAGCGTTATTTCTGAGAATTTCAATGATTTTTCTGTCTTTATCGTCCATTATGATACATAATTATGTTATCCTTATTAAAGTTTTCTAATAGCAAATTATTCGAATATCGAACAAAATATTTATATATATCAAACTCATTACTCTGAATATGGATAGAAAGATTTTGCATAAACTATCCTACGGGATGTATGTGATCTCATCTGCGAAAGAGGGAAAGCTGGATGGGCAGATAGCCAATACAGTTTTTCAAATAACTTCTAAACCTGCGAAAATTGCAATCAGTATAAACAAAGAAAATTTGACATATGAGTATATAAAATACAGCAATGTATTTTCAGTTTCTATACTATCAACTGAAGCACCTTTTAAGTTCATTGGTTTATTTGGATTCCGTTCAGGTAGGGATATAAATAAATTTGAAAATGTAAAATATAAAATTGGAGTTACAGGCGCCCCAATAGTCCTTGATTATTCATTGGGGTATATAGAGGCAAAGGTTGTAGATAGCGTGGATGTAGGCACGCATGTATTATTTATTGGAGAGGTGGTGGATGCGGACTCTATTCAAGAGGGAACTCCTATGACTTATGATTATTATCACAATGTTGTGAAGGGTAAGACCCCGCCCAAGGCGGCAACCTATGTGGGAGGGAGTTAAATGGATATTGAAGAAATAAATTTTGAAACATTATTCGGAATAGCCGTTAAGAGTGAGATAGAGAGCAGGAATGTTTATGAATATATGGCAGAAAAAACTAAGAATTACTTACTAAAAGATCGTCTGAAATTTCTTGCCAACGAAGAGAAAAAGCATGAGGAATTCCTAAGGAATTACTTTTCAAAAATGTTTCCTAATAAAGAATTAAAATTACCTGAAGAATCACCAGTGCCTTTACCACATATTGAATATGACGCTGACACACCCATTTCTTCTATTTTAGAGCAGTCGATGAAGGCCGAAGTTGCGGCCAGAGACTACTACCTTTCCATGTCTAAGAAGGCGGAGAAGATGGGTGATATAGAGCTTGCCAAAGGCCTGTACTATCTTGCAAACATGGAGATGGGCCACTATCATATCTTGGAAAATGAGCTTGAATCCGAGAAGAGGTTTGAGGACTACGATGCTTATTGGCCTATGATGCATGTAGGTCCATGAAAAGGAGGTGAAAGAGATGAAATGGAGATGTATGGTTTGCGGATATATATACGACCCAGAGGTCGGAGATCCGGATAGTGGTGTACCCGCAGGGACATCCTTTGAGGAGTTACCTGAGGATTGGGTATGTCCTGTCTGTGGAGCATCCAAGGACATGTTTGAAAAGGTGGAGTAAAGATGATAAGAAAGATAGCAGATGGAGTTTACAATGTTGGCGCTATTGACTGGGAGAGAACGCTCTTCGATGAGATAGTACCTCTCCCCCAGGGTACCAGTTACAACGCGTATCTTGTGAAGGGAGAGAATAAAACGGCGATTATAGATACTGTGGAACCAGAGAAATTGGAGCAACTCATTGACAATTTGGAAGAATTGAAGGTGGATAAAATAGATTACATTGTATCAAATCATGCAGAGCAAGACCACTCTGGAGGCATACCCTATCTTCTTAAGAGATATCCAGAGGCAAAGGTTGTGACAAATGCAAAGTGCATGGGATTTGAGAAGGATTTGCTTCATTTGAAGGATGAAGACTTTATCATAATCAAGGAAGGAGATACATTAGAGCTTGGGGGGAAAACACTCAAGTTCATCATGACTCCCTGGGTCCATTGGCCTGAGACGATGACCACATACTTAATGGAAGATAGAATAGCATTTACCTGTGATTTCTTCGGTTCTCATGCTGCCACTTCTCACACATTTGCGGAGCAATATGATAGGATTTATCACGAGGCAAAGAGGTATTATGCGGAAATTATGATGCCATTTAGGCAAATTATTACGAGGAATATTAAGAAGATAGAGGAGCTGGAGCCAAGGATAATAGCACCTAGCCATGGACCTGCCTACAGTGATCCTAAATTCATAATCGATGCTTATAAAGAATGGACTTCTTCCGAGACAAAAAATGAGGTACTAATCCTCTATGTTTCAATGCATGGAAGTACTAAAAAGATGGTCTATGCTCTCGTGGATTATTTAGGTGAGGAAGGAGTTGAGGTTAAGGTCAGGGATCTTATAACATCTAATTTGGGAGAGATTGCAATAGACATGGTTGATGTTACTACAATCATTCTAGCTACTCCCACAATGCTGGCGGGACCACATCCTCATGCAGTGTATGCTGCCTATCTCACCAATGCTCTTAAACCAAAGGCCAAGTTTGTGGGTATAATGGGCTCATATGGATGGGGTGGCAGAACAGTTGATATTCTAAAGTCCAATCTTGGAGCTTTGAAAGTTGAGATCTTAGAACCTCTACTGATTAAGGGATTGCCTAAAAAAGAGGATTATGATAAGATAAAAGAATTTGCAAAGATAATTGCAGAGAAGCATAGAGAAGTGGGGGTGATGAAATGAAGGAGGGCGATATTGCAGAGGATTTTTGCCTGCCTGATTACGAGGGCAAAGAGCATTGTCTGTGCGATTATCGAGGTAAATGGGTAGTTCTTTATTTCTACCCCAAGGACAATACATCAGGATGTACAAAGGAGGCAAAGGGCTTCACAGAGATGCAAGATGAATTTGAAAAGCTTGGGGCGGTTATAATCGGGGTGAGTAAAGATTCACCCAAGAGTCATGCGAAGTTCATAGAGAAACATAATCTGAAAATTCTTCTTTTAAGCGATGAAGAGCATAAAGTTCTGGAGAGGTATGGTGCCTGGGGGAAGAAGAAAAACTATGGGAGAGAATATTATGGTACGATAAGAACCACATTCCTCATAGACCCTGAAGGTAAAATTGTGAAAGTTTGGAGAAATGTGCGTGTCAATGGTCATGTTGAGAAAGTTTTAGAAGAATTGAAAAAATTTGTTGAGGTGAAAAAATGAGAAAAATGGTTGAGAAAAGTTTAGAGGAGGCATTCGCCGGCGAGAGTATGGCACATATGAAATACACCATATTCGCCGAAGTTGCCGAAAGAGAGGGAAAGAAGAATATTGCACGACTGTTTAGGGCTATAGCTTATGCAGAATTCGTGCATGCGAAAAATCATGCTACGAACCTGGGGTATGTTAAGAGTACTGAAGAAAATCTCTCCACTGCAATTGGTGGGGAAACATTTGAAGTTGAGGATATGTATCCTGCATACTTGGAGATTGCAAAGTACTTTGAGGAGAAGGGAGCCGAACGCTCATTCCACTATGCCATAGAAGCTGAAAAAATTCACGCTAAGATGTACGAAGATGCCAAGGATAAGGCTTCTAAGAACGAGGATATTGAAGAAAAGAGCATTTACATATGCCCTGTTTGCGGATATACATATATGGGCGATGAGCCACCGGAGAAGTGCCCGGTTTGTGGTGCTCCGCAGGATAAATTTGTAAAATTTTGAGGAGGTGATGAAAGATGATAGATAAGGAAATAGAAGAGGCGATAAATAAACAGATAAATGAAGAGATGTACTCTGCATATCTCTATCTTTCAATGTCTGGGTATTTTGAAAATATAGGATTGAAGGGATTTGCCAACTGGATGTATGTCCAGTACCAGGAAGAAATGGATCATGCAATGAAGTTTTACCGCTATTTAATCGAGAGAGGTGGCCGTGTAAAATTATATGCCATAAAGGAGCCGCCACATGAGTGGAACTCCCCGCTTCATGCTTTTGAGGAGACATTGAAGCATGAGAAACATATCACACAGTGCATAAACAACCTTGTAGACCTGGCAGAGAAGAAGAAAGACCGTGCTACATTTAATCTTCTGCAGTGGTATGTGGATGAGCAGGTTGAAGAAGAGGCAAACGATGAAGAGATCATTCAGATGTTAAAGATGATTGGAGACCATGGCCATGGTTTACTTATGCTTGATCGTGAACTTGCAAGAAGGACTTACACTCCTCTTGTAAATGAGGAAAAATAAAGGAGGTGATGAAAGATGTTGAGTGAAACAATAAAGAGTGGGGATTGGAAAGGCGAGAAGCATGTACCTGTTATAGAGTACAAGAAAGATGGTGATATGATCGAAGTTGAGGTTTCTGTGGGAAAGGAAGTACCTCATCCAAACACACCAGAGCACCATATTGCGTGGATTGAACTATATTTCAAGCCAGAAGATGGAGGATTTCCAATAATGGTCGGGAGAGTAGCTTTCACAAGTCACAGTGCACCCATAACAGAGCCGAAGGCCAAGTTCTACTTTAAGTGTGAGAAGAAAGGTAAGCTGATGGCTTTGAGTTACTGCAATATCCATGGGCTCTGGCAAAACGAAGTTGATGTAGAGTGATTTAAATGGAATATACAAGCAACATAGAAGGGCCCACGATCGACCCTAAGCCATATACAAACGCAGGAATAGTGCTCACCATACTTGGTATATTGGGCATAATATTTCCGAAATTTGCCAGTGGGGTCATAGTGTATCTCATTGCAATATTACTGTTGATTGGTGGCATAGTGTTCTTGATAATGGGCATAAAGTCTACCAGTGGAAAGCTGGGGGGGATACTGCTTGGCATAGCACTATTAATTTTCGGTATACTCGTAATAATCTATCCTCTGTATGCTCTGGCAGGTTTAGCAGTTCTTATGGGAAGTTTCTTCATGATAGGGGGAATAATATACTTTCTACTTGCTTATACTGTGCATCCATACAATGGATGGTGGGCCCCAGTGATTTCCGGTGTGCTTTCTTTGATATTGGGAATACTGGTGCTTATGAGCTGGCCAGGGAATTCAGAGTGGATCATAGGGCTCTTTGTGGGCATTGATTTGCTGTTTGAAGGTCTTGCACTGATAACGGTTGGAAAGCTCGTAAAATGAATCTTGCAAAATTGAAATGGATAAAGATAAGGGGGTAGTAATATGGATGAGAAAAAATCAGATAATGCTTTGGAAAACATAGATTTTGAAGCTTTAGGAGACCTCTTAGCAGCAGAATCGGTTTGGATTGGAGACGGAAGAACAAAGACAAAAATTCATGATATGGAATTGGAGGTAGATAACCCTCTCAGTGTTAGTCCAATAAACCCCCCACCCCATGTAACTTGGCCTGAACAGCTCTTACCAGCGGCTTTAGCAGTGTGTTTCATAACTACAATGACAGCTATAAACGATAAAATAGGAGTGCACATAAATGAGCTTAGGGTTATAGTAAAGCCCATACTAGGGATTGACACAGATGGGGGGTTCAAGTTTGATAAGATGAAATTGAATGTAAAACTAAGTATTGCTAGGGGAGAAAAAAGCAAGGCCGAAAAACTTGTGGAGATAACGCATAAATATTGCTTGGTAAGTAAGGCAATAAAGGGCAATGTGAAAGAAATTATAGAAGTGGATATAAAGGAGGTAGATTGAAAGAAGCTTGATAAGCTTCATAGGTTTGATGCAATGTTTGCATCTTGAGAATAGTAAAAAAAGGAGGTGATAAAAAATGGTAGTGATAGGAGAAAAATTTCCGGAGGTAGAGGTTAATACAACCCATGGAAAAATGAAGTTGCCAGACCACTTTGCTGGGAAGTGGTTCGTACTGTTCTCTCATCCAGCGGACTTCACACCAGTGTGCACAACGGAGTTCTACGCTATGCAGAAAAGATTAGATAAATTCAAAGAGCTAGGTGTTGAAGTGATAGGACTAAGCGTGGACCAAGTATTTGCACATTTGAAGTGGATTGAGTGGATCAAAGATAATCTCGGGGAGGAGATACAGTTCCCAGTTATTGCGGATGATCGCGGAGATCTTGCAGATATGCTCGGCATGATACCCACGGGTTCCACGCAGACAGCCAGGGCGGTGTTCATTGTAGATCCTAAAGGAACAATAAGGGCTATAGTGTACTATCCAGCTGAGCTCGGTCGTGACTGGGACGAAATTCTACGTGCTGTGAAGGCTCTGCAGATAAGCGATGCTAATGGTGTGGCTATGCCGCACAAGTGGCCCAACAATGAATTAATCAAGGACCGTGTCATCGTGCCTCCCGCTGGAAGCGTTGATGCAATAAAGGACAGGGAGGAGGCCAAGAAAAAGGGCGAGATTGAGTGCTACGACTGGTGGCTCTGCCACAAATCACTCTGACCTCTACCCTTTCTTTTTTTTTGAAAATCTTTATATGGTGCAATTAGATGAAGTATGGGGATTGATATGCTATCGAAGATACCTTTTGATATGGAAAAATTGGAAGAGCTTGCTAAGGAAGAGCCTGATGTAGAGCTTGTGCGTATAGGCATAATTGCGGAATTAGATGCTATAAACTTATACGAGCAGCTTGCGTCGTTGGCCAAGGATAAGCTAGTACGCAAAGTGTTCTTGGACATAGTGAAGGAGGAGAAAGAGCATTTTGGAGAGTTTATGGAACTGCTCCGTAATTTGGATATTGAAATAGAAGATGCTCTTGAAGAGGGAAAGGAAGAAGTTGAAGAAATGAGGGAAGAATAATGCTTGTTCTCGGGCATAAAGGTTATTCAGCAAAGTATCCCCCAAATACACTTTTATCATTTAAAAAGGCCATAGAGTATGGGGCGGATGGAGTAGAATTGGATGTATGGAGAACTAAGGATGGAGAAGTTGTAGTTTCTCACGATAGAAATCTTGAAAAGGTTGTAGGTGTGGATGTGGATATTAAGAAACCAAGCTATGAAGAATTGCAGGATTACAAAATTGAAGGGGAGCCTATACCTCTGCTTAGAGAGGTATACGAAGCTTTGCCAAATGATGCAATAATAAATGTAGAAATAAAGGACACGGATGCAGTCAAACCTTCGCTAAAGATAGCTGTAGAATTTGATGCCCTGGACCGTACACTTTTTTCATCTTTCAACATCAAGGCCCTTAAGATTCTTAGAAAATTAAACAAAGAGGCAAGGATAGGCATTCTTGTCGGGGGCTTAAACGAAGTATTTACAATTCCCTCGCATATATATTCCGTTAAGGCAAATTATCTGAATATTCCTCATCAGATATCCGGGGTGGGTGAGTTCACTGCCAGAGCCCTTATACATTTTTACAGATTGTTTGGAGTAAGAGTTGCAATATGGACCCCAAACTCTCCTGATGATCTGCAATTATTCGAGGGTCTCTATGAGATGGTCATCACAGATGAAGTTGAAAAGATGGTGAAATACAGGGATGAGCTCCAATGATTTCAAAATTAGATTATAGAATTGAAGATGCCATAAATTCGCATACAATAACAGGCATTTTCCTTGTTCTAATAGGAATTTTTGCTGTTTTCTTTCCACTTTATTTTTCTTTTGCCCTTATATATGTAGTTGGAATTCTTCTAATAATTCTAGGTTTGATTGGGGGTTTCCTGTACTTTACAACGCTTGGCAAGGAAAAAATGAGATTGATAGGTGCTATAGTGATGATCACTCTTGGCCTTATTGATTTACTCTCTCCAATTCTGGGTCTGAAGATATTCACTGTCATAATAATTCTATTTTTCCTCTTTGCAGCGTTTACAAATTTTATGCTTGCTAGGAGTATAAAATCTCAAGCTGGCTCATGGTTAGCCATAGGCGCTGGTATATTAACCCTTATATTTGATGCATTACTCATACTTGGATGGAAATCTTATCTCTCATTCGTGTTTATTGGATTATTTGTAGGGGTTGTTCTATTCATGGATGGATTGGTTTTCTTATTCCAGGGTTACAGAATAGGAAAAATCCAAAAATTTAAGAAATAATTTAAGAAATAAATTGGAATGGAGAGATGAAATCTCCATATTTCTTCTGTGCATCTTTTAATCTCTTCTCCTCTGCATCTAATTCCTCATATAGCTCCTTAGGTATGTTGTCCATGCTGCCGTATATCTTTCTTATTCTCTCTATCTTGGCTAGGAGATTTGGTACTCTAATGGTAAACTGCTTCTCATAGTCCTCTTTCTTATATTCCCTATTGAAAACTTCTTTGAATAACCTTGCTAGGTCCTCGTAATACGGTATATATCCAATGGGCGTCTCAATAGCATCCACTTCGTTATGTACGCGCAAGTCCATCCATTTTAGCCATACTTTCTTATCCAATTTGCTATTCAAATAGTTTCCATTTTCATCCTTGAGGAAGTAATTTACCGCAAATATCTTGGGCGGGGTTTTTAGTTTCCTGCCGAATTTCAAATAATTCTCAATGTATACCCCAAGATGTACTGACATAAAATCAAGAATTGACATAATGTTGAATTTCCTTACACCCTCTTTGCCCAATGTAGCAGCAGTGGTTTCTGATTCTATTGAAGCACCTTTCATTATAACCCCATGTTGCCAGTTGAACGATTCGCACACAGGTGGCCAAGTGTCTGAGTCTCTGCCTCCGAATATCATACCGCTTAATTTCACGCCATCTTTTGAATCAAGAGCCTCTCTATCTAGATTTGGGAAATAGATTAGGCGAGCTGTGAATCTTGCATTTTTATGGCTTGGAGGAATCTCATTGCCTTCTTTGTCTTTCTTTCCGCACCACCATTTTCCGCTGTGATTCTCTCCTTTGCATGGGATTTCTTCGCCCATATCGTTCCAATATGGCTTTCCTTCGTGTACAAGAATATTTGAGAATATTATTTCTTGAGGAGTATGTAATACTTGCCATATGTAAGGGTCATCCTCCTTGTTCACTCCCTGTATGATTCCAAATACTCCATATTCCACATTAACCGCCCTAGCTTCTCCGTTTATATCCCTTATAAATGAGAGGTCATCACCTACTAAGCGCTCTCCTATAAGCATACAAGTTGAAGTTTTTCCGCACATGCTTGGAAATGCTCCCGTGAAGTATGTGACTCTTCCATTGGGGCCATTGACACCCATGAGGAACATATGCTCAGATAACCATCCTTCCTTTACAGCCTTATTGATGGTCAACCTGAATGCTGGCTTCTTTAAACCTATTGTATTTCCAGCGTATTGAGTGTTTACAGCGTATGTGATATTCCCCTCAAGGTCTATCATTATGCGTCTCTTATCCAAATTCTTGCTTGTTTTTCTCTCATCTAGCTCCCCTTCAGAATGCACGAATTTGAAGAACTCTAAATTTGGATTTTGAGTAAAGACATCGTATGCTTTACGGTAGAGTATAAACTCACTGTGAGCCACATAAGCAGAATCGGTAAGTTGTACAGAGGGCACCATAAATTCAGAATTCTTAGGTCCAAGAGAGAAAAACAGAATGAACAACTCCTTGCCTTGCATTATCCCATCCATAATTTCTAAAACTTCTTTAAGGCCATCGTCTCTTTTCATAGTGTTTAAGTAGGGTAATTTCTCGCCATGAGGCGTCAGTATGTAAGTATGCTCTTTATCCCTAGCTTGGTCGTAGTAGTTATCAAAATGCACAGTGTGTCCGGGAGTTTTCAACAACCGTTCCTCCTCGTAAACTATTGCTCTGTTCCTAATGTAAAGCTCATCCTCATCGCTATCGTTGGCAACGAAGATCTTTGAAGGTTTGAGTAATTTTATATGCTCTGCGAGAAAATGATGTAGCTCGGGATTGTCTATTTTTTCCAATTTTTCGTACTGCTCTTCATCCATAACGCTTTTCAAGTATTCTAAATCATTCATTTTTATCACCTTGCGTAGAGGCATGCTTGGAAATGTTAAAAATCTTTTGTATCTTTAACTTCCACAAATCTTATCCCTCCTTCATTCATAATTATCGCCCTTCCTCTTGGTGCTTTCAATTCTTTTTTTATTTCATTTTCGTATTTCCTGAGCAATTCTAATGCTTTCTCTATTTTTCGCTCTCTGCTTATCACTGGTAGAAATTTATCTTTTATTCTCATTATATTTGGTCCAAATTGGTATCCTATGAATACGGGTATGTCCGATAGAATCGCTGATATTCCCTTTGCCTTTTCCTTGGCGCCATGCTCTTCCTCTGGTGAATTGTTTTCCCTTTTTTCTATGAACTTTATTCTGTCTCCTATCTCGTATATGAGAAAAAATTTTCCATCGCCATAATGGTCTTTTGTTATCTCTATTCCATCCGTTGTACTTATTGCCACCTTCATAATTTAGGTATGCCTAAAACATATAAAAAGGTTATTTAGTAAGTGCATATCCCTTTGTGAAAATTTTGTATGAAAAGGAGATCGATACGAAAGAAATAAAAGTATCGCCCAGACCTGTTTGGAAATGTACTACCTGCCCATTCTACGGTAAAAGGCCATCTTGCCCACCTTACGCTCCCTCCTGGAGAGATGCAAGAGAATGGGCGCACAGTTATAAAAGAGCGCTATTACACAAGTTTGAAATTGATATAGATAATTTTGAAATTGAGAAAAGAAAGGTTCTAAATTATCTCCTCCAAAGAGAAAAAGAATTGTTCAAGGAGTATCCTTATGTGTACGCGTTATTTCCCGGTGCTTGCAATTTATGCGAGGAATGCAAATTTGAAAAAGGTGGAGAATGTCCTATGCCCGAAAAAGTTCGCTTTTCCTTAGATGCAATAGGAATCGAAATCACATCCATCGTATCTCTTGACTTTGAAGAGAACGCTCTATATTCACTAATTTTTCTGGATTGAACAAGGCGATTAGAATCACAAATACACCAATTATTGATATCTCGTATATTTCAAGAGTGGCCACAGATGGCCAGGGTAAGAAGGCACCGAGCCAAGATAGGGCGAATAGAACTATGCTTGCAATTCTAAGCTTCTCAGTTGCTATCCCGAATATGAACATTCCGAAGAAGAATTGTAAGAAGAAGTAAGTGGATACGAATCCATGGGGCCTAGTGCCGCTGTGAAATATCCCGATAAATGCTAGGAATACGGAAGAAATCATAATAAATGCTCCTCCGATGATTTGCAGTTTATTGATTGCAATATGTAGAAGGTAAATTGAGAATATGAAGAGGAAGGGGAAAGAGAGTATTAAACCGTAATTGTAGAGCCATGGTGCATTTGCATTATTTGCCCCAAGATCGCTTAAGGCATTGTGCATAACAGAGAACCAAGGATTTTGGGAAATTGAGATTATGGTGAAGCACCAATAAACTATGAGGGTTATAACTCCGAAGAATCTTAGATTTGATAATCTTATCATAGTTAGAATATGAATTTGTAAAAGAATAAAGTTTCTATCCATAACCTTTTTAAATGAAGCCCCAATACCCTCTAACAGGTGAGACTATGGAAGAGACAATAGAGTTCTGCACATCCTGCGGGAGAGGACTGGATGAAGGTTCGGTGGTTTTTCATTGTCCTAATTGTGGGGCTTTGATTGCAAGGTGCAATCGGTGCCGTGAGCAGAGCATACCTTACAAATGTCCAAATTGCGGATTTGAGGGACCATGAGGTGATAAAATGGGAGATGTTTTGGTAACATACAAGATAATGCCCGAAGGCGTGGATGTTGATTTTGAAAAGATGAAAGAAGAGGTAAAAAAGAAAGTGGGAACTTTGGGCAAGATAGCCGAATTCGATTTACAGCCCATTGCCTTTGGCTTAAAGGCCCTTGTTGTAAAGGTAATTGTTAAAGACGAGGGCGGCATTGCTGATAAGATTGAAGAGGAATTTAACAAGATAGAGAATGTGCAGGGAGTAGTTATTGAGGAAGTCACACTGATTTAATTTTTAAACCACTCTTTTTTACTCCTTTCAATTTTTGATTTGGTCATAAACTTTAGAGAACTTTTTATATGATAAGTTTTAAGTATTTTAAAGTTTTTTGGAGAAAAGTAAAATAAACTTGAGGTGGGAATAATGAAAGGAAATGTGGTTGGAATAGCAGTTCTTGTGATCTTGGCCCTGATGTTGATACCTCTTATACCAAGTGTGCATAGTACTAGTGCCAGTACAGATGCAGAAGTTACGGTTATCTTTCAGTTTGGAAATCAGCAGGTTATGAGTACTAATATTGTATTGCCTCAGGATAATCATACGGCTATAAAAGCCACAGAATTGGCTGCGCAGCAGTTAGGTTTGCAGCTTGATTACTCGTGGTCAAGTTATGGGGCTTATGTGTATCAAATTGGTTGGGAAGAGAACAATTGGTCAGGCACTGGCTATTATTGGCATTTAATGGTTTGGCAAAATGGAAGTTATGAATGGCAAAACAGCAATGTGGGAGCAAGTTCACTTATACTCCATAACGGAGAAGTTATTTCTTGGGTATATACTGCTGACAATCCTAATTGGGTACCCTATGAGGGCTCGCTAGCTTATCCTGGACATTACAATGTTTGGGCCACTCCTAGGGGAAACACAAATAACACTGCTACGGGCTTTTATAATGTAACTGCAAGTGATTTAATATGGAAATTTAAAGGGCAATCTCAGTGGGGCTTTTCATCCACTCCTGTATTTGGAGATGGAAGAGTATTCGTAGCTGATGATAATGCTTTGTATGCTCTTGGAATTAATGGTGAACTGATTTGGAACAATTCTAAAGGTGCAGCTGGCTATTATGGAATAGCCTCGCCTACTCTCTACGGAAATTATGTAATCATTGGTACACTAGATAGATATGTGAGAGCATTCTATATAAACAATGGTACAGTTGCCTGGGAAACATATATCGGTGAGGATATAACTTCTGCTCCTGTGGTTGATATAGTTAATAAGGTTCCAATGGTATTTGTAGCCACATTCAATTTAAATTCTACGGGAAAATTATACGCTCTCTATTTGGAAAACGGTACAATTGCCTGGAATCTTACCCTTATGGGCAGCAATTACTTTGGAATTCCGGCAATAAATGGGGGGAAGATTATAGTACCAATTGCAGGTATAGAAGATACGAATTATAACTGGGAGCCACCCTATGGAATTGAATGTATAAATGAGAATGGAACTTATGCTTGGAATTATACCAGTAGCAGTTCGGTGAGAAGCACTCCTGCAATTGAAAACGGAAGAATCTATTTTGTTACCACTGGAGGGGAGCTTATCTCATTGAGTATGAATGGTAGTGAGATCTGGAGTTATCCAATAGGGACCTCTACATCTTCTCCTTCAATACATAATGGGATAATCTATGTGGGCAATTACAGTGGATATCTCTGTGCAATAGAGGATGAGGGTGCATCTGCATCTTTGATGTGGGATGTAAAACTAAATGGACCAATTCAAGCAGGGGTTGTATATTCTTCAGGCAAAATAATTGCGGTTACAAATACAAATGATGGGACTCTCTATGTATTCAACTCTACGGGTTATAAGATATTGAATTACACACCCCAACCTGAAAATTACATATTGTCTTCTCCGATAATCGCAGATTCATATGTGCTTGTAGCGTCAAACAATGGTTATCTCTACGCATTTGGAGATAACTCTACCCTGCCCCAAATCAACTCTGTATTCCATGAAACAGCATATGTTGGACAGCCAATAAGAGTACTGGTAAATACAACGCAGGAGTACCAGGCTATACTTTACTACAAAAATGTGTCTGGGGATGAATACCATGCAGTATGGATGAACTATACAAATGGAGAATATGTGGGCTACATTCCTCCTCAGAACACTACTGGTATTGTTTATTATTATGTGACTCTCGTTGATTCCAATGGAAATTCTATAAGCTCATCTCTACAAACTGCCCAGGTTAATCAAGAGGTGCCAGAGTTCAGTTATATTCCAGTGTTGATAGTTGCCCTTGTTGCCATCTTGCTCATAAGAAATAAAGTTCGTGGCTGATGCGCGGGATCATGGCCATCAGAACAGCTTGAGCGTTGAACTCTTCCCTTTTTATTTTTCCCTTACTTAAATATCCTATTGCTCCCATCTTTTTCTTGATATCTTTTATTCCAGAGATTACCTCCATAGCATCTCCCACTTCCATACCTTTCTTTACCATTTCAATAACCTTTGGAGGATATGTAAAGCCGCCAGAATAGCCGTATGTAAAGTTACCATATCTATCCAAAATTGCGCAAAATGCTTTGTCAAAGTACTCTTTTATCTCTTCATTCCAGAAAAGTCCTGCTTCAATACCCACGCTGTAATCAGCATCCTGCAATGCTTTTTTTGCTCTGTTTATTGCTCCTTTTATCGTCTCTCCGTTCACAGGCTGGGGGGATACATCCGAGTCCACGGAAATGCCCTTGACTTCAATTTCGAATGTAAATATACTTTCAAATACCCTCCTTACTGCGTTAATTTTTGAGGGGTTGGTTGAGCCTACATTTATCTTTAGCGGTTTCAATCTCTTTCCATTCCCATCAATGTCCCCTTCCCTGATTCTTCTTGAAGATATGGGTAAAAGATCCTCACCGTAAAATATTGGTATTTTCACAATTTCCATTTTTTTCATGCCCTTCTTTTCTCTCAATTCATTTATCTCCTCTGCAGTTTGAAGGGTTTCGGGGGAAACAACGATAATGTCAAAATCCTCTTGGAGTGTTGGACCATACTTATCGTTGATTTCCACAATCTTATATGGTTTTGAAAAACTCTTGATGAAATCTTCAACTTTTCTCTTTCTATCCTCGAAATTGACACTACAATCCCTTTTAAAGTTATCGGTAGTGATGCCAATTAGTACGAAATCTCCAAGTTCAAAGGCCTTTTTTAGCAACTCTCTATGCCCTTTGTGCAGGAACTCGAAAGTTCCGCCCATAACCACTCTTTTCATTTTATCCCATTAGGGATGTCCCATTGAGAACATCAATATTATTAGCAATATTCCCAAGAACAGAAGCCAGATGTAAGTGAATCTCTTCTTTTTCTTAACCATATTGTTCCACTCATCCTCGCATTTTTTGGAGCAAAATGTTTTGTCTGGAGGGATTGCTATACCACAGTTTAGGCAATGTTTGTGGGGTGTGAGTTCATGAATTTCCCTTTTAATTCCATTAATTTCGAATTTCAAATTTTCTATCTCTTCCATTAAATCCTCAAGTTCTACCATACAATTCCCTAATGAGTTTAAGGATTTATAATCATCGGTGCGAAAAAATCTTGGAAAGGTATTAATATAAGCGTTATTATGTTAAATTATGGGGAGATTTGGTATGATTGTAATAACTGTGCTCTTTGCTATAATTCTAATTTTTAATTTTCCAGTTGTATCTTTGCATACCTATGGGAATTCTGAGAGCACGATAATTTACTCTTCTATAATCATTCACAACGATACAGAGTTTATAGAGATGGCAGAAAAGATGAAATGGCAAGGTAATGGAAGTGCTAATGCACCTTACATAATTGAGAATTATAGCATCATTCCTATGATGGGGATGGATGGAATATCAATTCAGAATGTTACATTTTATTTCATAATCAAAGATGTTGTTGTGTTTTATGCGTATGTACCCTCTAAGAATGTGATCACTGCTGGCATAAGATTGAATAATGTGAGCAATGTGGTTATTGAGAAATTCACATCGCAAAGCAATAAGATAGGAATTTACATAGCAAATTCTTCAAATATAAGTGTAAAGAATTGCGAATTTTTAAATGGAGATATGGGCATTTATCTCTATAACTCCACACATACCAGATTTTATTTTGATAATTTTTCAGGTGTGAATAAAAATAGCATGTACATTTATTCATCCAAAGATGCAGTTGTGGAGCGTAATAAATTTTTAAATGTAGGTGTGGGAGTATTTGGAAAGTATAGCAAAGAAATTAGGATAGAGAAAAATTATTTTGATAAAGGAGAGGCATTTTCTGCAGTTTGGTACTCCCAAAATGTGAGTGTGGAGAACAACACTATCTATGACTATAGATATGAGGGAATAGTATCAAGAATATCCGAGCATGTTAAAATCGTTGGTAATAAACTGGCTATAAGGGAAAAAAGGCCTCTGGATAAATGGAGCATCCATGGCATTGATCTTTACTCTTCAAATTTCACGATAGTTAAGGATAATAAAATTGTTGGGAATTATTCTCAGGTTGATGGAATCCGGGTAAAGGGGAGTGGAAATATAACTTTCAACGAAAATTATATATTGAGAAACGGAAATGGAATCTATGGTCTTCTTTCTTCACATATCTCAATAGAAAATAATGAAATTTCATTCAATAAAGGGGAAGGTATGAAGATTTTTTATGTATCTTCTTCAATTATTAGGGACAACAATATAACGCATAATCATGGCATAGGTATTTCGTTAGATAGATCTTTTGGGAATGTTATTACTGAAAATCTATTGCTCTTTAATTATTTAGGGATTAAAGGTAACATTTTAAATAGTTGTGGAAAACCCAACCTAATTTACAATAACTCATTTTATTATAACGATGGCAGTGGAGATTTTTATAATTCTTGGCATATCCAAGCATGGGATGAATGCACCATAGATCATTGGAACACGAGCAAGTACGGCAACTACTGGCAAGATTGGGCATCCAAGAATGATTCAAATGGGGATGGTATTATTGATGAGCCCTACCTTCTCATAGCTTCTAACAACAAAAAGGTATACGATTATCATCCGCTAAAGTATCCACCGAGGTATTATTGCATAGAACCCACTACACCAAGGAAGTTGAGGGTTGAGATAGGCACGGGCTATTTGAACTTAACTTGGCTCAGGCCTGTGGGGAATGGAACAGCGCCTTTAAGAGAATACAGAATTTATCGTAATAATGTCTCAATAGCTACCATTTCGTCCAATCATCTTTATTACAACGATTCCTCAGTAAAAAATGGAGTTGAATATAGCTACTATATAACTGCAGTAAATGCCTACGGAGAGAGTGCCAAGAGTAATATAGCTCATGGGATTCCTGGCATACCATCGCAACCACTGAATCTAACAGCTTACGGTGGCTATGGATACATAAATTTGACATGGAAAGAGCCGAAAAGGATAGGTGCTTCGCCTATTTTGTACTATAAAATTTACAGAGTAATTCCTCCTCCTTTTCCGCCTTGTCCTCCTGTGCCGGGATGGAAGCCGCCTAAAAAGCTAATTGCTGTGGTGCCAGGAACTCAGCACTATTATAATTACACAAATGTAACCAATGGCAAATCTTACATTTTTGTTGTAAGTGCAGTTAATTTGGCAGGAGAGGGACCGGCGAGCAAGAGCGTTTCTACAACACCTGGAAGAGTTCCTAGCTCTCCTTTGAATTTGAAGATAGTGATTAAGGATGGATATGCTAATTTAACTTGGGACACTCCAAAAAATACTGGTGGAGGAATAGAAGAATACAAGGTATATTGCAATGGAAAATTGATAGGCAGGGTGTATTACAAAGAACATTACTTCCTTTACAAGCTTCCATCCTCTGGCAAGTATGTATTTTATGTTACTGCCGTGAATTTCAAGGGAGAGAGCGAGCCGAGCAATGTGGTAAGAATTTTGTATTTGGAGAGAACATCTTTGCAGTATAAAGGAGAGATAGTTGTATCCTTAGCTCTCATTATTTTAGCTTTAATCGCAGGATTTATAGCAAAAAGATCCAAGAAATAATTTATAATATTGCAACGATTTACCTCTGATGCTTAAAGTTGAAAATTTAAGACTCGTGCGTGAGGGTAAGGAGATTTTGAAAGGTGTTAATTTTGAAATTGCCCAAAATGAAATTCATTTAGTCCTCGGGGTTAATGGCTCAGGAAAAACTACTTTGGCACAGGCAATAATGGGGATATATCCCTGTGATGGTAGAATAATCTTTGAAGGTAAAGACATTACGAATCTTTCGGTTTGGGAGCGTGCCAGGATGGGAATAACCCTTGCATTTCAGGAGCCTGCAAGATTTGAAGGCCTTTTGGTTAAGGATTATCTTATGGTGAGTGCTAAAACCAAGAGTATGAGCAAATTAGAGGAGATAATAAAGATGGTTGGTTTGCCAAGAAACATTTTATTTCAAGAGGTGGGTGAGAATTTAAGTGGGGGAGAGAGAAAAAGAATAGAACTTGCATCAGTACTCTTAATGGAGCCTAAGCTCGCTATGTTGGATGAGCCAGATAGTGGGATAGATATGCTGTCTTTCAGATTAATTTCAGAGGTTATAAAGAGGATGAAGGGTATGGGTACATCTGTTATGCTTATAACCCATAGCGAAGAGATGATAGATATAGCTGATCGAGCTACAATTTTATGCTCTGGTAAAGTTGTTGCCAGTGGGGAGCGGGAGGAGATAAAGAAATTGTTTAAGTACTCACCATGTCCTTTGAAGAGGTGATTATATGGAAGAGTTTATACAAAATGAGTATAAAGCATTGGTAAGATATTACGAGTCTGCGGGGGGAGATACTAAAGCTCTAGGTTCCAAGGATTATGCCTCGATGGTTATAAATGAAAATAAAGTATTGGCCAAGAATAGTACGAAAGGGATCATAATAGAAGCAAATAAAATTAAAAATGGGATTTATGCTCGCATCAGGATAAAAAAGGGATACAAATCCAAAAATCCAGTGCATTTGTGTTTTGGTATGCTACCGCGGGAAGGAAAGCAGTACATTAAAACAGAAATATTGGCGGAGGAAGATAGCGAGGTAAAATTTTTGGCCCACTGTATTTTTCCAAATGCTGTTAAGGTAGAGCACATCATGGATGCCAATGTGATAGTGGAAAATAGGGCCAAGGTTGAGTATGAAGAGGTTCATTTTCATGGCAAATTAGGTGGAGTTAAAGTAATGCCTAAAACTCGAGCTATTGTTGGGAAGGGAGGTGCATATAATAGTTCATTCGTAATAAAAACTGGACGAGCAGGTTTTGTGGATATAGATTATGAAGTTCACATTGGTGAGAATGCAAAAAGTATGCTATTGACAAAAATATATGCCAGGGAGGATGATTTAATCAAGGCAAATGAGAGTGTAATCTTGGAGGGAGCGCACTCTTCTGGCGTGATAAAAACTAGAATGGCACTAAGGGATAAAGCTAAAAGCGAAGTTATTGGTAAGACCGTGGGCTTAGGATCATATTCTAGAGGTCATGTAGATTGTACTGAGATAATTATGGATGATGCTGAAGCTATTGCGTCCCCGGTTGTGATAGCAAAAAATCCCAAGGCTAAAGTGACTCATGAAGCAGCTATAGGTAGTGTTGACAAAAAACAGCTTTTAACCCTTATGGCAAGGGGATTAACTGAAGAAGAGGCCATAGATGTGATTGTTGGGGGATTACTTAAATGAAACTTTTCTGGGGCAGTATTTAACTTTGCAGTAGTTGCATACAATTTTTTGTTTATCGATTTCAGAGGTGTGTAATGTTATTGTATCTACTCCATCAAGTTTTCTTATTTCTCCCATAGCATCCATATCTATTGGTTTTTCAAGTACGATGGTTAACTTACTCTTATCCAATAATTGCCTCTCACCTATTATTTGGCGTACTTCGCAAGAAGCATCGCTTAATATTTTAAAAATCTTCTCAATTAAGCAGCCATATTTTGGCTTTTTAAAATCGATTTCAAGAACCTCCCATCCCATTATGGGTGCTACTTTTGAAAGGGATAATTTTGGCTCTAATCTTTCAAATATGTTTCTAAGTTCGTATGTTTTCTCTATGTACTCTATGGTGTGATACACTATTTTTCTATTCACACCTGCAACTTCTGCTATGGAGTTTACGGGGACATCTACATTTCCAACATACAATTTTGAATTGCGTACAGAAATTCCCAGAGTGATAAGAAGCTCGGCCACCTTCTTTCTTGCCGGGAAATTTTTAAAATACTCCTCAACGATAAGAAGCATAAAAAGGAAAAGTAAAGGGGTTTAATAAATTTTATTGATTTATTCGATTTGTTCCATTGTTATGCAGCTTACTGGGCAAGAATCCACTGCCTCTTGGACGCAGTCCTTAAGGTCATCGCCTATCTCTGGTTTTATGACTACACTCTTTCCCTCATCGTCCATTTCAAACACATCAGGGCATAGGCTAGCGCAAATACCGTCACCAATGCAGGTATCCCTATCAACTGTAACTTTCCACTTTCCCATTTATATCACCGATGGGGGAAAATGATAGAGAGTATAAAAATTTTCTCTTAAATCAACGCTTTGCCGCTAACCCTAAAAAAGAGATTACGAGTCCAGCTATTTGAGTGTACAGAAATATGTTTTTCCAAATATTTACAGAGTGTATTTCCTTCTCCTCTGTTAACCAGTAACTCAGTTCAAAACTTCCTATGCTAACTGCAGATACTTTTTTTATTTTCATATAAACTTCTTCTCCTGGAGTATAGCCTGTTATTTTATTGTAGGCAAATACCTTTAAATGCCCATCTAGTACTATCACTGTTATATTTAAGTTGTTTATGTATGTGATTTGTGTTATTGTTCCATAAACAGTTAGGGAATCACCATCCTTGTATTCATCTGACACCACATTCTTAGCAGGCTGATATATGTAAGTTGGAAATATGATTGAAGATATTAGGGCAATTAGAATAAGAACAAGTCCGAAGACGACTATTGATGTTCTCATCAATTGCAAGTATGTTATTCTATTATATTTTTCTTTTCCCAAGCGAATTTTTTATAAGGGAAATTCCAATACACTATGGGGCGCGTGGCCTAGCCAGGATATGGCGGCAGCCTCCTAAGCTGCAAGTCGCGGGTTCGAATCCCGCCGCGCCCGCTGATGAAATGCGTTTTTATGGATTCGGAGGGTATATGTCATGGGAGGTACAAGGGATTTAAATGCATAGAGGAGAAATGTGAGGATTATGGAAAGTACATAGTACCAGATGGAATATGTGCCTACTGGCGCGATGGATATTGTAAGAAATTGCATATATTTACCTGTGATGGTAAAAATAAAGAATGCCCGTATTACAGAGAATACATAGGAGAGGAAGAGAGATACATTTTTGAATGATTATACTTTAATGCAATCTCCTGTTCTTCCATTTTTTATGGCTCTGTATACCACATTAGCTACCTTTTCTGGTGGGTCTGCTGGTATATAGCCGTGTATTCTTCTTAGCATATCCGTATCGGTAGGTCCAGGAGCCACACAGATTACCTTTACTGCGGGATACAATTCTTGAGCAAGGGATTTTGTAAGTGCTATAATGGCGGATTTAGAAGCACAGTATGGAGCTGCGTTTGCCATTGGCTCAATACCAATAATTGAAGATATGTTAACTATCACCCCTTCTCTCATTATATCTAGAACGGAACGAATCATATTGAAAGTTCCAAATACATTCACCTGAAATATCCTCTCCCACTCGCTTGGAAGGGTTCTAATTAATGGCTTTACATCATAAACGCCTGCGTTATTCACTAAAATTTCTATATCTCCCAATTTTTTTGCCTCTTCAATTATTCTTTGAGCATCTTCATATTGGCTAACATCTCCCCTTACCATAATTGCCTTTCCGCCCATGCTTTTAATGGTGGCTACAACTTTCATTGCCCTTTCTTCATTATGCAAATAATTTACAACTATTGCATACTCTTCGGCAAGCTTTATTGCTGTAGCTCTCCCTATCCCTCGGCTTGCGCCTGTTACTATTGCCACTTTCATATTTGAAAATCTCATTAAGATATTTAATATTGCTTACGAAAAATTAATGCATCATCATGCAATTACACTTTTATGAAGGCTATAAAAGCGAACCTGCTCTATGATGGCACAGGAGCAAAGGCAAAGAAAAATGTGTATATTCTTTTTGATGGTGAAAAAATCGTGGATATCTCGAAGGATAGAAAAGGTGCCGAAGTCGTAGACGAGGGAATTGTTACACCCGGATTCGTGGACCCGCACTGCCATATAGGTATGGCGAGGAGCGGCGAGCCGTATCAAGAAGATGAGACCAACGAGGAGATGAACGCAATTTATCCTTTGGTGAATGCGATTCACTCAGTGTACATGGATGATCCAGCATTTAGAGAGAGCGTAGAATTCGGAGTTTTATACTCGCACATCATGCCGGGAAGCGGAAATATTATCGGAGGGAGAACCGCGTTAATAAGAAATTTCGCCCGTGACATAGGGGATGCGTTCATCGAGAACATAGGAATAAAGGCAGCCTTAGGTTATAACCCACGGAGCACAACATCGTGGAAGGGAACGAGACCCAGCACGAGAATGGGCGCAATCGCCATGCTCCGCGAGGAACTGATCAAGGCGAAGAAGACAAAGGCGCTTTTGAAGAAAAAGAAAAAAATAAAAGAGGAAATAGAACCCCTGACGGACATATTCATCGACATCCTCGATAAGAAATTGCCGCTCATGGTACACGTACACAAGGAAGACGACATAATCACCCTGATGAACTTAGTGGACGAATTCGGAATTCGAGCAGTCATCAACCATGGGTGCGATGTGCATTCTCCAGAACTTTGGGAAAAAGTCAAGAAGAAAAAAATGGACGTAATTTACGGGCCAGTGGATTCTTTCTCATACAAGGTGGAATTGAAGAACGAGAGCTGGAGGAATATAAGGTACATAGTAGAATCCGGGCTGAAGTTCGCCGTAATGAGCGATCACCCTGTGGTACTCCAGAGGAATCTGTATCTGCAGCTGCGCTTTTTCCGCCGCTTCGGAATGAGCAAGGAAGAAGCAATAGCGCTCATCTCGGGCAACGCCGCGGACATTATCGGTGCGAAGAACATAGGCAAGGTGAAGAAGGGTTATCTCGCCTCCCTAGTAGTATGGAATGGGGACCCGTTCAGCTTGGATTCTTATCCTGTGCATGTGATTGCCGAGGGCCAAACGGTCTACGAAGAATAGCCTAAGTTTTGCAGGAATAAATGCGCTTTCATCAGTACTTTTTTTGATAGGTCGTAGGTAATCCTGTTTAAAGCATCTTCATAGCTTAGCCAAGCGTAGCCATCGTGCTCGTAAGAGAGCCTTACTTCTTCTTTCTCTGTTATTCCCAAAAAATATACGACCTTCTTTTCAATCAACATACCATGCTCCTTGAAATGATACTTGATTATTTCATTAAATCCGAATAATATTTCAATCTCTAATCCTGTTTCTTCAAAAATCTCTCTCTTTGCAGCCTCAACATCTTTTTCACCCTTTTCTACATGTCCTTTTGGAAAATCCCAATGTCCCGTAGGATAATGCAAGAGTAAGTATTTTTTGATTTTTGGATTGAACACAACAGCACCAGCAGACCTCTCTCGGCGCATATTTTAAAATTCCATTTAAAACTTATATTTTTCGCCCTTGGAAAGTAATAAGTAATATGCAGATATTCAAATACTATGGAACGGATGGATTTCATCAAAATTTATGTTCTTGCCGAAGATTTTGCAGGATATTCCAGCAGGTTCTGGGCTCAGCATGGCATATCTTTTCTTTTAGAACTACACCGAGGAAACAGAGTGGATTTCATTTTATTTGACACTGGCACACATCACATTCCACTGCTCAACAATGCTCATCTTTTGAGATTGGATTTGAGCAAGGTGCGGAGTATTGTTTTATCTCATAGCCATTACGACCACACCGGGGGAATGATAGGAGTTATAAAAGAAATAAAGGATGCTAAAATATTTGCACATCCTGATATTTTTAAGGAATCATTTGCGATGGATGATGAGCCTAGATATATAGGACCCCCGGCGAATATGAAAGAAGAAGTATTGAAATATGGTGGAATGTGGGAGCTAAGTAGAGAGCCGGTTGAGATATTACCAGGAGTTTGGACATTGGGGGAATTAAGGCAGGAGGAAAGGGAAGAATTTGAGAGAATGAAAGATACGAAGGTGTTTATGAAGAAGAATGGAAAACTTGTGCCAGATTATATGGAAGATGAAATGGGTCTTGTGGTGAATCTTAAAGAAGGTATTGTGGTCATTGGTGGTTGCTCACATCCCGGAATAATTGGGATGACAAGGCGTGCTATTGAGATAAGCGGTGAGGATAATGTACTAGCTGTTATTGGAGGTTTCCACTTAGTTAATGCCAGTGATGAGAGGATAGAAAAAACTGCAAAGGAATTTTTGAAAATAGGAGTTAATGATATTTACACGGGACATTGTACAGGATTGATGGCTGAATGTACATTTTACAAATATTTTGGCAAGAAATTTCATAAGCTTCACGCAGGCGTGGTAATTTCTATTTAATGAGCTTCTCTAATGCACCAGAATCTTGCTTGTAATCTTGAGAGTCTCTTCTCTCCTATTCCTCTTACTTTTCTGAGCTCTTCCATGCTCTCATAGGGCCTGTTTTCCATTATTCTTATAGCCAGTTTTTTGCCTATTAGGGAGGTTGAAAGTAGTTCCTCCAATGGGCATACATTTATCTCTCTCTTCAATTTTTTCCATTTTTCATCATTCCCGAATTCCATCTTCTCATCCTTAAGGGCAAGGAGATGTGCTTCATCCACATTATATCCCTCAGCACGATGAGCAATCTCTCTAAGCTCGTGGAACAGTATGTATTTTTCATAATCTCTGAAGGCGTCACTGATCCATATTTCGTTTAAGGGTATTCCTAATCTCAGGGCTGCTGGCGGATATATCTCTTTACCTTCATAAATAACCCTATAGAATGCAATGTAATCCTTAATCTCCTCGTGTGGAATATACACAATTTTGTAGCCTAACTCTTCAGCTAGTTCTCTTGGCTCCATAAGTGTAAAGCAAGTTTGAGATATATTTATTTTCATTGCAATATGACTAAATGGATGTAAATGTCAAAGCGAAAGATAAATTAATATGTTCTCTATAATCTCAAGAGAGCGGGGGTTGTCGAGCTTGGCCAAAGGCGCTGGCTTGAGGGGCCAGTCCCGTAGGGGTTCCTGGGTTCAAATCCCAGCCCCCGCACTAAGTTAAATGGGGGATTATTTGCCTTTATGATGAAGCCATTTGTGGCTTTTTATAGTGAAAATCCCTAAGCTGTTTTTCCTTGTAGATGGAATTTTTATTAGGGAAAATTCTGTTTTTAGGAACCACCAGCGAGTTCCTAAAAGCCCCTTAAAAAAAGGTGCCATAGCCCTGCTAAAGCAGGGCGTGTTTGCATCTTCCGATGCTCGTTTATTCCCAAACACAGTAGTTTTTATCTCCTGCAACCTTTTTAAAAATTTTCTTTTGGGCTGAAGCACTTTTCTTTTTAATAAAAGGGCTCTAAGAAAGGGGCTTAATGGACCGGGCGGGATTTGAACCCGCGGCCTCTGCCTTGCAAGGGCAGCGATCTTCCGGGCTGATCTACCGGCCCATAGCTGGAGGTAATCTAAATAACTATTTTAAACTTTTTTCTTGCTTTTTCTCCAGCTCTCTCTGTAATTTTTTCTCTCTCCTTCTCTTCTCCTCTTCAATTTTTTCCAACTCTTCTTCCGGAATTTCAATATCTATTTTTTCAGATATATTTATAAACTCTGGTGGAATTTGGGATGCAATAAACACTGTTTTAGCAGCCCGGTATATTTGATGTCCATTCTCTATGGCTTTTTTCGTATCAATTTCTAAAATTATAGGTTCTTCAACCCTGTGTAAACCTGCAATATAAGCATCTCTATATGTTTTGCTTAGATGCACCCATTTCCTGTCTCCTGGCTGAAGACCAATTTCTTTTATATACTCATACTCCTCCTCTGTTGTGGGATAATACAACTTTTCAGGAATGTTATCTGTGGGTAAATCTGACAAATCAACTTTTATAGAATGCCCGTAGGTTGCCCTAACCCTCTTATTCTCCATATCAAGTTGATATCTTCCCTTATCGTCTGTGAGTACAATTGCAATTATGTGTTTATCCTTTAACCATCTGAACCTTGGATGCCTTCTCTTTATCCCCTTTACGATTTGATAAATATCTGCCCATCCACTATCGTCAAGCTTCACACCAAACCTCTCTGGAAAATGTCTTAAAATGCCTGCAAGCATTCTACTTATGGCGGTGAGTTCCCAATCATTAAGCAGAAACTTCCCCTCCTCACCACAGATTGGACAAACATCACCACGAAATGGACCATGTTTTTCACATTCTCTAAGTTGTACCATTATTACCACCTCACGAGGAAATAGCAAGCAAGATATAAATGTTATCCGCAAATTTAAATAGGTAGTTGTAATCTTTGCGAATATGGTCACAGAGAAAGAGGTGTGGAATGCCCTTAAAAAAGCCATAGATTTTGAGTTAGGAGTGGATGTTGTTAATCTTGGATTGATTTATGAAGTGAAGGTTATTGATGGTAAAAAGGTGTATATTAAAATGACATTAACTACCCCAACTTGTCCCCTTGCTAATGCGATTATAGCAGATGTATATAGACATGTAAAATCGCTAGAAGGAGTTGAAGATGTGGATATTGAAGTTACTTTTGACCCTCCTTGGAGTCCAGATATGATGTCCCCAGAAGCAAAAAAATTGCTCGGTATGTAGATTTATTTTATTAGGGCAGAGAAATACAGAAGTCCTAGGACCACGAGAGATAGATTTATAAATGGTAGGATATATTCATTTTCCTTTATTTGGAGTATGAATAACAAGGAGAAGGATATTACTGCAACTCCTCCAATTATGAAGTATAACACTTTTTTTCTAAGTTCTTTTTCTATGTTTCTATATATTATGAGCAAATTCCAAAGGCCAACTATAAAATATGTTGCGAGGAATAGAGAGTATAAAATCAGAGAATGAAAACTAAAAATCGAAACCCAACCAAAATGTGTGTATTTTACATTTTCTATTAAATATTCATATGAAAATATGACTAAGAAAACTATTGGTAAAAAGGATAAGATTGCCATACTCTTACTCCAGCCAATTTTAAGATAATAGGTGAAAAGCAAAAAGAAATAGGCAGCTAGGGCTAGAAAGGAAGGAGAAAGCTTTGCCATCCAAAGAGCTATGTTATAATTCCCTGCAAATTTAATCACTTCCATAACACTATAAATGAATAAAGAGAAAGTCATAAAAGAGAACAAATAATGAGAAGCGTCTCTATCATTTTTAAAGAGCAGTATGTATAATGATATGAAAAGAAAAAGCAATGCATTTATTATCGTAGCAATTACACCCAGAGGATCTTCCATATCTCTACCCCACCTCTAAATCATTAACACCATATTTAATGCTTTCTCTCTATAATGGACTTAAATATCCAGAAACCATCTCCTCTTGCCCTTTCTTTTCTACTCCAGTCGGGATGCTGATAGGGAAAGAACGCTCTCTCCGGATGTGGCATAATGCCCAATACATTTCCCTGTGGATTAGTTATGGCAGCTATATCTTCCATAGAACCGTTTGGATTCCAAGGATAATGTGCTTTAGAACCATCTGGTTCTATGTATTTAAATGCAATTTGCTTGTTCTCAATAATCCTTTCCATTATTTTTTTATCCGTAACAAATTTTCCCTCGGCATGGGCTACTGGAAGAGATATAATATCTGGCACATCCTTGGTGAATATGCTGTCATTTTCCTTTTTTAAATATGTCCAGCGACATTCAAATTTATTTGAGTCATTTATCATCAGAGCTGCTTCTGGCTTTTCACTTATACCATCAACAGCTGGAAGGAGGCCGAGTTCAATTAGAACTTGGAAACCATTGCAAACGCCAATGATTATCTTCCCCTCATCCACGAAATTTTTTAATTCCCTCATAGCAATGGCCTTTAATCTGGCAGCAAATATGGCCCCTGCACGAACATAATCTCCAGCAGAGAATCCGCCGGGGATGAATAAAATATCATAATTCTCCAAAACCTTCCTTCTATTCTTTAGGAGATTTAAATGCAGATATTCTACCTCCTGTCTCAATTCTTTAAACGCTGTGTAACTCTCTTCTTCGCAATTTGTTCCTTCAATCTGAAGTATAGCTACTCTCATCTCCTCACCCCAAATAATCTTTTAGGGCACTACGCCAAGATTCTCTCAGGATATTCGTATGTATATTGAACAGCCAACGATTTCCGTCCCTTATCTTTAAATTCTCTCCCCCAACTAATCCAATTTTCCTAGCTTTTACTATTTTCTCGAATTCTTCCTCTTCTTCTTTCTTGACTTCACATATCCATCTAGTTGGACTCTCGGAGAACAGCTTGAAATCTGCACGCATAAAGCCCATAGAAGAGAGATCTATCTCTGCTCCCATCTTCCCCCCTATGCTCATCTCTGCAAGTGCAACAGCTAAACCTCCATGCGATACATCATGGCAAGATGCAATTAAATTCTCATTCATAGCTTTCAATATCTCTTCCATTCTATCTTTGAGTTCTTTTAGATTCACCTTGGGGACTATTGTGCTCTTTGCACCTATGAGCTTATAATACTCGCTGCCTCCCATTTCCTCTTTGGTTTCTCCCACGAGGTATATTGAATTTCCCTCTTTTTTGAAGTCTGTGCTAATTGCTTTCCTTATATCACCAATTATCCCAACTGCCATGAGCACAGGTGTAGGAGGTATATTCTTTCCAAATGCTTCGTTGTAAAAACTCACATTTCCAGATACATAGGGTATGCCAAGAAATCGGGCAGCATCGCCCAACCCACGGCAAGCTTCATGGAATTCCCCCATTATTTCTTCTCTCTCGGGATTTCCAAAATTTAGTCCGTCTGAAAAACTATGGGGGCGGGCACCAACGGCCACAAGGTTTCTTATGGCTTCATCCACTGTGTAAAGTGCACTTTGGTAAGCATCTATCTTTCCCATCTGGGGATTTGCCACTGTGGTTATTGCCAACCCCTTCCAAGAATCTTTTAGGGGTTTTATTATGGCTGCATCCCCGTGGGTTTCGTGGTTGATTATTCCCTGTAAAGGTTTAAGCACCGTCCTGCCTTGAACCTCATGGTCATATTGCCTAATTATCCACTCCTTGCTCCCTATGTTGTAAGAGCTTAGAAGGGATAAAAGCACATTTCTGTAATTTGGCTCTGTGGGAATTTCCTGCATTTTTTCAATTTTTTTAATTTTATAAGGCCTTTCATATTCAACTCCTGCAGTCACAAATTCAAGGGGTAAATGCACGATGCGTTTTCCATACCAGTAAATATCAAGGTAATCACCTTCTACACTCTGCCCTATTATGCTCATCTCAATATCCCATTTATCACAAATTTCTCTTAACTTTTCAATATCTTTTTCCTCAACTGCAAGGAGCATTCTCTCCTGCGATTCACTTACCCAAATCTCCCATGGAGCCATATCCTTCTCCTTCAATAACACTTTATCCAAGTGCACTTCAGCTCCAACTCCCCCAGTATGGCACATCTCACCAATCACGCTTCCTAAACCTCCGCCGCCAAGGTCTTTCATGCCCTTTATTATCCCTGCATCGTTTGCCTCTAAAATTGCGTGAATTAATGGCTCTTTTATTATTGGATTACCGAGCTGTACGGCCTGCCTCTCCTCTTCGCTCTTCTCACTTAATATTTTCGAGGCGAAATTCACGCCATGGATCCCATCTCTCCCTGTGCGTCCTCCCATAAGCACAAATTTCAATCCTGCCTTGCTCACCACGCTTCTCACGATTTTATCCTTTCTAACTATCCCCAAGCATCCCGCATTTACCAATATATTGTTAACAAAATCTTCGTGGAAATATGTTATGCCCGCTACCGTTGGTATTCCGACCCTGTTGCCGTAGTCCCTTATCCCAGCTATCACCCCTTGCATAAGGTATAGGGGATGCTTTATCCCCGGATTGAGTTTCTCATAGGGATAATCTGGAGGTCCGAAGAATAGAGGATCAACGAGGGCTATGGGCTTTGCACCCATATTCAGCACATCTCTTATTATTCCTCCAACTCCCGTGGCCGCACCTCCGTAGGGCTCTACAGCGCTTGGATGGTTATGGCTCTCTATTTTAAAAACATAGGCGTAATCTTCATTGAATTCAACAACGCCAGCATCATCCTGCATGACTATTAGGGCATGCTTGGACGGTATGCCAAATATGTACTTGCGAAGCACTGGCTTGGATGATTTGTATGAACAATGCTCGCTCCATCCCTGCGCTATGGCATGTATTTCAATATCTGTGGGATTTCTTCTAAGAGAGACAAAAAATTCCTGTAGTTTTTTCATTTCCTCTAAGCTCAAAGCTAGTCCCAAGCTCTCATTTATCTCCTTGAGATCCTTCTCGCTTGCGTTTAAAATCTCAATTTCATAAACCTTTGGAGCTATTCCCCTCGCTCTCATATCTCCTCAACCCTAAATTCGTAATCGTGTATTATGGGATTTACAAGGAGTTTTTTTATCATCTCCTCCACTTCTTTCTTTCCATCCTCCAGTGATAAATCAAGATATATTTCATAGAGTTTTGCCACCTTAACCTCTTTTATTCCCTCAAAATTCAGGAGTTCTAAACTGTGCTTAATTGTCTTTCCCTCAGGGTCATCAACACCCTCTTTGAGCTTTACAATTATCGTGGCTTTAAGCATATTTGCTATATGCGAAAGTTGTACTTAACTCTTTTAGAAAGATTTAATTACCTTACCAATTTACGGAATTTGTGGTAAAAATGTATGTGGTATTCAAATTCAAGGGTGAGGATGCGAAGATGAGAGAAATGTACCAAGATGATTTAGTTGGGAGGCAAACTATAATCAAGAGAGATGCTAAATCTTTAGGATTAGACGGGAAAGAAGTGTATATAGTCGTTGAGGGCTCTTCTGATGCCATAGAGAGAGCAAAGGAGATTGCAGAGGATTTCATAATTAAGGGTGAAGAGGCGGGAAAGATATACAGGAAAATAAAAGAAAGCGAGGAAGAAGCATCCTTTGGTATGGGGGCAATATTCGGATGATGCACTTAATTCTTGCAGATTCTGAGCTTGAGCTTGTGCCTCAGGCAATACAAGGACATCCTGCGATTGTAAAACATGCGAAGATGAGAAAGAAAAAACCCTCCCGTATATTGCTTGATTCCACTTATCATCATCAGGCCATAAGAAGCAAGTATGCTGCGGAGGCGGAAAGAAGAGGAAGGCCAGATATTGTTCATTTCTTTCTTATGAATGCCCAAGAATCGTTGTTGAATTATGAAGGGAAGTTGAGGGTTTATGTGCACACTAGAAACAACGATGTTATTCGCATCTCTCCAGAGACGAGATTGCCTAAATCCTACAACAGATTTGTTGGGTTAATGGAGCATGTTTTTCAGAACAAGTATGTGCCAGATAAGGAGAATCCTTTGCTTACCTTGGAGAAGATGAGCTTGCGTGCCTTGGTAGATGAGATAGGAAATAAAGCAGTAGTGCTCTCAGAGAAAGGAAAAAAAGTGAATTTGAAAGAATATGATATTCCTGAAGATATTACATTCATAATAGGCGGTTTTCCAAGTGGAGATTTTTTGAGTAATGTGAATTTTGCCGATGAAATTGTATCCATCTATGATGGCACTTTGATGGCTTGGGTTGCCGCTTATGAGGTCATAGCAAGGTACGAAAATTTGTATCTTTAAGGAAAATTTTTATCTCACAAGCCCATATATGAACAATGCCAAGCTTGATAAAGAAGAGAAGTGGAGATTATGTGCTTTACGATAGAAAGAGAATAGCTAATGCCATAAAAAAAGCGTTCTTGGAAACTGGAGAAGTTGACACTCCAGAAGAGATTGCAGACGAACTATCTAAAATTGTTGAAGAGAGAATACAGAAATACGAGATACCCTCTGTGGAGCAAATTCAAGACGAGGTTGAAAAGCTACTCATGGAGAAGAAGTACACGCGCACTGCCAAGGCCTACATAGTTTATCGTGAAACAAGAAAGAAGGTACGGGAAGCAAAGAAGATACTCGGAGTGGAGGATGACCTCAAATTAACTGTGAATGCGATAAAAGTGCTTGAAGCCAGATACTTGCTTAAAGATGAGAAGGGAAAGATTATTGAAACACCAAGGCAGATGTTCTACCGTACGGCAAGATATATAGCTCTCGTGGATGCATTATATTTTGATGAGGTTTTTGATTTAAGCGGTAAGCAAAAGAGGAGAAATGAGGTTTTCGCAGGAAAGAGCAATTTAGGCGTTTATGAAATGGATATGCTAAAAAGAGCGTATAGAAGATTGAATTTTAAAGGGCATATGAAGGTTGATTTCTCAGAATTTATTCGCATTTTGAATGATAAATGGGATATTATAGAGGAGCGGATTAAGGAATTCTACTCTATAATGGTAAACCGCTATTTCATACCAAATTCTCCAACACTTATGAACTCAAATACTCGCTTAGGCCAGCTAAGTGCGTGCTTTGTTTTGCCGGTACCGGATAGCATAGAGGGCATATTCAATGCAGTGAAGTATGCGGCGATGATACACAAGAGTGGAGGAGGTACAGGATTCTCCTTTTCTAGATTGCGCCCCAAGGGAGATATAGTGGCTAGCACTATGGGAGTGGCCTCGGGGCCACTATCTTTCATGCGTGTGTTCGATGTAGCCACAGATGTGATAAAGCAGGGGGGAAAGAGAAGGGGAGCGAATATGGGGGTGCTAAGTGTGCACCATCCGGACATACTGGAGTTCATCACCTCCAAGGATTCTGAGAATAAAGTGCTTAGCAATTTCAACATAAGCGTGGCGGTGACGGACGAGTTTATGGATGCGTTGCTCAGAGATGATTACTATCCACTTCGCAATCCCAGAAATGGGGAGGAAGTGAAGAGAATCAAAGCAAGGCAAGTTTGGGACCTGATAATAACGCAGGCGTGGAAGACAGGAGACCCGGGAGTGATATTCATAGATGAGGTGAATAGAAAACATCCTGTAAAGCATTTGGGGGAGATAGAAAGCACGAATCCCTGTGGAGAGCAGCCCTTATTGCCATACGAGTCCTGCAATCTCGGCAGCATAAATCTATCGCTCTTCGTCGAGAACGGAAAGATAAAATGGGACAAGTTGCGTAAAGTGATCCATATAGCTATTCATTTTCTTGATAATGTGATAGATGCGAATAGATATCCACTGCCCCAGATAGAGAGAATGACTCTTCTTACACGCAAGATAGGCCTGGGGGTTATGGGCTGGGCGGAGATGCTGATAAAGTTGGGCATACCGTACGATAGTGAAGAGGCAGTAGAGCTTGCGGAGAAGGTAATGAAGTTCATAAATGAGGAATCGCACAGGGCGAGTATGAAACTTGCGGAGAAGAGGGGAGTGTTCCCGGCGTGGGAAGGTAGCGAGTGGTGGAAGAAGGGAATGAAGATAAGAAATGCAACCACTACCACGATAGCACCTACAGGCACGATAAGCATAATTGCAGGCACTTCTTCCAGCATTGAACCCCTGTTCGCCATTGTCTATGTACGCAGGGTACTTGAGGGTGAGGAATTATTGGAAATAAATCCATTATTTGAGGAAATTGCAAAGAAAAGGGGCTTTTATTCCGAGGATTTGATGTTGGAAATTGCAAAATCTGGTAGCATTCAAAATTTGGATGTGCCTGAGGATGTGAAGCGAATATTTAAAACAGCACACGATATTGGGCCCTCTTGGCATGTTGCTATGCAAGCAGCATTCCAAAAATATGTGGATAATGCAGTTAGCAAGACTGTGAATTTAAGGTACGATGCCACTCCGGAGGATGTTGAGAAAGTGTATATGCTTGCTTATCAACTCAAATGCAAGGGTATAACGATTTACAGGGACAAAAGCAAGAAAGAGCAGGTTATAGATAAGGCAGATAAGGCCATAGAAGGAATATTAAAAAGAAAAGAGAAGGAGCTGCTTCAGGTGAAATTATTTCCGGAGGAGTATGTGAAACTAGATTCTACAGAAACAGCAGCTTGCAGGGATGGAACTTGTGACTGAGGAAAACTTTTAAATGTGCCGTGCATTAAAGGTTTATGCTTGATTCTTTAGGCGAGTCGCTCAGGAATACAATAAGAAAAATATCAAAAGCGGGGTATGTGGATGAATCTTTAATCAAGGAGGTTGTAAGGGATATTCAAAGAGCTTTGCTTCGGGCTGATGTTGAAGTTCATCTAGCCTTAAAGCTTTCAAAGAATGTAGAGAGAAGGGCTCTCGAGGAAAAACCTCCCAGTGGGATGAGTCATCGTGATTTTTTAATCAAGATAATCTATGAAGAGCTCGTTGCTATTTTGGGGAAGGAGAAGGAGGTGGCATTAAAGCCGCAGAAGCTCATGCTCGTTGGCTTGTATGGACAAGGTAAGACAACCACCGCTGGAAAGCTTGCAAGGTATTTTCACAAAAAGGGTCTAAGCGTGGCTTTGATTGCCTGTGATGTGCATAGGCCTGCCGCCTATGAGCAATTGAAGCAAATAGGTGAGCAGCTCAATGTACCCGTATTCGGCATTCCTGGAGAGAAAGATGCAAGAAAGATTGCTAGAGAAGCGGTAAAGAAAATGAAGGATTACCAAGTTCAAATTTTTGATACTTCTGGCAGGCATGCTCTTGAGGATGATTTAATCGAAGAGATAAAAGATTTGAAAGAAATAATTCAGCCAGATGAGATTTTCTTGGTTTTGGATGCTACAATAGGGCAGCAAGCTGGAAAGCAGGCAAAGGCCTTTCACGATGCTGTTGGAGTCACAGGGGTAATAATTACAAAGATGGATGGAAGTGCAAAGGGAGGAGGTGCCTTGAGTGCAGTGGCTGCCACAGGAGCACCGGTAGTGTTTATTGGGACTGGCGAGCATCTTGAGGACTTAGAGCATTTCAATCCAACACGCTTCATATCCAGATTGTTAGGTATGGGTGATTTAGAAACTTTACTTGAAACCGCAAAAGAATTAGAGTTAAAGGAAGAAGAAGCAGAGAAGGTAATGGAGCGCATGATGAGTGGAAAGTTCAATCTAAAGGATATGTATGAGATTTGGGAGCAGATGGCAAAGCCCGGACTTTTGCAGAAAATTCTTTACTCTCTACCATTTTTCAAGATGGGGGATATAGATAAAGGAATGGTTGAGGAAAGCGAGGAGAAATTGAGAAAGTATAGAATAATAATGGATTCTATGACATACGAGGAATTAGAGAATCCTGAAATAATAAAATCCTCAAGGATTAAGAGGATTGCCAGGGGAAGTGGAAGAAGTGAGCAGGAAGTGCGCTCTTTGCTCAAAGAGTATAACAGGATGAAAAAGACAATGAAGCAGATGCGCGGAAATCGTAAATTGATGAGAGCTTTAAGAAAGCAATTAAAAAGTGGAGATTTTGATATGTCGGGATTCACATGAGAGCTTTTTTAGTTATAGGGCACAAATTTAAAGGGGAGATAAATTTAAACGACCTTCCTGGCTCTGGGAGAATAGATGTTATTGCAAGATGCATAAATGCTGCCATATTTCTCTCCCACAACATAAGGAGAGATGTTCTATTCTTCGCTTACTTCCCACAAATCAATGCTCGTTTACGAATTGATTCCTCGCAAGTTAAGTATTTAAATCCCGATGAGAGAAGCACAGCTGCCTTAATAAGAAATGCCATTTTAAAATTAGGAGAGAGTGAGATTAAGAGTTCTCCAGGATTTTACATAAAAAGGGCTAGTTTTGAAGAAGTTTTAAATGAAATTGCAGAAATAGGCAATGTATATTATTTGCGTGAAGATGGAAAGGACATAAGGGAGCTGGAGTTTCCGGCTAATGCATCCTTCGTATTGAGCGACAGCGTAAATATGAGTGAAGATGAAGAGAAGCTTGTGGATAAATATGCGGATGATATCGTAACTGTGGGGCCGAAGATCATACTAGCTTCTCACGCCATATCCATTGTGCATAACGAGTTAGACAGGCGATTTCCATGATTCGATTATCCTATGGTACAGCGGTTAAAATGGGTTTAAAAGAAGGAAAGATGCTTGCAGAACCTACAACTGCTTACATAATGCTCGGGGAGAGATGCATATCCAATTGCCTATTTTGTGCTCAAAGAAGAGAAGGCAGAAAAGAAGGTTATTTATCACGAGTTTTGTGGCTCTCCTATACGGATGAGGTTCTTCGCAATTTAAGAGGATTCTCACGAGTGTGCTTTCAAACTCTTGATTATCCTGAGGTTGTGAATGATTTGAGTTCCCTACTTCCCCTATTGCCTTCCATTCCTGTTTCAGTTTCTATAGTTCCTATTTCTAATGAGGATATGAAGAGGTTAAAAGAGGAAGGTGTTGAAATTATCAGTATTGCATTGGACGCTGCTACTAAGGAAATATTTGATGATGTTAAAGGGTACAAAGTCGGAAATCGCTTCACTTGGGAAGGGCATTGGAGAGCTTTGAAAGATGCAATTAAAATTTTTGATTCTGTGAATACACATTTAATTGTTGGATTGGGAGAGAGTGATAAAGCATTGTACAATATTATGGCGAGATTGAGTGATATGGGAATATCCATAGCTTTATTCGCTTTTATGCCAGTTTTTGGAGGAAAGCAACCATCATTGCATAGATACCGGGTTATACAATTAATGCGTTATCTTTTTTCGAGGAACTACAGAAATTTTGCAGAGTTTGAAGATGAAAGAGTCATGGAAATCATAGTGCCGGAGGAAGAAAGGAAAAATATTATGAGAGGAATACCTTTTCTAACCTCTGGATGCCCGGGATGTAATCGCCCTTTTTACAACGAGAGACCTGGGGGAAAGATTTACAACTATCCATTTTTACCAAAGAAGAATGTGGCAAGGGAATTGATTAAAGAATGCGAAGAATATGCTAAAATTATTTGGATTTAGTTTCCTCACCAATAGTTCTTGCTTCCAAGGAGAAAATGTATTGTGAGGCATAGATCTCGTGGGATAGGAGATATGTTGAATAAACTATTGCCCATAGAGCTAGGAGCGGAGGTACAATAAGCCACCATTTATCCCAGTACCCTGTAAAATACGCGTTTGAAATCATCCATCCCCAAGTTGGAACCGTATAATTTCCAAATCCCAAGAATGATATGCCTACTTCAAGCAATAGTGCCATGGTCACTGCACTAAGGGCATATACTGTCGATATTCCCTTTATTTCTGGAAATATGTGAACTAATATTATTCTCCAGTGTCCAGCTCCTGATAATTTTGCGCTTTCTACGAATGCCTTTTCTTTAACAACCTTCGTATAATTTCTAACAGCTCTTGCTTCCAAGGGTGAGAGTGCAAATATGGAAGCCCATATAGTTGCTTCTATGTGATGAGATATGCCAAACAAATAAATCATAAGAGCTGCATAGCCGATCGCAGGTATGAACAGAAAAGAATCTGAGAGAAGAAGCAGTAATTCATCAGTAGTCCCGCCGAAATATCCTGCAATCACTCCCCAGAGTGTACCTAAGAGAAGAACTATTGCTCCGCTTACAAATGCAATATACAACTCGCTTCTAAAGCTCCATAGGAGTTGAGAGAAAACATCCCTTCCGGCAAAATCGGTGCCCAGGATATATTTTTTACTTGGTGGTAGAGGAGTTATCATCTTTCCAGAATAGCTGTACTGTTGGACATCTTTTTGATTTTCCAAAATAGCTAAAAGATAGGTTGTATGTGACATCTCTGTAAGGAGGATGTTGTATACATTCACATCTTTTCCCCACTGGATAGCTCCATCTGTTAGTATAAATCCTATTTTTCCATTTTTGAAAATCACTCCTATGCCATCTATAAACGGGCTTGCTACATATTTCTTTACATCATCAACTTTCCAAGAAAAACCGTTTTTGAGGACATCCACCTTCCCAAACACGCCAGATGGAGAATAAGCAAAAAGAATCCCTCCACGATACTCTAAGGATGTAATTTCACATGGCATTTGTATATCTGCCCTCTTGCTTCCATTTTCTATGGATAATGCCTCTATTTCGTTATGAGAAGCTATGTATAATTTATCGTTTCCATAGATGGGCAAGAATATTGGATTTGATGTGAAATTTCCTCTTTTCTCCCACACAATTTTTCCATTGGATGTTATATCAATGATTTTATCGTGAAAGGATACAAAAATATGGTTGTAATCATAATGCAATCCTAAGGGTTTTTGATGCGCTACAATGTGCCATAATGGCTTTGTAGAGAATCCGTAAGGGCTGTATTGGAATGCGTATAAACCTGTGCTGTTGTAAGTAACAAACCCTGTAAAAGAAGAGAAGGGCGGATTGAGAATGTAGATAGAAACAGTATCGTTTATAGGGTATCTTACAAGAGCGGTGCCTGAAAATACATAGATATAATTTTGGTTGTAAAACACAGGAAAGCCATGGGGATATATTCTAAGAATCTTTATGTCTGAATAGTTTTGTAATGGTAAATTCTCTTCAAATGTGATATTATGGTTCAGAATATTGTAATATATGAATTCAGAACTCTCGGTTATCATATAAAATTCATCTTCATAAGCGTTCATTCTAACTATTTTATAAGGAAATGAATAATTGGCAACTATTTGGGGTACAAATATATCTGTAGGTGGGGCTCTATAGCTCAGAGGTGGCCGTAGAGGCATTATGGGTACTAGGAGAGCAATAATTATGTAAGTGATAATCACGGCAATAGCGACTTTTCCCTTGAGAGATACTTTCAGTTTCATCTTCTCACCCTTGGATCAAGGAAGTAAATCACAATGTCTGAGAATATAGAAGCGGCTATCATTACTAATGAGAAATATATAATTGCAATTTGAATCTGAAATGGATTGCCGTTTATTGTACCTTTGAATAGAATTAGCCCAATTCCCTTTATGTGAAATATAACTTCTAAGAACACCTGTGCTGTCAAGATCCATCCAAAATTCAGCACCAAATCTGTCATTGTAGGAATCATTGTACTTTTCTTTATGAATTTCTTAATCCTCTTTGGAGTTAATCCCACTGCCTGAAATGTTTTAACATAGGGCTCCATGTATTCTCTGTTGGCTATAGAATGGGCTATCAAATAAGGTCTAGCAATGGTTAAAAGTGAGAGAATGAGAGAAGCAATAATGATTCTTATTCCCTCTTGCCACCCATTTGTAGGAGAAACTAGAGCATCGTATAATAAAGGCCAGTTCTGGAATGTTTGTAAAATAACTAAAGATGCGTAGAAGGTTGGTATAGAGTATAAAGCTAAAAATATGGCAGCATATATGTCTAAAGAGCGAGGGCTCTTTTTGCGGATGGCCAAGTAGAGTGATGAGAAATATGTTATCACTGTAGTTAATATGAATATTGTGAGAGACACAATAATGGCATTTTTAAGGTCTATGGGCTGTGTACCCCAGTTTACTCCCTTTGTTATTCCCCCCGTTAAAATTAGATGCCACCAGTTCAAGTACTGATCATACCAAGGTCTGTCAAGGTGATAGTATTTTATTATATAGAATCTCATAACTATATCTGATATCCCCCCAACTCTAACCTGTGGGGGTGGACCAAAAACCCAAAGAATGTAAAATAGGATGGTCAGGACTATAAAAAGTGCAAATAAATTTCTGAGTGTGCTCCTTATAAGAAGTTTTATACCTTTAACACGCCCCCCTCTAAATTTATATGCTATAAATACAAACACACCAATTAATGCGGCCAAGAATGAATAGGCATAAATGCTCATCCGGTAATAGTATTCCTCTCTGAATTTTATGATAATGGAGCTATCAAATCTCCCTTTAATTTTATTCTTCTCAGTAATTGAATCAATTAGATTGCTCTGTAGAATAGTATCGTTTTTCGGAAGGGCTATTGAGAACATACCTGAAACATCAGGAAGGCTTATCTTTAGAGTATGGTCATATGTGCCATTTAAATAAAATGTGAAATTAAAGCTTATAGCGTAATATGATGAAGTGTTTACAGGCATAGGAAAACTATAATTCTCATACTTGTGTATCCCTTTTAAATTAACTATGGGATTTCTTCCATCTATAGTTAGGTTATGAAAAATCAAAAAATAATTTCCTGCAGGTGTGAAATTTAATTTCATCATATTTTCATCAAGCAACTTTAAAAATTCCGAGAAATCCAGGTATCCAGAATGGTCTTTATCGTACTCTTTTTTTAATTGCGGAGAGAAAATCTGTTTTATAAATATATGTCCAGAGTATCTATCTTTAATTTCAGAATTAATATTTGAGTTTTTAGCGTGAATTGAAGGTATTAGCAAGATTGAAATTATGAAAAGTACAATGATAATCTTTTTAATCATTAAGGAAGGGGATGATTTCAGAGAAGATAAATTTAACTATAAATTTGGCAAAAAAATTAATATTTTTAAAGAGATTTGTAACTATGAGAACTTTGTATTTCAAAACTCTTGCGAAAACTGAGAGCGGATATATAAATCCAAAAAAAGATAGCATTTATATGCTTGCTCTACAAACCAATAATATTAGGATTTTAAAAGGAAATGAAAAAGATATAATAGAAAAATTCGTAGAAATTTTCAATGAGTACAATCCTGATCGAATTGTTGGATTTAAACAGGATACCGAAGATTTCCCGTTGCTCTACGAAAGGGCTAAGAGATATGATATAAATTTAAATCTTGGTAGAGATGGGAGTGCTATAGATTTTTCTGGGAAATATTTTAGGGGTATAATTCTGAAGGAAACAAAAATTCAAGGGAGAGAAAATATAGACCTATTTGCCATAGCTTGGCGCGATTTTCCGAGATTGCCTACCAAGGAAATAGACGAGCTTGCCAATGCTTTAGAAGTTAAGGGATTTGAGAGAATCCCCCAGTTCAGAATTAGGGAAAAGAGTGATGAAGAGTTGGAATCGTATTTGAAAAACTATGTGAAAATAATTGTAGAGATAGCGGATGCCATATTACCGTTTGAGGAGAGTATATCAGGTATATGTGGTATCCCAATTGACAGGCAAACGAGAATGACTGTGGGTGAATTGATAGATGTTGTTGTGGCCAGAGAGATGAAACGGAGAGGTATAGATAAGATGAAAGTGGGAAAATCCAAAAAGTATGAAGGGGGCTATGTATGGTTAAAGGAGCCAGGCGTGTATGAGAATATAACCTATCTGGATTTTCAAAGCATGTATCCCAATATCATTAAAGCGTGGAACATCAGCCCTGAAACTGTGGACATGGGTGGGGGCGAGGAAGTGGAAATTGAAGGTGTTAAACATAAAATAAAAAAAGATGTTCGTGGTGTTATTCCAGAACTTGTTGATGATTTTCTATCCAAAAGATTGGAGTTAAAGAGAAAATTGAAGGATAAGTACGATAAGAGAATTGACGCTGAGCAGAAGGCCCTGAAGGTCATGGCAAATGCTATGTATGGTTATATGGGCTGGAATGGAGCATCATATTACAATAGAAACGCCGCCGAATTGATTGCTGCTTTGGCTAGATATTACATAAAGAATGTGCAGAGAATTATAGAGGAAATGGGAGGCACAATAATTTATGTGGATACTGATGGCATTCAATTTATTGGAGGAGATTGGAAGAAAATCATGAACAAAATCAACGATGAATATCCTCTAAATATTGAATTGGAGAGAATAGTGCAGCGGGGAGTTTATTGGACTAAGAAGAAGTATGCACATCTTTATGATGGTAAGGTAACTGGTGTAGGGGTAGAGTATATAAGGAGAGATTACCCCAAGATAATAAAAGATGCACAGAGGCAAATTGTAGAGCATTTGCTTAAAGGGAATGTAGAAAGAGCGAGGGAGCTCAGGAGAAAATATAGGAATATGATAAAAGAAGGTAAATTTGAAATTGAAGATATTGCGGTGGTTGAGCAGTTAACAAAGAAACCGGAGGAATATGAGAAAGCCACGAAAGCCAGCATAGCTGCTAAAATTTTGATGGAAAATTACGGGATTGAAGTGCATAGGGGAATGTACATTTACATAGCGATAGTAAAGGGAGTTGGAGGTCCAACATATAGGGCTAGGCCTATCGAAATGGTGAGAATTGAGGATTTAGATTTATCCTACTACCTTTCAATGTATGATGATACGATAAACAGAACATTTGAGCCCTTTAAAGTGTCTCCCACTAACCAGTGGTTTTGATTTTACCCCTAATCTTCACTGCCTTTCCCTTTTTCTGCTGGAGCATGTCAATATGGCTCATTTTTGCAATACCCCATCCCCTCAATTCATCCTCGTATACTACGGCTACTTCATCCTCTTCCCTTATATCTTCTGTTGAATTTAGAATACCTGCTGCAAAAACATCTCCCTCTGGATAAAAATCGTCTATGTATACGGTATATTTCTCATTTTTTGCCAAGCATTTTGCGGATTCTTCCGTGAGTGTTAGCATCCCCTTTTGAGGATTGTAACTGAATATTCTTTTCCTCTCTTTCCATATATTGAGCTGGTAGTATCTTCCCTTTATCTTTGCTTCATCCAATAACTCTTCGCAACATCCAAATTGGAATCTAGCCAAACTCTTGAAATTCTCTCTCTCAAGCACATTCCTTGGGATATGGTAATCCAATTTTTTTGTTGATTTTTCTAGTTCTTCATAATCCTTACCCCAAATTGTATGTGCTCCGAAATCATTTAGGATATCCTCTAAGAATCTCATGCTCTCTGGTAAAAATGATATTATTTCCTCGTATTCAAACTTTGAAAGATACCATTCTAAGGTATCCCTTATCAATTTCTTCTCCTCTTCGTACCAATGTCCTATCACAGGTATGTCATAATTTTGGGCGGGATAGAACCTTTCAAGCTCCCTTGGTACAAGGGCCAAAGGAGAGGTTAAGATTACCTCGTGCATGGTGGCTTTTATATGCTCTCTCATTTCTCTGTGCGATTTTGATATTGAATATGGCTTCTTAGCACTGCAGGGTATGAGAAGCAAATATTTAGCCCAAGACGGTTTTTTATACCTATCTTTCAAACGCCCGATCCATCTCCTCACATCGGGCCTATAAAGAGAGTCCAATGTTACAGCATTTATCTGAGGATTCCAAATGGGATAAAAATTTTCAATTAAAGAATAGTAGTTCATATCTAGATACCTCAATATTTCCTTGGCTTTGTTATCCGCTATGCTCTCTACAAGCTCTCTGAGCAATCCTTTTTTCAAAGCAATCTTTGTTTGAGAGATAATAAATTTTGATATTGGCGGGGCATCATCAATTCTTCCTACCAATGAATAATCTTCTATGTGCTCTAAAGAATCATCAAATATATCATACCCAAGATAAGTTAGGATAGGAATGAGATGAGGTGGAGCGCCCGGAGCGTAAAACAATTTATCAAATCCAAGTTTGTATCTGAGCTTAATAGTGTAATCTACAAAATTTGTAGTATTTCTTAAGCGAGAATTTATATGTGGTATCAGATAAATATCATCCGCAATTTTTATTTCTCCTTCGTTCATCTCTGGTGTGTAAAGTACATCCCTTCCAATTTCAAAATTAAGAAATTTGAATGTATTTCCATTGAATTCTATATCCTTTCCTGTCTCTAAGAGCAATGGAGTTTCCATCGTCCCTCTTGTAATTTTTGCTAATCCAAATCTTTTAACGAGCATAGAATCACTCGAAATTAAACGGAGTGCCGCATTTCAGACATTTTCCTGCTCTCTTCGCACAAGGCAAATGGTAAACTGCACCACAGGTATCGCATATTACAATGTCCATGCCTGGAAGTATCGTTCCTCTGCAGAGAGTGCATTTAACCTTTTCTTTATTCTTCTCGATATGGAAACCTTTCTTTGATATTTTGTACTCTACTTCAAATTCCTCCTCGTATTTCTTTCCATCAAATCTTTCATAACTAATTTTTACATTTATTTTTTCTCCCTTTCCTTCTGCAAGGAAGCTCTCAACAATTTCCTCGGAATCTTTTGCAATTTTCATTATTGTTATATCGCCCTCGGTCTTTAAAGAGCCGTTTAAGCTTAAGTGTACATTACGAGCATCCGTGCTACCTTCATTCCTAACTCTGATTTTTGCTAAATACTTATCATTTACCTTTTGAGTACTGTCTATGGCTACAACTAATTTCGGTTTGAGTTTTTCAATCTCATCCCAAATTTCATTCTCTATATCTTCCATAACTTTTATTCCCTTCTCCAAATCCTCCTGCGAGGATAAAGCATCCTTTAATCTTTTTATGTATGAATCCATATTCAACCCGAGAGAAATGGCGGATTTGATTAATTCTTTGAGTTCCATTGCCTTCTTGTTGAACTCTGCTACTCTATTGCGATACTCACCTACATACTTTATCGCATCTTCGTAAATTTTTATCGCACTCTCATAGTTCCCCTTTTCTACATTCTCTAAAATATTCCTTTCGTACTCTTCTGCTTTCTTTTTGCTGTACTTCATAACCATTTCTTTTGCCCTTGCTGCTCTATCTTTAGTGTATTCCTTAATATAAGTTTCAAAGTTCTTCTCGAGCTCTTCAAGCTCGCTCATGGCTATGTCATAATCCATATCATTTAACTCATCCATCAATTTTGATGCCCTATCTCTATAATCTCCCAAGTTCAATCCAAAAGTCTCAAATTTATTTAATTCATTCATGAATTCCTCGATATCGTCTCTTATTTTTTGTTTAATGATTTCAACCATCTTATCTTTAAGAGCTTCATAATATTCTAAAAATTCCTTCGGGCTATCTTTGAGCTTTTCTAATTTACCTCTCTCTTTATTCAAATCAATATTGGCCTTAATCTTTGTCTCTCCAATAATCTTACTCATCCTCTCAAACTCATCCATCTTATCCTTCATTATATTTGCAACTATGCTAAGCGCTTTCTCTTTGAGTTTAGGTATTAAGGAGTTTAAAGCAACGACATCTTTGTTTGCAAAGGCATTGTTTATCTCTTTGATATTATCTTCTAGTTCATCTCTCAAATCGAATTCTATGATGGGTTTTAGAATCTCTTCGTATCTCCTTCTATACTCTCCTATAAACTCTTCAATCTTCTTTCTTGCCTCCTTATGAGCTTCATTTACAAGCTTGAGTGCAGAATCATAATGTAAGCCCTGCAACTCTTTTTTTGCATTGGCGAGCGGGATTAGAACATTCCTCATATCTATACCAAGGGCTTTGCCCTGCTCAATATACCTTTTGATCTCTTTATTCTTATCCTTGATTATTTCAATTATTTTCTCAATATTCCAAAGCTTTTCACTAACATTCATGGCTTTGTCTATTGCTTCCCTGTACTTCTCATTCAAAAACAGGCTCTTAGCGTTTCTATACTCTGAAATAATATCCTTGGGTATTAGTCCCTGCATCTTTTTCATCTTCACATCCAGAGTTTTTAAAATTCCATAGGCAGTGTTTTTCTGCATACCTACATTTTCAATCTCTTCCATTGCATTCAAGGTGAGAGTCAAAGAATCCCTATAATTCCCTTTCTTCATAGAGGATTTTGCCCTAACAAGCATAGATTCTGCCGTGGTAATATTCTCACCCATTCTTCTCATTCTTGTTAATTCTAGTTCAACATCATTTATCATGCTCTCAATTTTCTCTTTAATCCCTTTCTCGATCTCTTTAGCCAAATCCTCGAGTCCCTTCTTTCTGTGTTCTATGTTCTCTGATTTTTCTAGCTCTTTAGCCCGCTCCAAATAGGGCTTTGTGTCAATTCCAAGGGATGAAGCTACAGTTATCAATCTTCCAATTCTGTTCTCCAGATCCATTAGTTTCATTTTCTCTCCATGTATCTTCTTTATCTCGCTCTCAAGGTTCTGGAGCATCGAGAAAGCTTCTTCTACATTCCCTTCCCAGAATTTCTCTTTGCTGGCAGCTATTGGGGAATCATCAACATTCACTCCCAAATCCCCCAAATCTGATATTAGCTTTTCAAGACGATTTACATAGTTATTGAAAATAATTTCAATGGATTTTTTTAATCTCTCAATAGTTTTCTTTCCTATCTCTTCCAGATTCTCATACTTTCTCTCCTTATATCTTATGAAGAAATCCTCTGTGATAGTTAAATAATCCTCTTTGAAATTGAAATCTCTCATAATCTTTCCTATACTCTCAATTTCCCTGCGAATCACATTAATTCTTCCTTCAATTTCAATTGATTTAGCTAAATCAAAACCATTCTTTATGCTCTCTTCAATATCTTCAAATTCATTGTTCTCTATTTTTCTTTCTATTTCCCTTATTAGCTCTTCCAATTTTTCAACATTGTATCCCAAATCTAAAAGCTCATTCTTTCTCTTCTCTAACTCATCTTTCATTGAGAGGGCTTTATTCATTTTATTCATTAGATCTTTAATTCTCTCATCAATCTCTGCAGTGTATTTTATGACATCCTGGTATCTTTTATCTTTTAAACTCTCTGCCGCCATATTTAGCATATCTATGATCCCGTTCTTTTCTAAATCTATCTTCATCTTACTGGCTTTATCTGCCGAATCCTTGACGGAATCATACGCTTTTTGAGCTAGGTTTTGAGAAAGGGATTCAATTATCACATTGCAATCTTTTAGATTTTTCTCAACATTCTCTAGGTCTTTTCTCTCCAAAGATTCTTTTGCTTTGTTTAAAAGCTCCTCTACCTTCTCCGTATCCTCTCCCAAATCTTTCAAAAATGAAATACTGGTTTCCGCTTCTTTAATCATTTTTTCATATTTCTCTCTCTCAATATTGAAAATTGAATCTTGGAGTTCTATAAAACTATCTAAAACTTTTTCAATTTCCCCCTTCTCTATAAGCTCGAAGACACTATTAATCTTTTTGTCTATCTCCTTCACCTTGTATTTCTTAAAATCTTCAAGTTTGTTTCTGATATCTTTGTAAATTCTATCGTATAATTTTTCTTCAATTTTTCTTAGCACGATTATGGAATCTTTGTAATTCTCATCCTTAAGAAGTTTTTCAACATTTTCCAGCTCCACTTTTATATCCCTCAAATCAATCTCTGCACTAATACCCTTGTTGAGTATTGAAGATAAATCATTGTACAATGTATTTGCTATATCTCTCAAACTGAATATAATCAATTTTTTAAGTTCGTCGACCATCTTTTCCGCATCTTCTGGATTTTTCTCCAGAGTAGCTTCAATATTCTCTATTTTATCTTCAACTCCTTCAAGTATTATATTCTCCTTTTTTAGTTCTTCATTGGATTTTTTAAGCTCTTCAATCTCTATTTTTAGCTGGGAATAGAGGTTCATTTTCCTTTCTAACATTTGAAGGGCTTTTAGGATGGTATCATACGCTTTTTTATGCTTTCCTATTTTGAGGAAGTTTTTGGCATTATCAATCATCCCTAAATAAGGTGAAATATCAATACCTTTCTTCTTAGCATCAAGTAGCTTATCTCTTGCATTCTTCATAAGTTCCAATACCTTGTGTAATTTTATCTTCTCAGCTTCTTCCGTTGCCTTTTTTACCAGTTCTACGGCATTATCAAGATCATCATTTTCATAAGCGATTTTTGCTTTGTTGAAGATTTCCATAGGGCCACTCATGTCCTCATTCATCTCTTCTCCTTCTCTAATCAAGAATTCTGATATGTCCAATAATTTTGTGAAAAACAGTTTAAAAGAATCTTTGGCAGATTCTAAAAATTCTTTCGATATCTTTATTGCGGATGAATAATCTCCAGATTCCAACGCACTGAGTGCATCTTTCTTCTTGTCCAAATCTATGGATAAAGAGTAATGGGCTGATTTTGCCAGATTTATAAGTTTATCCCCCTCTTTTATATTATTTTCAACAATATTTTTTGCAGAACTTTTTATCCTCTCCTCTATCTTTTTAAGTTGTGCAAGAACATCCTGAGGATTTCCCTCTATTTTATCGATCTCGTCCCTTACCCATTCAAAACCTTCAATACTTACTACTTTAGCTAAAAGCTCTCTCTTTCTTCTCTCCACCACATTTTTTAATGAGGAGGATATTTTTTCATTTATATCTTGAAGAATTTTCAAGCTTGAAGCAAAATCTGAAGAGAACTTCGATCTCGCTTCTTCTAAGTATGCCTTTAATCTTGCAGAATCTTCAACATTACCGGATGATAGAATCTCATCAATTTTCTTTGCCTCATCTTCAAATATTTTTTCAATATCTTTCTGAATATCCTTGTAGAGATTTTCTAATAAGCTTAATGCCCTATCAAAATCTTTAACCTCGAAGGAGCTCTTTGCATTTTTTAGTTTTTCTTCATAACTCTTTGTGTTTTTGTAATTTTTAAGCGTTGCAATTCCCTGCTCAACATCTTTTATATATTTCTCGCATTTCTCTCTCTTCTCCTTGATTGCCTGTGCCTTCTTTACAAGCTCCCTCTCGATTTTTATCCCGCTAAGGTATGGACTTGGCAATTTCAAACCTCCTATACATTCATTCTCTTTCAAGATTTAAATTTTTACCTTTGAGATCTCTCCATCTCGTAAGTCTTCAAGCTCTTTACTTCATACTCTTCCCCAAGAATTGGGATTTTTATATCGGTCAAAAGTACCAGTACTCTCATTTTATTTTCAAATTGCGGATCTATCCTTGCCCCGATCATAAGATTTGCATTATCTTTCATCAAGGAGGATATGGCATCTACGGCGGAATATACGGCTGAAAGTGGTACATTCTCTCCCGTTGTAATATGTATCACACCCCCACTTGCTTTTGAGTAGTCCATGTCCATAATGAGAGGCCTGTTTAAAGCATCTACAACTATTTTCCTCGGATCACTGGCATCTCCTTCCCCTATTAGTATGGTGGAGTATCTTCCATTCTTCATTATCCTCTTCAAATCCTCCAGATCTATATTCATCAAAGATGGCTTGGTGAGAACATCCACAAAGGACATTATTGTATAGCTTATAAGCTGGTCCATAACAATGAATGCCTTTTTGATTGGTAAATTTGGGGCAATTTCCATAAGTTTGTCATTTTCCAAAACTATTAGTGTGTTGGATAATTCAACGATTCTTTTCAACCCTTCTTTTGCCTTTATGAACCTCGCTCTTTCAATCTTGAACGGCATGGTGGCTATCGTTATAACCAATGCTCCTTTTCTCTTTGCAATTTCTGCAATTATGGGAGTTGCCCCTGTGCCTGTGCCCCCTCCAAGCCCAGTTGTTAGAAAAACAATATCTATGCCATCAAATATATTTTCAAGCTCCTTTGATGCAAGGATTGCACTCTTTTCTCCTATTTCCACCAAGCCCCCAGAGCCCAAGCCCTTTGTGTATTTTTTCAAAAGAATCTTTTTATCTGCCTCAACAGTTCTTAGGTTATTTATATCTGTATTAATCGCCACAGTGGGTACGGATAGTCCTAATTTTTTCATCCTGCTTACAGCATTGCATCCAGCTCCGCCTATCCCCACAACCATGATATTAATTTTCTCCTCGTAGAGCTCCCGCTCAACAAGAGTGTATGAGGAAGCCCTTCTTATGAGGGATTCTATGCTCAATTAACTCTCACCCTCCACAATTTCTTTTTTAATTCCCTCTTCAATCTCCTTCTTTGCAAGAGTGGATATTTGTCTTCTAACATACTCCCTAACGGCTGTTCTTATTGCATCATCCATATCCACTGCCTCTCCTGCCTCCACGAGCTTGACTAGCATCGCAACAGTGCCCTTTGGCAGATCTACACTTATCTTCTCAATATTGCGAGGCGCAAATTTCTCAGCTAGAAAATTCTCAATTGCAGTACGAACAACCTCAGATAAATTTTTGAACTCACCACTCTTGACTAACTCTTCCATTTTTTCCGCCGCATTGCGGGAGAGCCTGATTGTAATCCTTATTGAATCGGACATTTTAACTGCCTCTTTCCATGTTTTGTCTGACAATAAGTATCACATAATGGGTATATATAATTTTCCCAGAGAAAAAGGTATTTACAGGTATGCAATAAGCCAATCATGGACACTGCGAACGACCCAAGGATTCTCATGGCTGAAAAGTGCACAAAGGATATGAAGAATCTATTCAATAATATGCGAGGTGTTGGCAAAGAAGCATCTAAAATCATGAATGATATTGAAAGAAAGATTTTGGAGATAAAATACTCTTATGCAGAGCTTGATGCTTTGCAATCCTTACTTAAAGAAATAGAATCAAAAATTTTGGAGCTTTATGAGCTTCTTGGCGGAAAAGAATGGGTGAATAGATTGAAAAGAGTGAATATTGATGATGGGAGAATTGCAAAGGTGAAATTTTGTATGAATATCCTCTATAATCTATCCTCACGCCTAAAACTGCCAGATGATCCTGCCTACGCTGTGGATATAAGAATTGGTGAGATTGATAGTGTTATGAAGCACCCTAAAGCAGATAAATTGAAGATTTGTAATGTGAATGTTGGTAGAGTTATAACTGTGGTGACGAATATTCAAAATGTAAAAGAGGGAGAGAAATTGCCCGTAGCATTGCTCCCTCCTGCAGAGTTTTTTGGTATTGTGAGTGAAGGTATGTTTCTCTCTCATAACTTTAAAGAAGGTGCTCCGGGAGAATTGCCAAAGTTGGACGAGGATGAGTTAAATAACGCTCGTAAAGAGGTTTTAAAATATCTTAAATGATTTCATTTCCTTTATTTTCAGGGGCATGGATAAATGCCTCCTTGCTATTACCGGGACCTCATACCATCTTTCTTTTATTTCCCTATCTAAAATCTTAAATTCTGCTGCATCCTCGGGAAGTTTTATTCTGCATTTCCTGCATCTGTATCCCTTGCCCCTTCCTAAACTCTCCATCCTCCTTCCGCATTTTGGGCATCTTGGATTTGCCACTTTAACTCTTATTTCTGCTAATCTCAAAATCCTTATTTTCTCAATGTTTATTGTTCTTGGCTCATCCCTAACGCTACCGTAAACTTCCACTTCATCTCCCACTTTCAATTTATTTATTGTATTCCTAAAATTCTTTGTGGGCTCGTAAGCAGCGCAGTCGATTTTTCCAGTTGAATCTTCAATTTGGAATATTGCATGACCCCCTTCAATTTTTCTTGCCTCTTTCACCACCTTTCCTCTTAAGATAACATTTTGATATTCTTTTACCTTCTTAATTCTTCTTTTTACTAGGTGCTCATCGGTACCTTGGTTTGTTAAGAATAGAAACCAAGCATTGTAAGGGGTGCTTTTTATCATGTCCTTTGCTTTTATTAGCTCTTCGGGCTCTAGACCTCTTATGCCAAAAAGCACAGGGGTTTTTGAATGGGGAGATATGGCCACATAATTGTTTTCATAATCATAATTGTCAAAAGTGTATCTTGTTTTTTTGTCCATCTCGATTACAGAATTTTCGTCAATGTATCGCTGCTCTTTCCATTTATCCTCCGGCAAGTAAGTTAGAAGCTCGTATGTAAACTTCCTGGCTCTCCAAGCTATTGATGCGGAAGCACCTATTATTCCCCTTCCATTTTTGAATTTGAAAAATTTTGCGTTATTCTCTTTTAAAACTCTCTCAACGAATTCGATATTCAAAACATTCCTAACTGCGTTCCAGTATAGCCATTCTGGAAGTTTTTTCTTAGAAATAACTATCCCTGGGTTAGTTGTGGGCTCTTCTAACACAAAATAATCTTTTAGGAGTGGAATTATATCATTTAAATCAAGTTCACCATCTTTCCCGTACTTGAAAGCGTATATTTTCTCTCCCTCTATCTCCCCCACAACCTTCTTCTCTCCATAGCCCTTGCCAACTCTTATGCATACGGCTCCATTTCCCCTTGTTTTCCAAGGTATGTTTGGATTCAACCTCACTAATCTTGGCGGGCCTATTAAATCCATACCTGAATCTTTTAATTTCTCAACGAGCACTTTTACGAGATATGTGGTGCACATTCCGTTGCGGGAGTCTGTATCGTCAATTCCAATATACACGCTCTTACATTCTCCTCGCATATTTGGATTTATCGTTAAAAAGCTTTATATATGAAAACCCATTAAACCACATCTGGTGGGTTTTATGGAGTACACAAGGTTTGAAAAGGCGCGCATAATCGGCGCTCGCGCATTGCAGATATCTATGGGCGCTCCTGTTCTTATTCATCTTCCTGAGAATATAGTGGACCCTTTGGATATTGCAATGTATGAGTTTGAAAAAGGAGTTATTCCCATAACTGTGAAGAGAGCTAAATAACGAAATCTTCACCGTTTTTTGGCATAATAACTTCAAATCCCCTATTTCTCAAATCTTTTGCAAGGGCTTCCCTATTGTCCCCGTGCATTAATATTATTCTCTCTGGAGAGCATTTTTCTGCAAATTCAATTAGCTCGGAGTGTCCAGCATGCGCGGAGAAATCAAAGAAATCTATATCCATATCAATTTTTTCCTTTACTCCATACAATTCAAGTATGCCTTCGTCCATTAGCAACCTTCCATTAGTTCCCTCCACTTGATAGCCAGTGAGCAGTATCCCGCTTTTTGGATCATTCTTTAGATGATTTATGTAATGTAACACAGGGCCTCCTTCAAGCATTCCTCCTGTTGCCACTATTACTTCTCCCTTCAGAGCTTTTCTCCTATCGCTTCTCCTTCGTACTATATGCATCTTGTTTCTCGCTTTTTTCAATTTCTTTGCAGATCTTAGATACTGTGGATTTTGCAGGAATAGATTTGTAACGAATCTACCCATCCCATCAACCCACACTTCAAAGTCGGTTTTTGCAAGTATTAGCATAATCTCTTGGGTACGGCCTACTGCGAATGCCGGCACTATGGCTTTACCTCCATTATCCACGATTTCTTCAATTTTTGCCAAGAAGTTTTTCTCAACTTTATCTCTTGGGGGGTGCTCTCTTCCAGCGTAGGTACTTTCCATTATGAGCACATCCGTTTTTACAGGCTTTGTGCCCCACACGAGATGTGTGTTAACAGTTTGAATATCTCCCGTGAACAGTATCGTTCTATCATCTTTAATCTCATACATTGCGCTTCCGGGTATGTGACCCGCACTGTGAGGTATAATATCCAATGAGCCAAGCTCTATTGTTTTTCCGTAATCTACATCTATGAGCCCATCAACGGTATTTTCTACCTCCTCCTTCGTGTATGGTATAGGAAAACCTTCAATGTTTGCAACTTTGATCGTATCGTTTAACATTAAGGGTAGCACAGAATTTGTTGGAGGTGTTGCATATATGTTTGCCTCATATTCCATAGCAATTCTCGGAACCATTCCAGAATGGTCTAAATGCACATGGGTTATGAATAAAGAATCCACAGGAGGGGCATGCATGGGATATGCGGGTGGCTTTGAAGGAGTTAGTCCATAATCAAAAAGAAGCCGCAACTCACCTATTTGCATATACAATCCGAGGCTTCCAACCTCCTCCGCACCGCCTAAGAATTTTGCGTTGATCATTTATATCCTCTTGCTTTACTCCATCATCTATTTAAAGTTTCTTATCCTCACCCTTGCAGAGTTTTATAAAGTGCTTTACACCTTCTAATGGTCCCTTTGCAAGAAGGATATCATCTGGTAATACTTTGGTGTTCTCAGTAGGCCCGAATATCCATTGCTTCCCCCTCTTTATCGCAATTACCCACATGCCTGTCTCGCTTGCAAGATTTAATTCTCCGAGAGTTTTATTTGCTAAAATACTGTTTTCCCTAACTTTTGCTCTAGTTATTGTAATATCACTCTCCTTGATACTCTCTTTTATCACGGGATGAGGTTCAATTCCACGGAGCACCACATCTGCAATTTGCACTGCCGAATCTGATATTGCCTCAATACTCGTTGCAAGGCGTATTAAAATTAAAGCAGGATAAGGATTTTTCTCCTCTATTGCCTGCTTTATTGCCTCTTCTTCAAGCTGGTAATACCTCTTATCAATTTTCTCTTCTAAGTATTTCACTTCTTCTGCAATCTCCTTATTATTGAATATCAACGCAGAGTAAGCCAAATCAACCATCAATTCTGATATATTTTTCATCTCAATTATCATCTCGCCTAATCCCAACTTTCCTCACCCCTTGCTACCCTGTCTAAGAATTCATAGCCATCCTCTGTGCCCCTTATTATGAGCAAATCATCCGCTTTTATCCTCACATGATCTTCTGGGTCGTAAATCCAGTTGCGTCCCCGTTTTATTGCTATTATTCTTACTCCACTCTCTACTTCAATATTTAATTCTCCTAAGGTTCTGTTTACTATGCTTGAATTGGGATAAACCTTGACCACATGTATCTTTTCATCAGCCTTCATAAACAAGCTCGGTAGAAAAGGCCTTGCAGTTATATCTAAATCGAGGAGATATGCAATATCCGCAGCTGCATTTGCCAGATTGTTGGATGAGTCAGCCATCTGCAATATTCCTGCAAGTTGTTCTGCCTCATCAGGGGTATTTGCAGCAAGCATGCTCACTATTCTTATCTTGTAGGTTAACTCGCTTATCTCTTTCTCCAATTTTTCCACTTCTTTTGCCAGGTCCTCACTATCTAAAATTATGGCTGAATAGGCCAAATCAACGATAAGCTCCGATTTTTCCTTGATTTCTACAAGCAAATCTTTGACATTTTCCATTGAGAATGCGTAGAAAATTAAAAGATATAATGTTTTCGCATCAATCTTGTCTTATGTAATAGTTCTCCCCTCTTATTTCTATGTTCCACCCATGCAGGATAGCCTCTACTATTTTCTTTCTTCCGCTCTTCAAATCATTCCATAAGGTTTTGCGGGAGATGCCCATCCTCGCGGCGGCCTCTTCCTGAGTTAATCCCTCAACATCCACTAAGCGTAAAGCCTCTAATTCTGAATAAGTAAGCACGACACTTTTGATGTAAGGACCACCAATTGGTGCATAGCTATTTACAGGGGGAACATACGAAATCCATCTAGGTCCTCTACGTCTCCCTCTTCTTCCATATCCTCTCATTAATTACACAAATGCGATTTAATATTTATGCATTTTGCAAAATGAGATATGCGTAATTATGCAAATTTATATGTCTCAATGTAAAAATTTATATGCCCAAATAATATATGCCCTTTGCTTTAAGGGTGATGGCGAATGATGGCATATGTTGCACTTGGAATAGGGCTCTTGTCCCTGTTAATAGCCTTCTTCTTTGCGATGTATGTGAGAAGGCAGGACGAAGGCAAGGGAAAGATGGTAGAGATCTCCGGATATATAAGGAAAGGTGCAATGACCTTTCTTAACAGAGAGTACAGGTATTTAACGGTGTACATAATTGTCGTATCTGTTTTTCTGTATCTGTTAAGTTTCATAAAGAACGGCGGTGTTAGTCCGTACACTTGGATGGCATTTGTTGTTGGAGCGATATTCTCTGCACTTTCAGGCAATATAGGAATGCGTATAGCCACTCTTGCAAATGTTCGAGCAGCGAAGGCCGTGGAGAAGGATATGCACTCTGGATTGAAAGTGGCGTTTTCCTCTGGGGCAGTGATGGGTCTAACTGTTGTGGGTCTAGGCCTATTCGGTGTAAGCTCAATGTATCTCCTGTTTAGTCATCTTGGCCCGTACGAGTTATCCAACATACTATTTGGATTCGGATTTGGTGCGAGCTCCATTGCCTTATTTGCAAGAGTTGGAGGTGGAATATATACAAAGGCGGCAGATGTGGGTGCTGATCTTGTGGGGAAGATAGAAGCTGGTATACCCGAGGATGATCCAAGGAATCCTGCCGTTATTGCGGATAATGTTGGCGATAATGTCGGCGATGTTGCAGGGATGGGTGCAGATTTATTCGAAAGTTATGTGGATTCTATAATTTCCGCAATAGCTATTGGTGTGTTATTTTCCGCTATAAATAGTGCATTAGTTTATCTTCCTTTGCTTCTAGCAGCCATTGGAATCATCTCCTCTTTTATCGGAGTGGGAGTTGTTGTTCTGATGCGTAACAAAGATCCGTCTAAGGCAATGAATACTGGTGTTATAACCAGTGCAGTTATAATGGTCCTTCTTTCCCTTATGATAATGTACTGGAATGGGGATTATAAGTTCGAAAGCTTAAACAAGGTAGTGCCTTGGTACAATATGTTCATTGCGCTTCTCGGTGGGTTAATAGCGGGTATAGTTATTGGATTCTCCACAGAATACTACACTTCAGATAAATACAAACCCACTAAGGATATAGCAAAAGCCAGTACCACGGGCGCGGCCACAAACTTAATAACCGGTATGTCAATTGGAATGCTGAGCACAGTTATTCCCGTTCTATCCATATCCGTTGCTATAATTATTGCATACATTCTTGCTGATCTCTACGGAATTGCTATAGCCGCTGTTGGAATGCTTAGCACATTGGGAATGACCTTGAGTATGGACACCTATGGACCTGTTGCAGACAACGCCGCAGGCATTGCAGAAATGGCAAATCTTGGAAAAGATGTTAGAGAGAGAGCTGAAGAGTTAGATGCTGTTGGAAATACAACAGCTGCCATAGGTAAAGGATTTGCGATAGGCTCAGCTGCCTTAACGGCACTTGCTCTATTTGCAACATATAACCAAACCCTTTCTGGTTTGGGACATAAAATAATCATAGATTTGGCAAATCCATCAGTGATGGTTGGAATATTCATTGGAGCACTTATGCCTTTCCTGTTCAGTGCTCTTGCACTTCTTGCGGTTGGACACGCTGCTGAGAATATGGTGGAAGAGGTTCGCAGACAGTTCAGAGAGATACCGGGGATAATGGAAGGCAAAGCAAGACCAGAATATGAGAAATGCATAGATATATCTACAAGGGCAGCAATTAAAAAGATGATTCTTCCAACGCTTCTCGCCATAATAGTGCCTATCATAGTTGGCGTGACTCCGGGATTGGGACCTGAAGCTGTTGGTGGGCTTCTGGCAGGCTCCATAGCTTCTGGATTCTTGCTTGCCATATACATGGCAAATGCTGGTGGTGCCTGGGATAATGCTAAGAAATTCATAGAAAAGGGCAATTTCGGAGGGAAGGGAAGCGATGCCCACAAGGCAGCAGTGGTTGGAGATACTGTGGGAGATCCTCTCAAGGATACAGCAGGACCTTCATTGAACATATTGATTAAATTGATGAGCATAGTGTCTCTTCTTCTAGCTCCGCTCTTTGTGCTAATATTGAGTCTGTGATAACTTTTTATACTTTTTTTAATATTCTCTAAGAAGATGAAAAAGATATTTGCTATCGTTTTACTTGCGTTCGTTCTATTCCCATCCGCTTATGCTCAGCTCCTGCCATCTACTGGAAATGTCACTATTAGAGGAGGTGAGGAAATAGTCGTTAATTTCTCCATAGTAAATACCCAGAATGAGACGGTATTTTATACAATCAACTACAAGGCTCCTTATGGTTGGGATATTAATGTAACTCCGAGCAGTGGTGTAGTAAAAGAGGGGGGTTTTCGAACCATTAATGTTCAAATTCATGCGCCAAAAAGCTATGGAGTAAGTGATTTTAATCTTCCCATTCATGTTCTTCTTTACGATGAGAATGGAAAAATTGGAGATTATGTTTATACTTTACACATTTCTTACTTATCCACCCCGTTTTACCTTTTTGAAATACCATGGCCCGAGAGTTGGGGATACTGGGGCACATTCCTCAATGTGATCATAACTTGGGTAATACTCACCCTTGTTCTTTATGTTCTCTTTCCATATCTGAAAAAGATAAGTAAATTAACAAAGACAAAAATAGATGATATTATTGTTGAAATCCTTCATAAGCCCATTACAACATGGGTAATTCTCTATGGTATTACCACTGCTCTTTTGACTCTACCTCCTCTATCCTTAATTTTCTGGCTTATAATTGAAATTTACAATATAATTGTGGTTATAATTCTAACTTGGATCTCTTATCGCATTTTTAAAGATATAATCATTTACTATCTTTTCCATCTTTCTAGAACTAAAAAGGGAGATTTGGAGAATGTTCTCATTCCTATTCTAGAGAAACTCGGAATTGTTACAATCGGTACGCTTGGGGGGCTTATGATACTACAAGTTATGGGAGTGAATGTTGGAGTTCTTCTTGCCAGCGTAGGTATTGCTGGTGTTATATTGGGTCTCGCAGCCCAGCAGACTTTGGGCAATTTCTTCTCCGGACTGCATATTTTGATAGATAAGGCCTTTAGAATAGGAGATATAATAATGCTTGAAAACGATGATGGTGTTTATAAAGTTTTGGATGTTGGTGTTAGGAGCACAAGATTATATGAGCTCTTTTCCAATACAGTTGTTTTCGTGCCAAATAGCAAACTTGCGAATACTAATATAATCAATTTTAACAGGCCGAATAATAAAATGAAGATAAGGATTGATGTGAGCGTCTCTTATGGAAGTGATGTTGAAAAAGTAATAAAAACTCTAAAAGAGATTGCACTATCTCATCCTAAGGTTCTGAGGGATGGAGATTACGAGCCAGTGGTTATATTCCGCGAATTTGGAGCATCCAGTTTAAATTTCTCTCTCTACATATGGATCGATAATGTGATGGAGCAGTGGAAAGTGCCAAGTGAGATAAGGGAGAGAATAGTCAAGGTATTCAGAGAGAGAGGCATAGAGATACCGTTTCCGCAGGTGGATGTGCATATAAAGCCCTTAAAGCCGGGTAGCTGAACGCTTTTTTAGTATTGCGAGAACGAGCTTCACATACTTTGCTCTTATGTAAGACAATGAAAAAAGCCATCCTGTATATATGGCGATATAGAATGGAAAAATTTGAATAATGATGGGGACAATGCTCTCGATATGGTCCATGTAGATTCTCAAATAGTAAATTATTCCCCAGCTTGAGAGAATGATAAGGAGAGACAAATATAAAGCAAGGGCCGCCTTTGCAATTTTTTTCCATACCCTAATTAAATGGAATATTTCTTTTAAATCCTTTAATTTTGAAAGTATGAATGATTTTAAAATTTTATCCTCCGTGATGAATATCCCCCAAAAAATTAGAGAGTATTTTATCACATTATTCCAATCATTTGCATATATAAAATTGAAGATAATGGATATGAGAAAGGCAAGCTCCACTAGGTATGCGTATAAAAAATCTTCCTTTATATCTTCGATTGTGGCCACATTTTTCAATCTTTGTGCCTTTATTTATATTAATCGTTGCAAATCTTAAGGTTGATAATCAAGTTGCAATCAACAAGCATAAATAATTGCACTTTTATTCACCATTATGCCTGTTATTCTCCTTGTGGGTATGCCCGGTGCAGGAAAGGAAGAATTTGTTAGAGTTGCAAGAGAGGAGGGCTACGAAATAGTCAGGATGGGTGATGTTGTTCGCAATTTCGTTCTTTCTTTGGGTTTAGAACTAAAGGATGAGATTGTGGGAAAAATCGCTTCGGAGGAGAGAAATAAATATGGTATAGATATATGGGCAAAAAGAACTTTGGAGAGGATAAAGAATAAAAAAAGAACGCTAATAGATGGAGTTAGATGCTTGGAAGAAGTAGAAGTTTTCAAAAATGCTTTGGGAGAAGATGCTAAACTTGTAGGTATATTTGCACCTAGAAAAGTCAGGTTTGAGAGAATATTGAACAGGGGAAGGGAAGATGATATCCATAGCTGGGACGAGTTTGTTGCAAGGGAGATGAGAGAGCTCAAATGGGGTCTTGGCAATGTGTTTGCCTTGGCAGATTATATGCTTCTTAATACATCTACTTTAGAGGATTTCAGGAAAAATGTCAGAAGCTTCCTTATTGCTCTCGAGAAAGAGGAGAATAGCTCTTGAAGATATTTTTATTATTTTATCCTCTTCTATGGCTGTTTTCAAAGTGCTCTTTGGAGGGGCAACGAATGGAAACTCACCCCATACATAACTCACTTCTCCTTCTTCTACAATACTTTTCCCAAAGCTTTTTAATTTTCCACTGAGCTCGAATACTTTTCCATTTTTCAAAAGGTACCATTTTTTATCATTCTTATCATATTTGTAATGCTCCTCGTAATTGCCAAATCTTATGTAGCCGGGGGAATTTGCCTTTCTAAAATAATACCAGCCATTCTCTTTTGGCACCCTATAGAATTTTTTATCCTTTGCATTAACAATAAGAAGAGAGCCGCAGTAAGGACAGGTTAGCATCTTTGCATAGCTCTTATCTCCAAGCTCTGCATAGCAGGTTGGGCATTGCCAAGCCAATCTCATATTTTTACCTCCGTAATTTTCTCAAGCATCCTTATCGCTCGGAAGTTCTCCTTTACATCATGTACTCTGATTATTGAGGCCCCTTTAAGTGAGGCAATTACATCGCTTGCAATAGTGCTTTCTAATCTCTCTTCTACAGGCAAATCAAGGAGCTTGCCCATATAGCTCTTTCTAGATGCCCCAACCAAAATAGGAAAACCCAGAGATTTGAAAGAATCAAAATATTTCAAAATTCTCAAATTATCCTCTACTCTCTTGCCGAACCCGATTCCTGGATCTATCATTATCTTATCCTCTTCTATCCCTTTCTTCAAGGCAAATTCTATTCTCTCCCTCAAGAATTTTGCTATTTCACCTATCGTATCTGCATAGCTTGGATTTAGTTGCATGTTCTTTGGCTCTCCTTTCATATGCATTATTACCACGGCCGCATCGTAATCTCTTACTATTTCTGCCATACCTTCTTTTCTCAATCCGTAAATATCATTCACCATGCTCACTCCTCTCTTTAATGCCTCCTCGGCAACCCTAGGTTTGTATGTGTCTATTGAAATTGGAACCTTTAGCTCTTGCAATTCTTCTATCACGGGCAGAACTCTCTTCATTTCCTCATCCTCACTTACTGGCTCTGAAAATGGACGAGATGATTCTCCACCAATATCAATTATATCTGCACCTTCCTTGACCATCTCCTTTGCTCTCTCCACAGCCCTCTCAACGCTCAAATATTTTCCCCCATCGGAAAATGAATCTGGTGTGACATTTAGTATGCCCATTATTTTCACAGGTGGTATTTTTATTTTATACTCCCTTGCCTCTATTACAAATTCTCTTTTGGCGTAGTTCTCTATTACTTCTTTCATTTCATCTGACATCTCTTTACCCTTGAAGGGCTGCTTTCTCATTTTCTCTATCAATATTTCGAATTGTCTTAGAGTGCCAAACAATATGGCATCCGTACTTTCACATTTTAATGCGGCAGTGCACCATGGCAATGCGCATTCCATCCCCGCTGCCAAAGCTTCCTGCTTTAGAAGAAGCGCCCCTTTAAGCGGTAAATTTTCCATTCTTAAAACTATAAAATTTCCCTTCTTTGCCATAATTGAAATACCATCTTCACTCACACCAATTTTTCTCATAAAATGCTCTAAATCATAGGAGCTTTTATTGAATACTAATGCATTGAACATAAGGGGAAAATAAGTTTAAAAATAAAAAATATTTGGAAAAATCATAACCAGTAGAGCCAGATAAAGTATATTACAAACACGATTGCAAGTATGTACATTAGCGGGGTTATCTCCTTGAATCTCCTCGTAGCCATCTTTGTTATCACATATGTAATTATGCCTGCGCCTATTCCATTTGATATGCTGTAAGTGAATGGCATAACTATGAGAGTTATGAAAGCTGGAATGTACTCTGTGTAATCGTCAAAATTCACCATCTTCATGTTTGAGAGCATAAAGAGACCCACAAGAATCAAGGCAGGGGCAGTGGCGGCTGATGGCACAAGGGCGACTATGGGTGTTATGAAGAGTCCAATTGTAAAGAGGAGAGCCACAACTATACTTACCAATCCTGTACGGCCACCCTCTTCTACACCAGCGGCACTTTCTATGTATGTAGTTACTGTGGATGTACCTATCAAAGCACCGAATGTAGTGCCTATAGCATCGGTCAATAACATTCTTGTTAGCGGTTTTTCAGGTATGTTTCCCTTCTCATCAAGGTCTCCAACCTTCGCCGATAGACCTGTTACAGTGCCCAAGGTATCAAAGAAATCCACCATAAGGAAAGCAAAGATAACTCCCAAGGCTCCTGCATTGATCAGCCCTTGAAAATCTAGTTTTAAGGCAATGGGTGCAATTGATGCTGGTAAAGAGACAGGTGAGGATGGCAAAGAGAATCCTGATGGGTAAAGTTGTGATGCTGCCCACGGATTATGTATTGCCCATAAAACTGCTGCTAATGTGGAGCCAAGTATTCCCCAGAGAAGTGCTCCTTTTATTCTGTTAACCAAGAATATTATTGTTATGAATATCCCGAATAGTGCTATGGCAACAGATGGAATATTTATGTAGTTCATGGATACCACTACACCAACTGCCTGTCCATTTGGAAGCAATTTTTCTGCTGTGTATCTGATTATGTTGGCGTTATTTAGACCTATAAATGTAAGGAATAGTCCTATGCCTGCGCCTATAGAATATTTGAGCGTAACTGGAAATGCATTTGCCACCATCGTTCTAACTTTTGTGACTGAGAGTGCTATGAAAATCAAACCTTCAATGAACACTGCGGTAAGAGCAACCTGCCATGAATAACCCATAACCAATACTACGCTGTAGGTGAAATAAGCGTTTAATCCCATACCAGGTGCCAATGCATAGGGTTTCTTAGCTAAGAGACCCATAAGCGCTGTTATCACTGCAGTTGCTATAACGGTGGTCGTTACAAGAGGTGCAAATGGCATGTGAGCCTTACTGAGAATTGCTGGATTTACGAAGATTATGTATGCCATAGTCATGAATGTTGTAAACCCTGCGATAACTTCAGTTCTTATCGTGGAGCCATGTTCACTAATCTTAAAAAACGAGTCTAATTTTTCAGACCATGTCATGCATCCACCATGGAAAATATGTGTTTCATATATTTAATAATTTCATTGCTCTACATCAAAGCTTATCTCTAGCAACTCTTTGGCTCTCCTAAACCTCCATTTTGTTATCTTTATTTTCCCCACTTCACCTGTGCTATTAGTATGCTCTTTGTTGCAGGCATTAACATTCCAGTTATCTATGACAACGATTTTCAGGGTTTTTACATTATCCGGAATTGGAAATAGGTCGTATATATCCTCTCCAAACATTTCTTCGGCTTTATCTCTTGGCAATGTTAAAATTTTTATTGGAACATTTTCCCCTATTTTTTCATTTGCAAGTTCCTCTATTCTTTTCATCTCATCTTGAGACGGCTTTCTGTGATATTTCACTGTTAATCTCCCGTGATTGCCACTTACATAAACGCTTGCTGTCCATTTTGCACCCAAAACTTTAACCACAGCTCCCTTTAGTATGTGCAAAGCAGTATGGGTTTTTATTTCATCCAATACTACAACCCCCAGAAGGGCTTTTCTTTTCTTTTAATTCTTGCAATCTCATCTAAAACCTCTTTATCTTCGTAACTTAAATTCATCTTGAAGAGTTTTCTAGCATGCTCCTCTGGGATGTCCACATAGTATGTTTCACCCGCTTTCACTTGCCTCCCAACGGTTACTCCATCTATTGCAATTGCAACCTCTTCTCCCATTATTGCCTCGAGCACATTATTTTCCCCGCTTCTTATGCTCTTTATCCTTCCTACAACCCGACCATCTTCTCTCAATATTCTCTGCCCTACTCTTATTCTACCACCAAGAACTCTAACACCTACAATAGCAGGCTTACTCAAGCGGAAAATATACTCAGGTAGAATCTTAAACTTGCCTGGAAAGGTTATCTCCATCCTCTTCTCCGCTTCCAATTCTCTCTTTTTCTCATCCATCCACTCTTTATAATCTTCAATGATCTTGTAAACTACATTATTCGTGAATATTTTTATCTTGCTTGCCTCTTTCTCTGCATCCGGCAGGATTTTTACATTGAATCCTAATATCACCCTATACAGGGGATTTCCTATTGTTTGAGCATTTACAATATCTCTTTTACTTATATCCCCAATGTCTGCCATTTTTATTGGTAGCCCCTCTTGTTTCAACTCGTAAGCCAGAGCTTCCAAAGAGCCGAGGGCATCGGCTTTTATTATCACTCCTTCCTCTTGAGTTTCTATGTGGATGCCCGTCTCTTTTCTCACCCTGTTAACTACCTCTTCTAGGTTATCATCTGCAACTATTACAGGCGAGCCCGCAAGGGCATTTTCCAAGTTTGGTGCTGCTATTTTTATTCCTGCTGCGGCATGCACTTCGTCCACACTCAAGAACCTATCTCTCGGGTCTCGCATCTCATCCAAAGGTTTTGGCTTTAATATTGCCTTTATTTTGGTTATTATCGGTTCATCATGGCTCCCAACCACTATTGTATCACCCTTGCGCATTGTGCCAGAGTATAAAATCACATCTATTGTTTTTCCCAAACCTCTTTCTTCTTTAACTTCTAAAACTGTGCCCTCACCAGGTCCCTCTTCCGTTTTTAGATTTTCCTCTAAGAACCTTTGGGCTAAACCTACAAGAACTAATAACAAATCTGCAATTCCTATGCCCAATTTTGCGCTCATTGGAATAATTGCAAGGTTCTGAGTGAAATCGGCAATTCTATCGTATCTATCAGCGGAGAACCCAAGCTCGTATAATTTTTCCACTATCTTATAAATCTTTTCATCAACGGATTGCTGCACCTCTTCTTTTTGCTTTTGAATTGCAAATATGAATGGCTCATCTTTACAGTTTTTCCAGCCATAAATCAAATCAATCTTATTTGCCGCGATAACAAAGGGGGTTTTGTATCTTTTGAGAATATTTATTGATTCCACAGTTTGTGGCATTATTCCTTCGTTTATGTCTATAACCAATACTGCCAAATCTGCAAGAGCACCTCCCCTTGCCCTCAAGGTTGTAAATGCCTCATGGCCAGGGGTATCTATGAAGAGAAGCCCTGGTACCTTGAATTTTTTGTTTATTAACTTTCCGCAAATCTTGTAAATTGCGTCAATAGGTACCTCTGTAGCTCCAATATGCTGGGTAATTGCCCCTGCTTCTCTTCTTGCAACTGAAGTGCCACGAATTTTATCCAATAGTGTAGTCTTTCCATGATCAACATGGCCAAGAACACTGACAATCGGTTGCCTTATCATATTTTCCCGTATAACAAGATTATATTAAGATTTGCTTATTTCCTTCATTTTCCTAGGCAATGTATTCCAGCGCCAAGTTCCGTCCATAATCTCGCTATGGGAGTATCCCTTCTCTCTTAAAAACCCATACCATTTTTCAAAAAGCTCTGGATGCGTTCTCTTCAAATTATGAAATTCAGAATTTAGCATAGAGGGACACATAAAGCAGCCTATACGCTCGTATCCCATATCGTATAGGGGATTATGAGGCAGTTTTTTCCATTCTAAAAATAGCCATACATCGAGAGCAAGCCAGTCTAAAATTGGATATATAACCTTCAAATTTCCAAGTTTTGATTCTTGAGGTCTTAGCATCCTTCCTAAAGATTCATACTTTCTAGAACCATCAACTATTGTACCTTTGAATTTTTTTAGTCCTTCTAATTTTAAATATTTTGTGCACCATCGTCTATCCTTGGTTGGTACTCCTAATTTTTCAACCATTTCCCAGAAATCTACTTTTGGCCTGATCTCAATTAGTTCAATACCCAGATAATCTGCAAAATTGTATGCGAACCTTTCCGTTTCTGGAAACTCCAATCCCGTATTGGCATATATTGCTCTCTTCACTCCTGCTTTGTATGCAAGGTATAGAGCTGTCTCGCTATCCTTGCCACCTGAGAAGGCTACATAATCTGCCTTTGCCCTTTTTATTCTCTCAATTGCCTCATTTTCAACTTTTTTCAAATATCCTAAATTTGCAGATATAGTATCTTTCATACTGCTCTTTCTTGCAGTTTTTATTTTTCCACAGTAAATATCTTTTATTTTCGTACCTTTTTCTGTTTTAACTGCAACTCCTATGCAATTGCCCGATGAGAATATTGCCCAATCTCCTTGGATATCCTTTTTTATTCTCTTACCCTTCAAATGTCCTTTGCTTTCAATTTTGAAATCTTCCACTCTGCCAAGAATATGAAAAAGTGATGCTCCCTTTCCTGTAGGTGTGAATTTCCATCTCCATATACCATCCTTTATGTATTCCATAATTCCTATCTTAAAACCGTCCACAAATACATCCTTGCGATAATCCAATCCGGGCTGCTTTGATAGAAGAATTAATCTTTTACTCAAGTAATTTCTTACTTCTTTGTAAGGTATGATCTTCGTTAAAATTTCTCTCTCATAATTGGAGGCAGGTCTTATATCTCCAAGATCATGAAATTTCAAAGTTCCACCTTTTTTACCGCATATATCGCATCTGTGTCCTCGCAAAGGCACATTGCAATTAAAACAGTGACCGATTTCCACGGACAAGCAAACTCTATTTGCATTATAAACTTTATTGCAAAATGATTACATCTCCAGCAACTACTTTTTTTATTTCTCCCTCTTTTTCAACAAGCAAAAATCCTTCGGGAGTTAAATCTTTAGCCAATCCTACGAAACTCTCATCTTCAACAATTTTAACCTTCTTGCCCAAGGTGCAATTGTATTTTTTCCAATCTTTTATTATCTCATCTCTCTCTTTCGCAATTTCATCTTCAAGTGTTTCCAAGAGTGTAGGAAGTAAATCATCTCTAGGGAGGTTAGGAATATTTATTGCTATATCTCTTATCTCCTCAGGTATATCGTTTTGGAGATTTATGCCCATTCCAAGAAGAATGTAACCTTTGTAATGCTCCCCAATCACGCCTGCAAGTTTCTTTCCCTTGTAAATCACATCATTTGGCCATTTCAAGCATGCTTTATACCCTTTTTTTTCTAAGGCTTTTGCTATTGCTATTCCCCCTACCAAACTTAGAATTTGTGGTTCTAGAGTACTTTTGAGAATTGCTGTAATCCAGAGGCCCCCGGGGGGAGAGTGCCAAATTCTACCCCGCCTACCTCTACCTGCGTTCTGCTCATCTGCTACAATGGCTACTCTATCCATCAAAATATTCTTTGCAATTTCTTGAGTCGAAGATACATATGGAAAGTAAATTACTTGAAATCCCATATATTTGAATTGCATGGTAGGTAATTAACCTTTTCTAAGAAGGGGCACCAAGCAGCGCCCTGTATAGCAGGGCTAGTTCGCAAATCCATTGGATTTGCTCATTTCCCCTTTCTAAACCTCTCCTTTTAACAGATGAGTATTGCACCTATGGCTAAGCCTTCTTGAAAGTTCTTTGATTGAAAAATTATAACAAGCTTTTTACCCTCTTACAACCATAAAACTTCTTTGGGGGTAAAGCACCTTTCTCAGGAACCACCAGCGAGTTCCTTTACCTCCTGCCACAGAAAAAGAGAATGTTCCGAAGGGATGGGTTTGGAAAGGGAAACCGCAGGTGTCCCTTCCAGTGGGCCCGCCCGGATTCGAACCGGGGACCTCCACCGTGTCAGGGTGACGTCATAACCACCTAGACCACGGGCCCTTGATGGATTATAGAAGTTGGGTATTTTAATCTTATGCCAATTTAGAATGGTATGTACCCCATAAAGTTTAAATAATACACAAAGCAATAGGGCAAGTATGAAAGTGAAGGGGAGAGTATATAAAAAAGAGAAAGGCGTTTCAGAAGTTTTGGGTAGTATACTTATATTGCTAATAACTGTTATGTTATTTTCCACAGTATTTTATTATGTGAGTACCATGCCCACTCCTAAGGAGAGAATATATGCCCAGTTTGATGCAAATATGAAAATTGAACAAAATGCAAATGGATATTATTACTTAAATATAACAGTGAAGAATGTTGGTGGAGAGAGTTTAGTTGATTGGAGAACTATGTTTATAATAGTAATTGATTTCACAGCTAAGCAACATATGCTCTCTTGGTCAAATTTCTCAAAACAACCTTTTGATAAAGATGGAAAGTTCTCCCAGGGTGAAAGTTTTTATTATGATTCCTCTTGGGACGGCTTTACTTATCCATCCTTAGAAGACATTAAGGCCCTAAATATAGGGGTAACTCTTTTAGATAAAAATACTGGTAATATAATATGGTCCACAAGGTTGCAAGGTAGGACTAATATGCCACCGATTCTTGTGGGTTTAACAACTTCTCCTTCACCACCCATTTTAGGTAAGCCTGCTACTTTTAAGGCCATAATTTTTGATCCTGATAATAATGATGTAAGTGGATATAATGTGACTCTTGATTTCTCCAACAGTATTCTAAAATACTCAATCTATGGATCACCAATAAAGCATATGAATTATTCTGGTAGTAACTCATTTACAACGATAGTCAGATTTAAGACTAATGAATCATTGGATATTTTGAGGCCATATACAGTTAGAGTAGAGATAAATTATGGTATATCTAGTACCCAAAATTTAGTTGTAAGTTATCCTGCTCATATATTTGTAAGCAGAGGTACACAATCTAAGGCACCTGATTTATATATCGATTCAAAATTTATAACTCTAAGTACTTTGGATCCTACTCATGGAGATAATGTACAAGTGTCGGTGACCATTGAAAACTTGGGGGGTACTGGAGCAACATTTAAATTAAGGGTGTTTGATAAGTATGAAGGATATAAAAGTGCAACTAATCCAGATGGAATTATACCTATAAAAACTAATTTGGGATCTTCAGAATATCTTCCCTCTAAAACTATGAATTATACTATAGCTGCTGCGGGGCAAACAACTATATCTTTCATTTGGGAGAATGTGGGGGCCAATGATAGTGGAGAGGATGTAGTTTCAAAAGTTTCAGGATCTCATCAGTTGGTATTTGAAATAATAAATGTATCTCCTGTTGAAAATCCAAACAAGTATAGTGATACTGCCACGGTATCTCTTACTGTGTTGCCTAGTATTCTCTTGGTTGATGATGATGGATATGCAGAAGGCTCTCCTTGGGATACGAGTAGGTATTACAAGTATTATCTTGATACAGCAGGATATAAATATGATGTAGATAAAAGCACCATAAACATTGGGCAATTAAGAAATGATATATACTCTCATGACCTCGTTATATGGGAAACAGGATATAAAGAGGATCCAATCACTTCTCAACAGGCCTTGATCTTACAGAATTTTGTGTACAACAAGGGTGGAGCGTTGTGGCTTATAAGTCAAGAAATATCTTCTACGAATTTGAAGACTATATTGAGCGATCAGAATATAGTAATATACTCTAAGGAGATGGATGCTATTGAAGGTGTTGAAAATACGGCAATAAACTTAACTACATCCCAAGGGAATGTAATTAGTGATGAGATAATAAATAGGGATAATGCACCTAATGGAAATGATACAATATATTTTAACAGTGTTGGAAGCCTTAAAGAGTTTATAGTTGGACATATACCGGGAAATCCTACATCTAGCTACAGTCCTGTAGCAGTGTATAAGGATTATAGTACCATAAAGTCCATGGGCGGAAAGGTAGTGTATATGGGTTTTGAAATGTCTAGGATACATCATTATTATGCTCAAGACTTTATAGCATATAGGGTACTTAAATGGCTTGCCGGTATTACAGGTAGAGCTGGAAATGATTTGGCTGTAGAAGATATGATTATAACTCCTAGGGATCCTCTTTATAAACAACCTGTCCATATAAGCGTTATAGTATCGAATAATGGTGGAACTCCTCTTACTAGCAAAGTTTTACTTGAAGTGGATGGCATAGTGTCTCTAAATATAAACACCACAAATCCGAACTCTACAGGTACTATACCACCAGAGGGCGGATTTGTTACAGTTAATTTTACATGGATACCTACTCAGCCAGGAAAGCACACTCTTACGGCTATTGTAAATCCATATCATACTATAAAGGAAACCAACTATCAAAATAATATAATAAATCAGGAAATTGTGGATACAAGCGTATTTGTTCATTTTTCTACTCTTGTAGTTTATAATAGCACTAAGCAATATTCAGTCAATGAGAGAAATATTGTAATTTCAACTCTTCAGCACCTAGGTTATAGATACAAAACACTTGACACGCATTCTAGTAATTTGCCCAACGGGTATGAAACAGGGGATTACTTTGCTCAATACAATTTAGTTATCTGGGCAGATACGCCTATTGGGAAGAGAGATATAAATGCGATAACAGACTCCCTTGGCAACAATCCAAATACCGGCCAAATTTTCTTAGGTAATGATATGGCGGGATATATTAATAGCAATAGTGATTTAAAAAGGTATTTGGGGATATCTCAGATGAGTTCAGAGAATGTTGAAAGTGAGAGTGTACTTTATGGCGTTAATAATGTGAACAGTGTTAGTAATGGTATTACCCTGGTAATAAAAGAAAATACTCAGCTGTATAATATCTCTGCTGCAGATGCCCAATCACTTTTCAGGACTTACGAGTCTGTCACTTCAGGTTATTTCGATTTAGAAAATTTATCTGCAGTATACGAGAATTCCATACCTTCTACTGGTTATGGAATAGTATCGGAGATAACAGGAAGTGGAAGTAAATTTGCCATAGTTCCATTCAATTTAGAGAACATTATAGGTATATTTGGTCTAAAAAATGAAAGTATAGCTAAGCCGTATGCTCCTGCAGATCAGGGTGAGGCGCTATTGCTCTATAAATTGTTTAACTGGTTTGGTTACAAACCCAATATGCCTGAATTGGCCACTTATACCTCGGATATAAATATTACTTATGGGGGAAATATTCCAAATCTTCCTCCTATAATTGGGCGCTCCTATATGCTTCGTACAAAAGTTTACAATTATGGTGCAGAGGGTACAAATGCTGTTGTGAGATTTTATGATGATTTCGATTGGATAGGAAGTAAAACCGTGTATGTGCCTGGTAATAGCTATGCTCAAGTGGAAATAAAATGGACCCCTATGTTTGCAGGAGCGGCTAGGCATATAAGGGTTATTGTTGATCCTTTAAATGAAGTTAAAGAGACGGTATTTAATGGAACGTCCAACAACGGTAAGGAAATATTCAATTTTAACAACGAAGCAATTAAAACTGTCAGAGTTTACTATTTCTGGGATAATATGGAAAACGGTGCTGGAAACTGGATTCACGAGGCAACAGTACTTGATATAAATGGAGAGTCGCCTCTGGACTTTATAAATCGGAGAGATGTTAGTACCAATGTGGTGGGTGACTGGGACTGGACATTAAGCGGAGATACAGATAGCGACGGAGTGTATACCCAAGATGGTAATACTTTCTATACAAACGATACCAAGGTTCTGAATTTCACTGGCGGTGCTTATCATTCTGCTTCAAGTGCATTCTGGATGCCTGAGGCACCAAGATTAAATAAGAGAAAACCTATTGATATCATATTTGTAATAGATACCTCTGGTAGTATGAATAGTGTAGTGCCTGGTGCCACTGTTGGGGATGTTAATGGTGATGGTAGATCAAATACTAGAATTGATGTAGCTATCCAGGCCGCAATCGATGCTGTTAAGGAACTAGGTCCTCAAGATAGGGTTGCAGTTTTCACTTTTGATGGCAATAGTCACCCTGAAGAATATATGGGATTTACATATGTAACTGCCGATAATTTACCAACTATTATTTCAGATTTGAAAGATATCCAGGCTGACGGTGGAACTCCCTTATATGATACTCTTTCTTGGGCGGTTTATTATATGGATACCCAATCTGCAGATAATCCTGATAGGGAGGATGCCACCCGTGGTATATTGGTATTGACTGATGGTTTAAGTAACTCTGATAATTATGGCCCTAATAATGTGCGTAATGGAGCTAGGTTTGATTATGCACCAGGCACAGGTAGTTATGAAGTAGAAGATGGAGTTATAAAAAATTATCAGAAATATGTATCCAGCGGGCTTCTTAAGGTCCCCTATAATCTCCTTGCAATCTCGGTAGCTCCAGATGCATGGGATGGGCGTTTATTCCCTATTGGAAACTCTTCCCAAGGAAGAATATCGATGGGCTTATTCGAAGACGATCCAGTAGCTATAGAGCAGGTATTCACCACATTCATACAACTTCTAATTCAGCAGACAACAGGTGGACTTAGGGCAGTAGCACCAATGTCTTCTTATGGGGATAACTTAGGGAATAACTTATATGCTTCAACTACAATTCAGGGGCTTGGAGCTGTTGTGTTTTCCGATGGGTTCAGAGCTTATGCAAATGAAGGAGGTACAGGTACTCCTGATGATGCAAATACTCCGGGCTTCTTGGGTAGGTGGAAGCAGAGCGGCTTTACTATTGTTTCTACGAATGATGGAAACTATTACTATAAAAGTCAAAGTAATTACTACTACTGGACAGATGAATATTGGGTTGCTCAAACGGATGGTAAGGGAAATGGAAACCAGCCGCCCTATCTTGAGCATACTATATATCCCGGAGATGTTCTAAAATATCACTATCCTGGTAGTTACACTATAAAAGGTGCTGAAATAAGATTCTGGGTTGGAAAGAACTATGAGGACAGTAATTATCCTGATGCTACTATTAATGTGTATGCTAATGGTCAACTTCTTACAACACTTACCCATGTTTTATCAGATACGGATGAGGCATATTATTCTGTTACTATACCCGTTTCTATATATGATTTATCTACATATACCATAAATATAACAGTCGTTAACACCGATGATTATATAGCAATAGACGATGTAATGGTTGTGTACTACATAGATTACACTCCGCCATCTTCAAGCTCTGGAGGGTCTGGGGGAACTATTCCCGCAGATTATTCTTCCGTTGTGGATGTAAAAGCGAATTATACTTATTTTATAACTCAACCTGTTGAAGTTTCTGGTGCAAAGAAGGCATTTCTAACCTTCTGGACAAAGTACTGGATGACGCAGGGTACTAATGGAGGTATAATTTATCTATGGGGATCAAATGATGAAAACTCTTGGACATGGGATTCGGCTTCAAGGGTTTATCTTATGCCAACACAATCTTACACAGGCAACTTAAAGATTTCTGGAGTTAATAATTATGCTACAACTGGAGGACCAAAAATAGATGGAAGTCAAAATGGACTCGTTGATAAATATGGAAATAAGCCCTACTGGTGTTTCAATGGAAGAAGTGGTGATGGTACATTTGGCTGGGATTATATTTCAGTGGATCTATCTCCATATATATCAGAGTTCAAGTACATAAGAATAGTTTTTATGCTTGTACAATTTGGTGGAGTTGGACCAAACAATGGTTGGGATCCAGCTATGGGTTGGTACTTGGATGATGTAAAGATTTCTATAACATCCGACAATTCAAAAGATTTGTGGCAATTATACAATTTTGGAGGTACGGGAGCTGAGAAAGCACACTCAGGAGATTATGCTTGGGCCTATGGAATTTCCTCTAATAACTGGGCTCTTCCAGAAGGTGTAGATTCATCTTTGATAACTAAGCAGATAGATTTGAGTACAGCTAGGACAGCGTATCTCTATTTCTGGATACGCTTTAATTTGAATCCTGCGGCAGGCTTACCACCAGCTACTGTGCGTGTGGAAATAAGTGATGACAATGGAATGACTTGGAGCTCTATAACCTATGGTGTTAGAATAGGATGGGGTGCTAGTGGCACAGGAGGTATATCTGGAACGAGCTCTGACGGTAAATATGGCTGGGTTAATTCAGGAACCCTTGCTAGAATCAACTGTGATATAAGTGGTTGGGCAGGAAAGAGCGTGATGATCAGGTTCAGGGTAGTGACTAATGCAACGGATTATCCCACATATGCTAATTCTAATGATCCATATGGAGTTTTCATTGATGATGTTGTGGTTTACGGCGAGGGCTATGCCTCAACGATTACTGTTAGTAACAACTATCTCTGGACTAGTAGTGCCACCTCTGCGATCACCCATACAAATTATCAAAAAGAGAATAATACTACCATTAACAATCATAAACAGCATAACTTAACAATTCCGTTGCATTTTCAAAAGAAGATGGATAATATTGATAGATCGTTTAAGACGACTCTTGAGCTACAATCACATGGGACTATATTGGCAATATTCAGAACCAGAGTGAATCTAAGGTTATTTCCACAGCACTCCCCTCTCAGGATCTAAAGTTACAACCTCATTTTCAATTTCTATTTTTCCAGTGCCAGCTAGGATTGAAATTCCTTTCTTTGAGAGATTTATGAGTTTTGACGGCTCGTAGATTTTTGATTCTATAACAATGCCTCTAACATTCTCTGTATTGATCTCGTTCCAGTGAGACATAAGCAAAATATCGCAATTCTCCGCATCTCTGCATATTTTTCCCCTTATTTTCTTCTTACCATAACCCTTTCCTCTTGCAATTACATCTCCAACTAGTTGAACCCACACAAAGTTTGTCGTGCCAGGAATTCCAGAAGGCTCTCCACCTGCGATCACTATAACATCTCCCCTTTTAAGCAAACCATCTTTTTCGGCTTTTTCAATCGCATTCTTTAAAGCATTTTCCGCATATCCAAATTTATCGATGAGGAAAGCATTTACCCCCCAATAAATTGAGCAGCTGCGTAATGTCTTTTTAGAGTATGTGGCTGCTAGGATTTGCATTGGTGGTTTGTGTCTAGAAACCAACCTTGCGGTTTTTCCTGTGCGGGTAAGTACCAGTATTGCATCAGCATCGATCTCATTGGCAAGAAGTACTGCAGCATTACTTACACACTCAGAAAGAGAGCCTTTGAGTTCCAGTAAATTCTTATTTTCTATCATAATATCTGCTCTCTCTGCTACCCTTGCTAACACTTTCACTGCCTCTATAGGATATTTTCCTATGGCAGTTTCTCCAGAGAGCATAAGGGCATCAGCACCATCTAATACCGCATTGGCTATGTCCGAGACTTCAGCTCTCGTGGGTAGTGGGTTTCTTATCATACTCTCCAAAATCTGAGTTGCTATTATTCCTACTTTACCATATTCTATTGCTTTCTTGAGCAAGTATTTTTGGATTTGTGGCAAATTTTCAACGGGTATCTCTGTGCCTAAATCTCCCCTAGCCACCATAATTCCATCGCTAATTTCCAATATTTCCTCTATATTATTTACCCCTTCTTGATTTTCTATTTTTGCAATTATTTGCCCTTTCAACCCTATTTCATCCATAACTTTTCTAAGGGCAACAATATCTGAAGCACTGCGGATAAAAGAAGCAGCAATGAAATCTATAGGTGCAAGTGCTTTTATGAATTCCAAATCCCTCTCTTGAATATATGGAATTGGAATGGAAACACCGGGAACATTTACCCCCATATGTGGGGCTATTATTCCACCCTCAACGACTTCTGCTATGGCAAGTTTATCCTTTATCTCTTTTATTTGCAGTTTAATCTCACCATCATGGATAAGCACATATGTGTTGGGAGATAAGTAATTGTATACGATTTTTTGATTTAGTTCTATATCTCCAAAATCCCCTATATCAATCCTATCCCCTTTTTTAACAAATTTTTTCTTGCATCTTGTAATTCTAATTTCTGGACCTTTTATATCCAGCATTATGGCCGTATTTTTTCCCAATTCTTCCGATATTTTTTCAAATTTATCTTTCATATTTTTATGTTCTTCCACACTACCATGGGCTATATTTAGCCTTGCTATATCGACACCTGCTTTAATTAGAGATATAAGAGTAGAATCATCTTTGACAGCAGGACCTAGAGTTGCAATAATTTTAGTTTTTCTCATTCATTTCACCTTTATTTTGGAAGCATTAATTTTATCTCGGCTAAATTATCTCCCTCAGCCCTTTCTATTAAAATATCCTTCGCTCCCGTTATTTCTGCTATTCTTTTCAGAGTGGAGTAAGAGGCCTTTACCATTCTTCTCACTTTCAAATGTACAATCCACTCACCAAAAAAATTCTCATATATTTTTATCACTTCAAAAAGATTATCATCCATTCTTCCAAGCTCCTTGTTTAATTTTATTACTGCATCTTCTGGATTCATAGTCCTACAATCCCTCCAAGGTATGTATAATTTTCCTTTGACAGGGTGAGTTGCAACCCCACATAAAAATAAAATAGGGGATATAAATAAAGGATGAGCAGGAAATTAGACCTGTACAAGGTTGTGAAAATGGGGATGAAAGCTCTAAAGAGAGCAAATATTCCTCTTTACTGGAGCAAGTACTCTAGGAAAGATTACACTCTGCACCAGCACATGATGCTGATAGTGCTGACACAGTATGTGGGAAGTATAGAAAGAATGCTCCAGATTGTGCGAGAAATGAGAAAGATAAAGAGGGTAATGAGATTGAAGAAAATCCCCCATAAAAGCACAATTTCAAGAGAGTTGAGAAGAATACCAGAACGATGGATTCGCATTGTGCTTAGAGAAATAGTGAAAATAATGGGAATACCCAATAAATTTGCAGTGGATTCCACAGGTATTCAAATTTATTACCGTTCATACTACTACACACAGCGAATCGGAGAAGCAGGAAAAATAAGAGAAGGATTGAAATTGCATGCTGCTGTGGATATTGAGAGGAAGCTCATTACCAATGCAATAGTTACTAAATGGCATGCCAATGATTCACCGTACCTCATACCTCTTTTGGAGAAAGAGAGTGTAAAAGAAGTGTATGCAGATAAAGGCTATGATTCTCTACGTAACATACGATTTGTTCTGAATAAAGGAGGAACTCCATACATAGCAATCCGTAATAAAGCAAGAAGAGGATTGCGAAGGAGATTGTTAGAAAAGAGCAAATCACCTGACTGGAAAAAGAAGTACTCGCATAGAAATGTAATTGAATCAGTCTTCCACTCTTTCAAAAGAGTTGTTGGAGATTACATATTTTCCCATTCTTTCTCTGGTGCTTCTAAACTCCTGCTCTTCAAAGTTCTTGCCTATGATCTCTATGTCTAATCCTTCCTTATTTTTATTCTTCTTTTTTCATGTTTTTCGAGGAATTCAACTTATCCCCTTTGACAGAAAATTTTATATAGAAGTATATTTTTAATTCAAATATGGCGATGGAGGAGTATGTGTATGAATTGCGAGATTTGAAGAACAAAGCGCCAAAGATATTTGGCATACCTACTGGTACAAAGCTAGATGAAATGTTTTACACGGTCAATTATGATGAAAAACAGGATAGATTCATTAAAAAACCATTGGGGGGCATACCTCACCTTGCAGTTATGAACATCACAGGTATACCAGATACGGGTAAGTCCTTGCTTGTGGAGCAATTTGCGGTTTATCAGGCTGCTCGTAATTATCCTGTTTTGTTTGTAACTGTTGAATCTCCAGCAAACTTTCTTTACACTGCTTTGAAACAAAAGGCGCAGGTTCTTGGTTTAGATTTTGAAAAAGTGGAGGAAAATATGATAGTAATAGATGCTTCCCAAAACGCAGAATTGAGGGAGGATATGAGTTCGTTGTTAGATACAATGGCATATGCTATAAAGAAGAAGAATACGAAGAATGTGGTTATAGATTCCGTAACTGGGCTGTATGAGCATAGGGAGGTTTTAGCCAGACAGATTGTAAGGCAATTATTCAATTTCCTCAAGAAATGGAATCAGACAGCGTTGCTGGTATCACAAAAGAGATCCTCGCAAAGTAGTGAAACTGCCGAGGCTGCCGGAGGTTTGGCTGTGGCACATATTGTTGATGGGACTATTGTTATGGACAAGGAGATAATAAACAGTAAGTGGAGTGCGTCCCTGTACCGCAGGAATATAGGAGAGGTAGTTCGCACAATACGCATTGATGGATGCCGCCTCGTCCCACATTCTTCCGATACTTATATTTTTGAGATAACCGATACTGGCCTAATAGACATAAAAGGGCCTTTAAGCAAGATAACAGGGGGTGATTGAGATGGAGGTCATAGGAAAGCCCGTGAATGAGAGAAATATAGATGCAGTTGCGGAAAGGATATTTCATGAGAGCATCAGAATACTTGGAGGTCTAAAGAATCTGGTTGAATACAGGAACCTGACATGGCTCCCAAGCTTGGCAGAGGCTGCGTATGTAATTGCTTTGAAAAATGAGTCTATAAAGACTAACAGGGAGATAGCGGAGTATCTGGGCATAACTGAGCAAACGGTTAAGAATATCCTAAGTGCAGATGAGAACAGGGTAATGGAGTATTTGAAGGGAGAGTCCAGAGAGAAGGAGCATGTTGCTGGAGGAATTGCAAAGCTTGCGTACAGGGCTATAAAGGAGCACAGGGATAATTTAGATGAGAGGATGGAGATAATGGAGGAAAGTGCGAGGTCCTTAGGTGTTGATTGGGCTGTTCATGTGCTTTCAAATATAAAGGGATTGAATTTTCCTGTTGAAAAAGAGGATTTACTGGAGAGATTAAAAGGATATCAGATACGGGGTAAACCTATTGAAGATATACTGGATTCTCTTGAGTATCCAATAAAGAGTCCTGCAGAGTTGTTGCATGCGATAAGAGAGGCCATTAAAGATTAAATAAATCCTCCTCCATATCTTTTTATGATTCCTGTTATCTATGGAGAGCTATGTCCACAATGCCATGATAAACTAAGTTGGAAGGAAATAGAAAATAATTTATGCGAGAATACTGGAAAGGAGTTATCTCGCACGAGAGAATCCGAGATTTACGGAGAATTTGAGAAATTCTTTGTGGAAAAATTCGGATCTAAGCCCAGAGCAATTCAGAGAATGTGGGCCAGGAGGGTCCTCGCTGGGAAATCTTTTGCGGCCATAGCTCCCACTGGGATAGGAAAAACATCCTTTGGGATATTAATGTCCATGTTTCTCGCTAGGAAGGGAAAAAAGTCCTACTTGCTTGTACCAACCACAATAATTTTAAAGGATATGGTTAAAAAATTTGAGGATCTTGGAGAGGATATCGCGTTTTATCATTCCAAGATGAAAGGAGAGGAAAAGAAAGGCATGGAAAATAGGATCAAAGAAGGAAAATTCAATATTTTAATCACCACAACAGCTTATCTTGCAAGAAACCATAAAAATTTATACGGTAAATTTTTCCATTTTATATTTGTTGATGATGTGGATTCACTCCTAAAAAGGTCAAAAAATCTGGAGAAGGTTCTGAAAATTTTGCATAAAAAAGGGGTTTTGATGGTTTCTACAGCCACAGGAACCAAGGGATACAATACGAAGATTTTAAGGGACAAATTAGGATTTGATGTTGGAAATATGCGCAATGCTGTGAGGAACATAGAAGACATCTACGCGAGCAAAGATACGCTCAAGGATATATTGAATGCAATGGGATCAGGAGCGCTTATATTCGCGCCTACTGCGAAAGAAGCTAAAACTCTTGCGGACCGTATAGGAGATAAGGCGGGTTTGGTCATTGAAAAAGATAAAAGAGCATACGATGATTTCCAGGCAGGAAAATTGGATTATCTTGTTGGAGTTTCGACTCCATATGGCTCTTTAATAAGAGGTATTGATATGCCAGATAGGATTAGATATGTCATTTTTTATGGCATTCCGAGATTTAAGATAAATGCGGAGAATCTGGACGATTTTGGAGATAAGCTAATGCTCTCTCTTGCGTATGGATTAAGAGATTACGGCTTTGATGAATACATAAAAAATAGGAATGTAAAAGAGATAAGGGAGAAATTAAAAAGTATATTGCAAAATAGAAAAGATATCAGGGGAGAAGATTTTATTTATAAAAATGGCCATATAATCTTCCCGGATGTGAAAACTTATATTCAAGGTTCTGGAAGAGCATCTCGCTTGTATGCTGGAGGTATAACAAAGGGAGCTTCATTTCTTCTTGATGGCGATGATATGGTTGAAATATTCTTGCAAAGAGCAGAGCTTTACGGAATAGAATTTAAATCTCTTGAAGATGTGGATATTGAATCCCTAAAGCGAGAAATTGATAGGGATAGAAGGAGAATAGCGGAGAAGGTCGAGGAAAAAGATGTTATAACTCCATCTTTGTTTATAGTTGAAAGTCCAAACAAGGCAAAACACATAGCCCATTTCTTCGGTAAGCCAAATTTAAGGATAATAGGAAATGCGGTTGTCTATGAGGTCGCCGTGGGCGATAGAGTTTTGACAATAGCACCATCTCTGGGTCATACCGTTGATTTGAGCACAACACAGGGTTATTATGGAGTAGTTATAAAAACAGGGCTTTTCATTCCAGTTTACTCCCCCATAAGAAAGTGCAGGGATTGCGGCTATCAATTCACAGAGGGTAATAAATGCCCTGTTTGTGGCTCAGAGGATATCTATAATGCGAGAGAGCAGATAGAAATTCTTCGCAGACTGGCATATGAATGTGAGGATGTGATTATAGGCACAGATCCCGATACCGAGGGGGAGAAGATAGCGTGGGATTTGAGGAATCTACTGTCTCCTTTTGCAAAGAGCATAAAGAGGGCAGAGTTTCATGAAGTAACCAAGGATGCCATAATAAAGGCAATACGAGAGAGTAGAGAATTTGATGAAAATTTGGTAAAGGCACAAATCGTGAGGAGAATAGAGGACAGATGGATAGGGTTTGAACTTTCACATATCCTTTGGAATTTGTTTGGAAAGAAGAATCTATCCGCAGGGAGAGCCCAAACGCCAGTTCTGGGATGGATCATTGAGAGATACGAGAAATCAAAAGAGATAAGGGAGGAGTATTTTATAAAGGGGACGGATGTAAAATCACCTTGGAAAGAGAATGTTCTTGCCAAGGTAGAGAAAATTGGGGACGAAGTGAAAGATTATGTTGTTCCCCCGTACACCACCGATGAGATTTTAAAAGATGCAAATACCATATTGGGTTTAGGGGCAAGAGAAGCTATGAATATACTCCAAGACTTATTTGAATCTGGGTTGATAACTTATCACAGAACGGATTCAACCCATGTATCGCAGGAGGGTATGAGCATTGCGAAGAAATACTTGGGCGAGGATTTTAGACCTAGAAGATGGGGCAAAGAGGGGGCTCATGAATGTATAAGACCAACAAAGCCCTGGAGTGCAGAGGATATAAGAAGATTTGTAAATGAGGGAATTTTGAATTTAGAGATACAGGATGAAGCACTGCGTGTTTATGATTTGATATTTCGGAGATTTATGGCTTCTGAAAGTGTAGGCAAGATAAGAATTTCAAAGTATAAAGTATCCGCAAAGGGAAAGGTTTTGGAGATTCCCCTGATTGTTGAAGCTTATGGCAAGAGTGTTGAACTCTATCCTTACAGAATTAAAGTTTACAGGCCCTTGCCTACGGGAATGGTTAGAATCGAGGTTGAAAAGAGAAAGATCAAACTTGCACCATATACCCAAGCGGATGTAATAAGGTTAATGAAGGATAGGAAAATAGGTAGGCCAAGTACCTATGCCACAATAATATCCAAGCTATTCAAAAGGGATTATATCGTAGAGCGCAGTGGAAAATTGATACCCACAAGGATTGGAATTGAAGTTTATTCATTTTTGTCCACCAACTATGGAAAATTTGTAAGTGAAGAGAGGACAAGAATATTAGAAAGAAAAATGGAGGATGTAGAGAATGGAAATAGGGATTATCTGTATGTTCTAAATGAGCTTTATGAGGAAATAGGTAAGATAAGAGGAAACTAAATATGTGTGAACGGCATGGGATAAACTATGATCAGCATGTTTCGTATTGATGGTATAGAAGCAAAGCGTTTTATCGAGCCAGAAAATGCGCCTCACGAGATTAGAATTGATAACAATAGTAGCATAATCTCAATAAACCAAGTGGATGTTGATAAGGCTAAAGTTGAATTTAAATTTACAATCACATACTCTGGAATTGGTGTGATAATTTTTGACGGGGCCTTGATTTATGAGGGGAAGGTAAAAGAGCTTGTAGGTGAGTGGAGAAAGAATCATAGAATGCCAGATGATGTTGCTCAAGAGATTCATGGTACAATAATTAACAACTGCGTTATAGAAGCAGTGCTCATTGCTAAAGAACTAAGATTGCCGCCTCCGATACCTCCGCCTGCACAGGCGATGGCGCCTAAAAAAGGAGGCAAAAAGGCGGATGTTGTAGGATACGCCTAATATTCTCTCCATCTATGTCCGCATTTAGGACATATGTAGAATCTAGTTTCTGGTTCATCTGCAGCGCGGGTTTGCTGAAGCATCCAGTGGGCCCCAGCATGACCACATTTTGGACAAATGACACTTTCATCGTAAGGTAATGCTTTTAGTTCCTCCTCCGATGAAATTACAATCATCTCTTTTTCTTTTGCCTCAGCCACTATTTCTTGACTCTTGTCTTTATCGATTGGCATCTCGTAACCGCAACTTGAGCAAACCCATTTTCCATCTTTTGGATGCATTAAAGATCCGCATTTAGGGCAGAACATACTGAGGCATAGAGTTATAGTTATTAAATATTTTGAATTTTTATGCCTTCTAGGACAACAAAACTAGCATCTTCTCTATATCCATTTACCACATCTTTTTTTACATCCTTGCCTAAGAGAGTGCTTCTTATTCTAACTATAAAGAACAAATCTTCTAAGAGAGATTCCACTTCATCAATGGTGTAAAAATGAGCATTTTTAAATCTTTCATCCCCTTTTTCTCCCATTTTCGTATATTTTTTCCCAAAATAGGAATTGCGGGGTATGAATCCGATAGCAATGCCACCCTCATCTTTCAATACCCTATAGCTCTCCTCAATTACTTTTCTTGCATCGCTAAAGAAAGGGAGGGATGTGGATATGAGAACTAAGTAGAATCTTTTGCTCTTATAAGGCAAATTCTCACCATATCCCTCTTTTACCTTTATTCCTCTATTCTTCGCAAATTCAAGCATGTTTTTGTCTGGGTCAATGCCATACTCTATACCTAGTGCATATGCGAACCTCCCCGTGCCAACTCCAATCTCTAACTTTGGGGAAGGGTATTTACCTACTATGGGCTTTAAAGCTTTAATTTCTGCATCAAAGATTTCTTTATGTCTATCGTACCAGGAATCGTACTCTGCAGGATTAAACATAATTAAGAATTGTCATCAATCTTTAAAAATTTTCCTTCAGAGCGGGTGTAATCAATCAACTTTGTATATACTTCATTTGAACTTAGTGTTTTTGCATTTCCCAGCATAATGAGTTTTCTCTTTGCACGGGTAATAGCGACATTCAATCTCCTTAAATCGTCCAGAAATCCTATGTCTCCTTTATCGTTAGAGCGAACAAAGGAAATGATTATAACATCCTTTTCTCTGCCTTGAAAACCATCCACCGATTTTATTTCAATATCCTCAATCATGCTACGGAGTAAATCAACCTGGTCATCGTAGGGAGTAATGATCCCAATATGCTTTTCCTTTAATCCTATCTTTAAAAGGCAATCCACGGTATCCTTTACCGTCTCTGCCTCGCATTCGTTGTAGTATGAGGTAGAGCCCCCTCTCTTTTCTTCCTTGCAATTCTGCATATCCAAGAATACAATTATGGATTGTGGTTCGCATATACTTCTCATTGGCTCTTCCAGATTCTCCGCACTCACTCCCAAATCTTCTATGCTCCTATTTTTCACGCTTGGATGAGCAATCAACAAATCTTTGTAGAATAATTTTGATGGAAACTTCATTATTTTCTCATTCATCCTATATTGGACCCTTAGCGTTATTGAAAGATGTGGATACAATTTTATAAATCTCTCAAATAGGGTTAATTGCAGTGCCTTTGCTTTATAACTCATTATAGTTGGAGGCAGCTGTCTATGATCTCCAGCCATGATGTATCTATCACCTTTTATCATAGGAATCAAGCAGGATGGTTCTATAGATTGGGTGGCCTCATCTATAACCACAAAATCAAAATCCATATTGTATAGTAACTCGCTCCCAGCAGTTGAGTTTGTGGTGCATATAACATCAGCATTTTTTAAAACTCTCTTTATTACTTTTTCCTCCATCTTCTTTGCTTTTTTCACATATTCCTCTATTCTCCTTTGAATTTTGATCCATTGGGCCATATTCTTCATAATCTCTACTGGCACTCCTCTGTAGCTACGGGAAGCATTTGCTAGATACACAATTTCATCATCGCCCATACCCCTTCTCCATTGTGGTGTGGGTTTTTTGTATTTTTCCTGTTCTGCTCTCATATCGTCTATTTTCTCCCAGATTTCCATTGCTTTTTTATATTCAATATCCTGAGCAACAATGTAGTCCAAGGTGTGTTCAATTATGCTTTTGCCAATTCTCGCAGGATGCCCCACTCTAACAACATTTACTTTGTGAGCCAATTTCTCAACCAAATTGTCCACAGCTACATTAGAATCTGCTGTTGCCAGAACTCTATATCCTTTTTTAACCATCTGAATTATTCCCTCTGCCAAGGTTGTGGTTTTCCCCGTTCCGGGTGGACCATGGATTAAAAAAAGCTCAGAGCCAATAAGAGATTCTACAGCTTTTCTCTGAAAATTGTTTAATCTCCTGTTCTCCAATTTAATCCCAACTTTGCAAAGTTCAGGATTTGCATTTCCTAAGAGTATCGCCCTTAATCTCAATTTATTCTCATCTTTTAATGATTGCAAAGCGCTTAACATCCTTTGAAATGTTATATCGTTGGCATAAAGATCAATTCTCACACCCCTACTATAAACAAATTTGGGAGGTCTTTTTGAAAATGACAGAATAATGTATCTTTTTCCCTTCTCATAAACGGTAGCTTGAGGATTTTTAGGGGAGACCTTGCCAATGCTCACGATTACAATGTCTCCAACCATAATTTCGTTCTCTGGCATATCCTTGCGGGAGAATTTTACAAGATAGGCACCACCCAATCCCCTGCCAATGAACTTTCCCTTTAGATTCAATATCGCCCTTCCCAATTTTTCCCTCTTTTTCCCACTTAATTTTTTTATCTCCTCCCAGTGACGGCGCATTTCTTCTTCTCTCTCTAAGTTTATTAATTTTGAGAAATAGGATATGTAAGAATCAATATTTTCAAATTCCACTAGAAATCCCCCAATTTCTTCTGCTCTTTTTTCTTCATTGCTCTCTTTGCGCTCTTCCAAGAATGCCTTGTATGAGGTGGCAATTCATTATGCTCTTTCACATATTTTTCTAAGAATCTCTTTGTTCGCTCATCTGCAGGGTATCCTGAGCCAAACTCTCCAAGTTCTTTCTTCAATTCATTAATTATTCTATCCCTTTCAACCTTCGCAATTATGGATGCAGCGCTTACCATCGGATACTTAGAATCCGCCTTGTGTTCCGATATTATTTCTACATCTTTTCCCAATTTTTTCTTTATCTCCTCAGCAAATCTATCTTCATTAACATCGGCTGCATCCACATACACCTTATCTCCGTTCAACTGAGAGATTACTCTTGCAAAAAGTTCAACTTCTATCTCATTCAAAGTCATTTTCTCTCTTAGTGCATCGATCTCCTCTGGTTCGATTTTTATCACAACTATCTTGGATGCAACTTTCTTTATTTCTTCTGCCAATCTCTCCCTCCTTTTTGGACTCAATTTTTTTGAATCTTTTACTCTCAAAGATGCGATTTTGCTTTCCTCTCCGCAAACACCTGCCACTACCAGCGGGCCTATAACAGGACCTCGTCCAGCCTCATCAACGCCACAGCTCATTACGGGATTTATCACCTCATCTTATATTAACCATTTGGAAAATTATTAATACTTCTGCATTTTTGTGCTTGTATGGGGAACCCAAAGGTTAGCGTGGTAATAACGGGCTTTGAAGCAAAATTTTACGATGAGCTTTTAGATTTCATCACCTTATTTCAGTATGGCAAGTTCATAAAAAAATTGATGTACGAAGAAACAGAGGTTGGATACGGAGATAATGTTGCGGAGTTGGGGGTGGGTAACGGAAGAAACGCAATTCTTCTCTCTAATCGTGTTGGGGAAAAAGGAGAGATCGTTGGATTTGACATCTCACCAGATATGCTTGAGAAGGCTAAAAAGAAAACTAAAGATTATAAGAATATCAGGATAATTAAGCATGATATTCGACTTGATTTTCCTAAAGAATTTTACGATTATTTTGATGTGGCATTAATAGCCCTTGCCTTTCATGGATTCACACCAAGAGATAGAGAGAGGATTCTCGATAATGTAAGAAAAATTTTGAAAGATGGTGGAAAATTTTATATCCTTGACTATAACCAGATGAATTACGCTAAATCGCCTTTCTATTTTAAGATTTTAATAGATAAGTTTGAATGCCCTTTAGCGGAGGAATTTTTGGGATATGATTTGATCAATGTGGCAAATAAGTATGGATTTAGACTCACAAAGAAAAGAACATATGTTAAGGGGTTATTCCAATATTCTGAGTTTACTTTGGAGAAGTAAATTACCTTCTTATTACAAGCCTAACTATATCCTCGTCCATAAGCTTGTGCTCCAGTCCGACATGTTGGCCTGGAAACTTAACGCTCTTGCCCCACACCATAGCATAGCGAAACTTCCTAACAAAATCCCTATGCAATGATTTGCAAACATCCTCTACAGTGGAACCTTTTTTTAAGATTAACGGTGCATCGTAATCTATTTTTCCACTTTGGGGCTTTAGGTAAATGCGCATTAATCCAGATGCTTTGAATATTTCATCTTTCAATTTTTCCAAATTTGTTCTGTATTTTGCGGATATGAACACTGGGCTCCAAGAATGCAATTTCCCTTTTATCTCCCTTAAGAATTCCTCATCAGCAAGGTCTATTTTATTTACCACCAGTATGGCAGGCACATAGGTCCTATTTCCCGATAAGAAATCCATTAGTCGCTCTGCATTTAAGTCCTCTTTTATCAATACATCCGCATTTACAAATCCAAATTCTCTAACTATTGCTTTTATGCTCTCAATATCCATACTTAATGGTACGGTAGAAGCTACATTTATTCCTCCCCTATCTTTCTTCTTTATTGAAATATTCGGCTCTTTCTCATTCACTCTTATTCCAAAATTGTGCAATTCATTTAGAATTACTTCAAGATAATCCACTGTATAAACATCTAGCACAAGCATAATTAAATCGGAATTTCTTGCCACGCTCAAAATCTCTTTTCCGTTACCCTTTCCGTATGAGGCCCCTTCAATCAGCCCGGGCATATCTAAGAGTTGTATCTCTGCGCCCTTATGCTTCAAAATTCCAGGATGGATTTCAAGGGTTGTAAAAGCATAATCTGCCACTGTACTCTTTGCGTTTGTGAGTATGTTGAAAAGCATGCTCTTTCCCACACTTGGAGGTCCTATCAATGAGACCATAGCATCTCCACTTTTTTTAATTCCTTTTGCCCTCTGTGCTTTCTGTTTCTTTTTCTTTTCTTCTAATTCCTTCTTCAGGTATGCAATTCTGGCCTTTAGACGAAGAATATGCTTTTCAGTAGCCTTGTTGTACTGCGTTCTTTTTATCTCCTCTTCTAACTCTTTGATTCTCTGCTCTATGTCCACATTCCTGCATTTGAGTTGCCTTAATAATATTTTCTAAGAGCTTAATTATAAGATTTTAAAGTCTTTTTACTATTTTCGCAATCTTATTTCTTTTTTTCTTCAAAAAATTAATAAATTCGTAATACATTACCTAATTATGATAGTGATTATAGGCCTAGGAACTGGAGGAATATATGCGGCTAGGTGGATAAGCAGGTTCAATAGAAAAGAGAAAATAACTATTATCGAAAGAAGAAGTTATGAAACTTATTCTCCCTGCTCAATACCTCTGGTTGTGGAAGGTGCCATAGATCTTAAAGAAATTATACATCCATTTCCAAGAACTCCTCGGATCGATGTGCTGTTGGAGCATGAAGCTGTTGAGATTGATACAAAGGGCAAAAGAGTGCTTTATAGGAAAATTGGGAGCGATGAAATGAAAGAGATTGAGTATGATAAATTGATATATGCGGCAGGTGCAAGACCCTCGGTCCCTCCAATAAAGGGAGTGGAGAAAAAAGGAGTATTCACGGTGAGAACCGTTGAAGATGCTAAGAATATAAATGAATGGGCAAAAAAAGCTAAAAAAGCTTTAATAATAGGTGCTGGTGCAATAGGAATGGAGATGGCCTATGCCCTTCGCAAAAGAGGTTTGGATGTAACTATTGTTGAAATGCTTGAGCATCCATTTCCAAAAGCGCTGGACGAAGATATGGCTAAAATTGTTAAGGAGAGATTGGAATCTATGGGAATTAAATGTCATTGTAATAGCAAGGTAGAAGAGATATTGGGGAAAGAGAAGGTTAAAGGTGCTTTGGTCAATGGTGAAGAAATTGATGCAGATATGGTAATTCTTAGCGTGGGAGTTAGACCCAATACAGAACTTTTGAAGGGAAAGGTGGATATGGACGATAGGGGCTATATAATAGTGAATGAGAGAATGCAAACCTCCTTGCCAGATATATTTGCTGTGGGTGATTGCGCACGCACTCCCTATGGCATTTTGCAGCTTGCAACCATTGCAGCCAGGGAGGGAATAGTGGCAGGAATAAACGCTGCTGGTGGAGATGCCATATACACAAAGCACACGGGAGCTTTCGTATCCACTATGGGAAATTTTGAAGTTGCATGCGTTGGAGAGAGAAGTGAGATAAGCGGAAGAGGCCATTCGACTATAACTCCCTATTCAAAGCATGAAATTTTTGTGAAGATTTTCACAGATAAAGAAGGCAAAATAAAAGGTGCTCAAGCAGTGGGTTATATGGCTTCAAAGAAAATCGATATAATATCAGCGTTGATGCGTGGTGGAGGAAGAATATGGGATGTGGCCTTTATGGAGCATGCCTATTGCCCCGCCTCAGCACACCTCTATGATGTGATAAACATAGCCGCTAACAATGCAATGAGAAAAATAAAGATTGAAAAATACACTGTTTAGCCAGTTACACGCACGATGTCCATAAGAAATTCATCGAATTTCTTGCTTAAAATATCTAATTTTTTCTCAAAATCTTTTATTGTATCTTTGTCTTCTATTATGGACAGAACATCATTAAGGTCTTTAATATAAACCTTGATCTTTTTCAAATCTTGCAGTGCGTTTTCATCACCATCATCTATGCGAGCGAGAATATCCAGCAAGGCCTCCTCTATCGTGTCAAATAGCTCTTCCACAACCATAAGGGGTAATAATTCTGGGATTATATAAGAGTAATGGGTAAGTTTAATTTTCAAAAAGCAATATCCCCTTATGGAAATAATAAAGCCGAGAATACATAACTCAGCGTACATTGCTCCCACAGCCACGATTATAGGCGATGTTGAGATAGAAGAGGGAGCAAGCGTATGGGATGGAGCAGTGCTTCGTGGAGATGTATCCTACATAAAGATTGGGAAGAACACGAATATTCAGGATAATGCAGTGGTGCATGTGGATTATAACGATCCAACAATAATTGGGGAGAATGTTACAATCGGACATATGGCAGTGGTGCATGCTGCTAAAATTGGAAATAATGTAATTGTTGGAATCCATGCTGTCATACTTAATGGTGCGGAAATAGGTGACGGGAGCGTTGTAGGCGCAGGAGCGGTGGTAACATCAAGAACAAAGATACCTCCTAAGAGCCTAGTTCTAGGCATTCCTGCAAAGGTTGTTAGGCAGGGCGAGGAAATTGAGAAGATGGCTATTGAGAATGGATTGATTTATCAAAAGTTAAGGGAAGAGCATAAAAGTGGAAAGTACGCTAGGTTCATACCTTGATTAATTCTTGGTATTTCAGTATGAAATCATCAAATCCAAATGGTGGACTAAAGGATGCGTCCACTCTATCCTTTATTTCTTCAAATTCATCATCGCTTCCAATCCATATTATTTTGGTTTTTTTGCTCAAAATCTTTATTAAATTTACAATATCAACATCATTTGGGTCGTTTGAGAGTATTAGGGCTAGGGATGGCTCCCTCTCTCTGTAAATTTTTATAATCTCCTCTGGAGTATTGGCAAATATCAATTTTTTACCTTTAAATATTATAGGATATAGCTTACGCATTGATAGGCCATGCTCAACTATTAGTACTTCTCCCATAGTTAATCCTTGCATTCCCTCTTTTTTAAGGGTTTTTTCGTCCTTACCTATGTGGATAATCAAAAAAGAAAATGAAAAATTGTTTATAAGGAGATGTAATACCCACATCCATGCTTGATGAAGTTGAGATTACAAAGCTCATAGTGGAGAATTATATGAAAGACCTTATGGAATATGCAGATTTGGATGTGGCAATAGTTGGTGCAGGCCCTTCGGGATTGACGGCCGCTTACTATCTTGCCACGGCAAAGAAAAAAGTGGCCATATTCGATAGACGCCTGAGCATTGGAGGTGGGATGTGGGGAGGAGGCATGATGTTCAACAAAATCGTAGTGCAGGAAGATGCTAAACATATTTTGGATGATTTCTCAATAAACTATGAGAGATTTGGAGATTACTATGTAGCAGATTCTGTGCATTCTGTTACCTCCTTAGCTTATCATGCCACCAAGGAAGGAGCAAAAATTTTCAATTTAATTGGTGCAGAGGATGTTATAATAAAGAATAACAGAGTTTCTGGATTAGTTATAAATTGGAGCGTGATTGGCGAGTTACCTATAGATCCCTTGTCCATCTATGCAAAGTATGTAATTGATGCTACTGGTCACGAAAGTGAGGTAATAAAGACATTGGTGAGAAAAAATAACATAAAATTAAATACACCCACTGGCAGCATAGAGGGTGAGCATAGCATGGATGCTGATACTGCCGAAAGTGTTATTGTAGATAATGTGAAGGAAGTTTATCCCGGCATATTTGTAACAGGTATGGCTGCCAACGCAGTATTTGGCTCTCCGAGAATGGGTCCAATATTTGGAGGTATGCTTTTAAGTGGAAAGAAAGTAGCGGATGAGATCATAAGGAGATTGTCCTAAGCTTGGATTTTAATCTATCTAAAACTTTTTATATGTAGAATTTCATACACATTTAGGGTGATGATAGATGAAATCTCTCATTAAGGAAGCTTTGGCTAGGGCAGAAGTGAAAGCTGAAGAGCCAAAGAATGTTGTGATTGAAACTCAGGATGATAAAGAGCTTGAAGAGATGCTTAAGAGTTTGAAAACGAATATTAAGATTGTCGGTTGCGGTGGTGGCGGAAGCAACACAATAAATCGCATTATGGAAGAAGGTATATATGGAAATGTTGAGCTCATAGCTGCTAACACAGATGCTCAGCATTTGTTAATAACTAAAGCGCATCGTAAAGTTCTATTAGGAAAGAGGATAACAAGGGGTTTGGGTGCAGGGGCGTTGCCCCAGATGGGCATGGAGGCGGCTAGAGAAGTAGAGGATAAGATAAGAGATGTGCTGCAAGGCGCAGATATGGTATTCATAACCTGTGGTTTGGGAGGAGGTACGGGCACAGGTAGTGCCCCGGTTGTTGCTCAAATTGCAAAAGAGCTTGGAGCTTTAACGATTGCCATATGCTCACTCCCTTTCAAAGCTGAGGGAAGAATGAGAGAGGAGAATGCAGAGTGGGGCTTGGATAAATTAAGGGAGACAGCAGATACTGTAATTACCATACCAAATGATAAGCTCTTGGAACTCGTTCCAAGATTGCCTCTAAATCAGGCGTTCAAGTTTGCAGATGAGGTTCTAATGCGTGCCATAAAGGGATTAACAGAGATGATAACCAAGCCTGGATTGGTTAATTTAGATTTCAATGATTTAAAAACCGTTATGAAAGGTGGCGGCGTGGCCATGATAGGTCTCGGAGAGAGCGAAGGAGCAGGTGAAGAAAGAGCGTTGGAGGCCTTGGAGGATGCTATTAATTCTCCATTATTAGAAGTTGACATTTCAACTGCAACGGGAATTCTTGTAAATGTGGTTGGCTCGCCTGATATGACAATAAGTGAGGCAGAGAGAGCCGTAGAAGAGTTGCACAAGAAAGTGGCAAAGAATGCAAGGATTATCTGGGGCTGTGCGATAGACCCAACATACGAGCGCAGAATATCAGTGCTTGTTGTTGCCACGGGAGTAAAGAGCAAGCAAATATTGGGAAAAGTGACTGCAGAAGAGCTTAGAAGGCAGTATGGTGTAGATGTCATTAGATGATGATAAAGAAGCTTTTCGTAATTTTTCCAAAGCATTTCTTATAAATTTTATTTTTGGGCTCATTAATGTGATTTTCATAGTGATTATGGTGGCTTGGGCTATATCTGCCACAGTGATGCCCATGGGGGGTGGTGAAGTAGAGCCCACAGGGCCAATATACGCATTTTTCATCCCTTCAGTGATTTTATCTTTGATAGGAAACATAATTTTCGTCTATTATCTTTGGCATGGATTCAAAATTATGGAAACTGTTATGCCAAATGTATCTATTGGAAAAATAGGAGCATTACTTCTCTTATTTAGCTCCTTCTCCTTACCCATTATATTTCCAATTTTTTGGGGTGCGCCATCACCTAATTTTCAATCACCAGTTGCTTATTTTGGATTATTTTCAATATTTGGTGTTGTTGGATTGATTGGGATTATACTACTCGTTATTGCTATTTATCGCATAGGTGAAAAGTACGATAATACAACTATAAAAGTTGGAGCGATAATATATATTTTCTTATCATTCATAGCAGCCATAGTTCTTTATTTTGGATTCAAAGAACTTGAGAATAGGAAATCAGGGAAGAATTCAGTAATTCTGCCTCCCCAGCCCCCATGGTGATAAGTTTAAATAGTAATTATCAATCTTCACTTCGGTGATAGATTATGTGGAACGGGCCTATTAAAAAAGTTGATTCTTTTCGCTGGGAGATACCAAGGAGTTATAAGCAAGGCATGCGCGTTCCCGGTGTAATATACGCTTCACAGCATATGATTGAGCAGATAAAGAGAGACAACGCACCTGAGCAAGTTGCTAATGTTGCCACGCTTCCGGGAATAGTCAAAGCAAGTATGGCTATGCCAGATATCCACTGGGGCTACGGATTTCCCATCGGAGGAGTAGCTGCATTTGATGCAGAGGAAGGGATTATCTCACCTGGGGGTGTAGGCTACGATATAAACTGTGGTGTTAGATTGCTGACAACTAATTTAGACGAGAAGGATGTGAGGCCCAAGTTAAAAGAGCTTGTTGATAATATATTTATGAATGTTCCTTCAGGCGTTGGTGAAAAGGGCAAGTTAAGGTTAAATTTTGGAGAATTAAATAAGGTTCTTGATTTTGGAGCCAAGTGGGCCGTTGAGAATGGCTATGGCTGGGAAGAGGATTTGGAGAGATTGGAAGAGGGGGGAAGCATTAAATTTGCAGACCATACAAAAGTTAGTGATAAGGCAAAAAAGAGAGGAGCACCGCAACTTGGAACTTTGGGGGCAGGAAATCATTTCTTAGAAGTGCAAAGAGTTGAAAAGATTTTCTTGCCAGAGATTGCCAAGAAATTTGGTATAACCCATGAAGGACAAATTACAGTTATGATTCACACGGGCTCCAGGGGTCTAGGACATCAAGTTGCCAGTGATTACATACGGGTTATGGAGCAAGCTGCAAGAAAGTACGGGATAAAATTGGTAGATCCTCAGCTAGCATGCGCGCCTGTAAAGAGTAAAGAGGCAGAAGATTACTTCGCTGCCATGAGCGCTGCAGCTAATTTTGGATTTACAAACAGACAACTTATAACCCACTGGGTTCGCGAGTCCTTTGGCAAGGTTTTTGGAGAGGATCCTGAAGATTTGGGTATGCATCTCGTTTATGGTGTCGCGCACAATATTGCGAAGTTGGAGGAGCATATTGTTGACGGAAAGAGAATGAAGGTGTATGTGCATAGGAAGGGCGCAACGAGGGCTTTTGCAGCAGGAAGAGAGGAATTGTCACAGTTATACAGGGATGTTGGCCAACCTGTTCTCATTCCCGGGGATATGGGTACTAGCTCTTATGTGCTTGTAGGCACACAGAAGGCGATGGAAGAGACCTTTGGCTCAACATGCCATGGAGCAGGCCGAGTCATGAGCCGCCACGCTGCATTGCGCAAATTTAGGGGCGAGGAGATTAAGAGAGAATTGTGGGAAAAGAAGCACATATATGTGAGAAGCGCAAGCAATCGCGTAGCAGCAGAAGAAGCGCCAGATGCTTACAAGGATGTCAACGAAGTAGTCCGTGCTGTAGAAGGAGCAGGTATATCTCGCATAGTTGCAAAGATGGTGCCCCTAGGCGTTGTAAAGGGTTAATTCTTTGCTACTAATTTTAGAGATAGAGCGGTCATCATTCCTAGGAGGGAGGATATTAAGAGAGGCGAGAAAGAGCCAAAAAAAGTGATTGTTACCCCGATGATAAAAGCAATGGGTATTCCTACCAGTCGATTTATTGATTGAATGCTGGAGAATATTGTACCCCTATATTTTTTTGGAATATTTCTTTGAAGTATGGGTTTAAAACTCATATGCCAGAGGGGCCAAGCCAGAGATAGTAGGGAGTAAAGGAGTATAAATATCCATATATTTTCCAATCCCTTAAAATGCAGGACGAAGAGCAGGAAACTCAGTACTGTCAGGGAGAGCATGGCAATATACGGCATCTTTGGAAAATGCTCTTTTGGGATGTGGGCTTTTAAGAATCCCGAGGAGAGGCCAAAGAGGTTATCGATTATGGAGAGAAGTACTATTATTGATAGTCCATATCCGAAATGGTTTATGATGATATTGTCTAAAGTTATATCGTATAGAAAATATGCCTGAAGATAAGCGAGGATTGATACCAACACGATACCGATTAGACCTTTTGGAATTTTTATTTTCTCCCTTTCGGTGTATGTGGGCATATCTGGAAGTGCGAAGTAAATATAAGATATGAAAAGCGGAGCAGCCAACCCAAGCGCTATGTAGTACCATCTTGCAGCTTCCACACTTGGTATGAGTGAAAAGTAGACGAAAGCAGCAAGATAAGTTAAAATACCCGCGGCGGATGGTACTATCCAGTGCCATATGTATGCTTCTTCAAGCAAATCTTTTGGATAGAGCTCTTTCTCGTAAACATTGGAGGCAAAGGTAAAGAGCATGGCTGTGGAGAATATCACTCTTCCCGCAAATATCCAGAGTCCGTTTTTGGCCAGTCCGAATATTACGAATGCTACTCCAATTAAAGCTTCAGTGGTTATCATATAATATTTTGCATTTATTTTCTTATCTGAGAGATGTCCAAGGATTGGAAGAAGAATGGCTGTGAGGAGAGAAGCCCCACTAACTACCGAGCCAACATACATGGGCGAATAGCCAAGGAGAAAGAGATAGGCGTTGAATATTACGAACCCTATTATCCCTGGCTGCGCTATTGCGTAATAAATTATGAGCCGCCTTGCATCCTTTGGTAGGGAATTAAAAGGGGCTATTCTCACGCAGGTAAATTCGGATATGCCTATTTATATGTTAATCCTCACTTTTTTATATCCTTTTGTCATTTCCTAAATATGATTGAGGCAGGTACGCATGAAAAGGGCGATGTTTTTGTGAGCATAGAGGAAGGTAAGAGGGAAGTTATTGTCAAAAGCAAACTCGAGAGGTTGTATGGGGATGCTATTAGAGAAACAGTTGAAGAGGTAACGAGGGGAATAGAAGCAAAGATAGTTGTTGAAGACCTTGGGGCTTTGGACTGGGTTCTCCGTGCCAGGTTAGAGGCAGCCATAAGAAAGTATGGGGGTGAAAAGATATGAAACTTCGAAGAACTCGTTTATATATCCCTGGAAACAATCCACATCTTGTTGAAAATGCTGGGTTGTATGGTGCGGATGCTGTCATTCTTGATCTTGAAGATTCTGTGCCAATAACCCAAAAATTTGATGCAAGAATATTGGTGAAATATTCCCTTCAGAATGTCGATTTTGGAAAGAGCGAGAAATGGGTCAGAATAAATGGAATTGATACTCCATACTGGAAAAAGGACTTAGAGGAGATATTGCCATATTGCGATGTTATAAATCTCCCCAAGGTTGAAAGCTTGGAGGATGTCAATGCTGCTGACCAGGAGATGAGTTTGATTGAAGATGATAATGGGTTAGAGCCAAGAAAGCTCGTGCCTATTATTGAGACTGTCAGGGGATTAAAGAATGCAAGGGACATTGCAACTCATCCTCGTGTTGTCGCTCTTGCTTGGGGTGGCGAAGATTTAACTGCAGATTTAGGAATACCGAGGAAGAAGGCTTTAATTCTTGATTATGTTCGCGCTGAAATAGTTTTAGCTGCTAAGGCAGAAAAGAAGCAGGCTTTAGACACTGTATTTAGCAATGTTAAGGACACGGAGGGTTTATTCAACTACGCTCAGCGTGCCAGGTACATGGGATTTGATGGGATAGGTGTGATTCATCCAAACCAAATTGAAGTAGTGCACAGGGCCTTTAAACCAACGGATGAAGAGATAGAAGAGGCAAGGAGAATAATTGAGGCAGCTAAGGAAGCTGAGAGGGAAGGTAAAGCTGTGATTTCTCTAAATGGAAGGATGATAGACCCGCCTGTTGTAGAAAGAGCAAGGAAAATTTTGGCTCTTGCGGAGGTGGATTAAATGCCAATAAATGCGGTAGGTCGTGAGGTACCAAGTGAGATAAACGGGCAAAGGTTCAAGCCATTTGCAGGAGATTTGAAAACTCCTCCAGAAGGAAGGCGTGCAGGTTCTCTTATAAGAATGGCTCCAAGAAGCAGAAGTAAGGTTGTAAATTCATTGGAGGAAGTAATCAAAAAGGTTGGGTTGGAGGATGGAATGACCGTGAGCTTCCATCATCACCTTCGCAACGGGGATTTCGTTGTGAATATGGTTATGGAGACAATAAGGAAGATGGGAATAAAGGATATCCGTGTATTTCCAACTGCGTTATTTCCCGTTCACGAGCCCTTAGTGCCCATGCTCACCGATGGAACCATAAGGAGAATAGAGGGAAGTATGAATGGACCATTGGGTGAGGCAACAAGCTATGGAGTTATGCGTGAAACAGCAGTGCTTCGCTCCCATAGTGGAAGGGTTCGAGCCGTGGAAAGCGAAGAGGTGCATATTGATGTTGCTTTTATAGCCGCTCCTACTGCAGACCCTTACGGAAATTTAAATGGCGTTGATGGTCCTTCTGCCTGTGGACCTTTGGCGTACGGAATGGTGGATGCTTACCATGCTGATCACACTGTTGCAATAACTGATCATCTCGTACCTTACCCTGCTCATCCAATAAGCATATTCCAGCATCAGATTGATTATGTGGTGCCTGTGGATAGGATAGGAGACCCGCAGGGAATAATGTCAGGAACTCTGCGCATAACTACATCTCCATCAAGGTTAAAAATTGCAAGATATGCCTTGGAAGTTATAGATAGAGTGGCTTTGAGAGATGGCTTTTCTTTCCAAGCGGGAGCTGGAGGAATATCTTTGGCAGTTACGAAATTCCTTGGAGATTTGATGCGTAAAAGAGGAATAAAAGCATCTTTTATCAATGGGGGAGTTACAAAATATGTGGTGGACATGCTCCATGAAGGCCTTGTGGATGTTGTATTTGATGGGCAGGCCTTTGACTTGGATGCAGTAAAGTCTCTAAAAGAGGATAAAAACCATATAGAAACTCCACTTGCAATGTATGGTAATCCGTATTCTTCTGGTGGAATAGTGAATATGCTTGATGTAGGGGTTCTAGGAGCTACAGAAGTAGACATAGATTTCAATGTGAATGTGAATACCCACAGTGATGGCTTGCTTCTTCACGGCATAGGGGGGCATCAGGAAGTTGCTGCTGGTTCTGCTTTGACAATAATAACTGTACCATTGTACAGATATCGGGTTCCCGTGATTCGTGAGAGAGTTACCACGGTGACCACTCCTGGAGAGGTTGTTGATGTGGTGGTAACAGAACATGGCATAGCAATAAATCCAAAAAGAGATGATATAATTGAGGCAATGCGCGGCAGTAAGGTACCTATATGGGATATCCAAGATCTGCAGAAGAAAGCATATCAAATTTGCGGAAAGCCTCAGGAGCCTAAAACCACAGATGACATAATAGCAGCAATACTCTGGCGTGATGGCACTATTATCGATGTTGTTTATAAGGTCAAAAAATAATTTTTAATTTAATTTTTTAGATAAATTGGATAAGATGGTGACAGCGAACCGTGCTTCCCGGGAGCTCGCGCATCCCAGTACGCACACGGTACGCGGGCGGGCTTAACTGCCGGGTTCGGAATGAGACCGGGTGTTTCCCCGCCGCTATGACCGTCACCAACCCCTGTATTATGGCTGTATATTTAATTCTTTCGCTTAGATTAGCCCTACATTCTCGAGCTCTTTTTTGAGCTTCTTTATTGCTTCTACGATCTCTTCTTTCTTCTTTGCACCTGTGCACACCACTTTGCCAGATCCAAAGAGAAGGAGCACAACTTTTGGCTCATCAATACGATACACCAATCCTGGGAATTGTTCTGGCTCGTACTCTACATTTTCCAGTCCGAGGGACATTGCTATATCCGTTAAATTCAGCTCCACTCCCAAATCATACACAGCCACAATGTTCTGCACAACGATTTTTGGATTGTCATATACTTCAATGCCCGCAGCTTTCAATTTATCCACTAATATTTTTATGGTTTTTTCAACTCTCTCAATATCCTTTGCTCCAGTACAATTAACCTTTCCACTTCTGAAAATGAGAACGGCAGTTTTTGGTTCAGGAAGACGGTAAATCAATCCTGGAAACTGTTCTGGTTCGTACTCAGCGCCATCTAATGCAAGGGCAATCTTGCTTAAATCCAGCTTATCTGCAAGTGAGGTAGAAGCCACTATATTCTCTATTTGCACTTTCTCCATCTCATCCTCCATTTAAATCACCTTTAAATAGGGTTATGGGCAGGTTATATATAAACACTTCACAAAGCTATGATGTACATCCTTCCCTTTAACTCAATGAGTTTTTTTGGGAGGAAAAGCTCCTTCTTTCCGGGTAAAGCCGCTTTCTTTCTAAGAAAGGGGCTTAATGCGGGTGCCGGGATTTGAACCCGGGGCAAAGCCGTGGCAGGGCCTCGTGTTACCAGGCTACACCACACCCGCGCATTTGGGTGATATGATATCCAATATATAAGCGTAGCGCCGAGGGGGAGATTTGAACTCCCGAGGGCAGAGCCCAGTGGATCTCGAATCCACCGCCTTGCCTGGCTAGGCTACCTCGGCTCGCAAAAGGATTGATATTCCGTATTTAGATTTTTCTTCAAATAAAAAATGTTAAATTTTTGCTCTTAGAGACGCTATATCCTTGAGGAGCTCTTCTTTTTGTTTGGTTAGTTCTTTGATTCTTGTATTTAGGAACTTTATTTCACTCTGTAACTCTTCTATCTCTTTCTCGAAATCCCTCAGTTTTTTCTCTTTCCTCTTATTTTCTTCCATAAGCCTGTCTATTTCTTTCTTGCTTGCTTGAAGTTTTTCTTCCCTCTCTACGAGTAGTCTTTGATAACCTGCCAACTCTTTTTCTTTTGTTATTAATTCCTTCTCCCAGTTCTTTAGCTTTTCCTCATACTCTGAATATTGTGCCCTCTTCTTCACTTCCAACTCATCAAGCTCTTTCAAGAGCAACTCTTTCTTTTTCTCAAGCTCAGCAATCTCCTCTTCTTTGCTTTCTATATTTCTCGCCCTTAACTCGAGAGTATTTTTGAGATGCTCTATAGCTTTCTCTCTCTTAGAAAGCTCTACCTCTTCTTTCTTCTTTTCTTCATCCCACTTCTTGCGCTCTTCATCCCATTTGCTAATAATCTCCATTAAGCTTGATGTTTTATCTTCTACCTTTTTTAGAGAGTTTTTACTTTGCTCAATTAGGTTATTTAGTTCTTTTTCTCTTTCCTCTAAAGCTTTTTCTTTATCATCAATATTTTTCTCTCTCTCCAGAAGGGTATTTTCCACATCTTTTAATTTATCAATCATTGAATCAATAGTAGATATCTTTTCAAACAGTTTTGATATTTTATCTTCCTTCTCCTCTATCTTCTTTTCTCTATCCTCAATTTCTTTATGCTTCTCAATTATCCCATCAATTTTTTCAAGGGCATCCTCTATTTTTTTATTTAATGTTGAATATTTCTTCATTAGCTCACTTATTTCCCTTTCATTCTCATACTCTGATTTTTTAGACCCACCAAAAAGCTTGCTCATGGTTTTCACCTCCTCAAGCTATCTTCTAATTCTAAGAGCATAAATCTCATCTTAGAAATGTATGCCCTCAAATCTTCTTCAAATGCATCTAATCTTTTGTCTATATCAGCCAGTTTGTTGAGCTTGCTTAAACTCTTATCTATAGAATCTTCAAGCTTTTTGCTCACATTTTTTGTGCTATCTTCAAAATTTGAGATTATTTGAAAAGATGCAGTATTCAATTTTGCAGGCAAGGTATCAAGAATATCCTCTATATCACTTAATGTCTGAACCTTCTTATCTATCTCTTTCTGTCTTTTTAAAATAATATCCACCTTCTCATTTATTTCGTTAATCTGCTGCTTTAGAGATTCAATTTCTCTGAGTATATCGCTCTTCCCCATGTTATAGAGATAGAGTGCAAAGAATTTAAATTTTTTCACTCTTTTTTGATCGCATAGGGCATAGTAAGGTTTGATAGTGCACATTCAGATTCTTTATCAATTGCTATTATGCCTACGGGTATATCACCGAATCTCTCAAGTTCCTCTTTGCAAATTTCTTCCAATGGCATCTCACCTATTCTGTTGTACACATTTATTGAGAGCATTCTCTTTATTATTTCTTCACCTATACCTGTGGCTACTACAGCTCCCTTTTCTCCGCAGTATATGCCAGCACCAGGGATTGGAGAATCACCTACTCTGCCTCGAAGGGTTAAGCTAGTTCCTCCTGTGGATACTGCAGCAGCAAAATCCCCATTGATTCTAGCTACCGCTCCAACGGTGTCTCCCAAGAATTCAAGGAAAAATTCAGGATGATAGTACTCTGGTATTCCCCCATTTTTCAATTTTTTCAATATTCTCTCTCTCTTAGTTCTTGCCTTCTCTGTGGATGGGTCGTAGGATTCATACCCCATTTTTCGAGCAAATTCTATTGCCCCATCTCCTGCCAAAATCAAGTGAGGGGATTTGAGCATAACATCCCTTGCAACGAGCACAGGATTCCTAACATTTTCTATATTTATCACAGCTCCGAATTTTCCAGGTACCATCACGGCAGCATCCATCTGAATGCTTCCATCCAATCTCATATTGCTTCCTGTACCTGCATTGAATAAAGGGTCATCTTCCATAAGTACAACCGCTTTTACTACTGCATTAAGTGCATTTTTTTCTTTGAATGCAATATCTGCAAATTCTTCCACTTTTATTCTCAATTCACTCTTATTTGAGGCACCGCCATGGAGCACAAGAGAATTCATAGATAGAGAATGTTGAGAATGCTTATAATTTTTATCTTCTCAATGCCAAATCTTATATCCATAAAATTGTATTATCACTTTTGTATTTATTAACGATATGTGGTGCATTACCTTAATCATTTTACGAATATCGGCTAAAATCCGTTGAAATATAAAATTTTATGTTTTATTCTTCAACATCTTACAAAAAATCTTTATATTAAAAGAATCATCGGGGTTCATCTTCCGTTAATGGAGGCTTTATGATGAAATACACAATAAAGGAGGATCCTCATAAAAACGAGTTGGTTCAGAAAGTTATGGAAATAAGCGGTGAAAACATTTTCTCCTGCTATCAGTGCGGTCGGTGTTCATCTGGCTGTCCAATGGCCGAGTTTATGGATGTCTTGCCCAACCAAGTTTTTATGTTCCTGCAGGAAGGGGATGTAGATACCCTATTGAATGCAAAGACGCCTTGGATCTGTGCTGCCTGTTTTACCTGCACAGTTCGCTGCCCTGTTGGCTTAGATTTGGCGGCTGTGATGGAAGCGATTCGCGAGTTGCAGCTTAGAAAGAATTACGATTATGTAGATCCATACAAAGTTGAGGATCGTGAAGAATTGCCACCAATCGCTCTGGTGAGTAATTTCAGAAAATTCACGCCTTGAGGTGAAAGAATGGGAAAGAAAATTATGTTTTATCCGGGATGTACATTAAAGGGAGTGGCAAAGAATTTGGAAGATAGCACTGTTGAAAGTGCAAGAGTTCTTGGATACGATTTCATAGAACTCCCTGGGTGGACTTGCTGTGGCGCTGTGTATGGACTTGCACAGGATAGTGTTAAATTCACAATTGCCAATGTTCGCAATCTTATAAAGGCTCAGAATTATGGGAAAGAGATAGACGATAATCGCTTGGTTGCTGTTTGCTCAATGTGTTACAACAATTTGAGGAGAGCGCACATAGATGTGATGAAAAATCGAGATAAGTTAGAAACTCTTGATCTTTTTATGGATGAGGAAGCCAATTATGAAGGAAACATAAATGTTCTCCATTATCTTCAATTTTTGAAGGATGATGTGGGCTTTGATAAAATTGCAGAGAAGGTTAAAAAGCCGCTGAAGGGCTTGAAGGTTGCACCTTATTATGGATGCTTACTCCTTCGTCCAGAAGAGATAGCCATAGATGACAGGGAGGATCCTCATATTTTGGAGGATCTCTTGAAAATATTGGGTGCGGAGGTTGTGGATTATCCTCTCAAGAATGAATGCTGTGGCTCTTACCATACAGTAGACAAAAAGGAAATTGTTAGTGAGAGAACATATAAGTTGGTAAGTGTTGCGAAGGAGATGGGTGCAGATGTTATAGCAACCTCCTGCCCATTGTGCTTCTTCAATCTTGATAAGAGGCAGGAGATCGCTAAGAATAAGCATAATGACTTTGAGTATATGCCAATTGTTTATTTCACCCAGCTAATGGCCATAGCCTTTGGCTTGACATCGCAGGATGTGCTTCATTTTGATAAACATTATATATCCCCTGAGGAGGTGCTTAAGAAATGGCTATGAAAAGAATTGGTGTATTTATATGCCACTGCGGTCGCAACATTGCGGGTACTGTAGATGTTAAGCGCGTTGCTGAGGAGATAGGAAAAAGAGAGGATGTTGCTTTTTCAACAACTTATGTTTTTATGTGCTCTCAACCTGGTCAGAAACTCATTGAAGATTCGATTAAGAAATACAATTTAGATGGTGTTGTTGTTGCAAACTGTTCTCCCACTTTGCACGAAAGAACAATGCGCAATGCAGCTGCCAGAGCTGGGTTAAATCCCTATCGTGTGGAGATTGCAAATATTAGAGAGTGGGCTGCTTGGCCTCATGAGGATAATCCTGAAGCTGCTACTCGCAAGGCGATAAGAATTATTAATGCAACTATAGAGAAGTTGAAAGCCAACGCATCTCTGCATCCCCTTGAGGTTCCTGTTAAGAAGAGGGCCCTAGTCATCGGTGGAGGAGTTGCTGGAATGCAGGCAGCCCTTGATTTGGCGGATGCAGGAATTGAAACCGTTGTGGTTGAGAGAGAGCCATCTCTCGGGGGAAATATGATAAGATTGAGTGAAACCTTCCCGACCTTGGATTGTCCCCAGTGTATTCTCACGCCTAAGATGAATGATGTTGGAGGACATCCAAATATCAAGCTTTACACTTATAGTGAAGTTGAAGAGATAGAGGGCTATCTGGGCAATTTCAAGGTAAAGATAAAGAGAAAATCGCCTTTTATTGACTGGGATAAGTGTACAGGTTGCGGTGAGTGTGCAAAGGTGTGTCCAACAGTTTTGCCTAGCGATTTTGATTTGAAAATGGCTACTCGTAAAGCTACCCACATACCCTTTGATCAGGCTGTACCTTTCAAATACACAATTACATACAATGGTGTTCCACCCTGTAATGCTGCTTGCCCCCTGCATCTTGATGCCCAGGGTTATGTAGCCGCTGCCAAGGCTGGAAGATTTGACCGCTCAATAGATGTTGTTTGGGAAAAACTTCCATTTGCTGGCATAGCCGGTAGAATTTGTACACATCCTTGTGAAAGTGCCTGCTCTCGCGGTGATATAGATAAACCAGTTGGTATAAGAGAAATAAAGAGATTCGTTGCAGATTGGGCGGTGAAGAATAAGAGAAAGTACATTCTCCATGTGAAGGAGGAGAAGGATAAGAGTGTGGCTGTTATAGGTGCAGGTGCTGCGGGTCTTATGGCTGCACATGACTTGAGAGAGATGGGCTATAAAGTTACCGTTTACGATAAATTGCCCGTGGTTGGTGGTATGCTTGCAGTTGGAATCCCGCCATATCGCTTACCTCAGGAGGTTATAGATTACGAGGTTCAGCCATTAATTGATGCGGGTGTGGAATTCGTATTAAATTACGAAGTTAACGAGAAGAATTTTGAAGAGATAAGAAAGAAGCATGATGCCGTTATAATAGCTATAGGTACTCATAAAGAGAGACACCTTGGCATTCCCGGCGAGGAGAAAGCAATGCATGCGTTAGAACTTTTGAGAAAGGTAAATCTGGGAGAGGAAGTTGATCTCAAAGGTAAGAAAGTTGTGGTTATTGGAGGAGGCAATAGCGCCGTTGATGCTTCTCGCACTGCTTTGAGGCTTGGTGCTGATGTTACCATAGCATATAGGAGAACTCGCACAGAGATGCCTGCCATACCTGAGGAGATTGTGGATGCTGAGGAAGAGGGCGTGAAGTTCAAGTTCCTCGTATCGCCAGCTGAAATTTTGGATGGCAAGATAAAACTTGAAAAGATGAAGCTCGGAGAGAAAGATGCCAGTGGAAGAAGAAAGCCCATTCCCACGGGTGAGTATGAGTTGATGGATGCTGATGTAGTTGTACTTGCAGTTGGTGAACTTCCAGATGCTTCTTGGGCGGAGAAGTTGGGTATTGAAGTTGATAGGAATAGGATAAAGACCAATAAATTTATGCAAACATCTATAGAGAATGTATTTGCTGCAGGAGATGCTGTAACAGGAGCTTGGGACTGGGTACATGCAGCCGCTTACGGTAGATGGGCAGCGAAGAATGTGGCACATTATCTTGAAGGAGAGGATATGGAAGAAGTTAAAATTGAAATGTCCTCCAGTTTGAAAGGATATAGGGAGTTGGCTTATCCTGCTCCAAGGCATGAGACAAAGAAGCTTGATATGGAGGAAAGAAAGAGCACATTTAAAGAATTCAATCTTGGATATGCAGATGAGGATGTTGTAGATGAGGCAAAGCGCTGTCTTGGGTGCGGTGGTTGTGCCAAGTGTGGTCTATGCGTAGAAGTTTGCGAAGCAAAGGCAATTGATTTACATATGCAAGATTGGTATGTTGAGGAGGAAGTTGGAGCAATAATAGTTGCCACTGGCTACGAGGTTATGCCTGCAGAGGCGTTTCCAGAACTTGGTGGGAAGTATCCAGATGTTATAACTTCTCTGCAGTTTGAAAGATTATTGGCTCCATCAGGGCCTACTGAGGGAATTCCCAGGAGGCCATCCGATGGGAAGATTCCAAAGAGCATCGCGTTGGTGCACTGTGTTGGTTCAAGAGATCCCCAGAATGGCGTGCCCTATTGCTCAAGGATATGCTGTATGTACACCATAAAGCAGGGTATGCTGGTTAAGCATGCTATGCCCGATGTGGCAGTTTATGATTTCTACATTGACATTCGCTCTAATGGAAAGGGCTATGAGGAATTCTATCATCGTGCCAAGGAAGAGTACGGGGTGAATTTCATTCGTGGCAAAGTTTCCAAGGTGTACAAGGTTGGAGATAAGTACAGGGTACAGGGGGTTGATACCCTTACCGGAAGGATAATAGAAGTTGATGTTGATATGGTTATTCTTGCAACAGCTGCAAAAGGCTCATCAGGAGTGAAAGAGTTAGCAAAGAAATTGCGTATTCCTTACGATGAATGGGGCTGGTTAAAAGAGACTCATCTCAAACTCAAGCCATTGGAGACTCCAGTGGGCGGTGTATTCATAGCCGGTGCTGCCCAGTTTATAAAGGATATTACAGATAGCGTGTCTCAGGGAAGTGGTGCAGCCGCCAAGGCTATGGCTCTCCTTTCCAAGCCTGAATTGGAGAAGGAGCCACTATTGGCAAGGGTGGATACTGAGATATGTGCCGGCTGCGGTCGCTGTAAAGATCAGTGCGCCTATGGCGCGATAACTATAGATCCTGTGAGGCATGTTGCTATGGTAAATGAAGCACTGTGCGAAGGATGTGGTGCTTGCAGCGCAAACTGCCCAACCACTGCAATTCAAGTTGTGAATTTCAAGAAGGGTCAAGTTATTCGCGCTGTGGATGTGCTTGCGGAGGTGTTCTAAATGGGAAAGGTACTCATATATGGACTCAGCCTTGCATCTTATCGTGCTGCTGCCAATTTCGCTCGGGCAGGGCACAAAGTAATATTGCTAAATCGTGGAGAGTTTATATGGCACAAATTTACCCAGATGCAGTGGCAGAATCCCCGTGACATAATAAATGGATATTCTAAAGGCATCTTGCTTAATGTTGCAAATATGACAGGAAATATAGAGGTTTATCATAACTCTGAGTTACTGGGGGTGGAAGGAGGCCCTGGAAATTTTAAGGCGAGATTTAAGCACAGGCCACAGAGTGTAAATGAGTTCAAATGTATAGGTTGTGATTTATGCCATGAGAAATGTGATGTCAAGTTCATTCCTATGCCCCTTGGTCCAGGAATGAGAATAATCAAGAATGCAGAAGAGTGTTTGGATGTGTGTCCAGTAAAAGCCATTCAAATTCCTAAAGAAGAAGAGAAAGAGGAGAAAGTGGATGCTGTTATACTCTCTCCAGAATACGAGCCTGAGGATATAAAGAAATATGTTGGGGATAAGAAGTTCACCATGCCTTTCAGAGATTTTGCCTTCATGTTCAGGGGTAAGGGTGTAGAAAAGCAGTTCTTGAAGAGAGAAGACGGCAAAACTCCAGAATCTCTTGGATTTTTCATACCCGCAGGATTTGAAGGATACCTCGGCTCTTATGAGGAGCATGTGATAGTATTCCGAGAGGCATTGAACATGAAGGAGATGGACCCAAGTTTGGATGTTCACATATTCATGAAAGAAGTCCGTCTTTACGGCCATAATCAGATGGCTTTATACGATAAAGCGATAGAAAAGGGAATAAATGTGCATATTATAGATGAATTGAACATAGAGGAGAAGGACGATTATCTTGTGGTGAATGATGTTAATATAGATTTGCTCGTTGTTATGCCTGGTCAAAAGATACCTGAGGATTGGAAGAATCTTGCTCAGAATCTTGGTTTAGAGACAGAGCATGGATTTGCAGTTACTAAGCCATTCACATTTGAAACCACGAAAGATGGAATATTTGCCATTGGTGAGTTTGTGAAGCCCGTTGGTAGTGCCGAAGCCATATACCAAGGCACAGCAATAGTGCCTCAGGCAGAGAAGTATCTCAAACCGCCAGAGGAGCCACCGAAGAGAGAAGAAGTTGAATGGCTCCGTGATGATTTCAATCCAAAGGTTGGAGTGTTCATGTGCAGGTGCGCTCTTGGAAATCTAAATCCAAAAGTGGATGCAGATTATGTCATAGAAAAAGATTATCTTTGCTTGCATCCAGAGGATATTGTAAAAGAAATAAAAGAGAAGGGCATAAATCGTGTTGTGTTTGCTGCATGTAGCCCTGCTTTGAGAGGTGCTATGTTAGAAATGGTTGCTTCTCAGGCAGGTATTCATCCCTCGTATGTAGAGCTTGTACAACTCAGGGAATATGTATCTAGGGTTGGAGGAGATGATAGAAAAGCAAGTGCAATGATCAATGGCGCAGTGGCTAAATCTAAAGCAAGTTATTTTGTGGATATACCAACGAGTGCCGTAACCAAGGGAGTTGCCATAATAGGAGGAGGACTTGCATCTCTAATTGCGGCAGATTATCTAGCTGAGAAAGTTCCTCTCGTTTATATCATAACTAAAGAGTTTGATACACCTCATAATGCTACGGGTGTGAAGGGTAATGTTCTCCATATAAGCGATGATGAGTTGAACTCTTGGTACAATTCTCTTAAAGATAGGGTTCTTAAGAGAGCCAAGTGGATAAAGGAGGATGTAGAGAGTATTGATGGATACCTCGGCAATTTCGTACTTAAGGCGGGAGAGGAAGAAATAAAGGCAGGAGTGCTAATAATAGCCACAGGTGGAGATGTTGTAGAAGGAGGAGAGCATATAACCTCCCGTATGGAAGGGAATACCCTCCACTCATCTCTTGCCTCTCTTTATGCAAAGAGGAAAGGTGTCTCCGGAACATATGATTTAATGAAATCCTACTCCTTGCTTGATGTTGAGCCCCCAGAGGCAAAGCGTGGTGAGGGAGAGCCGATAGCATATGTGAAACCAAGGGAGATTAACAAGAAGATTGCAGAGATGCTGGGCATGAGGATAGATAAGGAGGGATTCTTGTTCTTTGCTGAAGAGCCCAGGGAATGGGTTGAGCGTGTTGGCATACAGTTTACACTTCTTGAAGATGCCTTTGGAGGAATTTTTGTAGCTGGACTTGCCCATAGGCCAATGAGCATTGAGGAAGAGGTTGAAGAGGCAGGTTTTGCAGCTCAAAGCGCTATTTATTTAATGAATGATAGGCCATCTCCAGCAGGAAAGTTTGTAAGCGTGACGAATCCCAGGAGATGCGCTGGATGTGGAATATGCGTAGATGCCTGTTTTGCAGGCGCAAGGTATATTGATGAGGAGGATCATATTGCCAAGGTCAGAACCGAGCTTTGCGTGGGCTGTGCTGCATGTGCAAATGCATGCCCAAGCGGGGCTGCGGTTGTCATGCCGTATAATCCAAATGGAGTGTTTAAAATGTTAAAGGAGGTAGTAAAATGAGTGAAGAAAAATTTGAACCAGTGATTGTAGGATTCTTCTGTAACTGGTGTACATCCGCAGCTGCGGATCTAGCAGGTACTTCTAGATTGCATTATCCAGCGAATATAAGACCAATAAGGGTGATGTGCTCCTCGACCGTTGACCCTGTGTATCTGGTGAGGGCTTTACAGGAGGGTGCTGATGCCACTATACTCGGTGGTTGCCATCCTGGAGATTGCCACTACATAACTGGTAATTACAAAGCAAGGAGGAGAGTTGCAATAGTGAAAACCGTTCTAAAATCTCTGGGATTTGATGATACAAGGGTTCTTCTAGAGTGGATATCTGGAAGCGAGGGTCCCAAGTTTGCGAGGGTTATGAATGAATACACAGATTATATAAAGAAGAGGGGCCCCTCGGACTTCAAGTACCTTGATTCTCTTGGAGGTGAAGAAATTGAATGAGAATGAAATGCTTAAAAAATTCATAAAGGACGCTTTTGATAAGGGTCTAATTGAAGCTGTTATGGCTCCTTCTGCCACAAAAGATTCGTACAGTTATGCTTTAATAACCAAGAAGGAAGATGTTGATAAATTAACGCCCATAGCTCCTGTAATGCAGTGGAGTGGGGCTGATATGATTCGCAGAATTACAAGATTGAAGAAATCTGAGAGGAAATTGCTTGCAATTTTAAGACCTTGTGAGTCTAGAACCTATAAGGAACTCGTTAAGTTCAATCAGATAAATCCTGAGAACATAATAGTTTTGACTTATGATTGCCCTGGCACCGTTCATGCTAGAAATTTCAAGTATGAGCCCATGACTTCAGAAAAGCTTATTGAAGAGATGAAGAATGGAAATATAAGTAGCAAGATTCGCGAGTCTTGTAAAGTTTGCGAGTATCCTACACCAATTAAAGGAGTTGGAGACATAGGATTGGGTATTGTGAATACCGATGAACCTGTGTTTTTCTCTCTCAGTGAGAACGGCAAGGAGTTCTTGGCAAATATGGGCATACAGGAGGGAGAGAGGGATGATACTCAGTGGGTCAAGATACACAGGGAGAACAGGGAGAAATGGTTAAAAGAGGAGCGCATTACAGGAGGTCGCAAAGGTTTAGAAGATTTCTTATCTTCTTGCTTGAATTGTCATAACTGCAAAGATATGTGTCCAATATGCTTCTGTAAAGAATGTTTCTTCGAGGATCACAGCGTTTTCGATTATGAATCAAATAAGTTTTACAACTGGGCCGATGATAAGGATGGTATAAGACTGCCCACGGATAAATCTCTCTTCCACATTGGAAGGTTAATACACATGGGTACATCCTGCGTTGGTTGTGGTCTTTGTCAGCAGGCATGTCCTATGGATATTCCATTATACAGGCTATTTGGAATAGTTGGCAATGATCTCCAGAAAGTGTTTAACTATAAACCTGGCGTTAATGATGATCTTCCTCCAGTTATGGAATTCCGTGAGGATGAATTGCATGAGTTTGAAGGCCTCTTTGGGGGTGAGGAGTAATGGGTAAGAAGGTTGAGATATTGGATGTGGATAGCAAGCAAATAATGGATGATATAAGGAAAGCGGCCTCACCACCTGAGGAAGTGGAACACTGGGTTACTATATATGTTATGGGAAAACCGTATAGGGTTCCTGCAGGTTTGACTATAATGAAGGCCTTAGAATATGCAGGTTATCGCTTTATTAGAAGTTCTGGATGTCGTGCTGGATTCTGCGGTGCCTGCGCAACAGTTTATAGGAAAAAGGGAGAGTATAGGTTTAGAACTGCCTTGGCTTGTCAGACTACAGTAGAAGACGAGATGTACCTTGCTCAGATTCCTTTTGTGCCTGCAAACAAGGCGAAATATAATATAGATGAGATTGAACCAGGACCAACTACACTCTTGGAATATTATCCTGAAATTGCTCGCTGTGTATCCTGCAACACATGTACCAAGGCCTGCCCCCAAGAGCTGGATGTTATGTACTATATCCAGTATGGTATCCGTGGCGATATTGCCAAGGTTGCTGAGCTGAGCTTTGACTGTATTCAGTGTGGTTTGTGTACATTGAGATGTCCTGCCGAGATTCAGCACTATCATATGGCCCAGCTAGCAAGGAGATTATACGGCAAGTACTATCAGCCTAAGAGTCCATGGCTAAAGAGAAGGCTCAAGGAGATCGATAGTGGAATGTATGAGAAAGCTTATGAGAATATCAAGAAGTTGAGGGAAGATCCAGAGGCAATTAAGGCCCTGTATTACAAGATTCTCAACGAAGGAAGGGAGAGGGAAGAGAAGTTGATTGAAGATCCCTTGGATTTTATTAAAGGAGAGGATTAAAATGACCCTGAAGCTTATTAGAGGATACCCTGAATATATGCGTGAAAGTATTGAAATGGTTGAGAAAACTAGAGATCAAAGGATAAAGGAAAAGGAGAAGGAGAAGGAACTAGCACTCTCTGCAGAGGAAAGAAGAGAGGTTCTAAACAAGTTTCACCCAGATTACGCCCCCGGTGGAAAGAGGGAGCTGAAGGTAGGTGTAAATAAAGGAGAGATAGTGCCCAATGAAGTTGCAGACATTCTTGAGGCATGGCCTGCTTTAGATCCAGATGAGGTTGATTTGAACGATATCGATTATGATGTTGATATCCTTATAATAGGTGGTGGCGGCGCTGGAACTGTAGCTGCTCTCTGGGCTAACAACGAAGGGATATCTGCTGAAAACATACTTATAGCAACGAAGTTGAGGCATGGTGATGCCAATTCAATGATGGCTCAGGGTGGTATACAGGCTGCGGATAGGCCTTGGGATTCGCCCATTATTCATTACCTTGATGTTCTCGGCGGAGGTCACTTTGCTAACAAGCATGAGCTGGTTAAGGCGCTTACGGAAGATGCTCCAAAGATAATAAAATGGCATGAAGACTTAGGAGTGATGTATGATAAGGATGAGAAAGGTAACTTCATTGAGCGCTGGGGTGGCGGAACCTCAAGAAAGAGATTACACTCTGCTAAAGATTATACAGGAATGGAGATTATGCGTGTTATAAGAGATGAAGCGAGAAACAGGGAAATACCAGTTTTAGAATTCAGTCCTGCTGTTGAGTTAATAACAACGGAAGATGGAGAGATTGGAGGAGCTATACTTTGGAATATGGAAACCAAGGAGTACTATGTTGTGAGGGCTAAAGCAACGGTCCTAGCTACAGGTGGCTGGGGTAGATTGCATATCAGGGGATTCCCAACCACTAACCACTATGGCGCTACAGCGGATGGCTTGGTTATGGCCTATCGCGCTGGGGCGAGATTGAGAGATTTGGAATCTGTACAGTACCATCCTACCGGAGCTGCCTATCCTGAGCAGATTGTAGGATTGCTCATAACTGAAAAGGTTAGGGCCATGGGTGCTACCCCCGTGAATAAATACGGCGAAAGATTTGTATTCCCACTAGAGCCCAGAGATGTAGAGGCAGCAATGTTCATTAGAGAATGCTTTGGCAAAGGTAACTGCGTGCAAACTCCTACTGGAATGCGCGGAATATGGCTTGACTCGCCTATGATTGAAGAATTGCAAGGAGAAGGGGCTATAAGAAAGAATTTAGATGCTATGTACCGTATGTACAAGAGATTCGGAATAGATATGACTAAGGATCCAATATTGGTGTTCCCAACTCTGCACTATCAGAACGGAGGAGTTGAAATCAACGCGGATGCTCAGGTCCTTAAGGGCGATGGTACGCCATATCCAAGATTCTTTGCAGGTGGAGAAGTTGAGGGTGGAGTGCATGGAAAGAACCGCCTTATGGGTAATTCGCTCTTGGATTACAATGTGTTTGGTAGGAGAGCAGGAATCTCTGCTGCAAAGGTTGCTCGTAACTCTGGTAAGCCTGGAAAGCTGAGTTTGAGGCATGTGAAGATATACTCGGAAGAAGTAAAGAAGATAAACGTGCCATTGTCGAGAAGGTCTCCTATCCTTCTTCCCGATTATAGGGGAAAGAGAGTGTTGGCCAGGAAGATAGATCTTCCTGTATTACAATGAGGTGCTTAGAATGAGAATAATGTTACATGGTTGGGATACCTCCCATAGATTGGGCGTACCTGAAATCTGCGATTCAATGACCTCAATAGTCAAGAAGATGGGGCATGAGTATGTCCCCAATGAAAGTAAGGTTATCTGCGCAGAAGCTATAGGTTTTTTGGGCTATGATAACCTAACTGATGATTTTGCAAAAGCAACAGTCAAAGAGATTGAAGAGAAGGTAAGCAAATATGACATAGACATGATTCTCACTGCTTATGCAGCACCATATGCTGCATGGAGCAAAGAGCGTGAGGGTTTCCTCGTTAAAAGGGGCTATGAACTTCCAGTGCCAATTGAGCATATTGCCACCTTCTTATATAAGAATCTGGATAAGTTAAAATTCAAAGAGCTTGATATGGCAGTGCTAATGCATGATGGATGCACTCTAGGGCGCAAGATGCGTGTTGCTGAGGAGCCAAGGAAGGTACTTGAGAAGATTCCCAAGTTGAAGTATGTGAATTTTGACCATCCTGAGTTGTATGTGAAAGAGAGAGAGCTTAAGCCATGGGATATATCCGCTTGTCCCGGTGGCTGGTTAGATTTTACCCTGCCAGAATTAATGCCCTATGTAGCTAGCAATGTCATTCGGGAGTACGCTTTGCCGAGAGAAGTGGATGTCATTGTTACCACCTGTGGAAATGGATACCATGCCTTCAAAGCGGGAATAAAGCATGGGGAATTTGACATCAAAGCTATGGCTTATCCAATGCTCATAGATATGGCTCTGGAGGGGGTGCAGTAAATGATAGATGATGTGGTTAAAGAATACACAGAAAGGATCATTGAGTATGGAGCGAAGAGCGAGAAAGTTCGTATTGCTTTATCCAGAGCAATTAAGGCTTTTGAGAACAATCGCAGAAATGCCTTGGGTATGTTTCCTCAAAGTATCGATACTGCTAAAGAAGTACGCAAGATTAAAGAGTACAGTATAGAGCATATGGATGAGTTGATAAAGAAGGCATGTGAGAGTATTGAGAGAAATCACGGGCATTGCTACTATGCTAAAACTAAGGAAGAGGCGTTGCAGATATTCAAAGATCTTGTTGGCAGTGGAAAATTAATAGTTAAGAGCAAGAGTCTTACCAGCGAGGAGATTCATCTTCGCGAATTCTTAGAGGAGTTGGGAAACGAAGTTTATGAAACTGATTTAGGTGAGTTCATTGTTCAGCTTATGGGCACTAGACCCACTCATATCCTTGCACCTGCTATAAATGTTCCTAGGGAGGATGTAGCTAAAGTGCTTAGTAAGTTTATGAAGGAGAAGGGTATAATAGAAGAAGATTTAGATGAGCAGGATATACCAAAAATGGTTGAAACTGTGCGTAAGTTTCTGAGAGATAAGTATTTCAAGGCAGATATTGGAATTAATGGGGCGAATGCCCTAGCTGCAGATACTGGCACGATGTTTATCATTGAAAATGAGGGTAATGCTCGTCTTAGCATAGGTGCTCCTCCCGTTCAAATAGCTATAGTGGGTGTCGAGAAAATCGTGCCCACCATAGAGGATGCGTTTAAAGTTACGGAAGTTACATGGAGGTATGCCAATTACACAGTACCTGCCTATGTAAACTTAATATCTGGCCCTAGTAAAACAGGAGATATTGAGAAGGTCATAACTTACGGGGCTCATGGACCTAAAGAGTTGCATGTAATTTTGCTAGATAATGGTCGCACGAAGATGCACGAATCTGGATACAATGAAGCATTGTACTGCTTGCGCTGTGGTACCTGCCTCTATGAGTGTCCAATTTATGCCGTAACCGCGGGATTCTTTGGACAGCAGTACATGGGTGGCATAGGAGCGATATGGGATGCCTTCACAACCGTGGGCTTGGAAAAAGCAAGTCCAATTGCCTATACTTGTGTGCGCTGCGGAAAGTGCAAGGTAATGTGTCCTCTCAATATTGATATTCCAGATATGATTGCAAAGCTTCGTAACGATGCTCGCAAGCAGGGTTATGTGCCAAAGGTTGTTAGGGATTTTGCTAAGGATATTGAAGAGTTTGTAAAGGAGCAAAAGTGAGGCGGAAAGTATAAGGTTGATTAAAACATGCGAGTATCGGTGATAAAATGGGCAACGATATTGGAGAAAAGGCAAAAAAAATGCACGAGTTCTACCGAGGCAAGATTCAAACTTTACCTAAAGTCCCTATCAAGGGCAGGGACGATTTAAGCATTTGGTACACTCCGGGAGTTGCTGAGCCCTGCAAAGAAATAAAAGAAGATCCCGAAAAGGTTTATACTTATACAAATAAGGGAAACACTGTTGCAGTTATAAGCGATGCAACACGCATACTTGGACTTGGGGATATAGGACCCCTTGCTGGATTGCCTGTTATGGAAGGTAAATCTCTACTGTTCAAGCATTTTGGAGGCGTGGATGCTGTACCAATTATGATCGATTCTAAAAATCCAGATAAGTTCATAGAGGTTGTGAAATTAATTGCTCCCACTTTTGGCGGCATAAACCTTGAGGATATATCTTCCCCAAAATGCTTCTATATTCTTGATAGATTACGTAAGGAACTAGATATCCCTGTTTGGCACGATGATCAGCAGGGTACTGCCACGGTGGTACTTGCAGCAGTTTTAAATGCTCTTAAGATAGTAGGTAAGAAGTTGGAAGATGTGGTTATTGCATCTTTTGGAGCGGGTGCTGCAGGTTTTGCAGTATTAAAGCTATTAGTTGAGGCTGGTGCAGATCCCGGGAATATAAGAGTTGTGGAAATGGTAAATCGTGAGCCCACAGTGCTTCACCAGCATATGGATTTAGCTAGGCTCTTTCCATATAGGGGTTGTTTATTGCGGAAGACAAACAGAGACAATGTTATGGGCGGTCCAGATGAGGCTCTTAAAGATGCGGATATAATGATATCGTTTACTCGTCCTGGGCCAGGAGTGATAAAAAAAGAGTGGATTGCCAAGATGAATGATGATGCTATAGTGTTCCCTCTCGCCAATCCTGTGCCAGAAATATGGCCCGATGAGGCCAAAGAGGCAGGCGCTAGAATAGTGGGTACAGGGCGCTCGGACTTTCCAAATCAGATCAATAATTCCCTTGGATTTCCGGGTATATTTAGAGGTGCATTGGATGTGCGAGCCACCACAATAACTGATGGTATGGCCGTGGCAGCTGCACATGAGCTTGCTAAGGTTGGAGAAGAAGAGGGATTGAGTGAAGATAAGATCTTACCATCTATGGATGATTGGGATGTGTTTGCCAGAGAGGCTGCTACTGTGGCTGTTGCAGCATTGGAGGAGGGAGTTGGCAGGAAATATACCACATGGGATGAGGAGTATGAGTATGCAAGGGGATTGATTGAAAAGTCCCGCAACAGTTTAAAAGTCCTAATGGATAAAAAACTGATATGAAGGAGGAATGAAAAATGAATCTGTACGAATATCAAGGAAAAGCACTCTTTAGAAAATTTGGAGTGCCAACGCCTGAGGGCTATGTAGCCTTCAAGCCAGAGGATATCAAAGAGTTTGAGGGAGAAAGAGTGATAAAAGCGCAAGTTCTGACAGGCGGCAGGGGCAAGAGTGGAGGCGTGAAGTTTGCCTCCAGTTTAGAAGAGGCTCGAGAGCTTGCTCGACAGATACTTGCCATGGAGATCAAGGGCCACAAAGTACACGCAGTTCTCGTGGAGGAGAAGTTGAAGATTGAGAAAGAGTTCTATGTTAGTATATTGATAGATAGAAGTACTAGAAGCCCGCTCATAATGGCATCTCCTGAGGGAGGTGTAGAGATAGAGAGTGTACCTGATGAGAAGATTTACAAGTTCGTTGTAAATCCTGAGATTGGTGTACAGCCATTTGTGGGTAGATTGCTCTCTAAGAAAATGGGCTTTACTGGAGATCTGGCCAAGCAATTCACCAAGATTCTAATGAATCTCTACCACATGTTCCGCGAGTACGATGCAGAGCTGGTTGAAATCAATCCCCTCGTTCTGAGCGAGGGAAAGTTAATTGCTGCGGACTCTAAGGTGGTAATAGATACAGACTCCCTATACAGGCACAAGGACCTTGAGGAGAACGCAGAGGAGAAAACTCCGCTGGAATTAGAGGCAAACAAAGCGGGATATGCTTTCGTTGAATTAGATGGTAATGTGGGAGTCATAGCCAACGGTGCAGGATTAACCATGGCCACGCTGGATACTTTGCTTTTATATGGGCTGAAGCCCAGAAACTTCTTGGATTTGGGCGGCACAGATAGCGTGGATATAACAAAGAACGCTTTCACTTATGTGCTTAAAGCAAATCCTGATGCGATTCTAGTTAACATATTCGGTGGCGTTACGAAATGCGACACCGTTGCACAGGGTATAATAGCGGCTAAAGATGCTTTCAATATCAACTTGCCCATAGTTGTGCGCTTGAGCGGCGTGCATGAAGAAGAAGGCCGCAAGATGCTTGAAGAAAAGGGCATACATGCATTTGCAGATATGCGCCATGCTATTGAGAAGCTTAAATCTATTATGGAGGGATCGCAATGAGCGTTATAATTGATGAAAATACGAAAATAATCGTTCAGGGTATAACCGGACATCAGGGCTCGTTCCACAGCGGTGAGATGATTAAGTTCGGTGCAAAGGTTGTAGCAGGCGTAACTCCTGGAAAAGGGGGTATGAAGGTTCACAATGTTCCTGTTTATGATACTGTTGAAGAGACATTGGTGCATGAGCCTGAAGCAACAATGATCACTGTGCCTGCACCTTTTGTGAAAGACGCTGCATTTGAAGCCATGTACAATGGAATACGAGTTGTGTATATTCTCACTGAGAAAGTACCTCTTCATGATGCTTTAGATATCGTTACCTATGCGAGAAGCCACGGACATATGGTCATTGGCCCAAACGGCCCGGGGATAACCGTGCCGGGAAAGACAAAGATGGGCATAATGCCAAACCACATATTCAAGAAGGGCACCGTGGCTGTAGCGTCTCGCAGTGGAACATTGACCTATGAGATCGTGAATGCTCTCACCCTCAACGGCTATGGGCAAAGTACTGTTATTGGCTTAGGTGGTGATAGAATTACCGGGCTGAATTTTGTGGATATCCTGGAACTATTTGAAAAGGATGAAGATACAGAGGCTATAGTGCTCGTAGGAGAGATAGGAGGCACTGCGGAAGAGGAAGCAGCCGAATACATAAAGAAGAATGTAAGCAAACCCGTGGTCGCTTACATAGCAGGCCGCTCTGCACCTCCTGGCAAGAGAATGGGGCATGCGGGTGCTATAATTACAAGAGGAAAGGGTACTGCAGAGAGCAAGATAAAGGCGTTTAACGAGGCGGGAGTTCCCGTGGCCGAGTTCCCTTGGGAGATACCTCAAGCTTTAAAGAAAGTTTACAAATAATTTTTCTTTATTTTTGGAAAATTTTTTTATACGATATTTTATATGGTTTAAATGGAGAGGGCTAGAATGAGATTTAGATTTTCGGGCATAGCTTTTGCCCTGTTGGTTACCCTGCTATTTTTACAAGGGGCCGTACAGGGAGGAGGGTCTATTATGGGAGATTCGAATGTGGAAGTGTTGAGCGGCACTATGATTTACTCTACTTCTCACACAGTGGATCGTATTGCGGTATATGGCAATACAGCAGCGTGGGTTGAGTGGAATCCAGATAATCCTGATATCAAAGGCTATAAGGATGGAAGTATAGTGACATTTGCAAGCAGTGCTGACATAGAGAGAAGGGTATCCGTTGGAGACATTGTTGTATGGGAAGACTATGCACCAGGTGTAGATAGTGGAAATATAATGTCTTCTGAGGGATTAGTGTATTCAGGAAATAGCCCACAATATCCAGATGTCTACGGGTACAATGTCGTGTTTGTGGATAATGGAAAAATAATGGCGAAAATTGATGGAAATTTGAAAGTTATTGACGATATGGGCAGGGATTATATAGAGCCCAGAATATCCTCTAACTACATAGTGTATGGAAACTATATCTACAAGATCAGCACGGGACAAAAATGGACTTTTGATCATAGTAATAAATTTATACGTATGGGCTCGGATGTATCTGGTGATTGGGTAATTGCATTTGGCAGAAACAATTTTGGAAATAGCATATATATAGATGCTTTCAACTTGTATAACGGTGCCTATTTTAGAGTGTGGTATCAATATGTCGGACAATACACATACTTTGATTCTGTGGGCATTGATGGAAACTTGATTTACTGGAGCTGTGATGGTATTGGGTATGTGTATGACTTGGTAAGCATGAAGCTCACAAGCTATTCAGTCGGTGAGGGTTCCTTGGATTCTCTGGTGATTGGCGGAGGAAAGATGCTCTGGGGCATTGTGAAAGATGATGGCTCCTACGAGATTTATATGGGAGATGCACCCAGCACACCGCAAAATTACATAGAAGTCACACTATTTAACAGTGGAGGAATTGATGCGAGCATTGTAACTCTATTGATAAAAGATTCAAACGGAAATATGCTAGGTTATGATGCCAATTACAAGCATTATAAGAGTATACCCAACGCTGTGATACTCATAGAAGGTGGTACTTACTCTTACCGCCTGTTTGGCTCTGGCTATACCTATTCTGTTATTGGCTCCGATGGTGGAAAGTACAGCTTGAAGATAAGGCATTTTGGAAATGCGAGAGCTTTTGAGCTGGATGTAGAAGCCCTGAATATAACGATATCTAAGAACGAAGTGCATCAATACATAGTGGATTGGGGTAAGCTAGCAGATAAGGTTAAGGGTGCAGTGCAGGTGAGCATTGATAAGGATGGAGATGGAACTTTTGAGAGTAATTTCAAGCTCTCCACAGGAACAATAACAGATACGCTCTTTGGCTCAGGAGGCAATAACGGAAACAGCAACGGAGGAAATGGCGGAAGCGGAACTACAGAAAGCTCAGAACCTTTCGAGCTCAGTTTCAACATTGGAGGAACTCTGTGCCTAGCCATGGGTGCTTTAATATTCCTAGTTTTCATTGCATTAATAGTGCGCTTGGCAAGGAGAAGGAGATAACTCCTTTCCCATTTTTTTGATGATAGCATTAATGTACGAGTAAACGATTTGTAATAGAGATCACAATGAATCTTTGGAATTTAGAGATAAAGTACAAACCTATCGGAATAGTTCATTCTCCATTTAAAGAACCCAAGGGTGTGCCGATACAGCCAGAGGTAGCCAAAGGTATTAAAGGAACAGTTGAAATCTTTTCTGAATATGAAGATGGGCTTAAAGATATTGAGGGTTTTTCACATATAATTATAATATCTCACTTTCATTTGGCTAAGGGCTTTAAATTGGTAGTCGTCCCATACATGGATAAAGAGAGCCATGGGGTTTTTGCTACCCGTGCTCCTGCAAGGCCAAATCCTTTAGGCATGTCTATTGTTAAGCTTGTAGGTAGGAAAGGAAATGTGCTCTACATTGAAGATGTAGATATTGTGGATGGCACTCCCGTGTTAGATATAAAACCCTATGTGCCCCAATTTGATGTCAGACCTGCTTACAAGATCGGATGGCTTGAGAAGAATATATATAAGCTGCCAGAAAAGAGAGATGATGGTAGATTTTCCTGATGTCTTTTCCTACTTTCGCAATATCTTTTTAATCTTGTAAGCCATGCCTATAGAAGGTGATTGAGATGATTGATGAAATTGTTGAAGCCATAAGGAGGGCTGAGACAGAGCTTTCAGAAGACACAGTGCAAGCCCTCAAAAGGGCATATGAAAAAGAGACAAACGAGATGGCAAGGACCCAGCTCAAGGCCATAATTGAGAATTTTACAGTGGCAAAAAAAGGTTCTTTGCCAATGTGCCAAGATACAGGATTGCAGACATTCTTTATAGATATGGGCTACGATTTTCCATATCGTGCAGAATTGAAGAATGCGATAACTGAGGCGGTTAGAAAAGCTACGAAGGAGATTCCTCTCAGACCAAATGCAGTGCATCCATTCCTGCACAAGAATTCTGGAGATAATACGGGGAGATTTGTGCCTTACATACACTGGGAATTGAGAGAGGGGGATGATGCAATTATCCATGTCATACCCAAGGGCGGTGGGAGTGAGAATATGAGCGGTCTTTACATGCTTCCTCCGGGCGTTGGAATAAAAGGAATAAAGAAGACGGTTATAGAGCATATATTCAAATCTGGTGGCAAGCCATGCCCACCTACAATAATAGGTGTGGGAATAGGCGGAGGTGCAGATCTCGCTCTAACGCTTGCTAAGAAAGCTGCAATACTTAGGCCCATAGGCTCAAGACACGAGGAAGAGTTTGTGGCACAGCTTGAGGATGAACTATATGAGATGGCAAATAAACTTGGCATAGGGCCAATGGGTCTTGGAGGAGATACCACAGTGCTGGATGTACATGTGGAGTATGCGCACAGACATCCTGCAACCTTGCCTCTTGGAATTGTAACGCAATGCTGGGCTAACAGGAAGAGAAAGGTGCTTATTGATGCTAATGGCAAGGTGGAGGTGATCTAAATGGAGTATCACGAAAAAACGCCTATAATGGATGCAAGGAAATACAAACTTGGCGATGTAATCTATGTCACTGGCGAGATTGTTCTTGCGAGGGATGAAGCTCATAAGAAACTGTTAGAAGAGGGTGCACCTTTAGATCTAAAAGGTTCGGTTATTTACCATTGTGGCCCTGTGGTGACAAAGAAGAATGGTGAATGGAAAGTTGTGGCTGCAGGACCTACCACGAGTATAAGGATGGAGATCTTCGAGGATGAATTCATTGCAAAGTTCCATCCTGGAATCATAGTAGGCAAGGGTGGAATGGGCGAAAGAACACTCAAAGCTCTTAAAGAGCATGGGGCCGTGTATGCTGCGTACACAGGTGGCTGTGGTGCTCTTGCAGCTGAGAGAATAAAAGGAGTTAAAGAAGTGCATTTCCTTGATGAACTTGGTATACCTGAGGCAGTGTGGGTATTCAAAGTTGAAGAGTTCGGCCCGTTGGTTGTGACTATGGATGCACACGGAAATAGTTATTACGATAATGTGGACGAAGAGGCAAAGAAGAATTTGGACGCACTTTTGAAGAAGATTGAAAGTGAGAGTTAATTTTTCTATTATTTTTAAATTATTTTTAAATAAGGAATGAATAGAATATGTTTACTTTTTCCCGTTTTTCTTTTTAAACACTTCCAATATCCACAACGACAATATAGTGAGTCCCAAAAACACAACAGCGGAACCTGTGAATAAATAGGTGTATGCATCGTTGGTTGGAATTCGCATAGAATACGGGGGAATGGGCAGTCTTATGATGGTATAGTAAGTGTTCATAACAGTACCTGCTATGGCTGGACCCCAGGTAGCTCCAAAGTTTCTGAACAGGCTGTTTGCACCAGTGGCAACTCCCATTTTTCTGCGTTCAACGCTGAATATAAGCACATTTATGAGCGAGACATTCATTAGAACAATACCCACGCTGACAAAAACGGTCATGGCGACAAATTCCCAGAGCGATGAGTTAGTGGCGTATTTTGCCATAGCCAGAAGACCAATAAACGCCATTGTTGCACCCAATACCGCAAAGAACTTCACGCCTGTTTTTGGCATCAACTTACCTGCAACAGGTGCAATTATAAGCATAACCACGGCGGTAGGTATCATAAGCAAACCTGTCTCGAGCACGGTTTTTCCAAATCCATATGGTGTAGGCATCTGGAAAAGGTAGGTGTCTGCTTGGCTCATCATTTGCATTCCAAATGCTGCAAGCATTATTCCAAAATTTGCTATAATTGGATTTCTGGAGGATATCACATCTATGGGAATAAGTGGGTTTGGCTCTCTCTTTTCGATAAGCAATAGTATCAAAAATGAGATTGCGGAGATACCAAATAGGGATAGAGTTTGACTATTAAACCAGCCAAATGTAGGGGCGCGGGTTACAGCTACCAATGCAGGAACTACGAATGAAATTAGTGCAAGCGTTCCTTTCCAATCAAACTCGGTTGGTGTGATATACCTACTCTCCCTTATAACCAGATAAGAAATTACAAGCATTAAAAAAGCAAATGGTGCAATACTATGGTATGTCCACCTCCATCCATAATTTTGTGATATATATGCACCAAGGGGCAACGCAATTACCATACCAACAGCGAACATTGCGCTTATTAATCCCTGAACCTGTGGTACCAGTTTTGGTGGGAACTCTTCACGAACTAATGAAAAGCCTAGGGGAAATATGGCCATACCTACTCCTTGTAATGCTCTGAAAAACAGGAGCCACTGATATGTTGGTGCGAATCCATTTAAGGTTACGCCCGTTGTATAGAATATTAAGGCAATTAAAAACATCTTCTTTTTACCGAACATATCTCCGAGCTTGCCCATGATTGCAACGCTTACGGTGCCTACAAGAAGATAAATGGATAGTATCCAGCTTGCATCGCTGGGCGTTATATTAAAATCCTTTTGGATTGTTGGAAGCGATGGAATGAGCACTGCCTCGGTGTACATCACAATAAGGGGCAGAAATACGAAGATTGCAGCCGCCTTCTTTGCGTATTTCAAGTCATAAATTTCTTCCATGCAATCACCGCTTACTCTTTTGGTGAAAGAAAAGGTAATAAATAAAGTTGTATCATTTCTCACAAATCATATTAAAGTATGCTTCTGATAAAATTAAAATCATATTTACAAATGAAATGTAATGAAAATAGTTAAAATCCAAACGGCTTTATTATAAGAAAGTGGGGGCACTGGGTCTAACATGTGCATCACCCACTAGCTTCACCTCCTTTGTTTTTAGTTTTCTCTTTCACCTTCTTATATTCATCTCTAACAAAATCCAGATCATACTCTGCATAGTATTTTCGGGTAGTCTCTAAATCATGGTGCCCCACTTGGCGAGCCACCGCTTCAATTCTTGCCCTAGCCTTGACCCACTGACGGATATAAGTATGTCTAAACTTGTGAAGACCAAATGATTTTTGAAGCTCAGGATCGTGCTTCTCAAGGTATTTGTAAATGCGATTGTAAATTGTTCTTGCTCTTTTATCCAATGGTTCAATTACCCCATTCTTCTTTCGCTTGAAAAAGAGCGAGTTAAGTGTGTTCTCACCCATTACCTTACGATACTCCATATATTTGTCATAGACCTCTTTGTACCTCTGCAGGATCTCTTTAAGTTCCTTGGGCATCATAACAGTACGAGCTATGCCTTGCTTTGCTACATCCTCCCTTATGGATATTTCCTCGCTATCAAAATCTATATCTTCCCATGTAAGTCCACCCGCCTCAGCGGATCTCATTCCAGTGTAGGCAAGTATCCAGATGTAAACCTTGTTCTGGAAACTGATAATATCATTCTCTGAGAATAGATTTAGGAGTTTTTCTAGCTCCTCATCCTTATAGTACTTGTGAAGTTTCTTAACTCTCTTAGGTGTATTTAGCTTCATATAATAGGTGTTTGGATTTCTGCAAAATTCTAGAAATCGTACAACATCTCCATATGTTCTGCTTATGTAATTTTGATCATACCCTTTTCTCCTCATCCACACAAGGAATCTTAGAAGATCCTCTTCAGTAAGCACTTGAGGATCTGGAAGCGGTGTTTTATTTTCCTCCTTCCAGAAATTTTCAAAGAGTTTAAGCCTCTTTTTATAGGTTCTTAGGGTTTCAGGATCTCTGGCAGCATCCATCTTGAGAAAAAACTTATCCTTCCAATTTTCCCACATCATAAGTCTACACCTCCATTGCCTCGGTATATACGGTTTTCTTTCCATTGATGTAACCTCTTTTCTTATTGATCTTCTCCCATATTTCGGGGTGATGATACCTGAGGTGATTTCTTCGCTCTGAAGAATGCACTATTTCTCCGCAATAAACGCATCTATAGTACTTTCCAGAGCGGTCTAGATAGTACGGGTAGAAGTGAGCCCACAATTCACTTCTTTTCCCAACACTCATTTTAAAGCCTCCTCAGGCTGATATGAATATAATCTTCTCTTCTCCATAAATCCCACTTTACCTATGCTCCAAAATCGCTTGGTTTCGTAGAGATTTATTAATTCTTCATACATTCGAACCCTAGATATCAGTCTCATCACACTCACCTTTCACTAATGACATGTGAAAAGTAATATATAAACTTTTTTCAAAAGTCAAAAGTGAAATTAGAAAATATATTTATAAAAGGTGCTATATTCTAAAAGATAGCATTTTCCCATGAGAATTGACATTTTGAATAGAAAAAGTTATATATTTCAAAAGTCTTATTTGACATGTGGAAAAAGATAGTATTTGGAAAAAGAAGAACATCGTTCCCCTGTTAACCAGCCTTTTAGATGGAAAGAAGAAAATGAGCGAATTACTGAAGGTGATTCCCAACTACATGACTATAAAAGCTTACATTTCTGAACTTGAAGAAAAAGGATATGTAAAAACTCAAGAAAAGTTTGAAGGAAGAAAAGTTATTTATGTTGAGCTCACAGAGAAGGGGAGGGCTGTAGCAGAGAAATTGAAAGAAGCTGAGGAAGTTATCACAATGACCCCAGAAGAGCTAGAGGCCCAGAGAAAGAGAATCCACTGGATTGTGGACATAAACACCTATGCTGACCATATAACCGCTTATGATATCCACGATGGAAAGAAAGAAACTTTTAACATCTGGCTCAAGCCAAATGGGAAGTATTTGCTTCTCTATTGCGACCGTTGCCATTCTTATGATTGCTACCATATTGATTGGGCCGTGCACGATCCTGTGATAGGCCCAGAGCTCAAGGAAATTGCAGATGAGAAAGGTCTCAAAATCAAATATCTGGAAGATGAGAATGAGGAAGAATGAACATTAAAGCTCTTATCCTCTTTGTTGCTTTATTTCTTCTCTTTCACTCTTTCGCAGCTTGCCTTTTTTGGCTCTGGACAAATGGGTTTGAAGAGGGATTACAATATGGCATTGCAGTACTTCTCGGATTCTGGCTATTTTATGGCTGGATACTCATCCTTGCAGTCAAATCTTGAGTTATCCATTCTCTCACACACCCCGAAAAACATTAATATTTAGAATAGATATTATTACCTATGAGTAATAAACTTCATGAAGAGGTTAAAAAATATATAATTGCAGTGTTGAGACATTATGGTTTTAATGCCCAAATAATAGATTGGGAAATAGATAATCAGCAAAAAATTATTTGCGCTGGTAAGTGCGAGCTTGAGAATCTCTGTAATGATTATGATATAGAAATTGTGATAGATGAAACTGCGGATATAGAGGGAGATATTGAGATACTCTCTGAAACTCAATCTGATTTAAAGTTTATAATTTCTCCAGAGTACAACGAATCTATTTCATTACCAGAGGATATTTATGGAGTACGACCTGAGTCCTTTGAGAATATACTCCGCAGCATTCTAAAAATACCCGAAAATTACGCACCATACACAAATCCAAAGTTAACTAGAGAAATTATAAGAAAATATGGAGAAGAAATTCTATATGAAATTGGAAGAAACCCGCAAGAGATAATGAACACCCCTGAATTCGAGGGTATAGTTACAGAACTTTTAAAAATATACAAAGATACAGATGAATCATTAGCCATAAAATGGCTAAACAAGATCTGAAAGATATTCTAAAAAAGAGATATGAGATGCCAGATGAGGAGTGGGATAAAATTTTAGATGATATAGAGAACTTTAAAAAAGATATGGAAAAAGAAGGATTTCCTCACTTTGTAGATAAAGCAGCAGAAATACTGCTAAGAATTTATTCGACTAATAAGATATTAATTAGAGATATTTCTATTCCTGCTCATACTCCTGAAAATCAGAATATATCACCAATATTAGCCGTATTATTCAAGCTTGGATATATCAAGGAGGTAGAAAGTAAAAGGTATCACACACAAAGAAGATATCTATTTGGAGAGCTCACTCCAAAGGGGTTGAAAACTGCAAAAGCTCTCTCATTAAAAATTTTGAGGGATTTTGAAAGAATTATAGATTGGCAAATTAATCGTTGTGGAAAAATAATAGCTTTTATGATATGTACAGCATTAAATTCTAAAAATGGTAGTGGGGGGAAGGGACTAAAAGTAGATTCTGACTATGTATCAAAAGGAAAATATGAAAATGCACTCCTTTCCGATCTTTTGAAAATATCACCTTCGGGTAGTTTTTATGGGGAATCGAAAGATTTGAAAATACCTTTGAGCATCCAAATCTTTTTAAAATCCTCTATAAAACTGCCTGCAGTAGCTGATGAAATAATGAATGCCATTGTAGAATACTGTTCAGGATTTTTGAGGAAAAACTTGCTTTTGTTAAGCCTGCCCTTCCCTTACCTACTTTTTATATATATTTTGTTCCTCCATTAGTAAATTATATTTGCAAGAGAACTAAAGATTTTGCACTTAGAAAACTAGAGAAAGAGAAAGAAATTATAACTGAGTTAAATGCAATTAACGCTATTTATACCCTTAAGAAAGTCTATCTCTTAAACTTGGAAGGGGGAGCAAATAAAAATGTAACTCTGGAGAATATTCTAAAAATCACTGGAGTAAGTAAAGAGTACCTACAAAATATAGCAGATGAGCTATATGAAAGAGGTATAACAAGCAAGCTCATGGATAAAACTCCATACTTAGAGGTTTTTGATGATCATGAATTTAAAGAATATCTGATAGAGAGATTAAAAGATGTAGAAGAGAAGATAGTGAAATTATGTAGCTACTGATCTCACTTACTTGTAGCTTCTTATTTTTTATTTTGTATTGTACCATAGTGTGAAGGTATAGCGCACAATGGGAAGTTTAGAGTGTTAAGAACTGGTAACCTGTTTAGAAGGCTTTACAATAACAAACTATGAAAAGCTGTTCCTATTGTTCTTAATGAAGAAGCAAAGGAATTTCAACAGAAAAAGAGTTCTAATGGAGTATTGAAATTCATCCAAAATTCTCACTCAGCGTTTTTTTACCCTTAAAGGTGTAATTACATTACCTTTCCATAGAAATGCTGATATCGGGCAAATTTTCCTTCAAAGAGGACAAAATAGGGGTATTTTTCGCAACCCTTAGAGATGGATTTTTACCCCGAAAACCTCCCCGATTGTAGTCATAACCTCCAAGGTGTAAGAGCCATTCCCAAGCTTCTTTCCTCGCACCTTCCACTTCCTCTCTGGGAATTTTGGAAAATGCGTATTTTAATTGCTTTCTGGAGAACCCTATGCCCTTCCTCTTGTGCAGGTAATCAACTATAAAGCAAAGAGATAGGTATTCGCTCCAATGCGTGATTGAGGATAATTCCCTGCTCATTCTGGGTAGAGTGTAATCGTTCTTCCACATCTGCCAAACCTTCTTCTCAAGGGTTCTCCACATCCTTACATCTCCATCTCATACTCCCTGTCAATCTCTCTTTTCTGTTTTACATTTTCAGCCAGAGAGGTTAAACCTGACATCCAAGGCATTTCTCTTTTCACCATATCGTAGGATGATAGTGTTTTCGCTGCGTTTATGAATTCATCAAGTTCTTTATCGTCCAGAGATTGTAGCCATTCTTCCCACTCGCTTATCCTCGCCATTTCTCACACCTCCATCTCCATATCCTTGCTTTTCTCAACATGTGCCCCTTGAACCTGATTGCTCATCATCCTGTTCATCTGGTTGCCTTCCTTGACTTCTTCCTTGTCTTTCTGCATACACATGTCCTTATACCTGCAATAATCACACATCCACTTTTGAAAGTTCTCCTTGTCCAATTCCTCTGGATTTAATCCATACACCTTGTAGTATGTCTTCAACTTCTCCAAGCTCTCATCTAAATTCCTTCCCTTGTAGCCCCTGTTCAACTCTGTAAGCATATCGTACCCGTGCTGGAGAAGAACCTTTGTGAGCTTAGGTTCTGGTTTAACGGGAACTTCTATCATCTCCAACTCATCCACGCTTTGTTTGTTTCCTCTCCGATTAAATGACATCCTGCTCTTGTTGATATAAACCACCTGCATGTCATTTACCTTTATCCCGTTCCTCTCTAAGAGATGTTTGTAAATGTTCATCTGGTATTTGTGCTGGAGCTTTGGTTCTCCCTCGTTCCTGATTTTCAAGAATGCGTATGGATTAGAGGTTTTAAAATCGTAAAGAGTTCTATTCTTGGGGTCATAGATTGAAAGAACATCTATGTGTCCCACAACCTTGTAATCCTTTCCCAGAGGAGCCGAATACTCGCTCTCCATTACATGCATGTTCGGGTAGTATTTCTGCAACAAGTCCTCAAAGTATTCGTGGAGCATAGTCCCGTGCATTAGCGTGGATATTCCTGCCCTGTCTGGTTTTATCTCTGGATTTCTCCGGGAATAGATGAATTTCCTTTCGCATATTCCCGATATTTCCGTTGAGGTTATCATGTTATTGCGTAGTTTTTCGTATCTCTCCCTCTGCTTCTTTGCGTATTCTTCCTCAACTGCCTTCGCTATCATCTCTGCGAGTCCCATTCTCACTCATCCCCTTCTTAAAATAGTGAGTTTCCAAGATGTCCAAAACCTCAACCTCATCGAAATCGTGTTCGTTGATTAGTTTATCCCTCGCCAATTTCTCTATGTCATCGTAATAGAGGAACATCAAGCCCTCGATTTTCTTGTTCCTGCCTTTGTATTTTCCCTTATACACTATCGTCAAAAAATCCCCGTCTTTCTCATCATCTAAAACTACTCCTTCCACTCTCTCACGCTCCTATCTCTATCTCGTTTCCTCTCTGGGCTTTCATCTGGGCTTTTCCTTCCACAACTTCCTCGTATTCCCTGCCGTCCAGAATTTCTTTTAACTGCTCCCACTTCATACTCCTTGGAACTACTCCCGCTTCCTTCATGGCACTCAATCCATAGCCGTAGTTGTAGAGCATTCTTATCGTCCTTGTTTTGTTCTCATCCTTTCTCGGAATGGCCAATATGTAGTTCTTCTTGTCAATATCTGCTTCTCCCTTTCCTGCGTGGAATATAACCATCGGTGGCTCTACATACTTGGTATCCTTGTCCAGCATTCCGTTCTCTTTGAGAGTTTTTACAAGGGCTGTGTGGTGGCAAGTGCCTTTCCTCTTGAACAATTCACAATCACACTTCAAATCGTTTAACTTCCCAGATACTCTATGCTCTCCAGATTTGCCCAAAACAACCACATCTATGTGCTGCATGTTCTCTATCTCTTTCCTCAAATCCTTTATTTCTCTAATGAGCTGATTTCTCTTTCCTGCCATGTATGACTTGATGAAATCCTCGGTGGTAGCGCTAATCGGAATATTCGGATAGTCCCTTCCTCTAACTTCGGCAATGTAAGAATGCGTGAAATCTCTCCATTCGGGCAACTTTTCTTCGGGAACATTTATGCTCAACCTCGCAGAGTAATGAGAGCCATCCCCGTTAGGCACTACAAAGAAATCCATCCTCACGCCTTGGGGAACGGGTAAATCTTCCTGCTCCTCAATCCTATCTTTCATCGCCTTGATTTTTTGCCTTATCTCATACTTCTCCTTGTCATTCGCCTCTTTCGGAACTAAGGGCTTATCTTCCCTGTGAAATTCGTAATCGGAATACTCATACCTGTAAAACTTGTTCCATCTCATTTCATCACCTCACACCCAAGCCCAATCGTATGCGTTCGCTACCAAGTTCCAATAATCCTCGTCCAGCTCCAAGTTCTTCTTGTCTATGACTTCCTTTATCCTCTTGTAAAACTCCTTTCCGAAATTCTCCGTGTATTTCGGTAAGGGTATGGAGATTACATTCTTTCTCCAAATCTCGCTATCCCTGATTTTCATACTCGCAATCTTGCCATCCACGAACTCCACTACCAGATACTTGTTGCCATCTTTGATGTATTTTGCCAGAGGAGAAGTGGCTAATCTATCGTAGAATTTGGAGTATATTTCCAAAGCAACGGCGTCCTTTATCGTATAACCACCTCCCTGTTCTCTATCGTCTCCTCAATCATCTTCTCCAGCAAGTCAAGAATCATGTCTATGTCCTCTTTCGTGCTTCCTATCTCCGCAATAATCCCGTCCAGAATGTCCAAGAGTTCCCGCGAAGGTTCATCTATCACTTCGGTTCTCAACCGCATGACCCTCTCTCTCAATCTCCGCAAACTCATTTCTTTCCCTCCTTCTTCTTCTCTCTCTCAACCACGATTTCTATCAAGCCATCTATCGCCTTGCTCACTTCCTCGTCCATCACTTCCAGCTCCGTTATCAAATCTTCCAAGATGTCCAAGAGCATTTGCGTATCCTCGTCGCTTGACATTTTCCCCAGAAAAACTATCTTCCTCTTTACCCTGCCCAAGTTCATAGTTCAACCTCCACTTCGTTGTTCCTGCTCATAACCATCTCTTTGCTCTTTACTTCCATCTCCCTGCTCCTCATCTTCTTCATCTCTGCAATCATTTCTTCCAAGATGTCTAAAATCTCGTATGTTTCCTCGTTCGTTGCCTTTCCCCGAAGGTGCATTATCTTCCTCTCTGCTCTCTCCAAACTCATAACTCAACCTCCCTCTCCTCAACGGGTTTTAGAGAAATGAGTTGAAAGTGCTTGTTTATCTCCCGTGCCGATTTCTCCATATTCATTATGTAATCCTTCGCTTCTTCCTCGCTGTCAAATTCTTTCGTTAGCTTTATGTATCTCCCGTCATAATCTTCCTGCTCCCACTTCGCTACCCACTTGCTCATAACTCTACCTCCACTTCTTTGTGCTGATTTGGAACACTATGCTGGTTTGGAACATTTTGAGCGTGAGCTATTTCTTGGGGTTGCATTCCCGGACCCTTTGGTGCTTCCACTTCCTTGGAGTTCTCCTTCTCCTTTGCCATCTCTTTCTTCGCTTCTTTCATTAGTTTGGCTTCGTATTCTATCCTCTGTCGATCCACTTCGGAGATTGCGTGGTTTATCGCTGGAACTTTCTCCAAGAGTTTCCTAACCGTTCTGTTCGTTTCGTGGAATAGTTTGTTTCCTGCCTTGTCCAAGTCCTCCTCCTTTTGAGCGTTGAGGAAAGTTAAAACATACTCTCCCCTTTTCTGCAATGCGTCTTTCGCTCCCATTCTGGACAAAATGGATATTGAGGTGCTTTCCACAACCGCTTCCTCAAAATTGTTATCGGGCGTCATCATCCTTTCCTTGTGCCTTATTGCGTGTGCCAATTCGTGTATGAGTGTTCCAAGCATGTGATTGTAGCTCTTGCTCCTCACGATTGTTATCTTTCCTTCTTTCATATCGTATTTCCCGTGATATTTCAACTTGTTAGTGTTGCCTATGGTGTAAATCTCCTCTACGGGTATGGGTGAGGAATCCCGTATCATCTCGTAGAATTTTCTATACTCGTTTCCCGTCAGGGTTTTGAACCGCAAATCTGGTAATGGCTTCCCGTGTGTATCGCTCTCTGCATAAACCTTCTCTGGCTTGAAATACATCCTTTCCCCTCTGGGAACTTTGGCAGTCATGTAGCCCCTTTTCAAGTCATAGTAAAGGTTCGTTAATGCTTTCTGATTATCTCCGTAATTCTCCGCTATTGCACCAGCCAAACCCATAGCACTTACCTTGTCCTGCTGCAATAGATTACCCACTTTCTCGTCCAACGCTTTGGCGAATTCCTGCGGAGATTTGGATTTTAGAGCCAATTCCCTTACATCCTTCAATTCCTGCGGTAAGTCCCTTTTCTGATATTCGTAGATAGTTTTTGGATTGGGTCTCCATATCCAGATTGGCTGTGCGTCCTTGTTTATGTGCCTACCCAATTTCTCCCACTTGTAGCGTGGTAAAACTAATTCTCCCGTCTCTGCCAATTCTGGTTTCTGGGAGATTATTAGAAGGGTATTGTAGAGAGAATAGTTGTAGGATAGGTTCTTCACTTTGAGCAAGTCCTGTACCCTCTCAGATTTCGTTAACTCCTTCAGCCCCTCTTTGAACTTGGTGTTGAGGAACTTGCTTACATCGTCATAGTATCGCTTAACCTCCTCCTTCGAGTATCTCATCTTCTTCATTCTAACCATCCCTTCTGGCATTTGTTTCGATGTTCCCGATGTTTTTAGGAGGCCCTATATAAAATTGTCGATGAGCTTGAATGCAGGATTCTCTCTGTGTAGAACACATTCTCCTTGCAATCTCAAATTTTGAACCTCAATTTTTCTTCCTTCAGAATCAACAAAATCAGTATGTGCTAATATTTCTTCGGAGAAAGTATTATAATTAAGTATACTTATTTTCTTCGAAGGAAGGTGATGTTATGGAAAATCAGAAAGTAATTGATGATATAGAAGAAGCAATTGAAAAATTGATGACTCATGAACTTTTTAATGAAGCTTTTCAAAATGAAATGCTACCAAAATTAAATACTTTCAAAAATGATAAAGAGTACGTATATTCTACCTATGGAGAGAAGTTCAGAGATGTTAACTCATTAGATGACAATACCTTAAAAAATCTCATTTCTAATTTCTTAAATAATTCTGAAAATAGACATTGGACCGGAATGCAATGGCAAAAAAATAAAATCATAAAAAATATTGATAAATTAAGAAAAGCTCTTGTATATGCAGTTGAACACCATACTGATGATGATCCCATACCTATGCTCAAAGAATTTGAAAAGGTTCCTGGCATAAGTTATGGTATTTCAACTCCAATCCTACATGTGATGTATCCAGAGAGGTTTTGCCCTCTAAACGAAAAAACTTACAACGCCCTCATAATAACTGGAGTTTATAATACTCTGAATCTTAGTACTACTAATAGGGGTACTCCAAAAAAGGATGGAATTAAAGATTACCCCAAAATTAATGAATTCTCTAAAAAATTAGTTGAAAAAATAAGAGAGAAATATAATTTAGATGAAACTTTTAGTTTGTGGGAAGTGGACGCATTGTGGCACTTTATAAATGAGGCTAAGAAGAAGAGCGCTTCCGGCTGCTATTTGGAAATTATCAAGGTTCCTCGTAAAAGAGCCACTATAGATGTTTATAAAGAGACACTCATAGGAAAATATTTGTGGTGTCCAAACACAAAAGAGTATGTAAATGGTGAAAAGGGAGTTATGGAGAAAGTTAAGCCTGAGGACATTATAATCCATGATTGGGATGGTATAATATACGGGTATTCAATAGTAGAGAAAGAGCCTGAAAGTGTCTCTAAGGAAGATTTGATAAAAATTTTTGAAAATGAGAGGTTTCTAAACGACAGTTATAAAGAAGCTATTGAAAAATATACATCTAAAAATATCAAAGGATTTTACATCGTTAAACTTAAGAATTTCAGTAGATTTGAGAAAGAATTTAGGTATTCTGAGGTTGAGGGATTACCAGAACAACAGAATTTACAACGTTTAAGGGGAAAATATTTACTGGAGCTTGATAAGGATGTATGTGAATATTTTGGAATAATGCAAGATGGGCCACCTAAAGAGATCCAATTTGAAAAAGAGATAGGAACTCTCTTAAATGCAAAAAATCAGGTTATTCTCTATGGTCCACCCGGCACGGGTAAGACATGGATTGCAAGAAATTATGCCCTAAATGGAGTAGGAGAAAACAACGATCGTGTGGCATTCGTAACATTCCATCCATCCTTTTCATATGAGGATTTCGTAGAGAGCATAAAACCGAATGCTGATGAAGACGAATTGAGATTCAGAATTGAAGAAGGGATATTCAAGAGGATAGCAAGAAATGCGTACAATGCACTTTTAGAGTATGCTGGTGTTCATGTTTCTAAGAGATGGGATGCGAATGGTGAATTGCCCGATTTAGAGGATGAGGAGAGAAACAAAGTAAAAGATGTCCTTGATAAGGAGGATTTTCCAAAATTCTATATCATCATTGATGAGATTAACAGAGGAGATGTAAGCAAGATATTTGGGGAGCTCATAACTTTGCTGGAGAAAGACAAGCGTCTGTTTATGGAAAATGAGATGATAGTAAGACTTCCTTATTCTAAAAAGAAATTCGGTGTGCCTCCGAATCTTTACATCATAGGCACAATGAACACTGCAGATAGGAGCATAGCGCTTATGGATGTGGCTCTGAGGAGAAGATTTGCTTTCTTGGAGATTATGCCCTCATACACCGTTCTTCTTAAATATCTTGGAATATCAAATGTTAATAAAGAAGATGATGCTGTTAAAGAGATAAAGGACTGGAAGGGAGATGATTTAAGAGATATCAAAAAACTTGCAATAAAAGCTTTATACACAATTAACGAAGAAATCAAAAAGAATTACGACAGAGACCACCAGATAGGACATTCTTACTATTTGCAGCTCAAAGATGCAACGACAGAGGATGAGCTTAAGAGCAAACTGAAATATATCTGGCTCTACGAAATTCTACCTTTACTGCAGGAGTACTTCTACGGCTCAAATGAGAACTTAGAGAAAATACTATACCCATGCAATAAGAGTGGGAATGTAGAAAATGATGTTATTGGATGCTATAAGAGAGATATAATGAGAGAGGATAAAAGTTGGAGCGTAGCGAAGTTCTTCGATGCTATAATTAATCATAAAAAGCCCTCAGAAAAAAATGAGTGATACACATGGCCTATTTAGAACTGCTAGAATACAAAGAAAAAGAGCTTGAAATAGTCAAAGAGAAACTCTGGGATGGTGGGAAAAATACCATTGGTGATAGAACTTTAGATTTGCTCAAAGAGGTGAATGAGAAATTTGTAGATGAGGAAACAGGTACAAAGAAAGAGTTTCTAGACATCCGAGAATACTCCGAAAAGAGAAAAGTAAAAATTAAAGCCAAAAACTGGGTTGGATTGGTTAGCATAAATGACTGGACCATGGAAATTTTGCCTAAATTTATTTATAATCTCAAAGAAGAGGAAGACTTAAAAAATAATCGAGATGGAATAATAAAGAACCTCGTGAAAATGTTGCAGATTGCATGGAACTTGCCAATAAGAGACGTGGATATATCCTCACTAAAGATAGGAGAAAATTCCATATTTGAGGTATTGCTCACCATTTATTCAATAAAGCTCTTGGATGCCATAAAAGAGGGTTTGTACAAGGAATACATAAGAGTTTCAGATGACTTGCATTATGTAAAGGGACAGATAGATTTTGCAAAGTACTCTCGTAGATGGGAAAGAAGGCATATTATACCCGTGAATTACAACGATAGAAATCCAGACAATTTGATAAATAGAACACTTAAGTATGCAGCATACCTTGCTTCTCTATATACCCGTAATTCCATGAATTTCTCCAATTTAAAAATGGCAGAGAATCTAATGGACTCGGTTTCTCTTGTTCCCGTTAGTGCATCTGAAATCGATTCAATAACCTTTACAAGGTTAAATGAGGGATACAAACCCTTAATCAATCTGGCTAGGGTTATAATTACAAATTTGAGTCCAGAGTTCACTGGAGGAAAAAAGGATGTGTTTGCATTTTTAATCCCTATGGAGAAGGTGTTTGAGAGATTCATAGCCAATTCGATAGTACAGAACAAATCCAAGGTTTTGGGAAATGATTGTAAAAGTTGTGAAGTATATGTCCAAGGAGCAGATCAAAAAAAGCATCTTCTTAAAGGGAGCAGATTCATGTTAATACCTGATATAATGATAAAAATAAATGGCAAAAGGTACATCATAGATACCAAGTACAAGCTTTTGGATACAGAGGATGAGAAAAAGTATGGTGTATCACAAAGTGATGTTTATCAGATGCTTGCCTATGCTTATGCCTATGATACACCTAAAATTATGTTATTGTACCCAAAGGGTGTTGGTGATTTTGATAAGAAAGAATGGGAGTTTGAAAACATAAATTCTAAATTAGCAGGAAAAAAGTTGATAATAGAAACAATAGATTTAATGAAATATGATTTAGTAAAGGAGTATGATAAATTCTTGGAGGAGCTTAATAAGAAAATAGATGAACTTACCAAGAAAGAAAATACTTCGTAACAAAGCTTTTATTTCCTCGAACATAGTAATAGAATATGACTTTGCATATTATGTACAATCATAAATGTCCAAAATGCGGTGCTTATTATATCCCCTACGATGAGGATGTACCTTGTCCAAATTGCGGCTATGTGGAGAAAGATAGAGTTGATTTTATACCAAGAGCCGTGGAATCGTTGAAATTCAACTATGAGGCTTATGGATCATACATACCATTCGCATGGTGGATTAGCTCACTTGGAGATTACATCATGGATATTCTTTTCTCAATGTTCCAAGATTATGAAGATTCTGGAGCTGAGGATTTTAGCAAGTTTGCCAGAGAATTTTTATCAAAAATAAATTGGAGAGATAACAAGTACATGGAAGAACACATTTACAATATTGCTCTGCGCGTTTATGAAGAACTAGAGAAGGGAAAAGAATCAACAACTCTTTAGTTTACTACAACAAAAATACTTCGTGAGAAGCTTTTTATTCGCCCCTTCTCTAACTTTCATGGAGGTAAGAAATATGGGTAAGGAATTAGATGAGAAGGATGCGGATGCGTTTCTCGGTGCAGGCTGGGAAGATGTGAGATACAAGGTGCCAAAAGGCAAATTTAGAGTTGCTCTGATAGATATGTTTGACTACACTACCACTATAATTGGAGATTTTGATGATGAAAGCTCTGCAAAAAAGTATGTGCTTGATAATGAAGATTTGCTTGGGGGTTACGAAAGCTTGGTTATCTACAATGATGAGGGCAAGCTCGTGTACGATTCTGATTGGAGAGAGGAGAAAGTAGATGATGAAACTTTGAATAAATTCATAAAAATGGTGCGTGATGAACTTGGTAGCAAGGGATATGAAGAGTATGTCAAATCCTCATTGTTGATATCGGATAAGAGCGTGAAATCCATGGATGATATAACCAAAACGGCACTTGAGGTGGATGGCACCGTCCAAGACAAGCTCAAAAACCTGTTTTTCATCCAAGCTTTTATGGGGTTGGTGAATGTGGAGCTTGGAGCTTTCATAAAATCGGCAGGAATGGAGATAGAGGCAGGCGGGTTCAAGGATCCAAAGGAGGTATACGAGCACATAGGAGATGTGGACGAGCTCACGGATGATGTGATATCCCTCGTATCCCTCGCTGGGCTCAAGTTCGGATACGACTTCAAGCATGGCAACTGAAGAGAGAAAGAATGCACATCCTCTACACTGCAAAGTCCTTTACTTTTTCTCTTTTTTACTTCAACGGGAAATGTAATAAATGATGTACATCCCTAAAATGCCGTGTAAATCTTATTCTCCTCGCAATTCAACGCAAATCTTGGACATTCCCTTATTATTTATAATAAATATATAGCAAGATAAGGAGATGTCCAAAAATAGAGGGGACTTGCATAAAAAATGAGTGAATTACACGATTTCTTGAATGTTCAAAATGGGCAAAATTCCTTACTGGCATGTTCAAAAATGTGGAAGTTTTTCATGGAGAGAATGGATTCAAAAGGAAATTCTTGATGTACATAATTTGAGGTTCAAATTCTCAAATTGAAAAGAGAAGTAGTGTAGAACAGGGAAAATTGAATGTTGCTAGACATAGACAATTTTAAATAGGGGTTCTAAAGAGAGAGAAGAGGTGATGAAAATGGAAGCGGGGCACGAACAAGCACATCTTCATATTGTACTGAGCAGCAAGTTGAAAGAGGATTTAGACACCATTGCGAGAATGAAGAACACCAGCACGAATAAGATTGTGAGAGAGGCATTGAAGCTCTATGTGCAAGAGGAGTTCTACAAGAAGGCGGGGTACATATCGAACATAGATAAGATGGTGGGCATGGCAGTGGCAACGGAGCTTTATCCAGAGCTGGAGGAGATAAAGAACAGGCTGGACATGATTGCGGATTTTGTCCAGACACAGAGCTCACAGGTTGAAGAGTCTCCGGCTAAAGAAGAGAAGAAAGAAAAAATAGATTTTCCAAGGGTACCGGGACTGCACTACAAGGTGGATGGAAACAATGTAATCTATGAGGACGGCTCAATCTACAATCTTTACCTTGGAGCTTGGCTGGTGACGAAAGAGGAAGTTGCCAAGTGGAAAAGGAAGAAGGAAAGAGAAAGGAATTTGCTGGGGTGAGAAAATGATAACCAAAACGAAATTCTCAACAGGCAAGGATGCCGCGATAAAGTTGGCAAGGTACATAGAGAGAGGAATGAGCAATAACAGAGTTTATACAAGGTTATACTACGAATTTAAACCTGCGAATGATAGAGATTTAAAAGAGTTCGTGGAGGTTTCACGGGGAGCAGATGAGGACGTCCCTGCTGTCAGGCACATGATTATTGCACCAGAGAGGTTCTACGATGAAAGGCAACTGCATTATTTAGTTATGAAAACATTACACGACTGGAGAATAGAGTCCAGAAACTATGGAATTAGATTTCTTTGGGGATTGCATTACAACACGGAGCATCCTCACAGCCACATAGGAATGGTATCTCCATACTCAGAGGAGTTAGTCATGGAAAGGGAGGATCTGAAAGAATTCAACAAGATTGTGGAGGAAGTGTTTGGAGAGAAGCTCAAGAGCGAGAAGAAAATAGAGGAGGAGATGGAAAGAGAGATAAAAGAAGCGGAGGAGTTTGAGGTTGGAGTATAATGCAGAGAACTGCATTGAGCCCAGAGAGCATACACGAAGCAGAGCAGAGAAGGAAGGAAAGAGAGGAAAAGAGGTTAATTCTCTTTGTAGTCATAGGTTTATTGTTCTTCTTTCCACCCCTGTTCCTGCTCCCCTACATAATAGATTTCCTGCGTAGGAAAGATTACTCAAAAATACCCGTAAAGAGAGTTTTTGATAAAAGAAGATTGTGGAGTTTTTCCTTCCTGCTCACTTCTTACTCTCTTTCTTACTTTCTTATCTTTCCTTTCTATGCGAGTTTGAAAAGGAACATACTCCCCTTCTGGAAACCATTTTTTTCATACCCGTTCTCCGAGTTTTTGGTGTATCCTCACTTCTCCCTTTACTCTAATCTTTACCTGTTCATCCTATACGGGTTGATAGTGCCGATAGTCATAAGCATTCCCCTTGCGGTAGTGTTGAAAAAGAAATACAGGTTGAGGATACCACCAGATAGTTTAGTAATCCCCACCAAGCAAGGAAACATCGTGATAGAGAAGTATAACACGGGAATTATGGTTGTGGGTGCTCCCGGTTCTGGTAAAACGGAATTGATTAAACAAGTAATCTATCAATTCCCGCAAAAGAGAGATTATGTTTGGGTAATTTTCGATCCCAAGGGAGATTATTACGAAGCGTTTGGAACGGAAAGAGACATAACTTTGAGCGTGAATGGTTCTTCTTATGCGTGGAACATATTTTGGGAGATAGACCCCGATAGAGCTACAACGGATGTTATAGAAATAGCCAAAGAGATATTTCCAATTGAAGAAAGAGGAGGAGAGGATAAGTTTTGGGTAGTGACTTCCCAGCAACTCTTATCTGCCTTCATACTCACATTTTACAGACAGGCATTACAGACATACACGAAGTATTTCTCTGGTAAAGTGGATAGGGAGAGATTAAAAGAGTTCCTGCCCACGAACGAGGATTTCATGGATTTCATAAACCAGCTCACCATAGAACAAGCGTATAACCTCTTAGTCAATCAGGAAGATTTGAGGAGCGTTGCCGAATACATCAATCCACAAGCGATGAAACAGGCAAGTGGTGTGTGGAGCAATTTCTATTCCCGCATAAATGAGATATTCATAGGAGATTTCTACAAGACGGCAGGAAAGAGACAGATGAGCATAAGGGATTACATAGAAAATCCACAGGGTAGAAAGTTGTTCATAGAGTATAATGTGGAAACGGGAGAAGCCGTTGCACCGATATTTAGATTGCTGGTTGATAGAGCGATAAAGTATTCCTTTGCCAGAGAAAATCAGTATAATAGGATAGGAGAGCCAAGAAAGAAATACTTTGTTATAGATGAGTTCCAATTGATACCCAAGTTGAAAAGGTATCAGGAATTGGTGAATTTTGGACGCTCTTACTACATAACCTCAATCATAGGAATACAGAGCATAGCACAGGTGATAGAGAAATACGGGAAGGATTCCGCAAATGCGGTAGTTGCCGGACACGCCTATTTGTTTGCCCTCCGTGCCTACGATAGTGCCTCCTCTCAATTGATACGCTCAAGGATTGGAAAGAAACAGGTATGGCAGAGAGAACCCCAGCACATACAGGTTCAAGGCAGAGGAGTTTATGTTGCCGATAAGTATTCCACAACGGAGTATTTCCCGATTAGTGAGGAGCATTTGAGAACCATGCCCGTTGGACAATGTATAATCGTCACTCCCGACGGATTTAGAGAAGTCAATCTCTACACTTTCCAGCAGGGTAAAAGGATAATTGCGGAATTGTTGAAAATGTATAATCTTGGTTATTCTTCTCTCCTTTGAAAACTTCGTGAGCATGTTTTTATACTCTAACTACAAACTCTTCTGTATGAGCAGAGCTACAAAAGCTGCATTAATAATATCAATATTCCTTGCAATATTTGCAGGTGTTGTAGCAACCCATGAAGGAGCTCCTGCGAGTGATACTTTATGCATTTCAACTTACATGTTGGTAATTGGGTTTGCATTTTTCTGGTTTGCCTTCAAGTTTGCAGATGCTATGTGGAAAGGAGAGAAAAAAGTATGGAGATGGCTCAACGATGAGCCAGAGCCGAAAAAGACGAAGGCACTTCCAGCAAAGAGTGAGGATGAAATGATGCTGTATGAAAGCGATAGAGAGCATAGAACTTATTTCTGGAAAGATTATGTTATCACCGTTGGAACTGGACACTATTTTATGATGAGCAACATGGAAATCCCTTACAACGGTGTTTTCATAGTGAAAGAGAAGGATTTCACGATGTTCAAGAGGGTAGATGATATAAATCTCTTTGAGGACGAGATTAAAATGATAGCCGAGAACTGTATTGATAAGGGTGACTGCGATATTATTCTGTCGTGGAAAGGCAGTTCCGAGTTTGCATGCGCTAAAGAAGGGTATTTTATTTACTCTTATGGCATTGATTATGCAGGATTTTTGTTCAACAACGCTGGGTTCATTCACCTGTTTGACCATGATTGTAGAGGCTTGACAAAGAACAAAGATGCGATGTTTAGATTCGTGAAAGACAACTTGAACAAGAACGAAGTGGCTTTGATATTAACTCTCCCCGCATATACCATTCTCTCTCTAAGCGCGAAAGTAGCTCACTCTATGCTTAGGATTGATAGGGATATCTTTGAAGTGATGTTTCCAGAGGAGAAATTGAGCTACATTTACGATGTACCTTTCAAGATAAGAAACAAGAAAGAGCTTGCTACGATTGCAAACGAGGCACAGAGGTTGCACGCAGAGGTTGGCGTGGTGTTTGAGTTTGAGAATAAGATGATCATAGCTGCAAAGGCCGAGCTTGCCAGGTTTATGATGCCAGAGTCCAAGGAAAGCGATTTAAGAGAGGACATCCTTGCCATATACTACGAGGGAGATGAAAATCCAGTGGTCGTACCGGTTGAGTGGAGAGCATGGACCAAGCATGAACTGATAAAAGCAGCAAGCGAAGTTGTTGGTTCCATGTAAGCCCAACTAATAATTTTGTTCGTATTTTTCTATCTTCATTTTACAAATTCAATTAGCCCATACTTAAGATACTCCAAAACCACATGGTACTTCTTCTACTTGATAGGATAAAGAGAGAGGGAATAATAACAGAAGTGTTTCCACACCACATGGTACTTCTTCTACTGATTGAAAATGATATATGTTTGAGGTGAGAAAAATGGTTTCCACACCACATGGTACTTCTTCTACGGAGTTTGGGATGAAATAAATAAAAAAGTGGAGAATAGGTTTCCACACCACATGGTACTTCTTCTACGTAATCTACAAAAAGATAAACAATAAATTCGTATTGGTTTCCACACCACATGGTACTTCTTCTACTGATTGAAAATGATATATGTTTGAGGTGAGAAAAATGGTTTCCACACCACATGGTACTTCTTCTACAGATATGGCAAAGGAAATAAGCAAAGTTATTGAAATTGTTTCCACACCACATGGTACTTCTTCTACCTTAACTGATGAAAACATAGATAAAATCGTTGGAAACGTTTCCACACCACATGGTACTTCTTCTACTATCTACAATGAAGATACTGATGAGCTTGTTGCAATTATGTTTCCACACCACATGGTACTTCTTCTACCAAGATTAACAGATATAGTAATACACTGGGTTTATTTAAACATTTTTAGAGCCATTTTGCGTCAAGTCTCCAATAAACCCATGAGTATATAAACTCCTGACGCAATATAAAGATTTTTTATATTTTTATTCTATTTTTCCCTTTGCAAGTAAAACCTGCTTATTCCTTGTTCTACTGAACACAAAAATCATAAAAATACAAAATATAATAACTTTTATCTTTCAATCTTTATTTTCTTTTAAATACTCCTGACGCAAAATGAAATTTTAGAAGATCATGTCCGTTGTTCCTTTCTCTATCCCTATGTTTATCACTTTCAAGTACTTCTCGCTGGGAAGTACATAGATCGTTACAGAATCATAATCCTCCTCTATAATACCCTTTATTCCGTCCTTTATGGCTTGGAGCTGGCTTTGGGTTATATCACCTCGGAACACGGAATTTTGTATCCAGTGCAGGTAAGAACGCAGAAATTTGTTGACCTTGTTTACCCTTTCTTCTGCAACATCATAAACTATTATCACATGCATTCTACCACCACACCCTAAATGCCCTGTACCTCTTATCATTCATCACATGCTTCACTAGCTTGTAAGCTTCCAACCTCAAAAGCCCTCTCTGGCTCACGCTCCTTTTTAACCTCCTGTGATAAACAGTGGAGCTCATTCGGTCTTCCCATTTTCTTATGTATTTTCTCTTTCCTTGCTCATTTAGAAATACACCGTTGAACTCTTTTCTAAAATCATCCTCAGTTATTATACCGTGATTTACTATGTCATGAATGTGTCTATAAACCATCGTGGGCTTAAATACATCTGCAATATCCAAAGATAATGAGAATCTCCTCTCTGATGGTTCGTGGAGGTAACTTATGCTCGGGTTCAAATGCGTGTGATAAATCTCGGTTAAAACTGCAGAGTATAGAAGAGTGTTCCCAAAGGAGATCAAAGCGTTGAGCTCGTTTATTGGCGGCCTGTAATCTCTACGCTCAAGTTGGAATTTCTTTAGCGTATAATCTAAGCTCTTGTAGTAGTATCCCCAAATCTGTGCCTCTCTGTTCATAAGCTCCTCTATGCTATCTCCCTCAACTTCCACTCTTTCAATCTTTTCTATTATCTCCTCTAATTCTTTGTTGCTCTTTTTGAGATTTCTAAGGATGTTGTGCTTTATCCCCTCTATCATCTCCTTTGCTATGTACTTTCTCTTCTCCCAAAATATGTAGTGCTTTGCCTGATTTACCACAACCTCACCAGAGATACTTCTCTCCCTAGGATATAATGTGCCTTCATAATTGCCGTACATATCAAAGAAATGCACCACCACGCCTGAGTTGAGCACATGCTTTATGGCACCAGAGCTGAAACTAACTGGAGCTATACATGTAATGTCCCTTAGGTTGTGAATTGGTATTGATCTCTTCTCTCCCTTTCTAACCAAGTATATGGTGTTTGCCTCCCTCTTTATTATAGCCTCCTTTGTGATGTATAAACTATCCATAAAATCACGCCCAGCAAAGCTCTAAATACGAGCATTTTTCACATATCTTCCGCCAAACTGGTTTTGGAGGCCTTTCTTTGCCTATCTCAACCTCCATCTCTTTAAGCAAATCTTCAATCTTCTTCTCATTTTCTTCATTCAACTCAACCATTTCCGTGTACTTCTCCTCAGGAACTGCAATCTTGCCTTTAACTTCCACTCCCCTATCCTTCAGCCATTTTAAATAAAACAATAACTGCATTCTGGCTGCGTTGAGCATCTTGGAACTTCTCTTAACCTCGTATATCCATACTTCCCCGTTCTCCTTCCTCGTGAAATCTATGGATACACCCTCACCAAACAGATTCTTTATCTCTCCCTTGTAACTCTTTTCGTGAAGCATCTTTCCTAAGATAATGTACTCATTTTCCAATCTCACTCCTCTGTAAGAGTACCAAGCGGCCCTCTTGCACACAACATACTCATGAACCAAGCTTCCTGTAAATTCCATATTAATCACTCATTGTCTATGGGATTCAAAAACCCGAATCCAAGGGAGTTCTTTTCCCCTATTCCACAGTCCGTTATGAACCTGTAAAACTTGCCATATCCCTTGGGAATCCTCTTTTGAAGCAAGGACCACACTGAGCCTATTACTATGAATGTCTTCTCATCCTTTTTTACCACCACGGAAACCTCCTTTTGAAATTGAAGCAGGTCAAAAAGGTCCTCGTCCAGCTCCAGCTCTTCATCATAGTACACATTATACTTCTTCACTGCATTATCTTTCAATCTATCCATGAAAAAGCGCATGCTTCCCCCGTCCCTGAATGAAAAGTACTTGCTCTTCTTATTATCCTTTTGAATCACCACTGGGCTTCCACTCCTAAACTTTCCTGTGGTTTTTACCTTGAACTTTTTGAGCTCTGCAACTTTCATTGGGCCATCGGATAGGTAAATATGCTCTAAATCCCTCAATCTTGAGTAAAGCTCACCTATGAACTTGGGATTTGGCGAGGATACTATCAAGTTTTTCTCTTTATTTGGATAGAAATCTCCGGGAGGGAATAAATCGGAGTATGTGAAGAACTTAAACCCATTTTTAGAGTGCAAATCTGAGAACTCTGTTCCATCAAGGAGCGAGTATATGGCTCCTTGAATCGTATGCTTGTTTACCTTTGAAAATGGTAAAAATTTCTCTGGCACTAGCTTAATGAGCAATCTCATGCGTGTAATAGAGAAAATATAGTATAAACATTTTGTGTTAAACTTCGCACCTGAGCATCTTTCCGATCTCTAGTCCCATGTCTGTTGGATGAATCCAAGAAGTTTGCTTGTTGTAAACTATTAAATTTGCCTGCTGGTATATCTGTATGAGGTAGGGTGCCATAGGCTCTTCTACGAGTGATACTCCTCCCGGCTTTAATATTCTCTTCAACCTAGCAATATCCTCTGGAGAGTACGGTATTACAGGAATATTTATGAATTCCAACTTTGCTCCATCTGGAAATAGAAGCCTATCAAATTTCTCCCGTAGCTCTTTGTACATCTCTATTCTCTTCTCTAAATCCTTCTCGCTGAACCTCATTATGTCCTCCATTATCTGTTGCTGATAATCGTTGAATGCTCCAATCTCCTTGTTCACTACATGGTAAATGCCAGTCACTCCGAACATTGAACCAAGAAGAGCTGCCATAACCGTTACCTCTTTTCTACCACCAGCAACATTCAAAAATATCCTATCTGTGCCTATTTTGAATTTCTCTATGCATATTGCCTTTGTTATCTCCTTGGCTGCAAGCAGGGCATCTTCCTCCGAAGCTATGTCATTCTTTGGGAGCACATGCACATGTATTCTCAACTTGGGATAATGAACCTTGAGAGCTGCCTCAACCAATCTAGTGCCTGCTAGCACGAACTCATCCTTTGTTGGAAGGAGTATTACATCGCTCAGATACTCGCTCTCTAAGAACCTCACCATCTCGGTTATAACCGAGGGTGATTTTCCAACAGGTGCAATCATAGCCACTTTCATTTCCAATCCTCCAGGTACTTTATCAGGGTAGAGCAATCTTTCAATATACTTTTTGTGGAGTTCTTTAACTCTTCCAAATTCAAGCTATCCTTGCTCATACCGCTGTGGGCTATCAAGTTTCTCTTTGATGTTATCAGATTCCACAGGGTTATCAAATTCACCCCGCTCTTTCTCTCTATCTCATCCACATTACTTCTAAGGTAATAATAAACTCCGTTCTTCTCTATTTTCTCCCCCCTCTTCTCCATCGCCATACCTGTTATTCCCTTCTCAACTTCAATTCTATTCTCCCTCTCTAGCCATAGGGAATTGTCAAAGTTGGATAGGTAAAAAACGAAGTTTACTATCCATTCTCTCAAATTCTCTAAGCTCTCTCCCAATAGCCCTATCCCTGTTTGGTACTCTGCAATCAGCAACTGCTTTCTCAGAGTTTCCTTGCTGAGCTTATCGTAGCAATCCTCGCATCCAAATTTTTCAAATATGGTGAAGTCCCTGTAGAGCAAAGTCAATGGCTTAAAGTACTTTTCTAGCTCTTCTTTGACATCTGGAGAGAGTTTAGAGAGATTATATGCGTATTTCATCACATCCCTTATTTGATTTAGGTATATGCCCCTGCTTATCCTCTCTAACATATTTGCGTACTTTTTGGTATATCTCATACTTGGCTTTGATTCCCTAGCGTACATCTGATTTTGCCACTCTTTCATTATTGAGGATATACCCTCGTTTCTACCGTAATCCTTGAGATCTCTGGCAGAGTATATCCACTCTGAAAAAACCAGAGCATCGGAGAGGTCAAAAATTGGGACATAATCACCATCTCTGGACTCGTAGGCACCGTAGTAAATTCCGCGAATCTTTATGCCCCTAGCAACCTGAAGGTAGGTCATTATAACGAAGGATAAGAAAGGTATATGGCGAAAAGCGTGCGTTATATCCAGTATCACTTCATCTCCCTGCTCTAAATTATCGTTGAGTTTGTCTAAAATCTCCCAAACATCCCTCTCCTCTCTTGGAATGGAAATCTTTATTGCTTGAATTTTCTCATCTTGCGCTTCCCTTTTCAAACTTTCCAAGTTCTTCATCCCTTCCTCCGTGGTTATTACGAGCCATTTATCTGGATTGAAAAACTCACCGAGGGCGCGAGAAACGAAGGAAGTTTCAAAATAGTTATCCTTCGAGCCGAGGTAATACTTCACCCTTGAATATTTCCCCGTGCCCATAAAGGATACCAAAACTAGCACAAAACCACCCCACTTCTGCAAATTTCTTCCATGCCGTTCTATCCTCTTTTTCTATATTAATATTTTCACAAACCATTCGGTTCTTCTTCTACAGGCTGACATCCAGCACTTTTGGGATTATGCGCAGGGGGTGTTTCCACACCACATGGTACTTCTTCTACGGGAGCAAGAAGATTATGACGGGAGGATGATAAGGATGTTTCCACACCACATGGTACTTCTTCTACTCTAAAGCAGAAAATTACAGCAATTCTTGATTCATTGTTTCCACACCACATGGTACTTCTTCTACGAAATAAAGAAATACTACGGACTCAAAGGCTACAATAGCCCAGGTTTCCACACCACATGGTACTTCTTCTACACTACGATTTACTCAGGGAATTTATGGGAAATATACGGTTTCCACACCACATGGTACTTCTTCTACATAGAATAACAAAATACATATCAAAGCACAAGGAATTAGTTTCCACACCACATGGTACTTCTTCTACATAAACGAAAATAGTGAATCTTCATGGGAAGATAGATGTTTCCACACCACATGGTACTTCTTCTACTAGATAGACAAATGTTTAATATGTTGTTATCAGATATAATGTTTCCACACCACATGGTACTTCTTCTACTAGATAGACAAATGTTTAATATGTTGTTATCAGATATAATGTTTCCACACCACATGGTACTTCTTCTACGGATATATAACAAAAAAGGATGGCTATAACATATCAGGTTTCCACACCACATGGTACTTCTTCTACGAATACAGTCTAATAAACAATGTATTAAAAGAGTTTTATCGTTTCCACACCACATGGTACTTCTTCTACTGGAATGAAAGAGGAAGCGGTTAAAACCGCAATTGAGATTTTGTTTCCACACCACATGGTACTTCTTCTACAGAATATAATCAGGCGTTAAAAGAATACGAGGATATGGTTTCCACACCACATGGTACTTCTTCTACCGTGAGGGACAAGAGAGCGACCGCAAGAGCAATAGGTTTCCACACCACATGGTACTTCTTCTACTAGCGTGGGCGTATTGGATGAGATATTGAATAGTTTCCACACCACATGGTACTTCTTCTACCTAGATTAACAGATATAGTAATACACTGGGTTTATTTAAACATTTTTAGAGCCATTTTGCGTCAAGTCTCCAATAAACCCATGAGTATATAAACTCCTGACGCAATATAAAGTGTTTTTATATTTTTATCCTATTTTTCTCTTTGCAAGTAGAACCTGCTCGTATCTTGTTTTCCTGAATGCAAAAATCATAAAAATGCAAAATATAATAATTTTTATCTTTCAATCCTTATTTTCTTTTAAATACTCCTGACGCAATTTCTACTCTTAGGTTTTGCATCTCAAAGTATCCTGAGAATTTCAAGTATATTTTGGGGCCTTAAGAGAGTTCCACACCATTGCGGTATTTCTTCTAAATTTGAGAGGATAAAAATCCTCTCTCAAATTCAATCCAATTTTATCCAGCCAAGAGAGCTGCCATCGGATAGAACATGGCGGCTCTTGGGATACGAGAAAATGTTCGCTCTGTGCCGAGATGCAGCGCTCAAAATCCTTTGAAGAATCTCTCTAGGGATATTATTCCGCATGTAAATCCATAGGGTCTTGTATGGAGAGCCCGTGCCAAATCCTATTCTGGCATTTGCACCATCAACGGCAAGCACTTTTCCTTGGCTCTTCTCAAAATTCTTTATATCCCCAACATACTCGTCCAGCGCCTCTTTGATATGAGCAATCATCTTCTTCTCTGCACCCTCAATATCAGATAAATCATCTTCTCTCAACCCTAAGAGCTCCAGCTTTTGAGGTAGTACCGGATATTCTCTGCTGCCAAGAGAACTCTTCACCTGCGGAGAAAGGGATATCTTCCCAATGAATTTCCCTTCAACAACCTCTAAAAGCGTATAAGAGCCCCTTCTACCACGGGTTTCCACTATTGCCTTGTCTATCCATATATCGTAGGATTCCGGGTAAAAATCTCCAACCAAAATATACTTGAACACATCGTACTTTGCATCATATCTAAATTTATTTCTCCTCACATTCCCTGTGTAAACAACGAGCTTTTCAAATCTTGAACCAATTCTATCCCTCCTTCTATCCTCGTAATCATCTCCAAGTTTCCTGATCCCAATTTCATGTATTCCCCTCTGCATTGCCTCCCATAGATTGTATTCTCTAATTTCTCCATCAACGGATATCTCAAAGTACCAGCCGTTATCTTTAAGGTACTTAACCATCAGAGCGGTTCTCAAAAATCCCTTTAAACTACTTCCGGGTATGTATGGAATGTCTCCAGCAGAATCTTTTATGCATTCCATTATCCTGTCTTCCAATCTCTTTATATATACACCTTCTTTGAGCTTTGCAGAGTACCTATCTTTCCCTCTCTTCAATATCTCCATTATGGCACTCAAGTTCTTTCTATCAAGTTCCTTGGTATATTTCTTGAGAAGCTCAACATCTCCTTCAAATAATTTATCTAAATTCACGCGGTGAAGTTCGTTTCCATCCATATATGAATCCATTAGCGTGTAATAACTTCCACTTCCAATATGCACGGGGCTCTTGGTATTTATTTGCATTCTCATCTAAACCACCTTATATCACGACCGGAACTCCAACCACCGAGTACTTGGGATGAACATCAACAACCCTACCAAGTGGAGAGTAATCTGACGGAATGACGGAGCCCTCAACTAATGCTCGCATTTTTGGTATCACTTTTCCATCCTTGGTGTATCCAGTTATCAGCTTTACCTCGTACCTGCATCTCTCAAAGGGAAAACCCCCTAGTTCTTCTTGGCTCGGTATGTATTTTGAAAGGATCATGCTATACATTCCATCATTCTCTAACTCATAATCTTCCAAGCTGACCTTGAAATGCCCAAACCCAGTGCTTCTCTTCTTGGATATACCCATGTCCCCCAAGTACCTGAAAACCGCCAGTACCCTATCTTTTATCTCATTGCTCATTTTCACCAGTATCCAAGCTTTGTGCGTGTACAAGCCAGCTGTCTTGTAATAAATCGTGGATGAGCCACCGTATCTCCCTATAGAAACTCCGGGCAACTCAACGGTTTTTATACCTGCAGTATCGTCACCTATGATTTCTTCAACTCTTTCCTTGGAATATTTTCCCTCTTTCAAAGATTTTATTGCTAATCTCTCATCAACAAACTTTTTCTTTTTAAATCTCTTGAAATCTTTGTACTCTAGTTTTTCCGTTGGAAGCATGGGCTTGAACACATAGAACTTACCCTCCTTTGTAGGCATGGGTGATGATACTCTTAGCTCTCCATTTTTAATTGTCTCTAAAATTTCAGAAGCACTACCATAGAGTTCGGAATATGCATTAATGATAGAGCCGTAAATCTTTATTGAATCAAACTCTCCAGCGAATGCTCCTTCAGGGTTGAGGATTAACCTGTACCAAGAGGTCATCCAAAGAACCTCCCTCGTAAATCTTCTTTCCTTCTGTACTTCCCTCGGAACTTCCCTTTTCATAGTAAGCTACATCTCTCTCTAAAATTTCCAAATCTTTGAATGACAATTTTCCATAGCCCCTGGAGCCAAAGCCACCGAGGTAATTGTCCTCTAGCATTCTCATGCCCTCAAGGAGCATGGAGAGCAGAGATTTTTCATTATCTCCCTCGTATATTGAGAGTACAATCTCAAAGGTGAACTCAGATTCTGCAGGTATCCTTTCCACAGGTCTTGGATTCGCAGCACTCGTGAGTCTGTTTATTGCATTCTCCATCTTGACCTCTGTACCTCCAACTATATCTGGGTACTCTTTCCACCTCCTTATTGTATCTTCCGTGGGATAAGCATCTCTTACAATTACACGGGACAAATTTTCTTCAAATCCAGAAGTTTCTGCAGGTATACCAAAAAGCATTGGAATTATATTAGCTTTTGATGTAGAATATTTTATGCAATTTTTATTGCCTATCTTTACATACCCGTTTGGACATTTATCGGTATCCTTTGTCATAGTTATATCTGCATAGGTAATCTCCAAAAGTGACCTGATTTTTCCCTTTAAACTGCTTCCCGGGATATACGGGATCTCTATCAACCTCCCCTCATGCATCTTGTAGGTTGTTATAACGGGATTATCCATCCCCCCAATTTCCACGGTTTCTTTCAATCCACCTATGTGCAACCCAGTAATGAGTTTTATCTTCCCTCGTATCACTAAATTCTTAACAAATTTCTTACCCATTCATCTCACCTCCTTATTTACCACCATGGTACTTGTGGTAGGCCACTATCGATTCAAAAACCCTCTCAAAGTTCAAAAATATCTGCTTTGGATCTTCACTATCGGTAATTTTCTCAACCATTTTAGAAACGAAATCAGCAAATTCCTCTGGCACATTATTCCTTCCTTTAGCATACTTTATTGCTGGCACTATTTGCCAAAGTTCCGGTTCCAATTTTTCCCAACTTTCCCTTTGAAGTCTATAATCTATATTTTTAACTACATCAAAGAATTTTCTCAATTGTGTAGTCTTCAAAGAGTCATGGAAGTATTTTGTCTGGGTGATTTGATCTATTAATCCACCATCTTTAAGTAGTCTCTTCCAATCTGGAGTCTCTCTGACGATCTCTCTTTTTATTTCTTCAAAATTTCTTTTTACTATTTCTTTTTCCTCTTTCTTATTCTTATTTGAATACATCCTAACTCACCTCTTTTCCATACTTTCTACTCATAACCCATATTGACACTCCAACTGGAATGTGCTTGAAAATACCCTCTTGGGATAATTTATCAAGCAAATCGTATCTACTTCCTTTCCTACGAGCAAAATAATACCTCAAATATGGCTTTGGACTGGGAATAACAACATCTCCTTTCCCCAGAGGTTTATCTGCAAAGAATGAAGGACTAAGCTTATGGAGAACCAAGAGAACATGCGATAAAGATGATGAAATTTCTCCTTTTTTCTGCGCTTCCCAAAGTTCGTTGCCCATGTCCACCTGTGCTTTGAAATCGTCCCAAGACAATACATCTTCAAAGATCTTTATCTTATTTCCTCTCTCTACGCACATGCTCACATCTGCAGAGTAATCCTTTGCATCTCCAAGATGCTCTTCAGCAACATTAACAGCCCTGCGAATAGGAAATTTCTCATCAAAGAAAACTATAGATGCGGATATATGCAAATTCTCATTACCCCCTGTCCACTTGGCAAAGGAATCTCGCACATCCAACGCAAATTTAATTATCTCATCGTACCTGCCCACTGCTGTAAGGTCATCCCCACCAGAGAATATAACATAAATGTTGTTCTTCTTAGCAATATTGTTAACTTCCACGGAGAAAAACAGGTCCATCAAGAAAGAAAGGGTTGATATCCTGCTTATTCTCCTCAGATCTTCTTTGAAACCTTCCTTGAATATCTCACCTAAGCAATCAACATCCGCTTTGAAAATTCCCATCTTTGTAGTGGCGTTAGAGGTCATTCTATCTTCTAAGGAAGTGCCGGGAGCTAAAAGCTTCGAGATGCTAAGGACTTTGCCATATACACTGGGAATGTATGTTTTCAAGAGTTTGAACCCTCTAACCTTACCCACCGAAGGTATGTTGAAATCCTCTATAGAAAACACTTCATCATCTTCGTATCCATAGAAATCCTCCGATATTGTGTAAGAAATTCTGAGATCTCCATATTTGAATGTGAAATGTCCATCCTTGCCTAAGCTTCTTATCAAATACTGGCCTTTTCCGATGAATCCCCCAAGCTCCGCTGTTCTCTGGCAGGTATCACATATCCCATTTGAATCATTCACATAATGCACTCCACAAACTGGGCATATGTATTTATCTCTTGAAGGGCTAACATAGAAATCCTCATCTCTCACAAACTCAATATATTTCTTGGACTTTGACTCTTCGTCCATCTTTGAATGCAATTCATACAGTATTTCGCTGAAATTGTTCAAGTTATCCTTGTGAATCCAAGCAATATTGAGGTATAGCCTTCCAAATTCGTTCAAGAGGAACTCATTCACCTTTCTCTTCATTTCCACTAGCTTCTCGTCTATGCCGTCTACATTAGGAACAAGCATCAGGAAATTTCCACCGCTTTGCCATAGGATATTGAAATCATACAAGTCAAGCTCTTCTTGTATATACCTCACTGCAGAATCTATTATTAAGTTTATCAGCAAGCTCCTTCCACGCATTCTTTTAGTACCTTTCTCATCCACAACCTGCTCTTCGCCACCTTTTAAATTGTAAAATATAAAATTTTGTATCCCAGATAAATCACCCATTATAATTGTGTACTTCTCTTTTTTATTGCTCCTGTACTTGCATAGTGCTATGGCAGCCGTGGTTTTTAGATGGTCGTATAGAGGGATATCTGGGACGCTAACATAGATGGCCGATGGTACATACTTGGTGTATTTCAAAAGAATGTAGAGGAGTGTGTTTATATCCTCCTTGCCTTGAATGGTAAGGTTTTTTAATTCTCTCTTTAGCTTGTCTTCTATTGAACCGTATAGAACTTGGGAGTTCGTTGCATATGTACTTGGATACTGGAGTTTTCTCTCAAGTGAAGCCAAAGAATAACCTACCTTCCCCTTGCTTCCAAATCCTATGTCTATATAGGAATAAACCGATATGAGTGGAGTTTGGTTGATATTTGTATCTATACCCTCAGACTCCATTCTATCGTGCTCTGCCGATTCCCCATCCGAGTCCTTCAGTATTTTCAAAAGCTCCGGGTATTTTCCCTCGTAAGATATTTGATGATGAGAAATCACAAGCTTAATGGTTTCATCTTTTATCTCTGGACTAGCATTCAGGTTCTCATTCAAAAATTCAGCGCCGAAGACTTCGTGTTTCTTCTCTTTGAACCTTGTAGAAGCCCTTTGATTCAATTTTCCTATATCATGCAAAAGAGCAGATAAAACCAGAACTTTTTCTTGGATATCGTTCATTGTTGAGCCTATGTTTTTAGTACTATTTAATTTTTGTTCCGTAATTTTTAATGGCTCATAATTTTCCAGAGCCCTTCTATATCCTCAAACAAAACATTAGTGGAATTCACTCTCTTCTCACCTTTCTCCCCAGAGTACAGCACAACTAGGGCATATTCTGGCTCGTACTTTTCTATGAAAGCTCTCATGCTCTTCTCAACCTTCTCTGGCTTTGCTTGGAGCTTTACCTCTATAGGCACTATTTTCCCATCTCTCTCCACTATGAAATCCACCTCTGCCTTTGACTTCGTTCTCCAGTATCTTGGCTCCAAGCCCATCTTAATTAGCTCGGAGAGAACATAGTTTTCAAATAGTAACCCGTCCATCTCCCTAGGATAGAATCCTGCGACGGAATTACGCAGACCCGTGTCCAAGAAGTATATCTTTGGCTGCTTTGTTATTTCTCTGGACCTATTCGTGAAGAATGGGGGCACTTCCACTATTATCCCGCTCTTCCTCAATGCATCCAAATATTTTCTCAATGTTTGATAAGATATTCCCAAGGCATTAGCCATATTTGAATAGGATAGCAGAGTTCCACTGTTTACGGCTATGTACTTGGACAATCTCTCAACCATGCCTATGTTCTCTATTGAAAAACTTCTGCTCACATCCTTCAGTATCATAGTTTCGTGCAAATTCCTCAAATGCTCTTTTTTCATCTCTATGCTCTCTTCCAAAACCACGCGGGGAAAACCACCATAGAGAGTATGCTCCCACACAGCCCTTTTCAATATCTCTTCATCCAAAACCTTGTAACCCTTTGCTCTGAGAAATTCGTGGATGTTGAAGGTATTGAGTCTCAAAATACCAACTCTCCCAACCAGAAAAGATAGAACATCCTTGCTTAAGATGATCTCGGATGAGGAAGTGATCCAGAGCCTGTGTCCCGTATCTGCTAGATACTTTAACTTTGAACCGGGATCTTTGCAGTACTGCACTTCATCAAGCACTGCCAAATCATAGCCCTCTATGTACTGCACCATGAATTTCTTAATATCCTCATCAAATAATCTCCTCGCATCTGGATCATCAAACAAAACATAGGAAGAATTATGCCCTTTCATCAGCTCTTTTAGCATTGTAGTTTTCCCCGATTGCCGTGGGCCCACGAGCGCAACTACGGAATAACTGTCGGCTACCTTCTTGAATTTATCTTCCAAATCTCTGTGAACATACATACATGTTTCTCATGGCTTATAGCTATATTAATCTTACCAAAATTGAAATGTGGTTAAATTCTAGTCCAACTAAAATTAAAATAAGATTCAAAAATAGAAAGGAAGATTGTTATTCTTCACTTTCTTGCACGGCGTAAATTACTATTAAACCACTCTTCTCGTAAACTTTCTTGAATATTGCATGCTCTTTGTCTGCGGACAAACCGAATATGTTCAGATATATAGTTTCTTCATCTTCCACTGTATCATCTCCAATTCATCCATACGCATTTATCCACTCGGACTTCTTTCCCTCTACCTTTTCGTTCTTTCCATCCTTAAGAACCTTGGACACGAACTCGCATAGATATTCAGGATTGTCTTCAAACATAGCAACCATAGTCATTTGGAGTGCTTCATCATCTGGCAGCACATCCATCAACATCTTTTGCATTCCTATTTTCAGTATGAAATTGATGTAATCGTCCATGCTATCTAACTCATCACCTACCATGGCATCTATTACCTTCTTGAAATGTCCAACCTGCCGGTAAATCTCCTTATCTACGATTGCAGTGTAGCTGTTATTCTCAGGCACATCTTCCATCTTTTCCACACATTCTTCCACACTCATAGGATCACCACTTAACCTTTGGATACGGAGAATAAATAGATTTTCACGAAGTATCAAAAAATCATTTATATGTAGTTTCAGACCTTTTCTCAATTTTCACAATAAGTACTTCTTTTCTTTGCTTATCTATCATATATAAAATCCTGTATCTACCAACTCTTTTTCTCCTTATATTTTCATAGCCTTCAACCTTTATGGTTCCTTTATGCCAAGGATCTTTTCCTATCTCTATTACTGCTTCTTTTATTTTCTCTTTCAATTTTTCATCTTTTAATCCTTTAATCTGTCTCCTGCTTTTAGGAGAGAAAAGAATGTCGTAGCTCATTCAAAAACTTCCTCCATCTTGTAGTAGTGTCCTTTTTCTCTCTCATCAACTGCTTCTATGATATCTCGCATATCTTCCTCTGTTAGTATCTCATCCCTGTTTACTATTCTTACCACTATCTTATCATCTTTTATCTTTACAGGAGAGACGAGTTTTAAAACGCCATTCTCGTATATGGCTTCTACTTCCATAATTATACATTCTTCTCTCCTATTTTAAGGTTTTTCCCATAAGTGTTGAAAATTACGGGAAAAGTTTAAAATAAAGGATTCAGGTATGTCCAAAGTATGCAACTGAAAATCTATGATGGAGCAGAGAGTATTGGTGGCTCTAAGATTTATCTTAGAGATGGAAACCATGGAATTTTCTTGGATTTTGGGCTGAATTTCAACATTATGGGCAAGTACTTTAAAGAGTTCATATCTATGCGTGCAATTCGTGGATTGAACGACCCTATAGAGATGAATTTGTTACCACCCATAGATGTTTATAGAGAGGATTTGATTCCTTCAGATCTGAATACTTCTAACTGGGAGAGAATACCCGTGGATGCTGTGCTTCTCACCCATGCGCACATGGACCATTACGGGATGATTGGATATCTGAGATTTGACATACCCCTCGTTGCCTCGCCCGAGACTCTGGCAATAATAAAGGCGTATCAAGATGCAGGAAAATCAGATAATGCAACATCTGTGATATACGGAGCTAAGAGGGAAGAAGATTCGAGCTCAATGCCAATTTTGAAAAGCAAGGGAAACAGCATAAAGAACAATGAGGAAAAGATTAGAAAGTACCTGATGCTCAGAAGGTTGATTCCAACTGAAGAGCTAAGCTATGAGGAAATTGACTTTCTGTGCTTGCAGAGCACGGAAGAGAGGATGGATTATATTGCAGAAATGCTTGAATTTGGCCATCTGGAGTCTTTGCCCTTCAAAGTCAATGCTCATCCCGTGGATCATTCTATATACGGAGCTGTTGGATACATAATAGAGGATGGAAACTCAAAGAAAATAGCATACACTGGAGACTTCAGGATGCATGGAGAGAGAGGAGAAGAAACTTTGAAGTTCACCAATAAAGCAAAGGGAAGCGATGTTCTTATAATTGAAGGGACTAGGCTAGAGGATGATAGGGAGCATCATTACACCACGGAGCAGGATGTTTTTGAGAATTGCTCTGCAGTTGTGGGTGATGAGAAAGGATTGATAATCGCTGATTTCTCGGCCAGGAACTTTGAGAGGTTGAACATGTTCGCCAAGATAGCCAAGGAAAATGGAAGAAATTTGGTTGTCACGGATAAGGATGCTTACGCCATAACTGGACTATTAACTGCAGGCACTGAGATTGATGTTGAAAATATAATGGTGTACGACAAGCCCCAAGATAGAGTGGGATGGTGGCAGAAAATGCTAGCATACCATGATCTTTGGGAAGATAAGTATGTGGCTCCTGTAGAAATAAGAGAATATCCTGGAAATTACATACTTGCTTTTTCCCTCTACGACATGCCAAACATGATGGACATCAAAACCCAGGGAGGAATGTACTTATACTCTTCAACGGAGGCTTTCACGGAGGACATGGAGCTGGACTTTGTCACACTAAGCAACTGGCTAAGCAGGTACGGGATGAGAAGTGTTGGCTTTCATATGGAAGGCAATAAGCCCAAGTTTGATGAAGGATACCACGCATCTGGCCATGCAAGCGAGGAGGAGATACGAAGTATGATAGATTCCATAGATCCTGATATAATCATACCTGTGCACACCACAAACCCATATTGGTTTGCGCAGAACTTTAATAATACCCTAATTCTGGGAAATAGGGAGAGCTTAAACTTTTAGGTCTACTAAGGAAATCATAGTAATTTAACTACTTATTATATCTTGCTTATCAATATGATAATATGGTAGCATGGATATTACCTGATATAGGACGGGGCTGCATTAATCTTTTTAACGCCTATCCTATTTATGACATCTATAATATCTCCTTTGCTAATCTGGGTTTTACTCTTCTTTCCAAGGTATCTTCTTAATTAATGTCGCACAATATTGAAGATATCTGCGCTAGTAAACCCTTCTGTGATACTTGCTATTTCACTCCAGTTTATATTCTCATCCACCTGAAAGTCCTTCATTCTAGCTGAATGTTATTTCCCATGTGTTATCGCTTGCATCCCTCCTACTTCCAAGTCCATCTATTTCATCTATGAAGAGAACTACATTTCCTTTTTTCAGGTTCCCCCAACCCACTTGCTCAGCATTTCCGATTTTTCCATCACATACGTATTCATGAACCTTCATACTATTTCCCCTTCCTATATTACATTAGCTCTATGTGTACATAGTTAGCTGCATCACTATACACTTCATCATAAAGATCTTTAACCTCTCCCTTTGAAGAGAAATAAATTATTTGCCAACCTTTATTGCTCAGTTCCTTTAATATATCAAACATTCTTCTAAGACGATCAGGATCCGCTTTTATAAACGGGTCGTCCAGAATGAAAAATCCTTTTTCGTTAAGTATTTTTTCTGCCAGATAGAGACGAATGGCAAAGTAAAGTTGGTCAATGGCCCCTCCAGAAAGCTGTGCAGCAGATAAAACCACACCATCATTTCTCTCCACCTTTATTTCTTTTGTCTCTGTGTCATAGAAAACATTTACATACAGGCCATCGGTGATTCTATTAAAGTATTCTATTGCTTTACTATCCTCTCCAAACACTTCAGTAACTTTCTCTCGCTCTTCTTCTTCAATCTCTTTGAATATATTTCTGGCAACTAGGATGTACTTTCTTCGCAGTTTATTGTTTTCTATGAATTCACTCAAAAGTTTCTGTATTCTGTTCAAATCACCTATTCCATTACATTTTATCTCTTCATCTGGGGATAGCGGGGTTAGTATTATTTCTGGCTCATTACATTCAAGAATGGCTTTTGCAACCCTTTCTATATCTCTAAATTCCTCTTCATACTCCTTCATTTTCTCTTCAAGCACTTGAATTTCATTTTGCAAAGACTCTAACTTCTCTTTAAGCTTGTTTTCAACCTGCTGATTATATTCAACATCCACTTCAACATCCCTATACTGTTCAAGAGCCTTTAGCTCTTTTTTCCAAGCATCCAGTTCCTCATCCAGGTCCCCACTTTCATGATCAAACAGTGTTCGAAGTTTCTCCCGGAGTTTATTCACTTCATTTTTAACATCATTTTTCTTTATTATAATAGATTCTAATTCGTCTATGCTCTCCACCCCATATTTTTTCATTAAGGATGAAATTTCATCCTTGGCGTTTTGGATTTTGGATTTTAAATCAGTCATGTCCTTCTCCAACCCCACTCTATCTTCTTGTAACTTCTTCAGTTTTCCCTCCAGTTCACTTAGGTATTTTATTAATTTTTCATATTCTTCTCTTATTCTTTCTATGTCCCCTATATACAAGTTTACATTTTCCTTTACAGGTATATCCAATTTACCAACAAGCTTCATAATTTCATCCTTTGCTGTCTGGAGGTTATCGCTCAGTTTTTTGCAATCACTTTTTTTACTATTATAAAGTTGCTTAGCGATATCCAAATCTCTTTGTGCATCATCTTTTCTTTTTTCCAGTATAGAAAGCTGGTATTCTATATCGCTTTTGGTAGGTTTTACTTCCAATACTGGGGTAATATCATTTATTATCTCTTCCCATGTATCTTCTTTTTTCTCACCCTTTACCATCCGGTACTGTACGTATCCTAATAATAAACCTATCGATGCAAATGCAAGTCCTCCGGCTATAGACAATATTGAACCTAAAATTGCTCCAGCTGCTATTGCTGTTATACCAGTTACAAAAGAAAAGATCATAATATAATTGAACACTTTCCTTATAGATTGTGATTTTTCTAAATTCCAAGAGGTGTTTTTCAGATCTTCAATCCTTTTTTGAATATTCTTCTTAGTAATGTAATTCCATGCGTAATCTGCCATCTTTTTCTCCTGGGATGCACGATTTACTTCATTTTCAAGCTCATTTAATTTCTTATCACATTCAATATAGTCGGGTTCTATCCTGTTTACCTCATTTATATAATTCTCCAGTGTGTCTGCTAACTCTTTTTGTTTTTTAAGTTTGTTTAATTTCTCTTCTAAAGCTTTCTTCTCAGCTATGACATTATCCTGGTCTTTGATAATATCATTATGTTTATTAACTAGTTTTTGAAGTTCTTTATTGTACTTTGATAGATCATCATTATACTTTTTCCAAGCGTCTAGATCATCTTCTTTATATTTCTCATAATTTTTAAGTTCATTCAGTTTCTCAGTTAGATCATTCAATAGTTGTTCTCCAGCCATAAGCTTATTCTTCTTTTGCACAAGATGCAACTTTTCTAGATGATTGGAAATCTCCCTTTCTTCTCTTTTTTTGCTTATCAATTGTATTTCCATCTCTTCAATATTGTTTTCTTTTAAATCATTAATAAGAGCGTTAATACGTTTCAAAAGGTCATCTGCTTTATCAATTCTACTTTTCAGTTTATGATCTCTCTGTGAATTGCTGAATCTACCTGTATCTGTGATCTTTCCCACATCAAGTAACTTTCTTTGAATACTTCCAACAATATCAACTTTGGACCCAGTAAGTCTCTCAGTTAGATTGTTATAATAATCATCTTCATACTTTATTGATAAGTCACTATCTCGTATGACAAATATGTTTCTGAAATCCTCTGCGGAGATATCCTCTGTCAGATACCCATCTTGTGGTAACTTGTACTCTTTACCTTCATATTCCAGTATAACATAACCTTCGGGAGTGCCTTCAATTCTATTGATTTTATCAAAAAGGGAGTTATATCCCCTCTCCATCATAATTTTCAGTAGAGCATCGACAATCAAGGTCTTTCCCTTCTCATTTTTACCCCATAAAATATTGAAGTTTTTTAACTCAAACTCTCCAGTATCTGAAAGAGGACCGTATCTGAAAATTCGAAAGTTCTTTATCTTCATTACAGCACCTCCATCATAGCCTTGAGCACATACTCAGTAATTCTCCTTTTATCCTCTTCAGAATAGTCCAGAGCATTTAGTTTTTCGGAAAACTGTAGAAATAATGGATCATTCAATATCCTTGTGAGATCCTGAACGTGATTTGTAATATCTGATATTTGGGATGAATATTTCTCTTTCAAAACATCAAGATATTGTTGAATATCCCCCTCTGAAGTGGCGTGTTTTGCTCTATTTATGTATCCACTTATCTCTATCATCACTTTGTAATTTTTATCAGTGCCGGAAAATAGCGGCTCTATCTCACTTTTTATTTGCTCTAAAGGATCAATCTCTTCAAGGGGATCTATGTATATCTTCTTTTTTTCGTAATGGAAAGTATCTATAGAGTACTCCTGTGGAGGCTCTCCCACCGTAAAAAGATTAACCTTTCTTCTACCAATTTCTTTAGTGGTTATGGACACAGGAGATCCAGGATAAACAAAATATCCATTATTGGGTAGTTTGATAACCTCGAAATTTGTGTGGAAATGTCCTGCAAGTACATAGGAAATAGGTAAGTCTTTAAAATACGCAGTCTTCACAGGCATATAACGTTTGGTTCCCTCGTCTCCAAAACCTTTGAGCCAACCGAAGGCATCTGTGAGTTCGCCGTGGAAAATGAGTATGTTTGTCTTAGAATTGTCCATAAGTTTTCCCATCTCATATAACCTTTCGAGGATCTCTTCCTCAGTGAGGTTTTCAAAGGGCAGACCCCAGAAAACTGAGGTGTCCTCAGAATATGGCTGCTTAAAATCATGAATCACTACTACATTTTTGCCCCAGTAAAGGGATTCTTCAAAAATTTCATAATCATGGTTCCCTGGAAGAATGAGTGTGGTGAATGTTGAGTTTTCAAATAGAGATCTTATATGGGGCCTTAGCTTTTCACCATCCACACCCTTGTCAAACATGTCACCTGCAATTACTAGAATGTCAATTTCATTCTTATTGCCAATTTCTATTATCTTCTCTAGAGCCTGCCACCTTTCATCATCCACATTTCGGAGATGGATATCTCCGGTATGAAGTATTTTCATAGAAATCATAAAGTTTTATGATGAAGATTTATAAATATATTGTGCCGAAGTAATCTAAACTGAGAATGGGGATTTTTATTACATAACTCCAAGAAACCTACTTTATTTTATCTAAGAATTCCACCAGCACTTTTCCCCTTTCTGTCAATTGTACTTTTCCATCTTTCATCTCTATGTACTTGTGGTTCTTGAAGTATGCGATTGCCCTATCTGCATTCTCCCTTATCTCTTTCTTGAACTCTTCCAGTGTCTTTGGAGTTTTCAGTGTTTTGAGCATCTCTTCCCATTCCTTATTTTCTTGGCTCTCAAAGTTCATGGTGGGCAATTTCTCTATTATTCCCTTCTCAGCGTGATAAGCATCCACAGAGAGCTTTGTTCCTCTCCTTATGCTCAGATGGCTATAGTACTCTTTCTTATGCACCACATTCATGGTTGCCAAGTATAAAGCTAGAGAGCCCAACTTGTGGCCACAGCTCACATTAAGCTTTATGTCCACATCCTCTTCTTGTATATGCGAGGAAATGTGATCATCCATTGCCCTGTACATTATCCTGTATGACTCATCGTAATTAGTTAAATTCACCTTTATGAGCTTGAAGTTTCCTATTTTTTCCACAAGCTTTGCAAATAACTCCTGCTCCTCATAGCTCAATTCTTTAATCGTTCTCTCAAACTCTTCGTTGGAATAATCGGAGAATATCAGGAGCTTGTCAAATTCCCCTGCGTACTCCATTCCCTCCAAGAATTTCTCCACTTCCTCGTTGTTCAACTTCTTCCTTATATCCTCGTCACTCTTGTAGGTGTAAATCGTGAGAGTGGAAGCGAAAAGCTTCATAGTGCATTACCTCCGAAGAGATATGCAGCGCTGTTGGCAACCAAAATCTTCGTTCTCCCATTCTTCTCCTCCCTTATGAGATTTGCTAGTATTAACCTGCTCTTTGCATCCGATATCGTGGAATAGCCCTTGTTAAGCTTGCTTTTCAATGTCTTCATGTCCATTTTCCCACCTTGGCTGTGTATTAGGGCTTGCAGAATCTGCACCGCCGTGGAATCGCTTTCATTCATTTTAAAAAAGTTCCTCTGGCTCGTGGATAACCTTATGGGCACTCTCTTTATTGTAGTCTTTCCGTTCTCTGTGACTAGGTATATTATTGGAATGTCCATCAGGGCTGCCTTGAGAGCCAATGAGAATGACATTATCTTCGTTCCCCCAGTTATGTTTGCCACAGATGTGTTGTCTATGTGCTCATTCACCTTTGTTATGCAATCGTAGAAGTTCATCGGGTCCACTTGCACCGCCTTGACATTTGAAAGCTCTTTCTTCACCTCATTTAATGCTTTTTCAACTTTCTCTTTCTCTTCATCGTTCACATATCCGTAAAACACCACATTCTCATCCGGTTTGAGTTTCTTGGCTGCTTCTATAACCACCTTCGATGTCCAGCCTAGCGTGGATAGCAGTTTCATTTTTATCTCCTCATGGCGATTAACCATCTTAAAGAATATATTACTTTCTACGAAGTTTTCAAAAGTTCGTGAAAGATGTTAAATAATACCCAAGGATGATTTTTCTACCTTAAAATGGGGGTATTGAAAATGCAAGGTAGAATGTATAATCGGACATCTTATCCGAAAATACCGATTGCGTCAAAGCATTGTAGATTTCGTATTGTAAATGCAAATTATCTGGCTACAGAGCATTTGTGTCGATGGTTCGTTATTCTAATGAGCGATAAATCTCCTATACCTCGCAGAGGAAACTATGCGAGCATGGTGGCAAAGGCGAGGAGCACTTTGCCCTTGCTATTGCCATTTGGATGCTCATATGTTCTTCTAAACATTGAGATAATTGGCAACGAGATGAATCTGATTGTAAAGTCTCCATACAAAGGCGAAGCCATACCTATAGATAGATTGGGACTCTTAGCTTATATGGCAATTGAAATATTGAAGAGAGGAAGTTACAGAAAAGATCCTTTTATGAGTAAATATGAGAAATACTACGATAAGTTTAGAGAGTACATACCCGAAGATTACAGGATAACGGTGAACGGAGAGTATACAACTTTTAATTACCGCACATTGGAAGAGATTTATCAGAAATTTCCAGAGATCATTGAAGATCTAAGTGGTGTACATTCCCCTGTAAATCCCCCCCAATGCCAGAGCTGCCCATTTAAAAATGCATGTGCGTATTTATCCGCAACTGCTGATCTCATGGATTTGCATATGTTAGATTTTTTTCACAACATTCCAAGAATATATCATGCCCTTAGAAATGCGGGGGTAAACGCTCTTCTTTATATAGGAATATACATGTTCAATCGCTTTCGGTACTTGAATGTTGATGAGAGCTTAATAAGTGCTGCAGAGTATCTGTCAGAGGGAAAAAACGTAGCCATATATGTCAGGTTTGGTATAGAGCCAAGAAATCGCATGTTTCTATCGCTGCTGGATGGAAATGTATACAAGGATGCCTACCAGCTGGTTTTGAAGAACCCGAATATGAGAATTTTTGACGAGAGTGGCGATGTGACTGATGAGCTTGTTATAAAGAGCCTCATTCTAAGATCCTTATTAACATCTAGAAACTCCAATGAAATAAACAAGTTTCTCAAAGATTATCCTGAGAACGAGAAGTACATTCTCTATTTCTCCTTCTTAACCAATAATCCTTTCGCAGAGAACATATTCTATGCAAGGGGAACCGTTGACGAGAACGATCCTTCAACCATGTACCTGAACGAGAAAAACGGAGTGGTTGATCTATTAAGCACGATATACAATTCTAAATTGTATAAAGATGGATACATAGAAGTTGATAAAGAAAATTTGAAGGTTTATCCCACAAAAAAGTTGTTGAACACTCTTAGCTCTCTTTGCATGGGGGGAGAATAATGATTCCGGGAGATTTCCTATACACAAACTACTTTTGCAGATCGGCCCTCTTGCTAACCCGTGATTTCTACTCAGATTACAAGCCAAACATGGATTACATCGTGTTAAAATTGATGGGGAAAAAGATATTTTTCAGGCGTAAAGGTAATGATTTCATACTGGTCAATCAATATGGAGAAAAGAGCATATTAAGGAAAACTAAAGCATGGATAAAAGTTCTGATTGCCAAGGCACTGAAGGATTCTGGAGAGAATTTCAGAGATATAAGAATAAATGGTGAGAATGTGGATGTTCATTTTAATGATCTGCTTATAATCGGAGAGGTTGCATCGCAGATTAACACCTTCACCTTGGAGAGACTTACAAACCATTCATCTGGAAATCTTGGGTGCAAAGTTCCCTGCCCTTTTAAAAGATACTGCCAGGATGGCATAGAACCAACTACATCCTACGATCCTCAAAAAAATCTCTATTATCTCACTCTTTACTCATCCATAGTGGATTTAATTCTTAGCTCGGATATTCTGTTAGCTGGCATAAATGTAGTTGATAGGTACATTGACAATTTTGGAAATTTGCAGAGAAAATTAAACGGAATTTTAGCCAAACTCTCACAGGAGATAGGTTATGATAGAGCAGATGCACTTCTCTGGCTTGGAAGAAAGGTTATGATGGGAGAGAGGGTTAAAGACACAGAGCTAAACTTGGAAGATTATGGAGGATACATAACAAGAGTTGGGAAGTGGATAATACCCACAGACAAATTCTGGAATCTGGTTTATGGAGAGGGGAAAGAGGAGAAGATAAGAGGGTTGTACGAGATTTGGGGTGATTGAGATGAGGGAGAAATACATATCCGCAATTAATGAGATTGAGAAGTACTATGCGTTTCCAGATAAGCATAGAGAGCTCATGAAGATCATTCCCCTTGTGAAGAATGGTATATTCCTCATATACGGTTATTATGGGTACGGTAAGACTGTGTATGCAGATTTAATTGGCAAGGTTCTCTTCGGCGTGAATTCTTCTCAAGGCAAGGTAAACTTGAGCAACGAGCTTGGCATACACGATGTGTTCTTCTGGATAGATGCTGGGCAATTGGCAAAGGGAAAGGAGGTAATAGAGCCAAGGGGAATAATAAGCTCTCCGTTTAAATTCATAAACGAGCTGCAGAGAGGAAATGGCAGGATATACAACACTCTCTTATCCCTAATGAGCGAGAAAAAGATAGTGTACAGGGATAGAGTATTTAGCACTCCTGATTTCGTCATGCTGATGGACGCAAATCCAATGGACTCTTCCTCTGTTAAGATACCAAGAGCGTTACTGGACAGGGTAACTGCAAGCTTCACCATGCTCACGCCCAACGAGGATGAGAGGGAGAAATTGATGTATTTAGAGCACTCTTCACCGCTCGATGCCGTTGAGCCAATGCTCACCTACGAAGACATGCAGAAGATATGGAGCGAGGTGGAGAGAATAAAAGTCCCAGAGGGTTTGGTATTCTTATTAACGCACTTGATACACAATTATTTGAATGCCTGTGAGAAGGGAAACAAAGAGTATTTCACGCCAGAGATGATGAGGAGCATGTGCGAAGGATGCAGGTGGAGAGTAGAGCCATGCTCAGAGCTTCTAGAGCCTCTCGGGCAGAGATGGTGGATTGATGCCATAAAGATTGCAAAAGCGAGGGCCTATTTTGAAGGGAGAGAGGTAAACGAAGAGGATGTGTTCTTTGCAGTTAAGTATGTTCTGCCCCATAGGGTACATCTTAGAGAGGACATAAAGATAGCCTATGTATCCCCTGAGCTTTGGGCTGAGAAGTTGGTAGAGAGGATAAAAACGGAGCTAGAAACGAGGTGGATTCCAGCCTTGAATGGAAATGAGAAAGCTTTGAGAGATTCTGAAAGAACGCTTCATTTCATCTTGGAGGGGAGAGAATGAATGTTGAGAACATAATGAAAGAAGTTAGCTCTGAGTTCGGAAAGGTCATGCCTTTGAAAATAGTGGACGATGCTCCATCCGCGTACTTTGACTGGGAAAGCGTCACGCTGCCAAAGAGGTTCTTAGATTGGGATGATGAAATGATAAAGAATGTAATAAGGCACGAATTTGGCCATCTATTTTTCTCTCCCCGAAACCCGGATGTGGGTGTGGTAATCAACTACATAGCTAGCTTGTTTGGTTACGAGAATCCATGGCTCTTTACGAACATTCTCACAGATTTGATTGTGGATACCACGAATATGGAAGTGTTCGGAGAAGAGTACCTGCGTTTTCTGGAGAGGAGCATAGAAAATGCGGATAAAGGAAGAACCTTGAGAGTGATGGCCGGGGTTTATCATGAAAAGGCTGAAAAGCTAAATCTAAAAACCTCACTTCCAAAAAATCATATAGGTAAGGAAATATACAAAATACTCAACAACAATGAGACGGATTTTTACCTGAGAGTTATAGAGATTGCAAAGTTGTTCTTACCCTATTATGATTTTCAAACACCACTTCATTTCAGGATACTCATATTTTCCGATGACTCGCCGGCAGAGATTGCAAAATCTCTCATAAAGGTGAAGGTTGGAAGCGATGTGATGGACGAGCTAAGGAGATTGGCAGGAGAAAGGGGAGGATTCTTGATATCCGATCCAGTCATGGTCGCATACGAGAAGATGAAGATGGTTTCCACATACTTGGAGCTTGAGGAGAGTATGGAAGGCATGGAGAGCAAACAGATCAACTATGGGCCTTGGAGCATCGGTGACGAGCCCTACGAGCTGGACATGACTAAAACTCTAACCAGTTACGGCATAGTGCTTCCCGGAGTTTATTCTACAAAATCCGAGAGCATAGACATGGGAAACGAGAGAGAAGGAAAAAGCTACAGAGACTCAATAATAATCTTGGATTGTAGTGGCTCTATGGAAGGAGAGCCTTTTGAGAGAGCTAGAGAAGCTGCGTATGTTATGGCCAGAGAGATCCAGAAAGCCGGGAAGAAAGTAGGGCTAATCCCATTCTCCGGGTATGTCATTGAAGATAGGGTGGTGTATCCCACAACCGATTCTTCAAGATTGAACGATATACTCACTAGAATCAAGCCGGGGGGAGGTACAATGCTTCAATACGCGCTCCAATTCGCTTTGCAATTCGGGAAAGAATACTATGTTTACATATTATCCGATTCTGATGTTTACGATGTGCGTTCCACAGAGGAGCTTTTGGATGAGTTTAGGGGAAGATGCACTTTCTTCCTCATATCTTATGAAGAGGTAAACAGGTGGTTTGAAAAGGATGGAATAAAGATTGTTGAGATCTCTCCAGATGGTATTGTTAAGAGAGCTTATGAGGAGGTGAAAAAATGAAGAATTTAGATAAGTATGTTAAGGACCTAACGGAAAGGATAAAGATAAACTATGAAGGTTTGAAAATATCCGAAAAGGGTACGGAAATGGAGAAGAAAGCTTACATGGGCTTTTACATTCCTTACCCAAAAACTCTAGATAACGATATAATCATTGGAAGTGAAGTTGATGAAATGGCACCTATCAGAAGATCCTCAATAGTTGTTTGGAGAATAACCCCAAGTGGTTTTGAGCTCATATCTGCTAAGGACCAAAAATTTGAGCACAAGGTTAGGAAAATGATTGAAGAGACAAGAGACAAGGTGGTTTACACTTACGATGAAACAAAGCTATCTCCCAATATTACCCGACTGCTTCAAAGAAGAAGGCTAAAGGACTTGGAAGAATCTGTTGAGAGATTATCATTGCACATGGATAAAAGCGACATACCTGTGCCTTGGGATCCAATTGATTTTGATGATGTATCAGAAGCTTGGAGAAGTGGAGATACGAGGATTGTGAACCTTCACTGCGTTGCCGAAGCCCTGCGTATTTATTCCATCTACCTAATAGTGAAAGTCACAGAGATGATAAGAAGCTTGAACACCGTAACCCTAGACCAGTTCATGGTGAAAGGAAACTCCAATGGGAAGATAAAACTTCCAAAGCTGGTGGATTCGACTTACTAAATCACTCAATTTTCATACCACCACCTTACTTTATTTTATGTAATATTTACTTCGGAAGAATATTTTTATTTACCTTATAAATAGATATAATTGAGATGAGTAAAATGGTGAAATATATGAGTAAGGATTACGGAATAGTGGAGGAAGTAAAGATTGAGGGTGTAAAGAATGTGTCTGAGAGAATTGCAGCGGAATATAAGTATATCATAGAGAAATATGGAATTCCAGAAAAAGATTGGAAATTGATAAGTCAAGCCATAGTTAAAGAAAAAGATGGAAGATCTTTTGATGTGTTGAATATAGAGTTTCCAGATGGACATATTAAGATCATCTATTTCGATAGAAGTTTGATCTACTGAAAGATTTCTGAGAAGTTGGGAGAAGTTAGAAAGTAATTATGGAGATAAGAGAGCATGTTGCAGCTATAATAAAATCTACAAATTGTTGGGGTAAATTAGGTAAAATCTCTCTCATGTTTATGAACTTGTTTTGAAGATCCGTGACAAGCTATTCAGATGAATTGTTTATGAAATGGAATTACAGCTCTTTCAGGATGTCCTCTTTCTTCCTCTTGTAATCTTCCTCGCTTATCAGCCCGTCATCCAATAGTTCTTTCAAGCCCTTTAACCTCTCCTTTACTTCCATCTGGACACTTTGCTTTTGTTTTTGTTGCTGGACATTCTTTTGCTGTTGGGCTTTCTTTTGTTGCTTTGCTAACTTCCTCATCTCCCTTTCGTATTCTTCTTCCGCCCAGAGTTGATATACCATGGGATGTGTGATGTATATCTCAAACGCTACCTCAAAGGCAAATGCCGTTGTGAAAAAGAGGTAAACCCAGAAAAATGTAGCTATCGCAGTGTGTAAATCATTAATTGGGCTCGCAAAATAATCGAAATTTCCGCTCCAATACACTATGAGGTAGAGGGATGCCAGAGCCATCAGAACATACCCACCTGTGTTGCAGCACAACCTTGAAAACCACACTCTCTTTGACTTTCTCCAGAGAGCATACGGGATGAAGTAAAGGTAGAGAACAAACGGAATGGCAATTGCGAAGAATATTAACTTGGAGAGTGTATTCCCACTTGAAAGTATATAGTGCCTAAACACTTGTGGGTTAAATGCATGCAACCCGTAAAGTCCCGTGAAGAAATAGAAAGCGAAAAATATTGCAAAGATTATGTCATAGTAGTATATGAACGCACCCAGATAATCCTTCTTCTTCGCCATCTACATCACCTCACAATACACCTCCGTAGATTATCGCTCCACCTTCCATCTTCGGTATCTCCCATTCTTCCTCATCCTTCATGTTTATGTAAATTATCGCTTTCAAATCTTCATTGTTCAAAGTCAATTTCTCTGGATGTTCTCTATCCACCACAACAACCATTCCCTTTCCACGCTTGACATACCAGAACAGCTCTCCCTCAACCTTGTCAATCACCTTTCCATCCCTGTATAACTCAACGAAACCATAGATGTGCTTTTTGAGAACGGGTGGCATTTTGGGGTGCAACCTTATCATGTCTCCTTCCAATCCCTCACCGTCTTTCTTCATCCTTATCTCTCCCCTGTATTCTTTCACGGGATAACCCCAGCCAACAACTCTCAAAGTCCCGTTCTTCAACTCTACCTTGTCTATCAACCCCGCATGGAGCTTCCAGAGGGTCTCGTTATCAACCAAGTATCTCGCTTTCCTTGTGGATATGTGGTAGAATTCCTCATCCTCCGTTATCCACTCAAACCAATCGCTCTTTGCGAAGGTATCGTTTATGTGTATGACCTCGTAATTGATTTCTCCCCCGATTAACTTGTTCTTTACGAGGATTATTCCCTTTCCCGTCTCCAAAATCCCTTCCACATACGGCAGGTACTCTCCCACGAACACTCTCTTTCTCCAAGGTTCTACACAATCCAAGCATACCAGAGATTCCATCTCTATGGTTCCGTAAATGAATGGGTCTTCGCCGTACCTTTGCGGTTTAATCGTTATTTTGCCACTCTTGAACACGAACCCGCCAACCCAAACTACATCTCCTCTATACTCTCTCCAATCATACTCATCATAATACATTCTCACCACCTCTAAATCCGCTCCATCCAGCAGTTCTTACTTTTATTTCCTCCACATCCTCATCAGTGAAGGGTAGGTTTAGATAGTGGTTCATTGCAGTAATCGTAGTATGGCCTTGGGACATTGCTATCAAAGGCATTGCGTTTGGATAACTGACTACGAGCCAACTCTCCCATGTCTTGCGGAATGTTTTTACGCTTATATTCCCCAGCCCTGCTTTCTTTCCCCAGAAGGTTAGCATGTTGTTTAGGGTTATTCTATCTGGCATTTTATCTACATACAGAATAAAATTCTCCACATGCGTTATTCCTTGCGTGGAGAGATAAACATACCTTTCCTTCATCGTTCTCTTCTTCTTTCTGGACGCTTCGGGAGGGAGATAAATGCTCCTCGTTTTCTTGTCAAACCACTCTGGATGTTTTTGAAACCTTTGCAATTCTATGTATCTCATCCCCGTGTAGAGCAGGGCATTTATTATCTCCCTGTACCTGTATTTCAGGTCCTTGCGAAAGATTGTGTCAAGGAATGTGTCATATTCCTTTGGGCGCAGTATCCTTACACCATTCTTTATTATCGTTCTCATTTAAACATATATAATCCACTTTGGAAATAAAACACCTTCGTTTCGTTTATTTTAAACGATACTAAAACTGCCCCTTCATTTATATACTCCATGGCTTTGAAAAGGCATTTATGGGGCTCTAATAGTGTCGTTTTATCTTTAAACGAAATCATTTATCCATTTATGCATTTATCTTGCTGTTGAAAATGGAGGAATGTAGGGAATTTATACCTCGTTTATTGGTTTATGAGGATAACAAGATTCATTTATCTATTTATAAATGTAGATATGCAGATAATCTCAATGGCCAAAGTTATCATATTTAGCCCATAAGTTATCAGTAGAAAATAAAAAAATCAAAGAAGTTTCTGGCGGAGTTGCTCGTAGTCTATCCCTGCTTTCTCGGCAAGCTTCTTCAATTCTCTCTCGGCATTCATTACTAAATCTCTCGCTCTCTCTTTCCACATTTCAAAGTTCTTTTTCACTTCTTCAATTCCTTGCTCGGATATCTCTAAAACTTCCAAAACATGCATTATTCTGCTCTTCATCGCATCTCCAAAGAACTTTTCATAGCTATCGTACATGCGTTTAAATTCGTTCTCTTCGCTGTGAAGGCATTTCAGGGACTTAATTATGCCATCCATGTCAATTAAGCCTCCCCTATTTACCCAATCTATTATATCATTCTCTATTATGCCTTTGGCATACATTTCCACAGTTTTGGCATTTTCCCTTATGATTGCTGACATTTTTCTAACAACATCATCTTCTCCATCCATTACCCGTATAAATGCGAGATTCGCATCCCAGTACTTGCTTGCAAGCCCGGACATGTGCGAGCCTGCAATCCAGCCAATTTGTTTTCCTTCGTAATGCTCTTTCCTTATGTAAAAGAACCATCTCAGCTCGTCCAGCTCCTCTTTCTCCTTGGATCCATACTTCACTCCCTTCTCGCTAGTAGGATAGCCCATCTTTCCCACATATTCCCAAAATTTCTTTTCTTCATTCATTTTTCATCACCATGTTTGCCATTGTTTCCAATATTATTAAATTTATTGCCGAAATTATTCCGATAAGAATAAATACTGCCATGCCATTTATTGTTTTATGATACCATCTTTGAGTAGCATAAAGGAGCGAAGAAGAAGGCTGGGGTGGAGTCAAAAAGAGCTGGCAAAAAGGAGTGGAGTGTCACAATCAGCAATAACGAAGATAGAGAAGGGTGACATGAACCCATCTTACACGCTAGCGGTGAAGATTTTCAATGCCCTGGATGAAGGAGAGCGAGAGAAGTACAAGGGAAAGAAAGCAAAGGATTTGATGAACACTACTGTGATATCTTTATCTCCCAAGGATAGAGTGAAAAAAGCAAGAGAGTTGATGAAAGAGCACGGGATAAGTCAGATACCGGTGGTGGAGAGAGATAAGGTTGTGGGGATGATCACGGAGAATGATATTCTGGAGGGATACGAAAAGCACGGAGCTGGGATAGTTGATCTCTTGGTTGAGGATGTTATGGGTCCTCCGCCAATTGCAGTGAGAAAAGATACGAGCATGGATGCCATTGTTGAGCTTTTGAAGCAGGAGCAGGCGTTGCTCGTCGTGGAGAATGATGAGCTCTTGGGAATAATCACCAAAGCAGACATAGTTTACAAGGGATGAAAGTTCGTGAAATATTTGATATATGACTTATCAAATGTTTCTCCGATGAACACACCAACAAATTTTTTAGGCACTCAATATGGAGAAAATTCGGTTAAGGAGGCGAGGTAGAATGTTGACGGATTCCTTGATAGAAGGATATGTAAAAACGAGGGAGAAAGAATACCTAATGGCGTTAATGCAAGTTATGAGTGAAATGGAAATAAAGGAGTTTGCATCGTGAGGTGATGTGAATGGACATGATAGATGTGTTTTTAGGGGTCATGCAAGTGGATGGCGGGGATGTAATCCTGCATTTCAATTGGGATGCCGATACACGGAATTTGATGGAAATACAAGAGGAATTTGAAATCGATGGAAAAATATACATAACTTTAGCTGCACCCTTGCAGGACATAGGAACCTTGAAAGATTATGGCATAATAAACAAAGGAAATAAAACCACATTCAACGATACGGTGAATAAAATTCTTGAAAGATGGAACTTCTTTAAAGAGAAATTGAAAAATGGAGAAATAGAAATGCAAATACTCGCAGAAAATCCATTCATTGTAATAGACGATGATAAAAGATTCGCTTTTTTCTTGTTTTACAATATAATATTCCTTGCAGAGATAATTGGAAAGTATAGAAGAAAGGAGACATACAAAAAATTGAGAATACGATTCTCATCCCTTGAGTACGGAGAAGGAGAATTGGATGGCACGATTAAATTGAAAGTAAAAGAAATTGACACCACCGATAACGAGGAACTATCTTCAGCATTAGTAGAAGCAGTATTGAAAGAAGAGGGAGATATATAATGGTATTTCGTGAATAGAGGCATTGAGAGTTTAATTATTATGTTTTCACTTTCAGAATTATCTTTTAGGAAGTTAATATTTACATATATAATGTGGGGTTCTACTATTCATAAATACCCCCAGATTTTAAGTTAGCTAGTGACATTTATTTTCACATGTCAATCTGTAGCGCTCTTTAACCAAGATAATATCTCTTATCGCCCTAGAGTTTATAGCTTCTTCAATTAGTGCATGTTAATTAAATGTTAATCATATTCATATATTCTGTTTATTATTACGCGTATCATGGATGCTAAATTATTAGCATTTCTAAAGGACGGTAAGTACAGAATTAAAACATTGGAGTTACTATATAAAAAGCCAAGACTTTCCAGCGAGTTGGCCACTTTATTGAACATAAATAGGGCATCTATGAGTAGGATTCTAAGTGATCTAAAGAAGAAGGATCTCGTCGAATCTACATCCGATGGAACTAGAACTGTTGTTTATACTATTACAGAAAAGGGGAAAAAATGTCTGGAGGAGTTAAAATGAGTAATGTAAATGGGAGAATACTAAATCAAAATGGAGGTAATATAATGTTAAATGAGAAGAGAAAACTAAAGAATAAAGCAATTGATTTCTTAAAGAGTTTTGGTGAAACAGATGAAGATAAAAGAAAAATAGAAGCAAAGTTCAGAAATATAAATGGAAAAACAGGTAGATACAATGTTCCTGATGATTTATGGCAAAAAAGAACGGCTAGAAAAAATAGAGTCTTAATTTCATGGAAGACTGTGAAAAAGAACGGTCTTACTTTAGAACAACTTGAAACTTTTTACGGAGGTGTAGTTGTAGAATTTATTAACGATGATTACTTCAAAGAAGATCCAGATGATGAACTATTCAACAAACTTAAAAGTAGATTAGGTTCGGATGAGATAGTATCATCTATGATATCTATTAGAAATGAGGATGGTACATCTTCTTCACAAAAAGAAAGGGCGGCTATGGAAAAATTAGAAAAAGAATTCCCGGATTACAAAGAACATATAATAAAAAGAAAAGGAGGTGTGAGATATCGCGGTACAGGTAATGATGTTTGGGAAGGTTTTATCTACTATTCAATCAAAGGTGGGCAGCAAGATACCAGGAATGCATATGACGAAACAGGAATTAAACCCCCTCAACTATTTAATCCGGCCTCTGAGTATGCCAATGAAGAGGTATCGTTAGACATTGATCTTGTTTTGATTTATTTTGCAATGTTTAGTATAGATAAAGATTCTCTTGACACTCAAAAGAGAGATAAGTATGAGATGCTACTAAAAAGATTGGAATATGTATTGGAAAATACTGAATATGATGAAGGAAACCTTTTGGAATACTGCAGAAATCACCCTAGTTTACTTTTGGATGAGGGGAAATTGTATGATCCAATCCAAGTAGAAGAAATAAAAATTACTGATTTTGCAATTGATGACAAGAATGATCCACGCTCTATAGACATTGCTCACGATGAGGCAGTTAATAAAGAGAAATATTACTTTGACAAAAAACATGGGTGTATTTTAACCGCTGCTAGACCAACAAATCTCTTCTGGTCAAGGCATTCCTCCAACATGATGCAGCAAAATTACACTTTAGAGGAGTACTTTATGAAAGAAGAAGAAAGAGTAAAAAAGCGAAAAGAGAAGCTCAATTATAACAAATCAAAAAAGTTTTTATATGATTAATGTATATTTAACATGTGATTAACATGATTAAAAGAAATAGCTTGGAAATAATCGAAAGTTTTTTACAGAGGTATAATATCAAATTAAATGTAAAAAGATATCTCAAGAAATATTTGGTGGATTCAGATGAATATCAAGAGCTTCCAGATGATATAATTGATAGAATTATTGCTGATGGTTATAATCAAAACAGTGACCTTGTTAAAAAGATAGCTGAGTATTTTCTTAAAAAATACAATATTTATTTTGGAAGAATTCAAAAAGAGCAACTGAAAAAGTTTATAGATTATGGGTTTCAAAAAGATTTAGATATTTTAATTCAATTAATTCATCAAGACCTTCCAAAAGATTTGGATATACATAAAGAGATAGTAAAACTTATAAAGGATAATGGTCTAAAAAATGATCCTACTCCATATATAAATAATTTAAAGAATGCTATTAAAAAGAGAGATGAGAAACGTATTACCGATTATCTATTGTTTCTTTACTCTCGTTTAGTTAACCTAAATGAAAGAAAATATATGTCTCTATATTCTATATTCAAGGAAAATGAGGCAGAAATAAGAAAGGAACTTACTAATTTAGATTATCTTAAATTAAAAGAATATTGTGACGATAAAACTAAATTAAAAAGGGAAGAAGCTGTCAAAAAATTTAATAGTGCGTATATGAATTTGCTTGAAAAAGAGAGCGGAGAAATAGAGAAAGCAGGATTGATTTATTTTGTGGTAGATCAAAAACTTTTTGACCATTTCAAAAATGAAAAAGATTTCTTCTCGTACCTTTTTGAATTGATTAAAAAAGCATATTCTGAGTTGAAAAATCATAGAACATTAGCAATTAAGGTTCATAATATTTTTTCAAGAGGAATCAATATAAAATGGAAAATATATTCTTATTTAACAATTTATGCGGAAAAGTTTAGGAGAGAAAAAGAAAATAGAGGATACTACAAACCCTGGGAAATTTGTGAAGATGTATTAAAACACAAATTTAAAATCTATTTGAATGAGTATGATAGAAGAGTATTAACGGATTTTTATAAGAATGATCTTCCAAAAGGATATCTAAAAAGAAGTAAAAAGTTACAAAATAAAGAAGTTATAGAAACCATAGAGTTTTTCAAAAAAATTAACTATGGTTTTTCTTTTGAAGATTGTTTTATACTAAAAACAGATGAATTTACTAAAAATTCAAAGGGTATTGAATTTATAAAGAATGAAAATGAATTACTACTAATCTTTAATAAGCATCAATTTGATGATAGAAAAATTCCCTGCCCTGTGTGTGGAGGATTAAAAATTTCAGGAAATTCATATCCTCAAATTGGAGTTAAAAGCTGGGAATGTAAAAATCCACTATGCGCTGCTAGAAGTAAAACAAATAGAGGAAAGAGATATTCCAAGAGATCTATATTAATGCAAGAAGCAGCCTTTGACTTTTCTAAGGAGAATCAAATACCAAAAGAGCTTATTAAGGTATGGAGAAAAGATGTGGTATTGGAGTGGAACTATAACTCACTGTATTCTATGTTGGTAAAATATTTTACTTTTGTTGGGGATAAAATAATTCTATTAAATGCAGAAAAGCCAAAATTATTTAGTCTCATAGCATCAAAGGAGAAGCGAATACCACAAAATATGCAAACAAGAGATTTTTTAGATTTTTCTGTTAAAAATAGAAACGAGTTTGATGCTTTTTTCAATTCTCAATTTTTCAAATTATTTTTGTATAAAAAAGATGATTATAAATCTTCTAGTTTAAATTTGAATTTAAATATGGATAACAACAAGATGAAGATAATTGTAGGTGATAGCTATAAGGTTTTAGAACTATTTAAGAACAAAATAACAAATATGGTTACTTCACCACCATATTATAATGCAAGGGAATATTCTAAATGGGACAATCTATTTAATTATCTTAACGACATATATAACATTATTTTAAAGGCACATGATGCTTTAATTAAAGGTGGTGTGTTTTTTTATAATATAGGTGATATTTTTGATAATGAGAATATAATTGTAAAATCAAAGATGGGTGAGAAAAGAATCCCCTTAGGTGCATATACTATTTTGATTTTTGAAAAAGCAGGTTTTGAGTTATTAGATGATATAATTTGGTATAAAGGTGAACCTCAAAGTAACAGGCATAAGAATGATGGAATGTACACACCTTACTATCAAAGACCAACCAATTGTTATGAACATATGTTTATATTTAAGAAAGAGGGAGATGTAATCATAAATAAAGATAAGGATGAAATAAAAATAAAGAGTAACATTATTAAATTTGCCCCTGTGGTTAAAATTGGTAAAGGTGGAGAGAATAGGTATGGGCATACTGCACCTTTTCCCAAGATGATCCCGTTACTATCTATTTCCACCTTTACTAACCAAGGAGATATTGTACTAGACCCTTTCTCTGGTAGTGGTACAACACCAATAGTTGCATCTATAAATGGGCGTAAGGCTATAGGCATTGAAATTAATAAAGAATATGCATTGCTTTCTATAAAGAAGGCAAAGGATGAAAACTTAGATGCTGAGTTAATAGATCTAAATTGATTTATATTGATCTAGCATATAGTAAATTAAACACTAAACTCATAAGAGGTTTATTTCTTGTATTTATTTACCCACTATATAAGATGAGAAGCTTCAAATAAAGTAACAAACTTAAAAATAAACATTATTTCTCTCAATTAGAAATTAAAACATCATCAAGCAATGAATTTATCTTCTTCTTCCGAAGCGTATATGCGTATGGGAACTTTCACCACTCCCAATCTCAACAGCCCAACGGAGTATCCCGCCTCTTTCGCATTATGCCTTATGGTTATGTATCTCTCCTCTTGGGGAACGAACTTGTAGAACTTTCTCACATCTTCGGATATGTAATCGTGATAAAGGAGAAGGTGCATTTCGGTGTTTTCCATTATGGCCCTTGTGTATTTGTTCAAGAAGGCATCGTTTGCCGATTGCGTTAAGAGGGTTAATCCCGTTTGAAAGTGCCTTGTGTGCCTTGCCATCCAACTCAACATCTCCGCAGCTCTTTCGTGGCTCCAGAGATGATGAACCTCATCCACATATACCAATTTCTTCCTGTCCTCATACTTCTTCATCTTTATGTGTGCGTATATGTAGTCAATAATCATAGTCATGAAGAATGCGAGAAGATTATCTGGGACATCTCCCAAGTCAAAATTAACTATGTCCTTCTCCATCTTGAAATTCGTTTTTCTATTGAGGAAAGCGAGAGAACCTTTCTTGAATATCTCCAGAACCATAGATACTCTCTTTAACTTCTCCTCCTTGGCACAACGCTCTATCAAATCTTCCATTATCGGATGTTCGTTCTCCCTGTAAAGCTGGTTCAGGATTACATCCAAGAGAGCCATCTCCTCCCCGTTCATCTGGAAAAGAGTTTCTAACATCGCAATTACACTTCTCACCTTGTTTGCCACTTCCTCTCCTCTCAATTCCAGAGGGTTTATCACATGTTTTCCCTGCCAGAGATTTATGTTTATTCCTCCCAGAGCTTTGAATGTCCCAGCGTTCTCGCTCAAAGGGTCTATGGCGTAAATCATCACATCAGGATTGACATTGTAAGCCCTCAAAATCGTGAGTTTCTCAAAGTAAGATTTACCCGAACCTGTCTTACCGAAAATGAGCATGTTTTGTGAGGGTAAATAAAATCGATCCACGAAAACGGGTGTGCTGTTTATGTCGTTTATCCCGTAGAGTATCATGTCCTCTCCTAACACTCCCGCAAACTCGGAAATGAAAGGAAATGAGGCAGTTATGACATCGGTATGAACGAACCTTCCCTTGTAGTATGGGATGTTCCTGTCCATCATGGGTAGCGTGGATTTGAATATAGCCCAAACCCTGTAATAGCCCTTGATTAACTTGAAATTCATGGCTTGTAATGCACTTTCTATTTTCCCCAGAGTTTCCTCCGCTTCCTTGTAGGTTCTTCCCTTTACCGCGATACTGAGGGTTAGAAAGTATGCGTGGGTTTTCCTTGCGGAGATTAAATCCTTTAACTTCGATAAGGAATCATACTCTAATTTGAGTTTAGAATACTTTGGCGATGTTTCTCCCGTTGTTAGTAATTCTGCCTTTATGTTCGTCAAATCCGTGTGTATGAGAGCAATTGCCTTCTCATCCTTCAACCTGTCCAGATGTAAGCTTATATCCACATTCATGTATGAGGAGAGCAAGTTCCTCAAATAGCCATATTCTAACATCGTGGGGTATTCTTTCGGGAGAAGTGGGAAGATGTATAACCTCTTGATTTTCGCTTCTATGTGGTTCTTGTAAATCTCTATCTTTGGTTTTAGAACATTCTTTAAGTTGATTGGCTGCAATCTCAACCTCATCTTTTCCTTGTCAAAGATTATGTCCTTCTTAATTACCATTCCTCATCCCCCCTCGCTTTCTCTATCAGAGCGTCCTTGATTGCCCAATAACCCAGCATGTTTATGAAAAACGATGAAAGGTATGCTCCAAGAATGTATGCTTGAAAGCGTGGAGAGAGTGAAAAGAGAAGAAAGAACATCCCCGTGAGGAACGGGGCTATGTATCTGAACTTACCCGTGATTTCCTCCCTGTAATTGAGGAAGGTTATCAAAACCCCTCCTATTGCGAGAAGGTAGAGAATAGATGAGGCGATTATGCTTGTCCAAGCGATGAAGAAGAATAAAACCGATGAGAATAGAGCAATCTTGTAAAACTCCTCTGGGCTAACTCTCCAATCTATATCAAACGGCAATCTCTTTACTTTCTTTTCTTCCTTCTTTTTCTTGCGGAATAGTCCCATCACATCACCTCCTTGTAGATGTTGATTAGTTCCTGTCCTTTGAGAACCCTGTATCCTATGCCCATGTTGGTTAGCCCTACGGAGAGAATATCAATTCTCTCTCTTATCTTGTCCCACGCAATCTTTGCCCTTACTTCCTTCTTTCCCGTTATCTCGAAGGCATTTACTCCCACGACTATGAAGTATCTTTGAATGTATAGCCCCTCGCAAGCTTCTCGGATTAAGTCCTTGTAATCGTTTGCAGTTGGGGTATCATTGACAACCGTATCTAAAAACGGCTGGTAATTCAACCTCTCGGTATGAACAACGAACTGCAACGGGAAATCACAGGAATTTAACATGCTTTCGTATTTGAGCAATAATCCTATCCTATCCTCATCGCTCATGAATGCGTAGCTTATGCCATTCACTTCCAAAACGGAAAAGTAATACTTCCCGTTGAAAAGAACCTCTCCGAAATAGAGAGATAATGGCAAAGATGGGATTTCGTTCTTCATTCGGAGTTTTAGGTATTGCCAGAATTCTAAACCATCGAATTTCTTAAACGCCATTATAGCCGATAAGGGCAGGAAGAAGATTAGGAGATACATCGCATGAACCAGCATGGATAAGCCACTGAACACTCCTAAATACATCACGAATTTTAGAATGTCCTCTATCTTTATCGTTCCAAACGCTATCTTCCTGCCGAGATTTTCCGGTACTGCTGCGTATTTCAAGTTCTCATCCTCCACCGCCATTATTTCTCCTCCTTAAATAGTCATAAGCGTGGTACGCAGTCCTTCCTATCAGATAAGCACCTGTTCCTACCGCTCCCGCAGTTGCTCCTCCAAGAGTATTCCCGTGTGTCTGGTTGAAAGCTCTATGCCCAATAGCAAAGCCATGCGTTCCTGCTGCCGCATACTTTCCTGCTGCCTGTCCCAAACTTCCTTTGAGTGCCACAGCTCCAACCGCTCCACCGCCAGAACCACCCGTTATCGTTGCTCTCTCCGCTCCCTTTATCGCTATCATGTTCATCAGTCCAGCCCCAACGGTTAGCCCTCTGGAGAGATGTTCTCCCGCTCTGCCAAATCCTATACCAGAGAGGATGAACGGCTCTTTTGCGAGGAGATAAATAGCTCCAACGGAGATTACCATACCAGCAATCACGAAGGTTATGTGATTTGCCACAGGCCCCACAAGCATTAGGGGTATTATCATCACGAAGGGCAAGAACACCAAATCCACCGCCAAGAACCACAACCTCTCTCCTATGCTGGTAGTCCAAGGAGTGAGCAATAATACGGCAGCAATCGGTAAGAGAACGATAAGCACGGCAAAGAGAACATCCCTGACTACCACAACCATTAACAGCATTAGGGTAAAATCCACAGATAAGAAACTCCAGATGTATTTTAAGAGGAGTTGCTCAAGGGTTGAAACAAGAAATGCAGTTGTTGGTGGTTGTAATTGAGATTTGATGTAATTGTAGAATGTGGGTTCTTTCCACGCTCCCAAAGCCCCGATGTTTATGTTGTAAAGAACCATGTATGCGTATTTGCCCATCATGATTAGGTAATTCACCACATAAATGCTCCCGTATGCAAGGATTAACGCTATGATTAATCTTGGGATTATGCTCTTTAACCTTCCAAAGAAACTCTCGAATAAATCGGCATAGAGATACATTAGCCCCACAATCCAAAGCATGAACACTATGAGAGCATTTACAATCTTCTCCACGATTACCCCGTTCAAGTATATGGCTGCACTCATCATGCCGTGTATTCCCGTCGTGGATACATCCTTGTAGTTCGGGAGATTGAGAAGGTTTGGAAACAATTCCGAAGGTCTCATGAGATAAAGAAATCCTTTCCATGCCATGTCCGCAATCTGATAGTTGAGGAACATGGCAAAAAAAGTTAATGCAGCCGATACCGCAATCGCTATGCCCCACCAAACTGCTGAGTCCACACCGAAAAGCCCTTCCTCCTTTTCCCACACAATCCTCATTTAGCCACCTCCGAAGACCCAATTGACGAGTTCGAACATCGCTGGATAACCAAGCACGATTATTGCGAGGATGAGAGTTCCCACGCTCACCTTCCAGAGCATTTCCTTCGCTAACATCTTCCTCTCCTCGCTATCGCTAAACCATAGTATTCCCTCTCTAACCCAAGCCACCGCTACCAAAAATCCCGTGAATGCAGCTATGCCCTGCCAAAATGGAGGGTATTGTTCGCTTGTGGAGTATGCTCCATAGTTGTAAGCGTATTTCTCATCCACATTCTCAAATATAACATAGGGAGAGTTGTTGAACGCTTCTCCCTTCCCGTTGTTCTCAAAGGCAATACCGATGTGCGAGTTCCTTATGTAGATGTAAGAGTTGTTATTTCCACGAAGAATGAAACTCACATTTCCTTCCACTATGCCTATTCCTCCATAAGTCCATTCACCATCCCCGTATGAATAATACTTGTTGTTGAGCATCATATCATGATTGAAGAAGAACTCATCCACATTCTCCAGCCACAAATCTGGGGTATGGCTATCTATGATACACACGCTATTGTCATCGAAATTAACCACTCCCACATCACGAATTACAATTCCCGGTTCTTCTACGAGGGAATTGCTGCTTATGTCCAGAGAATCACCCATGAAACTGACATCCGAACCCTTGCCCCCGTCCAATTGAATGGGTGTGCCTTCGGAGCTGTCATACACATAGTTGTAGAAATCTATGTCCGTAAATCCGTTTGCGTTGATTTGTGTATCGTAGAGCCATCCTATCTCTTGGTTGCCGTTTTCTGGATTAGTGAATTGTAATCCGAAAACTACATATTTGCAGTTCTGGACTATTATCGTGGATTTCTGAAATCCTGTAAAGCCGATTACATAGTTATACACATTCTTGACTGTTATAGTCATGGATTGCGTGGAGAGATGAAGCCATCCCGTTGCCGTCTTCTTGTACATGTAGATGTTGAAAAGCAAAAGAGGTTCTCCGTTTATGTATGTTATCTGGACAGGGTCATGGTGTATGTTCCCGTTGCTGTCCATGTAATTGCTCCAATCTGCCCAAGTGTCGTATGCGTCTTGGTCTCCGTCTATTTCCAGAGTGTTCTGGTTGATTATCGTGGTATCTGCCTTTGCGTTCTGCGTGGGTATGAGGAAGATTAAAAGAGAGGAAATGATTAAAATTCCCACAATGAGAGCTTTTGCCTTCATTTTCTACCACGCCCCTACCAGCCATCCCGCTATAATCCACATAGCACCCAATACCGCTATGGCAACGATTATCGTCCCCACGAATGCGTTTAGAGATTTCTCTTTCGCCTTCTTTTTCTTGTCTGGGTCGCTGGAAAAGTAATTCACCGCCACATTCACCCAGAGTATAGATATGATTATTCCTCCCGTGATGGATAGGAGTTCCTGCATTCTCTCCACTTCATACTCCACATAAGTTTGATTTACCGCTCCCGTGTGCCCAAACCAGCCACCGAGTATGCCAAAGAAACCTCCTCCACCGTGCCACGATGAACCTCCTCCCCACCAACTTCCTCCTCCACCGCTCCAACTACCACCTCCGCCACTCCATCCACCTCCTCCCCACCATCCGCCAGAACCACCAGAACTGCTCTGCTTGTTGTAGGTGATGTTTAGATATACCCAATCTATGTAGAAATGCCCACTTGCCCAACCGCTACTCCAACCAGCTTTTACCTCTACCCTCTTTCCTACATACTTCTTGACAAAGCTCGTTATGTTCATAGTTCCGATTTCCCACTTGCCCCTTGTTGTAGGGAAATATTGCTTCGTTCCCGATATGTCTAAATAAATTCTCAGGCTTTGAGAGTAAAGAGAATTGTAATACTTCATGCTCAAAGTTGCGGATTTTATCAGGGTTGAGTTTATGTCTGGCAAGGTTAAGTATTGATAGATGTAGGCATAAGCATATTCTACACCCTCGCCATAGTGGCTATGCGTCCAAAAATACGCCTCTCCATTTTGGAAAACACATCCCACATAATACCCTTGATAATCATGATATCTTGCTACACTCCAATTCCCACCACCGCTATCAAAGCTCGGATTTTTTAGAAACTGCTCCGTCACGATTTTTGCATGTGCCCCTCCAACCACAAGCATTCCGATTAAGAGCAGGGAAATTAGCAGGGTTGTAATCCTTTTCACAATATCACCCCCACTATGTCAAACGCTCCTACTGCCCATCCCGCAAGGAGCCATATAGTTCCCAGCACCGCCATGGCGATTATGAGCGTTGCGAGGAGAGCTTTTAGAGCGTTCTCTTTTGCCCGTGATTTCCTATCGGGGTCATCGGAGAAGAAATCCAGCGCCTCTTTCACCCAGAGAACACTTATCACAGCACCGCCAACTATGGCTAATGCCCTCTGGATGTTCCCCACCACATACTCCACATAGGTTGCGTTCCCAGAGGTATTACCTGCAAACCAAACTCCTCCACTTCCATGCCAAAATCCTCCTCCTCCACTCCAACCGCTACCGCTTCCCCACCAGCCACCAGAGCCACCTCCACTCCAAGAGCCACCATTGCCCCACCAACCTCCGCTACCGCTTGATGATACCTTATAAGTTATCGTGAGAGAAACATTGTAAAGGGTTGTTTCCACATACTTAAGCTTAGAACCACTTACTATGTGCAAACCTGCTAAAACATACAAGGATTTTCCAGCATATTGCTTTACAATATCCGTTAAATTTGCTGTGTATATCTTCTCATAAGCCATACCAAGTTGGCTTTCCCATCCCTCATTTGAAACATTGTATCCATCCTTTACAGCCACCCAAACATATTCCTTTGTACTAGAATCTTCATCGGCTTCATAATCTAACGAAAAAGTTGCGTTTATTATATCTCCATTCGGGATGTTAATCTTTTGCCAAATATAGCCATACCCTTCACCTAAAGTTGTCTCATCATCACTTCTCGCTTGAACCACATCATACCATCGTCCTTTGTTGGAGTAATGGTATAAAAGCCAATCTATGCGCGAATCTCCCGCATGTGTATAAGTCCAATAAGCGCTATTGTTCGAAGATGTGAAGGTATTATCTTGAACTAATTGCTCCGTTTTTATGGTCTCTGCACTCACTTTTCCAGAGGATAAGAGTATGGATGTCAAGATTAGTACCACGAAAGATAGTGCCTTTCTAGATTTTCCTTTTCCAGATTTCATATCACAATCACCTCCGAAGCTCCAACTACCCAACCAGCTATCATCCAGATTGCTCCCAAAACTGCCAATGCGATTATTAGCGTCCCCACAATAGCAAGGAGCGTGTCATCCCTTAACCTCATCCTTTTATCAGGGTCTCTGGAAAAGTAATCCGTTCCCACTTTAACCCACAATATCGCTATCAATCCCGTTCCAACTATCGCCATAACTCTCTGGATGTTCGCAGCAACGAATTCTACATAGGTTTGATTTCCCCCTCCTTTTCCAAACCACAATCCGCCACCGCCGAACCAAGTTCCTCCTCCGTGCCACCAATATCCTCCTCCACTAACACTACTATCATAAATAACCTCCAAACTCAGAGAGGTTATGTTCATCCTAAAACTATAATCCCCGTTGGAAGTATCGTAATCTATGTATGCCCCGAACTTGAAAGTCAATTTTTGCCCCGTGTAATTTGATAAAAAGCTCGTTATGTTAATATTAACATAAGCACTTCCTCCATTCGTGGCAGCCACGGGTGCCCACGAAACCTCTTTCCATAACCAAACACCCGTAGAATTAACAAATCCTACAACATACCTCATGTTTATTTGGTCTATGAAGTGTATCGTGATGGTAGCATTTTCGATTTCATAATTTGGAACTTGTATCTGTTGCGAAATGAGGGCATAAGAGGGGTCCGTGTCCGAGCATTGAGCATTAAAGTTTGAGTGGTAAAAGTAAGCATAGCCATCTCCCAACCTTATTACCCAACTATCTCCATAAGGGCCTCCTTTTTCCGTGTCCCAATATTCGTAATTATCACTTGCTTTGAAATCTGAATCTTGAATTAATTGAGAATTCACCAATTCTCCACTAACATAAGGAACTTGTGAAACGATTAATCCCAAGATAACCATTACCAGCACCATCTTTCTCATCCCACAGCCCCCGTTAGCCATCCTGCAATCATCCACAACGCACCCAATACTGCCAGAGCAATTATTAGCGTGGCAACCACAGCTAAGAAGGTACCATTTCCGTGCCAACTCCAATACGCAAGGTGCTTCGCAAAGGTGCTATCCCTAACTATGTCTTCGGTTTGTGGGCTACTGCCCTCTGCCGTTATAGAAACAAAAGAAAGAGAGAGAACGAAGAAAGCCAACAGAGAGGTTGCCTTTCTCATTTACAAAGCCCACACTAGTAAGCTGTTTGGTAGGATTATCTGGGTTGCGCCAACCATCCAGCCAGCGATTGCCCAGATGGCTCCGAACACAGCCATTGCTACGAGGATTGTTCCTACGAGTGCCTTGATTGCGTCTTCCTTTGCCATTGCCTTTCTCTGTGGGTCATCGCTGAAGAAATTGATTGCCACTTTAACCCATAGGATTGCTATGATTATACCGCCGATTATTCCAAGCAGTACGAACAGCTTTTGAGTTATGTTCGATATGTATTGTGAGCCGTTCGCTGCCTGTGCTGCGTTGCTGGTTGTGGCGTCCACGACTGCATAGTAGATGTTGCCTTGCATTATGTCCTGAACATACTCTATGTTCATCGTGTTTATCACTTCGGCAGATACGAATCCGCCGAGGGCAAGAGCCATCAGGAAGGTTGCCAATACCAAGCTCCTTACCTTGTTGTCCTTCTTCTTCTCAAGCTTCTCCATTTCTACATCACCTCCTTTTTAGCAGGTGCTTTTTCTTTCCTCCTTCTTCTCCCGACGGGGCTTCCTCTGTCTGCAAAGTTCCCTGCAATTTCTCTAATGGATAAACCCTGATTACCCCGTCCGTATCTACTCTCTCATTCACTAAATAGTGGTCTTTCGCAAAGTCCAGCATAACTCCTACTTCATCCTCAGTTATGCCCATCCTGTTGCTCACATCCTTTATGACATCACCCCTTTTCGCTCCTTCATTCTCTCCTATGTATGCCATTATCTCGTCCAGCACGGCCCTCTCCTTCGGAGATAGGCTTTCCTCGCTCTCCCTCTTTCTCTTTTTCTTCTTTAACTGCCTCATCAAAACCACCACCGCTATGATAGCGAGGATAAGCATTAACATCGGATAGAGGAGAAGGTGCATGAATGGAGAACCCCTTACCTTCTCCCTCTGCGGTGGTGGTGGAATGCTGTATGATACCTGTATCACTCTTTCCTGTGTGTTCTGGACTTCATCTACTGCCACGATTTTGAATTGGTAGTTTCCTTGCTTGTCTATCTTTATAGTCCAATGCGTAGAGTTGCCTTGGTTGTAGAGAACCCATTGATTTCCCTGTGCCACATAGATGAACACTTGTATCGGTGAAGCGTCCTTGACCGTGAAATTGATAGTTCCCGGTTTTATGAAGTGGTAAGAACCGAGCAATTCCAAAATCTCTGGTGGAGTGGTATCTATTCTAAACATTACTTCCTTTGTTATCGTCTTTCCACCCTTGAAAACTGCCTTGACATAGAAGGTATGGTTTCCATCCGCTAAACTCACTTGGTAAGATTCGTTCATCGTCTTGATGTATTGAGTGTTATCTACCTTGATTTCGTAATACTCCAGAGGCCCCGTGGATGTCCATTTAACCTTAACTACATTCGTGCCAAAGAGCGTGTTGTTCTCTGGAGAGGTTATGGTTAAAGTGGGTGGATGTGGCCTGTTGTAAATCGTGAAATTGTAATCATACATAGCCACATTGCCTATCTTATCACTTGCTATTATCGTCAATCTGTGTAGCCCGTTGAAATACCTTGTAGTGTTCCACTCGTAATCTATGGAATTTGTGCCGTTGGCAACGAAGTAATTGTCTATGTAGAGCTTGATTGAAGCCATGCCCGTGACATCGTCCGTTCCCTTGATTTTTATCTCCACATTACCGCTCAAAGTTCCGTTGCCAGAGGGCTTGGGAGAAAGGAGCTTTATCACGGGTGGAGTGTTATCCACGATGACATACACGCTCGCAGAGTTCTTGTTCCCTGCTTTATCATACACGATTACGCTTATCAGGTGCTTACCATCCGTGTAGTTTTCCGTGTTCCAAATGAATAGGTATGGATAATGATATGCGGTGTATGTGAGGTTTCCATCTATGAAGAATTGAACCTTTCCTATACCGCTAACATTGTCAGATACGGATACATTCAAGGTGGCTATTCCCTTGAGATAAAGATTGCTTATGATAGCCACGCTCGGTGGGTGGTTATCTACCAAGTAGGTGAATATGTAATTGGCTTCATTTCCCGCATTGTCCCACACTTGAACGGTTATGTTGTGATGTCCATCCCTATATTTCTCCGTGTCCCAGATGTACGGGAATGCGTAGAATGAGGATATTTCCGTTAGAGTGTGGTTATAAACCTTATCGTTGTCTATGTAAAGATTTACCTTCCATATTCCAGAGGATATGGAATAGAAGGGGTCCTTAACGGTTATGTTCAATTCCTGCACTCCTTTGAGAATGCCAGAGTTATTTACCTGTATGCTGGCAACGGGAACATGGTTATCCACATAGTAGGTTTTTGAGAGGGATACCTCCCCAGAGGGATAATGGGCTTCCACCTTTACGATGTGTGGCCCTTCTCCCGTGTAGAAGGTATCCCAAAAATAGTGGTAGGTGGTGTAAGTGTAATTCGTGCCGTTCTCATTCACGATGTTATCGCTCTGGTTGAATTGAGAGATGAATTGCCCATCCAGATAGAAGTCCGCATAGGTGAAATTGCCCGTGATATTGACATCCACGCTAACATTCCCGTGTATGAATGTGTAGTTGCCTATCGTGTGTGAAGAAGGTATGGTTATGCTGATTTCTGGTGCTGGATTAGCTGCATGGCTGAAGTTCGCTATCGGAGCAAGGAGCAAGGCAAGTAAGGCAATGTAAAATAAAACGCCCCTCCTCCGATGATCCTTGAACTCTTTTTGGCTCATACATCAATTGCTTATTTTCTTCTACTATATAAAAAGTTGAAATTTTAAAATTGCATGGAGAGTAAGGAAAATACTAATTCTCCTTTAAATCAAAAAAATTGACCCTCCCCATCTGTATCAATTCTGGACAAATTTAGGTAATTGAAGAAAAATGTCCTCCTCCATAAATATACATGCTCACATCAGCACTAGAACCTCTAATTCTTTGTTCTCCAATTTCTTTTGTGTGGGATAGCAGCGACTTACTGCCCCTGCTATCATCAGCTTCTCCTTCTTTGTTAATCTCTCTCCTTTCACAGCTTCGGCAATCTTGTAGATATCCTCTAACTTTATTGTATCTCTCAGAGTTATATCATTCGTTATCCTCATAGCTTCCTCTATTATCCTCTTTATCTGGAATCTCTTCAACTCACGCATAACCCTCAACCTCTCCTCCAAAGTTTGGATAATCTTTCAACATCAGGTTTATGAATCTCGTATGAAGAACCACATGGTCTTTTATCTCCCTAACATTCCTCTCTAACTCCTTTATCTTCTCCCTTAACTCATCTACATCCTTGCTGGACTGCTGGAAATAGAGATTTGCAGAGATTTCATCTAACCTTCTCCTCAGGATTTCGTATTCATCTACAATCTTTCCTACCAGCTCCAACTTGTTCTCTATTAACTTCTTCGCCAACTCCCCTCCTTCCTCGCTCACTCCTTCAAACTCCAAATCTCCAGATGAACCAAAATCGCTCTTGTTTATTGTTATCTTTATCTCCTCCCCCTCCCAGAGAACCTTGCTTATCTCGTCTAAATTGAAGCCGAAATGAGAAGATATGCCTATCCTTATTGCCCTATCCACAAATTCTTTCCCAAACAATTTTTCTGCATAGAACTCCCATACTTCCTTCCTTTTCGGATAAATCATAACCTTTGCTATTCCCTTCTTGTAAGAGTATGTGATATAGAAGGTTGCGCCCAGAGTTTTTATCTTCAACCCGTGAGACCTATCCCTTTCTCCCGTTGGATACGCTTCCAAGTATATCCCATTCACATAGTCCTTTATCGGCTCTTTGCTCCAGAGATACTTTGAGATTATCCCTAACTCATCCTCTCTAATCGGGATTGGCTTCTTTATCCTGAAATGATGTGAGATTGTAATTAAATTGTCCCCTTTTCTAACATCTGTCCCTTCTTTTCTAACATGCACCCCTAGGGGTGTCCCTTCTTCCATGAGCTCCCTCGCTCTATCCACATTTACCTTGTATCTTCCCCTTCCAATTCTTTGCAGAACCCCTAAATCTCTTAATCTGTAGAAATAAATTCTCTTTGTCTCTGCGTTTCCTATACCATAAAGGTATGGGCCCCTCAAAAAATCCTGTGGAGATATTGTTCTGCTTCTCATACTCTCCCCTGTTAGTACTGCAAGCATCCTCCTAAACAATGGAATATATCCCTCAGATTTGTAACATGTCCCTTTGTTACATCTATTCTCAGAATTTCTAAGTTCTACACTCTCTCTACTCAAATGTAACATACCCCTAAAATTTGTCCCCTTTTGTCCCCTTGAATGTAACATGCTGTCCCTTTGGATTGAAAAAATATATTGGCCCCGGGAAACCCTGGAGCCATACCTCTGCAAAATCTTCTTTGCGTTCTCATAACTCAAAGGAATGTCCCTTTTTAGTGCTTCATACTGCAGGGTTTTAGGTGTCCATGTGGCATTTGGATTATTCCGAAGAATTCCTAGAACTGCTTTGGATATGCTCATATTATCTCCAGTATTCCACTACCTCTCTCTTTCAACTTCTCTAGCGCCTCTTCCAAGGTTTCTGCCTTATCTACTATCTCTCCTGTTTCCATATCCCTAATGTAGTACATCATGCAGATGCTGATTCCTCCACTCTGGGCTGTGTATCTATCGGTATCAACGGATTATCTTCCTTATCCCACACCTGATAGCTCACTGGTCTTGCGTTGGGCTCTCCTTCTAATTCATATTTAGTTAGAATGTAAAGAGAGCCATACTCTTCTATCAGTTCTTTTTCTGTCTCTGTTATCCTGCTCTCTGTCAAATCTCCCGTGCTCCATAAAATCTCCAACTTATATACCCTACTCTTTTTCATAAAATCACCTCCTGGGTACAAAATGCCCCCGTTGGTTTAGTCAACAAACCTATCAGTGCCCCCGAACCTAAGGGGCGGGGGCAACCGAAAGCTTTATAGTGGGCAATTGCCCCCCATTTTTCAACTTGAGCCTGTCTACAACACGAAAAAACATTTTTATTTTTTATTTGAAATGTTGGATAAAAAGTGGGGGCACTGGGATTCGAACCCAGGTCCGCGGGTCTCTCCTGAGGGTCAGCGCTCCAGTTATTCATCATCTTTCAGCTGACCCGCTGCTCATCATCTAACTGGAGCCCACCAGGATGCCTGACTACCCCATGCCCCCTTAAACACGGATATTTTCATCATAGATATAAACCTTACCGTTAAAATTGAACAATATAAATTTGGGAGAGAGCAAGGTGAAACCTAAAATCAGCTCTTATTTGCGCGCCTCTGCCTCATCAAGCGGCGCATTCTCTTTTTTCTCCATTTCCAGCGCATCTTTCCGCGTTTTTTCCAGCTTCTTGAACTCCTCTTCATCTTGACACCATCCTTGGGTAAATTGAACTTAAATATAAAGATTACCCAGCGGGCGCGGCGGGATTTGAACCCGCGATCACTGACTTAGAAGGCCAGCGCCCTATCCATGCTAGGCCACGCGCCCAATTCCCTAATATGCAATCCTTATTTAATATTTACCAAAACTTTATGTTTACTTTCACGATTACCACTATGATGAACGCTCTTGCTCAAGTGATTGCTGCACTCTGGCTTATGCTTCCTGCATATATACCCAACTCTGCAGCCGTGATCTTCAAGGGAAAGACGCCTATGGATTTTGGTAAGAATTTCTGGGATGGGCGGAGAATTTTGGGCAAGGGTAAAACATGGCGTGGATTCTTTGGAGGGGCGCTAACAGGAATGGCTGTAGGTACAGTACAAAATTTCTTATCGTTGTATCTTCCTCAAAATTACTTTCCTCAATTCTCATCGGATATGTCCTTTATAGGTATTTTAGCATGTTTGTCTTTTGGAGCAATGCTTGGGGACTCTTTTGGTTCATTTATAAAGAGAAGGTTGGGAATAAAGAGTGGGGGCAGAGCATTTCTGTTAGATCAGCTCACATTTGTATTCATAGCATGGCTATTTACCTATATATTTTACCCTGAATTCTTCGTATTTGCATTTGGAAACATACCTGCTGTGGTAACAATATTGCTCTTAACGCCATTGATTCATAGAACTGTAAACATAATTGCATATAAAATGGGAAAGAAACCTGTACCATGGTAAACTTAAAATTCTAAAAGCGGATTTCCCATAGAATGAAAATTTCAGTAATTCTTTTGGCTATCATGCTAACCTATGTGGGCTCTCCTGCCCATGTACCAAACTTTGATAATTTCACCACTCCAGTGATAGAGCCAGGTAAAATAGGAAAGTTCAATTTTACGATAGAAAATAGGTATGTGGCAACTATGCACAATTGCGTTTTGCATGTGGGTATTTATATGTGGGCAACGGAGGAAGAGGCAAAAAGCATTTGGAGAATACATAATAAGCCGGTAATAGAAGAATCTAACAGTGTAAATTATACTCTGAATTTAGGAGATATTAAACCTAAAGAATTAAAGCCCGTAGCATTTCATATAAAAACCTTCTCAGGCACACCTGACGGTGTTTATTTTGTTAGATTTTCCCTGGTGTTCAATTATAATGGCACTACTTATAAAATGTGGTCTCCCGGATACTTCTCTAAGGAAGAATGGAATAAAGCCACAGAGAATCATACTTTGAACTTAACATACTTATCCAAAGTTCTTGGAGATAGGGTTGATGGAATAATTCCAGATTCATCTTTTAGTGTAAAAAGCAGTTTGATGTGGGTTCTATATATCCTCATAGGTATAACAGCTATGGTTGGAATAGCAGCCTTGTATGCCTATATGCATGAAGAGGGGAAAGTGGGAAAGAAGGAGGAATATGCTTATCAGTTGAAGGGAAAATATAAATACTTGGAGAAAAGAGTAAAGGAGAAAATGAAAAAGCGCTAGTAGCCAATGTACAATCTCTCGCCCAAGAACGTAGGCAAACCCTCTTCTATAATTTTGTTGTAGACTTCATCTATTGGATATTCAACTCTCTTTATCTCGTATTTTTTATTTTTCAAATCCACAAGGGCATAGGAGGCACGGGGATCTCCATCTCTTGGCTGCCCAACACTTCCCGGATTGATTATTACTCCCCTCTCAAAAACATTTACAAAGGGTACATGGGTATGTCCTAAAATCAGAAGATCAGCGTTATCATACTCCAAAAGCTCCCCAGTGGCTTCATCGGGATAGATATAACGGTCCTCATCAAAAGGAGCACCATGATGCAATGCAATTCTTTTGCCTTCGATATCTAAAATTAGATGGTCTTTAAGGGAGTAGAGATATTCCATATTCTCTTTTGTCAATTTATTCCTAGTCCAGGAAGCCGCAGTTGCAGCGTACGGATTGAATCTAAAGTAACTATCATAAATGACCGCTCTATCATGATTTCCCCTGATGCAAGGAATTTTTCTTTTTCTTATTTCCCATATCACTTCATTGGGCCAGGGATTGTATCCCACAAGGTCCCCCGCACATAAAATTATATCTGCGTCTTCGATTCTCTCAAGTACAACTTTCAAGGCGGGAAGATTCCCGTGTATGTCTGATATGATAGCGAGCATTATGCAAGCATGCTTATGCATAAAATAAACTTAACGCCAGAGAAAATTTAAATAATGTTGAATTCCTTATAGTTTGGGGTGCTATGATGAAAACTGAGATTTTGCACAAACCTGCATTTGCAGAGTTGAAAGTGTATTTGTCTCCAGGGGAGAGAATAGTTGCAGAGGCTGGTGCTATGGTTTACATGTCTCCCACCATAGGGGTGGAAACTACCACAAAGGGCGGATTTATGAAGGGGGTTTTAAGAAAAATGCTTTCTGGACAAACTCTGTTTATGAACACTTACTACGCACAATCCGAAGGAGGATATGTGGTTTTTGCTCCAAGTTTGCCTGGTGATATAATAAAGATAGAAGTTACACAGCCTATTTACATATCCGATACTAATTACCTTGCGTCCACAGAGCTTGAATTCGGAGTGAAATTTACAGGATTTAAAGGAATTTTCACACCAGGAGGTATGTTCTGGTTCAAGGTTAGTGGAATAGGCAAAGCTTGGATAGCGGCCTACGGTGGAATAGATATGCTCCAGTTAGGTCCTGGTGAGAGATTGCTTATAGATAATATTCATTTGGCTGCTTTTGATGCGAGTATGAATTTCACATTACGGAAGTTTGGCAAGCTCAAATCTTTCCTATTTGGTGGAGAATACATATTGACAGAATTTGTTGGTCCTGGAAGAGTATGGATTCAGTCCAGAAATCTGCCTGTGTTTGCAAATTTGCTCTACAGGTATATGCCAAAGAAAGATTGAAAAAGTTTATTAACTCTTCGGAATTTGCGTGAGCTATGGAAAAAGAGCTCATACTTAGAGTTGCCGAAGCACCTCAGATGGATGTGGGGTTAGGCAGAGCAAGATTGGATACTTCATCTCGTATGCTTCTTGGCTTGGAAGTTGGAGATGTAATTGAGATTGAAGGAAAAAGACTCACAGCGGCAAGGGTATTTCGCTCAAAGCAAGAAGATGAGGGTAGGGGAGTTATAAGAATTGATGGTCACATAAGAAGAAATGCTAAAGTGACTGTTGGAGAGAAGGTGAAGGTAAGAAAGGCAGAGCCCGTAGAGGCTCAAAAAATAATAATTGCCCCACTCATAGGAAAAAATCAGAGGTTGAGATTTGGCGAGGGAATAGGGGATTTTATAAAAAGGGTTCTTCTCAAGAGACCAGTGGTGGAGGGGGATGAAATAGTTGTGCCAAACATAACCCTAATGGGTAGAACTGGTATACTTTTCCAAGTTGTAAAGACTATGCCCTCTAAGAAAGTTGTACAGATTGGAGTGCAAACAATAGTGGAAGTTAGAGAAGAGCCGCCAACCGAGATTGAAGAACTCTTGGAGCATGTAACCTACGAGGATATTGGAGGGCTCAAAGATGAACTTCAAAAGGTAAGGGAGATGATTGAACTACCATTGAAGCATCCAGAACTATTTGAGAGATTAGGTATTGAACCTCCCAAAGGTGTTCTACTCTATGGCCCTCCAGGAACGGGCAAGACTCTAATCGCAAAGGCAGTTGCTAATGAGAGCAATGCCCATTTCTATGCAATTAATGGACCTGAAATAATGAGCAAGTTCTATGGCCAGAGCGAAGAGAGATTGAGGGAAATATTCCAGAACGCGCAGAAAAATGCTCCGAGCATAATATTCATAGACGAGATTGACTCCATAGCCCCGAAGAGGGAGGAAGTCACAGGGGAAGTTGAGCGCAGGGTTGTTGCCCAGCTTTTGACTCTCATGGATGGATTGGGCAAAAGAGGGCATATCATAGTTATAGGCGCTACGAACAGAATTGATGCTGTAGACCCAGCATTACGCAGACCCGGAAGGTTTGATAGAGAGATTGAGATAGGCATACCTGATAAGAAAGGAAGGAAAGAGATTTTGCAGATTCATACTAGGGGGATGCCGATAGAGGGCTCACCTGAAGAAAAAGATAAGTTGCTGGAAGAACTTGCGGAATTAACTCATGGCTTTGTAGGTGCTGATTTGGCAGCTCTTGCAAGGGAAGCAGCTATGAACGCTCTACGCAGATATTTACCAAAAATTGATCTTGATAAGCCAGTGCCTACAGAAATTTTGGAAAATATGAAAGTCACAAAAGAAGATTTCAAAGAAGCTTTAAAGGAAATTGAACCAAGCGTGCTTAGAGAGGTTATGATTGAAATACCTTCTGTTCACTGGGATGAGGTTGGAGATTTAGAAGAGGCGAAGAGAATACTCAAAGAGGCTGTAGAGCTTCCGCTTAAAAATCCAGAGGCTTTCAAGAGGATGGGCATAAGGGCCTCCAAAGGTATTTTGCTCTACGGTCCTCCTGGCACGGGCAAAACCCTATTAGCCAAGGCTGTGGCTACTGAAAGTGAAGCAAATTTCATAAGTATAAAAGGTCCTGAAGTTATGAGCAAGTGGGTAGGTGAGAGCGAGAAGGCAATAAGAGAGATCTTCAAGAAGGCAAAACAATCCTCGCCCTGCATAGTTTTTCTCGATGAGATAGATGCAATTGCACCTAGGCGGGGATATTACGGAGGTTCTGGAGTGACTGAGAGAATTGTAAATCAACTCTTAACATCTATGGATGGGTTAACTACTCTTGAAGGGGTGGTGGTAATCGCAGCTACGAATCGTCCCGATATTGTAGATCCTGCATTGCTCAGGCCTGGGAGGATAGATAGAATTGTGTATATAGAGCCACCAAACGAAGAAGCGAGATTGAAGATACTAAAGGTGCATACTAAAAAGATGCCATTGGCAGAGGATGTGTCTCTGGAAGATATAGCTATGCGCACAGAATTCTATACAGGAGCAGATTTGGAGAATCTATGCAGGGAGGCGGGAATGGCTGCAATAAGGGAGAATAGCGAGAAGGTACATATGAAACATTTTGAAGAGGCTTTAGGGGTAGTACATCCTTCCTTGGATAAAGAAACAATAAAATACTACGAAAGCATTGGGTTAGAATTGAGTAAGGGTGTTAAAGCCAAGAAGGAGGATTTGGGCTATTACTCGTGAGGTGATAGGATGAAGAAGTTCGTAACAGAATTGAGAGGCAAAACCGCTATGACGGATGAGGGAATGATCCTTGGCACTATTGATAATTTTGTGATTGATACGGATACAGGAAAAATAATGCATATGCTGATAATACCCGCAGAGGATTTTGATGCAAGAGGCTTTAAAAAAGATGCTCAAGGCAGACTTATAATGCCGTTCCAAGCTATGCGTTCTGTTAGGGATGTAGTGGTGCTTACACTCAAAAAATAATTACTTATAGCGAAGAATTGCAGCGATACCTCCAAACGCCTTTGCAAATATTTTTCCCTCTTCGCTTTCATTTGATATTAGCTCTACTTGAGTATTAAATTGCTCTGCAATATCGTAATATTCCTCAATTAAATCTTTCTTTTCCACTATATCCATAGGTATTCCACAATCGGGACATATTTTCTCAGGAATCTCGCCTTTTATAGTTTCTTTCACCTCTTTACCGCACTGCGGACATCTCCAAGTGATCCTGTATTTTCTTAGACTATCAGAGATGAGAAGAACATCTACAGCCCCACGCTCCAATGCCTCTCGTACTTCCTTCTCCCCATAAACTGCTAAGCCTCCATCTGGCTTTCTAATTTCCCTGAAAAACCTCCCTAGCAGTTGTCTCTCTTTAAACACCTCTAAATTTTTTAATGTGGTGGAAGCCTTTTCTACAAGCTCGTGTAGCCCATATTCATCAGTATAGCCTACATCGAACACCTCTATTATTTTCTTCTTTAATTCGTGGTGTAAGTAATCTCCTTTGAGAAATGAATCTTTCGTTCCTCCAGGGCCTCCTACCAATATGCCTTTTAATTTTTCCTCTGCAAGAAACACCTCGTTAGCTTTATCTCCAACTTTCTTGAAAAACTCGTGGACAGCTAGCTCAATCAACCTTTCAAACCTTCGCGATGATTGCCCACCTTGATGATGCTTGCTTGGAACCATGCTGTCAAGATGCTTAACTACCTCAATTCTCGTTCCTTTTAAAAATCCGATTGTGGCCTCTTTTCTGTCTATAACAAGTAAACCATAGATATCCTTCTCACCAAGCATGGCTTTTAAAGGCTCTAGATAGAATTTAGAATCACATTTGTATATGAAAGATTGCACCGGCTCTGGTGGCTCTAACACATAAGAGACCATCTCAGTCTGGTCACCTCTTTTTATAACATGCCCTACGAACACTACTAATCCATTGGGAGGAGGCATTTTGAAATACTTTAAACGGGACATGATGCTTTCAATGGCACTCATAACATTCTTTCTCGTGGTCTTGCTTTTGATATTTGCAGATGTTCCATACTCGTCTCTCAAATAGGCGATTACATCAGATATGGGTCTCTTGGGGGGTATATAAACTGAGATGAGCTCTGTACCTCTACCCTCGTACTTCTCCAATTCTTCTAAGTAACGCCGAAATTCATAGTTTTTCCTTGCTTCCTCCGTATCCATACTCACACCTTAATTGGGTGAATTAGTCATATTAAATAAATATTAGCCCCTCCAAGGATAAAAATTTAAATTGTTTCCCGCAATTTTCCATAGGTGAAGCCTTACGAGATATTTGACCATACTGCAGATGTTGGCATAATAGTGCGTGGAGAATCCCTCGAAGAACTCTTTGAGAAGGCAGCTTATGGAATGTTTGATATAATTTTAAATGCAGATAAAATAGAGCCCGCTGGAAAGTACAAAGTTAAGCTTTCTTCCCCAACCTTGAATGATTTATTCGTTGATTGGCTCTCTGAGCTCCTTTATGTATTCTCAACTGAGCTCTTTGTAATGGGAAAATTTGATGTTAGGATAAAAGAAGATAAGAATGGATATTATCTTGAGGCAATATGCTGGGGTGAACCTTATAAAAGGAGGAAGCATGGAATAAAAACTGAGATAAAGGCGGTAACCTACCATGAATTGGTTGTGGATCCGGAGAAAGGTTATGCAAAGGTGCTTTTTGATATTTGATTCAAACCTTTTCTTGAGAATAAGGTGCCACAACCCAGCTTATAGTCATGTTTGCATCTTTAGAAGAGACCTCTATGGCCAAACCCTTCTGTGAAGGGCAACTTTGGAATTCACTTTGTTCCTTGCTCATTTCTCTCTCCACTCATTTCCTTTTAACTTAAAAATTTCTTTACGGGTAAAGCCGCTTTCTTTCTAAGAAAAGGGCTTAGTGCTCCGGCCGGGATTTGAACCCGGGTCACGGGCTTTCTTTAAAGCCCGGTGCCCCTTTAGAGGTAAAGCACCTTTCTAAAGGGGCTTTACGAAAGGCCCGAATGCTTGGCCGGGCTACACCACCGGAGCATCAAGATTTGATTTACATGCCTAATGCATGTTCAACCACTGGAACTTAAAGGCGTATAAGCATGGTGAATATAAAATTTATGGCAAAGGTTAAAACGATGGTGCATATCTCCATAAATATGGATGTGTTTCTGGATATGACCGGTACCATAACCGATATGGAGAGCGAGAACATGGCCTTTTTAAAAATGTGCGAGGCCATAGGTAAAAGATTCAATATACAAATGGATGGAAAAAAAATTATGGAGCACATTTTGAGATACAGAAAGCCGTTTATGGAGAATAGACATAAAGAGTACTATCCTATAAGAAACCTCATAGCAAAGGCTATAGAAGAGATTGTACCTAAAAGATTATGCTCCTCAGATGTTTTTTGGATTATAGATTCTTACTCATACTATCATGCAAGATATGTAAAGCTTGGACCTGGTGCTTTAGAAGCATTAAAAGAGATTAGAAACATATCGGAACATATGGGGCTAATAACAGATGCCGATACCCCTTATACCAATAAAGTGTTGGAAGCTTTAGGAATAAAACATTTTTTTGATTCTATCACAACGGCAGAGGATGCTGGAGTTGGCAAACCAAACCCGAAGATTTTCAAAATGGCTTTAAGACATTCTAAGAGCAATCCTAAGGTATACATAGGAGATTCAGAGTTTAGAGATGTGAAAGGGGCTAAAGATGTGGGAATGATTGCAATAAAAATAGGAAATAATAGTACAGAGGCAGATTATACAGTTCCAAGTTTAAAAGACGCTATAAAAATATTAAAAACTCTTATTCGGTAACATTTTCAACAACTTTTTTACCCTTATCGGTTATCTTTAAAAGTATTATTTTATTTATCAAACCCATTTCCTGCAATTTATCGGTTATCTTCTTAAATTCATCTGGGGAAAGTTGATGTTTTCTAAGTATCTCGCCCACACTAGCACCTTGGTTTATAAGTAAAAGAACTAATCTTTCAGTTTTACTAAGCTTAGATATTATTTGAGAGTACATATACTCTTCTACCATAAGATTGAACAACTGCCAGAAAAAGTCCCTTTTTAGTGGGGGTGTAATAACATAGATTTCTTTGATTTCATCCTCTTTTTTCTCCTTTATGTATATTACACCCACATTTGAGAATCCAGTGGATATCGTTCTCCTTTCTAATTTCAATATGTTTTCAACATTCAAAGTATAATTCGTTGGGGTGAAAATTAGCTCTGAGTTATCCACTCTTAAAAATCCCTTGCTCCACTCATCTCCAATTTTATAGCTTATGGAAATGGTCGAGGTTAATAGTGTGAGTAGAGCTTTTTTAAAATGCCTGATGCAACTGCCGTATCCTGAGAATAATGCATATATTTTCTCCCTGCTTATTATATCCAAAAATTCTATTAATAATGTAGAGCGCCCCTCTTTTATTGTCGGAAGTGTTATTCTTTTATCCACACTTATTATTGATATTAGGGGAATTTTGTACTCTTTCTCCCCCACAATTATTATGTCCTTCCTCGTCAAGTATATCTTTCCCTGTAACCATGGCTTATCCGTATAAACTATAAACCCTCGTCCGTAGGGATATATGTATTCTACATCACATTCAACCATTTATTCTACCTCTTAATAGTGACGAATACTTCGTATTCCTCACCTACCTTTACATCATGTATCTTTAAATTGTCTCTAAGCTTTATCATATCCAAAAACCTATGCATTTCATTCAAGTCCTTAAATGAGAACTTGAGCATTCCTGAGCTGTAATCTAAGGTATCCAACACTTCCATTGCCCTATCTGCTGTAAGTGTTTGCATTGGCTCTTCCATTGCCTTCTTATAAAGATTTTCGTTTATCTTCTCCTCAAGCTCTCCTAATCTAAATGGCTTTACAAGATAATCATCTGCCCCAGCCTTCATTGCCTCTATCACAGTGTTCAAATCTTTTATTCCTGTGATGATTATTATAACCACCTGCTTAGAATGGGACCTTATGGATTTTAGCAGCTCCAAGCCGTGCACATCTTTAAGCATCAAATCCAAAAGAATTACATCTACCCTCTCGCTTTTCTCCAAAATTGACATAGCATTTCTTGCATTCTCTGCAATTTTTACATTAAAACCTCGGTTGGATAGATACTGCTTTATCACTTCTGCTAACTCTTTATTATCATCTATAATCACAACATTCAAGCTCCCATTCATAGTTAAAGATTAAAAAAGAAAATATAAATTCGTTTCTAAGCCATTATCAAAAACGATAATCAATATGGACATCATTTTTATACTCTTATCAAATACGCTTCTTGTGTATTATTTGCACATATTTGACCCGTGGAATTTTCCGCTATGCACCTGCCCGGAAAAGTACAGCGTGGACCCGTATACTGGGTGTGAGCATAGATGCATTTATTGCTACATAACCTCTTACATCCCAGATCCATGGAGAGTTCGCCCAAAGAGAGATTTTCTCAGGCTCTTTGAGAGAGATTTGAAAAAAGCAAAAAAATTACCAATCTCGATGAGCAATTCTTCAGATCCTTATCCCAAAGTGGAAAGGGAGAAAAGAATAACAAGAGGAGCTTTAGAACTTATGAAAAAATATGATTTCCCTGTATTGGTACTCACAAAATCCAATCTTGTAGAAAGAGACGCAGATATACTTTCCTCTATGAGCAGCGTGGTTGCAATAACGATTACAACCCTTGATGATAACTTGGCAAAGAGGTTAGAGCCCATGGCTCCAAGCCCGGAGAAGAGATTAAAAGCCTTAGAATATCTCGTTTCAAAGGGGGTGCATACAATAGTTAGACTCGACCCGATAATCCCAACCATAAATGATAATATACTGGAAATTGAACATTTGATTAAAGCTCTCGCTAACATAGGTGTTGAGCAAATAATAAGCTCCACATACAAGGCCAAGCCAGACAATTTCTCAAGAATAACTGGAGTGTTTAAGAACTCAGCTTACAAACTGAGAGAAATATACTACCAAGACGGGGAAATTGTAAGAGGGATTAGGTATGCTCCAAAAGAACTGAGATTTAAAATTCTAAAAAATGTGAGAGATTTGGCAAATAAATACGGCATACCTTTTTCAGTATGCAGGGAGGGGTTACCTCTCAATACCGCAAGTACTTGCGATGGTAGTCATTTGCTATATGTTTAAATCCAATAAGGATATATCTTAATTATGACCTACATAGATTTGAATTATCAGCCCAGAGAGAGTGATTTATTAGTTTGGTTCCGCGCTGAGCCACCTGCAGGCAAGGATATGAAGTATGTGGCGGATAGAATTGCGGAGGAATCATCCATAGGTACTTGGACAGACCTCAAAACCCTATTGCCTGAAATATGGGAAAAACTGAGAGCAAGAGTATATGAAATTGATGAGAAGAATAAGTATGTTAAAATCGCATATCCATTGCATTTATTTGAAATAAAAAATATGCCAGCAATACTGGCAAGTGTAGCCGGTAATGTATTCGGCATGAAGAGCGTAGAAGCCCTTCGTGTTTTGGATATAAGATTCCCAAAAGAGTTGATTCAAGGGTATTTAGGACCAAAATACGGAGTACAAGGTGTAAGGGAAATGACCAAGGTCTATGATAGACCATTTCTCGGCACGATAATCAAACCCAAGATAGGTCTACCTGCGAAAATGCATGCTGAAGTGGCCTATGAAGCATGGGTTGGGGGATTGGATATTGTCAAAGATGATGAAAACCTAGCTTCACAGGAATTTAACAGATTTGAAGAGCGTCTTGCCCTAACTCTAGAAAAGAAAGACATTGCAGAGGAAGAAACTGGAGAGAAGAAGATTTACCTTGTGAATATAACTGCCCCCTATAAAGAGATGATTCGCCGTGCAGAATTAGTGCAAGATTCTGGCAACGAGTTTGTTATGATTGATGTGTTCATATCTGGTTTCTCCGCGGTGCAAAGCTACAGAGAGGAAGGTTTTAAAATGGCCATCCATGCACATAGAGCGATGCATGCGGCGATAACAAGAAATCCTGAGCATGGGATAAATATGCTCACGCTTGCAAAAGTGTATAGGCTTTTGGGCGTGGACAATTTGCACATAGGTACAGCAGTGGGCAAGATGGAAGGAAGTGCAAAGGAAGTGAGCGAAATAAGGGAGGAAATACAGCTTGAGAATGTGCCCGCAAATGAAAGCAGATTTGAACAAAAATGGTATGAAATAAAACCCGTGCTCGCTGTTGCTTCTGGTGGTTTACATCCAGGCCATGTCCCCGCTGTAGTTGATATTTTAGGAAAGGATATAGTTATCCAGGCCGGAGGTGGAGTCCATGGGCATCCAGAAGGCACTAGGGCTGGTGCGAAGGCAATGCGAGAGGCGTTAGAGGCGAAGATGCAGGGTATTCCGCTGGAAGAATACGCGAAGGAGCACAAAGAATTGAGAGAAGCACTTGAAAAATTCTTACACTGATCTCAAATTCTCTTTGCCATGTACGGTCCTAATCTCTCGTAGCCGAGTTTACGATAGTAATTCCTCACTCCAATACCGCTTATTACCACCACCCGAGCCACTCCCCATTCTTCTTTAGAAATTCTCTCTGCCTCATTCATCAGCTCTTTCCCGAATCCGCGGTGCTGCCATGCCTCTTTCTCTTTTTCCCCCACAGGCACTTCTTTTCCAAATACCTTTACCTCCCGAACAATAGCGGCGTTGCGCATCTCACTACGATGAGCATATTTGCTAGGCAATCTTAAACGGAGAAATGCTGCTATTGAATCGGCATCCTTATCTTCAAAAGATAAGAAAACTTCTTTACCTGAAGAGGCATTATAATCCCTGCGTATCATTTCAAAATTATTTCCTCCTTTACGGCCAACTTCTCTGCATCTTATATCCGGGCATCTTATTCCCCTTTTTTCCATTTCTTTAAGAACTATTGCCCTCAAATCTCCTTTTTTCACCCCCGCCTCTATGAACTTTGCTGGAATATCCCTCTGGATTCTCTGTATGCGAACCCATGGGGGAACGATGCTTATCACCTTGATTAATAACTCCACCATTTCCTCGAGAGTGTAGGGCTCGTATTCTCCCTTTTTCCACATTTCATAAAGCTCCGTGCCTTTTACAACCAAAGTAGGATAAATTTTGAGCATATCTGGCCTGAAATTCGGATTTTCAAATATCTCTTTAAATGCCTTGTAATCCCTCTCAAGAGAGCTTCCAGGCAGACCTGGCATCATATGATAATTGATTTTGAAACCTGCATCCTTTGCAAGCCGAGTAGCAAGAATGCTCTCTCTTATTGTATGTCCTCTTTTCACTTTTTCCAAAATATCATCGTAGACCGTTTGTATCCCAAGCTCAACTCTTGTTGCTCCTAATTTCAAAGCAAAATCAATCTCTTTTTCCATGAACCAATCAGGACGGGTCTCAACTGTAAGCCCTATGCATCTGTTCTTTGCATCCTCGTTAATCAGCTGTGCTTCTTCCAAGTTCTTGGCATCCACGCCATTCATAGCATCAAAAGCACGCTTAACGAACCACTCCTGATAGCTTTGAGGCCTGGCTGTGAATGTGCCCCCCATAATGATGAGGTCAATTTTATCAGTTGGATGTCCTATTGCTCTCAATTGCTCTATTCTCGCCCTTGTCTGCTCGTATGGGTCAAAATTATACTGTGCAGCCCTAAGTGCTGCTGGCTCGTGCCCTGTGTAACTCTGGGCAGTGCCTTTCTCAGGACCGCCTGGGCAGTATATACATTTTCCATGTGGACATGGGAATGGAGAAGTCATAATCGCCACGACAGCCACGCCACTTAGAGTGCGAGAGGGCTTTTTAACTAAAATGCTATGATATCTTTCAACAATATCTTTGGGTAGGTGTTTCATAATCTCAGAATTTCTCGGGTTGGGAATCCTGTACTTCTTTGCAATTCTGCTCTTCCACTTCTCCAAATCCTCCTTGCTCTTTATCTCACCTTTCCGAAAAATTTGCGCTATGTCTTCATAGAATCCCACACACTTCCATGTAAATGCCCTTTTTAATTTTTCTATAGAAAATTTGAAATTTGAAAAGGAGATTTAGAAATATGATTGTAAAATACCGTTTCTGGTTTGAATCTCCAGCAGGCTATGTTTTTGGTCCAGGAAGTTATCAGATTCTCAAAGAGATTGAAAAAACAGGAAGTTTGAGAAAAGCAGCCAGCAATCTTGGGATGTCTTATAGACATGCTTGGGGATTGATAAAAGAAATCGAGGAAAATTTAGGAGTAAAAATAATAACCTCTCATCGTGGTGGAAGAGAAGGAGGAGAGAGCACGATCACAGAAGAGGGTATCAAACTGCTTAGAGAATATGAAAAATATGAAAAAGTGTTTGATTATGTTATCAAGCATCCATACATCAAACCTTCAATAACTGTAGATGGCATATTGGTGGAAGATGAGAAGATTCTGCTGGTAAAGAGGGGCAGAGAACCATTTAAGGGTATGTATGCACTTCCCGGAGGATTTGTAGAGTATGGGGAGAGAACTGAAGATGCAATAGTAAGAGAGATGGAAGAGGAAACGGGATTAAAAACGGAAATTATAGGGCTAGTTGGAGTTTATTCTGACCCAAAAAGAGATCCTAGGGACCATACTATAACCGTGGTGTATGAGCTAAGAAGATTGGGGGGTAAATTAAAGGGTGGCGATGATGCAACCTATGCTACTATGTTCCCCTTAAATGCTCTTCCTGAGTTGGCATTTGACCATGCAAAAATTATTGAGGATTTTAAAAATATGAAATTTAATAGATAACTATGCTCTTTAGAGGGAAGTGTCTGCTTATGATTTCCTTGGCTAACTTTAGATTTCTACCCTCTTTCCCTATCGCCCTTGCTTTGTCTCTCGGATCTACGAACACCGTTATGCTGAATTGATTATCTACATTCTCCACCTTTATATTTTTCACATGAAATCTATGGAAAATGTTCTTGGTAAATACCACTATATCTGGAGAGTATTCAACTACCATCACATTTTTCTTGATTAAATTGCGCACTGTTTGAATCTTTGAGCCATTGTTCTCAAGCGCCTTTCTCAAGTTCCTTGGATACACTACGAATACAATTAGATTATCGCTTTCAATGCAGTCCTTAACTTGAGCATTAGTGGCGGCCTCAAATATGGATATGTAGCGAAGCGTCTGTGCGTCAAGTTTGATATTTACCATTATTTCACCATGCGCAATAATCTACCCTCTCCCTCATCCACTATAGTTAGAACTGAAACATTGAAGGGCTTTCCGCAAAGTGCTCCAAGCTCTATGCCGTCTCCATCAAACATGATTTTGGGTATGTTCCAGTTCTGCACTTCTTCCTTTTCTGGGCAATTATCAGCTACAATTATCAATTTTGCTTCTCCTCTATCTATAGCTTTCCTCGCCTGCTTTACTCCATAATAAACCTTTCCCGTATTGAGTATCTTTTTTAGTTCTTTTCTTATATCTTCCCTATTCATTTACCTCACCTCTTTTTTGGGCTTGTATATTAAAGTTACTGCACCAGTACCCAAGGTAACTGGTTGTCCAACAATAATGTTTTCGGCTACACCCCTAAGTTTATCTTCCTCGCCAAGAACTCCAGCTGTCAATAGATGCTTTGCTGTGATTTCAAATGCGGCTCTAGCCAATACGCTCTCCTTCTCACCTGCAATTCCATGTCTTCCTATTGCCTCCACCGAGCCGTTGTAGGTCATTATATCTGCCACGAGCATTATGTGCCTCATATCCACATTCAAACCCTGCTGCTGTAAGGTGTTTATAGCTTCTTCCATTATTGCATTTCTGGCAGCTTCAATGCCTAGCACATCTGCGATTTCAATTATGTTATTAGTTCTTGTCCTTGCACCATCCACTTCCTCAATATCCAGAACATCTTTGAGGTTCGAACCCTGAGTATATATGACCCATTCCCTATTATCCTGGCTCTTTCTAACTATTGCCCTTGATATGCCCTTTATACCACGGAGTGTCAGGGATTTTACACTCTCTGTAAGCTGGTATAGTTTCTTGTAAGATGGCTCTGGGAGCTTGAGCTTTATTCTATCATCCTCAATTTCCACCGTTAACTTTTGGAGCTTTAATTTGCTCAAACTCTCAACGATATCTTCTTTCTTTATTCCTCGATTTTCCATTTTCTTCTTATCTGGAACTATCACAACGGACATATCAGCTATATTAGTTACCACATTTCCGATGTCGATTATATTCGTACTTTCAATTTTCTTAGCCACTTCTTTGACTTTGTCTTCATCCTCCCTCACACCTTCTTTTAGATGGATTTGCATAACTGGTGTGGAGGGCATACTCCTTGCATCTACTATCTCAATTAATCTTGGCAAACCTAATGTAACATTCATCTCTGCCACACCAGCATAGTGGAAAGTCCTTAAAGTCATCTGAGTACCGGGCTCACCAATACTCTGAGCGGCAACGATGCCCACTGCCTCATACGGGTCAACTTCTCTCTTCTTGTAAACCTCTACTGTTCTTTCCACAACTTTGTTGAATTCCGATTTTTTTAAGGAGAATTCCTCTTTTGCATTTAGCAACTTTTGAATTATCGAATAGGGCAATCTTACCCCATACTTCTTTTCAATATCCTCCATAAGTTTCTTCTCTTCATTGCTCATCTCTTCAAACTTCTTTATCTTTATCTCTCCCTGCTCTTCTAAGGTTCCATATGAAAATTTTGTAATCCTCTTCAAGTAGGTACCGTCCTCTCTCTTGAACTCAGAGATGGGTATTGCTGATATGTCTTGAATCTCTTCAATCTTAAGTAGGGTTTTTAGCTTTTTAGTCGTTTTCTTTACTATGCCCTTCATATTCTCGTAGGGCCTTATCTCACTTATTTTTACCCTGTAATTTGCCTCAGAACCCTTGAGAGTTATGTACCCGTATGTGGGAAGTTCTATATCTTTCTTAATTTCAAAATCTACTGCATAATACACTGGAGCGTTGAGCTTTATCTTGTCAATATTCTTAATCTTATCTTTCCAGAGCAGATTCATTTACTTCCTCCTCCTTAAAAGATACTTGTCTCCAAGAACATCCGTTAGAATCTCATCCATATTTACATTTTCTCCACCTGAACTGCGAGTGGGGTCAACACCATCCTCTCCGTAAATGAACTGCACAACATTGCCCGCAGTATCCACAACTTTTCCATCCTCTATAACTTTCAAATCCTCAAGGGCATTGATTAATCTTCTCTGCATATAACCACTGCGGGATGTACGAACTGCAGTATCCACTAAGCCCTCTCGTCCACCCATTGAGTGGAAGAAATACTCTGTTGGACTCAAGCCCTTCTTGTAAGAGGATTCTACAAATCCCCTTGCTAGGGCACCTAAATCTCCACGTTTAAAATGTGGTAGCGTGCGATCTTGATAACCGCGATGTAATCTTTGACCTCTCACAGACTGCTGTCCAATGCTTCCAGCCATCTGGGATAGGTTGAGCATGGATGCTCTAGCTCCGCTTCTTGCCATAATAACCGATGAATTCTCTAAACCTAAATGCTTGCTAGCTATCTTACCCGCTTCATCTCTTGCATGTGCTAGCACGCGCATTATCTCCATTTCTAAAGTTTCTTCTACACTTCTTCCAGGAGCTGGTTGCAATAGGCCTTGCTTATATAATTCAATCAATTCGTCCGTTTTCTTTATTGATTCTTTTATTATTTCATGAATCTGGATAATAGCCTCTTCAGGTATATCTTCATCATCTATTCCTGAAGTGAAACCGCGATAGGATATTACTCCCACTGCCAATCTTGTCATATTGTCTATGAACTCACGCGCTTCTTTGCTACCTCTTTTTGCTATTCTATCAAGCAATTTACCCTTCATTGAACCAATCGCATTTTCATCTATTGTACCTGCCACAAGTTTTCCATTGCGAATTACCACATAAGCATCTATCGGGCAAGCTTCATGCACACATTTGTTGTTGCACACAGATGGGTCACAAATCTTGCTCTTGAATTCCATATTTAAATCCTTTGGAAGAATTAAGGAGAATAGCTCTTTGCCGTAGTAAAATTCGTTTCCATTCTCGTCCTTATGCGGCTCTGGAAGCTCGTCATAATCCAAGTAAGATAGCATATGGATTGCTTGCTCCTTTGTGAATTTTGGATTTTTATGAGTAAGCAAGAACATTGCAGTTATGTGGTCGTGTATGCCGCCTATAATCGGACCACCAAATCTCGGAGATAAAATATGCTCTTGCACAAGCATTAAAATCTTCGCTTCAGCCCTTGCCTCCTCGCTCTGGAGCACATGAAGATTCATCTCATCTCCATCGAAATCAGCATTATAAGGTGGGCAAACTGCAAGGTTGAAGCGGAATGTGCGATTTGGCATGACTTTTACGAGATGACCCATCATGCTCATCCTATGCAGAGATGGCTGCCTATTAAACAGCACTACATCCCCATCTATGAGATGCCTCTCTACAACCCAGCCGATATCAAGTTTCTTTGAGACATCTTCTGCATTTCTATCTGTTATCTTTATCCTCCTTCCATCAGGTCTAATAACATAATTTGCACCTGGCAGGTATTTATCTCCCTTTGGATTTGAACCTCTTCTAACAATTTCTTTCATCTTCTCAATATTATACTCCGTAACTGTTATAGGTACAGTAAGCTCTCTAGCAGCCGCCTCAGGCACGCCAACTTCATTTATCGAAAGAAATGGTTCTGGGGATATGACTGTACGGGCTGAGAAATTAACTCTCTTACCAGACAAGTTGGATCTGAATCTTCCTTCTTTTCCTTTCAGACGCTGCACAAGAGTTTTGAGAGGTCTGCCACTGCGATGCCTTGCAGGTGGTATACCAGAGGTTTGATTATCAAAGTAGGTGGTAACATGGTACTGCAAGAGTTCCCATAAATCTTCAATTATGAGTTGTGGTGCTCCACTGTCTCTGTTTTCTCTCAATCTTTGGTTGATCCTTATTATATCCACGAGCTTGTGCGTTAAATCATCTTCGCTTCTCTCTCCCGTTTCGAGGGTTATAGTGGGCCTCACATTGACGGGGGGCACAGGAAGAACAGTCAGAACCATCCACTCAGGCCTAGCAGTTTCGGGATTCATTCCAAGTAAAGGTAGATCCTCGTCAGGTATGCGCTCCAATCTCTCACGAATCTCCTTTGGAGTTAATTTTCTGCCCTCTTCTCTAAATGTTGTAGGCTTGTCCAGTGTGATTTTTTTCTGTTCTGCACCACAATGAGGACATATTGGGCGAGAGGAGGCATCATCTATTATCTTCTTTGTTATAAAGAGCAATTCTAATGGCGAGGCTCCCATTTTCTTCGCTTCTTCTATCTTCTGCTTGTAAATTTCAATTTCATCATCCTTGAGCTTTATCCTGCCACATTCACGACAGGTAGCATCAAGGTAATTTTTAATGTTTTTTACGAAACCCACATGGATGACCGGCATAGCGAGTTCTATATGCCCAAAGTGTCCAGGGCATTCATCTACCTTACCTCCGCATGTTTTGCATCTCAATCCAGGCTCAATTACGCCCATGTGCAAGTCCATAAGGCCCTTGTCTATGGGAAAACCGTCATCATCATAGGTATCTGCTGTTATTACCTTTACTGCACTCATTCTCCTAATCTCTTCGGGAGATAATAAAGCGAATTTTATGGAATTAATTCTCTTTGTCAATCCAAAAATGTGATGGCTCATTTCATATCACCCACCTTCATACGCATAATAACACCAAGTGATGCAAGCTCATCATGCATAAGCTTGAAGGCATAACTGGTTTCAATTGGGTATATGTTCGTGGTATTTCCGCAGACTGGGCACCGGAGAATTCCGCGCTTTCTATCAAACATGGCAATATGGCCACACTCAGGATTTCCGCAAACATAGAGTACAGTGCCGTCTGAATTATCCAACAATCTATCCTTTATGACCATTGCAGCTCCATGACCAATTAGGGTATCTCTCTCCATCTCTCCAAACCTCAAACCGCCGAGCCTGCTGCGTCCCTCAGTTGGTTGTCTTGTAAGAATCTGCACAGGTCCACGGGATCTCGCATGGAATTTTCCAGCGACCATGTGGTGCAGTTTCTGGTAATATATTACACCAACAAATATCTCTGCCTCTATCTTCCTTCCCGTTATGCCATCGTACATTATCTCCTTACCATTGTATTTGAATCCATTCTTAACCAATGCTTCTCTCAATGCCTTTTCAGGCTCTCCACTGAACACGGTACCATCAACAAACCTTCCCTCAAGAGAGCCAACCTTGCCACCTATCATCTCCAATATGTGCCCCACAGTCATTCTTGAAGGAATTGCGTGAGGATTAATTATCAAATCCGGTATGATTCCACTCTCGGTGAAGGGCATATCCTCTTGAGGTATTATGGCTCCCACAACACCTTTCTGCCCGTGTCTTGAGGCAAATTTATCCCCCAATTCTGGAATGCGCTGATCCCTAACTTTCACCTTTACAAGTCGAGAGTTATTTTCGCTCACAGTTAGCAAGACAGAATCAACCCACCCCTCTTCTTCAGGCCTCATTGTCACGCTGCTCTCTCTTCTCTTTTGCGGCCCTAAGAGTTCACTTTCTTCCTCCAAGAATCTTGGGGGTGAGGTCTTGCCTATAAGCACATCTCCACCTTTTACATAAACTTCGGGAGAGATCAAACCATCTTCGTCTAAGAGCTTGTACCTATCTTCTGTCATTGCTCCGCGAACATCTGGACTTGGAATTTCGAACTTATCCTCCTGACCACCAGGATATCTGCGCTCCTCACTCTTATAAGTCCTAAAGAATGTGCTTCTTCCAAATCCTCTCTCCACGGAAGCCTTGTTCATAACGATTGCATCTTGAATGTTATAGCCATGGTAAGAAATTATAGCAACCACTGCATTTTGTCCAGCAGGCCTACGCATAAAGTTCACAAAATCCATGGTTTTTGTCCTGACGATAGGTGCCTGTGGATAATGCAATAGATGTCCGCGAGTATCCGGTCTACGCCTATAATTTGCGGCTGGCAATCCCAATGATTGCTTGAGCATTGCTGCACCCATGGTGATTCTTGGAGAAGAATTGTGGTGGGGATAAGGCACACATCCTGCAACTGCGCCCAAAATCAACAGTGGATCAATTTCGAGATGAGTATGCTCCTTTGTTATCTTCTTTTCTACACCAAATTCTGCTCCGCAGTGCTTGCACCTAAGGGTTACTTTCTCTCCCTCTCCAGGATTCATCCATTCAACATCATTTCTGCCAAGTACTCTTCCACAATGGGGACATCTTTCAGGAACATCGTAGGCATAAACGGCAATGTATGCATTCTCTTCCTCCTCCGCATCTATCCACTCAACAACTCCCTCTCTCACTAAATCCTCAATCTCCATCTTCCCCCTGCGAAGAAGCTCTCTGTGCCTGCTCGTGTACTTAACATTTCCGTTCTCAACCACAAGCAAAGGTCTCCTTATTCTTCCTTTATCGGAATTTATCATAACTTCATTGGTCGTATCATCGTACCTTATATTTATCTGGTGCGATATTAATCCTTTTCTTCTCTTGCTTCTTATCTCGTTGGTGAGAGCCAGACCATCCTTATGATAACCTACCAGATTTCCATTAAGATACACTCTTGCAAGTTCTCCTGTCTCATACTGCCTCTCTTCAACTCCCAAACCCTTGAGAATCTTTAAGACATCTTCCTCAGGATAACCCTCAGATACATCAATTATAAGGGCTGCATTCTTAACTAATCCGCAATTTTGACCCTCTGGTGTTTCATTTGGGCATAACCTTCCCCACTGCGTGGGATGCAAATCTCTAGCTTCAAAATGGGGCTGTGAGCGCGTGAGAGGAGAGATCACACGGCGTAAATGGCTGAGTGTGCTCATATGAGATGTTCTATCCAACAATTGCGATACTCCTGTTCTTCCCCCAACCCAGTTACCTGTACTCATGGCATGCATTATCTTCTGTGTCAAAACATCCTGTCTTATGGAAACTCTTATCCTTATTCCTTTCTTGCGGTTGTAAGTTCTCTCCAGCTGATATTTCAAGTCCTTCATTAAGGCTTCAAAAGCCATTCTGAATAATTCCTCAAGCAAATCCCCAGATAGCTTCAATCTCTTATTTGCAAGATGGTCTTTATCGTCCTCCTTTCTCAATCCTAAATGCAGTTCTAAAACTCTTCTTGCCATTCTTCCCAAATAGTAAGCTTTCTTTATCCTATCCTCCTTGCTCGTGCCCAGATGTGGAAGCAAGGAAGAATCCAAAATCTGAGATATTTTCTTTTCTCTGTACTCTTTAGCTTGGCCTGCTGCAAATCTCTTCTCTAAATATTCTATGGCATCTCTCTGAGTTCTTATTCCATTTGGAGGATAGAGTTTATCATTTTCAACCTCTTCAATATTTGCAAGAGCGATAACGCTCATCTTCTCATCGCTTACAATCGCTCTGTAGATATCTTGATCCTTCTCCAGTCCAAGAGCCTTCATCAAAATTACCAGAGGTATTGTTCCAGCCACCGCAGGAACTGAAACTACAATAATACCATCGCTCTTCTTTTCCATAATTGTTAGGGCCCTATAACCCCTACGCTGTGAGAATACTTTGGCCGTCTCCACAACAGTGTTATATCTCTCGTTTTTCTCTACTAACACCCTATTTGGAGCAAGGTCCTCTAGAGATACGAGAACCCTCTCACTTCCACCAATTATAAAATAACCACCCGGGTCATCGGGGTCCTCGCCCACATATTCCAATTTCTGCTTGTAGGGCCAGTTGAGTATATCCTTATCTTTTGAGATGCTATCGAGATAATCGTCAATGTTATCCTCGTGGAGGGTGCAAATCTTGGATTTTACCATCACAGGAAAATCTCCTATCTTAACCATTTCTGGCTCTCTTTCATAGCATCCTGCATCATCACATTCTAAAACTTTTATCTTTAGATACAATGGAGCTAAGTAACTTAAATCCCTTAACCTTGCTTCCATAGGCGTTATCTGAACAGTTGCTCCCGTTGCTTCTTTAATCTCAGGCCTTCCTATCCTTATGGTGGGCTCATTAACATCCCAGTAGTCATTGTTTCTTCCAAAAACTATTTTTATTGTCTTTCCACCGGTTTTTGTTCTATCTAATGTTATAACTCCCGGAGGGTCCTCATCTGTAACCTTTGTAGTATCAACAATCTCTTGCATCACACTATTTGGATTATCTGGTGTGGGTATCAAATCGTTGTATGACGCAATATGGTGATTCACTACACTTTTCTTAAACAAAATATCCACTATGGTATTCATAAAACCACCTTAATCTCTTACCACAACCCTATAAACAGTTATTCTTCCAGCGGTGGGGCTTTTCCTAACTATTTTTATTAAGCTTCCAACTGGTATATGCCCATATTTTCTCTCTAAAACCCTTAAAACAGCATCGCTCTTTTTAATTCTTGGAAGGTTTTCTTTCTTAACTCCAATTTCTTTCAAAATTTTCTCTTCCTCTTCTTGGGGTACCAAGTAATGCTCCGGAACAAGCTCGTGCTCGAGCACATTAAATCTCACCATTTTCTCATCACCTCATGAGGTACGGGCCTGCGGGGAATCGAACCCCGGACCACCTGGTTAAAAGCCAGGTGCTCTACCAAGCTGAGCTACAGGCCCATAGAGTCAGCCCTACATATGGGGCATGTATTTAAACTTTATTACCATTTCATAGCCCAACCATCATACATAATGATTTGATTTTAATTAAATTTTTCCCATAATTAGAAATCTTCAATTTTATACACAACATTAAAATAGTTTTTGGTCAAAGGCAATTGAGGTTATATCAATATGGCCTCGCATACCATCCCAAAACACACTATAATTTTCCACAGATAAACTATTTTTGAATATGGGAGCATCTATTACAAATGTCTCATACTCTCCCCCCTCGCCACTTACATTAATTTTGTATTTTTTCTCCAATTCCATAAGTTTTGCAAGAATATTCTCATCTATTATCTTTCCGAGAAAGGATTCATCTAAGCCATAGGCTGCCACGGCAACAATCATAATCTTGAAATCTGCAAGAAGCATATCTTGCAATAGCATTTCTTGGCTTTTTCCCCAAAGAGGCGCGTAAGAGAGAAATCCCAACTCTGTGCACACTTCTTCTATCTTCGTTTTTTGATAATTGGATGCAATTGCCCCACTTATAACAGCATCCACATCATAATTTGAAAGCACATCTTTCAACTCAGCTTCATTATCACCGATTTTATAGATATCTTGCTCAATATCCATTGCCCTAGCCTGATACTTTGTTCTCTCTATGGCAGGAATGTGGTACATGTAGGAATCCTTCTCCTTTGGATATATTGTGACAAGTTTCTCGATTTCAAATCCCTGCTGCATTGCAAGGTAAATGGAGTATGTAGAATCTTTACCTCCTGAGAAAAGTGCTATAGCTCTCATTCAAACAGCCCCATCAGTTTTGGTATGAAAATAAGGGCACCTTCAACTATTGCAAAAATAGCTGCGATTAAAACAGCTCCAGCGGATATATCCTTTATTATCTTTATTCGTTCATCGTATTCTCCATTTGAGATTACATCCATTGATTTCTCTATAGCAGTGTTTATGAGTTCTAAAGAAAATACAAGGGCTGAAATGCCCATAATGATAGCAAAATCATTTAGAGAAATTTGAAGATAGAGTCCAAGAATTATCACTATTAGAAATATTCCAAACTGAATCCGCAAGCTTCTCTCGCTCGTAAACGCAAAGCCAATGCCATCAAGAGCATGATGCACTGCTTCTCTTAAAGACCACACATTCTTATATCCCTATGCATTACTTAAATTTTGTCAAATTGAGTGTGGCATAGAAAGATGTGGCAAGAACTATGGCACCACCAATTGCCGTGTGAATCGCTGGAACTTCATTTAAGAAAACGAACGCAAGTATTATACCGTAGAGGGGCTCTAAAGAGGCTATTATACTTGCCGTGCGAGCATTTACCCTACTCAATGAAGAAATAAATAAAGTATGTGCTAGCCCAGTGAACACTATGCCTAAGAGCACAACATAAGCGATATCGCTGAATGAAGGTGAAACATCGAATAGGAATAATATTGGCAAGAGAAAAATAGCTGCAAAACTATCTTGGTAAAATGCAAGAGTTACGCTTGAATACTCCTGCACATATTTTCGATTAATTATAGTTAAGAAAGAGAATGTTAATCCCGAGAGAGTTCCCCATATAACCCCCTGTGTTACATTATTCTGGACATTTAAATTTGGAACTATGAACAATATGCCAATAAATGTGATTATCGGCAAAACTACATTCATCTTTCTGATTTTCTCTTTAAAAATCCAGGGCTCCAACACCGCCGTAAAGATTGGAAATGTTGAATATGTAATTAGGCCTATGGCAACAGTTGATAGTTGTATAGAATAGAAAAACAAGCTCCAGTGTACTGCAAGGAGTAAACCTAAAACAGGTAAGTATAAAAGATCTCTTTTAGGTACCTTGAACCCCTCTTTTCTATAAATCATCACCAAAAATAGAAAAATAGCTGCAAATACTACACGCCCAAGCACAATCATCATTGTGGGTAGGCTTATTATCTTCCCAAATAATCCTGCAAATCCGAAAAGAAATACCGCCCCATGAAGCTCAACAACTTCTTTTCTCACCAAGTATATGTATGTGCAAGCCCGTATTTCATATTTCCCATCGAAAATGATTTATAAGCAAATCCAATTTAACCTCGAAAAGCCACCGTAGCTTAGCCCGGCAGAGCGGCTGATTCGTAAGAGCCCCTTTCTTAAAAAGAAAGGTGCTTCACCCCCAAAGAAGGGGCTCCGAGTTATCAGCAGGTCGGGGGTTCGAATCCCCCCGGTGGCTCTTTTTCAGGAAATTATTTATACTAAATCATCTCTACTAAACTTCAAGAGGGGATCAAATGAATGGAAGTAAAAAGTATATTGGAGGAAGTGTGATTTTGGGCATTGGCAATGCTCTGGCGATTATAGGGATCATATTGGGTATAGGCTTGCTCGTGAAGTACGATATTTATATGCTCATCGCTGCAATAGTTCTAATAATTTCAGGCACAGTTATATCTCTTATAGGAATATCTATTAGGGGCCCGAAATATGTGAAGGACGGATATATAAGCCACTAAAAATTCAAAGCTTATCTATTTCATCTCTTAATATTCTTCCCTCTTCGATTCCGATCTCCTTTGCTTTAGGGGAAGACCATTTTATCTTTGCATTGAGCATATCTTCAAAAGTATTCACTCCAGATACCATAACTGCAACATCTCCTAATTTTTCAGCAGTAGATGGATTAAGGTATCCACACATGGCAAATCCTATGGTGCCTTTTATAAGCAATAATGGTGCATTGGGCATTTCAACTCTTAATCCTAAGAACTCCTTTCCTTGAACTTTCAATCTTGTTATTTCAACTTCGCTCATATTATGGATAGGAGAGGAATAGGAGATAAAACTTTCCCCTACGCTCAAAATACAATTTGCATTCTGGCTCTGTTAGATTTACAGGGATATTCAAGATTTCTGCAATTTTTCCACCTATTTCTCTTTCAACGCTTTTTTTGTTTGAGCGAACTGCAAAGCTCTTGCACTCCTTCAATTTAGAAATCATACTTTTTATTAGAGAGACCTCATCTTTAAAAATCTCAATCTCATAAAGGGCAAGCACACCTTTTATGCCTTCAAGCAAAGATTTTGGAGTGGTAGAATCTGTGAAAAGTATGAGCCTTCCATCTATAATCTCTACTACGCAGTCGGTATTCGTTTCAACGCATCTTTTCATGACCTCCTCTTTAAAGTAGTTAAAATAGAGTTGTGAGTTTTTAGGAATTTTTGCCTTTATAGCGTACGCTTTCACATTCCTAAATAGCAATCATATAATTTATTTTTATGCGCAAAGTATTTTAATTTCTCCGATTATATGCCCGTATGGATGAAATTATGAAAATCGTGGAAGCGGTGCTATTCTCCTCAGAAAAACCTCTCAGGGTTGGAGAGATTGCAAAGGTTGGAAATTTGAAGAGTGAGGATGTGAGTAAGGCAATGCGTAAATTGAGAAAAGAGTATCAGGAAAGAGATGGGGCGATAGAGATTGCAAGAATAGGGAATAAGTATGTTATGCAGTTGAAGGAAGAGTATGTTAAGTATGGATACGCAATGGGCAAGAAGGAGCTGAGAGATGATGTACTAAAAACCCTTGCAATCATCGCTTACTATCAACCCATAACACAAAGCAAGCTAAGAGCAATAATAGGCACGAAAGTTTACGAGCATATTGATGAGTTAAAGAAAAGAGGATTTGTTTATGGTAAAAAGGCAGGAAGAACAATTGTACTAAGAACAACCAAGAAATTCAATGAATATTTTGGTATAGATGCTTCCAAGCCTGAAGATATAAAGAAATTCTTTGAAAAGGCAGGAGGTGATAAAAATGAATAAGGTCCTGTTAATGGGTTCTGGAGGAAGGGAGCATGCGATAGCGAAAGCATTGAAGGATGGAGGGGCAAAAATTTATGCAGTTATGAAACACAAAAATCCAGGAATAGCGAGGTTATCTGAAGATTACATTATTGGTGATGATAGCAGCGTTTCTTTTGTTAAAAATTTAGATTGGGTAAAATTCAAAAAAGTTGATTTTGCAGTTATAGGCCCTGAAGCCCCACTGATAAATGGAATGGCGGACATGCTCGAGGAGAAGGGCATACCTGTAGTTGGTCCAAGGAAGGATGCGGCAATAATTGAAGGGTCTAAAGAATTCATGCGAGATCTGATGAAAAAGCACAATATTGATGGTATGGTTGATTATTATGTATTCAACGATCCACAGAAAGTGGAAGAATTCTTGAAAAATTATGATAAGCCCTTTGTCATCAAGCCCGTGGGGGTAACTGGAGGTAAAGGCGTATGGGTAATGGGAGATCATTTCAAGACAAAGGAAGATGGAATAAGGTATGCAAAGGAGATCATAGAGAAAAAAATTGGAGGGGTAGATAGGGTAATAATCGAAGAGAAGCTTGTGGGCGAGGAATTTACACTCCAAATATTCACTGACGGAATAAACTTGGCAGGTATGCCACTCGTGCAGGATTTCAAGAGAGCTTATGAAGGGGATTTAGGACCAAATACTGGGGGAATGGGCTCGTATAGTATGGAGAACCATCTGCTTCCATTCTTGACAAAGGAAGATTACACAAAAGCGATGAAAATAATGGAAGATATTATAGCAGCGATGCGTAGAGAAGGAAGAATATACAAGGGTATAATCTACGGCCAATTTATGCTCACAGCCGAAGGACCAAAGATAATCGAAGTGAACTGCAGGTTTGGAGATCCAGAGGCGATGAATGTTCTCTCTATCTTAAAGACAAATTTCGTGGATATCGCGTGGAGTATAATCGAGGGAAAATTGAAGCCTGTAGAGTTTGAAAACAAGGCTACGGTGGTAAAATATGTTGTTCCCGAAGGATACGGTACAAAGCCATTAGCAAACCAAGAGATAAAGGTAAATGAGGAAAGGATAAAGAGAGAGGGTGCGCTGCTATACTATGCATCCGTGAACGAGAGTAATGGAAAAATATACACCACAACCTCACGCTCTCTGGCCGTAGTGGGAATAGCAGAGAATCTTTACGAGGCAGAGGAGATAGCGGAAAAAGCATTAAGACATATAGTTGGAAGAGTGTATTCAAGGCACGATATAGCAAAGAAAGAGATGATAGATGCAAAAATTGCAAAGATGAAAGAATTGCGTGGTATCTAAGCTCCAAATTTATCAGCGCGATTCGTGGCATTTAGAATCATCTGCATCAGATCCGAGCCCCTTATCCTAAGCGAGCCCTTTGCGCAGGCAACTTCGTTGAATTCAGAGCCTTCTGCCCTAGAATCCTCAGCGTATATCATAATTGGCACGGCATCTCCGCTGTGGTCTCCTACGCTGCAAGGAGTGCTATGGTCTGCGGTTATTACAACCACAATATCTTCGGGCAAAATCTCTAAAAGATAGCCCATGGCTTCATCTATTCTCTCTATGACCTCAACCTTCTTTCTTGGCAGCATGTCATGTCCCGCAATATCGGTGGCTTTTATGTTGACTAAGACGAAATCGTAATCCTGCCGAGCTAAGGCCTTTATTGCCTCCCTTATTTTTCCCTTCATATCCGTATCATAGGAGCCTGTGGCCCCTGGAAAATCTATGGGATGTATGCCTGCAAGTTTGCATATTCCTCTAATCAAAGGTGTGCCAACTACGCAGGCGGCTTTCATATTGTATTTTTTCACAAAATTCTCAAGATGAGGGGCCATGCCCGCACCCCTGGGGAGAAGGATGTTTGCAGGCTTCAATCCTTTTTTCTCCCTTTCTTTATTCACGGGATGCTCTTTTAGAATCTCATAGGCCCTCTTTACAAATTCGTTTAATATTCTCGCAGTCTTCTCTGCCTCTGGCTTCAATGGCTTCGCCTCATGTATCTTCAATACTGTATCATGGGGATCCACATCGCTCACATAGGGGCTCAGTCCTGAACCACGGAGCACAAGTGCTGCACGATGCTCCACTCCCTCTTTCACAAATATCTCCACATCCTCTATCTTTATTCCGTTTATCGCACTCACAAGCTCGTGAGTTCCCTCTTTAATTCTACCAGCTCTTCTATCCAAAACAACCAGATTCTCATCGACCGTGGCAAAATTGCAGCGAAATGCTACATCTCCTGGCGCTATATCCATGTCCAAACCAGCAGCCTCAAAGGGACCACGGCCCGTATAGACCTTGTAAGGATCGTATCCCAGCAAATTAAGATGCGAGGTGTCGCTTCCAGCCCTTATTCCTGGAGCGATTGGATCCATAAGCCCGACCATGCTCATTCTAGCGATTTTATCAAGATGTGGGGTCTCTGCAAATTGAAGTGGAGTTTTGAATCCAAGTTCCCTTATGGCTCTATCGCCAAGACCATCTAAAATGATCAATAAAGCTTTCTTCTTATCCATACTCCTATTATCACAATCTCGTAATTAAATCTATTCTTCCATTACCGCTCTCTTTTTGCTCTCCATAGTTGCATCTTTGTCCAAGCGATGGTCTATCTTTATGTCAATTATTATCCTCTTCGCTCCAAGTTTGAGCATTGCCTCTTCTCCAAGCTTAACCGCTCTGAATATGTCATCAATGCTGCTTGCTTCAACAACCGTGCTCATTGGAGTTAGTTCTATTTTCAATCCTGTAGCTCTTATGGCTTTGAACGCCTCTTTGACAAATTTAGATACACTAGTTCCCTCCCCCAAGGGTGTTATGGTGAGCTCGGCAATTATCATATTTGCAACTATGTGGCATTAAATTTAAATCTTTCCTTATGATACATACTCGTGTATATTTCACATCCCCTGCTCAGAGAGAATGCGGTGGAAGAGAGGGAGTACCAAGTTAGCATTGCAAAGAGTGCTTTGAGAGGAAATACGCTAGTAGTTTTGCCCACGGGCCTTGGTAAGACGATAATTGCAATTCTAGTTCTCGTTGAGGTCTTGCAGAAGAAGGGAGGGAAAATTTTATTTTTGGCTCCCACAAAGCCATTGGTGGAGCAGCACGCAAGAACGATAAAAAAATTGACAAAAATAGAGGATGTTATAGTTTTGACAGGAGAGGTCAGTAGGAAGAAGAGAAAAGAGCTATACGGCTCTGCAAAGGTTGTGGTTGCAACTCCCCAAATAATCCAAAATGACATCATTGCAGGAGAGTTAAAGATAGGTGATTTCTCCCTTGTAATTTTTGACGAGGCACATAGGGCTGTAGGAAACTATGCGTATGTGTACATTGCGAAAAAGTACAGGAAATCCAGAGAAGATCATCTGATTCTCGGGATAACTGCCTCTCCGGGAGGAGATGAAGAGAAGATAATGGAGATTATAGAGAATTTGGGAATTGAAAATGTGGAAATAAGAACAGAAGAGGATAAAGATGTTAAAAAGTATGTAAAGGGCTTTAAAATTAAATGGATAGAGCTTCCCATGCCAAATGAGATAAGAGAGTTGTACGGAAAGCTGAAAGAGTTGTACAATTCCATAATCACAGAACTGAGAAAATTCGGATTGTTTTCTACATTAAAAAAGCCTACTAGAAGAGATGTGCTAAGAGCTCAAAAAATAGTGCAGCAAGAAATAAAGGATGGTAAGAGCGAGTTTTATCAAGCTGCAATGCTTATAACCATGGCGATAAAGATTGATTATGCTCTAGAATATTTAGAAACGCAGGGGTTTGAAGCTGCTTATAATTATCTTTTGCGCATAATTGAAGAGGGAAACTCGAAGGGTGGAAGCAAGGCAGCTAGGACATTGGTGAGAGATGAAAGGTTCATAGAAATGATGAAGATAGCAAGAAAAATTGAGGAAAGGAAAGGGGATATAGAGAATCCAAAGCTAAATGCCCTAAGGGTGATAATAAGAAAAGAGCTCGCAGAGAACAAAGATTCAAGAATTATAGTATTTACGCATTTTAGGGAGACAGCACAGCTCGTTGCAAATGCGCTTAATGAAGTTCCAGGTGTGAGAGCAGCCAGATTTGTTGGTCAGGCAAGCAAGGGGGAGGATAAGGGACTGCGGCAGAAAGAGCAGGTTGAGCTAGTTGAAAAATTCAAGAAAGGCGAGTACAATGTTCTCGTAGCCACAAGCGTGGCTGAGGAGGGCTTGGATATACCAGCCACAGATATGGTAATATTTTATGAGCCAGTGCCTTCGGAGATAAGGAGTATACAAAGGAGAGGCAGAACTGGAAGAGCAAGAATTGGGAAGGTTGTAATTTTAACGATTAAGGGTACGAGAGACATTGCTTATCTCTGGTCCTCAAGAAATAAGGAGAAGAAGATGAAAAACGAGCTGTTATGGCTTCGCATGCTTTTAAAGGATAAACTGAAGAATGTGGAGAAGAGAGAAGTGATGAAGGAAGAAAAGAAGAAAAAGGGACAATTAAGGCTCGTTGATTTTGAAGATTCTCCAAAACCCATCATCTATGTTGATACCCGCGAATTTAGGAGCAATGTTGTGAAGTATTTATCTGAGAATTATTCAATAGTGGCAAAGCAATTTGAAGTGGGAGATTACATCATATCTGATAGAATCGCTATTGAGAGGAAAAAAGTTGATGATTTTTTAGATTCTCTAAAAGATGGAAGGTTGTTCTCGCAAATGGTTGAAATGCGCAGAAATTATGAAGTACCCATACTAATAATTGAGGGAGAGAGCCTGTTTATAAGAGGATTTCACGAAAATTCCATATATGGTGCATTAGCTTCAATAATCTCCGATTACAAAATTCCAATAATATTTACAAAAGATGCGAGAGAGACTGCAAAGTTCATCGAAGCTTTGATGAGAAGGGAATTGGGAGAGAGGGGCGAAGTATCGCTCAGAAAAGAGAAGAGGGCTATGAGCACGGAAGAGAGGCAGAGGTACATAATAGAATCCCTACCAAATGTTTCTGCAAAGCTATCGCAGCGATTGCTAGAGCATTTTGGAAGCGTTAAAGATGTGATTAACGCGGAGGTAGGTGAATTAATACAGGTAAAGGGCATAGGAAGGAAAACTGCCGAGGAGATTTACGATATTGTCAACAAGAAATACAAAAAGTTAAATACAAAAAATTAAATATAAAAAGTTAATCCGCTAATAAGGTAAAAATGGAGATTAAGAATTTCGGAGATTTGCCCAAAAATGCAAAGCGCTACATTCTCCTTCACACTATAGGCTCACCACTGATGATTGGTGATTATGTTGTGCTAGTGTACTTGCTCTTAACAGGGTACAAGGTAATAAGCGTAGGTGCTGTTTTTACTGCAATAAATTTTATTGAGCTCCTATTTCCTGCCATTTTAGGAAGGTTGTATGATACAAAGATAAGTGCAAAGCTCGCAATGAGTTTAATCTATTTTCTAGAAGGGCTTGCATACTTTTTCTTCTACTTAGTTTCTGGCCCCGGGACTTGGATTTTTCTTGTTTTGGGTGTATTCATCATGAAATTCGCAACTGTGTTTTATCCCATATTCCCCACATACGAGCATTATGTGTATCCTGAAGAAATAAGAGAGAAAGCTATGCTCTATCATCTAATGGTTCCCGAGTATGTTCAAATCGTGGCATTTCCCATATTTGGATTTCTCCTTACTTACATTTATCCAAGTGTTTCCGCTTACCGAAATACTTTACTTTTTATTTCCGCTGGCTCTTTTTTGATGATAGTTTACATTTTCTACGCAATAGAAGATATAAGAAAAGAGAAAATAGAGAAAGAAAGCTTCAAATTTTCAATACCCAAAAATTTCCTGTCTCTCTTCTTAATTGAAGATGCCTTGATAATAGCAGAATCTATGGTTCCCACAATCACATTAACCTATTTTGTCATGTTCATTCTTAAACAAAGCTTCTTCGTATTGATGCTGTTAGAAGTTATAAATTCTGCAGTGACCATAATTGGTGGGCATTATTTAAAGAGTAGAGAGAGGAGCAAAAGAACTCTTTTAATTGGAGGTGTGATACTCTTTGCCCTTGTCAATGTATTTTATATTATCGCTGCCTGGCAGATGAGCATAGTTCCAGTTATTGTAGGAATAATAGTCCAAACTTTGGGAAATCTTTTCTGGTTTCCAGTGCATAGAACAATGCTGTTCAACACAATTCCCGAGGATAAGAGAGGCATGTTTTTCGGCTCAATGTCCACAGCTTTTCGAGTTTCAACAGCTGCTGCACCATTTGTTAGCGTTTTATTAATCTCTCTATGGGTGTACTTGCCCTTCGCCTTGGCAGGAGCTCTTTACTTCATTGCAGGACTTGGATATTATATTCTCACAAAGAACTCTGAGAAAACTTTTTAAATTTAATACCAATGACCTCGCAGGCCGGGGTAGCCAAGTGGACTACGGCGCCAGCCTTGAGAGCTGGTTCCCTGTATTGGGAGCGGGAGTTCGAATCTCCCCCCCGGCGCTTGCTAAAAGTTTTAATAGGTTAAAAATTTGTAGATTTATGCAAGAAATTAGAGAGACTTACATTGAGAGAATTTATGAGCTAAAGAACAAGAAAGGATATGTAAAGACTGTAGATCTTGCAAAAGAGCTTGATGTCAAGCCCTCAAGTGTGACAGAGATGCTTCAAAAACTCGCGGATGAGGGTTATGTTATTTATGAAAAATACAGAAAGATAGACCTGACCGAGAAAGGACTCAATCTTGCAAGAGCTCTAGAAAGAAGGCATAAGGCCATAAAGAAGCTTTTAATGTACATTGGCGTAAGCGAAGAAATTGCCGATAAAGATGCTTGCGTTATAGAGCATGTTCTCAGCAAAGAGTCCGTGGATAAGATAATAGAGTTTGCAGATAAAATAAAGGTGTGAGTATGGAGCTTCGGGTAATATTTGATGAAAAGCATAAGGCGTTCTGGAACATGGCTCTTGATGAATCTCTTTTAATGCATCTAAAAGATGCAGGTCCTACACTTCGTCTCTATGGCTGGAATCCTACGGCTGTAAGCATAGGATATTTTCAGAGCTTGGAAGAAGAGGTAAATGTAGAGAGGGCAAAGGAAATGGGCGTGGATTTAGTGCGCCGCATAACAGGAGGTGGAGCGGTGTATCACAAATGGGAGCTTACATATTCTATTGTACTGCCCCCACCTCCAGGAAAGGTGCTCGATTCTTACAAGTTAATAGAGAAAGGACTCATAGAAGCTTTCAAAGACTTGGGTATAGAAGCTAAATACTCTGGAATAAATGATATTGAAGTAAATGGCAAGAAGATCTCTGGCAATGCACAAACGAGAAAGTATGGAGGATTGCTGCAGCATGGAACGATTTTGATAGATGTAGATATAGAAGAGATGTTCTCGCTTCTAAAAGTCCCAAGGGAGAAGCTCAAGGATAAGATTATAAAGAGCGTGAAGGATAGAGTCACTTCGCTTAGTGCTCTAGGCATAGATATGGAATTTCAAGAACTCCAGAAAATAGTGGCTGAAGGGTTCAAAAAAGCGCTAGATGCAGATCTCTATGAAGAAGATCTAAACAGAGAGATTATAAATAAGGCAAAAGATCTGGAGGTTCATAAGTATGCAACAAAAGAGTGGCTTTACAGAAGGTAGGGTGGATTTCAAAGCAGGCAAGCTCATAAGGATTAGAGCCAAGTTCAGAGATGATAAGATAGAAGATATAAGAATAACTGGAGATTTTTACATATATCCAGAAGATTCGATAGAGCTCTTGGAAGAGAAATTGAAAGGTGCTAGAATTGGAGATGTTGATAAGATAATAAATTATGTTTTAGAGGGGGCAGAGTACATAGGTATAGATTCTAAATCTCTAAGCATGGCGGTGAGAGAAGCATGGACGAACAGAAAATAGAGTATTTTATGCAGTACAGCGAGATTATTCCGAATTTTGATGCATTTATGGAGAGTTTAGATAAACCGCAACCATACTGGATGCGGGTTAATACTCTAAAAATTAGGGAGGAAGAGTTAATTGAGAGATTAGAGAATAAGGGATTCAAACTTGAAAAATACAAAAATTTGAATGCTTACAGAATAATAGATATGCCTGTAAAGCATCCTGGGGCTACGATAGAACACTCTCTTGGCTATTATTATATCCAGGACCTATCTTCAATGGCCCCCGTTCTTGCACTAAATCCACAAAGAGGAGAGAAGATATTAGATATGGCAGCGGCACCTGGAAGCAAAACCACGATGCTCGCAGAGCTTATGAGAGAAGGAACTATAGTGGCAAATGATATTAATTTTAACAGATTAAAATCCTTGGGGGGAAATTTAGAGAGATTAGGGATTACAAATGTGCTCATAACAAAGAAAGATGCAAAAAAGGGAAATTTCGGGATAAAATTTAATAAGATACTTCTGGATGCACCCTGCTCAGGAGAGGGGACTGTGAGAAAGAATCCTTGGGGATTTAGAGTTGTGGGAGATAGAGAGCATAAAATGCTTGCAAGAAACCAAAAAATAATGCTCAAAAATGCGAGCAGGCATGTCAATAATGGTGGTATCATAGTTTACTCAACTTGCACTTTCAATCCATGGGAAAATGAAGGTGTGGTGAAGTATGGAATTGAGACCTTGAGTCTTGAACCAGTTTACTTTGATATTCCAATTCCGCATTTTAAAGGTGTGGAAGAGTGGGGGGGAGAAAAGTACGAGTATGGAGAATATTACAAGAGAATCTACCCACATTTAGAAGATACGGGGGGTATGTTCATTGCAGTTCTTAAAAAATAATTATTATGGCAAGTACTTTGTTGAGAGGTTTGGCATTCCTGAAAAGATTGTTGAGAGGTATACATTTTGGGTCAGAGGCAAGAGAGTATGGGCATTCAGCGGAGAGTACATCGATATCAAAGATATTGAAGTATTGGGCATAAAAGCCCTATCTTTAGGCAATACTCCCAAACCCTCCACAGCCTTCTTGAGAGTTATTGGAAAATATGCCACAAAGAATGTTGTGCATTTAGAGAAAGAGCAAACTATAAAATTCTTAAAAGGGGAGGATATTGAGGAAGAATTTAATGTTGACCCGGGATATGTGATTGTAAAGAGCGATGAAGATATTCTAGGATGTGGTTTGTATAAAGGGGCATTGATTAACCAGCTCCCTAAAAAATACAGGTATGAGAATACATGGCTCTAGATTCCGAGCCTTTTTCTTATTTTCTCAAATTCTTCATAATTTCCCTGCACCACAACATATTTTGCCTTGAAGGGGCATTTTTCCTCTCCCCCCTCGAGAAATACATTGTAAGTGCCAATATTCTTAGCTATGCCTTCAATCTCATTTTTGTCCATTCCAATTAACGGCCTGTAAATAGGATAACTTGTAGCCTGACTCTCAATGTACATATTTTCTAAAGTTTGTGAGGCCACTTGCCCCAGAGAGTCTCCTGTAACTATACCCAATGCCCCATATTTATTTGCAATCCTGTCTGCAATTTTGAGCATAGTGTATTTGCAAAAGACGCAGGTCCACCGCTCTCTATGCATCTCTCTCAATTTATCGGAAATCTTGCTTAGCTCTTCGTAATGATTCTTAACAACAAGCTCAATTTTCCTTGGAGAGTACTGCTCTAAAACTTCTAATATTTTCTTTACCTTTTCCACACCAGAATCGCTGTGTTTCATATGCAAAGCAATTATCTTCGCACCCCTCTTCATCATAAGATACGCAGCCACAGGAGAATCTATGCCTGAAGAGATGAGCATTATTAATTTTCCTGCAGAGCCCACGGGTAGACCTCCCACGCCTTTATATGTTTCAAGGTAAACATAGAACTTCCCATCTATGATTTCAATACCTATGACAAGCTCGGGCTTTTCCAAATCAACTTTCCATCCGAACTCTCTCACGATAAACGCTCCAATCTCCTCATTTATCTCTTTAGATGTTTTGGGATAGTTCTTATCAACTCTTTTAGTATAAACTCTAAAACTCTCTGGTTCATATATGGCCAGCTCTTTACTCAAATACTCGAAGATATCCTCATACTTCACCTCCTTTGCAGGAGAGACAGAAACCACACCAGGGCACTTGGCAATGAGAGGTACTGCCTGCGGAGATGCATAAACAAATATCCTTCCTCTCAAAATTTTAGTGTGTGATGCGTAACCGTACCTCTTCAACTTTACCTCTATATTCTTCGCCAGCAACTCTTCAAATTTTCTGCGATTCTTGCCTTTGAGCCCTATTTCCCCGTACCTTACAATTATCATCCTATTGCCAGAGATGTCTCTGTATAAAAATTTATCTAATCCCAAACACATTTTGAAGAGCATTTTTGTAAAGAGCATAGAGATCCTCGAAAGATATCCGGTTCTTGGAATATTTGCTCACTGCATCTTTAAGCTCTCTAAGAGAATAAACTTGAGATATTATCTGAGAATCAAGGTACACAAACGCCCTGTCTAAAGATGTCTCTGCACTCTTATACACAGCCCTACGCCAGCTCATTTTCTCATCTTCACTCATCTTGTAATAAGTCCCAGGTAAGTTCCTCCCGATGCACCTTGAGCCAAGCAAAAGTTCTAGCTTGTCCCAAGTCATCGCGCTCCAAGGATCTTCCTTTTTCTCTTCTATCACAACTGGCGAATCGGATTTTTGTACAGTTTTTAATTCTTTAAAATCCTCTTTTAAGAGATAATACGCCCCCAATCCCAGAGAGCTAAGAACGAGCAGTGCAATTCCTCTTTTCTTAGGATCGTCCATCAATTTGATATTGCATAAATTATTTTTAAACTTTTGCCTAAAATATTAAAAACTCCTATACTATTTGCCCAATATGAAGGTCAAGGTTATGAAACCAAGGTTCAAACCAAAAGAAAGTACAAATTTTGTGCTCTATCCATATCATATTTTTCATATAAGACTTCATTATAAAAGGTTAGGATTGAAAGATAAGATCTTCAATTATTTTGGATACATAGATCTGTACAGATTCGGTGCGGAGAGGGGAGATAGTTTCATAGGCATAGAAGAATGGGATGTTGACGAAAAAAGTGTAATGAAGGCAGTTGTAACTGATTACGATGAGATAAAAAATTTTGCAATGAAGAAAGCTGTGGAATGGGGAGCATTGCGCATAGTTTCTTGGTGGCATCCCTTAGTTGAAATTGTGAGAGAAGAGAGAGCTTATAAAATTTTTTGGGTTTACAGGAGAGGAGCTGAATCTTTTGTGATGGATAGTTTCAACGGCCAAGAATTTCCAATAAATTCCCTGCTTAACAACACTGGGTGTGTAAGAAAAACAAAAATAAAGAGGAAAAAATCAAGGAATTAGAGCATTGAGAAGCACATGCTCTGCCACATGCTCAACCTGGCTCTTTGCTCTTGTCTCCGCAACGGTCTTCTCTGCAGTATTCTCCACAGCTACTTTCTTGTAAAGGCTTAGATGTCTCTTCACAACATCCTCTGGTGGCTTTGTTACCAAGCTCACTATGATTATCACAAACAGAGTTATAAAGAAGTTTACAAAGAATATTGGAACTCCCTTCAATGGCCCACTAGTAAATGCCCAGCCAATAGTGCTCTCCATATAAACCTCAGATATAAGTCCATAGAGCATACCAACTATTATTCCTTCCTTTGTTATCCTCTTCCACCATAGTGATAGTATTAATGGCGGTCCAAAGCCAACACCTAATCCACCCCAGGCAGTTGCAACCATTCCGTACACAAGTGGATTGGGTCTAAGTGCAAACCATAGTGCTATGAGGCCTAAGATGAAAACTACCAGTCTCCCTATATTAACCATCTGCTTCTGAGTGGGTTCATAATTGAATATCTTGTGTATGTAATCTCTACCAACAGCGGATGCTGCCACAAGAAGCTGTGAATCAGCGGTACTCATCACTGCAGATATTATACCAGAGATAAGTATACCAGCAACTAGTGGTGGTGTGAAGTGCACAATCAATGCAGGTATTATTTGCTCTGGATCGCTCACGGTTAGAGAGCCTTTTTGAACTAGGGCAATTCCCAAGAAGCCACCAAAGAATGCACCCCACAGAACCAATATAGTCCATATTATACTTATGAAAATTCCAGGTCTTCTGAGTTCTTTAGGGTGCTTGGCAGCCATGAACCTGGTCTGGATGTGAGGCTGTCCTATGTAACCTACAACCCAAGATGCATAACCTATGGCAAATACCACCGCAGCTAAACCAACTGCACCTCCAAACGGAGATAGCTTTGTGGGATCTGCCTGCCCGATAAGATTTATTGCATTAGCAAATCCCCCAACTTCGCCTACAATCAAGAATGGAACAACTATAAGCACTGTGAGCATAAGCAGTGCCTGAAAGACATCGGTCCATACCACTGCGAAGAATCCGCCAACGACCACATAGGCCACCAGAATTACAAATGTTATAACTGCGCCCCATTCATAACTAACACTGAATGCCTCTGCAAAGGTCTTACCTCCTGCTGCAAACTGGGCTGCCACATAGGCGGTCATGAATACCAAAATTATAAGACCCGAGATAAAGCGTATTAGCTTTGTATGGTCTTTAACTCTGGCCTCTAAGAAATCAGGTATAGTTATTGCCTTGAGCTTTCCTGCATATATTCTCAATCTGACAGCCATCATTGTCCAGTTGAGCAGGGTACCACCTAGACATCCTATGGCGGCCCAAATTGCACCAACACCAGCTTTGAAAGCACTACCTGGATAACCCAGCATAAGCCAACCTGAGAAATCACTTGCTTTATCGCTCAGAGATGCTGCTAAGATATGAACATGTCTTCCTCCAATGTAGTACTGGCTCTCGTTCTTTGTATACTTGTTTGACCACCAGCCGATAAAGGCCAGGATGAACAAGTATATAATAAAGCCAACCAGTATTCCCCAGCTCATTTTTCTCCCTCCTTCTCTGCCTTGACAATTTCTTCATCGTAGGCAAGTATGTCATCGTCCACATAGTATACCTTGTGCACTATCTTGTCCCAGTAACCGTATAAAAGCATTATCAAAAGTCCAACGATCACTGGGACAATAATCTCCACCCATGCTGCTGTGCTAAGCTCATACATGTCAACACCCATGCTCTCATGCACCAAGGCATATAAAAATATTTCGCATCCAAGATATAAAAATCTTTTGGGGATTGAGTTAAATTTTTAATGCGTATGGAGATTACCCACTATGTATGGATGGAGCGGAAAAGGTCTGATAATTGATTTAGATGAGAAATCTGCAAAAGAATTTGAAATTGACAAGGATATTTTGAGGGATTATATAGGTGGTAGGGGGTTAGGAGTAAAGCTCTATTACGACATAATTGAACCCACGATTCATCCCTTTGACGATGAGAATACCTTAGTTTTCACTGTGGGTCCATTAACTGGCGTAGCCCCAATGTCTGGCAGGCATAGTGTTGTATCAAAATCTCCGCTTACAGGAACCATTTTAGATTCTAACTCAGGAGGTTTTTGGGGGAAAGAGTTGCATTACGCTGGATACGATGCACTTATTGTAAAAGGAAAGGCTGAAGAGCCCATTTACATAAGGATCAATGATGATGAGGTGGAATTTGAGAGTGCCAAAGATCTATGGGGTTTGGATGTAAAAGATACCACGAATAGATTGAAAGGGTATGGAAGTGTCGCCACAATAGGACCGGCAGGAGAGAAGGGTGTGTTATACGCGGGTATAATGAATGACTACACTCATACTGCCGGAAGAGGTGGGTTAGGAGCAATAATGGGAAAGAAGAATCTAAAGGCAATCGTTGTTAAGGGTTCAAAAAAACCAAAGGTTGCAGATGTGGAGAAGTACAAAGAGGCAATGATGGATATGGTGAAACTACTCGAAGCATCCCCTCCAGTAAACAAAGGCCTTCGCGTATTTGGCACTGCGATGCTCTACGATATCGTAAATTATCTTGATGTTATGCCTACAAACAATTTTAATGATGTGCATTTTGAGGGAGGAAATCTATCCGGTGATTACATTTTGAAAAATTACAATGTAGAGAGTCATGGATGCTGGGGTTGCCCCATCAACTGCAAGAAGAGAGATAAAGATAGGAACATAGAGTTGCCCGAATACGAGACAATATGGGCATTTGGACCGAATATTGAAAATGGAGATTATGAAAGGGTTGTGCAGGCAAATTTAAAATGCAATAATCTTGGGATGGATACAATAACTGCAGGTGCAACTATAGCACTATATAGAGAGCTCACAGGCAAGGATGTGCTTGATGAAATTGAAAAGATACCTGAGGATGAAGAATTATCTAAGGGTTCAAGAATTCTCGCTAGAAAATATAAGGCGGAGGAGAAGAGCACAGATATTAAAGGATTAGAGCTACCTGGCTATGACCCCCGTGGTCTATACGGGCAGGCATTGAGCTACGCCACAAGCAATCGCGGTGGCTGTCATCTCCGTGCCTACATGGTAGCTCCCGAAATAATTGGAAAGCCAAAATTAATACACAGATTGAGTCCGGAGGGGAAAGCAGGTCTCGTTGTAATTTTCCAAAATTTAAATGCTGCTATAGATTCTCTAATTCTCTGCAAATTTACGGGCTTTGCAATGACGGAAGTTGAGTACTCAAAGTTGCTATCCTCCGTAACTGGAGTACATTACAAGAGCGAGGATATTCTTCGTGTTGGAGAAAGAATATACAATTTAGAGAGATTATTCAATGTGAAAAATGGAATTGATGGAAAGTACGATACCCTACCACCAAAAATATTTGAGGGAAAGAACGCTATGGATAGAAAAATATTTGAAGAGATGCTTCAAGAGTACTATGAGTTTAGAGAATGGGTTAACGGAGTGCCAAAGAAAGAAAAACTGCGCAAATTGGGTATCATATCCTGATTCCAAAAATTTTTTTATTAGTGCCTCATGCCAAATTCGTGGAATCTTTTTTAAAGAGGGCTAAGGAGATTGCGAGGAAGATTGAAGAAGCAGATAAGATAGTTATTGTAAGCCACATAGATGCAGATGGCATAACTTCTGGTAGCATAGCAGCGAGAGCTTTGCAAAGATTAAACAAGGATTTTCGCATAGATTTTGTAAAGCAGCTTGATGAGAGAAAAATTGAAGAGTTGAAGGATGAGAACCCGGATTTAGTATGGTTTACAGACCTTGGAAGTGGTATGGTTCATCTAATGTATGGACTAGATGCGGTTATAACCGACCATCATGTGCCCAGTAGTTTGAATGTAATTGTGCCAAAGAAAGCAAGAAAAAATCTAACTTCATTTTTTGAAGAATTATCAAAGAGCGATGTCTTGCAGCTCAATCCTCACATATTTAATAGAAATGGAGCTGTGGATATAAGTGGGGCAGGAACAACATACTTGGTTGCAAGGGAATTGGATAGGAGAAATGTGGATTTGAGTCCCCTCGCAATTGTTGGAGCCATTGGGGACATGCAAGATACTGAAAATTTAAGGCTCACAGGCACAAATAGGGTGATTTTGAAAGAGGCAAAAGAGCACAATTATGTGGATTTCTTCTTAGATGCAAGGTTCTTTGGAAGAGAAACCAAGCCCGTTTACAAGATGTTACAGTTCTCTACAGACCCTCTACTTCCCACCCTAACAGGTGATGAAAAGAGATGCATAGCATTTCTGAAGGAGCTGGGAATACCCTTAAAGAGGGATAGATGGAGAAGATGGATCGATTTGACAAAAGAGGAAAAAAAATTGATACTTTCAGAGCTTGTTAAACTCATTTTGAGAATGGGCTACGGTTATGAGATGGCTAAAAGATTAATAGGAGAGGTTTATATTTTGAAGAATGAAGAAAGGGGTACTCCATTGAGGGATGCAAAAGAATTTGCCACATTGCTGAATGCTTGTGGCAGATACAACAAAGCATTTATTGGCTATCAAGTATGCCTAGGAGATAGAGATGAGTACTACAAAAAGGCATTAAATATGCTAAATCATCATAGAAGAAACTTGGTTGATGGTGTGAATTTTGTTAAGGAGATAGGAATAGTTAAAAGAGAGTTTTTGCAATACTTCCATGCAGGCGAAAATATCAACGAGAACATAGTTGGCATAGTAGCTTCAATGATACTCACAGAGGAGGGAAATAGGGAATTGCCCATAATCGCCTTCGCGAACAGCGAGGATGGGAATATAAAGGTATCCGCTAGGGCTCCAAGAGCGCTTGTGGATAAGGGGTTGAATCTATCAATAATAATGCGTGAAGCTTCCGCAGAAGTTGGTGGCTATGGAGGAGGACATAATATTGCAGCAGGTGCTTCCATACCTAAGGGCAAAGAGGATGAGTTCTTGGATATCGTGGAAAATATGATAAAAAAGCAACTTGAATGATGCAAAGTTTTTTAAATATAAACTTATTTGGGCACTAAGGTGGAAACATGACAGATATGTACGATTACGATTCTTTACTTGCCCGTGTTCGTGAGGCTTTGCCTGAAGAGATTAAGAATAGAGAGAGATTTGAAGTTCCAAAGGTAGAAGTAATTTATGAAGGAAAGAACACAATTATCAAGAATTTTATGGATATTGTTAAGAGGATAAACAGGGACCAAATGCATGTCTATAAATATCTTATGAGAGAACTTGGAACCGCTGGAAGTATTCAGGGAGATAGGCTGGTTTTAAAAGGGCGTATTTCACAATCTCTCATTCAAAGCAGAATTGATAGTTATGTAAAGACCTATGTAATATGCTATGAATGCGGCTCTCCCGATACAGAGCTTAGAAAGGAGGGAAGGGTTGAGATCCTAGTGTGCAAGGCTTGCGGTGCAATAAGGCCTGTGCATGGAAAGGTGGCTGTGAAATTCAGCATGTCCAAGCTTGAAGAGGGAAAGGTTTACAATGTAGAAATCACTGATTTGAGTAGAGATGGAGATGGCATAGCAAAATATGGTGATTATACTATTTATGTTCCTGGTGCAAGAAAGGGAGAGCAGGTAAAAGTAAAAATTGTTAAAATAAAGAAAAATGTGGCGTTTGGGAGGATAGTCAGCTGATGAATGTTGTGCTAGATGCAAATGCTCTTATGATGCCATTTGAGTATCGCTTGAATTTAGATTTAGAAATAAAGAGGGTATTAGGCAATGTAAATATTTTGGTACCATCTTGCATACTTGGAGAATTAGAAAGATTATCGAGGAAGAGATGGGAGGCAAAGGCAGCTTTACAACTTGCAAAGAAGTATGAGATGATAGAAGTGGAAAAACTCGGAGATAATGGAGTTTTGGAAGCTGCAAAAAAGCTAAATGCTTATGTGGTAACGAACGATAGAGCCTTTGCAAGGATTTTAAAAAAAGAAGGAATAAAGGTTATATCTATGAAACAAAATCATTTGGTGATTGAAAATGATTGACCCAAAAATAGTAAGTGCGCTTAAGCAAATTGCATTATACGGAGGAAATAGAGATTTTGTAGAAATTTCTACATCAAATTTCGGTAAGGACTTGGGAATAAGTCAGCAGAGTGCTTCCAGAAGAATTAGAGACTTGGAAAGCAATGGATTTGTAGATATAAGAAGATTTGGAAAGAAAATATGGGTAAAGATCACAAAAAAAGGTATGGATTTATTAAAGAAAGAGGCCATGGATTACAGAAGGATTTTTGAGATTGCAGAGAAGATCGAAATAACTGGAGAGGTTATAAGTGGTTTGGGCGAGGGAAAGTATTACATAATGAAGGATGGATATTTCAACCAGATAAAAGAAAAACTATTTTTTGAGCCGTATCCAGGAACTTTGAATGTAAGAGTTTATGCAAGAGACATTGAGAAAGTAGAGATGTTGCACAATCTTCCAGGAATATTGATAAAAGGATTTGTGTCTGAGGGAAGAACATTTGGTAATGTAAAGGCATTTCTTTGCACGATAAACGGTAAAGATGCGGCAGTGATAATGCCTGAAAGAAGTCACTATACAGATGTTGTTGAAATAATTGCAGATAAAAGTTTGAGAAAGGAGTTGAATTTAGAGGATGGCTCCATAGTGGATATCGTTATTTTTCCTTAAAGTATGTTTTCGATGATGTCTTCAACGCCCATCTCTCTCTCACAGTACTTGCATTTAAGTATAACGGGATTCTTTGATATAACTTTGAACTCTGATACAACAGGCTCTCTTTGATTTGTTATGCATCTTGGGTTCATACATTTAACAATTCCAACTATCTCATCTGGCAATTCAACCTTATGCTTATTGACCACTTTATAATTCTCGATAACATTAACAGTTGCAGTTGGTGCAATTAACGCAATTTTATCAATTTCCCTTTCATCTAAAAATCTATCTTCTATTTTAACAACATCCTTGCATCCCATTCTACTCTTCACATGCATCACCAAGCTCACTGTAGAGCCAATATCTCCGTTTATATTTAAAATCTTTAAAACTTTCAGGGCCATGCCACACGGAATATGGTCTATGACTATTCCATTCCTTATTTTTTGAACTTTAAGTGTTTGCTCTTCCATTATACTACCCCCAGGACAAGTGCCAGTAATGCCATCCTAACAGGCACTCCATTAAAGGCCTGCTGAAAATACCTTGCATGCTTGGTATAATCCACCTCCGGCTCGATTTCATCTACCCTCGGTAATGGATGCATAACTATTGCTTTCTCTTTAGCTTTATTCAGCAATTCAGAAGTTATTCTGTAAGAGCCAGCCACTTTTTTATATTCTGTAGGATCTGGAAATCTCTCTTTTTGTATGCGGGTTACATAAAGAACATCCGCATCTTCTATAACATCTTCTATTTTATCCGTCTCCACAGGTTTTTCCTTCAGCTCTCTTATGATGTGAGAAGGCATTCTTAAAAGCTCTGGAGATACGAGGTATATATTTGCACCAAGATAACTCAATGCATAAGCCAAGGAGTGTACAGTACGGCCATACTTCAAATCTCCTATTAAAGCCACATTTAACCCCTCGATCTCTCCAAATTCCTGATGGATGGTGAATAAATCAAGGAGGGTCTGCGTAGGATGCTGACCTGCACCATCTCCTGCATTTATAACTGGATTGCTCGCAAATTCGGCTGCCAATCTTGCCGAACCCTCGTATGGATGCCTTATCACTATCACATCGCTGTATGAATCCATAACTCTTACTGTATCTGCTAAGGTCTCCCCCTTGGAAATGGATGTGGCAGAAGGATTACTAAATCCTATTACAGAACCACCTAAGCGATGCATTGCAGATTCAAAAGATAATCTAGTTCTTGTAGATGGTTCAAAGAATAGTGTGGCTAAGATTTTTCCATCCAAAAGGTCACTTTTTCTCTCTCCCCTCGCGATGGGGAGCATTTCCCTTGCCACTTCAAAAATTATATCCATTTCTTCCTTGGAGAGCTCTTTTATTGAGACAATATCCCTGCCTTTGAACATTAATTCTATATAGGTAAGTGATATTTAAAATTACCTTTCAAGATATTTAGAGGACACAATTAAGGCTGCATTGAGAATTGCCTCCAAATCACCTATACAACTCATACCTGCAGCTTTTTTATGTCCTCCATATTTGCAGGAAAAATCTTCTGACAATTCTTTAAAAATATCGAGGAGATTTGCCTCCCTGCTTCTTCCTATAACCCTAACCTCATCTTTCCTTGCAGAGCCCACAAAAACAATGTCTGCGAAGGATATGAGCTCTGTGGCAACAATACTCTCATTTGCACTTACTCTCGTGGCCACCACAATCTTGTTCCCGTAACTTCTGTATATAGCTCTCTGAAATCCCTTTAGCACCGATATTTTTTCACTGAATGTAATGGGCATATCCACGATGGTGCGAATTTCTTGAAATTCTATATCATAGGCATTCATAATTTCGTAGAATATTTGCAAGGTTCTTCTATTGGCATGCTTGAACCATAGTGTATCACTTATCATACCAGCAAGGAGCAATAGGGCTGCAAATCTAGATGGCTTCTTTTTGTGAATATCGTAAACCATTTCTGCACAAGAGGGGTAAGAAGGATCAACATACCTTTTATCTGCTTCAATATTGTTGCTCTCGTGATGATCGTATACCACATCAATTTTTAAGTTAGAGAACTTCCCTAGTTGCTCTCTGCTAGCAGTATCCACGGTGATAACTTCATCATAATCAAAATCTATATTATCTCTAACTTCCAAATTTTTCTCCCTCACAAGATTTTTAACATATCTATCTAAACCATCGGAGACTATAACTGCATCACCTAGTATCTCAGATAAATAATAAGCGGAGGAAAACGCATCAATATCTGCATTCTTATGCATTAAAATTATCCGGATACGGCTCCGCCCCCGTAAGCCGCAGCGAACTCTCTCTGTATCTCCTCATATTTTTTCTGCAATAGCTCCTGTTGTCTCTGTACCGCTTTTATTCTTAGCTCTAACATCTCTTTCTTCTCTTCTAACTCTTTCTTTACTTCATCCTTGCTTTTAGCTCTAACTAAAATGCTTCCAACATGCTTGTAAATAGGTGCATCATCACCCACTTTCTCCAACTCTTCCAAGCTCTTTTCAACTTCCTTCAAACTAACTTCCAGTTGATATCTCTGAGCTACTATAACTTCAAGCTCCCCCTGCAATTTTTGCGCCTGCTCAAGTTTCTCCTGTAGATGAGGAGTCAGATTCAATTCTACCATTCTCAATCACCTCCATAATATCATACGCAAGCTCAATCCATCTCAAATACGAGTTCAAGGCTGCCCTTAAGGCATGTGAATCATCCGCATCTATAATTATCTCCAAATTCTCATTAGAAACAATATTTACTTTCGTTCTAGGAATCTCTCTACCTGCTTCTACATTTAAAGCCTTGTATATCTCCTCGCTACCGGGCAGCTCTATGATTGCTCTTGGCACATGGGTGTATTTGCTTTCGCTATAAATAATATTGGCTCAATAACTTCTGCTTATCATATAATCTGCAAGCCAGAGTAGGAAATCTCTCATCTCTTCATCTTCTACTTCAATCCCTTTCAAATAATCTTTTGCCTCTTCTACCATCTTCTTTGCAAGGTTCTTGGAGTAATCTAAAGAGCCAGTGCGCCTAACAATTTCCCTCACTTTCTCCAACTGCTCGTATGTCACGGCAGGATTGCCCAAGGCTTGCATTATGATTTTTCTATCCTCCTCGCTTCCATTCTCAAGTGCCTTTATTATTAAGAGCGTCTTCTTGCCTTCTGCTAAATCACTCGTCACTGGCTTACCTATCCCCTCTTCACTTCCAAAGAGCCCCAATATATCATCTTGAAGCTGGAACGCTATGCCCACAGGTATTGCATAATTTTCTATTCCCTCTGGCTCCTTACCTGCAAGGATTATGCCAAGAGCAAGGGGACCTTCAATCGTGTACCTTGCGGTCTTGTATTTATGCAACAAGAGCAAATCTTCCTCTTTGAATTCCTCTAGAGCACCAGAGTATATGTCAATTATCTGCCCATAGCCCGTGTACTCAATAATCTCATTCAATTTATGGATTGCCTTCACCTTTAGTTCTGCAGGGAAATCAGAGGAAGAAAGAATCTCCATGGCATAGGCGTTAGCTAAATCTCCTGCGATTATTGCCATACTTTCTCCAAATCTTATAGGTCTGCCACCGAATCCATTTTTAAGGTGTTTCTTCTCATATATTTTGTGCACGGTGTCCTTTCCTCTACGAAGGTCGCTTTCATCCATAATGTCATCGTGGATGAGTAGATAACTCTGTATGAGCTCGAGAGATGATGATGCTTTTATTATCTCATCATTCTTGCCCCCCATCATCTTATATCCAACGATCATCAAAATCGCACGAATTCTCTTTCCTCCACGAAGGGTGTATTCTTCGAGAATTTCACAGGCCTCGCGGGAGCTCCAGTGCTCCAAGCCCTTTTTCTTCTCCTTGAAAAATTCCTTCAAATTTTCTTCTACCTTCATCTTGTAATAACCCATAAGCTCTTTAGGTTCCATTTTAACACCACGATAATGTAAAAAATAATAGTTTTTATAGATTTGCCCTTCTTGATGGTCTTGCCTTCTCAGCGCCTATTCCCTTGTTTCTCAGCCCGCGTCCCTTCTTTCCTGCGCTTGTTAATCCTCGGAAAGCCCTACCCTTATGCTTCTTGCTGCATATCCAATTGATTTTCGGGTCGTTGCATATCGCAGGATGGTGTGTATCCACTAAAATCACCTCGTAATAATGGTGCTTTCCATCCTCACCCACATAATAGGAGTTGAGGACCTCCATATTTGGATACTTTTTTGCGACTCTCTCCTCACCAATTCTCTGTATGCTCTTGCGCATTGGGATGCGATTTATACCTCTCCTCTTAGGCCTTCTTCCACCCTTTATTCTGCGCCTTTGCAAGTTTCCACGGCGAACTCTAACACGCACAACGATGAACCCTTGCTTTGCTCTATACCCTAACTCTCTGGCTCTATCAATTCTTGTGGGCCTATCTACCCTAACAATAGCACCCTCATGTCTCCACTGAATCATTCTCTGCCATTGTATATCTCGAACATATGTCTTCTTGTGCTCTTTCCAGGCATTTTTCACATATCCATACATATTAACGGCTCTTCTCTTCGGAAGTTGATACATCCTTTATTCCTCCTAGGGATTCCCCTGCGGGACATCTCCCCTTAAAAGCGGAATGAGAGTTTTGTATATATAACCTTCGTTTACCTACGCAGAAGAATCAATGTGCCTAAGAATATCCCAAAGGCTACAATCTCGCTCAACCATATAAGATGGAAAATTAGAGGTATGGAAATTATGCCCATTATAAACATTAGGATCAAAAACAGGATTATTAAATCCGTCTTCTTCAAATCGGGTATACCAATATCCTCCTCTTTGTAATGGAAATAGTAAAGCATAACTACAGATGAAGCAATGAAGGGGAGGAGAAACACATAAGGAAGGAGAATCAAAGCATATAATCCATTATAATAAAGGGCAAGAATCAGAATTGCTATACCAATTCCCCACGGTACAACGCTCATAGAGATTATCTTTCCCATAACAAAATCTTTCTTTTTTAATGGCAGAGTGCGAAGGAACTCGATAGCATTTATATCAATCTTCAATACAGAATCTATACCTCCTGCCGAGAAGGCTCCTATCATCATAAGAATGATAGCTGCATTGAATATTGGAAATTTACCTGTACTTAAAACCATAAAAATTTGTGGAAAAACAATATAAAGGGTAATAAGAAATCCAGCAAGAAGTGCCGTTCTTCTAATCAGTACTTTCATATCCTTTCCAATAAGGGTAAATAGCGCTGAGCTGCTCTTTATTTTGTACTCTCTTATCCCTTTCTCTCCAAATACAACTCTTGGCTCCATAATTCTGCTCCATATTCTAAGGATCAAAATATAATAGAGGGGACCAAGCAGAGCTAGGTATAGAATCAAAAGAACTGTGGAAAATAAAGGATGAAATATTGTACCTGAGGAGAATGGAAACATTATAGAGTACTTACCTATCAACCCAACCCATTCACCTGAGTGTTCCATTATGTATCTTTGCATATATACAAAGGCGTAAAATATACCAAAGAATAGGAAGAACAGGATTGCTCGAGCAACGCTTATCAATAACTCGCTCTTTCCTGCCCTCTGCTTTATTTTCAATCCGAACAGGATGAGAATCAAGAGCCCAACTATATGGCCCAAGAAAATTCCCGTGAAAAACCAGAGAAAGGATATAATCCCGGGCAAAGGATATTTGAGGGATATCACGATGGATGTGGGTAACACAATACCCAACGATGGAAGAATTTCTAGGAGGAGGTAAAAACTCAGATACTTTGAGCCTAATTTTATAGGTAAAGGTTTTAAAGGTTCAAAGACACCCATATAAACCACATTCGAGCCCTGTACAGAAGTAATGAAAACTGCGAATATGAAGGGAATAAGAGAAAGGAATACAACATAGGTGGATATCATATCCACACTGGAAATTACAAATATACTCATACCACTAAATAAGCCAAAGAGTAAATAACTCAAAAATTGATAACCTATACCTTTTTTCATACTCAAAGCAGTTTTTAACGCATGATTGTATCTAACAGGATTATTCTTAAGCATTGGATTTTTCTGAACGATACGATAATGAACCTCTCTGTAAATATACTTCACTATATTCATATTCCCACCTACAGAACTTCTTGTAGCGCTTGAATTATGTTTGCCATCTCATTCTTGCTCTTTGTCAATTTTAAGAATATATCCTCTAAATTCTCCTCCTGTGCTTTTTCTCTTAACTCGTCCATGGTACCCTCTGCAATTAACTTTCCCTCATAAATTAACCCTATTCTATCGCATATCATCTCCGCAAGGGGCAAAACATGTGTGGAGAATATTATGCTCTTTCCATCATCTCTAAATTTAATCAGCAATTCTCTGAGAATTCTGGCACTTTTTGGATCTAATCCATTCATTGATTCGTCCATTATTATTACCTTTGGATCATGCAGAAATGAAGCGATAAGCGATATTTTTTGCTTTGTACCAAAGCTCAAAGTACCTATAAATTGGTTCATATATTTCCCTATTTCAAAAGCCTCTACAAACCTGTTTACCCTTTCTTTGAGGATTTTCTCATCAATACCTCTAATTCCGCCTATAAAGGAGAACAGCTCTGCAGGTGTCAAACTCTCGTAGAGTGTGGGAGTTTCAGGCACATATCCAATTATTTTCTTAACTTCCACAGGATTTGAAACCACATCAATACCCTCTATTTCCACTCTGCCTGCAGTTGGCTTTAGAACACCCGCAAGGATCTTCAATGTTGTGCTCTTTCCACTTCCATTGGGGCCTAAGAATCCGTATATCTCGCCATTTTCAACCTTAAAGCTGATACCATCTACAACAACCTTCTCAAAGTATTTTTTTACCAAGTTCTCAACTACTATCAATTTAATACCTCCGTGGATTTTAAGACAAAGGCAAGTATATCCGCAAGCTCTCTAATCCTAGTCTCTGGTGAGGCACCCATATGTCCACTCTTTGTTTCCACTCTCAAGTATACTGGAGCATCAACTTCTCTAAGTTTCATAAAGAATTTTAGAGCATGCGCAGGATGGACTCTATCATCATGCAAACCCGTGTAAATCATAATCGGTGGGTAATTTTTCTTCTTCACATTGTGATACGGTGAGTATTTTTCCAAAAACTTCCTATCCTCTGGGTTATCTGGATTCCCGTACTCAGGTATCCAGACCTTGCCTATGTACATCTTGTGGAACCTTAGCATATCAATTACAGGATAACCGATAATGGCTGCATCCATAACATCTGGTCTCTGCACTAGCGTGGCTGCCACCAGCAAACCTCCATTACTGCGCCCCCAGGCAACTACCTTATAATCTTTTTTCAAATTCTCTAGGACAGATATAAAATCATCAAAAACATTCTGTTTTTTGTCTCTCATTCCTGCACGATGCCATTCTTCTCCGTATTCACTTCCACCTCTCAAATTTGCAACAACGAATGTGCCTCCCATTTTCAAAAATGGGACTACATGGGGAAAGAATCTCGGAGATAATGAGATATTGAATCCTCCATAACCAAACACCCAAGCTATATTATTTTTGTTCTCTCCCTCTACCAAGAAATAATGAATATTGGTACCATCCTTGGATCTTACAAAATCTTCTTTTATTTTATACTCTCCTTCAATTTTGGTCTCGTGAATTATCCTCATCGAATCTTTAAATTCATAGAGCCTTGAAGGTATGGTAAAACTTTCGTATTTCAAAAGTATGCCATCCTTACTATCAAATGGAATCACCTTTCCCGCAGGCTCGAATTTTATCTCCTTAACCTTTTTTCCTTCCAAGGAGAACAATTTTAATTTAGAGGAAGCGTCCACAAGATATCCAGCCAGGATTTTTCCATTCACAATTTCAGCCCATTCTAATGGATATTCCCCTTCGGGCACAACTTCCTCTATATCTTCACCTATTGCGATAATCTTGCCGTATCCAGAGCCTTCTCTCGTGAGAACATATAATTTACCATCTACAATATCAATGGGCTCTGCTGGCACTTCTGATTTGTATACTTTTTTCCATTTTTCTGGGTTCTCTATCGGACCAAGATATATCTCACTGCTGTTCCATCCAAAGGTTTTGGTGAGAATTGCATATTTTCCATCATTGCTCTTCTTTATGTACATAAAATAATTTGAATCCAAGCCATCTCCAAAAACCATCTTCTCTTCATTCTTGTCTCTCCAGAAAAGACGCTCTACAGGAGGTTTCATGCCATCCGGGCTCTCTTCCTTCCTGTAAAATCTGGAGAAGTAATAGCCATCTCTAAGAAATATTATGTTGTTAATTGAAGGTTTTATCTCTTCCACTTCCCTACTCTCTAAATTCACAATTCTGGTTATTCCCTCGTCAGAGCCCCCAATAGAGAAGTTGTAAGCGAAGAATTTTAAATGCTCGTCCACAGAAAATCCCTGGAGCAGAATCTCATCTTTTAACTCTTTTTCTAGGTCCTTGGAATCTATCAGTATCTCTCCTGAGCTCAAATTTTTCACTACCTGTTTTCCATGCTCATTAATTGCAGCAATGATGCCTTTTTTTGTTATTTTTGCTTCCCAAATTGTTGGAAGGTAATAATAATGACGAATCTCATCAGCAAGTTTGTCAGAAAGTCCATCTACATAATCCCTAAATCTTTTGTTCTCCTCATTGACGAGTTTTAAGATCCTCTCATCCTCCAAATTTTCCATCCACTCATAAGGATCCATAGTAGGTGAAAGCAAAGGCGGATAATTAATTTTATGGGGAAGATTTATTAAATACAAAACAATTTTCCTTGTATGGAAGATTTCAAAATAATCCACGATGCAATACATGGAAGCATAAAATTTGAAGAAGTTACTTTACGCCTTTTAGAAACTCCTGAGATGCAGCGTTTGAGCGGTATAAAGCAGCTTGGCCTCGGCTATTTAGTTTTCCCGGGTGCGAATCACACTCGTCTAGAACATTCAATTGGAGTTGGATATGTTGCCGGGAGAATGGGTGAGGTTTTGAGATTGCCAAAAGAAGAGATAAATCTTCTAAAAGCAGCAGGAATGCTCCATGACCTAGGCCATTCTCCGTTTTCCCATACTTTAGAGTATTTACTTTATGAAAAGACCAAGCTTGACCATATGGAGATAACAACAAAAATAATTGAGGGTAAAATTGATCTCCTAGAAGGTCTGGATATTGAGGATAGGGAGAGAATTCATGAGATTTTAGGAGATTACGGATTGGATACAAAGCAAATTGGAAAAATGATTCTTGGTGAAACAGAGGAGATAAACCTGGATAGTTTTAACGGAAATGCAAGTTTCTTTGGTGGAGAGAAAAATTATTTGGTAAATATGATAAGTGGAAGCTTGGATGCTGATCAGATTGACTATTTGCTAAGAGATGCACATTACACTGGTGTGGCTCACGGAGCCATAGATTTTCCCAGAATATTGCATACTCTGAAAATAAAGAACGGAGAGCTTATGATAGACAAGAAGGGAGTTCCTGCGCTGGAAGGTATGTTAGTTGCCCGGGCGTTGATGTATTCTGCGGTTTATTTCCACAAAACTAACAGAATAGGAGAGTTAATGCTCTCTCGGGCCGTTGAAGAGATTGAGATGGATAACTGGCTCGAAATCTATCGCTACAATGATTCTGAACTAATCTCTCTTCTTCTCTCTCAAGGAGGATACCCTAGGGAGATTGCACTGCGCATAAAATACAGAAAATTATTTAAAAAGGCCATGGTAAGAACATTTGAAGAACTTGAAAATATGTATGGTGATGAATACAAAGAGATTCTTTTGAAGCTTTGCGATTTAAAAGTTAGAAGGAAAATGGAGCGGGAGATAGCAGAGGCAGCGGGTATAGATGAAAGGTATGTGCTTATAGACATACCCAGCAGAAATGTCATTCTTTCAGAGCCAAGGTTGACAAAGACAAATGTTAAAGTTGTGGAAGGAGAGCATGTTTATCCCCTATCAAAATTCTCCCCACTTGCAAGGGCATTACAGACCAGAAAGGTACAGGATTGGGCAATAATGGTGGTCGCACCAAAGGAGAACCTAGAAAAAGTAAAAAAAGTTGCTGAAAGGATTATATTCTACTGATTACTCCTCCTCGCTTCCAGGGCCCTTCTCTCCACCTTTCTTGGATTCCCCCTTCGCAGCGATTACATCATCTATGCGGAGAATCATTATGGCTGCATCTGTAGCGCTGTCTATTGCCTGCTTGCCCACGCGTATTGGCTCTATAACTCCAAGCTCCATCATGTCCGCAATCTTGCCCTCATATACATTTATTCCCGCATACACATTTCCGTCTTTGTGGGCCTTGCGAAGCTCTATGAGCATATCTATTGGATCATGTCCAGCATTCTCTGCGAGGGTGCGAGGTATAATCTCCAGAGCGTCTGCAAATGCTTCAATTGCAAGCTGCTCTCTACCTCCCACACTGGCTGCATAGTCTCTTAGTTTCAAGGCTATTTCAACAGCACTTGAGCCTCCACCGGTGGTTATCTTACCATCTTCAACAGCTTTGGCCACCACATGTAAAGCATCTTTAAGACTGCGCTCTATCTCGTCAACCACATGCTCAGTGCCACCACGCACCAGTATGCTCACGGCCTTTGGATTCTCACACCCGATAACGAAGGTCATGTTATCTTCGCCTATCTTGCGCTGCTCAACAAGCTCAGCATGGCCCAGATCCTCTGGGGTCAAGTCATCCAGGTTGGTTATTATCTTTCCACCAGTGGCTTTGCTAAGCTTCTCCATATCGCTCTTCTTCACACGGCGAACTGCATATATACCTTCTTTGGCAAGGAAGTGCTGTGCCATATCATCTATACCTTTCTGGCAGAGCACCACATTGGCACCACTTGCCTTTATCTTCTCAACCATACCCTTTAATATCTTCTCCTCCTCATCAAGGAATGCTCGAACCATTGCAGGATCCTTTATCTGAATATTTGCATCTATCTCAGGTTTCTTTACTTCAAGAGCCATATTTATGAGTGCAATTTTAGCATCCTTAACCCTACCAGGCATTCCGGGATGCACCTTCTCCTTGTCTATGATCATACCATCTATTAACTCAGTATCATCTATAGCCCCACCCTGCTTTTTCACGATTTGAATTGAATCCATATCTACAACCATCCTTCCATCCACATTCTCAGCCACTTTTTTCACAGCTTTAACTGCTATCTCACTTAGAAGCTCTTTGGCCATACTTGCGCTCTTGCTGCTCAGGGCTGTGGCTGCAATCTTCTTCAGTGTCTCTTCATCATCAATACTTATTGGCTTTGCAATTTCATCCAAAATCTCTTTGGCTTTTTCAGCAGCATGCCTGTAACCAGCCGCAATAACGGTTGGATGTACATTCTGCTCAAGAAGCTCCTCGGCATTCTTTAAAAGCTCTCCTGCAAGAACAACCGCTGTGGTTGTACCGTCTCCAACCTCGCTATCCTGTGTCTTTGCAACCTCAACCATCATCTTAGCAGCCGGATGCTCCACATCAATTTCCTTGAGGATAGTAACACCATCATTGGTAATAACAACATCACCAAGGCTATCTACAAGCATCTTGTCCATACCTCTAGGACCTAGGGTGCTACGAACCGCATCTGCTATTGCTCTAGCAGCAGCAATGTTGTTCTTCATGGCCTCTTTTCCAGTCTCTCTCCTAGTACCCTCTTTTAATATGAGTATTGGCTGACCTGCCATCATGGTTCTCACCTCCGATTTGCTGTAAAATATTTCTTCTATATAAAGATTTCTGAAAATGAATCTTCGGAATTTTCTTTATTTTTCGTAATTTGTTCCCTTCATCCTTAGCAATGCTCTGTAAATCTGCTCAAGGAGAATCAATCTTGCAAGCTCATGCTGGAAAGTCATTCTTGATAAGGAGATTTTCTCACCCTGCACCTCTCCAAATCCTTCAGGGGGTCCTATAACAAAGACTATTTTCTCTCCACGGGAAGATTTCTTTCTTATCAGTTCAAAGAACTCATCGCTGCTCATCTCAATGCCTTTAGGATCCAGCAAAATAGCATCTGGAGGTATTTTTGAGCCACGAGCAAATCTTGCATGAGCTAATTTAGAAATTCTTTTCTCATACTCACTTATGATTTGCGAATATTCCCTCGATGATTTTCCAAGGGTAATTACTTCTATCTTAACAGGTAGCATTTTTTATAGAATTTTTCCAAAATATTTATATCTTTCCTGCAATTTAGCCCGCCAAGGTGATTCAATGGTTGAAATAGTGCTTACCACGGACAGAACGATGATGTCAAATCACCATCACAAAGAATTTTTGGGATTTGGAACTACGGGACCGCCTCTCATACTTCCAGAGAAGGTGTGGTTATGGCTATTCGCACCCAAGATGAAGGTTATCGATAAAGACGGGAGACCTCTGGAGGCACCCTACGGTTTGAGAAAAATAGAGGCAAAATTAATAGATGATGGGTTTGACGCTGCCATAATAGATCCTGATCATCTCTACAAACATATTGATGATGCAAAGGTTCTTCTTCTTTCTCACCACGACTATTTTGGATTCGGCCCTCCATCAAGCACATTTGCATCTATTTTTAAAACAGAAACGGTGAATGCAAGGTCTTTCGCTCGCCTTATGAACTCTGAGCCCGTTAGAAAAATGAAGAAAAATGGAGTGAAAATAATAGCAGGGGGCCCGGCGGCATGGCATTGGAAATATAGAGAGGATAAGATGAAAGAGTGGGGGGTGGATACGGTAGTAGATGGTGAGGGGGAGCTTGCCATCGGTGAATTAGTGCGCAGAGCTCTAAAAGGTGAGGAGCTTCCTAAATTCATAGATTTAAAACCTTCACAATCACCGAAAATTGAGGAAATATCTGAAATAAAACTTCCAAGTGTAAATGGTCTGGTTGAGGTTATGCGAGGCTGTCCCAGAGGTTGCAAGTTCTGCTCCGTCACGCTGAGACCTTTGAGATATATGCCCTTTGAAAAGATAGAAAAGGAAATTTTAGTTAATGTTCGCAATGGTGTGGAAAATGGTATCATTCATAGCGAGGATGTATTGCTCTACGGCGCAAAACCTCCATCTTACATAATACCCAACGAAGAAAAATTAATAAAATTGCACAAGTTATTCAAGAAGCACTACAAAAAGGTAGTATGGGCCCATGCAAGCTTGGCAGCCATAGTTAAGGGGCAGCAAGATTCAAAGCTTATGGATAAATTGGCAGAAATCATAATAGATGAGCACCAGTCATGGTGGGGAGCTGAGATAGGTGTAGAAACGGGCTCACCGCGTTTGGCTAAGATAATAATGCCTCAAAAAGCCAAGCCATTCTCCACTGAGAAGTGGCCGGAGATAGTTTTGGAAGGTGCCGGAATAATGCAAGATGTGGGTATGCAGCCTGCAATGACACTAATTGCAGGACTCCCCGAAGAAACGGAAGATGATATAATCAAAACTCTTGAATTAGTGGATGATTTATGGGATTTCAAGGCGATTATAATGCCCATGTTCTTCGTGCCCATGGGATTGCTAAAAGACAAAGATTGGTTCCAGGCATATGAGCTAAGTGATATTCATATGGAACTACTCAAAAGATGCCTGACTCATGGGATAAGGCAAGGTAGAAATATCCTCAAGAACTACTTCGAGGAGCGTTGGTACGGGCCACTGATGATGCCTTTTTACCATCTCTTCATAGATCTCATAGAAAGGCAAGCGAAAAAGAGGGGATACATAAGTGAGCCGGGGAGCCATGTTGGCAAAACATTCGGAAAAATAGATAAGGGGAAGGTAAAGAAAGAGAAAGGCGAGAATGTGGACTGGGACAAGACATGCCGTTAAGTGTAAATTTTGTAAGAGAAACTTCTACTCTCTCCCAAAATATCTTTCAATCTTATTGTTCTTGCCTCCGGTAACCTTTTTTTCAAACCCTCAAGGTGCCCATCACCAACAAAAGCCAGAATCTTTATATCTTCACCATCTAAGCGTTTCAGGTTATTTGCCATAAATTCTTCCCTATCATCAAAAAGTGCCTTTGATAATCCGGGATACTTTTTCTTCATTTCTTTTATGTATTTATCTTCCTGGTCAATTATACTCTCCACCTCTTTCTTTCCCATTTTCTTACCAACTAAGGGTGCAAATATCAGAGAACCGTACATTTTAACTTTCTCCCACAAACTCATATTCTTCTTTACGCTCTTGATTATTTGCTGAGAATCCATATCTATGAACGCCACTTGCTTATTCATAATTTGTGCAGTTCTAACCGCAGTCACCATCTCAGAGCCCACCTCACCTCCAAGCATATCTGCAAGATTCTTCTGCATCTCGGCCATCTTGCGATAAAAATACGGCATCTCTCCCTGCTGTTTCGTGGTTAGGGCAACATATCTACCGTAATCCAATTCTACTGCCACTATATCAGGATTTTCCTCCAATATAAGCCTCTCTATATGTACCTTCAGATCTATTACATGGGCCACGCCTACCAGGATTATCACAGAAAAAGAATAACGATATAATATTTTATATTTCCCAAAATCCTATAATACTTGCTCTCTATCCTCCCATGGTGGTAATATGGATAGGATTGTAGAATGTGTTCCAAACTTCAGCGAAGGAAGAAATATGAAGGTTATTGAAGAGATAGTTAACGCAATAAAAGAAGTTGAAGATGTTTATGTTCTTGATGTGGATCCAGGCGAGGCAACGAATAGAACTGTGGTAACTTTTGTGGGCACTCCAGAGGCAGTTAAAGAAGCAGCATTTAGAGGAATAAAAAAGGCTGCAGAGTTAATTGATATGCGATATCATCACGGTGCGCATCCCAGAATGGGTGCTACAGATGTATGCCCATTTGTGCCTGTAAAGGGAGTTACAATGGAAGATTGTGTTAAAATTGCAGAGGAGGTTGGAAAAAGAGTAGGCGAGGAACTTGGCATACCTGTGTATCTTTACGAATACGCTGCGAAGGAGGACTATCGCCGCAATCTTGCAGATATACGGGCAGGAGAGTATGAGGGTTTACCAGAAAAATTGAAAGATGAGAAGTGGAAACCTGATTTTGGTCCAGCGAAATGGAATGAGAATATTGCAAAGACGGGGGCAACTGTGATAGGTGCAAGAGATTTCTTAATTGCATACAATGTGAATTTGAATACGAAAGATAAAAAACTTGCAAATAAAATTGCCAAAGTGATAAGGGAGAGAGGGTACAAAAAGAAAATGGAGGACGGCTCTAGAGTGCAAGTTCCAGGAAAACTGAAGTATGTAAAGGCAATAGGATGGTACATTGATGAGTATGAAAGAGCACAAATTTCAATAAACCTGACGAATTTCCACAAAACCCCACTATGGAAAGTATTTGAAACATGCGAAGACGAGGCTAGGGCTCTCGGGTTAAGGGTTACGGGTAGCGAGATTGTTGGCTTGGTTCCTCTAGAGGCAATGCTTGATGTAGGGCGTCATTTCCTACGCAAGATGGGGAAGAGCGATGCAGTTCCGGAGAAGGACATAGTGCATGAGGCAATTATCTCCTTGGGATTGAACGATGTTGCACCATTTGAGCCAACTGAGAAGATAATTGAGTATAAAATCGAGAAATTAGAGGGAAAGAAGGGGCTCGTGGATATGGAGATAAAAGAGTTTATGGATGAATTATCCAGAGATTCACCTGCGCCTGGCGGCGGAAGCGTAGCGGCCATAAATGGCGCTTTAGGTGCCTCCCTCGCCTCAATGGTGGCAAATTTAACCTATGGGAAGAAGAAGTACAAGGATGCTTGGGAAGACATGCTAAGAATTGGCAACGAGACACAGGAGCTCAAATACAAATTTTTGAAGTTGGTGGATGAAGATACAAAAGCGTTTGATGCCTTTATGGCCGCTTTAAAATTGCCAAAGAAAAGTGAAGAGGAGAGAAAGATAAGAGATGAAAAAATCCAGGAAGCCACAAAGAATGCAATTGAAGTACCTATGCAAACTCTGAAACTCAGCAAGAATATAATGGAGCTTGCAGATGAGCTGGCTGAGAAGGGAAATGTTAACGCTATAAGCGATGCGGGAGTAGCAGCTTTAAGCGGTTATACGGCCGCATACAGTGCCTATCTAAATGTGATGATAAACCTTGGAGGATTGAACGATGAAGAGTACAAAGAAAAAACTGCAAAGGAGGCCGAAGAACTGTTGAATGAGATTGCTAAAAGGAAGGAGGAAGTACTTGAAAAAATAATGGCAAAATTGAAAGCATAAATTTTAAACATCTTTTCTCCATAATCTTTTTATGAACACGGAGCTTTTGTACCTAGAAGATTCTTATTTAAAAGAATTTAAAGCAAGGGTTATTGATAGAAGCGATGAGGGAATATATCTGGATAGGACTGCCTTTTATCTTGGTGGCGGTGGCCAGCCTGCGGATACTGGCAAGATAATCGCAAATGGAAAAGAGTATGTGGTAACAGGAGTGAGAAGAGAAGACGCTTTACACTTGATAGAAGGTGAAAAGCCAGAAATTGGAGAAGAAGTAAAGGGGATAATAAATTGGGAGAGAAGATACAAAATAATGAGAACCCACACGGCTGTACATGTAATCTCGGGTGTTGCTTATCAGCAATTTGGGGTAGTGATCACGGGAAATCAGCTATATGAAGGTAGAGCGAGATTAGATTTGTCATTTGAGAATATGAGTAAAGAATTAGCAATGCAGATAATTGAAGAGAGCAATAAAGTTGTAAAAAAGGATTTGCCGGTGAGATGGTACTTCATAAGCAAGGAAGAGTTCAAAAACAGGCCAGAACTTATGAGAGTAAATCCAAAGTTGTACGAGAAATATGATAAAATAAGGGTAGTAGAAATAGAGGGCTTTGATATTCAAGCAGATGGAGGCACGCATGTTAAACATTTGGCAGAGATAGGAAAGATAGAGTTGCAAAAATATGAGAGTAAGGGAAAGAAAAACAAAAGGATATACATTGTGCTATCATAGCAAAAAATAATTATAAATAAAATCATTCACCGGTAATGGCAGAGATAATCGAAGGTGTAAAACCCACCAGGATGCAATTGCTAGAGATTCGCAAGAAAAAGCAGCTGGCAAAGAATGGCCATAAATTGCTAAGCGAGAAAAGAGACGCTTTAATTTCACAATTCTTTCAGATTATCGATGTTAGAGAGAATTTGAGGAAAAAAGTTGATTCTAAACTGAAAGATGCTTTCAATTCATTAATTGAAGCTGAAATGATTATGGGAGATACCGCAGTTGCAGATGTGGCAAGGCAGGTTAAAAATTATGGGGAGGTAGAGGCTACCACCCTGAACATTATGGGTGTTCTCACTCCTCAGATGGAAATAAAGGACATAGAGAAAAAACTTGATTATGGATTCTTAAGCACTTCTTCAAAGTTGGATGAGGCTGCGTTTAAATTCAGAGAGCTTCTCAAGGACTTGGTAAAACTTGCTGAAATTGAGGGGGCACTTGAGAATCTGGCGATAGAGATAGAGAAAACAAAGAGAAGGGTGAATGCCTTAGAGCACATTTTCATTCCAAGATTTGAGGCAACGGAGAAATACATTGAACTCGTTCTAGACGAGCGTGAGCGTGAGGACTTCTTTAGAAGAAAGAGAATTAAAGCTATATTAGCGGCGAAGGAAAATGCGCGGTCCTCTTCCTAAAAAATGGGTTGAGGGGAAAGATGTTGAAGAGCGTATAAAATTTTACCGTTTTATTTTATATGCTCAAGTTGCAAGCACAGTTTTGATTGCCTTAGGCCTGATACTATTTATCCTGATTATCGCTGGAATAATTAAAGTGTGAGCTCATCGTAGAGTGCCTTGGCTGCCTTGGCAGGCTCGTTTGCCTCATATATTCTCCTTCCAACTATGATATGTGTAGCACCTGCCTCTATCGCTTCCTTAGCACTGCCACCCTGAGCCCCAACCCCGGGGGCTAGTATCTCCATATCACCTGCAAGAGAGCGTATGTGTGTAATTCTTTCAGGCCTAGTGGCAGGAGCAATCAATCCTGCCGCTCCCACCTCCTTGGCCATCAAAACAATATCATCAGTATGCTTTTGCATAAAATCAAGTGCTCCTGGATGTGACATTTCAGCTACAACATAAACTTTCATCTTTCCTGCCTCGTCTACGGCCGCTTTGATGGAATCTCTACCCACAAACCCGTGAACAATAATGCCCATTGCCCCATGGTTTCTTGCCTCCCTAACTATAAGTTTTGTGGTATTTGGTATATCTGCAACCTTGAAATCGCATATTATCGGTTTTATTTGCGAAAGTGAATCAATGATATCCATACCTGCTGCCATTACAAGAGGCCAGCCAATTTTTATGGCGTGTAGATAATCCGCAACCTCATTTGCAATATTAATCGCCTTTTCTCTGTCCGTTACATCTAAAGCGAGTATTAGTCCAGCCATAGAGAGCCATGGAAAACAATATTAAAATGTTTTCAGTAATTCGATTATGGTCAAGAATTTGAGATTAACTGTGTTGAACGACAATAAAAAGGAAGTTGGACTAAAGAACGACTGGGGCTGGAGCTTAATAGTTGAATCGGAGAAATGGAGATTCATTTTTGATGCAGATACAAGAGGAAAGATAATTAAATACAATTCAGAGAAGATGGGAGTAAATTTGGAAAATTTAGATTTTGCAGTTCTGAGCCATTACCACAGAGACCATTATGGCGGATTCAACTACTTGGGCAAAATCACAAATAATTTAAAAATCTATGTGCCATCAAAGGTTCTCCCATTTATAGAAGAATGGGGGCTGAAAGGGATTCCTGTAAAAGAGGGGAAAGAGATAGAAGAGGATGTATGGTCCTCTGGGCCAACAGGTACTATTGGAGAGCAGGCAATAGGTATAAAAGTTGATTCCATAGGTGTTATTGTGATTGTTGGCTGCAGTCATCCAGGTGTGGATATTCTCGCAAAGAAATTAAAAGAACTCACGGGAGAGAAAATATATATGGTAATTGGAGGTTTTCATTTCCCATCCAAATCCACAATTGATAATCTGGCTAAGATAGCAGAATACATAGCCCCAGCGCATTGCACAGGAATGAGTGGGGAGAATTATATAATGAGACATTATGAAAACAAATACATCCCAGTTAAAACAGGCAGCATCTTGAAACTGGGAAATCATTAAATAGTTGATATGTATGATGATATGTAAATCGATATATCTGGTGATATAATGAAAGAACCCAAAACAAAGAGTTTGAAATTGATCATTCTTGACATATTGAGGAAGTCAGAGCTCCATGGCTACGGTATTTCAGAAAAGATTGATGAGATTTATGGGGTTGGAAAGCCTAGTTCTGGGATTATATATCCAACTCTATCGTCCTTGAAAAAGAGTGGTCTTATAAAGATTTGCGCGGAGGGGGAGAGAGATAAAAAAATTTATTCTATCACTCCCAAGGGTATCGAGTATCTGGAGGAGAATAAGGAAAATCTTGAAAAAGCAAAAACTATGCTAAAAAATCTTGGAGAATTCTATTCTATGGGCGGAAAGAAGTTAGTAAAAGATATTGAAAAACTAATAAAAAATATGCATAAAATTGGAGAAGATGAGAAAAAGAGAATTGCAAAAATAATAAACAGGATGCATGAGGAGATTGAAGATATTGGGATGAGAGAGAATGAATGAAAAAGTAAACAAAAATGTGAAAACACTCCTTGGAGATCCTAAAAAAGCCATTATAAAACTGGCAATACCGATAATAATAGGTGGATTTGTTCAAACCCTGTACAATTTTGTGGACGGGATATGGGTCTCTGGACTGGGTCAAGATTCTCTGGCCGCTGTGGGTATATTCATGCCTTTTATGATGATTTTATCCGCCTTAGCAATGGGTATCGGTGTTGGAGGCAGCTCCGCAATATCACGATCCATAGGGGCTAAAAATAGAAAGAGAGCGGGAAATATCGGGGACCATACAATTATAATAGGCACATTAATAGGAATGCTCATAGGATTTTCAATGTTTCCATTCCTACACTCCATATTCATTTCAATGGGGGCAGGCCCAAAAACGGCCGAATTAGCAACTCAATACGGACAAATAATCATAATTGGCTCACCTTTTATGTTCCTATCCAGTTTGGGAAACGCCATACTTCGTGGGGAGGGGGATACTAAGAGGGCTATGTATGTGATGTTAATAAGTTCGATTCTGAACATAGTTCTTGACCCCATCTTCATTTATACTCTTAATATGGGCGTTGTAGGTGCTGCTGTGGCAACGATCATTTCTATCATCCTCTCAGCCCTCGTAATAATGTACTGGCTAATTGTGAAGAAAGATACCTATGTACAGCTTCGCCTCAGATACTTTAAAATCAAAAAGGATATAATCAAGGAGATTTTCAAAGTTGGGTTGCCTTCTTCCCTTTCTCAGCTCTCTATGTCATTCACAATGATAATTTTGAACACAATAGTTATTATGGCAGGCGGAGATTACGGCATGGCAGTGTTCTCTGGTGGATGGAGAATTGTTATGCTCGCCATAGTTCCCCTTATGGGATTCGCTGCTGCAGTTACATCGGTTACAGGTGCTGCCTATGGGGCAAGAAACATAGAAAATTTAAAAACTGGTTATTACTACGCAATCAAAATAGGAACTGTAGTTGGAGTGATAACAGGGGTGATAATAGGAGTATTTGCTCCTCAATTTACTTATCTATTCACATACTCGGAGAGCTCATCACATTTAGCTCCGGGAATAATCGAGTTCCTGCATTACATAGTGCTTTACTTCCCGGGAGTTGCCTCTGGGATGCTCACCTCAAGCATGTTTAGGGGTATAGGCAAAGGCACATACTCTCTTCTTCAAACTATAATAAGGACTCTAATTCTTCAAATTGTATTTGCATACTTCATCGGAATATATTTGAACATGGGGTTACCTGGCATCTGGATTGGCATTGTTCTTGCGAACTGGTGCGCATCCATATTTGCATTGCTATGGGGAAGATGGGTAATAAAGAAAATAGAGATCTCTTGGGCAACTGGATAAATTTGTGTAGGAAAGTATTTATATATTAAGTTCTATAAGAGAGGGCAGGTGGGGAAAATGACTGAAAAAGAAATAGAACAACCAAAGGGAATATCAGTTCTCTCTATTCTCTACATTCTAGGGGGAATATTCTGGCTGATATACCCGATATTCTACATGTACTGGCTAGGCGTATACTACAAGGAAATAGAGGGCTACATACCATGGGCCAGCTGGATGTTTAATTCTGTGTGCTGCTGGATCGGCTCGATAATCATAGCAGGGTTGTACTTTGGAATTGCTGCTGGATTGAAAAAGGGAATGCCTGGAGCTTGGGTTTGGGCAATTATATTTGCCATCATAGGCCTGTTCAATGTTCCAATAGGCACAATAATAAGCATAATAATCCTGATCTACCTATTCACGCCAAATGTCAGAAAGTGGTTTGAGCAGGGAGCAAAGAAGCAGCAGAAGGAAATGGAAAAAATGCAGAAGGAGCAAAAATTCCAGCAGATGCAAGAGGAAGAGAGAAAGAGAAAAGAGTACGAAGAGTTCCAGGAATACCTGAAGCAGAAGGAAGAGAAAGAAAAGCAAAATAAACAGTAAACCAAAACTTTTCTTTTATTTTTCTTAATCTTTTAATAATAGTTTCTTTTATGCCAAATAATGAAGTGCACCAAGTGCGAGAAAGAGGCAGTTGCAGAGATAAGATACGCAGGAACTCGCCTTTGCAAGGAGCATTTTTTGGAGTTCATAGATAGAAAGGTAAAGAGAGAAATAAGAGAGCAGGCACATTTTAAAAAGGGAGATAAGATTCTAATCGCTGTCTCAGGTGGAAAAGATAGTATGCTAACCATGTACCAAATGCACAAGATTTTTGGAAAGTGGAGAGATTTAGAACTTGTTGCGGTAACTGTTGATGAGGGAATAGGCGATTTCAGGAGAAATTGCGCTAAAGTTGCCAATATATATGCCAGAGAGCTTGGAATTGAGCATGAGGTTATAACATTCAAAGAATACCTTGGGATAACAACCGATGATGTGGCAAGAGTTGATAAAGAATTAAAGCCCTGTACATACTGTGGTGTGTTTCGTAGGAAAGTGCTCAATATGTATGCCAAGGAAATTGGTGCAAATTACCTGATTTTAGGATTAAACCTAGATGACATAGCACAGTCAATAATAATGAACATCACGAGGGGTGATACTGCAAGGCTGGCTAGATTAGCACCTCATAAAAAAATTCGTGAAGGTTTTATACCCCGCATAATTCCTTTAAGAAGGGTTCGTGAGAATGAAGTCCGTCTTTATATGAATTTGGCAAATATACCCTACTATCCAAAAAGGTGTCCATATGCTCATCTTGCTGTTAGAGATGTTTATAGGGAATTTCTGAATTCTTTAGAGGAAAGGGATCCTGCTGTAAAATTTGCCATTTTGAATTTCTTCGATGAGATAAAAGAATATATCGAAGAGAAATACTCGGCGCAGCTTCATCCTTGCAAGATATGTGGAGAGCCAACCACAGGAGATATATGTAAGGCCTGTGAATTAAAATTGAGATATGAATCTATGAGTAAAGGAGCTCAATAGCATTTAAAATTTCAGGTACAGTTACAATATCGTTTACCGTCACCCCACTTGCCTTTCGATGCCCTCCTCCTCCGTAGAACTTTGCAATTTTCAATACATCCACATCTGTATGGGTTCTAAACTCCATCTTCGTTGCAGGATTGTATTTTCCAGCACGGTAAATCAAGACCAATATTATATCAAAAGGTCCTCGGGGATCATTAGATAACATATTACTTATTATGTAAACAGGCACAGATTCTAATGCCTCAAAAACTGCTACTTTTAAATCCTTAACTTTGAATATTTTTATTTCTCTCTTAACTCTTTTCTTTAAATTATCTAACCATGTCCCATACTCTTTAATCATATTGTTATATTGAGCAAGATTTTCGAAATCTTCATTCATCAATTCCTCTGCGAGCTTGTAAAGTTTTATATTTAACTCTCTCCCAGAGTACTTCCATCTTAAGGCACCGATTATAGTGCGTATATTTTCAGCAATTTCGTCCTTTACATCATTTGTATCTATCTGATTAGCTATATCCACTAATTTTGAAGATATGCCGAAGAACTCTGCCACCACCTTTGCTGCGCTCTTGGCCTTGCTATCAATATGTATCTTCACATGAGGTAACGATACCTCTGGATTCCACTCATGGTGATCTATCCAAACAACCATATCATACATGGCAGCCGCATAAATAGCACGGTTCTCACCTGCAATATCAAAAATGTACAGTTCTCCCAAGCTCCTTTTACCGCTAGCAGACCTGCAAATTGTATCTCTCAACTGCACGGGAGAGGTAAAATAAGCTCTAACTTTAGCACCTCCAATCTTCTTAAGGAAAAGTGAAAGAGAGATGACGCCATCAGCATCCATATGGGTCATTACTGTAATCATACTCTCATCTACAAAAATAGGATATAAATAAATTATCGGGCAATAAGGGCCCTTATTCTATCTCCAGCGTTCTCAGCATGGTTGGCTATGTCTCCCAAGAGAAATACGAGTTTGGTTAGATGGAAAAGAGCAGCAGGGCTTATCTTCTCTTCGAGGGCAAATATCTGGCGCGTCAATTTTCTCTCAATTATGTCACTTTCATGCTCAACTTTATGCAACTCGTGCACTACTTTCTTCGCATTCTCTCTCTCCTTTTCCAAGAACGATGACTCAATCACAGTATTCAAAGCATCTATTGCCTTGCCAGAAATTTGTATGGACTCTAATGCCTTCGCAAATAGTTCTCTAAAGGGATCTTCCAGCTCTTTGGGAATGGGCTTCTCCCTCAATGATAGCCACTCTGTAACATCCTGAATCAAATCCACGACTTTGTCCATCTCTGAGAGAAGTGAGAGAAAAACTCCGCGGTCAACGGGCATCCAGACTCCTTTAGGTAGATGATTCCTTATATTGCTCTTGATGTAATCCGCTTTAAGCTCCATATCTTCAATTACCTTTTTTGCCTTTTCAAAATCCTCATAATTGCCTTTTAAATAATCCTCAAACGCATCTTTAAGCATCTGGGCAGCCTCTTCTACTATTTTGGCGTGGTCTATGAGCGCCTCAAAAGGTGATTTTCTAAGCGTCTCAATTATTGGAGTTCTTATAAATTTCATTTTCAATCACCCCAAGAATATATACCTAAACAATAAAAATATTCCTGCGGAAAATGCCATCGCTACGGGAAGGGTAAACACCCAAGAAAGAAGTATATTCTTTATCACCCTGTAATCCACAGTTGCTATTCCTCTTGCCAAGCCAACTCCCATAACTGAGCCAACTATAACTTGCGAAGTAGATACTGGCATTCCGAGCTTTGAAAATACAAGAACGGTAAATGCTGCGGCTAGTTCGGCTGCAAATCCCCTAGTTGGTGTTATCTCGGTTATCCTCTTACCAATGGTTTCTATAACTTTGTACCCCCAAGTAGATATACCAATAACTATTCCAAATCCTCCAAGCACTAGAACCCAGAGAGGAATGGTGACATGTGAGCCTATGGGCACTCCGTTGTATATGTCCACAATGGTAACTAATGGTCCAACTGAATTCGCTACATCATTAGCACCATGGGCAAATGCCACACTTGCAGCAGTCATGACTTGCAAGTAAATGAAGAAATTCTCTAATTTTTTGTATTTATCCTTTTCCATAAGGTCCTCTTTATAGCGACGCAGCAAGGCATAGCCAATAATCATTGCTATTATTCCCACAATTATGGATATCAATAGAGAGTTCCAAAGTCCCAAATCCAATCCTATATTTTTGAGACCTTTAAATAGAATGGACATGGCAATTAAAGCAGCTGTTAAGAATATGAAGAATGGCATAACGATCTTTGCCTCTTTTATAGGGTCATCCTTTGAAAATATGAATTTTTTTAGAATCATGAAGAATATGTAAGCCATCAGTGCGCCAAGAAGCGGTGAAATAACCCAGCTTGCTGCTATATCTCCAACAACATTCCAGTGAATCAAATCCATATTTATGACTATGGCAAATCCCATAACCGCACCTACAATAGATTGAGTTGTAGATACTGGCAATCTTAAATATGTTGCTATTGTAACCCACAATCCAGCAGCAATTAAGGCACCGAACATGCCAATCATCAACACATGAGGGTTTATTAATGTAGGACTGACTATGCCCTTGGCGATTGTATTCGTCACATGCTTTCCAACAAGTACAGCACCGAGAAATTCAAAGGTAACTGCTACAAGAATTGCTCTCTTCAGTGTTAATGCACCACTTCCAACAGAAGTACCCATAGAATTTGCAACATCATTAGCACCAATGTTCCAAGACATATAGAGAGAGGCCAAAATTGCCAGAACCAATATCAATTCTAATAGCATAATTGGGTATGCTGAAGTCATTTAAAAAATTTTCCTATATATAAATACCAGCAAACTTTAAAAACCTCACAGCTTCATCTCTTGAAAATGAGAGATTGGTAGGTAAATTTTCAAATAATTGCCAATCCATCTCTCCCCCTTTAATCTCTTCAATCTCTCCAGCAAACAGTAAAATATCCCCTTCGCTCTTTATGAATCTCAAATTTTTGAATATAATTCCCGCCTCCTCGTAGCACTCTCTCAAGGCAGCTTTGTGAGGATTTTCTTCATTCTCAACTCTACCCCCGGGGAATTCCCAGCCCCTTCTTGGATTGTTTACCATGAGAAACTTGCCATCTTTTAAAGGTACTACCACTACTATCATGGTATCACATAAACATTCTCGTTAATTCTCACAATTTTAACATTCTCCCCTGAATTGAGTGCTCTTGCAGAAATTGCATCTATAGTCCTGTAATCTTTATCCATGACCTGCACTTCATTATTTTTAGAGAATATAACTATCGCCTCTTCCAACTCATTATTCTTTTTTAGCAAATTTATCTTATGCCTTCTCGCATCAAATGTTTTCTCCCTTCCATCTTTCAAGGATATGCCTTTCACATAGTGTCCAGATACATGCCCTATCAAATAATACTCCCCATCAACCTCAACTACATCTCCAACCCTGTAATCTGGAAGACGAACAGAGTATGTCATACGATATACATCCTTGCCATCTTTCCTACCAACTATACTGGGGGATTCTTTCAGCGCAGCACCATACTTTCTGCAAAGTTCTTCAGCAACCTTCTTTGCCTCTTTTTTATCACTTATGTAAATATCCCAACCACCATGCTTGCCCTCTTCTTTCGTGATGAATAAGTTCTCGTTCTTCCTAGCATAATGCTCCAATCTTTCGTGAGTGTATCGCACTACACTCTCAAGCTCATTCTCTCTCGTACCCCTTATCTGCAGTATCGCTTCAAAATAATTGCCAAAGTATCTGTTGCATCGGGGACAGGATTCATACTTTGTATGGACAATTGAATAATGCTCTTCTTTCACATTTAACTCCTTGTATTTTATGTCAAATATGACGTGGAGTTCAATATCTCCCTCATAATCTCTGGTTTCAAAATCGAGTTCTAGTGAATCATATTCGTGTAAAGTATCTAAATTTCTAATAATTAATTCCCTTAGCATATCTTCCTCACTCAATCTCTTCCATTCACCCTTGAATTTTATAGCCCCGCAATGAGGGCATCTGATAACCTCCATATGCTGAGGCAAGCTGGTGAATTTAACCTTCTTTAGAAAACACACTTCGCATAGGCCATCGTACTTTGCCTCTCTCTTACCGCATTCTACACAGAGCATCCATTCTCCTATGGTTCATACATTAAAAAATTTTCCTCATCCTATATACCCGAGGTCCTCATGCTTTTCCTCTTGCTTCTGCTCCTCTTTTATCTGTGAGGTTATCTCCGTTATTTCTTTAGATCTCAGTTCTATGTCTGCAAGATCAATATTTAAATTGAAGTATTTGTCAACAATTTTAAGCACATTTAAAGCGCTTTTCGGATCTGAGAAATAGCCGGATGTTTCTCCCATAAGGCACGCCCCACGCATGTCAAAGACGACGGAACCTAGGCCAAGGAGCAATCCCGCAGCACCCACTATACCTCCTGATGGATCTGTTGGAGAAAAATACACTCCGTAATCTTTCAACTCTTCAACCATATCTTTATCAGTAGCTGCTCCAAATACTCTGGGATCCTCAACAAGGTTTCCCGTGCCATAACCACCTAAGGTGAATATTAGCTTAGTGCCAAACTCTTTAACTATTTCCAAAACTTTGTATGATAACTCGTACTGCCCCTCAGAGTTCATACCCTGATAATCACCCACCAATATTATCAAGTCCCTTCCATTTGGATTCTTGTAATAGTAAAGCTCGTTCTTTACAAGATAGAGAGTACCATCACCTCTCATAAGAACCTGCGGAGGGAGGTATTTAGAATAAATCTCTACAAAGAGTTTCGCATTTAATTTATCTTTCAAATACTCAGCCGAAATTTTTCCAACATTCCCCACTCCGGGAAGGCCCTCAATTAATACGGGATCATTTAATTCAGGCTTTTCAATATACTTAACTATTATTGGCTCCATATTTTTCCACCTCTTTTTTAAGCATTCTTCTATACTTTCCATATCTATCTTCAGGAGAAAATCGCGGAGGTAAAACTTCTAGAGTTTTTTCTCCACATTTTGGACATAACTCTCTCAAAGTATAAGCTCCACATTTAGGACATCTTCTTATGAGCGTGTGCATTTTCACAACCTTCTATGATATTCCCCTTCTCCACCAAGCTCCTTGAATTCTTCAAGTGCTTTATTAGCCGCGTTCTGCAAGAGCTCTTCGGCTGTTTTGTAATCCTCAGCTCTGACATTTATTCTGTACCTCGGGGCACCCATGTATGTCACAACGATATCCTCTTCTTCAATATCTTGCAAAACTTTCTTTATATGCTCAATCCCATCAGGTGCCGTGGTTGTCAATTCGAGATAACCAGAGATGCGTACATAGGGTGGCACTATATTCTCCTTTGCCACCTGTACAAAAGTATCTATCCAATCGCCCTCAAATCCTTCGTCTTTCAAAACCTCTTCATTAATTGCCGATTCTTCAAAGGCTGCAAACAATGTGCCAAAATGCTCTATCAAATCATAGCCAAACTCCTCATAACACTCTCCAACATCCTTCCCCAATCTTTGAGCCACGATTTCAAATAATTTTTCTGCCTTCTTCTCGTTCTTCCATTCCTGAATTTTATCTCTGCGTTGATGCTCATTTACTCGTTTTAAGCTCAAATCTATATGACCTCTGGAAGGATCCACACGGAGAACTTTACAGACAACTTTTTGCCCCTCTCTAACATGGTCCCTTATATACTTTATCCAGCCAGTAGCAATCTCACTAATGTGAATAAAACCTTCCTTGCCTTCGTACTCATCTAAAGTCACAAATGCCCCGTAGGGCTTAACGGTTTTAACCGTGGCAATCACGAATTCCCCCGTCTCTGGATATCCTTTTTTCACTTATACACCTCTATTATCGCGCCCTTAATATCCGCCTTACCTCCAGTTGGAATAGCAAGTGTAGCTCCGCAAATTTGACATTTTACGACAATGCTTGCCTTTGAATATATGATTTGCTCGTGACCACAATCAGGACACTTGACTTTGACAAATACCTTATCTTCCTTGACCTTAACCATTATTTCACCTCCACAAGCTCAAATTTCTTTGCGCGAATCATTGGAGAAGTATGTGCTCTATTGCATTCTGTGCACCTGAAACGCAAATTGAGACGCTTTGTGGGCTTCTCCCTACCTTCGTAAGTGGGCCTTGGAAATCCACCATAGCCAGCAGTTACACGGCGAAATCTGCGCTGTCCTGCTTTAAGCTCGCTTGCCTTCTTTTTCTTAACTTTCTCAACCACATGAATCGTATGCTTCTTACAATAAGGACAATACATCTTAACTTTCCTTGGCATCTTCATTCTGATCACCAGATTAGTGGGCAAATAGGCATATAATATTTAAGTATTTTTACCTAACTGCGGCTTTCTGAAATTCCTCAAATAATAAACATGCCCTTGATATTCAACTTTTTTAAGCTCATTTTTATTCAACATATCCTCCATTAATCCCTCAGAGGCATCTCCTTTTTTCAGCAGCTCTAATATCGCTTCTTCCCTCATTGGGTGCACTGCTGTTATTTTCAGTATATCTTCTCTGACATTCTCCAAGCTCACAAATTCATTTCCCTCATAGCCAATTAAATATTCCACCCTATTCAATTTCTCGCTGAAAATCTCGTATGCTTTTGCAACAAGCTCTTCATTTGGCTGGGTGACCCATCTTTCCGCCGGAGGTCTTGTGGGTATGGCAATATAGGCAATGTCAGGATTCAAATCTGACAGAAATTCTGCCATTTTTTCAAGCTCCCCATCATAATCCAGGCCACCTACTAGCATGGTCTCTGTAACAACTTTCCCATCATAATCATCTTTAAATTCAAGCATTCCACCAAGAATCTTGCTTAATTTTAGCTCTTTGTGGGGCTTGTTTACTCTTTTCCACATTTCTTCGGTTATAGCATCAATCTTCAAAGACACATAATCAAAATTCAAAAGAGCGTTGCGAACATCCTGATCATAAATCAAAGATGAATTGGTTATAATTGCAATGGGATAGCCCAAGGAGCGAAGCAATCTAACCTCTTTTTCTAAATTCAAATCCAGGGTTGGCTCTCCATCAGGCACGAAGGTTATGTAGTCCAATTTTATGTTCTCTTTTTCTATATCCTCTACTCTTCTCTCCACTTCTTCAAATATTCTGCTTGGCTCGTAAAATTTTTGCCTTTCAACCTGCATTTTTAAAGTATTTCCAATTTGACAATACACACAGGCATAGGTGCAGACCTTGTAAGGTATGTTATTCACACCTAAGCTTCTTCCAAGTCTGCGAGATGGTACGGGACCAAATACTATTTCCATAGATAAGGAAGGGTGAGAGAAATAATAAAAGTTTGCACAAAAACTTTAAGTTTTCAAACATTTTGCCTCCTATGAAATACAAAGATGCGGGAGTGGACATTGATAGAGAAGGTGAATTCATAAAGAAGTTACTTTCGCAGTTAAAATTTAAAAGAGGTATGTCTCTCAACATCGGAAAGCATTTCACGGGTATTGTTGAATTTGGAGATTATTATATTGCCATTAACACCGATGGTGTGGGCTCTAAAGTATTGATTGCAAATGAGATGAAGAAATGGGACACTATTGGGATTGACTGCATAGCAATGAATGTAAACGATACAATCTGCATAGGCGCAGAACCAATTGCCTTTGTAGATTATCTTGCAATTGACCATTACGATATGAATATGGCAGAGCAAATTGGAAAGGGATTAAATAAGGGGGCAGAACTTGCAAATGTAGAAATAATTGGAGGCGAAACTGCAACTCTACCTGAAATAATCAATGGAATAGATTTATCAGGCACAAGCATTGGAATTGTTAAGAAAGGAGATATAATTACGGGAAATAAGATAAAAAAAGGAGATTTGATATACGGAATACCCAGCAGTGGGGTGCACTCTAACGGGCTAACCTTGGCTCGTAAAGTTTTAAAAATGGATGATGAGTTTGAGGGCCATAAAATAGGCGAGGAATTGTTAAAGCCCACAAGAATATATGTTAAAGAGATTCTTTCCCTTCTCAAATCTTGCAAGCCCCATGGATTAGCCCATATAACTGGCGGAGGATTAAAGAATATTTTGAGATTGAAAAGAATGAGGTATATTATTGAAGAGCCGTTAAATCCGCAGAAAATCTTTGAATTAATTATGAATGCAGCCAAGGTAGATTATGAGGAGATGTACAAAACTTTCAACATGGGCATGGGCTTTGCAATAATCGCTTCTGAAGATTGCGAAAAAGAGATAAAAAATGAGATAAGAGATGCAAAAGTGATAGGATATGTGGATGAAGGCTCTGAGGTTACCATTCCTGAGTTAGATGTGAGATATACTAGTTATTGAATGTCCATAACACTACTAACTTCATATCTTACATCGCTATCTTCCAATATTTTCAGGGTATATGGAAGCATCTCATGGGACACAAAAAGTATGGTAGATATACCACGATAAGCTGCGTTTATTGCAGAGTTCACCGCTGCAAATTCAAAATCAATTTTTGCTATGTCTTTTATTGTAATATACGCCACTACCCCGCATACTCCAATTTTTCTATTTTCTTTTTTTATCAACTCTTTTATCTTCTCTTTATTTACCTTCCTGCTTCCCCCATCAGAGATTTGCGGCATAACATAAACCTTGATATCTCCATAATTTATGTTCATTATTCCTCTTAAATTCTTAACTCCCAAATCTTCACCTTTCTTTGCATCCATGGAGGCAATACCCATAGAACTTGATTCTTTCCTGTAGGTGTATATATACCCATTTTCCATAAACAGCCCTACTTTATCTCCCTCTTTAATATCTTCACCCGCTATGGCTTCTGTAATTTTTATTTTTCCAATAATTTTATTTGCCTCATGCACAAAATCTCCAATGTCCTTTAAAGATGCGTATAAAAATTCCATACCTGCTGGAGTAATTTTCCCATTCTTCAAAAACCCTGAAGATTCAAGGAGCTTCGAGTACTCAGATACTCCTTGGATAGTTATACCTACATCTGAAGCAATCTCTTTCAATTTTTTATTTCCCTTTAATATGGAAAGGAGTATCATCATCTCTGTTATCTTGCTTTTATCTCTTAGAATGCCCATAGATGAAGAAAGGGATGCAAACATATATTTTTTGCTCACAAGCATTAAAAAATCAAATAAAATAAATATAATCATTATATTACCCTATCTGGTGATTATCATGGATTCCAAAGATTTCAAATCAATGACAATTGAAGATACTTTTAGAGAACTGCAGACATCAAGGAACGGGCTTACTACTGAGGAAGCTAAGAAAAGATTAGATAAATACGGATACAACGAGATTCCAGAGAAAAAAGTAAACCCCGTGATAAAGTTTCTTTCATACTTCTGGGGCCCGATACCTTGGATGATTGAAACTGCCGCAATACTTAGCGCTTTGATACACCATTGGGCAGATTTCTGGATAATAATCTCTCTTCTTTTAGTGAATGGAATTATAGGGTTTTGGCAAGAGAGCAAAGCACAAAATATAATAGAATTCCTAAAAAACAAATTGTCTCTGAAGGCAAGGGTTTTGAGAGATGGAAAATGGATTACCATTCCTGCAAGAGAGCTTGTGCCTGGAGACATCGTAAGAATAAGGATGGGTGATATTGTTCCAGCAGATATAAAGTTATTAGATGGCGAATATGTAAATGTTGATGAATCAGTGCTTACTGGAGAATCCCTAGCAGTAACAAAGAGGAAGGGAGAAATAATATACTCAGGATCTAATGTTAAAAGAGGTGAGATGACAGGAGTGGTTGTAGCCACAGGATTACACACCTACTTTGGTAAAACTGTACAATTAGTACAACTGGCAAAAACAACTAGTAAGTATCAAAAGCTAGTCACAAAAATTGGAAATTATTTGATTCTACTAACCATATTCTTAGTGCTCGTAGTTACAATAGTCGAGCTTCATAGGGGCATGGATCCTCTTGAACTCACGAGATTCTCACTCGTTCTCGTAGTAGCTGCTATTCCCGCGGCATTACCAGCAGTACTTTCAGTAACAATGGCCATAGGTGCCTACGATTTAGCAAAAAGGCAAGCTATAGTGACAAAATTAGTTGCTATAGAAGAATTGGCAGGCGTAGATACTTTATGTGCCGATAAAACCGGAACATTGACACTTAATAGATTAACTGTGGGGGATGTAGTACCTTTAGGAAAGCATAAGAAAGAAGATGTGATTTTATACGGAGCCCTAGCATCTATAGAAGAAAACAAGGATCCAATTGACCTTGCAGTACTCAGGGCATTGAAAGATATGAAAATTGAGGGCGAGTATTCTAAATTCAAGCAAATAAAATTTACCCCATTTGATCCTGTGATAAAGAGAACCGAGGCTGTAGTGGAGAAAGATGGAGAAAAATATGAAGTGGCTAAAGGAGCACCCCAAGTGATCCTTGAGCTTACTAAAGCTAATGAAGATACAAAGAAAAAAGTTGCTGAGATAGTGAATAGAAATGCAGAGCATGGATATAGAATGATAGCAGTGGCATTTAAAAAGGGAGAAACTTGGGAGCTTGTTGGATTAATACCCCTATTTGACCCACCTAGACCTGATGCAGCTGAAACGATAAAATTCCTGAAAGAAAATGGAATAAGAGTAAAGATGATAACAGGAGATCATCTGGCAATAGCCCATGAAATTGCACAAAAACTCGGGATAGGAAAAAGGATATATCCTTACGATGTTTTGAAAGCTGCTCATCATTCAAAAAGAGTTGAGTTTATAGAAGAAGCAGATGGTTTTGCCCAAGTATTTCCAGAACATAAATTTACCATAGTCGAAACTCTCCAAAAAAATGGCCATACTGTAGCAATGACCGGGGATGGAGTAAATGATGCTCCTGCCCTAAAAAAAGCGGATGTGGGTATAGCAGTTGCTGGAGCTACCGATGCGGCTCGCGCAGCTGCAGGCATAGCATTATTGAAGGAGGGTATATCCGTTATAAAAGATGCAATAGTAGAATCTAGGAAAATATTCAAAAGGATGTACAGTTATGTTATATATCGCATAACAGAAACAATCAGGGTTCTGTTTTTCATAACCGCAGCACTTTTGGTTTATAATTTCTATCCAATTACTCCTGTGTTAATCATACTATTAGCACTTCTAAACGACATACCAATTCTCACTATTGCATACGACAATGTTAAAATTGATAAAAAGCCTAGTAAATGGGAGTTACATAAGATTTTAACAGTATCCACAGTACTTGGAACAATGGGTGTAATTGAAACATTCTTAATGCTATGGATAGCTATAAACTACTTTGGGTTATCTCCAACAAAGACTCCTGCCATATTACAAACACTAATTTTCCTTAAACTGGCAGTGGCTGGACATCTCACTATATTCGTAACAAGGACAAGAGGACCTCTGTGGAGCATAAGACCCGGAAATGGCCTACTTTGGAGTGCTGTAGGAACAAAAGCGATTGCTACAATAATTGCAATATTTGGATTTGGTCTCGCAGGAGCTATACCATTATGGATGGCAGGATTCGTGTGGATATACTGCCTAATTTGGTTCTTCATTGAAGATGCCACCAAGCTTGCCACATACAAAGCTATGGAAGGAGAAAGATTGTTCAGGAAAAGTTTCTTCTAAATATTTCGTTTATTTTTTAATAAAGTTTATATTTAGATTTTCCATTCCCACCCTGATGAAGAAAATTCTGTTATACATAACTACCGCAATCTTGCTCATTGCAAAGTATATTCAAATGGCTGGATATTCTGTAAATTATAACGCGGATATGTGGGTACTATTTTTAACCATTATATCAGGATCTCTACTCATATTTTTAGCTACAAAACTCTCGGGGGAAAAATGGAGAGCCTCTATAATTATAATATCTATCCTGGCAATTTTATTTATTGTAGCATGGTATTTATACCCAGACCCTTGGCTAGATTTTGCCTGGAGTTTACTTATATTTACTTCATTATTCTTGGCATTTTACAAAGCTTCACATTATGAAATAAAGAAATTTGCCTCATTTAGCTATGCATTTATGATAATTTACATACTAACCGAGAGCATATCCATATGGAGAAACGATATATATCCACCATTCTTTTTCGTATTCTTGACATTCATAGTACCAATGTACTTTGTAGGAATAAAAAGAGTGGGAGAATAAAATATCATTGATCGCATTTACCTGTTGGGCAAGCTGGATCAAATGTACTATCTACTTTTAGATACTTTTCCTCAACTTTCACATTAAAGGTTAGATCAATCAAAGCATTTGCTGAAGATTCTTTCTTCTTCTCCTCTTTGATTTCTTGCTTTGTTGTCTTTGTACCCTTATAGATGACCTGTACATTCTTGCTACCATCTCTGTAAATTGTTATGCCCTTACATTTTAGTTTCCAAGCTAATATGTATGTATCTTCTACATCGGATATTGATGCATCATGCCTTAAATTCACAGTCTTGCTAACTGCATTATCCACATATTTTTGAAATGCTGCTTGCATCCGTACATGCCACACTGGATCTATATCGTGAGCTGTTCTAAACAACCTTTTTATATTTTCAGGCACATCGTCAATATGCTGCACACTTCCAGTTTCTGCCACTTTATGCATAAGCTCCTCAGAGTATAATCCTTCCCTCTTCATAATTTCTTCAAAGAGCGGATTTACCTCTAATAACTCTTGTCCATCCAGTACTCTACGAATAAATGCAATGGCGAACAGGGGTTCAATGCTGGAAGAAGTGCCTGCAATTATGCTTATCGTGCCTGTAGGTGCTATCGTGGTAGTGGTTGCATTTCTTATCTTCATTCCCTTCTTCCACCACTCACTACCCTCCCACGCCGGGAACACTCCTCTCTTCTCCGCAAGTTTCATACTCGCCCTGTGCGATTCCTCATTTATGAACTTCATTACCTTCTCCGCAAGCTCTACTGCCTCTTCACTATCGTACGGTATGCCCAACTTTATCAGCATCTCCGCCCAGCCCATAACTCCGAGACCTATCTTCCTTGATCTTCTCGTCATCTCAGCCACTTGAGGTAGGGGATAATTGTTTGCATCAATTACATTATCCATAAAATGCACTGCTGTGTGAACAGTATCCCTTAAATCATCCCATTTTATCTTTCCGTTCTCGACGAAGAGCGATAGATTTATGCTGCCGAGATTGCAGGACTCGTATGGCAATAAGGGCTGCTCTCCGCAGGGATTCGTGCTTTCTATCTCTCCCAGATGCTTTACAGGATGTTTTCTATTCACCTCATCTATGAATATCACTCCCGGGTCTCCTGTCTTCCACGCCTGCGTTATTATCAGGTCCCAAACTTGCCTTGCTTTGATTCTCTTCACTTCCTCCCCATTTCTGGGATTGCGAAGTGGATAGTAATCATCTCTGAGCAACGCATCCATAAACTCGTCCGTCACCGCCACGCTTATGTTGAAATTGCTAAGCACTTTATTCTCAGAATCCTTGGAGGTGATGAACTCCAGTATGTCCGGATGGTGCACACTTAGCACCCCCATATTCGCTCCCCTTCTCTTTCCCCCCTGCTTTATCACATCTGTGGCTACATCGAACACACGCATGAAAGATAGTGGCCCCGAGGCCACTCCCATAGTGCTAGCCACTATATCTCCCTTCGGCCTCAAGCGTGAGAAGGAGAATCCTGTGCCTCCTCCACTCTTGTGTATCATCGCCGCATACTTCACCGCATTGAATATGCCCTCTATGCTATCCGGTACCGGCAAAACAAAGCACGCACTTAGCTGACCTAATTTTGTGTTCGCATTCATCAATGTTGGGGAGTTTGGCACATATTTCCTATGGAGCATCACTTCTGCAAATTTATTTTTCACTCTCTCTATTTTATCCCATTTTGATTTTAAAGAATCTAGCACATATGAAAAATCAACCTTCATATAGCCCTCTTTTGAGAAATATGTAAATGCTCTCTTGAGCATGTTGAACTCCCATATACTCAGAAATTCAGGTTTCTCCTCTACATCTATCTTTCTCTCTTTCTGTTTACCCTCTTTATCGTAAATATCATCCTCATAGAATATATCAACAAGGGCAAGATATCTAGCAGTTCTCTCAAACATCTGTCTTGGGGTTTCAATAACATTACCATTTTCATCTTTAAGCAAGTATCTTGCTTCAAGCACTTTTATTGCATTCACAGTTAATTTGAGATCATCTTGAACGCCTATAACCTTCTTTGCCTGCCTTATCTTTCTCCTCTCTTCCCTATACAAAATATATGATTTTGCTACATTGATGTAGCCCTCAAGCATAAGGGTCTCTTCTACAATGTCCTGTATCTTCTCAACCGTGATTCTTTCCACCCTACTCTCCTTTATTTTTTCTACAACCTTCCGTGTTACTCTCTGTGCATCCTCTTCGCCGTAGCCCCCTATAGAATTCATTGCTTTCATTATCGCTTGAAATATCTTATCTTCGCTAAAGTCCACTATCCTACCATCCCTTTTTATAACTTTCATTACCTCACCCTCTTCTGACATACTTCTTTTGCGGGTAATGAAAACTATACACATTTGAATTTATATCCTTTTTTTAGAACATATTCCATGCAGCATTGCATGTGTTATGGATGATTAACATGGTAAAAAAGTTGGTAAAGAATTTGATAATCAAAACATGTTGAAAGCCCTACGATACTCATCTAAGTTTCCAATATCGAGCCAAGTGCCTTTAAATGAAAAAGCATACACTGGAATTTTAGTTATTAGCCAAGAAATAAAGTACCCGGGGCTATCTGGATTGTTCTTATTATCCAAGTACTCTTTTAGCAGCCCATATACCTTTTTAGGAAGCGCGTAGCAGGCGGTTGCAATTAGAGTTGATTCTGGGTTCTCAGGCTTTTCTACGAATTTTGTTATCTTTCCTTGGTTGTCTACGCTTACAACCCCATATCTTCTCGCCTTATCTTTATCCTCTACATCATAAACTGCCACTATTGGACTTTTTCTATCCTCATAAAATTTCAAAAATTGTGATAGAGAGAAATCAAAATAGTTGTCTCCTGCCACGATAAGATAATCATCCTGCCCATATTTATCCATAGCATACTTTATACCCTTTATGGCTCCAAATTTTTCTTCTTCTTTTCTCGTTGGCTCTATTAAAAGAGATATATCATCATTTCTGCATTTAATCCAGTATCTAAACTGCCTTTCATAATAACTGTTTGTGGACACAATGATTTCATCAATGCCTGCATTTTTTATATTATCCACGATCCAATCAATGATCAATCTATCTCCCACAGGCAATAACGGCTTGGCTATGAAATCAGTTATAGGTGCCAATCTCCTTGCAAAGCCACCCGCTAATATCAAAGCTTTCATAGACCCTTATTATTTTCCCTCATTTTATTTTTTCTCTTAAGTATATTATCCACTATTTTCTCCGCAGAGCCAATGTAATTTTTCGGGTTTAGGAGCTCTTCTATTTTTCCTTCTAAGATAGGACGAAGCTCATTATCTTTCATTAAATTTTCTCTGAACTTTCCAGGCTGCATTGAAATCTGGCGGAGTTTCTCATGGGCATCCTGCCTACTCCAGCCATTTTTGACAAGGAAAATTATTATTGCCTCTGCCATAACCTCCTCATTGTTTCTTATATTCTCAAGCATCCTTTCCTCATTTATCTCTAAATTCTTGAATAAATTGGCTGCTTTAACCATTATGTCGTCAATTAGAATTGAAGTATGTGGAATGATAAATCTCTCTGCCGATGAGTTTGTTAGGTCTCTCTCATGCCAGAGAATAGCGCTTTCGTGCATGGGAGTGAGAAATCCCCTTATTATCCTCGCTAAACCGCATATGTTCTCTGCCGTGATTGGATTTCTCTTTTGAGCCATTGTGCTAGAGCCCACCTGCTTCTCCACATCAAATTTTTCCATAACCTCTCCTATCTCACTTCTCTGCAAATTTCTCATCTCTGTTGCAAATTTCTCAAGAGAGGTGGCTAATGAGGAAAAGAATGAGACAAGCTCAACATACCTATCCCTACCCACCAGCTGCGTTGATGCCTCTTCATATCCTATTCCCAATTCATTCATAACAAATTCTTGAATTTCCAATGCCCTATCTCCAAGAGCTGCCCCCGTGCCCACGGCACCCATCATCTTTCCAACGAGTACTCTCTTTTTTAACTCTTCAAATCTTTCGTGATGTCTTAAAATCTCAGCCAAAAACACGGCCATTTTCAATCCAAATGTTATTGGCACTGCCGCCTGCCCATGAGTTCTTCCAAGCATAACTGTGTTTTTATACTTTGCGGCCAATTCTGCGAGTGCATTCTCCAATAGTTCAAAATCTCTCTCTATGTACCTGAACAAATCTTTTAACTGTAGAGCAGTAGTAGTATCTATTATGTCATTGCTTGTGGCTCCAAGATGTACATACTTGCCACATTCTCCACATTTTTCTGCATATGCCTTAACTATTGCCATAACATCATGCTTTATCTCCTTCTCAATATTTTTAACTCTCTCCAGTTCAACCTTGTCCATTGCCTCCTTTGCCGCTTTTACACAATATTCAGGTATATTTCCAAAATGGGCATGTGCTTTCATAAGCGTGTATTCCACGAGAAGCATATAACGGAGCTTGGATTCCTCGGAAAATATTTTTTTAACTTCATCTCTGCCGTATCTGTAATCAAGGGGACAAACTGCCATAAACGAGCATGTTTTTCATTTTATTAATACTTCCCGAAAATTTTATTTACCTTTCAAGGCATATCATTTTGGTGCTTGTAATGAATAAGAGGGGAAAGAAAAAGAGTGCTCCCAAGCCTTACGAGATGCCAAAACTGTTTGAGGAGGAGCATGAAGAGGTTTCATCTTATAAAGAGCTTGATGCTCAGAACCATATTGAAGCTGTTAGAGAGGAGGAAAAAATGGAAAGATATAAAGAAGCTTCAAAATTGAGAAAGAAGGCTGCAGAGTTTGAAAAGAAAGCTGCGTTTTATCATAGGAAATATAAAGAAGAGATGGAAAAAGTGGCAAAATATCAGGCATATAAGGCGAAATACAAAGATAAAGAGCATGAAATAAAGCAGAAGATTAAAGAGTTAAAAAGGAGGATTGAAGATTATCAAATGGAGTTGAAGAATGCAGAATCATTGAAGAAGAGGGGTGAGTTGCAACCCCACATAAAAATAAAATAGGGGATATAAATAAAGGATGAGCAGGAAATTAGACCTGTACAAGGTTGTGAAAATGGGGATGAAAGCTCTAAAGAGAGCAAATATTCCTCTTTACTGGAGCAAGTACTCTAGGAAAGATTACACTCTGCACCAGCACATGATGCTGATAGTGCTGACACAGTATGTGGGAAGTATAGAAAGAATGCTCCAGATTGTGCGAGAAATGAGAAAGATAAAGAGGGTAATGAGATTGAAGAAAATCCCCCATAAAAGCACAATTTCAAGAGAGTTGAGAAGAATACCAGAACGATGGATTCGCATTGTGCTTAGAGAAATAGTGAAAATAATGGGAATACCCAATAAATTTGCAGTGGATTCCACAGGTATTCAAATTTATTACCGTTCATACTACTACACACAGCGAATCGGAGAAGTAGGAAAAATAAGAGAAGGATTGAAATTGCATGCTGCTGTGGATATTGAGAGGAAGCTCATTACCAATGCAATAGTTACAAAATGGCACACTAACGATTCACCGTACCTCATTCCTCTTTTGGAGGAAGAGAGAGTAAAAGAAGTGTATGCAGATAAGGGCTATGATTCTCTACGTAACATACGATTTGTTCTGAATAAAGGAGGAACTCCATACATAGCAATCCGTAATAAAGCAAGAAGAGGATTGCGAAGGAGATTGTTAGAAAAGAGCAAATCACCTGACTGGAAAAAGAAGTACTCGCATAGAAATGTAATTGAATCAGTCTTCCACTCTTTCAAAAGAGTTGTTGGAGATTACATATTTTCCCATTCTTTCTCTGGTGCTTCTAAACTCCTGCTCTTCAAAGTTCTTGCCTATGATCTCTATGTCTAATCCTTCCTTATTTTTATTCTTCTTTTTTCATGTTTTTCGAGGAATTCAACTTATCCAAGAAGAGAGAAAGCTTAAGAGCTAAAATTGCAAAGTTACAAACTAGAATATCGGCTTTGAACTCAAAAATAAGTGCATTGAGAGATAAACAGGCAGAGTATGTAAAAAAGATGAGCGAATATAAAGCAAAGGCAGCAAGATACTATGAGAAAAGCAAGGATTATGAGAGAGAATCAATGATTTTTAATAAAACTGCTGAATCTCTTGAGGGTATGGAATGATAACCGCAGCTCAATTAATTTTAGCATCTGCCTCCTTACCACTTATCGGATATGGCACATTCATAGCCAAGGATGGAGATAGGCTAGATGGCACTTATACGATAATTGGAGGATTGTACACGCTTCTCGCAGTATTTTTCATACCCTCTGGATTTCCGGGATTCTTGGTATTCCCTGGCTCTATGGGAATCGCTGCAATTGGTGGCTTTCATAGTTATGGAAGGAGTAAGAAAAGAGGAAAGTTAATTAAAGGTATAGCGCTTTTAGCAATTGCTACAATTTTAATCCTCTTTCAGGTGGTATTATGAATAAAAAGAAAATAGTTGCCGGGATATTCTCATACCTCCTTGTTTTCGCCATTTACATCGCATTTTTCTCATATCCTGTTACTCCCGCTTACATAGAGCATAGGGGTTATGTGGATGTTGAAACAAAGAACATAAGCTCTCTTCCAAATGGTCTCTATAAAGTGTATGTAAAAGGTTCTCTAAATCCTGCCATAGTAGTTATCGCCACTATCAGAACTCCATACATACCCCAGAAAACTTATAGTAAATCATTAAGGCACATAGAGGGCATTGCTGAAAAAGAAATTAAAAAAAGGTATAATGTGAATATAGATTTGGTTTACAGGGGAGAGAAAAGTGTGGATATTAAGAACCATACAATCGTTATGGATGATTACGATGTATACCTTAACTATACATTCTATGCACCATTGAGACCAAAAGTGATAAAATTGGATATAGGCGCATATTTCTGTCAAGAAAAATTTGAATCAATAATAATTGCTTACGCATATCCACCCATATTCGCATCAGATTTTAACAAAGTTTTGGAGTCAATTCACTGCTGAACTATGATTTCCATCTTATCTCCAACTTCCAATGCTAACCTCTTTGAAGCATCTCCCTGATTAACAGCAAATTCCAGAAAATTCTCGCTGTTTACCAAAGCGATTAATTCACCCTTTTTAGCATGGCCGTAAGATGGTAAAAATCTCACAGTTTTTCCTATTACTTCAATTCCTTTGGCATCTTTAACCATTTCCTTTGGCACATTAGTAATTACATTTCCAAAGTGATCTATGTGAATTACCTCGCAATTTATCCTATTTTCATTCCTCGCCGCCTTTCTATACTCAAAAATCTCAAAATTCTCCGTCTTTTTTAAAATTTCAAAATTGCCCATATCAATGTATGCAGCGGCAGGAGCAAATACATCCCTGCCATGAAATGTGGTGCTCTCAGGCTCAATTTGAAGTTCGTAAACCTCAGAAACTTTATGAGCAACATAAGTTAATATTCCATTATCTGGACCAACATACCAAGAATTTTCAATCTTCGCCGCTATGCCCTTTCTCTCAGTTCCCACTCCCGGATCAACCACAAAAACATGAACCGCTGGAGGAAAATAGGGCAAAATGGCATTTAGCACATACGCAGCATGCCTTATGCTATGCCTCTCCACATTATGTGTTATATCAACTATTTTTGCATGGGGATTTATCTTCAATATCACTCCTTTCATCACACCTACATAATGGTCCTTGTATCCAAAATCAGTTGTGAGCGTAATCATCAGTACCTCACCCTGAAATCCTTGTATCCTTCTGGCTCACCATACTCAATTTCAATATCATCTACGCGGGCATGGGGGTGCTTGTACCTGCATAGATAAATCAACTTCTCCACTTTATCCTCAGGGCCTTCAAACACCGCCTCAACCCTACCATCGGGAAGGTTTCTTACCCAGCCACGCACCCCGAGCTTGAGAGCGTTATCCCTTGTAAATGCTCTGAAGAATACACCCTGCACGCGGCCAGAAAAGAAGACATGGGCCTTTATCTCTTTCATAATTGCATTGATTATTCTTTTCTATTTAACCTTTATGCGAGAAATTTTAATCTCTTATTTTCATTACTCCCTATGCTTAAAGAAAAACTTATTGAATGCGGAGCCATAAAATTTGGAGATTTCACCCTAGCATCTGGAAAGAAAAGTAAGTACTATGTGGACATAAAGAAGGCAAGCACAAAATACGAAATATTGGAGCTAATGGGAAATATGCTTGCAGAGAAAGTAAAAGGAGATATGTTAGCTGGGGTAGAGCTTGGAGCTGTGCCTCTTGTTGCAATAACGGCTATTAAGGCAAAGAGGGATTACCTAATAATAAGAAAAGAGAAAAAGGGATATGGGACTTCCAAGTTAATTGAAGGAGATTATAAAGAGGGGCAAGAGGTTGATATAATTGAAGATGTTGTGACAACAGGTGGCTCTGTCTTGCGTGCTATAAAAATTTTACGCAGTGCTGGACTCACGGTAAATAGGGTAATATGCGTTGTTGATAGAGAAGAAGGAGGTAAAGAGAATCTGGAAAAAGAAGGAGTAGAATTAATATCGTTAATTAAGGCAAGAGAGCTCCTTTAATCATCTTTTCTCTATATCTTCCCCACCTGCAAATGTCAATTGAAGAGCAGTATAAACATCCTCATACCCGTAGAGCATTCGTGCGGATGTTGGAATTAAAGTGCGAAAAGCATCTATATTTTCAAGGGCTTTGAATAATTCAATGCTCAGTTCCTTACGCATGCTTGGATTCTCTGTTATCAGAGCATCGTAAAGAGAATTCCAGTTCTTACTCCATTCAGCAATGTTGTAGAGGTCATTGTCTTCTACGATATCAACCTTGGAGAGTATGTTTATGAATGGGATGTAAAATCTAAAATAAACTGAAGAGGATAAAATTAAAAGAGATACGAATCCAGAGGGAGTCTTAGCCAATGATGGATCAAATAGAAATGCGAGCATGCTTCTATCTCCTCCAAGATAATCAACTATGAACTTGCTAGCGGCTCTGAATGCGAATAATTCAATTTGGCCTGCAGTATCGTATATTATGTAATCTGCCTCGTAATTATCCACTTCGCTCTTCAGCTCCTCTACAAAATTGGCAATCATATCAGCCGCCACAATTTGAGCACCATTGGGTCCTAAACCGTATTCGTTCATAATTGAATTTAAGTCAACTATATCTCGTATATCAACATCAGGAGTATAGGGCAAGATTTCTGCACCGGGATCAAGATTAACCACTACCGTATCATACTCGTTTTTTATCATCCACTCTCTAAAAGCAGCAGTGAATGTACTTTTTCCACTTCCCGCAGGACCAACCACGAACAAATTTGCAATCATACGGCAAGAAAAGACTCAAGGGTTATTTTATTTTTTTCCTCTTCCTCTGCAAAAAGAGAATCCACAGATTCTTTGAGAGCGAGAACTCTCTGCTTCACATACAGAGGCACATCATACTCTTCTGCAAGGTTCAGTGCTTTATCTAAATACTTTTTCACAGAGCCCTCCGAAACAGTGAGAATTACATTACCTCCACATTTTGGGCACACATTGTTCAAAGGTACTCTCCTGTATTTAGCTCCGCATTTTGTGCATCTAAATCCCTGTGTGCCGAATTTTTTCAAGTTACCCATTATATCGGGGATGAAATGATGCGCAATTATCCTTGCAGCCATGTCATGCTCATCAACAGCCCTTATCTTCCTTGCCAATTGCAACTGGCTATCAAGTTTTTCTTGCATACTACCAAGAACCTTATAGGCAGAGGTCAAAACACCCACATTTATGTCCCTTGTATCGTGGGTGAATTTAAAACCCTCATATTGCCTTGGAGTTTCAATTCTCTTCTTCACAAAATCCATAATATCTGCAACTTCATCTGGTTTTGCATACTTTAAAGTTGCTTCGTAGAACTCTAAAGGATACCTCTCCATAACATCCACATGCAAGGCCTCTTTGTCTATCTCTGTGGGAGTGATCCTAGTAGTCAGAACTAAGGGTGCATCCATCAACCCTCCGCGAGTTGAGGGAAGAAACTTGCGAGAGAAATCCAAAAGACCTTCAAGAAGGAGCATTATTGAGTCCTCATCTCCATCACAATTGCGGCGCTTTGCAGCATGGAAAAATGGATGCGCAAAGCCAACATTGGCATCTGAAAATCCAATAATTCTACCAAGTATACCTGCAGATGTGTGTGGTGCTAATCCAATTACAAGATGTCCTATCAGGTCTTCTCTCTTTTTCACATTGTAGAAGCGTTTCATCTTGTAAAATTTCTCAAGCAAGTCATCAACATAATTTGCAATTTTTATAAGGTAATCGGCAGCACTCTTTGGAATTATTATATCTTGAACCTTTAACTCGCAGAGTTGCTCCCCATCTTTAAGATCGTGGCCAAGATAATCTTTCGTGTATCCCAATTTTCTTGCTTTTTCAACACTTAGCCCTATTTCCTTAGGCCTAAAATGGGTTATTGCTATATCGCTCATATCGAATCTTGCAGTACCATCTTTGAAAACATAAACTCCGTTTTTAGCCCTAAGAATCCCCTTCTCTAACCTTTCAGGTATGTGCTCTTGAGACATCATCTTCTTTACTCCCTTGACATCCCAATCCACATTCTCACCAAGATATTCCTGTGCCCTCGCGAATAGATCAGATATATCCACTTTTTTTACAACTACCTTCTCCATGAATTGTGTGGGTGCTCCGCATTTTGGGCAGAAGGGCAGTATCGTTTTCTCTCCGCATTTTGGACATTTTCTTATGCCTATCTCAATTGGAATGATTTTTTTATTTATTGCTTCGGTTATAAGTCTTCTATTACCTCCTGCATCTCCTATTGGGAAAAGAGAGTGAATCGGAGGTTTCATCTTTCTAGGCGCTGCCTTCTCAGGCCTGCCCATTCTTGCACCGATTCTAACAGGTGCTCTCTCTCTTATCTTTACCCCTGCCAATTCTGAAACAACATCCATTATATTTCCTTCTTTAATCTCTTTTCTTCTTACAATTTTCCCATCTTTCAAATCTAAACCAACTCCTCTCAAAAGGGGATAAGCGTATCTGTCAAGAATGTAATACTCACGCTCAAGGTGCAATGCACCTAATTTTTTCAATATTTCTTTTATCTCCCAATTTTTCTCCACATACAATTTTTCATCTTTCCAAAAAGAGTGATTCTCTAAAAATTCAGATAATTTTCTCAATTCTTCTAAACTCAAATCATGCCAGAACAAATTGTAGTCTGGATGCAGTGGAACGGAATACTCTTCAGATATTTGAAAAGCTTCGAAACTATTCTTGATTTCCCCATGAAATCCAACCCTCTCCGCTTCCTGTTCCCACCATTCTACAGCATATGCTCCAGGAATTAAAGGATGATTATTCTCCAAGAACTCTCCGTAGGGAATAAGCATCTCACCAACATCCACAATTTCAACAACGGAATCGTAATACTCCCTAGCTTTTTCAAGCTCGTTGATTTGTATCAAATCTCCATTCTTTAAAAGAACTATAGGACCCTCTATGCTATCGCAAGAAGTCATACCTCCTGCCTTACCGGGCCTCTCAACTTTGAGCTGAGTGCCTATTGCTATGAATTTATTCAATATATACATCGTGGCAGGATTTACACTTAGCGTGGCTAAGCCTCCTGCACGGCATCTTCCATACCTAAGGCGAAAACCTCCAGGAGCCATTGGATACGAGAATATGGGCCTTCCTGCTATAACATCCTTCATAAATTTTTTGAGGGGCTTTAATTCAAACTTGTCCTCTTTCACTTCCGGAATCAATTTTTTTATCCAATCCCAGCCGTCTATTTTCAGCATATCAACATACGCTTTTATCTTCTTTGTTTTCTGCAATAAACCCTCTGCAAGAACTAGACACATACCGCCTCTAACCCTATTTGTATCTATTCTTGGGAGATTCCTATAACCGCTAACCTCAACCTTTTCGGTACCTTCACCATCAATGCAAACTGGACAATTATTCACAACGAGCTCAATCTCTTCATTTGTAGGCCTGTACTGTAAATGATGAATTCTATCGTATAATTGGATTTCTTCTTTGTACCTTTCAATCTCCGCTTCTGTAGGTTTATACCTTCCTATCTCAAGCTCTCTTCTTACAACATCCGCAATAAGTACGCTCAACGCCTGAGCAGTACCTCCCGCCCCCCTAATCGGACCAGCATAGTATATGGACACATAGTCCGTGCCATCATCATTTTTCTTTATCTTTACATTTGCAATACCTTCAAGCGGTGCGACTAATATACCTTCTGTTAGAATTGCAAGTCCAACTCTTATCGCCTTATCCAACGCTTCATCCTTTCTATCAAATTTCTTTGCTATCCTCTTTGCCATCAAGAGCGAGACCATACCCCTATCATGGCTCTTGCTGAGCTCTCTGATTTCATCCGCTATACCCTTAACTCCTGTTAATTCTTCGACCCTTGCAGCAAGGTCTTTAGCACGGGGAATTTCAACATCGGGTACGGGGTCAAATCTCATGCTCCGAGCTTCTCTGGCGATTTTGTAAATTTCTTCCGCATTCCTTTCAAGCTCCTCAAAATATCTGAGCATATCCTTGCTTGCTTCTACCATTCTTCATAGGTTAATTTTCTGTCCATTATAACACTTTCTGTTATCTCAATTTTTACCAATATTGATAAATTTTGAGTTCAAAAGATTTATAGCCAAAAATGAGATATACCACCATGCTTGAACTTACCTTGCCCGATTATGCTGAAGAAACGATAATAAGATTCATTAGGGATTTTGTAGGTGATAAAAATGCAGTTATTGGCTTGAGTGGGGGCCTGGACTCTTCCACGGTTGCTTTTCTATGTGTGAAAGCTCTTGGTAAGGATAAGGTGCTTGGAGTGCATATGCCAGATTCTATCACGCCAAAAGAGGATAAAGAGGATGCAAAGCTCGTGGCTGAGAAGCTTGGAATAGAATTCAGAACAATAGAAATTGGAGAAATTGTTGAGAAGATGAATGAGAAAATAAAATTAAAGAATGAGATGAGCACTGCAAATTTGAAAGCACGCATTAGAATGGCCATTCTTTATGGCATAGCCAATGACGAAAATAGATTGGTAACTGGCACGAGCAATAAAAGTGAAATTTTGATAGGATACTTCACAAAGTATGGTGACGGTGCTAGCGATTTTGCACCCATAGGTGATTTGTACAAGACACAAGTTAGAATGCTTGCAGAGAAGCTCGGAGTACCATCCCGTATAATCTCAAAAGCCCCAACTGCAGGATTACTTCCAGGGCAGAGTGATGAAAAGGAGATAGGAATAAAGTATGAGATTTTGGATAAAATCCTCTATGGTATGGAACTTGGATTCAACGAAAATAAGATTGCAGAAATTTTGGATATAGATATAAAAATGGTGAGAAGAGTATTTGAGATGCACGAGAGAAGCAGGCATAAAAGGGTAATGCTCTACATACCAAAAATAGGAATTAGGAGCGTTAATACAGATTGGAGAGAGTGATTAGAAGAGCAGCACCATTTGCGCATGGGGCACTCCATCGATTCTCATAACATTCTCCTCGTCGATATAACCTTCTCTTATCGCAAGCGAGATAACTCTATCTCCCACCAAATTCGCAATTGTGGCGATTTTCATACTGTTTATAAATGTCTGCTCACTTACAAATGCCTCATAGTAAAAATTCTTCTTTACTTCAATCACAAGCTCCCCTTCTTCAAATTTCTTGCCCAAGAGCTCTCTATCGCATGCGGCGAGCATCACCTCGCCTCTTATCTTGTATATTCGCATTGCTATTCCGTGCTCAAACTTGGACATATTTGTACACTCCTCTCTTTGTTTCTGCTATTATTCCCTGCCTGTGCATCCTCTCCAATATCTGCTCTGCTTTCACCTCATCTATACCCTCTTTCTTGGCCTCTTCTATTATGTCCTCCTTTCTTGCAAACCCATTGTTGCTACTAGCTAGGCTCTTTATTATAAGCTCCATCCTCTCCATAGCGCTTCTCTGCCTTGAGCTTATCCCTGTGTATAAAACATCTGAATCAATTATTCCGCTCTCGTCCATAGATGTTTCTTTTAAGAAATAATCCACTATTCTAATTGCCCTCTCAGCATCTTCCTTAGTTACTATATCACTCAATCTTGCCCTTGCAGATGCCTCTGCCAGCCTAACCATAGCTTCAAGCTGCCTGGGAGTTATAGGCACTGCCTTTGTCTCCTCGTACATTTTTCTCGTATCCACATATTTTTTCAAAATTAGATCCTTAGCTTCATCGCTCATCTTTGGAATTATATTTCTCTTTGCATAAGCCACATACTTCCTTATGAACTCAGGAGTCATCCCCGTTTCAAACTGCTTTACAACGATGTTATCCTCTTCTTCAAGCTGAAGCATCTCACCTGCCAAATGCGCCTCCAAAACATGATTGGCTAGGGCCTTATCTCTCTCGGGATTGGGCCTATCAAGAATCTTGAATATTACATCAAATCTAGATAGGAGAGGAGTGGGTAAGTCAATCTGGTCTACGAGGGGTCTACTTACATCAAACCTCCCATACTTTGGATTTGCAGCACCTAAAATTGAGCATCTTGCCATCAAGGTTGCATATATACCCGCCTTAGTTACAGCGATTATCTGCTGCTCCATGGCTTGATAGATACTATCCCTATCAGTTGCGTTCATCTTATCTATCTCGTCAATGGCTGCAAGGCCTAAATCCGCAAGAACTAATGCTCCAGCCTCTAAGGTCCAGCGTCCAGTTTCATCTCGCACTGCTGTTGCAGTTAAGCCAGCAGCTGAGGAGCCCTTGCCAGAGGTGTATATGCCTCTGGGAGCAAGTTGTGCCATATATTGCAGTAATTGGGACTTGGCAGTACCAGGATCTCCAACAAGCAAGATATGTATATCTCCCCTTATTCTCGTTCCATCCTTCATTTTCTTGGTTACCCCTCCAAACATTTGAAGCAGGAGCGCTTCTTTCTCTATCTCCATTCCATATATTGTAGGGGCTATTGCCCTTCGCATTCTGTCAATTATGTCTCCCTTTCTAGCCTCCTCCTTTATCAATCTCTCATCCTCTTCCGTTATTTCAATACTTTCAAGCTCTTTGCTCTCCTTGTCTATGCTCACAACATCGATGAAAATATCAAACTCGGTAGAGCGAACATTTCCAAACATCCTGCGCTCCTTGACTTTCAAAATTCCATTTAAAACCACTCTATCTCCAGGCACTATCTCTCCTGCAATATCATCCTCCAAGTAAGCCATGAGACGCTGGGGCTGCTCCCTACCCCTCAAATTCTCAGGATTGTCCTGAATCTCGGCCTTCTGCGTGTCTACAAACTCTGATTTCTCAGGTATGAATGTGAATTTTATGGGAGCTGATTTTTTATCATTTGAGAATCTAGATTTTCCGCAAACTGCGCATTTCACAGGTTCAATTAACCTAATTCCCGTTTGCTCAATCTTAGTAATTCCTCCACAGTCACTACATCTAAAAGCTCCGAATTTTAGTTTAGGACGCACCTCGCTCGCCCTTCTTATTATGCCTTCAATGCTTAGAAATTGCCCTACATGCACACTCCTGAGCTCTCGTATCTCCTTTCTCCTGTCCCTAGGCAATTGGTGGATGCGTAGATGAATATGCTTCTCGTTATCGTGAATATAACTCCTTATCTCCTCCTCTCCAATCTTTATGTAAATTTCAGGGTTCTTCAAAAAATCCTCTGCAAAAAGAGGTTTGTAATTTTCAATATCCTCAAATCTTATGTAAATGCTCCTTGTATCAGGATACTCGTCCGCAATCTCATTCAACTTGTTTCCATAATCTGTGCGTGAAAAAAACTCGTGCCACATATCTCTTATTTCATTTTCATTAAATTCCATCTACCAGCACATAGGATACGGAGATTTAAAATTTTTTATAATCGCTTTGCCCTTGCCTCTATCTCATCCATAACGAAATTCTCGGCGAGTTCTAAGCTCGTTCTATCTATCCATATCTCATTTTCTCTCTCTGCAAGAAATCTTACCAAGGATGAAGAAGCAGCTATCTGCAATGCCCTATCAATTATCCTCAAACTCACAGGCGCATTGTGCTCGTTTATTGCCTCTGCTATATCATCTCCAATTCTAATAAAATCATCTTCATCTACAATTACCCTTGCATTTTGCTTATTAAGAAGATGATATGTATAGGTCATATGCTTCCTAAGAGGCTCTGCTAAGTAATAATCCACCTTGCCTGCAGCGATGCGCTTCATATTCTCCCAAATCAACTTTCTTCTCTCGTGAGTATTGAGAAATAATTTGCAAAGCATCCTATCCTCCACGGCGTTGAAATTTGGGTCGTTTATTGTGCTTTTCCATCTTCCTTTATTTACTTGGGTGTTGTAGTTCACTATGAAGAAACTTGTGACCTTATAGGGCCCAATTGTGGCGGTTCGAGTTTCATCCCTGACCTCTCTTCGCTCCATAACTAACTTAAGTTTCTCTACCATTCCTCGATAGGCAAAGAAATCTTTGAACTCCGGTATGACCCAATCCACGGGATAATCTTGATACGCTTCCAGTATAGCTATGAACATCTTAGGAGTCATACCCTGTGCATAGCGAAGACGACCTATCATACCATGGGGCGGCACTCCCTTCTCCTCCTTGCCCCGAAGCAAATCGTCCGTGGCGAATGTTTTGCCCGTGCCGGGCTCACCAAAGTATGCAAGGGAGAAGCCCGTTTGATTTATCCTGCGCTCAGGATTTGCAGATGAGTAGATAGGTACATTGGCTATGGAGTACTGCTGTATTATGGGTAACAAAGCATCCATATACAGCTTATCGCCCATTATGCTCTTCACATACTCCACGATATCCCCTATAGAGTGAATTTGCGAGATCCATTCTTCCACATCATCCTCTCTCACATTCTTAACAAAAAACTCATACTCAGTCTTCAATCTAAGCACTACATCTTGATACTCCCGCATCGCCTCCTCAGTGCTTAATTTCATGTTCTCTCCGCCATATCTACTTAACCATTTCCTAATCTCATCCGAAGCAAGGAGAGAGTATAATTTTGCACCACCTTCTTCTCCCACTTCTATCATAAGCCCCGTGTTTCTCAGCCTGCCTATTATATTATACGCCCCCGTCTTCGCTATGAGCCATTCTTTCGCTGCTTTCTGCGTCCACGCTCTTTGCATTTTCTGTAAATAAAGGAGGGCTTCCATCTCTTTCAAATCCATACTGCTCTGAACGACATACCTCATCCAGTTGTTAAACTGCTCCTTCGGCACCTCTGGCTCTTTGGAAATCCTAACCAATCTCTTTTTCTTCATCTCATGGCATAACTCCCTGCGGGGATATTAAGGTATTGGCGAAGAATGAACTATTTAATACACGAAATCTCTCACCGCCCAATGAGAAAAATAAAACATTTTAATTACAAATTCGGCGAAGATACCATATTTACAGATTTCTGCAGAGCCGAGAATGGCTGGATGCTCACAGGAGATGTAAAAATAGATGGAAAATACAAGATTCTCCTATTGAAAACCAATGAAAATAGGGAGAAATCGTGGAGTAAAATCTATGGAAATGAATATGAGTACGAAGCTCAGACAATAATTAAAGGAAGAAATGGATATTTAATTGGTGGTAATGCTTATGGTAAAGCAACAGAGAGCGGTGGGAAGGGATGGAAAGCGTACATACTCTCTGTGGATGAAGATGGTGAAAAATTAAGGGAAAGTAGTTACACTATTAGTGGCAATGATACGATTTACTCGATGATTAGCAAAGAAAATGAGTTCTGGAGTATGGGCGAAAGTAGAGACGAAGAAAACTACATTTTCACAATGAAGTTGGACAAAGAGCTTAAATTATTAGATATTAAAAAGTCCGAAAAGTATGAGGATGTACTTGCAGGAGGAATATTCTCCAGATTTCTATGCTACTCTTACAAGCACTTAAATAGATGGTATGGCAGAATAATTCGGATAAATGGAGAATTGGAAGAAATATGGAAGAGGGAGATTCCAAATCTCCTGATTTATTCAGCCATGGAAATCGATGATTCGTTATTGGTTGTTGGAACAAAAGATAATATAGGAATTGCAATGAAAATAGATGAAAACGGGGAGAGAGAAATTAGATTCAAAAATAGCACAATATTGAGCGCTGAGATTCAAGGAGATCTAATAATCCTTGCAGGTGAGTATGGAGAAAAGCCTGTAATTTATATGTCAAATAAAAACTTGAAAATGATTGATAAATTTGTTGATCATTTTACCGGATGGTACGAAAAAGCTTTTTCCATATCTTCCGAGAAGATTATGGCTTTAGGATATTCTTCCGTTAAGAGAGAGGCCGTTATTAGCATATTGACAATAACTTAATTCTCAGTGTGTTCATTAATTTCTCTATAACTTCAAGAGCCCAAATTTTTATATTCCCTCTTCATTTCACCCTATTATGTACGATTTCAAGGAGCGAGAGGCTCACTGGCAAGATTTCTGGGAGAAGGAGAAAATTTACAGATTTGACCCTGAGAGCGATAAACCGATTTTTAGTATAGATGTCCCGCCCCGATATGCAAGTGGAAAACTGCATATAGGCCACGCCACACATTATACTCACATAGATTTCATAGCTAGGTACAAGAGAATGCGTGGTTACAATGTATTCTATCCACTCTGTTTTGATGTAAACGGTATGCCTATAGAGGTGAATGTGGAGAAAAAATACGGGATAAAAATGCGTGAAACACCAAGGCAAGAGTTCATAAAGCTCTGCGAGGATTTTGCAAATGCAAATATTGGTGAGATGATTCGCCAGTTCAAAATTCTTGGAGAGGCGATGGATCCCACAATATACTATCAAACGGATGCCCCTTACTACAGGAGAATTACTCAATTATCCTTTATAAAGATGTTTGAGAAAGGTCTTGTGTATAAGGCAAAGCATCCTGTAAACTGGTGTCCAAGATGCGGAACTGCCATAGCGGATGCAGAAATAGAGTATCAGAAAAGAAAAACAAAATTGAATTACGTTCCGTTCAAGGTGGAGGAGGGAGGAGAGATAGTAATAGCCACTACAAGACCTGAGCTTTTGTGCACATGCCAGCTCATTGCTGTGCATCCTGATGATGAAAGATACAAGGATTTTGTGGGAAAACACGCCATAGTGCCGATATACGGGCAGAAAGTTGAAATTGTGGCGGATGAGAAAGTTGATAAAGATTTTGGCACAGGAGCTGTTATGATATGCTCCGTTGGTGATAAGGACGATTTAGAGTGGATTTACAAGTATCATCTTAAATTTCTAGAGGGCATAAACGACAAGGGTGAAATGACAGAATTAGCAGGAAAATATGCAGGAATGCCTGTAGAGGATGCAAGAAAGGCAATAATTGAAGATTTGAAAAATATGGATCTGCTCATAAAGCAAGATGAAATCGAGCAGAATGTAGGTGTGTGCTGGCGCTGTCATACTCCCATAGAGTTAATCAATAAAGAGCAATGGTTTATCAAAATAAAAGATTTAAAAGACGAAGTTAAGAAAACAGCGGAAGAGATAAACTGGCATCCAGAGTGGATGAAGAAGAGACTCTACGACTGGGTGGAGTCTCTAGAATGGGACTGGGTCGTCTCGCGCCAGAGATATTTCGCTACGCCAATTCCTATCTGGGAGTGTGAGAACGGCCATACATTCGTGCCGAAATTCGAGGAGCTGCAGAAGATGGACAGGCATGTGGATCCCACAATAGACCCTCCACCCTACGAAAAATGCCCTATTTGTGGTGCCCCCCTGCATGGAACAGAGGATGTTTTTGATACTTGGGTTGATTCTTCCATCTCTCCTCTTTACAACACCTTCTGGGCAAGAGATGATGAAAAATTTGAGAAACTATATCCAATGAGCCTAAGACCTCAAAGCCACGACATAATAAGAACATGGGCATTCTATACAATTCTCCGCTGCAAGAGTGTCACTGGAGAGAAACCATGGAAAGATATAGCAATTGATGGATTTATTCTCGCTCCTGATGGAAGGCCCATGCACACCTCCTGGGGCAATGTTGTTGATCCATTAGAAATTATAGATGAATATGGAGCAGATGCACTTCGATTCTTTGCAGCTAAATGCACTCCTGGCGAGGATACACCCTTCCGCTATAAAGATACAATTCGAGGTAGAAAAGTCATAATAAAATTGTACAACTTGGGCAAATTTGTTGGTTCTGCCATCAAAGATGGCATTAAAGAGATACCTATGGAAAAACTTAATTTTATGGATAAGTGGATAATCTCCAAGTACTCGGAGGTTGTGGATGAGGCAACAAAATATATGGATGAATACAGATATGATAAGGCAGTGAAGCTCGTAGAGAATTTTATGTGGAATGTTTTTGCAGACCACTATGTAGAAATGGTAAAGCACAGATTAAACGAGGAATCTACAAAGTATACGCTTTACAATGTATTTCTGGGGATAGTGAAAATGTTCGCACCGATTATGCCTCATATAACTGAGGAGATTTATCAAGAGCACTACAGAAAATTTGAAGGAGAAAAGAGTGTACATATAACCTCCTGGCCAGAACCAATATTCATAGATGAGATGGCTATCAAAGAGGGAGAGAAAGTCAAAAACATTATAGCAGAAATTCGCAGGTGGAAAAATGAGAATAAGAAAGAAATTAAAGAGATCATTATTGAGGGAATTGAACACGGCATTGAAGATATCGAGGGGACATTCAAATGCAAAATATCCACTGAGATCGAGGGAGAGATTGAAGATGTTGTTTCTTCATTACAGCCAAATTTCGCAGTAATTGGCCCAAGATTCAGGGATAAGGCAAAGGAGATTATAGAATTTATAAAATCTTCAGATCCTCAAAAACTTTGGAACGATATTCAGAGAGGCAAGGCTGAGATAAACAGCGTGAAAATAACGGAGGATATGGTAAAAGTGCAGAGGAAAAAAGTATACAGAGGAAAGGAAGTTGCAGTACTCAATGTGGATGATGTGGTGGCTTTGATTCTCTAAACCTTTCCGTGAAACAAGATGGATATTAATCTCTCCAAATAATCTTTCCTATCAATTATTTTTCTGAGCTTTTCAATTGTTCTTTCCACTGGATAATCTAAGCGTTTTAACTCAAATTTTCCGTCTTCGTATATTGCATAAGAAACTCTGGGATCTCCATCTCTTGGCTGTCCTGCACTTCCGGGATTCAGATACACCATTCCATTATACTCTCCAAGTACTGGAAAATGAGTGTGTCCGAAGAGAAGATAATCCGTAGTTATAACTCCCCCAAGCTCATTTCTCATACACTCTGGCATAAAATCAAACATGTATCCGTAGAGTGGATCTGCAGGGCACGCATGCACAAACAGATAATCTTTCCCATAAATTTTGCTCTCTTTCTTCACAGGCAATGTTCTTAAAAATTGTAGGTCTTCCTTGCTCAAAAGTTTCTGCGTTATATTTTCCCTTGTATAAACACTCAAATCATGGGTTTTTTCTCCACATTTACAATCAACACCAAAAGCATTGGCATAGTCATGATTCCCTGTGATCCAAACCTCCGGCTTTAAATCCCTAAGTGTGTCCAGCACGAGATGTGGCTCCGGCCCATAATCTGTTAAATCTCCCAGAAACCATACTGCATCGTATTTTTCTTTCTCAAGAATTAAAGTAAGGGAGTCATAGTTGCCATGAATGTCGCTTAATACCAAGATGCGCATGGTCCTCACTCCATTTCGAATTTGATGATCCTGCCTTTTAGTCCTTGGTTGAATATGCGAGTATGTCTGAATGATATGGGATACTCTTCAACGATTTCACTGTATATATCATCATCTAGCAGATAGACCTCTCTTATCTCCACAAGACCCTCATCAAAGTTAGCCGTATAAGCCATTAATCTCTTATCTGCAAGGTAATTTCTTATGTCCTCATCCTCGCGAAGCACATCTAGACCCACTTTTACATAAGTGTAAAGATGGAACAGAAAATCTGTATCAATTTCTCTCTTTGCCAATGCTTCAAAGAACTCATGCAAAATTTCTCTCAACTTGTCAAACTCTTTGCTTCCTCCAATAAACACCGCTATCAGATTAGGATGGTACTTTTCAAGCTCTTCAGCCAAGGACTCATAGTTATCATCTATCACAAAGTACCTGCATTCTCCACCAGTGGCAGATATGTAAGAAGATTCCATAGAAGAGCCAATAGCTGTGCAAAGCACATTCTTCATTGCAACAAATGCAACTCTATTGTAGCCCAATAGGGCCCTATATCCTACCACTTGCCCTGTCAATACCCTCAATTCTGCAATCTCATCAAACTTCAGTGGCATAATATCACCTTCAAATCTTTATAGTTGCCACCTATATATTATTTCTGCCTAAATACTCCGCAATAATCCTTTAAAAGTTGAGTTTAAATATGATGAAAAATTATAATTTCCTATGTGTAAGCTTGCCCATTATGGCAACTGTGACGAAGAAACAAAAGATGATGAGTATTGCATTTTTCATAAGCCGAATAAAACTGATGAGGAGGCAAAGAAATTTTATGAAATGTTAATTTTAAAATATAAACCCGAAACGGAAGAAACATATGATGATGTTATTGGGTTCTTTGATAGATTCATCTTTGACGGGAACATTAACTTTAGTGGATTCGTATTTCCTGAAATTCCAGAGGATTGCAATTTTACTTTTAGGGAAATAGAGTTCAGAGGTGATGTTAAATTTGATGATGCTGTGTTTGAATTTACTCCTGAATTTAACAACTCTCAGTTTGATTTTGCTTCCTTCAATGGTACCCAATTTAAAAAAGGTGCGGATTTTACACACTCCCATTTTAAAAAGAGTGTTTGGTTTCGTAATACTAAATTTTATGATATCACCGTTCTTGGTCTATCCACTTTTGAAGAAATGGTATTTGCGGAGAATATTTATTTTGATACACATTGTTTTTCATTTTCAACTTTTAAAAAGGGGGTTGATTTTAAGGGTATAAGCGGCAAAAGGATAGAACTTATTAGAACTAAATTTTATGGGCCGGCTTTGTTTTCAATTGACTCTGTAAAAGATATGAGATTAGACGGAGCTACTTTTGAGGATTCTCTTCTCTTTGTGCCTTTCGGAAGTGGAGGAGAGATTGGGGAAATAAGCTTTAATTTCACTCAATTTAATAAAGATTTATCTCTTGAGTTTGTTTTAGAGAAAATAGAAAATCTGGTAAGTAGAGCAGAAGCCTGCAGAGTTCAAAGAAAAATCTATGAAAGAGAAGATGGGAGAGATCTAGCTGACGATTTGTTTCGTAAAGGGGTGAGTTGCAACCCCACATAAAAATAAAATAGGGGATATAAATAAAGGATGAGCAGGAAATTAGACCTGTACAAGGTTGTGAAAATGGGGATGAAAGCTCTAAAGAGAGCAAATATTCCTCTTTACTGGAGCAAGTACTCTAGGAAAGATTACACTCTGCACCAGCACATGATGCTGATAGTGCTGACACAGTATGTGGGAAGTATAGAAAGAATGCTCCAGATTGTGCGAGAAATGAGAAAGATAAAGAGGGTAATGAGATTGAAGAAAATCCCCCATAAAAGCACAATTTCAAGAGAGTTGAGAAGAATACCAGAACGATGGATTCGCATTGTGCTTAGAGAAATAGTGAAAATAATGGGAATACCCAATAAATTTGCAGTGGATTCCACAGGTATTCAAATTTATTACCGTTCATACTACTACACACAGCGAATCGGAGAAGTAGGAAAAATAAGAGAAGGATTGAAATTGCATGCTGCTGTGGATATTGAGAGGAAGCTCATTACCAATGCAATAGTTACAAAATGGCACACTAACGATTCACCGTACCTCATTCCTCTTTTGGAGGAAGAGAGAGTAAAAGAAGTGTATGCAGATAAGGGCTATGATTCTCTACGTAACATACGATTTGTTCTGAATAAAGGAGGAACTCCATACATAGCAATCCGTAATAAAGCAAGAAGAGGATTGCGAAGGAGATTGTTAGAAAAGAGCAAATCACCTGACTGGAAAAAGAAGTACTCGCATAGAAATGTAATTGAATCAGTCTTCCACTCTTTCAAAAGAGTTGTTGGAGATTACATATTTTCCCATTCTTTCTCTGGTGCTTCTAAACTCCTGCTCTTCAAAGTTCTTGCCTATGATCTCTATGTCTAATCCTTCCTTATTTTTATTCTTCTTTTTTCATGTTTTTCGAGGAATTCAACTTATCCTCGTAAAGAAAAAAGATATTTAAGAAAAGCAAGATTGGAAAATATAAAAAATTCTAAAAAACCAGTATTTTCCAAAATTAAAGATTACATATTCACTATTTTTAGTGTAGGGATTGAGTTTTTACTGGCCGATTTGACCTGCGAATATGGAACAAACTGGAAGCGTCCCGTTTGGCTATGGGTAGGAGCTGTACTAGTTGTGTTTCCTCTTTTATATTGGTTCTTAGGTGGAATTGTAGGTGCTTCTAGCCCTTGGGATTATTGGTATTTCAGTATCGTTACAGCCACAACTCTCGGATATGGAGATATGCACCCGATAGGATATGCAAAAGTATTTGCCTCCTTAGAAGCAATCTTTGGAATGTTTATGTGGGCAGTGTTCTTAACGGTGTTTGCAAGGAAATATATGAGATAAAAACACAGAGCATTTATTCTAAAAAACATTAAATCAATGTAGATAATTCCCCGGTATGCATATGAAATTCGTAATAGACATGGATGGCGTGCTTTATCGGGGGAATAGAAAAATAGAGGGTGCGGATACTTTCATAAAATTCTTACAGGATAATAGCGTCCCCTTTCTTCTCGCCACTAACAATTCCACAAAAACAAGAGAGATGTATGTGGAAAAACTAAAAAATATGGGAATAAAAGTAAAAGAGAAGAATATCATAACATCCGCCTATGTGACGGCAGAAGTTCTAAAAAAAGAGGAAAATAGAGCTTCTGCACTCATAATTGGTGAGATAGGAATATTCGAAGAGATAAAGAGAATTGGATGGGGCATCCTTGATTTAAAAAATTGGAGCAAAGCGGAATATGTTATAGTAGGCATGGATACTACCTTAACTTACGAGAAGCTAAAGGCAGGATGTTTGGCCATAAATAACGGGGCAAAATTCATTGCCACGAATGATGACAAAAATTTCCCGTCAGAGGAGGGGCTGATTCCCGGAGCAGGGAGTATGGTGGCCGCCTTGGAAGCAGCAACGGGAAAAAAAGCCAGAGTTATGGGAAAGCCCAATGAGCCCTATGTGAATATGATAAAATCCTTACTAGGAAGTGAAGATATATGGGTTGTAGGTGATAGAATTGAGACTGATATGCTTCTCGCAGAAAAATTAGGAGCAAAAAAAGTACTAGTGCTGAGCGGTGTTACAAAAGAACCCGTAAAAAATGTGGATTATGTTATAAATGATGTGGGCAGGCTCCCAGCCCTGCTTGCTTCTATTCTCTGATAACTTTTTCTTTTAGCACCCCTATTCCCTCTATCCAAGCTTCTATTTCATCTCCATTCTCTATTCTCCCCACTCCGCTTGGTGTGCCTGTAGCAATTATATCTCCAGGTTCCAGAGTCATTATGGAAGAAATGTAAGAAATTATCTCAGGTATTTTGAATATCATCCGAGCTGTATTTCCCTTCTGCCTTATCTCTCCATTAACTTTTAATCCTATTTCCAAATTATGGGGGTCTATTTCCCCATCCACAACTCTTGGCCCTATCGGTGCAAAGGTATCGTATCCCTTGCTCACGCTCCAAGGCAAGCCCTTTTTCTTTGCCTCGTCCTGCAAATCCCGAGCAGTTATATCCAATAAAATGGTATATCCAAGCACATAATCCATGGCTTTTTCTATTTTTACATTCTTTGCTTTCTGTGAAATTATAACTGCAAGTTCAACCTCATGATGAACATTTTTACTATCTTTAGGCAAAATTATAGTTTCATCGGGGCCAATCAAAGCAGATGGAGGCTTGAGGAAAATAACAGGTCTGCTTGGAACTTCACTTTTCATTTCTTTGGCATGTTCTGCATAATTCCTGCCCAAACATACAATCTTTGAAGGCTTAATCTCCAAAGTTTCATCTTCAAATTCAAGAAGTACCATAAGAGGAAAATATAGACAATGGTTAAAGATTTTTCTGCAAATTTTCCACAAAAAGATTAATATAAATTAAAGTACATTTAGAGAGCGTGACCACCCTTATTCTCTGCGTTGACAGAGACGATGACCTTGGACGAAAGGCGGGAGTTAAAGGCCCGATAATTGGGAGAAAGAATAACTTAGATGCAGCTGTGGCTTTAGCTTTAGCTGACCCAGAGGACTCTGATGCTAACGCAATATTTGCTGCCGTGTCTCTTTATGATAGAATGAAAAAGGAGGGAAAAGACATTGAAGTTGCAACCCTCACAGGTCATGAAAATGTTGGGATTAAGAGTGATGAGATAATAGCAAAGCAGTTGGATAAGGTAATAAGGAAAGTTAAACCTAAAAATGTGATTTTTGTGAGTGATGGGAGTGAGGATGAGTACATTCTTCCATTGGTAACATCCAGAGTGCCAATAGCCCATATGAGAAAAGTCATTGTAAGGCAATCGAAGAATATTGAAAGTACTTATTACATACTGATGAGAGCTTTGAAAGATAAAAAAATGGTCAAAAAGATCCTCGTGCCAGTTGCGTTGATTTTCTTAGCATATGCTTTTTCATCAATTCTTGTCGCCACAATAAAGTACTTCTTTCCAGGGTGGAACCTTATGGGGCCGGGAACAATGGCTCTTACCGTAATAACTCTCACTCTCGGTCTTTACTTTCTTGACAGGGCATATAGCATAAGAAGGAGGACCGCGCATTTTGTAAACCGTATCAAAATTTCAATGGCTCAGGCAAAAATTACAATCATATCCGATACTTTAGCTTTTCTTCTCTTGATAGTTGGACTGGATCTTGCGTATAATGATGCTTTGGCAGGAAGTGATATTATAATACAACTCATCATATTCTTGCATACCTTCATAGTGTGGTTTGTATTTGCAGTACTGATAAGGGAGGGTGGCAAAACATTTGATATCTGGGTTCATAAAGGAACATACACCAAGAGTTTCTGGATTGCCCTTTTGTCCACTGTCTCAACCGGTATAATCATATATTCCACTCTTGATTACCTTCTTGTACTTCTCAATGCCAAGAGTGAAGCGTCTCTCATTCCCATTACCATCATGGTCGCAAGTGGCATAGTCCTTGCTATCATGGCCGCCCTGTTGCAGAGACAGTTAAAGGAAGAAGGGTTAATAGAAGAGCCAGAGGAAGAGAGAAATGAAATGGAAGAACTGGATGAAGTTGTATGAGGAAATTGAGAGAGATTTTAAATTCAGAAGAGAAAAAGAAATTGAATCCCGCAACACTCTCTCTAAAATACTTGGAGATAAAGTCCTTAGTATAGGGGATATTGGAAATCTGATAGGTGAAGAAGTGTATGTAGTTGGGTTCTCCCCCTCGTTGGAAAATGAGATAGAACTGATACCCGATAGAGCAACAATAATAGCTGCCGATGACGCAGCAGTAATACTGAATGATTTAGGAATTAAACCAACGATAGTTATGAGTGATTTAGATGGGGACATAGATTCACTAATCAGAATAAAAAGTTCAGTCTTTGGGATACATGCCCATGGAGACAATATACCTCTCCTTCCATACGCAGAGTTCTTTCCTAAGAAATTCGGAACCACGCAAATAGAGCCCTTGGAAAATGTATATAACTTTGGAGGATTCACCGACGGAGATAGATGCGTATTCCTTGCGGCTCATTTTGATGCAAAGATACATATCCTTGGATTTGACTTTGAAAATCCAAGGATTAAAGAAGGAAAAGATATGATAAGAAAGAGAAAAAAGCTCAGATGGGCTAAATACCTCATTCATTACTTAGAGCAATCTGGGGCAAAGATAATCTGGGAAAATTTAAATTCTAAATGAGTATGCTCATCTGTGATAATACTCAGCCCTCAAGTAGCCACAATACTTAGCGCTTTATTACTCATATATATTGGAATAGTTGTAGAGAAATACTATGTAAGTTGGAGCAGTGTTTACGCAAACACTCTTAGCTTTTTGATAATGCTTGGTTCAATAAATATGAGTTTCTATGTTTTTCTATTCCTTTTAGGATACACTTTATTAGGATATATTTCTGTTAAGCTTAAATGGAAGAGAATCTTCCCATTATTTGGATGCAAAACCTACGGTTCTTTAGTGTTGGTTCTAACCTTGGGCTCAGAAGGATACATATTTGGAATTTACAGTATTACCTCAGTACTCATCTCCTGGGTATCGGTGGCTATAATGGTCCATATACTTGGATATTTATATGTAAAGCATAGCAGGAGAAGGCGTTCAAAATGGTGAGAAAAATATTAAATGAGTACAAATGGCGGCAAGACAGAGATTTTAATCTCATCGAAGTACACTATATAGATAGATTGAGCCCGAGGGGCTATGCAATTTTAAAAGGAGAGGATATAGAAGATATGGGAGATAGATTCATATTTACCAAGAACGGAATGATTCCGTATCATAGAGTTATAAGGATTCTCTACGATGGTAAAATCATTTACGAGAAAACTCGTGGATATCATAATAAATATAGTAAAAAACCATAGAGGTAAAAGTTCCAACTAAGTTTCCTGTTACTATTCTAATAAAGTTTGTACTCTCATAGGAGGTTATAAGCTGAAGGAAGCCATCAACACCCATAATGAGAATGATTAAAAAATAAAACAATGTACCAACGCGCACGCGGAAAAGTGCGCCTATGAAAGCACCAAAAGCCAAGCCCATAAATATGCCAGTACATCTTGCACAGAATGGCATCTGATTTCCATTTATAAAGAACGAGCGATCTGCATGCTGGTGACACATAACATCCCCAATTAAATAAATTCCCCTAATAAATGGATTAGAAATATGGGAATTTATGTAAGGTGCATTATCCATAACACTAACTTTTCCATTATTGCCTAAATACACGGAATTTGGTGGTAATAGAATAGGTGATAAAAAAAGTAAGAGTGCCCATATGAATGCAAATATCGCGGGCAATAGCAAAAATATACTTATTTTCTCTTTTTTCTTTATATCAATCGTTAGTGATTCCAATAATCGTTCCTTTACATTCTCCATTTAACATCGCCTTTTTTAAATCTTCTATGCTTTTTCCCATTATGCATATTTCTATCTTGCTCCTCTCCGCAATTTTTATAGATACTAAATCAAAGGGTAAATTTAGTCCTGCATCCATATCTCTACTCAAAAACATCTCTTGTGCTTTTCTATAACTCATTCTCCTTATAATTTTTGCATCTTTGTACTTTCTCGGGTCCTTATCATACACTCCTCCAACAGAAGTCATATTTATGACCCTTCTCTCCCCTATCCTCTCCGCAATGAGTAAAGAAACTGCGTCTGTAGTATGTCCAGGCTCTGTGCCTCCCATAAGTACAACAGGATAGCTACCGGAGGCAATCACCGCCTCCTCCACATTATCCGCTACTTTTGGATACGAATAATTTCCAAGGAATAGAGAAGCATTTATTCTGCTAGCCATTATACCTATTCTATCCTGTAAGAACTCATTCATACCAAGTTTTGAGGCCATAGAAATGTAATCCCTGGCGATTTTACCTCCGCCTACAACTAAGAATATTTTATCATTCTTGGACTGCTCCTCTAAAAATTTGCGAAATGAGAATATGTAATTGAAATCAATATTATCCCCACACACAATCGAGCCACCAAGAGATATCACAGCCATAGATGATTATCCCTATTGAGTATTAAAAAATTACCATAAGGAATATCTATGGCGAAAATTTAATATCTATTGCTCTCATTTAAAAATTTATGAACTGGCCAACAGAGATTGGAAATTTTCTGCAAAAGAATGGCACCGTGCTCTTGATTAGAGGTGAGCCAGGTACTGGGAAAACCTTATTTTCTCTAACTCTAATGAAAGATTTGAAAAATACGATTTTAATTGCTCCTAGAAAAGTTTATCAAGATATAGTAAGGAACTATCCATGGATTGATGAAGAGGCAAAGAATAGGATTTTGATAATTGATGAAAAGTATGATTATGAGACAACGCACAAGTTCGGAAACTTATTTTTCTTACTTCCAGAATCGTTCAGACTCGCATTGAACAAGATAGAAGAGGGTAGCATAAATACAATAATCTTGGACAGCTGGTATACTTTAATTGAAGAGTTGAAGTATAAATCCATAGAGGAGCAAGAGAGAAAGGATATATACGATCCTGAGCGCTTCCTTTTAAACCTCGTTAAGCTCTCTGATTTAGGTGTAAATTTGATAATAAATAGAGAGGGAGACAAAGATGACACTCTTTCATATGTGGCAGATGGAGTTATAACATTAAAGAAAAATATTGAAAATGGAAGGCTCTACAGATATTTGATACTGGATAAGTTAAGGGGAGTGGGAATTAAAAAATCTGAGTACTTTTTCACCCTAAAGAACGGGATGGCTAATATATTAATATCACATCCATTCAAACATCCCAAAGAGATAATTGATATTCCAAAGAAGGATATAAAGATCGGGTATGGAGTGCCTTCAATGGTATTTGATGACATTTTGAGTTTTGAGAGGGGAAATACAGTACTTTACGATTTTGAAGAGTATGTGCCAAAAATATATCATTTTATCACTCTTATGAGCACAACTGCAAATTTCTTAAAGAACGGAATAAAAAGTATAATTTTACCTCCTAATGATATGGATATGAACGAGATAAAATATCAAATCTATCTCTTTAACATCCACAAATACATTTCAAACCTGAGGATAATCTATCCTGAAAAAGAGCTTGAGGATTTTGTTGTAGAAACCAATTTCTATAATTTAAAAAGGATAATTGAGAGTATGGAGAGGTGCATAACCGAGGAAGATATGAATCCTCTAGTAATTATTGGATACGACAGGCTATTTAACTTCTTGGAAGAACACCAGATAATGCAACTAATTGATTATATGAGGAACTTTGTTAGAAAACACGGTGGCTTGCTCATAATCTCAGGAAAGATGTCAAATAAAGCAATAAAGAACTTCAGTGCTGGCTTAGCAGATATCTATCTTAAATTTAAGAATGTAAATGGCGACATAATTATGTATGGAATAAAACCATGGACAAGGGTGTATCACTTGAGCCTATCTTCAGAGAAAGGATATCCAGAGATAATAAAGGAGGAGGTGTTATGAATAAGCTACTTTTGGCTGATGATTCAGAATTGTTCTACAAATTCCTAAGAGATGTTCTTAAAAAAGAGGGCATCGAAATAATCTGGGCAAAAAACAAGAAAGAAGCTATTGAGAAATTCAAAGAAGAGAAGCCAGATATAGTTTTGGTGGATATTATACTCTCAGATTCAAATGGAATTGATGTAATTAAAGAGATAAAAGCTCTGGACAAAGATGCGAATATAATGGTGATAAGTGGACTTGATAAACAGGATGTGATAAAGGAAGCTTTGGATGCGGGAGCAAGGGACTATATAGTGAAGAATGTAAGCCCAAAATATTTCCGTGAGGAAATTTTAAAAGCTTTGAAGACCTAGCTCCAAGATTAATTTTTGCAAAAACAATTATATAAGAGCAAAGCTGATGCTATAATAATGGATGGAGGGGTGATTGCCGATATAGCCACTATTCTGATTTTCAGTTTCCTTTGCTCCTATTTATATTATAAATTGGGTAACTCAGTTCTTAGTTATGTAGTACTCCTATTTAGCTCGGGAGTAGCCATATTGGCAATATCGGATATAATCTCACTTTTATATCAAAACTTGCCGTCGGTGGAGTGCATTGCAGGAAAATTTACAGCGATGGGATCACTTATTGCAATACTTGGGCTTTTACACCTAGTTTCTATTTTCCCTCGTAAAAGTACGCGTATCCACACAATACTTCCATCAATCTATTTTATATCTGCAATTCAAATCATTTACCTATTCTTCACACCCCACTTTCTTTCCTGCGATCCAATAATGGGGGGAGTTAGAAATCATCTATGGTCCATTTATGCGCTATGGGCTTATTCACTTCTTATTTTTGCCTCTTTAATTCCTATTTATCATATGTTCACCTCCATAACAAAAATTGAAAAAATTGCAACATTCTATATGGTAATTGGCTCACTCTTGGTAATAGGATACCTTGGACTTGCACAAATTGTTCCGATGTATTATCCAGAGTTTGAAGTTTTCAGTGCTGTTCACATTCTACCTTTAATGGGTGTGCTTTTCACTGTTGGTATCATAAAATACGGCATATATGTTATGGTTCCGTATAAAGAGGTAAGTAAAAAATCTGAAAATTTACCTGAAATAAGATATGGAGAGATCAATGGAATAGCCAACATAGATGCTGCCTATAAAATATTTAGACAAGAAATATCGGAGCATTTAGGTATGGTTATCACCATTCGCCCACCCACAATAATTAAAGAAAGATATTCTATAGAGAGAACACCTATTATATGGCTTACATATTTCTCTAATGGATACGATCTGGCAATAGTTCCAGATAGATTGCACTTTGAGGCTACATATTCCATAGCAAATTTTCTAGACAATGGTGGAGAAATTGTAATTATGGATGGTGTAGAATACATAATAAAAAATTATGGGAGGCGATTTTTTGCTGAATTTTTAGAGGAGATAAAAACAGTAAAAAATGATGCTACAATAATTCTCGCCGTAAACTCATTAGATTGCTTAGAGGGACTTGCTGATAATGTTATCTACACCGAAGGAGCTATTGAGGCTCCCAGGGTTATAATGGTCAATAATATAAAGTATATTAAAAAGAGAGATTTGCTAATAATAACTTCAAAATCAAGGAAGCATCTAGAGTTCGAATTTGAAGAAAATCCAGAAATAATAAGCATATCTAATGAGTTCAATATAGACCGCTTTTTGTTTGAAGGAATAGGAAAAATAGAAGATAGCCCAAAGAAGAATGTGTATATAGAATGCATGGATTATATAATGTCAATGGGTGAGGAAAAGGATGTCATGAACTTCATAAAAGATATAATAGACATAATACTTTTCCGCAATGGATATGTATTCCTAAGATACACTCCAAGGGCTCTAGAATCACCGGCGATTAAACAATTTGTTGAAGAAATAAAATTATAAGAGCTAAAATTCCTCTGCGGGACATTTTCCAAGGCAGTCCAAGCAATGTATACATTTCTCTTCTTTTATTGCTATCTTTCCATTTTCAAGATATAAAGCCCCAACAGGACATCTCCCAAGACATATACCGCATCCAATGCACTCCTGAGAGCGTATTATTAAAGATTTTGCTTCTTTTACAAAATTCCCAGAAACTTCTAATTTTTTATCATACCTAAAAGAACCTTCAGGTAAGGCATAGAGAATATTGAGCATTCTTTCTTCATCAATTTCTCTATCAAACCTTACCTCTTTCCACTCATCGCCCACAAATTCCACATGAAGTTTATCTCTCTCTACCTTTATGCCTCCTGCCCACCGCGGTGGGTTTTTCCAGCGCCAAGAAGATTGAACCCATTTTTCAGAGATCCCATTTTCTTTCGCATAATCTTTTAAATACGAGAACCATCCATCTATGCCATCAAAGTATTTTCCCACAATTTCAAAATCTGCAAGATCTGAAGATGGACACAAATAGCATCCAATTCTTGTCAACCCTCTCTTATACCATACATTTATCGGTGCCCTCTTCCAGAGTATATAAAGCCAAACTTCTAATGAACTCCAGTTTTGAATGGGACTTGCAGATAATTGATTTGGCACCCATTCGTTTCTCCAAATATTTCCCTTTCTCATTCTCTCCATACTTTCATATCTTCTCTGTCCTATGAGTGTGAGTAATCCAGATGGATAATTTTCAAGTATATACTTGGTTGTTGGGCCAAGTTTAGTTACTTTGCAGCACCATCTATAATCTCGTCCAGGAGGACCAAAATGCTCTAAAGATCCCCAAAACGCATTTCCTGCATCTATTCTATCCATTTTTATCCCGTATTTTTTCTCAATTTCATTTACATATTCAACAGTCTCTGGAAGCTCTATGCCAGTATTCAAAAAGAATGTATGAAAATCCATGCCACTTTTCAAAGCAAGGAGAAGAACCGCTAGAGAATCTTTTCCACCACTAAATGAAACAGCTAAAGGTAAATCGTATCTCATTTTTGTTTCTCTAATGAATTTTACAGCCCTATTTTCTATATTTTCCAGATGCTGTATGTTAGCTTCTATAACATCATCCAATTCTGCTTGCTTTCTTTTTTCCCAGTTTCCATAGCCACTGTGCCTAATCTTAACAGCCATCCCATGGGTAGATTTGCACATATCTTCCGAATCCATTCTCGCTATACCAACAGCTAAAGCCCTACCAGCAGAGTCCCGTATTATTACTTCATCCCCGTTCTTTATGCCCTCTGCGCAATCTTTCACTCCCGGGGCCATTAAATTCTTTCCACTCAAAATAGGTTCTATAGCGCCATCATCGATTTCAATCCATCCCTTGGACATGCAACTGTTCAATAGATAAGCCCCATCCATTCTAAGTGCAATTTTAAATTTTTTTTCCTCTATATCATATCTCAAGTTTCCTATTACCTTTCCATCAATTATAATTTCATCCATTCTGTCGTAATGTGGAACTCTATTGAAGAGCACAAAAAAATTTTCAAGTTTGCAACCAAATGCCCTTTTTAATGCATCATTTAAAATCTCCAAATCTCCCTCAAATCCAATTCTAACCTCCCCTGGTGGAGTTATAGAAACTTTCCTACCCTCTTTCCCACATTTGCTGCAATGCTTTGTAAGAATTGGAACATTACATTTATCACACCAGTAAAACTTGATTTTTCCAAGATAAACAGGTTTTCCCATTTAAACCACAAGAGTTAAAACTTTCTTTCTCAGTATTTTAACTATATTTTCTATTTCCCCAAATTGCTCAGCAAGTTCTAGTAAATCGTCTTTAATATTTCCCTCTATCACAGCCCCATTAGGTGTAGGTCTTATAAATCCATTATTCTCTAAAACAGCTAAAGAGCGTCTTACTTCATGCTCCTCAAGACCCAAAATTTGGGACATTCTTATTATACCTACAGGTTGCTTTTTCATAACAACCTCTAATACCCTTATATGTCTAGATAACAATTCAAGCTCGTCATAAATTCTCTTTGTAAGCATTCCGTTCACCTCCGCACATTGCAAAAGGTGTAAAATTTCCAAGAATAAAAAATTTTATATCCACCATGCTTATACGCCTTTGCAACAGACAAATATGATGCTCCGGTGGTGTAGCACGGCCAAGCATTAGGGGCTCTCAACCCCTCGACCCGGGTTCAAATCCCGGCCGGAGCACTAAGAAGCCCCTTTCTTAGAAAGAAAAAGTGCTTCATCCCAAAAGAAACTCATTCTTAGGTTGCTGGAGATGATAAGAACCCGCTGGAGGTTCTTAGAAAGAAAGGGGCTTCATCTCGAAAAGAAACACTGAGATACAACTTCTTTTTAACAAATGTTTTTATGCCATTGTTCCATTTAACATTATGCTTTCTGACAGAGATATAGCCACGGCAATGAAAAAAGGAGAGATTGACATAAAAGGTTTTAGAGAAGAAAATATGACTCCAAACGGGTATGATCTAACGATTGGAGAAATAATGATTCCGAGCAAGAATTTGCATATAAAGGAAGGAGAGATAAAAATCCCATCTTTAACAAGATTCCTGGTGGGGAGTAAAGAGTATATAAAATTAGATGAAAATCATGCAGCGCAAATATGGATAAAGAGCAGGTGGGCTAGAAGGGGTGTTTTAGCATCCTTTGGAGTTGTTGATGCAGGATTTGAAGGAATACTAACAATGGGTGCCTTTGCTACAGAGGAAATAGTTATAAAAATAGGAGATAAGTTTGCACAAATAAGCTTCTTCGACCTAAAATCTCCTGCCCACAAAACATATGCTGAAAGGTCAGGTAATTATCAAAAACAAAAAAGTATAAAGATATAATTAGGCAGCAATGAGCATGTTTGCATAAACTTCCTCTACTATAGTATCTACCTCTCTTAGATACATCTCCCTGAATTTTTTCTCTATCTCTCTTCTCGTTACATTAGTTATTCTTTCCACAAAATTTGAAATCTCATCGTACATTATTTTATATGCTTCAGATATTTTTACACTTGGTTTCTGCAGGAGTATATCACTATCAAGCACTATTGATTTTGTCACAAGGGCTTTTACTTTATTCACGGTCTCTATTGCAATTTCTCTTCTCTTTCCCTCAATGCTAAATGGAAGTATCATTATTGCTACGATTGGCTTGTCAAATCTCTCGTTAATTATCTTTGCCGTTTCTAAAATTCCACCTGTACCAGTACCACCTCCAAGAGCAGCAAGAAGTACAATCACATCAGCATTATTTGCTTCCTCCAATATCCATGCCTTGTTTCTGCTCATTATGTATTCTGCCACTTTCCTTTCCCCATTGGTATCCCTATGCTCGCCAAGAACATCCTTACCCATGTGCATCTTTTTATCCGCATCTATGCTTTCTAATCCTTTCTCATCTGTGTTTATAGCTATGACCCTGAGTCCTTCAATTTTTTTATTGGCTATGAAAGATGCTATTCTCCCAGCACCTCCACCGAAGGCAAACAGTCGAACATCCGGTCTTATGCTAAATTCTTCGATTAACAGCTCTTCTATATTCTTTCTAACTTCATCAATATCGCGCATTCCATCACCTTCTGGCATTCTCATTTATAAGGCAAAGGGTTCTTCTCCTTCTCACCCTCACTTAATCTTAAAGATGATAGCCCCCGGGTGTATGATTTTAAAATTCTGGCAAGCTCCCCGTTGGATACCAGAATCCTAAGCACATAAGTTATTAAATCCCCCATATCCTTGAAATATTTGTAATCTACATAGTCCTCAAGTACACTCAAGATCCTGTCTTCCATCTCCACCTTTAGCCCAGAGTCCTTCAATAATCCCCTATCTGCCATTTTTATGTAGGACATCAAGGCATTTCTTATGAACTCAGAGCGATTTCTGTACTCTGGATGTCTAGCTAGAAAATCATCAATCTCATCAAGCTCCACGTCTGACAGCCTAATAGTCAGTCTGGTACCATTCATATATTCACCCTTTGCCCACTGGGTAAGGAAGATATGTACTTAAACATATATAAAGTTTTTGATTTTAACATAAAAAAATTTTATTTTTATGACAAAATTAATTTTTAAACGCTTGCATAGAACAAATTATCAAATAAATCATATTAAAAATGTATGACGAGATATGACAAAATATGCCGTTTTGTATAACAAGTTTTGCTCTTTGGCATACTTTTCGGGTTTTTTGTCTTACTTTAATAAATCCGACAGCAGTAGTTTATCCATCAATTTTGCCTTTATTTTTATCTTCTTCGTTAGATATGCCGTAAGAGCATCTTCTTTCTTATCCAGTATGTCTTTAAATATCTGAGTTGTGGTCTCTACCAGTATATCTGCTTGAATCTCACCTTCTTCCACATCAGATAACTTTGCATCTTCGAGCTTGAAGTTGTAAGTGCCATCATCCGTGAATCTAATAACTATGGTTCTCCTCAAATCTTTTATTTTCTCCTTTCTTGGATCATCCTTTGCGTTGAACTTATCTACCAATTCTTGCAATATCTCCTTCATTTTATCACCTCAGTATTCTATTCCTTCCCTTGCCATAATACCTATCTGGTAATAATGCTTTATCTCTTTCATCTCTGTCACAAGATGAGCTCTTTCTATTATTTCATTTTTTGCATATCTTCCCGTAAGTATCAACTCGGTTTTTTCTGGAATTGAATCCATCAGGGAGAGAACATCTTCTAACTTTATCAAATTGAAATCTAAAGCCACATTTATTTCATCAAGTACCATCATATCATACATTTCTTTTAGTTTTTCTTTGGCGAATTCCAGAGCTTTGTTTGCTCTCTCGATATCTTCCTTTTTAGGATTTTTCTTGCTTACAAATCTATTTGTGCCAAAGGGATACACTTCAATACCTAATTTTCTAGCAGAGACCTGCTCGCCATACCCTTTATCTGGCTTCATAAATTGAATTATAATCACCTTTTTTCCTCTGCCTGCTGCACGCATTGCAAGGCCAAATGCTGCAGTGGTTTTCCCCTTTCCATTGCCAGTATAAACATGGATGTAGCCCATGGAGGGGAGTATGAAAGAGTGGATTAAATAATTATCACCAAAAAGTTAAATAGTTTCAATCTCTTATATTTTGAGAGGTGGCTAAACATGGGATTTGATATAGGTGCACCATTGCCGTATATAGGATTCTCTGTGATACAGATAATCTGGTTCGCAGTAATTATAGTGGTGGGTTTTGTACTAGTAAAATACCTCATAGTTCCATTGATGAGAAAGAGTATGAAGAAGACAAAATTACCTGAGATACTCATTGAATTTATGGTAAGAGTAACTGCCATATTTTTATACATTTTGGTGTTCTTACTCTCCCTCACAGCGCTTGGCTATGACATGAGTGCCATAGTAATAGGACTTTCAGCAATCTTGGGTTTGATGTTAGGCTTTGGCTTGCAGGATACAATAACAAATATGGCCAGCGGTTTCTGGATTGCCCTTACTAGGCCCTTTGATAAAGGGGAAGTTGTTAGTGCTCAGGGATTAACAGGAAAAATAGTGGGAATAGGAATAATGTCTACAAAGATGCTCACACCTGATAATGTCGTGATTACTATACCAAACAAAATAATATGGGGCAGCCCAATGATAAACTATACACGGATGAACATAAGACGGGTGGATGTAAATGTTGGAGTGGCATATGGCACGAATTTAGATAAAGCAGTGAAAATAGCAATGGATATGATGAAGAAGCATGAGTTAGTACTGGATGATCCAGAGCCATCTGTGGCAATAACCGAGCTTGCAGATTCATCCATAAATCTACAACTGCGTGCATGGACCAAAACAGATGATTACTGGACTGTGAAAGGAGATCTTACAAAGCAAATATACGAAACTTACGGAAAGAAGAAAATTGAGATACCGTTCCCCCAGATGGATGTGCATTTGAAAAAAGAATAACTTTTTTCTTTATTTTTTCAAAATCTTTATATCGTTATGCTCATTAAGGTATATCGTGAAGGATAAGTTTGGAAGGCCTGTGAAGAGCATTCGTGTTTCTGTTACAGAAAGATGCAATCTCAACTGCTTTTACTGCCACAGAGAGGGAGAGTGGCATAGGCATCATAGTGAGATGACCCCTGATGAAATTGAGAGAATTTTGAAAATTGCGAGAGAGCTAGATATAAGGAAAGTAAAATTCACGGGAGGAGAACCTTTGTGTAGGAATGATATAGTGGAAATAGTGCTTAAGAGTGCACCTTTGATGGATAGGGATGTTTCTCTTACAACGAATGGAACTTTGCTTTCCAAATATGCTTATGAGTTGAAAGAAGTGGGATTGGATAGAGTTAATGTGAGTTTAGATACTCTTGATCCTGAGAAATATAGGAGAATAACGAGAAAGGATATGCTGAATGATGCAATTGACGGAATTTATGCTGCAGTAGATGCTGGATTAAATCCAGTAAAACTCAATATGGTGCTCCTAAGGGGAATAAATGAGGATGAAATTGAGGATATGATTCGCTTTGCAGCTGATACTGGGGCAATTCTACAGATAATTGAGCTTGAGGCGCCTGTAGAAAAAGAGCAAACTGGATTTTTCAAAAAATATCATGTAAATCCAAAGTTTATAGAAGAGCACTTGGAAAAAATTGCAGAGCAAGTAAAGTACAATGAGCTGCACAGGAGAAGGCGGTTTGTATTCAATTTCGAGGGGAAGAAAGCTGAAGTTGAGATTGTTAGACCTATGCATAACAGTGAATTTTGTATGTACTGCACAAGAATTCGTCTTACTAGTGATGGTAAGTTAAAACCCTGTTTGCTTCGGGATGATAATTTAGTTGATATTCTTACTCCTCTCCGTAGTGGAGCTACGGAGAAAGAGCTAAAGGATTTGTTTATAGAAGCCATTATGCGGCGCGAGCCCTATTGGAAGTGAAAATTTAAATATTCCTTTCTATTACACCAGATTGTGCCGCCGTAGCTTAGTTGGCTGGAGCGGCCGGCTGTTAACCGGCAGGTCGCAGGTTCGAATCCTGCCGGCGGCGCTGCTTTGAATTTATCTGCACCCATCAATAATTTTTTAGAGCTAGTGTTTTACGGGTTCTGTTTGAATTTGGACGCCGTTTGGCGTGCTATAAAGTTTTCGGTTACCCCCTCAAAAATGCAGAGATCATGCGCCGCCGATTGGCGTCTGTATCGAAAAAGGAGGTGGTATGAATGAAGAGGCCATATAAGTTGGAGATTTTGTGGAGCACGGGAGATTTAACGGAGAGTGGAATAACGGAAATAGAGAAAGAGCTTATAGGGGAGTATGGCTCTCTTTACATACTAACGAGGTACGAACTTAAAGGAGAGCCAAATGCTAGGCCAGTGAGCTATCAAGTGTGGGATAAGGAAGATAATCCGTTGATACCAATAGATACACAGCCCAGAGCGGAGGAATCAGCATCTGCATGATGTACTACATAGGGATGTTGGAAAAGGATGAAGTAGCACTGGAAGATGAACTATGAGTACAGTGACAAATTCCTTGATTGAAGTGTTTCGTAATGGTGTTGCACTTACACCAAAAGAAGCTTTTTACATACTTCAAAGTAAAGGGATTAAAACAACATACAAGTCAGTGAGCAAGATTCTCTCTAGGCTTTATTACAGGGGAACATTAGAGCGTGCTGGAGGCAAATATATTTTTTCCTCACAAGGGCGACAGGTTGTTTCAAGCAAGGCGACATATGGAGACAATTTAAAGGTAGAGGGCGACAGTCAGAAAATGCAATATATTTCTGATTTTCCAAGCAGATATGTTTCAAATACAGTAAAATTGAAACGAAACGGCATAAGAAGTAAGCTAATGAAGAGATTTCTGGCCATATTGATGAACAACAACATAGAATTTTTTGATTCTAACAAGTTTTATCAATCTTTGCAGTCCAAGTATTGTTTCCATCTCAATAGAAGCACTTATAGAGTGATATTACATAGGTTGAAACTCCGTGGTTTTCTAAGTTTCAGATTCAAAAGGTACTATGTGAATATGAATAAGGTGAGAGATTTCTTTAGCGTTTCAGATTTTGAGATTGGAGGTGCGAGTACCCATAGCATACCAAAAAATGGTGAAAATTACAAATTCCCCAAATACAAGGGTACCCAACCATCCGTTTCAGAAATATTATCCGTTCGTGTCAGCGAGCATGCCCCAAGAGTGGATATAAAGATAAGCAAGTTCAGAAAAGAGATCGTAGAAGAGAAGTACAATCTTAAGGTGATAAATCCTAGAGATCCTTCTGGAAAGATGCGCTTCAAAGGAAAGCATATCAATGCCATAATAACGAAGAATGGGTATGTCATGATAATTCCAAAAGATTCACAATGGCTAGAAGAGGTAAGGGAAGTTTTTGGAGAAGAGGCAGCTGCCAGTGCAAAGCTAAAGGGAGCTATGAAGCATAAGGAGTATGCGCTAGGAGATTTAGTCAAGCTTTACAAGTCAGAGAGGTTTGGAGCCCAGATAGATTATTCAGAGTTTAATGGGGACATAGGATTTCAAGGAGATGCGGAAAAAGTTGAGGTTGCGGATGAGATTTTTAGGCAGGAGATAATGAGCAAGGTATCTCAGAGCGCTTATCTGGCCGATATAATAGTTGATTTAGATAGGACCTCAGAAGAGTTAAAAGAATTACTCAAAAATACGAGGGAAGAGGTCATGGCCCAAGTATTATTGAATTCTCAAGCGGTAAGTGCCATACGGGAATCTGCGAGGGAGATAAGCAATGTTATGCGTCAATTTATAGATATATTAAAAAATGCCCAGAACGGAATGTTTTCTGGAGGAGAGGTTGAGGGTTATGCATGAGCTAAAGAGATTTCAGATAAAGAGAATTATAGAGGAGGCTATGAGGATCACGAATGATATAACTCTGAGAGAGGATGTAAAGCTTGAGGACATTTACAAGATAGCAGAGGCGGTTAAGGGAGAGAGATTAACAAAGAGGGAGAAGCTGATGATAGCAGGCATTGTGAAAAGGCACTATTCAACATATAGGGAGTTAGAGGATAATGAGTTGAAGGTTGTGGTGATGGTGTAGGAGCCAAATATAATCTATGCAACAGCATATAGTCTTTCTGCTTCTGCAAGAACTTCATTAGCAATTGCATTTATCTTTCTATAATCTATTTTCATATTTGATTTTTCTAAAAGCACTTCTTTTACTATTACTCTTATTCTCTCTCTTACGTTCTCCTTTTTATTCCAATCTGCAATAGATCTTCTGGAGTAAGAATTTCAACATTTCTCATACCCTTAATTTTTCTGCGAGTAAAGAATATCTTTCTGCAGTAAAAATTCTCGGTTTTCTTCTCAAAGCTTTCTATGTCCTTTTTTGTTGCTTTTCCCCACTTAACCTCTCCAACTATTATGGGCTTGTTCCTTTTAGTTATCAGCATATCTATTTCCCTGTTTGCTTCCTTGAGGTATTCAACTCTACCTCCGTAGAGCTCTGCAAAAAGATCTGCAACGAATCTCTCTATAGCTAGGTTGTGAAGCTTCTCCAGTGTTGGTTTTACTTCATCGTAAGTGATTTCACGGGATAAGTCGTATCTAGAATCTAAGTAGTAAAACATCTTGGCTGGTTCTGAATCTATCTCGTAAACATACCTCTTCTTTCCGTACCTTTTTATCTCCCTCAAGATTCCCATATCTCTGAGGTTCTTTATGTAGGGAAGTACTGAAGAGCTCGCCGGGGATTTGATTATTTTTCGTGAATATAATATGGAAGCAATTTCACGATAATCTAAATAACCTTCTCCTATCAGAGAAATTATAGAGTAATATGTCTTCGTTAACTCTCTCTCCTCCTCAGTGAATATTTCTCCTATGAGTGCTGGAATTGCGTACGGCAGAATGTTAAGTAGCGAGGGAAAGAATTTTTCAGGTGAGGTAAAAAGAGGAATTGTCCAGGGATCACGGAGATAGGGGGCAACTTCAATAGCCTTCTCTGGAGAGAGATAAGAAAGAAGAGAATTAAGAATATCTTTTGCTCTTATTAATCCAAGGCGATAGGGATATATTATTCCCAAAAATGGTGAGTTCTTGGATAGAAGCTTTGATACAACGCTCATGCTTGAGCCGGAGAGTATAAGCCTGCCAGAAGGATGCACACTTGCAATATCGTCCCATACTTCCTCGGGCAATCTCTGAAACTCGTCAATTACCACAGTTTTTCCATCCACAAGGCCCCTCTTAACCTTTTCAATCATGCCCCCCGTATCTATTTTTTCATTCCCATTTTCCATTCTAATCCTGCCATCTCTCCGAATGAAAAAATAAATGTCATAATTTAGAAAATTCTTTATGAGAAATGTTTTTCCAACTTTCCTCCTGCCAAAGAGCAGAATCCAGCCACCCATGCTTTTTATCTCCTCCGCCTCACTTCTGTTAACCACTATTCTTGAACCCATATTCATGAATCATGGTTCACAAATATTTAAGGGTTGTGATTTTGTGTTAGGCAATTTTGCTACGAAGTTTGAGAATAAATAGAAAGCTTTAAAGTAAAACCTTCGTTAATTTGTAAATATTTCCGCAATAGCAAGATAAATGAATAAATGGATAAATGATTTCGTTTTGGCCTAAAACGACACTATTAGAGCCCATAAATGCCTTTTCAAAGCTATGGGGTATATAAATAAACGGGCAGTTTTAGTATCGTTTAAAATAAACGAAACTAAAGATAAATCTCTCCAGGAAACTGAGTTTGACCGTAGAGCTTTCACCATAGCAGGTTCTTTTCCCTCTCCATCTTCCTTTTCCACTTCGCAACTTCTTCCTTCGTCACCAGCCAAGCACCCAAATACAGATTGTAGATAGAACCATCCTCGTAAATCACATTGTTTCCATCCACCTTGTAGTGCAGTCCCGGTACCTTTGGAAAATCTATCTTCTCCTCCTTATCTTCTTTAGCTGGAGATTCTTCAACCTGTGAGCTCTGTGTCTGGACAGCATCTGCAATCATGTCCAGCCTGTTCTTTATCTCCTCCAACTCTGGATAAAGCTCCGTTGCCACTGCCATCCCAACTCTGTCCTCTATGTTGAGAATCTCATTCGTTTTCCTGTAGTACTTCTCTCGGACATAGAGCTTCAGAGCTTCTCTCACGATAGAGGATAAATTCTTGCCTCTCATTCTTGCTATGGACTCTATATCTTCCTTCAACTCACTGCTTACCTTTACCCGTATCTCTGGCATACTTCCCGCCATTTTTATCACCGCTTTTTCTCTCTTTAGAACCTCTATATAAAATTGTCTATGGGAGCGGAGTTCAATTTTTGCTGTATAGAACACATTCTCTTTGCAATTTGCATTTTTGAAGTGGAAAATTTGCCAAATTTTTAGTGGAATTCTGGAAAACCCTTCTACAACATTATTTCCTTTCAATTTCTCCACTGTTTGGTGGAATTTCTCCTCCCTGAAATACACTTTTGGGATGTTGAAAATTCTTCGTTCTTTTCTGCTTCTCCTTACAAGGCACTTCATTTTGGTGGAGCTCGCTTATCTTGCTATAAATAATAAATATTTTATAAGGGAACTCCACAGAATTGCGTTGAATTGCTAGCAGGATTAGATTTACACGGTGTCTTCTGGATGTACATTGTTTGTATATCCCTACGAGTATATTTCGGGAAATGATGTGCTAAGTCAATAGTATATAAAGCCTCTTTTTCAGAATTGCAAGGAAAGTATGTATTATAATACTTCAACTTACAATTTATTAATTGATTGATTAATTAATTAACTCCAAAAATAAAATAATAAGGGGAGAGATGGTATCTCACCTATAATATCTCCGTTTATTAAAAAAGAAATTATTAATTCTGGCGGGGGAGGTTTAAAATTTGGGATTGCTAGAGAAATTAGTTCTATGTTTGTTCTCTGCGATGTGGCATTTTCTTCTAAACTTAGTGGAGCTAAATGTAATGAAGTTAGTAAAATGAAATCTTTAAAGAGATGTGGAAAGAAGGTATGTTGAGATGTAATATTACAAACGTAATTAAAGTTAAAATAAATTTTATAATAGCTTATTTCGTAAAGTATTTATAATATAAGTTGCATATCTTTTGCCGTTGCATAGAAGGTGGTGGAAACGAAGAGTAGTGGATTTGTGAAGGTATTGGTGATTTCCTTGGTTCTTTTAATGATTTTCAGTGGGCTTGGAGTTGTTATGAATGCCACGGGAGTTAGTACTCATAAAACATCTTTAACTTCTAATGAAGCAAATGTTGTGAAGGCGCATATACTTGATACATCCTTCTCTGATTTCAAATTCAAGAAAATTAGCCAAGGAGATATAAATAAAATGTTAGAGCTGAGAGAAAAGATAATTGGGAGATTAAATGAAAGTGATGGTGGAAAATCATACCATAACTTACCTGAATATAATATGGAAAATTCTGCAGTTCGTATGGAACATCTATCGTATATGAATACCCGCATAGATTTTAATAATAATGCCACGCCCATGATAGATGGACATGCTACAGGATTGATCTTACCCGATAGAAAAGAGCTTGAGAATTTGATTGGACACAAGATGATAATCGGTTTGAATACAAAGGTAAGAGAGCCAAGCAGTGTAAGGTGGGACTTAGATCCGCATTTTCCACCGGTGGGAGATCAAGAATGGCAAGGATCTTGTACAGCTTGGGCTGTAAGCTACTATCAAAACGGGTTTTTGCAGAGAATGATTTACAACTGGACAGATGACTCTCTCGGTCACCTTATGAGCCCTTCTTGGACTTACAACAAGGCAAATTTTGGAGAGGATGGAGGGAGTACTTTTGAAGGTAATATTGAGGTGATTGAGAGTGTTGGAGATGCCACTCTGGCCAACATGACTTATAATCCTTCAGATTATGTCTCTTGGGGAGATGAGAATGCTTGGAGAGATGCACCCAAGCATAGAATTGGGAATTATTACCTTGTTTATTTTGGAAACGATAGTGGAATTGCAACTATAAAAGAGCTATTGCAAGAAGGTTATTTGGTTACATTCGGTATAGATGCCTCTCAATTTGGTAATGGCTTTGCAGATGGAAACTACATAATTTCTTCGCAGGAATACAATTCTAACTCTCCTAATCATGCTCAAACAATCGTGGGATATGATGATAACATAACAGATGATGGAGATGTTGGAGCGTTTAGAGTTGTAAATTCATGGGGTACAGACTGGGGAGATCATGGATTTTACTGGATTACATACAAAGCCTTGGAGGAAAAAATATCTCAGGGTTGGCCCTATGCTCGTGTTCTAGTTCCACTCTCTCAACATCCATATAATCCAAAGCTACTTGCCATTTGGCATTTTAGCAATCCTGGACCGAGAGATGCACCTGTAAACATAACAATAGGCTCTGAAAACTCAAGTTTATATAGAACTCCAATCTGGAATGGAGGAAATCACTATTTTCCAAGTTTTATGGCTCTTGATATTACTGAGTTCTACAATGAATGGGTAAATTCGAGCTATAAGGATAAGTTCTACCTAAAGATCGGATCGAGCAGCAGCGGCTCTAGCACAGTGGACTCTTTCAAGATAGACTACTATCCATACGGATATAAATACTTGTGGCAAAACTCCACAGAATCTCGAGATGTTCCTGCCATCACTCCTTTAATAATAAAATCCGCTGAATTCATGCCTAGTGAATACTTTCCTTACATATATATAAATCCTATACATACTATTTTTCATAAATACTATCATTTAAATGTGACTGATGTTATTTTAGGTAATGCAGGTAATTCCACAGATGCTTTACTTTTTTATGCTGAAGCGACAAATGGATGGTCTGTTCATCCCTCTTATAAAAAAATAGTCTTACGTTCTAATGAAATTCAGAATATTGAGCTGAATATAACACCGCCAAACAATGTTAAGTTAGGTGACAAGACAACAATAAAAATAAAAGTTATTTCACAAAATGATACATCCAAATCATATATGTTAAATATAAAAGAGATCTACCTTTCAAATATAATATACATCGATGGAGATTCAGATTTTAAATATCAAGCAAAAATTTTTGGCTGGCCTGGAAATGGTTCTGAAGATAACCCATACATTATATCTGGTCATAAAATAGATGCTAGTAATATAAGCTTTGGTATTTATATCCGCAATACTAGAGTTCATTTTATTGTAACTGACTGTGAAATATATCATAGCAGTGCTTATTACTCTTGGCCCACCCCATACGGTGAAGGAGTTTGGCTTTATAATGTATGGTATGCCAAAATATACAACAACATCTTTCATAATAACGGAAATCATACACTTCTAAGAGGTGGCGATGGTATATTCTTACAATACTCCCTCTATTCCCTAGTTTTCAACAATATAGTTTATAATAATTGGAATGGAATTACATTGTATTACTCTTATGAAAATATAATAAAAAGTAACATTATTAAAAATAATGGAGAATCAGGCATATCTATTTTATCTTCAGGTAAAAATAGCTTATATCATAATAATATGACTAACAACGGAATCTTTTTATATGGGGGATTTAATACATATATAACACAGAAAATTCCTATCAATAATACAATAAATGGCAAATCCGTATTTTACTATATAAATAGTAATCACAATTTTACAGCTCCACCAAATATTGGTGAAATTATTTTAGGAAATGTTAGTAATTTAAAAATAGAAAATACAACCTTACTAGGCCTAAACTATGGTATTCAAATAGCCTACTCATCTAATGTTACAATAATAAATTCAACCGTAGAAGGTATCAGTATTCAGGGTTCAAATAATATAACAGTCGACAACACACATTGTGAAGGTGGTATAGACGGTGTAGTAACTATGGGATCTTCAAAAATTTTGATAAAAAACAGCACTTTTAAAAATAAGCAGATTGGAGTGTACTTTTTTGATACTGAAAAAAGTATTGCAGTAAACAATACATTTTATGATTGTGAGAGTGGAATTGAAATAGTTTTCTCTAGTAATAATTTAGTTAAAAATAATCATATTGTTGGAAATTATAATGAAGATGGAATTTATGTATATTATTCACAAAAAAATTCAATAGAAAATAATACCATTTATTATGAAAAATATGGCGTATTTTTAAATAGATATTCAAAATACAATATATTGATATATAATACTATTTCTAAAAGCTCTAAATATGGGGTGTATATGGCCTCTTTCTCGGAGTATAATATAATTTACAATAACTCATTCTATTACAATCACGGCTCAGGAGATACTTACAATTCGTCGCATATTCAAGCGCGAGATGATGGCTCTGATAATTGGTGGAATTCCACATCAGGTATAGGCAATTACTGGCAAGATTGGGCAAACAACAATAATAGCAATGATAAAAATGGAGATGGTATTGTGGACTGGCCCTACAATATAGACGGCTCTGCAGGTGCGAAGGATTATTATCCACTAAGATGCTCGGTAGAGGAATCTACACCATCTCACCCTTTTAATTTAAATGCTAAAACAGGTAATGGTTATGTAAATTTAAGCTGGAATCAACCACTATGTAATGGGAGTTCTAATATTACATTATACAAAATATATCGCAATGGTACTCTAATAGCAACAGTACCTGCTACTCAACTTTGGTACAACGACACTAATGTAGTTCCTGGAGTTAATTACTCATACTATGTCACTGCAGTAAATTCAGTTGGAGAGTCACAGCCCAGCAACACCGTAAAAGCTACACCAACAGGGGCCATACCAGAGTTCTCAAGTGCGTGGATAGCAATAATAACAATACTATCCTTGCTTGTAGTATTTCGTAGGAGGAAAGTCAAGAAAACCTGAGGTTCAAAACCACAGATTGCAAGGAAATTAAGCTTTACAATATAATCTTGCATATTCTCTCACATAGACAATTTAAAATGACGCCAGAAACAAATCTTTATGATTAGCTTTGAATCTATTGAGGGAAAAATATATTCCATGAGGAAATAACAAATAGAAAAGTTTAAAATAGAGTGGGGAGATGTATAAATAATGAGCAAGGAGATCAAGGACAAGAACTATGAGTTCTACATAAATGCGGATTTGAGTGAATATGCTGGGAAGTGGATTGCGATAGTGGATGGCAAGGTTGTGGCCAGTGGGGAAGATCCTGAGGAAGTATATATGAAAGCAGAGAAAAAAGGTGGTAAGGACATATCCCTAGCGTATGTGCCAACTGATGATCTCTTGATTTTGTAAATTATTCTTCCTGCTATATCGTAAGAAAACTTTAAAATATAAGCAAGAGATGTGTAAATATGGAAGATGTGGGCACGATAGAGAGATTGTACAAGAAGCTGGACGAGGAAGAGCCAACTGAGGAGGAGCTAAAAATAATAAAAGAGGGTAGAGAAGAGATAAATAAAGGGCAATATGTAAAGCTTGAAGATGCTTTGGAAATTTTAGATGAGTGAAAATAGCTAGTAATCGCTCATAGAAGGAAAATACATTAACTCATCAATGGTAGAAAGTTATAAAGAAAAATTTCCCACCGGAGTAAGACAAAAATGTTAAATATGTCTTAGTTGTATAGAACAAATTGGTTGAAATGCTCTTGGAAGAGGTCATAGCTGAGTTTCATCGCTTTGGAATTCCGAAATTGAAGGAGAGGAGCTTAGATTTACCTTTGAATTTGAACAAAGCAATCACTCTTGTTGGACTACGAAGAACGGGAAAGACATATCTATTGTACCAAACGATACAAAAATTGATAGAAAGGGGAATGAGAATAGAGCGGCTCTTTTACATAAACTTTGAAGATGAGAGAATAGGAAATATGGACTCCAAAGATTTATCTCAAATTGTGGAAATATATAGAAAATACAATCCTGATGCAAAGAGCATGTATCTTTTCTTGGATGAAATACAGAATGTAAAAGGTTGGGAGAAATTCGTGCGCAGGCTTTTGGAGAGAAGAAATGCAAGGCTCTTCATCACAGGCTCATCTTCCAAACTTCTAAGCAAGGAAATTGCAACGACTCTTAGAGGGAGAAGCTTGAGTTATCATCTTTTTCCTTTATCGTTCAAAGAGTTCTTAAAGTTCAAGGAGTTTAAGCTCAGAGAACCTTTGATAGAAGATGATAGGGGAATGATAAAGAAGTATCTAGATGAGTACACCAACTTTGGAGGATTTCCAGAGATTGTAAATTACGAAGAGATACTGAAGATAAGAACTCTCCAAGAATATCTAGATTTGATAGTTTACAAGGACTTGGTAGAGAGATACGGAATAAAGAAAATTGGTGTGATGAAGGCATTGATAAAAGCCACAGTGAAGAATTTTGGAAACAGAATATCTGTTAAGAAACTCTACAATAGCCTTGGGTCTGGAAATGAGCTTAGCAAGAACAAGATCTATGAGTATTTCTCGTACCTTGATGACATTGGGTTTGTTATTCCAGTGAGAAAATTTAGCTACAGCGAGATTGAATCTATGAGGAGCATGCCCAAATTATATGTGGTGGACAATGGATTTCCCACACTCTATGGAATGAAAGATATGGGAAGGAGGATAGAGAATATAGTTGCAGTGGAGCTGATGCGTAGAAAATACTACTACAATCCCACACAAGAATTTGCCTACTATATGGCGGGAAACAAAGAGGTGGACTTCGTTGTCTACGAGGGGCAAAGAGTTAAAGAATTAATACAAGTTTGTTACGATGTTAGCGATATAAACACCAAAAACAGAGAGATAGACGCCTTGATAAGAGCTTCCAAAGAGCTGAAATGCAATGATTTAAAAATAATCACATGGGACCATGAGGGCCAAGAGGAAGTAGAGGGAAAGAAAATAGAGTATGTTCCACTGTGGAAGTGGCTTCTTGAGTAACATGATAAGTTAGGTCTAAGAGCTTTCAAAAACATCCATATTTTGTCCTCTTTGAAGGAAAATTTGCCCGATATTGAAGTTTCTCCTTGAGGGTGGTATAATTACACCTGTAAAGGTGAAAAACGCTCTCAAATCAAAAAATTTGTAAAAATCCCTTAGAAAAGATTAAAATACAATAAGGTGATAGTAAAGGTGATGGCAACGAATGGCACTGTAGAGATTTTAGAACGACTTGAGGGGGAGATACAAGACATAAAGAAGATGCTAGAGAGATTGGAGACTATGCTAATTGGTGAGGAAGAAATATCGGAAGAGGAGAGAAAAGAGCTTGAAGAGAGGATAAAAGAGGCAAAGAATGGAGACACAGTGAGCTTGGAAGAGTTTCTCCGTGATTTAAATGTACAGAGTTGAGATACATCGCAAAGCCCAGAAAGAGATAAAGTACTTGCCGGAAGATATAAGAGAAGGTTTTGAATTTAATTATCAATCTGCAATACGCTCCGTATCCTTTTAAAGAGTATGACCTTAAGAAGATTAAAGGATTGAAAGATGTTTATAGGGTGAGAATAGGAGATTATAGGGTAATCTATCTTGTTAATGATGATCTCAAGAAAGTTACAATTTTAGAGGTAAAAAGGAGAGAAAAAGCATATAGAGATTTAAAAAATAGAATGCCCTGAGATTATCTTCTCAGCTTCTCAAACAGCCAAGGCTTGTCCTGGGCAAGAGTAATTATTATGCCTTCTAGGTCCTCATCCTCCGGGTATGTGAGTAATATATTTTCCACCATTTCCTTCATTAGCTTTGCTGGGAGATCTATTGTATGCGGGCCAATCTGAATAAGGTATCTTTCAGATGCTCTTCTAATCTTCACAAAATTTGTGGTATCCATGCCCTTTATTTCCACCAATCTGGTTATCTCCTCTCCGCCGGATAGCAGAAAGGAGAATCTTACCACATCATCACTCATCGTTCCTCACCTCTCTTACAAGTATTTTAACATCCTTCTTCAAAATCACATAATCCTTACCTTCAATCCTTATAATTTCTATTATTCCACTGTACATCAGCTTGTAAAGATGGGGCCTTATAGAGTTTCTCTCCACTGGCAAATCTTGATCTTTTAGAACCTTCAAAAGCTCGGGAATTCGCATTTTTTGTTTTTTCTTTAAAGCTTGCAGAACCGCAGCCCGTATGTAGTGAGAGAGTCCGTCAGCTAGCACTTCTATGGTGTAAACATCTTTAACTTCTTCATAATTATTCATCATCATGTAGGTAAGACGAAAGGTATATATATGTTTTTTGCATGATGTCAAAATGTCATTAAATTTAGACATTTAGAAAATGATGAGGGAAGTGAGATGAACATAAGAAAGATAAAAGAGGTGGTAGACGAGGTAAGTAAGGCGTTAGAAAATGGAAACTATGAAGATGCAAGAGATTTGATAGAGAATCTCAGGGCCATGCTAAAAAGCACAACAGAGTCTAAGGGGTGGCAGAAAAACAAGGATGAATACTTTGCATACTTGAAAACTACGCGGGAAATAAAAACTGTGAAGGATCACAGAATCAAGCTTGAAAAAGCAGAAGAGTTTTTGAAGGAAAAGTACGGATATCTTCCAAATCCAGCCTCTATAACGGAGAAAGATGCTAGAGAGTACCTTTATTGGTTAAAGCTCAAGGGATACGATAGGAACTATTATCGCAGAGTTTTCCAAGTTTTTATCCAGTTTTTGGCATTCTCTATGAACCCCAGAGCTTTTAAAATGAGATTTTTAGTGCCAAGAGAGGATAAGAAGCCCATTCTCTACATGGCTGTGGAGGATGTTAAAAAGGCACTTGAGATGTTTGGAGAGCAGAATTTTGAAGAGCTAAAGCATAGGACTATGATATGGATCTACGCGTGGACGGGTATAAGATATTCGGAGGTGATAGTCTTAAAGAAGGATGACATAGATTTGAAAAACAATCTTATCATTGTGAGAGAAGGAAAAGGTGGGCATGAGAGAGTAGTATACATACCTCCAGTGTTGAAGGGTCTTCTTGAAAAATACATTGAAAGATGGGAAAAGTACATGAAACTGAGAGAGGAGATGGGGTTGAGAACTTCAGAATACCTGTTCTTCTGGATCAAAAGAAACGGGGAGATAATGGATCCTTACTGGGGATTTAGAGGATACTTCACACATTTTGCAGATAGGGCAAAGGAAGTAGGCATAGAGAAATTCAATATAAAGAAGTTCAGGGCTACTATAGCTAAGTTGCTTAGGGAGATAGGAGGTGTAGATCTATCAACAGTTAGTGCTCAGCTTGGACATAGTAGAACTTCCACAACCGAAGAATTCTACCATAGAATGGGACCTGTTGGATTGGAAAAACCTTATGAAAAAGTTGAAAAACTTCTTTTGGGTGATAAAAAGGATGATTAGGTTATTATTCTATACTGCCGGCGGCGCTATTTTTGTATCGCTGGTCGGATGGATTCGCACCCTTCCGACTTTCTTCCAAATTCCTAAGCAAACCTTAAATATTCTGTGTGGATTTTAATTCTTAATGAGAAAGAGTATTGCAGTTGCAATTAGTGTGGTAATCATAGTGTCAGCAATTGCGGGTGTAGTTCTTCTAGGCACCTACCAGAATAATGATACTCTTAAGATTAAAATCCATTTACCTGTGAACTCCTATTTTTATACCACTGGAATCTTTACATTTAAGAATGAGACAATGCTATATCTTGGAGCTAATGTAAGACCGAATGTGGATGAAGAAAATAACAGCTATGGTATATTTTATATAACGGCTATCCAAAATAGATATTCCATAGAGGGTAAAGACTGGAAAGAGATATTAAGAGTTAGTGAAAAAATAGATAGGATAAAAGAATACAGTTATGGAGACTCCGCATATTTTTCTATTATACTATCAAATTTAACCTCCTTGATTGTGAAAATAAACGAGAATTTGCAAGTTGATAAAATATGGTATACACACAAATTGGAAATTTATTCTATGCTTATTTCAAACGGATATTTTTATCTATTTGAGAAGAACGAAAATTCCGCAGAATTAGTGAGAACTAAGGATTTTAACAACTTTACAGAGATTTACAGAATTAAAAATGTTGCATTCATTTTCAACAGTTATTTATTCGCTTTAAATAATGAAGTATACCTTGCATATGGAGTCGCTATTTCAAATCTTAGTAATGGAGAAGGTGCTCTTCTGAAAACAAGAGGAACGGGATACAAAGTTATACTAAATAATACGCACGCATGGGAAATTTTTGCGTTTTCGCAGGATAATAAAATATTTTATTATGAAACACTAGAGAAAAATATAAATCTATTTGTGATAAATCCATTTACCGATAGAATTGAGGGAAAATACAACATTTACTGGGTGCCATTTTACCATAATAATGGCATAACAATTGCAGTAGGGAAGGATATTCTCTATTCAGAAAACGGCATAAAATTTAAGCCAGTATGCTCCCGTGATGGTATGAGTTTTGATATAAATTCTCCTGACCAAATTGCAATAATAAACCATGAACTTTATGTTCTACTATTTAATGGTCAAAGTGTAATGGTGAAATGCAGAATATAACGCCGTTTAACTGCGCAAAATTTTAATATCGCACCGATATTTACCCATTGCATAGCCCCGTGGTGTAGTGGTCAAGCATCGGGGACTCTGGCGAAGCCCCTTTAAAAAGGTGCTTTATCCCCAAAGGGCTTCGGAGAGATCCCTGGACGGAGGTTCGAATCCTCCCGGGGCTGCTTTTTCAAATTTTATATAACCATGATACGCTCTTTCAATCAAGAAAGTTTATATCTATTACTGCGATTTCCCCTTGCCTAAAAAGAAGGTGATAATATGAATGCAAAAGAATATGTGGAAAATATAATAGAGAATGTGAAGGCAAAGAACCCTGCACAGCCTGAGTTTCACCAGGCAGTCACTGAAGTGCTTCACACTTTGATACCTGTAATAGAGAAGAACCCTAAGTATATGAAGCACAAGATTCTAGAGAGAATAACAGAGCCAGAGCGTGTAATAATGTTCCGTGTAACATGGGAGGATGACAATGGAGAGCTTCATGTAAATCGTGGTTACAGAATCGAGTTCAATGGAGCAATAGGCCCATACAAGGGTGGTTTGAGATTCCATCCAACTGTCACACTTGGAGTATTGAAGTTCTTAGGATTTGAACAAATATTCAAGAATGCCCTGACCGGCATACCTATGGGCGGAGCCAAGGGCGGTTCTGATTTCGATCCTCACGGTAAGAGCGACTCTGAGGTAAGACGCTTCTGCGAGAACTTTATGATGGAGCTATACAGACATATTGGACCAAATACCGATGTCCCTGCTGGAGATATTGGTGTTGGTGGAAGGGAAATAGGTTATCTCTTTGGAGCATATAGAAAGATTGTAGACCGCTGGGAAGGAGTTCTCACTGGTAAGGGCTTGAACTGGGGCGGTTCATTGATAAGGCCTGAGGCAACTGGATATGGTGCCACATACTATCTAATTGAGATGCTCAAGAAGTTCAAGGGCAAGAAAGATTTGAAGGGCTATAATGTTGCAATCTCTGGCAGTGGTAATGTTGCCCAATTTGCCTCTAAGAAGGTTACTGAATTTGGCGGTAAAGTTGTCACACTCTCAGATTCTAAGGGAGCAATGTATCTACCAGATGGTATAAATGATGATATTTGGAACGCAGTTTATGAGACAAAAGCCATAAAGCATGGTCGCTTGCAGGAAGTCGCTGAGAAATTCGATTTACCATGGTTCCCTGGCAAGAAGGCTTGGGAAGTTGCAGCTAAGGAAGCAGGAGAGGTACATATTGCATTCCCGAGTGCAACCCAGAATGAAATAAATGCAGAGGATGCAAAGACATTAATTAATGCAGGGCTTATAGCTGTTGTAGAGGGTGCAAATATGCCAAGCACATTGGACGCAATAAATCTCTACTTTGAGAATGATGTGCTCTTTGGACCTGCAAAAGCTGCCAATGCTGGTGGTGTGGCTGTAAGCGGTCTTGAGATGAGTCAGAATGCACAGTTCACCTATTGGAGCGCAGAGGAAGTGGATCGCAAATTGCACGATATAATGGTAAACATCTTCAACACTGGTGTAAAGTATGCAGAGAAGTACGACAAGCCCACAAACTTGCTATTGGGATCAAACATAGGTGGCTTTGTGAAAGTAGCAGATTCCATGATAGACCAGGGAATCTACTAAACCCTCTATTTTTTATTTTTAAAATAAAAAAATTAGTCATAAATCATTTCTTCTTCCATCTTGCGCAGGTAGTTCACTGAGCGTTTTACATCTGCAAAGAGCTTGTATACTCTCTCTATGTGCTCTCTCTTTATCTCTTCCTTATTTGCAAGCTCCCACGCTGGAGCCAAGAGCTGTATTGCGTACCTCAAAGAAGCTTTCTGGCCTATCTCTACAAGATATTCCATTGCATCTTTCTCTATTTTTATCCCTTCTTTTTTAGCTCTTGTCATTATGATCTCCTTCATATCCTCCGCATCGTATTTCTTCGTTGTTATGACCAATAATCTATCCAGCAGGTCCAGAGGCATACCAAACGGTGATTTTATATCAGTACCGCGTACAGTTGTTATTCCTCTATTGGTTGCGAATATGATAATAGGAGAGAGCTCCTGCTCCATGGCCTTATTTAGAAAAGCGTATGTTTCTATATCTAACATTGAGCATTCATCAATGAACAGAACTCCTGGGATTAATTCTGCTCTTCCATCTTCCACTAACCTCTTTACCTGTTCATCCACTCTTCTTCTGACATCCTCGCTTATCTCTTTTCTTTCAGAGGCACCAAATAGCAAAGATGCTAAATCCATTCCAGAGCGGGACTGCATCATGTCCAAATCGTTGAGAGTTAGGGTATAGACAAATTCTTTTTCTTTCAGCACGGAGCCATCTGGGATATCCATAATCTTCTCAGAGGACAAATCGTAGCTTTTCTCCTCCACAGCATCTTTGGAAATGCCTATTTTCACTACTCTTCCACTATCTGCATCAATCTGAATAATATCGCCCTCTTCAATTCCCTGCTGCAATAACTGCATAGCAAAGCTTTGATCCATTTTTAGTTTTTTCTTCTCATTTTTTGTTTTAAGCGTAATTGTTGCGGTTGCAGGAATCTTCTGATACGGATTGTAAGGATGCTGCATATACTCCACACTCAAACTCTCAACCTTTCCCTCATATATATTGCGCATTTCGTGAATTCTCACCCCTATCGCCTTACGCAATGTCTGAGTTAAGAATTCCGTCTTTTTCACCTCACTGCTATAAATCTCACTGCCAGCGATGTGCACGAAGGGTACATCCTCACCAAGCTCTTTTGCAATTCCTATGGCAAGGGCAGTTTTGCCACTTCCCGGAGGGCCTGCAATTAGAATGGCATTACCTGCAAATTTACCCTCTTTAATCATCTTGACAATTATACCCGCTGCCTCTCTTGCCTCTATCTGTCCTATCATACCATCCGCTTTTCTCAAAGCCCTGTAATTCTCATCAAGCCCCAGTCCAAGAATGTGAGAATGCGCAGATATTCTTTCCCACTCCCTCATCTCGGATATCTCCATTCCCATCACCTCAAAAATGAAAAAATATTCTTCTATATAAAATTTTTCAATAGTAAAGTTAAATAAGAACATTTGCATCAAGGCTCAAATGTCCCAAATATACGGTGAGATTGCAGCCTTATCGGCAGCTTTTATGTGGAGCGTATCTTCTACCTTATTCACCAAGGTTGGGAAGAGAATCGGTCCTTTAAGTTTAAATGCTTTAAGAATAACAATCAGTGCATTTCTTTTTTCAGTTTCAAATTTTATTCTTTATGGAACATTTTTTCCAATAGTTAGTTATAACCAAATTGCTATACTATCCTTAAGCGGTATAATAGGGCTTGCCGTGGGCGATTTAGCTTACTTCGGAGCTCTGGTGGAGATGGGTGCAAGAAAGGCAATATTAGTTTCCTCAATGGCTCCAATTTTTTCGTTGATTGGAGGCTATATTCTTTTACACGAGGTACCTACACATATAGCACTAATTGGAATACTATTAGTTTTATTGGGTATATGGATTGTAATTATCGAAAAAGAGGAAAGGAATGAGAATAAAAAATTTAAAACTCATATCTTTAAAGGAACAATCTTTGGAACAATAGCTGCTATTGGACAGGGTATAGGCGTAGTGTTCTCGAAGTACGGGATGTTTTATTCTTCCATCCCCCTCAATCCACTCTCAACCACAGTGATCAGAGTTTTTGCAGCTCTACCGGTTATATGGCTTACCCTTATTATATGGAAAAAACCCAAGCATATATTAAGCGGTTTGAAAGATAGATATGCACTAAAACTCTTGATTTTTGGATCTCTTATAGGACCATTCATAGGGCTTTGGCTCTCAATGATCGCAATAAAGTATGCACAGGTAGGTATAGCATCCACTTTGCTCTCTACTACCCCCCTCATGGTTCTTCCTGTGGTTTATTTGATGGACAAAGAGAAAGTAAATCTTCGTGGCATATTTGGGGCACTTATGGCAGTGATAGGCGTAGCCTTAATCTTCTTATTTTGAGGGTAAGTTGCAACCCTACAGAAAAATAAAATAGGAGAGATAAATAAAGGATGAGCAGGAAATTAGAGTTATACAAGATTGTGAAGATAGGATTAAGAGCAATGAAGAGGGCGAAACTCCCGCTTTACTGGAGCAAGTATTCTAGGAAGGACTACACTCTGCACCAGCACATAATGCTGATAGTGCTGGTGCAGTATGCAGGAAGCATAGAAAGAATGCTCCAGATTGTGCGAGAAATGAGAAAGATAAAGAGGGTAATGAGATTGAAGAAAATCCCCCATAAAAGCACAATTTCAAGAGAGTTGAGAAGAATACCAGAACGATGGATTCGCATTGTGCTTAGAGAAATAGTGAAAATAATGGGAATACCCAATAAATTTGCAGTGGATTCCACAGGTATTCAAATTTATTACCGTTCATACTACTACACACAGCGAATCGGAGAAGTAGGAAAAATAAGAGAAGGATTGAAATTGCATGCTGCTGTGGATATTGAGAGGAAGCTCATTACCAATGCAATAGTTACAAAATGGCACACTAACGATTCACCGTACCTCATTCCTCTTTTGGAGGAAGAGAGAGTAAAAGAAGTGTATGCAGATAAGGGCTATGATTCTCTACGTAACATACGATTTGTTCTGAATAAAGGAGGAACTCCATACATAGCAATCCGTAATAAAGCAAGAAGAGGATTGCGAAGGAGATTGTTAGAAAAGAGCAAATCACCTGACTGGAAAAAGAAGTACTCGCATAGAAATGTAATTGAATCAGTCTTCCACTCTTTCAAAAGAGTTGTTGGAGATTACATATTTTCCCATTCTTTCTCTGGTGCTTCTAAACTCCTGCTCTTCAAAGTTCTTGCCTATGATCTCTATGTCTAATCCTTCCTTATTTTTATTCTTCTTTTTTCATGTTTTTCGAGGAATTCAACTTAACCTATTTTGAAATAAATTTTTATATCTTTATCTCTACACAAACTCGTGTTTGAGACATTACATCCCTCAATTCAAAAGGTACTGGAAGAAAAAGGCATATTCGAGCCAACCGAGCCACAGAGGGAGGTTATACCATATATTCTGGAGGGAAAGAATGTATTGCTTGTATCTCCCACTGGTAGTGGAAAAACGGAAGCAGCTATGCTGCCCATATTTCACAAATTAGTGGATGGAAATTATGGGAAAATTGCGTGTATCTACATAACTCCTCTCCGGGCTTTGAATAGGGATTTATTGAAGAGATTGGAAGATTTCGGAAAGAAATTGGGGTTGAGAATAGCGGTCAGGCATGGAGACACCACTGCTTATGAGAGAAGACAGCTCTCTTTACATCCCCCTGATGTTCTAATTACCACGCCAGAGACATTTCAAATAATGTTTTTAGGAAAGAGATTAAAAGAGAGCTTGAAAAGTGTGAAATTTGTTGTCATAGACGAGATTCACGAGCTTGCCAGTGATGAGCGCGGTGCGCAGCTTGCAGTTGGGCTTGAGAGATTGAGAAAAATGACTCGTTTCCAGGTCATAGGGCTCTCGGCAAGTGTAGGAAACCCAGAGGAGATTGCAAAGTTCTTATCGCCTAATGAAAGTATTGAGATTGTGAAAGTAAAATTGAGAAAGAGGATAGATGTGAATATCAGGGCTCCGCAGAAGAAATACGAGAAAGAAGCTCAGATTATGGGGAGTGATGTTGATTATGCCTCTACCCTTATGGAAATGTGGGAAGAAATCAACAAAGCAAGAGCTACTCTAGTTTTCACAAATACAAGATGCACAGCGGAGGATATAGGCATGAGATACCGTCTCCTCTTTGCAAATCCGCCAATTGAAGTACATCACGGCTCTTTAAGCAGAAAGGTTAGAATTGAAGCTGAGGACAAATTTAAGAGGGGAGAGCTAAAAGCTCTCATATGCACATCCTCGTTAGAACTTGGAATAGATGTGGGTATCGTTGATTTTGTAATTCAATTCAACTCCCCCAGGCAAGTTACAAAACTCTTGCAGAGAATTGGGAGGGCAGGGCACAGGATTGATGAGGTTTCGAGAGGTACAATATTTGCCCACACACCAGTGGAGCTCTGGGAATCTGCATCCATACTATCCCTTCTGCACGAGGGAAGGATAGAGAGTGTAAAAATAAGAGAGAAGCCCTTGATGGTTCTTATTAATCAGCTCGTAGCCATGGCTAACTCTGAAGGAAAAATGAATGCAAGAGAAGCTTATGAAATTATAAAAAATGCATATCCATTTAGAAATTTGAGCTTTGAAGAGTTTGAGGATATTTTGAATTTTATGAAAGATATAGGAAAGGTTTGGTACGATGGCATAGCCTTTGGAAAAACAAGGGGAGGGAGAGAGTATTTTTATCAGAACATATCAATGATTCCAGATGAGAAATTGTACAAGGTTATAACACTTCATGGTGATTTTATAGGTACTTTGGATGAGAGCTTTGTATCTACTCTCAATTATGGAGAGAGTTTTGTTATGAATGGCATGGCTTGGAGAATAGTGGATATAAGGGAGGATAAAGTGCTTGTTGAGTACTTGCGAGATATAGCTATGCCCCCATCATGGGTGGGTGAAGAGATCCCTGTGCCATATCAAGTTGCATCTCACGAGCCAGATATGAAATATCTCAACTCTGCAGCTAAGAAAATCCTTGAAAACTGGAAAATGGATTGGAATGAAGGGAGAATAGTTATAGAGAATGGTAATGGCATAGTATTCATCGGTGTACGAGGTGGGAGCAAGGCGAATTATACACTCGCTTTGATCCTTTCATCTATTCTATCACAAAAAATAGGAGAGAGTGTGGAATTCTCAGTATCTCCATACCATATTGCTCTATTCAATCCCCATGTCAATGCTCCTTATATTAAAGAACTTTTGGAGAAATTGAGAAATGTAGAGGGCTTAGTGAGGCTTGTGGCCAAGAATTCCCGTTTATTCAACTACATATTTATGCATGTTGCAAAAAAGATGGGTGTGATAAAGAAAGGGGCAGATATGAAAAAGGTAAGAATTGAGAAAATCGTGGATGCTTACAAAGGTACACCCCTATACAAAGAAGTGCTAAACAAGATGAGCTTTGATTATATGGATGTTGAGGTTGTAAATTTAATATTAGAAAAGATAAGAGAGGGGAAGACGGAAATAATCGTTAGAGAGATGAGCGATAAAAGCAAGATACTTCTGGAGGAGCATGGAGATTTGGTGTCACCAATCATAGCCACAAGACCCATTATAGAGGCCGTTCAGAAAAGATTATTGGAAGAGGATATGATTCTTGCCTGCCTATCTTGTGGAAAGAGCATACATATTAAAGTTAAGGATTTCAAAAAACCGATTTGCCCGTTTTGTGGAAGCGTGCGAGTAACTCTTTTAAAGCCCTATGAAGAGGATAAGCTTAAAATTCTAAAAAAGAAGAAATTCACGAGAGAGGAGAAAAAAGAGTTAGATAGGATGATGGCAATTTCTCATCTTCTCAGAGTACATAAAAAAGCTGCAGCTTTAGCACTTGCAGGACGTGGCATAGGACTTACAACTGCAGCCAGGATATTACAAGTACCTTACGAGAACGAGTTCGAGATCGCAAAAAGAGTACTCAAAGAAGAATTAAAATATGCGCAGAATAAACAATTTTGGGATTTAAGATAAAAGTTAATAATTCTTCGCCCATACCCCTTTATGAATCCTGAGCCTGGAGATTATGTGGAAGTCAAGACGGATAAAGGAATATTTAAAGGAGTTTTAATGCCAAGAAATAAATTTAGTGATGAGGATATAATCATTCTCAAGCTTGATAATGGATATAATGTGGGCATTGCGCCTCTCGAGATAAAGGTTCTTAAGAAGGGTGAGAAGAAAAAAAGAGTTAAAAGAGAGATAAAAAGCAGAGAAGGATTACCAACAATATCCATAATAGGCACAGGGGGCACCATTGCGAGTTATGTGGATTATAGGACAGGTGCAGTACATCCAGCATTAACTGCGGAAGATTTAATATTCTCCGTGCCCGAAATTGAGGAAGAGTGCAATGTCCGTGCTGAGGTGCTTTTCAATATTTTAAGTGAGGATATGAAACCTGAGTATTGGATCAAATTGGCAAAGCATGTGAAAAAAGAATTGGATAACTCGGAAGGAGTGGTTATACCTCATGGTACAGATACAATGAGCTATTCAGCCTCTGCCTTATCCTTTATGTTTGAGAACCAAACAGGTCCTATTGTTTTCGTTGGAGCCCAAAGAAGTTCAGACAGGCCAAGCAGTGATGCGTATATGAATCTTCTCTCAGCCGTAAAGGTTGCCAAGAGCGATTTAGGCGAGGTTGCAGTTGTGATGCATGCGACCACAAGCGATGATTACTGCCATATTCATAGAGCTACGAGAGTGAGAAAGATGCACACCTCAAGAAGAGATGCTTTTAAGAGCATAAACTCAAAACCTTTGGGGGAAGTTAGGGGAAATGAGATAAAATTTTATGGAGAGTACAAGAGAAAAAGTGAAGAAAATGTACTCTTAGAGAAAATGGACGAAAAAGTTGCCCTTATTTACTACTATCCGGGATTAAGTGAGGATATGCTTGAAAGAATGCTTGAGGGCATGCATGGAGCAATTATCATCGGTACAGGATTGGGCCATGTGGGTACCCATCTTCTAGATATCATTCAAAAGAAAATAAAGGATGGTATGATAATTGGAATAACTTCGCAATGCCTTTATGGAAGAGTGAATTTGAATGTTTATTCAACGGGCAGAGAACTGAAAAAAGCTGGAGTTATACCTCTGGAGGATATGCTACCAGAGGTTGCTTACATAAAATTGATGTGGCTTCTTGGAAATTATGATGCTCAGAAAGCAAGAGCTCTATTATCTCAGAATCTAAGGGGCGAGCTCTCAACAAGGAGGATGATAACATGGTAAAGAGTGGGCTTGAAATACACCAACAACTTGCTACAAAGAAGCTTTTTTGCAATTGTGATTCAAAATTAAGTGATAATGTAATTTACAAATTTGAGAGAGTTTTGAGACCCACTCAGAGCGAGATGGGCGAGATAGACAAGGCTGCTATTGAGGAAAGTTTGAAACATAGAAAATTCATATATGAAGCAACGGATAATTCTTGCTTGGTGGAGGCCGATGAAGAGCCTCCCCACGATTTGAATAGAGAAGCTCTTGATGTAGCACTAACAGTGGCTCTAATGCTCCATGCAAAGATTGTAGATGAGATTCATATAATGAGAAAAATAGTCATAGATGGTAGCAACACCTCCGGATTTCAGAGAACAGCACTTATCGCTGTGGATGGCTACATTGAAACATCATTTGGAAAGGTAAGAATTCCAACAATATGCTTAGAGGAAGAGGCAGCGAGGAAAATTGAGGAGAAGGATGATTATGTTGTTTATCGCTTAGATCGTTTAGGTATTCCTTTGATAGAGATATCCACTGCTCCAGATATGAAAAATGGTGAAGAGGTAAAAGAAGTTGCCCAGAAAATAGGATACATATTAAGAGCTACAAAGAAAGTGCGAAGAGGAGTGGGTACCATTAGACAAGATATCAATCTATCCACAGGACAAGGCAGGGTGGAAATAAAGGGGGCTTCTAAGCTCAATATGATTCCAAAATGGGTGAATATGGAGATTGAGAGGCAAGAGATGCTTAAAGAGATAGCAAGAATCTTACAGGAAAGAAGGGCAATGGTGGATGAGAAAATTTACGATTTAACTGAAATATTTGAAGACACCGAGTCAAAAATAATAAAAAAGATGCTAAAGAAAGGAGGCAAGGTTTTGGGCATAAGACTTTTCGGATATGTCGGTGTGCTTAAAAATGATAAATATAGATTAGGTAGGGAATTTGCAGACAGAGTTAGGGTGATTGGGATAAGGGGCCTCTTCCATTCAGACGAGCTTCCTGCTTATGGAATTAGCGCTGAAGAAGTTGAAAAAATAAGAGATTTGATGGGACTTGGAGAACAGGATGCTTTTGTGATTATCGCAGAGATGGAAGATAAGGCAAAGTTAGGACTAGAAAAAGTTATAGAAAGAGCTAAAATTGCAATAAAAGGGGTGCCTGATGAAACTAGGGGTCCAAGAGATGACGGTACCACTTATTATCTTAGGCCCTTACCAGGTGGAGCTAGAATGTATCCAGAGACAGATATACCACCAATAAGAATAAGTAAAGAGCACCTTCAAAAACTTGTAAGTTCTCTCCCGCCAATGCCTGAAGAGAGAGTTAAGGAGCTACTCTCTTTGGGTATAAATGAAGAGCTTGCTTGGCAACTTATCCACGAGGGTAAAGATGACTTGTTTGAATATCTATCAAAGAATTTCGGTTATCCAACAGTGGTGGCAAGAGCCCTTCTTCTTGGATGTGATGAAATAGATTATAAGGCTATATTCAAAGCGCTAAAAGATGGAAAATTTGCCAAAGAGGCTGTAGAGGAAATCGTTGAGCGTGCCTGTGGCGGTGAGAATATTGATGATCTCATACAGAATTTTTCCACTGAGGTAGATGTTGATGCCGTTATTGATAAGATAATCAAAGAGAAAAAGGAGTTAATTGAAGAGCGCGGAGAAATGGCTTTTAAGCCTTTAATGGGGCTGGTTATGAAAGAACTTCGTGGTAAAGTGGATGGAAAAATCATTGCAGAAAAATTAAAAGTTGCATTAAAAGAGCATTTAGAAAAAAATAAATAGTAGGGTTATAATATCTTTTCTACCCAATAGGGTGATGCCTCATGAAAGGTGGAAGATTTGGTAAATTGGGGAGTATCCTAGTGGTAACTTTAATGGTTTTAACAGCGTTTGCAGTGATAATCAGTGTACAACCATCCGTTCAGGCAAAGCAAGCAAATATGCAGGGAGTACACTTCTTATACAGGGATGTGCACATAAATGTAAAAGATTTGAAATATGTGACAGGCCCAAACGGTGGGAGATATATTGTAGGCAAGGGTATGAGGGAATTAACTAACCCTGGAGATCCTGCAGTACCTGTGAAAATAATAAGCTTTACCTTGCCTGCAGGTGCAAAGAACATAAGAGTCAATTTGCAAAATATATGGATGACTTCTTACGGAAAGCTGAAAATATCTCCAATACCTGCACCTGCATTGAAATCAGGAAGGGCTTTCCCGGCTAAGTTTTCACCACCAAAATACAATGAGAAAGTATACAAGTCCAGCAAATATTATCCCGATAAAAACTACGATTTTACAATAAGCAAGACAATGGATAAGACGATAGTGAATGTTTACATATATCCTGTAAAGTACAATCCAGTTACAAACGAAGTAAAAGTAATGACCCATGCAAAGGTGGTTGTTTCCTATTCTCCAGGCTCTCTTAAGAGCGGCAGTGCTCCTATTAATGTAGAAAACATAATAATCACCTCTCCACAGCTAAAGGCAGCAGCGCAGAGACTTGCAGATTTCCATAACAGCACAGGAGTAACATCATGGGTAGTTACAACTACTTGGATTGCAAAGAACTACCAGCCTGCACCGAATCCGCCAGTAAACGGATATGCAAATGCTACCACAGATCCTTATGGTTTGCTCGGTGGTCAGGCCCTACCTCTGGAAAAGAATATGATAATAGGATACAATTATACATTGGCAAAGAAAATAATAGCATTCTTGCAGAATGAGAGTTATGGGAGTAATGTAGAATACATAACAATATTTGGTAATGCAAGAGCAGTACCGCCAAGCTATTACTGGACTGATCAGTATATGTACCTACTGGCATATTATGGATTATCAGATATGTATGATGCATGGATACCCACGGATGCTTTCTATGCCCAGCCAAACTACAATTCTACATACTTCAGCTATGAGCCACAATTCTTCATAGGTAGAATTCCCGTTAATCCTTTGACTGCAAACAAGGTTGTTAATAAAATAATATATTACGCAACTCATAAAACTGCAGGTATAGAGAATGTCACACTCTCAGGAGGACAGGTATTTGAAACCCCATACTTCCTTGGAGAGACAGGAGTTCTAGAGCCACTTAACTATGGATGGCTTGATGGAGCAAAGGTCACTGAGTATTTCCACACACTAAGAAATTACACATATAATAATTTCATAAAGATGATGTACAACAGCGATATGATAATTGAAATAACCCATGGCTCAGGATTTTCATTCTGGCACCACAACGATGAAGTTAGTGCTTGGGATTTCAGCATGAATTCATCCTATGGAAGCCTGCCAATTTACATATCTGGCTCTTGCCTAAACGGTGCTTGGGATGAAGAGATGTATCCTTCAGAGTTTGCATCTGGAATAAATGGCGGTACATCAATAGCTGAAAAGATGCTTTATGCACCAAATGGCATAATTGCATACTATGGAGCAGATAGAGAGGCATATGGAAGCACTTTTGCCTACTTTGATAATGGGACATTGGTAGCTCCAAATGACTTTGGGGACTTGATAACAGAAGATGGTACTGTGGCAGGATATTTCCTAGCTACACACTATTATGGTTATGCAACCCTTGGTATGATGTACTATTATGCTCTGAGTCTTTACAACTATTGGCTAGGTGAAAATCTCACAAGTGTTGATCCATGGGATACTGGAATGAATGATAATCCTTGGGCAAGGTCTTACTTTGAATACTCACTCATAGGAGATCCCGCATTGAAAGTATCTGGAAACGGAGCCAGTTATCCATCTTACAATGTGCCAAGTGTTATAATACCCAACGCGGTTTATAATTCAAATGATGTGCCAATAATTACAAGAGGAAAGGAAGTAAGCGTGAATATAAGTACCGATTCTCCAATAGTTAAAGTTGAGCTTCTTTATCTAGAGCATGGATATGGTTCTGGTCCTTGGGGAGCACAGCCAACTTATTATGATTTCATACTTGATATGAAAACTTTGCATCCTGTGGCGACAAACAATGGGGTAAATAACTTTACATATTCGTTTGTGCCAAATAGAGAAGGAACCTATATACTATCCGTATACAGTGCAGATGGAAAGAACACAAGGTTCTATATGTCTTGCAGCTCTCCAATGCCACCTCTGAGTGCTACGGAAAGAACAAATTATAATGGGAGAGCCTATAATGAGAATATAAAGAGTACCGCCCCAGATGTTCAGGTTATAACTCTTCTAGACTATGGAGATGTTGCATTTGGAAAAACCACGAATGTTACTGCGGTTGTATATAATTCTGGAAATGCTACAGCAACTAATATAACGGTTCATTTCTATCTGGAGAACTATGTTCTTATATTCCAAGAAGGTAACCTAAGCCATCCCTTGGTCTGGCTTGGGAATGCAACTATATCTTCTCTTGCACCTGGTGAAGTTGCTTATGTAACGATACCTTGGAAAGCTGTTAACTTAATACCTTTGGGAATGGATCCAACAAATTCTTCAGTTAGGTGGCAGTATGTAGTTGCGAGTGCTGATGTCGCTGGCGATACAAATTTGAATAACAACGCGATGTGGGCTTTGTTCCATGTGCATTTGCCTTTAGATGTCTGGGTTCAAAAAGTATTCATCCAAAAGGACCCAGTTGTAGGAGAGCCCAATAGTATCACATTTGAAATAACAAACATAGGCACAACAACCACTGCCACAAGCAATGTAACTGTTATGGATTACTATGGTACAATAAAAACAGTGTCTGTGACTCTTGCACCTGGACAAACAAAGTTCATAACCGTGCCTTGGACACCAAAGGTTGCAGGTGAGGATATAATTGAAGTAATGGCAAGCACTCCAGGAGATCAGAATCCAAGGAATGATGTTAGCTTTTATTATCCAAATGGATACTGGTCAATTGCAACTTTCAAGGTATTGAGTTACGATGTAGAGCCAGTTATGGCATATCAGCGTGATGATAATATAAATATTGAGTTATACAACTTTGGTCCCTTAGCTTCTAATGGTACTAAAGTTGATCTGTGGGAAATGGAAAATGTTACAGATATAAATATACAATCTCCGCATCCATATCCAAACAACTATGATAATGTTTGGACAATAACTGTTCCAAATGCAACAAAGATAGCTTTGCACTTTAATTATCTATACGTTGAGCCTGGATGGGATTATGTGTATATTTACAACTCCACAGGCAAGCTACAAGTATCTTACACCGGCTTCTATAACGATCTGTGGACTCCGTTTATAAACGGCTCTACTGTGTATGTAGAGCTAGTATCTGATGAATCTGTTAATTATACTGGATTCTATATAGACGCATATTCTACAGGGATCTCTCATATTGGTAGTACCCAGGTGGGTGCTATAGGTTCCGGAGATTATATAACTGCTATTATGTCTCTAGGTAATACTACTGCTGGGGTACACTATTATAAGATATCTACAAATACTCCGGGCGAGAGTGCAACACTGACCACAGGAGGTTCAAGCAATAATATTATTTATCAAACAATTAATGTTACAGATACAATAGCTCCCCAGATAGAATCTTTCCATTTGGCGAATACCATTACAAATGATAGAAGTCCAGAGCTTAACTTTACATGGTACGATGAAATTTATAGTGGATTCTTCAAGGTGAGTGTACAGATAGATGGTATAACAATACCTGCGAGGGTAATTGCTAATGGCAATAGTGGAAATGTAATTGCAAATGTTCCATTCCTGCTAGCTGATGGAAAGCATACTGTGCAAATAACTCTTGTAGATAATGGAGGGAATAAAGTTACTGAAAGTTGGACATTTACAGTGGATGCTACACCGCCAAGTTTGAAGATAACCACATCTACAAATACTCCTATAACATATACATCTACCTTCTGGATAAATGGAACCACAGAACCTGGTGCAACGGTGACCATAAATGGAGTAAATGTTCCTGTTGATCCAAATGGAAACTTTGCATATAAGACTACCTTGGTCAACGGTGAAAATGTGTTCCGGGTTGTGGCCACTGACGAGGCAGGCAACTCTGCCACGGAAATAGTTACTGCTTTATATTTGCCTCAGATACCAGAAATATTGAATGCGATTAATGCTATTAACTCGGAGATAAGTAATTTACAGAGTCAGGTAACTACTATGAAAGATGAAATCTCAGCTCTCCAAGGCAAGATATCTACTATCCAGGGTGACATATCCACAATTAACAGTGATATAAATAATATAAAATCCCAGCTTGATACCCTAAATTCTAGAATTAATACACTGCAAAATGATTTAAAAGAGAATGTTACTGCTCTTAACAAAGCAATTGAGGAGTTAAATACAACATTGGTAAACAAGATTGAACAGAACATAAACAACTTGCAGAGCCAGATTAACGATTTGAAGAACCAAGCAAATGATTTACAGAGCAATATACAGCAGATTAACACAAATATAAGTGATATACAGAGTAAGAACAATGAGCAAGATAAGGCAATAAGCTCTAGCAATAACATAGGTTATGCAGGTATAGTTTTGGGAATTATAGCACTGATAATAGCGATAGTGGCGGTTGCAAGAAAGCCTAAGGTACCCATGCAGAAGGAGGAAAAGAAAGAAAGCACTAAAGAAAATCCTAGTGAAGAAAGTGAAGAAGATATAGATGAAACTGAAGAGGGCTCTGAGGAAGAAAAAGAATAACTCTTTTTTCTTTATTTTTGAGAAATTAAATATACTTTAACTCTTTTTTTACTATATGCTTATAGCTCTAACAGGAACTCCGGGTACTGGCAAAACTATAATTGCAAAGATACTGGAAAATGAGTATAGGGTAGTTTATCTAAAAGATTTCAAAGATGCCATACTTTACCATGACGAGGATAGAGATGCGGATGTTGTTGATATTGAGTATCTCAAGGAGAAAATAGAGAATATTGGAGAGGAGGTTATTATCGTAGAAGGACATTACTCTCACGAAATGCCTGTAGATGAGGTAATTGTGCTAAGATGCCATCCTGAAGAATTGAGAAAGAGATTGGAAAAAAGGGGGTATAATAAGGAGAAAATAAGAGAGAATCTGGAAGCAGAGGCCATGGGATTAATAACGGCAGAATCCATTAATTATCATGGAAAAGATAAAGTATTTGAGGTTGATACTACCACGAAGAAAGCGGAAGATGCTGCAAAAGAGGTGAAGCATATAATAAAAACATGGGACAAAAGATATCTGGCAAGAATAAACTATATGGAGGAAATACTCAAATGGTACTAAATAAATATAGAAAGAATGTTGATTCGCTTCTAACATCATTATCCAAACCATTTATGAAAATGCATCCTAATACCATAACATTAATCTCTCTTTTTATATCATTTCTCGCTGCCATATCTTATTATCTCACCCATATTAGTTCATATTTTCTATTTGCGTTTCTTGCATTCTTAATCCTCGCATCATTGATGGATGCTATTGATGGTAAAGTTGCCAGATTACGGGGCATATCTTCAAATAGGGGGGATTTTCTTGATCATCTAATTGATAGGTATGCGGATATGATAATAATAATTGGGATATCTTTAAGTCCATATTCAACCCCACTAATCGGCCTATTTGCATTGTCGGGCGTGTTTATGACCAGCTATGTGGGCACACAAGCACAGGCAGTGGGAGTTGGAAGAATATACGGGGGTATCCTTGGCAGAGCAGATAGATTAGTGATATTGATGCTCCTGCCCATAATACAATTTTTCTGGTGGGGCTACTATTTCTCCATATCCTCTTGGATTTTAATACTATTTGCAGTTCTTGGGCATATAACGGCTATTCAGAGGATTCTCTCTGCCTGGAAATCCATTCCTTCTTAATTTTGTAATAAAGAAGAGGATGGCTCATCCAGTCTTTTTTACAGAGGTTATCATTTACTGCATTCTTCACACAAAGCCCGTATGCTTGAAGAGTGGAGCATTTAGGAACTTCATACTCCTTTTTCGAAATTCCCCCAGTTATGTGCTCAACTTGGTACCTTGTCATAGATTCATTAAAATCAGGCGCAGTTGCAAATACTTTCATTATATCATCATTTCTGACCCCTATTTTATGAAGAAATGTTACAAGAAAGAATCTCGCTTGGTGGGGTAGATTCACTCCATTCTTCAATTTGACAAGTATCGATTTTAAACAGGGAGGAAATGCATCTTCCACCACATCGCCAAAATCCTGAGAGGAGTATTTAGAGATGTATGCGTCTTTCAATTCTCTAATTTTCTCAATTTCATCTTTAAAATATTTTTTTAATGCATCTTTTTTATTTGCATTGCTCTCAATATCCCTTACAAAATTTTTAACAAATGCTTCTCTCAATATTTTTATGAATTCCTCTTTGCTCACAGGGACCCATCCTTCTTTAAGAGGTTGATTTATAAGCTTGAAAGCTTCTCCACTTATGCCCGATGCATATTTTATAAAATCTAAGAAATGAACCAATATGAAGAGTTCGTATTTTGTGCCTGCAACCCAAGGTTTTGGATTCTCCTCGTGCAATCTTCTAATTTTCTCGGGAATATCCTTGTACTTTACTCCCAAAGAGGATGCAACAAGATATATATTCTCACTGCTATCCTCAATCAAGTGTCCTTCAAGCTCGTCTCTTACAACATTCGCAAATCTTCTTGTTATTATTGGATCGCTAAGAGCTATTAGAAAAAGCTTGGAAATATAAAATCCAATAATTTTTGTCTCTTCATCGGTTATTGAGCTCCTAAGATTCTCATCAAAGCAGCTTATAACTTTGGCTATCCCGTAATCGCGAGCGTTTTCATAAATTGAGGATGTAAGTAGCTCATCCAGTTCTATATTTCTTACAACATCTAGGGCCTGTGGTAGAAATGGGTACTTAACAAGAGTGCGCATATTCATATCAGGGCCGGGACCGGGATTTGAACCCGGGTCAAGGGATTGCCACAAAGCTCCTTTTAGGGGTAAAGCACCTTTTTTAAAGGGGCTTTTCCACAGTCCCCTAGGATAGCCCCTACCCTATCCCGGCCATGCAAAGAGTGAAATGACAGGTAATACATAAATTTTTTCAGAATTGCTCCTAAAAATATTTTTACTAAAAGCTCATTTACTTGCCCATGGTGAAGATCACAGATACAACACTTAGAGATGGACACCAAAGCTTGTTTGCCACCAGAATGCGCACAGAAGATATGATACCAATAGCAGAGGCAATGGACGAAATGGGATTTTTCTCTCTAGAGGTTTGGGGTGGTGCCACATTCGATTCTGCCATGCGATTTTTGAACGAGAATTCGTGGGATAGGCCCAGAACTCTAAAAAAGTACATAAAAAACACTCCCTTGCAAATGCTCTTGCGTGGCCAAAACTTGGTTGGATATAGGCATTATCCCGATGATATTGTTGAAAAATTTGTGTTCAAAGCAGTGGAAGCTGGAATTGACATCTTTCGTATATTTGACGCTCTAAATGATATAAGAAACATGGAAACGGCAATTAAGGCTGTAAAGAAGGCAGGGGCGCATGCGCAAGGTTCTGTGGTTTATACGATAAGTCCAATACACACCTTGGAGAGTTTTGTTGAGATGGCAAAAAAATTGGAAGAGTTAGGCGTGGATTCTATCTGCATAAAAGATATGGCAGGACTTATGAGTCCGACAGTAGCTTCAAAATTGGTTAAAATGATGAAAAAAGAGCTCAGTGTGCCTATAGATTTACATACTCACAGCACGGCTGGATGGGCACCGATAACTTATATGAAAGCAGTGGAGGCAGGAGTAGATATAATTGATACCGCAATGTCTCCTTTTGGATTCGGAACTGCGCAGCCTGCAACGGAGAGTATGGTAGCCTCCTTTAAGGATACCCCATATGATACCGGAATGGATTTAAAGAAATTGGAAAAAATTGCAGAGTATTTCAGAGTAGTTGAGAAAAAGCTGAGAAAGTACACTAGAATGGAAATGCGCATTGCAGATACGAGAGTGCTTATTTATCAAGTTCCGGGTGGTATGTTATCTAATCTCTACAATCAACTGAAAGAAATGAAGGCAGAGGACAAGATCGAAGAGGTTCTTGCAGAGGTTCCCAAGGTTCGTGCAGAGGTGGGCTATCCCCCTCTTGTAACTCCATTAAGCCAAATTGTAGGCACTCAGGCAGTTATGAATGTTATCTCTGGTGAGAGGTGGAAAATGGTAACTAAGGAGATGAGAAATTACATAAAAGGTCTATATGGAAAACCTCCAGGAGAGATAAAGGAAGAAATAAAGAAGAAGGTTCTGGGTGATGAGAAACCTATAACTGCTAGACCTGCAGATTTACTGGAGCCAGGATTTGAAAAAGTTAAAGAGGAGATAGGCGATTTAGCCGATAATGAAGAGGATGTTCTATCTTACGCTCTATTTCCAGATGTGGCTAGAAAATTCTTCATGCGTAGAAAAGGGTTAGCAGAAGAAACCCCAGAGCCACCCAAGGAAGGAAAGAAGTACAAGATATGGATCAACGGAGAAGAGTACTTTGTGAATGTGGAGGAGATGCCCCAATGAAACATTATTTTTATTATCCTTTTAGCTATCTAATACTTTTTATTTATCTTATTTTCTTCTTTTTCTTCTTTATGTTTTTCATTTTTGGTGTGCCTTATGCTTTCGTCAAATTGGGAATACCCTCTAATCTAGCAATGTCCATGTTTTTATTTGCGATCATTGGTAGTTACATAAATATACCAATAAAAAGAATAGAGAGTAAGAGCCCTATGGCCCCTAAGGGGTCTGTTAATTTTTGGGGATTAAAGTATCAGATTCCCCATACACCTCATACAACCACCCTCTTGGCAATAAACCTTGGAGGTGCAATTATACCCATATTTATATCTTCGTGGGTTTTTGTATCTCTCTTTATTCATTCTTACTACATTTTGATTCTAAAAAGTATCTTAGGTATAGCAATAGTAGCAATAGTGTCCTACATATTTGCAAAGCCGGTTAAAGGAATGGGAATAGCGCTTCCTGCATTCATTCCACCTATTGTAGCATCTTTAACTGCATTGTTTATAGCCCCTGAAAATCCTGTGGCTGTTGCATACATATCAGGCACTCTAGGTACGCTGATAGGTGCAGATTTGATGCATATGAAAGATATTGAGAATTTAGGAGCGCCTGTGGCAAGCATCGGTGGTGCAGGCACATTCGATGGAGTGTTCCTCTCCGGCATAATTGCAATACTACTGATATAAAAAAATTAGAGTTTAGAACGAGTTATATTTACCCCATCTACAAGGATATAGGGAAGGTACGAAGGAAGAACCTCATCCCACCACTTCACTTTCTCTCTTTCTTTGCTTACTTCTACTATATTTGAGAATATGTGTGGCATATTTTCCGTGACTCTAATACCTTTCCAAGATTCTTTTATCTCTCCGTTCTCAATGTAGAATATTCCGTCCCTCGGTATAGTTGAGAAATCGCCGTTTCTGTAATCTTGGAACCTTGTATACCACAGATTGATTATAAATAAGCCCTTATCAATTTCTGATAGTAAATCTTGATAGCTTTTGTTTCCTTCTTTTACAACTGGCTGCCATGCATTTGGGTTTAGTATTCCAGCGTTTCCAGTGGTATCAGTATTGAATTTATGCGCAGTTGAGTAACTATGAAGGTAATTTTTCACTACACCTTTCTCGACTATGGGTGTTTTTTGAGTAGCTGTGGCTTCTTGATCAAATATGCGATAGCCCGTGGAGAATAAAGTTGGATCATCATAAATTGTCAATTTTTCTGAATAGACCTTCTCTCCGATCTTACCTGCAAAGAAACTCATACCTGCATCAACTGCAAATGCAGAGGCCATGTGCATGCTGTAAGAGATTAAAGAACCAAAGGCGAGGGGATGAAATAGAATTTTGTATTTTCCCTCTTCTCCATCTTTTGGTTCTCCTCCAAGAGAGGCAATGACTCCAGCTCTCTCTCCAATGCTCTTTGCATCTTCAAGTTCCTTCGCATCTGCAGTCGTGATTGCCTCTTGACCTGCATTTCTGTACTCGTTGAAAGCCCTTATAACTATATCCACATTTGCAACTTCATCTTTGGCACTGTTATAATTTGTTAATATCTCTCTTTTCACATAATCCCTATATACCACACCAGCAGCTCTGATGGCTCCTTTTTCTATAGCCCCATCAATCACTTCCTTGGCCAAATTTTCAAGGTCTAAATCCAAAATTTCGTAATCTATTTTCCTATTCCTATAATTTTGCTTTTTCGGGTTCAGACCATAAAAATCTTTGTTTTCAGGCAAAGTTTGCAGCATTCTTGCATATTTTTCAATAAGCTCCTCCGCCTTGTTCAAATTTTTTATGGTTGTCATAAACACTTTCTTCCCTTTAGAAAGAAAAACCTCTAAACTCTTTTCAACCCATAGTTTAGAAATATCTATGTCATTATTTGAAAATCTAACTTGCCTTTTTTCCCTCTCTATTAAAATCAAAGAGGCTTCATCAATGCCCAAATTTTGAGCCTTATTCATAATTTTTTCAAGATCCATAATATCACCTCAGTTTAATTTCCCTAAGACGGAGATGAGGGCCACCCATCCAAACATCAACGCCTTGCATGGGATCTCCCTTTCCGCATGTACCTGCGAAGAACTCTAAATCCTTTGCTATTGCATCTATTCTGCTATAGAATCCAGGAGTGGTTATTTCTAAAACAGGTCTTCTTACAGGAGCCACAATCTCTCCGTTCTTTATTAAATATGCCTCTCTACCCACATATTTTTGATTGTAGCGAATATCATCAATGTTCCACTCAGTAAAGCTCTTCATATAAATTCCCTCTTTGACATCCTCAAACAACTCTTCCTTGGAATAATCTCCTGGCTCAAAGAATGTTGTGCTCATCCTAACTATGGGCTCTCTATTCCACCACGATGAGCGAGCTGCTCCATTGCTCTTTGTACCAAGCTTTCCAGCGCTTTCTCTATTGTGTAGAAACTCATTTATTTTTCCATCCTTGTAAAGGTATCTTCTTCTTGCTGGAATGCCCTCTTCATCGTACTTGTAGTATCCAAAACTGTGTGGCACAGTGGGGTCATCTACAACATTCACAATCTCGCTTCCTATTCTCTCTCCAACCTTTGAAGGGTTTATAAAGCTCTCTCCAGCTTGGGCTGCCTCTCTTCCAAGTATCCTATCTGCCTCGCTTGGATGTCCACATGATTCATGAGCAATTATGCCTGCAACCTCTGGACCTACAATCAAATCATATGTTCCCTCTGGGGATTTTTTTGCTTTGACAATTTCCCTAAGGGCTTTTTCCTCTTCAGGCAATAGAGATAGTATATCCCATCTATCAAATATTTCATAACCACCGCTCATTCCATATTGCCTATAACTCTGCTCAAAATTTCCATTTTCCATAACACCGAGCATATAGAAATATTCAACCCGGGGGATTTTTGCCCTTATCTTTGAACCTTCTGAATTTATGTACAATTTTTCTATTTTCTTATCTTTAAGCATTTGAAGCTTCATTTGAGCACCAAGGCGCTTATCAACATCGAGTAGATAATCTATTTTTTCATCGACATCCATATTTTCAATCTTCTTCTTTTCTTCCACGCTCCAAGAATCTTCATAGCGAGCTTCTGAGGAAAAATCTATTCTGTTTTTCCTCTTTTTTGAAAGTTTTACCGCCCTTTCTGCAATTTCCTTGAGATTAGAAATATCATTTGTAGCTGAAAAACCTATTCCTTCATTGACAACTCTGACAGCAAAGCCATCTTCTTCCGTAGAAGATACAGCATTAATAACTCCGTTCTTCACAGTTATAATATTCATATTTATCTTCATGTACCTTATCTCAGCAAACCTTGCATCTATACCTTCTAATACCCTCTCGAGAATGTCTTCCATATCAACCGCCTCATAGGGTCTCCCGTCTGAATTCAAGAAGCTTGTCTCTTTCTTTCTTCACATTTCTCTCTAGTATCTCCAAAACATCTTTAAATGCGCTGTAAATATTCCAATCATAGCTTCTGGCAAAGAAGAGCCTGCGGTCTGTAGTTAATCTGGCTCTCACGCTGTATTTTATCTCTTTTCCACTGATATGGTGCTCCTCAACATGGAATGTTAGGAGCTGGGGCTTGAATTCCTTAAAGCGATTGATTTTGTGCAGAAACTCTTCTACCATGTTGTAAATTATTTGATACGGCTCCATATCCTCTATGTCCAATCCAGTTATTTGGACGAACACACCTTCTTGTTTTCCCTCCCTCAATATCGCTTCTATTACATCTCTTTGAGATATCACTCCAATTGGCACACTTTTTTTATCTATAACAGCGCATATGGATGAGTGAAATTCAATCATTTTCTCTACAGCATCCTTTAAAATAGAATCTTCGGAAACATAAACTGGAGGAACCATTATTTCTTTTACCAAAATTTGAACTTTTTTCTTCTCTCCAGATACCTCTCCCAAACTTGCCCTCTCTTTCTCTCTCCATACTGCTTTAGCAGCATCTCTCATATGCACTATACCCACAAGTTTTCTATTCTCATCCACCACAGGCACGCTCATCTCGCCAAGTTTTTTCATTATATCAACTGCATATTGTATGGGCGAATCTTCCTCAACAAGCTCCGGCTCACTTGTCATGACATCCTCCACTGGAATATTAGCAACATCCTTCATTTTGGGAACAAGCTTTATTATATCCGTTCTTGATATTATGCCCACGAGCTTATTCTTTTCCACAATTGGCAGAGAGCGATAGCCTGCATCAATCATCAATTTAACAGCATCCTCTATGCTTGCATCTGGATCTAAAACTGGAGGTTTTACCATAATATTTTCCACACGGGAGTATAGAGATAAACTCTTTCTCCTTATCAATGTTCTGTAATTCACATATCCAACAAGCTCGCCCCTATCATTCACCACAGGCAGTTCGTGAAATCCATGCTCCTGCATCTTGCTTATTGCCTTAGATATGGTATCTCCAAGTTTAGCTACAACAACATCCTTTGTCATAACATCCTTAACTTTTATCTCACCAGGTTCCATATTATCACCTCACTTGGCAGGTGCTTAACAATTTTCCTGCCTATTTTGCATAATGGTTTATGAGAAAATAAACCTTTTGGCTCAAAGCAAAAAGCTTATATATGTCGGACATATATACTTAATATGTCTGACAAAAATATGAAAGGTGATGATGATGGGTTTAGAATATTTGATTAAAGATGCCCTTTCTGCAGGGTATGATGAAAAGAGTGAGGCAGATGTAAATATAAAGGTGGTAGGCATAGGTGGCGGTGGATGCAATAGTATAACAAGATTGAGTACTCAAAACTTAAAGGCAGAATTGATAGCAGTAAATACGGATAAATCACATTTTTCAATAGTAAACGCCTCAAAGAAGGTTCTAATAGGAAAGAAGATAACGAACGGTCGTGGCGCAGGAGGAAATATGGAAATAGGGGAGCAGGCAGCCCAGATGGCATATAACGATATATACAAGATACTTGATGGAGGAGATATAGTATTTCTCCTTGCTGGTCTCGGCGGAGGAACTGGTGGAGGTGCAGGACCTGTTATAAGCGAGATAGCAAGGGATGCTGGAGCACTCGTTGTGTCAATGGTAACCATGCCATTTAAGGCGGAGGGAAAGAGGAGATGGGAGCAGGCTGAAATGTCTCTTGAGAGATTTAGGGAGCATTCTCATACAGTTATAGTTCTCGATAACAACAGGCTTGTGAGCTTAGCCAAGAATTTACCCATAAAGAAAGCATTTGCAATTATGGATTACCTTATTGGAGATGTCATAACAAACTTGGCAGATGCTATAACCATACCCTCTTTGATGAATATAGATTTCTCAGATTTAGAGGCGTTGATGAGAAATGGAGGCACATCTACAATTCTCTATGGAGAGGGAAATTATTACACCCCCCAGGATGCCGTTATGGATACTTTAAACAACCCCCTTATGGATATAGATTACAGGGGTGCCAACGGTGCGCTTATCCATATCACAGGTGGCTCTGAGATGTCATTACAGACAGTTTATAGAATCGCTGAGGGAATAACCTCCGGGATAAGAGATGATGCAGAGGTAAAAATAGGAGCAAGGGTTGATGATAGATACACAAAAAAATTAAAAATAACTACCATACTAACGGGGGTGCATACCCCATACCTACAGAAGCGAGAAGCGAGATACATAACGGAAGAGATAGGAGGCATAAATGACCTGATTTCAGTGGTCTACTGATTTTCCAAAATTATTTATACAATAAGCCTTTTCGTGCTTTGCCTATGATTGATTAAATGAAGGAGGTAAAGAAAATGGCTGCAATATATGTAAGGTTTGAGACACCAAAAGAACTGCAGGAAAAAATGCTTAGTGCGGTGGAGATTTCCAAAGAAACTGGAAAAGTGAGGAAGGGAACGAACGAAGTCACAAAAACGATTGAGAGAGGAGATGCAAAATTTGTCATAATTGCTGAGGATGTAAATCCTCCAGAGATTGTGGCTCATCTGCCTCTTCTATGCGAAGAGAAGGGAATCCCATATGGCTATGTTGCTACTAAGGAAGAGCTCGGCAAAAGAGTTGGAATAAAGAGTGCTGCCTCGGTAAGCATCCTTGACTTTGGAAAAGCTAATGATTCTTTTAAGGAAATAATCGAGCAGATTAAGGCAATAAAGAAGTAAAGGTGATTTAGATGGCAGATGAAGCTACGCCCGCCGAAGTCGTTGAAATTATGGGAAGAACAGGGATGACCGGTGAGGTTACTCAGGTAAAGGTTCGCGTTCTTGAAGGTAGAGATAAGGGGAGAATTCTAACCCGCAATGTTATGGGTCCTGTGCGAGTTGGGGATATATTGATGCTTAGAGAAACTGCAAGAGAGGCAAGAAAGCTGGAGGCAAGGTGATTTAAATGCCCACAAAGCATGTTTGTGCCTTCTGCGGAAAAGAAATAGAGCCGGGCACTGGCAAGATGTATGTTACTAGGACTGGCACAGTTTACTACTTCTGCAGTAGCAAATGCTACAAGAATATGATCGAATTGCACAGAATACCTCGCAAGGTTAGATGGACCGCTGCGTATAGAAAGGAAAAAGAAGTTAGATTACATTTAATACAGAGGCGAGAAAATGAAGCAAAGGACATTGGTACTTCTTAAGCCTGATGCGGTTAATAGAAGGCTTATGGGGGAGATTATCTCCCGCTTTGAAAAGAAAGGATTGAAGATAGTGGCAATGAAAATGCTCTGGATGAGCAGGGAAAGAGCTGAGAAGCACTACGAGGTACATAAAGACAAGCCATTCTATGAGAGCTTGATAGATTACATAACCTCTGGCCCAATAGTGGCAATGGTTTTAGAAGGAGATAGAGCCATAGAAGTTGTCCGCAAGATGATGGGTAAGACAAATGGGATAGAAGCAGAACCAGGAACGATAAGAGGAGATTTTGCAATGAGTATACAGAACAACCTTGTGCATGGCTCGGATTCTGAGGAATCAGCAAAGAGAGAGATACCAATATTCTTTGATGATAGTGAAATTTTAGAGTACAGGCTGGTAGACGAAGTCTGGATATAATGTACACTGAGAAAGATATAGGCATTTTTTCTTTTTTATCCTCCACTTCTGGCATAGGTGGGAAGTTAAGGAAAAATGTTGAAGATTTTTATGTTGAAGAGATTCCATTAGAGCTGGAAAAGAAGGACAATGGCAAACATCTTTGTTTAAAAGTTAAACTTTTTAACTGGGAAACTAACAGATTCGTGAAAATATTGAGCAAAAATTTGGGAATTAGCAGACACCGCATAAAATTTGCAGGAAATAAAGATAAAAGAGGAGTAACCATACAATATTTTTGCATCCTTAATTATCCAGGAAAAATAAACTTAAATCTTAAGGATGTTGAAATTCTTGATGAATTTAGAAGCAGTAGGGAGATAAACATAGGAGATTTGTATGGAAACAAATTCGAGATAGTGGTTAGAGATGCAAAATGTGATGATAGAGTTGATAAGATAGAAGAGGAGTTAAATGGTTTTTTCCCAAATTTCTTTGGTGTGCAGAGATTTGGAGCAAGCAGACCTATAACCCATATTGTTGGAAAATTTATAATTAAAGGTAGATATGATGAGGCTGTAAGATACTACATAGGCTTTCCCTCTTCCTTTGATGAGGATGATGGAAGAAAAATCTTCTTTGAGAATATGGATGCACGGGAAGCCATAAAAAATATAAGTAAAAATGCAAGTTATGAGAGAGCAATGCTGAATTACCTGATAAAAAATGAGAGAGATTATGTGGGTGCTCTAAAACAGCTACCCAAGAATCTCTTGCTATTATTCGTGCATGGATATCAGAGTTATATATTCAACAAAATTCTTAGTAAAAGATTAGAAATAGGAATTGATGTGCAAGTTGGAGATATAATTATGAAGGTAGATAAATTTGGATTGCCTATGCAAGAATTTGTTAAAGTTACAGATTTCAATATTGAAAAAATTAAGAATTTAATTAATGCAAAAAAAGCATATGTTTCCACCATACTATTTGGATATAATTCATATTTTAGTGAGGAGTCTCAGGGAGATATCGAAAGAGAGGTAATTGATGAGGAAGGGATAAATAAAAAAATGTTTCACATAAAAGAGATTCCAGAATTGAGTTCAAAGGGTAGAAGAAGAAACATAATTTCTCCTATTATGGATTATAATCGAGACAATTGTAAGTTTAGGTTTATCCTTCATCGCGGCTCCTATGCCACATCCCTTATGAGAGAGTTTATGAAGCAGAATTCTTTGGAATTTTATTGAATAATCCATATCTCAATTTATATCTCTCAAGCAGTTTTATAAACCTTATAGCAAATAGATCAATGAAAATAACATTGCCCAAGGCATGCAAAGTGTCAAACCAGATGGATGTAGCTTCAACCATCAGAAAACTCTGCCAAGTTAAACGGTAGATAAACGCAAGCCAGTACCATACATTCATTATTATACCGTAAAGGTACCCGCTGAAGAATCCCAAGATTAAGAAGGCAAGGAACTCATGCTTTTTCCCATACATAAACTTTCTAAACAGCCACCCAATTATTCCTATTATTCCCCAAGCAAACATCTGCCAAGGTGTCCAGGGTCCTTGACCTAAAAAGAAATTTGAAAGAAGCGCTGTCTCTGCTCCAATCATAAATCCTGCAAATGGACCGAAAACATATCCAGAAACCAAGATTATAAATGTACAAGGTTGAACATTTGGTATTGCAGCAAAGGGTACTCTTGCTACTGCTGAGAAAGTGCCCAAAATAGCTATGACGGCGATTTCTTTGCTATTATTCGCACTTCTTTCATATAACACAAGTAAGGCCAATAGAATTAGAAGGAGTATAAGCATTGAAGTCACGCCTAAAAATTTTGGATAAAATGTGGACAATGCACCAATACCTAAAATTAGAATTATTGTAACTATTAGAAAAAAACTATCTTTTCTCATTTATAATCCCTCAATATCTTCCTCTACAAGTATCCTTTTATCTCCAACCCCATACAAAAGCTTGTTCAGTTGTGTTGTGTAGTTTAGAGAATTCGGCATTATCTTTCTTTTCTCTCCCTCAACTATGATTCTTCCCTCTGCCATAATAGCCACTCTATCCACCGTTCTCGCTATCATTTCCATATCATGGCTAATAAGTATTATCCCCCTTGATGTTGCATATTCCTTTAGAAATTTCGATAATTTTAACTTATGTGAGTAAGATAAACCCCTCGTAGGCTCATCCAAAATAAGTATCTTTGGTTCTATAACTGCAATAGAGGCAATGGCAGCTAGCATTCTCTCTCCACCAGATAGATCCTTTGAGTTCTTATCTCTCAAATTCCATATACCTAGCTTTTTCATTATATGCTCTACTTTTTCATCATTTTTAACACCCGTAGAAATATCTTCATAAATACTATCTCCAAACAGGTGCAAATTTGGATTTTGAAATACCATGCTTATCTTTCCTCTCCTCTCTATTTTTCCCTTATGCGGTTTTAATAGGCCCACCAAAATCTTTGCAAGCGTAGTTTTCCCAGCACCATTTCTACCTACAATTCCCAAAATTTCGTTCTCATAGAGGCTCAAATTTAATCCTTTTAAAACTGCATTTTTATCATAGGAAAATTTTAATTTTGTTGCTTCTAAAATCTTTTTCCCGTATTCTTTTTTCTCTCCCTTGTATTTCAATCTTTTTAAATCTTTAGCCAAAATTCTCCTTCCCTCCTTTACGGAGAGAGGCAGATAATCTTTTTTTAATAGAATAGCCAGTCTGGAAACTTGAGGATACCCTATACCCAAGGCATCAAAATCAACTTTAGATGCTATTATTCTAGGCTCTCCATCACCAATTATTTCCCCTCCTGAGAACACAATGATTCTATCTGCTCTGTACATAGTTCTTTCTAAGCGATGCTCTGCTAGGATAATACCTATCCCAAAATCATCATTTAGTCTTTCTAACAAGCTTAGAATATCCTCAGCAGAATTGGGAGATAATTGACTTGTAGGCTCATCAAGGAGCAGAAAATCAGGATATGTGGCAATAGCCGTTGCAATGGCAACTTTTTGCTTTTCCCCTCCAGATAACTCTTCAATTCTTCTATTTCGAAGATTTGCAATATTAATTAAATCTAAAGCTTCTTCTACCCTTTTGGATATTTCGTAACTCTGCAGTCCCATATTCTCCAGGGGAAATGCAATTTCTCTTTCAACAGTTTCCATAACAATCTGATTTTCAGGGTCTTGAAAGATTGAGGACACGCACTTTGCAATTTCTCTTGGAGGGTTATTTTTTATCGCCTTGCCATTTACTTTCACTTCTCCCTCATATCCACCGCTATAAAAATGAGGAATGAGTCCATTTATAGATCTTAAAAATGTTGTCTTGCCAGAGCCTGATGGGCCCACAACCAAAACAAACTCTCCTCTATCAATTTTCAAATTTACTTTTTCTAAATTCCATTTATTGGATAAAGCGTATTTAAATGAAAAATTTTTGAACTCAATCATAGATGCTCACCCTCCCTAATAGCAGAGAAAGAGGTAATGAAAACATTAAAATGCACATTGGAACGCTATAATTTCTCCCAACCTTGGGATAAAAAACAAAATTCCCATGAAAAGTTATGTAAATGGTGCCCATGATGGCAGTAAAAATTAGAATGAAAACAGCCATTTTTTGCAGTGTATTTAGATTTATCCTTTTCCAAGCCCTCCGGGATTTAGAGGGATAGCCCTTTGTCTCCAAAGCTTCTCCAATCTCTATGGCTCTTTCCATCGATATATTGAGAAGGGTGGCCATGGCAGGATATCTCGCATTGATTCTATCTTTTAAACTTCCTGTGGATACAGGTAGACCCTTCAATTTTAAAGCATTTAGAGAATCCCTTGCTTCCTCAAGCATTATTGGGAAAAATCTAAGGGAAATAGATAGGGTCATTATCGCTTTATGAGGAATCTTTAATCTCTCCAATATGTTTATCAAATCTTCCATTCCCACATTGCTGTTAAATATGGCAAATGCTCCCATTATTATGAGAAGACGAAGAATCATTGAGGAGGAGAAAACAATTGATTCGTATGTAATTTTAATGAAATTCCATTCCACGAGCACGGTTTCTCCATTTGTGCCTAAAAGTATGTTAAAAATAAAAATGAAAATAGAAAAATAAATAGTGTATCTCATAAGCGTATGCCATAAATGGGAGTTCATAATCATCTTTAATACGATTAATGAGAGAAATATGGAAAATAGAATGTATGGGGAGGAAAATATTAAACTCAAGTATATGATAAGCATTAGCCACACAAATATAACAAAATGATTGATGTTTATTTTCATTATTTGCACCCTACCAGCGAGAAAGGAGAGAATTAAGGAGAGAAGGAAAAGGAGCAAGATTATCATATCCTCTCACCGTTAAAATACCAAAATAAAGTTATGTTCCCACTTAACAAATTTTCTATGCTCACACTCAAGTAATTTTCATCTGTGGCATAAATCCACATAATAACATTCTCACAGGAATTCAAGCCCTTGGGATTGAAGGGAGATTGGGATATTTGTATAAAAGATCCTTGATAAACTCTTTCTCCTGCCATGATATTTCCGTCTTTAACATAGTAATCCCATCCAAGCTTGGTATGTATACTATTCAAATAATCACATATTGAACTCTCGTATCCAATCACTATCACATTATTGTTCTGCAACTCTTCCGTAGTTATATTCTCTGTGAGGATAGAATTTATTCCAAATTTTTCAAAATATGAGCTTAGCTCTTTTGCGTATTTAAAATACCTATTCTGGTATACTATTGTGGTATTATAAACCATTCCATTATAACCATGCCAGAATGGCTCTGGAAAATCTGCTATTTCCGCATAGTTTATTGAATTGGATTTCCACCTATGAAAATCCCATCTTATCACATCTCCTGGATGTATTTTATATAAAGATGCCCCAACATTAGCCAATATACCGTTCACATAATAGAACCAGAAAAATGTGCCGTTCTGGCGTATACCATTTATTCCTGTAACAAATTTTCCATTATAAGCCGTGGATACATTTGCGATTTTTTCAAGGGTATCTATAACATTCTCTCCCGGCTTAACATTTTTCTCCTCAATTATCTTCTCTCCAAAATACAAGGAAATTATTATCTTTGTATTATTTTGAGGCATTTGGGGAGCTTGATTCTGGGGAATTTGAGGATACAAAAGAATCATGACTATTAATAGGATGGCTATGAATGCAATAATTCCTCCCTTCAATCTTCTCTGCATACTTATGGTGATGAACTAAACATTTTTTAAATTTTCTAAAATAAGTTTTATGTAGAAATCATTTAATAGGGGACATAAATAACAATTATGTGGATGCAAACACAGCGTTTCTCAAATCTAAATTTCGGGAATACTATTTGAAAAACGATATTCTTTTACCTCCAAGATTTACCAAGAGAGAGTATGGTTTTATGTTCTTTGATAAAAAATTTGTGCTAAGACATAAAAGCTTCAAGAGAAGCTCTGAGATAAAGAGATTTTTGGTAGAAAATGTCCCAAAACATGCGTATTATTCTACCGCCTATTACAAAGCTCCAGATGTGCAAGATATGGAAGAAAAAGGATGGTTAGGAGCCGACCTGATATTTGATCTGGATGCTGATCACATACCAGAAACAGAAGGAAAAAGATATGAAGATATGTTGAAAATAGTAAAAAAAGAGGCAGAGAAATTGATATTTGATTTCTTGGTGGGAGATATGGGGTTTAAAGAAAATGATTTATTTATTGCATTCTCGGGTGGCAGGGGATACCATATTTATGTGAGAAATCCCGAGGTTTGGGAGCTTGATAGCGACAATAGAAGGGAAATTGTGAATTACATAACAGGCGAAGGAGTGGATATTTATAAATTTTTTAGAGTTGAAGAGATTAAAACTGGAAGAAGAAAGAGAAGAAAAATCTATTATCTCTATCCTCTCAACTATGGTGGATGGTACAGCAAAGTGCACGCAGAGATAATCAGGGAGTCAAGGTATCTTCTTGAAATATACAACTCCTTTGGAGAGAATGAGCTTATAAAGAAGATAAATGAAGTTTTAGAAGATAAAAAGTTATCAAAGAAGCTTGTAAGAGAATTATTGTCAGAGAATAAGGAATACACTACAAAATTAGAGCATCTTGCCAATAGTGAAGAGTCACAAAAACTCCAAATTTTTAAGAATGATGCCCTTCGAGATCTCTTCTTGATATACATAAAGAATAAAATAAGAATAAAAGGTGAGGTAGACGAACCTGTAACAACTGACATACATAGGTTAATAAGATTAATAGGTTCATTACATGGAAAAACTGGTTTCCTTGTTAGGTCTTTAACCTTAAAAGAGTTTAAATATTTTAACCCTTTAAAGGATGCTATTCCAGAAGTATTTAAAAATGAAAATACAAAAATAAAAATAAAAAATACACTAAAAATAGAGTTGAACGGGGAGAAGTATGAACTTCAGGGAGAATATTGTGTACCGGATTATGTTGCAATCTTTGCAATTGCAAGAGGTTTAGCTGATTTCATAGCGAGATGCTAGGGAAAAGTATATATTTAAGCTTCCATTTGCGGCAACTATGGGATCAATAAGGCCTTCAAACATAAAAAGAGTCGCACGAACGCTTGTGGATACTTATCCTGATAAATTTAATGGCGATTTTGAAAATAACAAAATTATGGTATCAAAATTGACTGATGTGCAGACAAAGAGATTGAGAAACATGCTGGCGGGATATGTTACTAGATACTGGAAAATTAAGAAGATGAGAGAAGAAGGGAGTTAATTTTTTCCTCCAGGCATTTTAATTTACCCTTCGCCCTAATAAGTAATTTATTTGCCATTTCTAAAAAGAATGTTAACTGTTCCTCTTTCACAATAATTTTTCCCTCTCTTCCTATTGGAATGTGCAAATTCTCGGTGCTAAGCACTTCAACAAGAATTTTTTTAGATTCAATTTTCTTTATTGATGTGTATTTAAATCCGCATTCTAAGGATATCTTTATCAATTTATTTGCCCACTCTGTCTCAGATGCTACAATATGAATTATGGGAGATTGCATAATAAAAAACAAATAATGCTCTTTGTAATCCTTTAAGCAATTTACAAGCTCTTTTTTATCCACTTCCCTATGCCATTTACAAACGAATTTTGCATCTTTTTTATCGCCTATTTCTGGTATATTTAACAGCACAATTCTACCTGAGCAACTACTAGTGGTATAAAAATAAGGCAAAGAATTGATTTTTTCTAGAAGGGATATTATATCTTTATCCACTTCACCTTTACTCTTCGCCCTTTCGTATTTTTCCAAGGCCTCTTTTTTATTCATCATTTAAATCACTTTATTTTATAAACCTATTACATTTATTATACTTACTAAATCATTGAAATACAATTATCCCCCATCTTCCAAGCGATACCTGTAAGCCGTATATATTCTCTCGAACATATCCATTTATTATCTTTATCTTCATCTCGGGTTTTAGTTGCATACCTATTTTATCTATTTCCTCGTTCCAAAGTACGAGTTGACATGAGCCGGTATCATCATAAATATCGACTCTCATAACTCTTAATTCCCCGTTCTTCCTTGTTTCCACGGAGCCTATTCTTTTTATTTTTGCCTCTATCGTGGCGTTTATTCCATCGTATAAATCTGCAATCTTCATTTTATTTCCCGGATTTCTACCAAGCTCATCTACAATCATATAAGCTATCGCCTCTTCATTGAGTAACCCATCATACTCTTTCTCTCTTTTTTTAATCTCATCTTTAAATCTCTCATAGGACATAAGATCTTCAATAAGGAGATAGAGAGCGTTAATGTCCATAGATGGACATCCACTCCACAATCATAAACTTAACGACCCCATGGAATGGCATTTTTTGATTTTACCTCTACGCTATCAAACCAAAATATACCAAATTATAAGGTCAATTGAATAAATGAAACATAACATAGGTTATGTTACATCCTTTGCTACCACATATACTCCATTAATGTGAAAAAGCGAAGCTTTATCCGTTCCACTTAATTCTCTTTCTATTTTCCCCCTTATTTTCCAATATTCCTTTGGATTCAACTTCATTCTCAATGTAACCTTTCCGAATTTCTCCTTACGCAGGAATTTAATTATGTCCTCTAAATTCTCAGAATAGTCCAAAACAATGAAAGGCTTTAGAAAAGGAGATTTGATTAAATTATCAGATGATGCCAGGGTTCTTCTTTTCCCTGTAGAAACATACCACAATCCTTTGTACCTTTTTTCTAGCTCCCCTAACAAATGGGCATAATAAGGTGCTTCATCAACTATATAAACGTAATTACTAAACTCACTTTTTAAAGTAAATACATCATCGTCATTTGATTCCAGTGTTTCACCAGAAGGTAATGCAACGGCTCTTCTATCAACTCTGTAGAGGCTACCAATATATGCTGTTAATCTTCTAATGCTACCATTCAACGATATATACTCTTTTTCCCAATCTTTTGGGATTTTATCTTGAGAAATTTGGGGAGGTATATCAAATATGTAATCTCTCTTTCCATATTTCTCTATAATTTTTAAAGGTGAAGGCAAGAGATTTCTTAAATCTCTTTCTTTCTCCTCCTCACTTCTTGCAGGATCTGAAAAGATTATATCATATCTTTTAGCGATATTGTAAATTTCGTTGCTACAACAATCTCCGCAGATAAATTGCATATTTTTTATTCCGTATGTTTTAGCATTTCTTCTTGCATATTCAATTCTTCTCTTATCAATATCCACACATAAAACCTTTCTATTTGTGCGGGCAAAAAAAATTGCCTGCATTCCAACACCGCAGCTTATATCCGCTATTGTATAATCCCTTACTCTTTCCGCTCTGTATTTCCCTATAACTTCTGGTGTAGAGTATCTCAATCCATAGGTGTCAAAATACAGCTCTTTTTTTGAGAATTTATCCTTTATTTTTATTCTGCACTTTGCAACTTCATATACTTCCTCGGCATCGAGATTTTTAGAGATCTTTTTTATTATTCTCTCCTTTGGATAACCTCTGCGAATCAGAGCAATTGCCTTCTCTATTTCCCTTTCCATATCCACAAACCTACATAATTTCGAAGAAAATAAAAGCATCGTTGCATAATTTGTTGATTAAATAAACATTATATGTGTATAATAATTATTAAGTAACCAATAGGACATATAAAATATAAAATCTAAGATTTTTTAAGCCATATAATTTTTACTTTGGAAGGTAACTTTTCTCTGATCTCATTAAAAACGGACCTTTTTATGAAATAATAGCCCTTCTGCGAAACATAGAATAAGAAACCTTCGCGTAGAAATCCTTTTATTTCCAATACTTTTTTCACATCTCTCAGTTCCATGATCTCTTTCTTTTTCGCATCACCATGCCTGTAGAGACGAGGCACATAGACCGAATCTTCAAAGATAACATAAAGAGAGGTACCGATATATAGATAAAAAGTTAAAAGAAACAGAATTATGGAGATAGATAGCATAATAGCCGAAGATAGCCAAAGGTGAATTAACAGATCCACTATTCCACCCAGAAGAAACATTAAAGCCATTAGGTATCCAAGTATCGTGAAGGTCAATCGAATTACTTTTCTCCTCAGCTCCCTGTCCATTTTATTATCCCTTTGTGTAAAGGTGGCAGGCTACATAATGCCCTGGCTTTGCTTCGATTAATGGTGGCTCTAGTTTATCACATATACCAGCTTTGAAATATTCGCATCTTGGATGAAACCTGCATCCTTTGGGTGGATTGACGGCACTTGGTACCTCGCCTGTAAACAATTTTCTCTCTTTCTTTCTCTTAGTTGGGTCTGGTATAGGTATGGATTCAAGGAGCAATTTAGTGTAAGGATGGAGAGGATCATTGAATAAATCTTCAGCAGGTGCTAGTTCTACAAGTTTTCCTACATACATCACACCTATTCTATGAGCCATGTGCCTAGCTACACTCAGGTCATGCGTGATGAAAATATATGTTAATTTTAGGTCTCTCTGTAACTTCTTTAGAAGATTTAAAATTTGAGCCTGCACAGATACATCCAACGCAGATGTAGGCTCATCCAGCACTATAAAATCAGGATTTAACGATATGGCTCTTGCGATACCTATTCTCTGTCTTTGTCCCCCACTAAATTCGTGAGGAAACCTGTGAAGGTGCTCTTTTTTCAAGCCAACTAGCTCAAGCAGCTCAATTATTCTATCTTCGACTTTATGAGGAGGCACTACCTTATGCGTCAAGAGAGGTTCGGCAAGTATTTTTTTAACAGTCATTCTGGGATCTAAGGAAGATTGTGGATCTTGAAACACTATTTGCATTTTTCTTCTATATGGCATCATTTCCTTATCTTTTTTCAAGTTCAAATCATATTTTTTCCTTATTTCTTCCAATTCTCTTTTAGATTTCTCATCTTTTTTGCCCACAAGTTCTCTAATTCTATCCTGCACATTTTTGGGTGTTTCAAAGAAAATCATGCCATCATCTGCTTTTATAAGCCTTAAAATAGTCCTACCCAATGTTGTTTTACCGCAGCCAGATTCTCCAACTATACCTAAGGTTTCACCTTTTTTTATCTCTAATGATACATTATCTACAGCTTTAACATGGGCAATGATCTTACCAAACATACCTCCCTTTACTGGAAAATATTTCTTCAATCCATAAATTTGAAGAATTGTATCATCACTCATTATCCTCACCCTCCGTTTCCTTGATCTTTTCAAAGAATTCCTTAGCAAAATGGCAAGCGACATAGTGTCCTGGCTCTATCTCTACTAACTTAGGTTTCTCCTTCTTGCATATATCTTGGGCATACTCGCACCTTGGATGAAATCTACATCCAGGAGGTGGGTATATTAGATTGGGTACAGAACCTTTGATATATTTCAATTCCTCTTTCTTTTCAGCTATACTGGGTATAGCTTGCATCAGTCCCCTGGTATAGGGGTGTACAGGATTTTTAAAAATTGTATAAACATCTGCCATCTCCACAATATTTCCAGCGTACATCACCGCTACTCTATCGCATACATCTGCTACAACACTCAAATCATGCGTAATAAGAATTATTGATATCCCCAATTTCTCTCTCATATCCAGTAGGATATTTAAAATCTGAGCTTGAACAGTCACATCTAAAGCTGTTGTAGGTTCATCTGCTATAAGCAAAGAGGGTTCGGTAGCGAGCATCATTGCAATCATAGCCCTTTGTCTCATTCCTCCACTCAACTCGTGGGGATAGCTATCTATAGCTCTCTCCGGATCAGGCATCCTAACTAACCTCAACATATCTATAACATTTTTTCTTTCCTTCTTTTTAATATCTTTTGGAGCTTTTTTGATATTTTCAATACCATATTTATGCAACAGGATTATCTCTAGAATTTGATCACCTATGGTGTACACAGGATTTAAAGCAGTCATAGGCTCTTGAAATATCATACTTATACCTTTACCTCTAATTTTTCTCATTTCATCCTCTGGTAACTCTCTAAGGTTCTTCCCTTGGAAAATTATCTTTCCGCTCTCTATCTTTCCAGGCTCATCAATTAACCCAATTACAGAAAGAGCAGTTACTGATTTTCCGCAACCAGTTTCACCTACGAGCCCGAAAATTTCCCCCTTTTTTACAAAGAAAGAAACACCATCCACAGCTTTTACAACTCCCTCATAAGTGTAAAAATAAGTATGAAGATCTTCAACCTTTAACAATATCTCATTATCCATGCTTTCACCTCCTTAACCTCGGATCCAAGATATCTCTGATTCCATCACCAAATAGATTGAAAGCTAGTACAGTTATGAATATTGCAAGTCCTGGAAATGTGGACCACCACCAATAGCCAGAAACCAGCCAAGAGCGCCCTTGGCTAACCATAACGCCCCAGTCTGCAGTGTATGCAGCAGCACCTAGACCCAAGAAGGCCAGACCTGCAGCAGTTAGAATAACATTTCCAAGATCCATGGTAGCTTGGACAAGAATTGGGGGCAATGAGTTTGGTATGACATGTTTCCATATTATTTTGAATCTACTTATGCCAATAGCCCTTGCTGCCTCTATATATTGATTCTCCTTTACAGATAGAACTTGGCCTCTCACTATTCTTGTATATCCAGGCCACCAAACGATCATTAATGCATACATAACATTCTGCAATCCCGGACCGAGAGCTGCAGTTATAGCCATTGCCAAAATTAATCCGGGAAACGCAAAGAACATATCGCAGATTCTCATCATAATTTCATCAAACCATCCTCCAATATAACCTGAGTATGCCCCCAAGAGAACACCTATAAGCATTGCCACTATTACAACTATGAATCCTATGTAAAGGGCTTCTCGAGTACCATAAACGACCATACTAAATATATCATGGCCCATATCATCGGTACCAAACAAGTGTTTCCAACTAGGTGGCTCAAGCATCGCTGATGAATCATAGGGCCAATACTGTTGTCCACCCACATATTGAGGATGGTATGGGGCGATCCAAGGAGCAAAAACCGCAACCAAGAATATGAAGATTAGAATAATTAAACCTGTGAGCGTTAGAGGACTCTTTCTTATTAAATGCAATGTATACTTAAACTCTTTAATCTGCGACTCGTGAGCCTTCGAAAAACTCCTTATTGCTCCAATTTCAGCCATCCTCATCACTCTCCCAGTTTGATCCTTGGATCAAGATACGCATACATTATATCCACAATCAAATTCCCAATCACAAATATTATAGCCATAAGCAATGTGACTCCCATTATGGCGGGATAATCCAGTGTTGATATAGCTTGATAAGCGTATCTACCCATACCCGGCCAAGCAAAAATCGTTTCTGTAAGGACTGCGCCTCCAAGCAATCCAGCGAACGCAAGTCCTGAAACTGTTAAAGTCGGTATCAGAGCGTTTCTTAATGCATGCCTATAAATAACAACTTTATTTGATAATCCCTTTGCCTTTGCAGTCTTTATATAATCTAATCGTAGAACTTCAAGCATACTGGATCTAGTCATCCTTGTTATTACAGCTAAGGTTGCATAAGAAAGGGTTATGGATGGAAGTATAATGTGCCGTAAATCAACTACAAATGCATGCCAATCGAGAGATAATATACTATCCAGTATCCAAAGCCCTGTATAAATGTGTCTAGGCGGTATGCCTCTTCCGCTTGCAGGTAGCCAGCCCAGATATGTATAGAAGAGCAAAATTAAAAGTAAACCAAGCCAGAAAATAGGCATTGATACACCACTCAAAGCAAAAACTCTTGAAAGATGGTCGGGTATTTTATTTCTTTTAACAGCAGAAACAACACCTAAATATATACCAGTTGGGATAGCTATAGCCATGGCCCATAAGGTCAATTCAAATGTTGCTGGAAAATAATTTGCAAGACATTGAGCAACTGGTCTTTTTTCCGAATGCGAGTACCCCCAGTTTCCCGTGAATACACCTGTGATATAATAGTAGTATTGCACATAAATAGGATCATTTAAGTGGTATTCTATTCTGATTTTCTCAACAACCGATGGTGGAGCCTTCTGTCCAGCCCATGCTCTAGCAGGATCAGCAGGTATCACAAAAGATATTGTAAAGGTTATCAGTGTAACTCCTATGATAACTGGAAAAAGCAGCAATAATCTCCTAACAATATATTGCCATAGTTTCATTAGAAAGGTTATAGATAGCAAATACTTAAAAATTTAGATATATAAAAAGAAAAAAGAGTTAAGATTTTTCTTCACTTACTTTGTATAGAGAATAGAACTGTAGCATCATCACTGGGTTGTAGAAGTATCCCTGTAGCCAAGTTCTGTATACTGCAACATGCTTGTTCTGCGCGAGATATATGAATGATGGATCCTGCATTGCTATCTGCTGTATCTCCTTATAGAGTTCAATTCTCTTTGTCTGATTTACACAGTACTTTGCCTCAAGAAGTAGCTTATCCACTGTAGCATTATGCCAGCCTGTCTCGTATGTATCTCCACCAATTGCTGCAGAGCCAAGGAACGGAAATGCATAGTCATCAGGGTCATTGTAATCGGGAGCCCAGCCAACTATAATCATGCTGTAATCTCCACGGTCCATCTTATCCAACAGAGTGGGCCAAGCGAGTTCTTGCACATTGACTGCTATACCAATCTGTGCAAGATCACCTTTAACAATCTGTGCAATGTGGGCACGGACATCATTACCTTGGTTGTAAATCAAAGTCAATTGAATTGTTGCAGGAAGATGATACTTCTGCCTTGCATCATTCATAAGCTGCTTTGCTTTATTTACATCGTAAGGATACATGAACAAATTGTTGTCATGGCCAGGCATACCCTTTGGTATAGGACCCTGAAGTCTTATTGCATAACCCTTGTAAACATCCTTTATGATGGTGTTATAATCAATTGCATAGGATATTGCCTGTCTTACTTCCTTATAGTATAGAGGATTAGTCTTGTTCTGATATTTCGGTCTGCAGTTCATTTCAATCATATCTACATCAAATGTCAATCCACCTTCATCAACCTTGATACCTGGCTTACCCTTAACATCATTGAGATGGTTCACAGGAATGTACGCCATATCAGCGTCTCCCTTAAGAAGCTCCTGCTCTCTAGTTGCTACTTCAGGTATGTTCTTTATGATTACATACTTAACATGGTGACCGCTCCAGCCACCCCAGTAGTTAGGATTCCACTCTAGTTTTATGTATGCGTTATGCTGCCAAGTAACTAACTTGTACGGACCTGTACCTACCATATTCTGGCTCATCCATGCATTGTCCTTATTGGGCTGAACTCCACCATGCTCATTTACAACCTTTGGATCAACTATGGATGCAACTGTGAATGCGATTGCTGGCAAGAAACCACCGTATGCTTTTCTAAGATGGAATGCAACTGTATAGTCGTCAATTACTCTAACGCTGCTCTGCCCATCTGGACTATTCCACTTGCCCGTTGTGGCATTGTAGGTATACATAAACTGACTTAGAATCCAAGATACACCTGTCTGTGGAGAATTCATTATCAATACTCTGTCAAAGGAGAACTTCACTGCCTCAGCATTGAAAGGATCACCATTGGAGAACTTAACATTATGTCTTAGATGGAATGTCCAGTTCTTACCTGTAGAATCAACACTCCAACTTGTTGCTAGAAGCGGATATATATGCTCAGTATCGCTTCCATGGTAAGTTACCAATGTTTCATACACATTCTGTATAACCACACCTGATGCCGTGTCATATGCCTCTGCTGGATCCAATGTCTGTGGATCCCCAATAGTGTCCCAGACAAAAGTGTCTGGATTCTTCACTGGTGGTGTTGTGGGTTGATTGCTGGATGGTGCCGTCATCACGGCCCAGGCCGCAACGACTACAATTATTATCACCACCACAGCTATTATTCCATACAATACTCCTTTTTGCATTTCAATACCTCCCACGCTTAGTTGGGCGAGAAGATAATTGATACCCAAATATATAAGTTTTTTGTTAAAAGATAATTGTTAGAAAATTTAAAAGATTTTATAAGAATCCAAATCTATCTTGCAATTCGGTTGCAACCTGATTGAGAATCTCTTCAAAACTCTCACTTTCGATCTTGGTCACAGAGCCATCTGGAAGAGTTATTCTCGCGTAGAATATATCTCCATCGCGCACAATTTCCACATCTGCAAGTTTGCCCATATCATTCACCTCTTTAAGAGGGAGGATTACATTAAGAATATAAACTTTTCCTCAAATAAAGCGCAAATTATTAATTTATTATGCCATGGGGGTAAAAGGTGATAAAATGAAAGTGTACCGCATAGCAGGACTTTACTCGCCTAAGGGAAAGAAATGGTACAAGTTTAGCAAGGATGTTGTGGCTGATGATGAGAGTGCAGCAATAGAGAAAGTTTACTCCATAATTGGGAGCAAATATGGAATTAAGAGAAGGCTAGTGGACATAAAGGCAATACAGGAAATCAAGCCAGAAGAATCAAATGATCCCATGGTAAAATACCTAACAAGTGGTGGAAATGAATGAGGAGGAACTAGAGAAAGGATTGGCTACCCTTGAAGTGCTCAAAGCTCAAATTTCAAATTTACAAACTCAAATTGATGCTCTGCAAAGATCCATACAAGAGCATACGAACGCAAAGGAGACCATTGAGGGCTATATGAAAATGGAAAATGATGAAATCTTAGTGCCCATCGGTGCAGGAGTTATGATCTCTGCAAAAGTGCAAGAGAAGAAAGGTTTGATAACCATAGGCAACGAGCTTTACACAGAATTGCCCTTAGAGAAAATCTTGGAAAAAATAGAAAAGAGGAAAAAAGATTTAGAAGATTTGCAGTTAAAACTATCCACAGACCTCAAAAGATTGCAGGAAAATTATGCGGTTTTGAGTGCGAAAGTAGAGCAGGATTATGCTAAATACATAGAGGAGAGGAAGAATGTTCAAGGCCCTTAAAGAAAAATTAGGGTTTATAAAGAAAAAAGCGGAAAGCATGGATCAAGAGTTTACCACGGGAGTAGGTAAGAAAATAACTGAGGATAAGCTGGAAGATTTTCTATGGGATATAGAAGTGGCATTGATGGAGGCAGATGTGGCCGTAGATGTCATTGAAAAAATAAAGAATGACTTGAAAAAAGCTTTGGTTGGGAAGAAGGTAAAGCTCAGAGCAGATGTGGGCAAAATTGTAGAAGACACCCTGAAAAAATCAATAAAGGAGATTTTGACCAAAGATTTTGATTTTGATGAATTTATCAGGAATGCTCCAAGACCCACCGTTATAATGTTTCTTGGAGTAAACGGTACCGGAAAAACCACGGTTATTGCAAAACTAGCCAAATACCTAAAGGATAAGGGTTATTCGGTAGTTATGGCTGCCGGAGACACTTTCAGAGCAGGGGCTATTGAACAAATTTCTATCCATGGAGATAATTTAGGAATTAAGGTGATAAAACACCAGGCAGGGGGAGATCCTGCAGCGGTATGTTATGATGCTATTGAACATGCAAAGGCAAAGCACAGGGATTTTGTGCTTATTGACACGGCAGGAAGAATGCAAACCAACCGCAATCTTATGGAAGAGATGAAGAAAATAAAGAGGGTTGCCAAACCGCATTTGACTATTTTCGTTGGGGATGCCCTTGCAGGCAACGATGCCATTGAGCAGGCAAAAAAATTTGAAGAAGCGGTGGGTATAGATGCTGTCATTTTAAATAAAGTTGATGCAGATGCTAAAGGAGGTGCAGCGTTAAGCATCGCATATGAATTAAACAAGCCCATTATATTCCTTGGAAATGGACAAAAATACGATGATCTTATGATATTTGATGTGAACTGGTTTTTGCATAGAATATTTGGTGATTGAAATGCAAGTTTTTGAGCTTATAGGCAACACTCCTACTTTGAGAGTTGAAAATATATGGCTAAAACTTGAATTTATGAACCCAACAGGGAGCCATAAGGATAGAATCGCTTATTATATGATAGAGGAGGCAAAAAACAAAGGTTTGAAAAAAGGAAGATATGTTATTGAATACACCTCCGGAAATACGGGTATATCTGTAACTTGGCTCTCAAAATTAATGGGCTATAAACCCCTAATATTACTTCCTGAAAACATTGTTGAAGAGAAGAGGGCTCTTATCAAGGCCTTGGGTGGGGAGATAAGAATTGTAAAAGAGGGCGAAGATGGTCATCTTCTAGCCGAGAAACTTGCAGAAGAGTTAAAAGGTGTATATCTGCATCAAACAGAAAACTTGGCGAATTTCAGAGCCCATTACGAAACTACAGCACCAGAATTATTTTCTCAGGTAAAAAATATTGATTGTTTTGTGATGGGCGCAGGTACTGGTGGCACCATATACGGCATTGGAAAATATTTAAAAGCGAGAAACGAAAAAATAAAGGTTGTACTCTTGGTTCCAAAGGGCTCTCAGCTTCAAGAGGAGTTCTTTGAAAAGAGGGAAAAGGATATGGAACTGCTCGAGGGTTTCTCTTATCATTCCTACAGCAAACTACTCAAGAAAGCGATAGATGAAAATATAATTGATGAAATTAGAGTAGTAAGCGCAGAAGAGGCTATTAAAGGCACAAAAATGCTTATGTCTTACGGCATATTAGGGGGATTCACAGCCGGAGCAAATTTTTATCAAGCAAAGAAAATGGAGAAAAATTGTAGAAATATAGCCACGATAGTGGCCGATTCCATTATACGCTATCCATCTCGAATGGAACTCATTCAGCAGATTTAGGCAGGTATTTTTCTATGTATTCTCTATCTATCTTCTTTAAATAGCTCCTTGGGAGTAATGCAAGGAGATTCCAAGCTATGCTCAAAGTATCTTCTATGCTTCTATCTTCATCCCTGCCTTGGGTTATGAATCTCTCCTCAAAGGCATCTGCAAAATTTAGCAGTATTCTGTCCTCCTCACTTAGAGCTTCTTCTCCCACAACGGCAACGAGGTCTCTCAATCTCAGACCCTCTGCATAAGCCGCATAGAGCTGATTGGCAACACCGGCATGGTCTTCTCTGGTCCTGCCTTTACCTATTCCCTCTTTCATCAATCTGGACAAGGAAAGAAGAGGATTGATAGGAGGATAAATACCACGGCGATGCAATGGGCGACTCAACACAATCTGTCCCTCTGTGATATATCCTGTCAAATCTGGAATAGGATGAGTCATATCATCATCGGGCATTGTTAAAATTGGAATTTGGGTAATGCTTCCTTTCTTTCCGATTATTCTTCCTGCTCTTTCGTAGATAGTTGCAAGGTCTGTGTACATATAACCTGGATAGCCTCTTCTACCGGGAACCTCCTCTCTAGCTGCACTAATTTCTCTCAGAGCTTCGCAGTAGTTGGTCATATCGGTCAAAATAACCAAGACATGCATGTCTTTTGCATAGGCAAGATATTCTGCCACCGTCAAACCCATTCTGGGAATGACTATACGCTCTATAGCAGGATCATTTGCAAGATTCAAAAACAATACCGTTCTCTCGAGAGCACCTGTTCTTTCAAACTCTTTACGGAAGAAATTTGCTTCTTCTGCAGTTATACCCATGGCAACAAATACCACAGCAAATTTCTCTCCCTTACCTCTGAGCTTTGCCTGCCTTGCAATCTGTGCTGCAATTTCATTATGAGGCATACCAGAGCCACTGAATATAGGTAATTTTTGGCCACGAACAAGGGTGTTCATACCATCTATAGTGGATATACCTGTTTGTATGAATTCCCTTGGATATTCTCTAGCCGATGGATTGATTGGATAACCATTTATATCTCTCATTTCCTCAGGTATTATATCAGGCCCTCCATCAATTGGCCTGCCAGTACCATCAAATACACGACCGAGCATTTCTAAAGATACACCTATTTTAAGGGTCTCTCCTAAAAATTTAACAGTAGTGGATTTCACATCCAATCCCCTAGTACCCTCAAAAACTTGAACAATGGCCATATTCTCCCTTGCTTCAAGCACTTGACCAAGGCGCTCTTTACCATCTGGACCACGAATCTTAACTACCTCGCCATAAGCCACATCTTTAGTGTTTTCCACTATGAGCAAAGGACCTTTTATTTCCCTAATAGTCTTATACTCAACCTCCATTTACTTCACCTCTCTGATAAGCCTATCTATCTCGCTTTCAATTTTCTCCTCAATCTTTGCAAACTCTTCCTTGTAAGTTTCATTGGGTATTCTTCCCATGTACGCAAGATCCTCTTTTACACTCAATTTTCTTATTTTATCCATTGGCACACCGCTTTCTACAGCCCTAGTAATCAAAGAGTGGAACTTAAGAATGAGTTTTAACATCAGATACTGCTTATCAGCTGGGCAGTAGGTATCTACATCATGAAAAGCATTCTGCTGCAAGAAATCCTCACGGAGAGAGCGCGCTGTTTCCAGTAATGCCTGCTCTTTGGCAGGTAATGCATCTGGACCAACCAACTGCACAATTTCTTGCAATTCTGCTTCTCTCTGCAATATACCCATTGCCTCCCTTCTTAGCTCGTACCAATCCTTAGCAACATTTTTAGACCACCAAGAGCTGACGGAATTCAGATAGAGGGAATATGAGCGAAGCCAGTTTATTGATGGGAAGTGTCTCTTATGCGCCAGCTCTGCATCAAGAGCCCAGAAGACCTTGACGATACGCAGGGTATTCTGTGTAACTGGCTCACTGAAATCACCGCCGGGAGGAGAAACTGCCCCAACAACAGTCACAGAGCCATATTTCTTTTCAGAACCAGCAACTTCAACATAACCTGCACGCTCATAGAATTCGGCAAGACGAGATGCAAGATATGCAGGATAACCTTCCTCACCAGGCATTTCCTCCAATCTTCCCGATATTTCTCTAAGAGCCTCAGCCCAGCGGGAGGTTGAATCTGCCATTAAAGCAACATGGTAGCCCATATCTCTGAAGTACTCAGCTATTGTGATACCTGTGTAAATAGAAGCTTCTCTCGCAGCCACGGGCATATTTGAAGTGTTTGCTATGAGCACCGTCCTATTCATAAGAGGCTCCCCAGTGCGAGGATCTTTAAGTTTAGGGAAATCTTCGAGAACCTCTGTCATCTCGTTTCCCCTCTCCCCACATCCAACATAAACCACGATGTCTGCATCACTCCATTTTGCAAGCTGATGCTGCGTAACCGTTTTGCCTGTGCCGAATCCTCCAGGTATGGCGGCTGTACCACCCTTGGCTATAGGAAAGAATGTGTCAAGCACTCTCTGCCCAGTAACAAGCAATTCCACTGGGTCTAATTTAGATTTAAATGGCCTCTGTCTCCTCACAGGCCAGCGCTGGTACATTTTTATTTCTGCACTATCTATCTTGGCTATAGGCTCCTCTATTGTGTAATCTCCCTCCTCCGCAATCCATTCTATCTTTCCCTCTTTTTCAGGAGGGACCATTATCCTATGTTCCACAATAAGTGTCTCTTGAACGGTTCCTAAAATATCTCCTCCTCTCACATAATCTCCCACTTTTGCCCTTGGTACGAAATGCCATTTTTTATTTGGATTCAATGGGGGAGCAGTTGCACCCCTTTTTATGAAATCTCCTGTCAATTCTTTAATCTCCGGTAAAGGTCTTTGAATACCATCGTAAATCTGAGAAATTATACCTGGACCAAGCATCACAGATAAAGGTGCTCCAGTTCTTTCAACAGGTTCTCCTGGCTTTATACCCGAAGTTTCCTCGTAGACCTGTATGGTTGCAGTATCCCCATACAGACCTATAATTTCACCAATCAAACCTTCTTCACCAACCTTAACCACTTCGTACATCTCGCTTCCTTTCATTCCATCAGCAACGACCACTGGTCCTGCTACCCTAATTATTCTTCCCATATTTTTCACCTCTTTAGTATGTCTATACCTATAGCTCTTTTAACCAAACTCCTCATAGGATCTTCAACCTCAACTTCCTTCTTATCAGGTATCTCCAAAATTATTGGATATATGCCTTTCTCCTTTTTCCACTCATTAATATAATCCCTTATCTCCCGAGCCATCCTTCTGGATATTATTACTATGGCTACATCTTTCATATACTTAATCTCATTTAGAATCTCCTTCATTTTCCAAGGATCCTCAGCCTCATAAGAATCCTTAATACCTGCAAGCTGGAAACCGTTAATCATGTCCCTGTCTCCCACAACTACGATTTTCATGCCACATCACCAACCAAGAGTCCACGAATCCTATCCTTAGATATTCCTTCCATATAGCCCTTAACTATGCTCTTTAGGTTCCTTAATTCAAAATCTTTAGCCACAAGGAACATGAGCAATGGCCCAGCCGTTGTCGCAAATGTCAACGAAAGCTCGTTTACCTTCCTCAGAAGCATCCGATCTAGCTCTAACTCGATTACGAATGGATCTTCCACATCCCTAAGAAATGCGTAGCTGGTTCCTTCCAGATGAGATAATGCCTCATCCAAAGTCCTAGCATTTGCCATGCTCTTTACTTTCCAATCACTTAACTCGTATCCGCCTTCCAAAAGCAGATTACTTATATCTTCAATTTCAGCTTTCTTCGCTCTAACAATGGTTTTTATATTGAATATATCAACAAACATAGAGAGCACAATATTAACAGGCTCTGCGGAGTTCTCTTCAAGCATTCTCTTAGAATCTATCAAATTCTTTAAAACCAATCTATCAAGAGCGATATCCACTTTATATAAGTCAGAGGATTCGTTCCATATCTTTATTACCTCGGCAAAGGGTGTTGCATCCAAGGCACTGACAGCATCTTCCATACTTGTGGCTTCTACCATATGTTGAATTATGAGTTTTGTTAAGAATCTACCTGGATATACCTCCTCATATATCCGAGCCTTTGGCACCTTGGCATATTTTGCTCTTAAAATCCTCTTGACCATATTTGCATCATACTTGAGCATATACGCCTCTGCGAAGCTCTTACCATCATCAGGAAGCATTTCCATTACTCTTTGCATCATTGCAAGCATACTTCTTTCTAACTCTATATCATATTTTTTCAGATCTTCTACGCTATATCCTTCTTTTTCAATGTCAGATACAACTTCAGTCAAGTTTGTGTAATTTAATAATCTCTCGATATTATCTTTTTCAGTGTATTTGGCACCTATGGCAAATATGGTGGCGTTGGGACCCATATAGGCTCCAATATTGAGCATCTTTCTAAAGAATCCCATAAGAAAAGCTATAACCACGAAGATTGCGAGGAATGATATCGTAATTGCCAAGATTATAGCGGTGCTTTCAAGCATACTCTTCACCAAATAACTTCACATAAATCCTTTTTCTCATATCACCCATATTCCTCTCTACAAAGGCCTTCACGGTGTAATCGACCTTCTTTAGAGAGTCGCTGCTTATTGCAAGAATTCCCCCATATTCTAGTTCACCTGCCATGACCTTCAAATTTAATTCCATATCATCCGCAATTCTCTTTACCATCTCTACATCCTCTTGCATGGCGATGACTTCAAAGTTATTACCAAGAACATTCTTAGCATCTTCGAGAGATTCCCTAATATATTTCTCATAATTCACATAATCTTTAAAGCTAATCTGAACTTGGTTTATGATTCTCTCTATTACTTTTTCCCTTGCATTCATCAACATCTTCTTTCCATCTAAATGGGCCTTGGAAATATGCATCTGTTTTATGGTCTCTGCCTCTCTCTTACCAGAACTTTCCATTTTTTCTCTTTCTTTATCCCACTTGCTCTCTTCAATATTCCTGATTCTCTCTATTTCTCTATCTGCTTTATCCCAGTACTCCTTAATCTTCCACTGCACATCCTCTTCGATTCTCTTTATTATTCTGTCTATGGCATCCATTTAGAACACCCCTATAGCCATAAGTAGAAGGATTGCTACGAGCAAGCCAAAGATAGCAAAGGTCTCACTCATCACGGATAACATCATACTCTTTCCAAAGCTCTCAGAGCGTCTAGTGAAGGCGCCTATACCCATCGCTGCCGTTATACCTTGGCCAATACCGCTCAATCCCGCAAATCCAATTGCCAAACCAGCACCTATTGCGCCGATTCCAACGAATAAGGCCATTGATTTTGGAATCTGCAATCCACCACCAAGAAGGCCAACTGCATAGAGAATTATTATGGATACAATCAAAGCATAGATACTCTGTGTCTCTGGAAGCACTGAGAATATGATGGACTTTGAGAACGCTGATGGCTTTTCCACGGAAGCAGCAGCACCACTTCCCGCTGCAATACCCTGCCCTATGGCAGTCATACCACTAACACCTATGGCCAAGCCAGCGCCTATTGCAGCCAAGCCTACACCTATAGGAAAAGCAAGTGGTTTTGAACCAAATAAACCTGCACCATTAACGATGAATATAGCTACAAGCAATCCGTAAATAACTTGAGTTTCTGGCATTATTGCAAATACCATTATTTTACCAAAGGAAGCTTTCTCACGCATACTTGCATAGACGCTACTTCCCGCAGCTATGCCGAGTCCTATACCACTCAAACCAGCAAATCCAACAGCTAGGCCTGCACCTATTGCAGCCAAGCCAACAAATAGGGCTGCATTTCCACTCATAAATCCAGAGCCGCTTAGCAAACCTGTGGCGCTTAGGACCACTATGGCTATAATCAAAGCAGTTATACTTGGAGTTTCAGCTATAACGGAAAATATCATGCCCTTGGTGAATGCCTTTGGATTCTCAGCTGTTGCCGCACAGGAGCTAGATGCAGCAATACCTTGGCCTATGGCTGTCAAGCCGCTCACACCCATGGCCAAGCCAGCACCTATTGCAGCCAAGCCCACACCGAGAGAATAGTGTTTTACCCCACCCCCGAACATTCCAGAGCCATATAGAATTAAAATGGCGATAAGCAAGCCATAGATTGCCTGAGTTTCAGGAAGAATGGAGAACACAACAGCTTTTCCGTAAGAAATTCTATCATGCTGTGTAGTGCCAATGCCAGTGCCAGCAACGATTCCCTGTCCTATAGCACTCAAACCTGCAAGACCCACGGAGATGCCAGCACCTATTGCAGCCAGGCCTATGGATATTGGCACATTCTCAATGTGCCCAGAGAAAGCACCTATGCCCATCATAATTATAATTGCTATCAAAAATCCATAAATTGCCTGGGTCTGAGGAAATGCCTGGAATATAAGTATCCTTCCAAACTTGCTCTTAGGATCGCTTCCAATGGCAGCAGCACCGCTTGCTCCGGTGATACCCACACCAACACCAGAACCTATGGCCGATAGACCAACAGCAAGGCCTGCACCTATGAGGGCAAGATAACCACCCATTGGGCCTTCTCCCACAACGAATTTGTAAACATAAGTTGTATTGGCATTTTCTATGACTTTTAACTGATAAGTTCCACTTTGCTCGAGTGTGACCGTGAATCTTGAACCTGTACCTGTTAAATTCTTACCTCCAAAACTCAAGATCCATGTTACACTTGAACTCCATTTGAATGTATAATTCTTCCCTATTTCAAATGCTCCAGATGAATTTACCTCACTAAGCGGTTTCTCAACAGTCTTTCCATTAACCTCATAAATTACAGTTGGCTCAACACCTTGAGCTGCCGCATGTGGCATAGAAACCACAAATAGCAGCAAGAGCGCACTTAAGAGCACCATTAGCGGCACTAATTTTTTCATTATTCATTCACCTCCAACCTGCTATGTTTCCTAACTTCTCTAAACGGCACAAACTTTACACCATCTCCCTCATAGAACTTTGAGAAGAACTCTACATACTGCAAACGCAGAGAGTGCACAAATGAGCCCAATGCTTGAAGCATTGAGTTCCCTATATGCCCTATAATCAAGAAGAGAAGTATGAATAACCATATGGCTGCTGTTATGCTTACCACTCCCACTATACCAAATACGAGGAGGAGCAGTATTATGCCCTTCTTTATGGGATCCTTCTTTCTCATCCAAAGAAGAGCAAGAGCAACACCTGCAAGGAGCACTGGAAGACAGCAAACCATGCCTGTGGCTCCTGCAGTCATAGTCCTTATTATCCCGGCAAGGATGTTTATCGTAAGAGCCAAACCGGATGTAGCTAAATCTAGCGCAAGTAAACGGGAATAAGAGAGCCAATCCCCAATCATACCTGTTATATCAAAGAAAAATAGTCCGTTTATAGAGGCTTTTTTATCCACAAGTTTACCCATTACTCCTGGGAGGAATAAGAATAATCCAATTACTGTGAATATCCATGCTATTGTAACTGCCGTTCCAGACATCTGCCACCATCCGAAATAATAGCCTATGAGCGCACCGCCTGCAGGGTATAGTATGAGCCAAGACACTTCGCCCTGCAAAAATTCAGAGTAATTTTTATCTCTAAGGTGATGGAACGCGCCAAGAGCCATACCCAAGCTCAGCTGAAATACACCGATCATAAGAGAGATCTTTAGCAGAGTTATAGGGTCCTGCATTGGATCCAAGATAGGAGTGTAGTGAATTAAAGGTGTAAGTGGATTCGATTCATTTAAAGGTCCAAATATACCTCCTTGAATTAAACCAAAAACTACAGCCGATAACCCGGAGACAAATAATATAGATCCTAGTGTTCTATTTGTCCAGTTGTATTTGCCCAGTGGCTTCCATAGGATATATCCCAGTACAGCCATTATCATACCATAACCAGCATCTCCCAGAGTAAGGCCAAAGTAGATGATGAACAAAGGCGCTATTATCACAGTCGGATCTATATGCCCGTACTTTGGCGTGGAGTACATATCCACAAATGCCTGAAAAGGCCTAAACATCCTTGGATTGTTATATTTTACGGGGACATCTCCTCCCTTCGCCTCTTTCCATCTTATCAATGCAAGGCCTCGCGCTGCTTTTTCGATAACTTTCCTTGCACTTTCAAAATCCACCTTTGGTATGTAGCCCCTGATTACTGTAGTATAAAATGTCTTGCCAAATTTTGAATGAATTTCCTCCTTTATTTTCTCATTATAAAGATCATCCTTTAAAACGGAAAGATGAGGATAAACTTCCTTTCTCAAAATCCTCAATTCTGTCAGAATTTTTTCCTTCTCTTTGGACAGCTTTTTAGATTTTAATTCCATATCTTTCAATACCTTATCGGGTTTACCCTTCCACTCTTTTAACTCAAATTCTGAAAATCCTGCAAATCTCAAAGCAGATTCGAGTTCCTTCTTATCCTTCATATGCGAAGCCACTACAATAATGTAATTGACTTCCTTTTTCTTTCCCTCAGTTACACTCCACAAAGCTATTTTACCTTCGGATTCTAATTTTTTCAGATGGTCTAAATTTTTTGCAGTTCCCGCAGCGATATACGCATAAGGTCCTTCTCCCAAGTACGAAACATCAAAAGGTAATGCCTTTAACTTCTCCACCTGCCTCCTTTGAATTTTTATTCTCTCAATCTCAGTATTTATTTCTTCCCATTTTGAGTATAAATCTAAAATTCTTGGTTCTAAACTCTCCAAGGTTCTCTCTGCATCTTTCATTATCTCCTCTCTTTCTCTATGCTTTGCAGGATACTTCTCTGGAGGCTCAGTTTTGATTGATGCAAGCATTCCATTTTTCTTTATCTTAGAGATATTGAGAATCTCCATTAGTTTACCAATTCTAAATTCATAATCCACTATTGTGGTAGCTATATCAGATGGATTTGCATTTTCTAAATTTTCAATGTTATGGGTGCTTATATGCATAAAGCCCCTTCTTTGCATCGCATCTAAAACATCGTATTTAACAGAATCATGAAGAAGCACTTCTACTTCCACCATCTTGGATGGAAAAAGCATGGTTTTCACCCAAATATCTCTTTAAGTACCTCTACAGCTACTTCGTTAATCCTATTTTCATCGATGCTCTCAATTTCTTTCACTCTTTCCCTGTATTCCTCTAATATTTTCTCTGCCTCTCTTTTTCCCTCTTCATCAGCTTCTTCCTTCCATCTTTCTATGGTTTCCAACACTTCTTCTCTCTCTTTTTCAATAGTGGCTCTAATTTCTTTTTTTGCATTTTCAATCTTCTCCTTACTTTCCTTCTCTGCTTTCTCTATGCGTGATAGTGCACTGTTTTCAGTCTCACGAATCCGTTTAAGGTCCCTCTCGATCATAAAACTCATCGGGAGATGACATTTACATTTATAATAATTTTGGATGGCCAAAAATTTAAGTTCAAAGTAGAGTATTAAGATTCGATGAAAGTTGATTTGAATGCGGACCTTGGAGAGAGTTTCAGCATCTACAAAATTGGAAATGATACGGAGATTATGAATTATATCACCTCTGCAAATATTGCCTGTGGATGGCATGGTGGAGACCCCATTGTTATGAGAGAGACAGTTAAGTGGGCAAAGGAGAAGAATGTGGCAATTGGTGCTCATCCAAGCTACCCTGATAGATTGGGGTTTGGAAGAAGGTACATGAAAATAAGTTCTGATGAGGCTAAAAACTATGTTATATATCAAATAGGTGCATTGTATGGATTTGTTAAAGCAGAATCACTGAAAATACAGCATGTCAAACCACATGGAGCTTTGTACAACGCGATGGTTAGAGATGAAGATCTTGCAAGGGGAATTATTGAGGGAATTTTAGAATTTGATAAAGAACTAATATTTGTAGGCCCTTCTAACTCGAAAATTATGGATATAGCAGAGGATATGGGCTTAAGAGTTGCACATGAAGTATTTGCTGACAGAGCTTACAATTCAGATGGAACCTTAGTGCCGCGAGGCAGGCCTAGGGCTGTCATAGAGGATAAAGAGGAAATTGCAAGAAGAGTCATCTCAATCGTCAAGGATGGGGGAGTAAAAGCAATTGATGGGAAATGGGTTGAGTTAAGGGCAGATACAATTTGCATCCACGGTGATAATCCAAATGCGGTTGAAATAGTCAAGTATTTAAGAAGGGTATTGGATAAAGAGTGCATAGATGTGGTCTCTATGGGAGAGTTTATAAAATGATAAGAGCAGCAGGAGATTCTGCCCTGATCATAAATCTTGGAAATGAGATAGATGAGGAGATAAATAAAAGAGTGCACGCTATCGCCAGAAGAATAGAAGAGGAAAGAATAGTAGGAATAAAAGAGGTTGTGCCCACTTACACATCTATCTATGTTTATTATGATCCTCTAATTGTTAGCTACGATAAATTGAAATTCCTTCTAAAAAATTATCTTATAGAAGAACCAAGGACGATGAATGGAAAAATTGTAGAGATCCCTGTAATATATGGAGGAAAATATGGACCAGATATTGAATTTGTGGCAAGTTATAATGGATTGAGTGTGGATGATGTTATAGAGCTCCACACCAAGCCGCTTTACAGAGTATATATGCTTGGCTTCCTTCCTGGATTTGCATACCTTGGTGGAATGGATGAGAGAATCGCAACACCTCGCTTAGAAAATCCGAGGAAAAGAGTGCCTGCTGGAAGTGTGGGTATTGCAGGAAAGCAAACTGGATGGTACGCTATTGAGAGCCCCGGTGGATGGAGAATAATTGGAAGAACTCCTCTAAGAACATTCAACCCTTCAAAAGAACCTCCCAGTATAGTTTTGCCTGGGGATTATGTAAAATTTAAGGCAATTGATGAGGATAATGCCGAGGAGTACGATGGAAAATGATTAAAATAATTGAAGCTGCAGGCCTATCCATACAAGATTTGGGAAGGGAGGGATACCAAAAATATGGAGTGCCTGTGGGGGGGGTTATGGATAGATACTCTGCAGTTATAACCAACTACCTTGTTGGAAATGAGAAAAATGCACCACTCTTGGAATTCTTCATGGGTAGCCTAAAAATAAAATTCCTTCGAGATTCAATTTTTGCTGTGGGTGCTAATTCAGAGGTTAAATTAAATGGGGAGAAAATAGAGGCATGGGAAGCACATATGGGAAAAAAGGGAGATGTGCTAGAAATATCACAACCGAAAAGTGGAGTATACGGATATCTTTCTTTTCAAGGCGGTTTGAAGTGTCAGAAAGTGTTTGGAAGTTGCTCCACATATCCGCAGGCAGGTTGGGGCAGGTATCTAAAAAAGGGAGAGGTTATAGAACTCAAATATCTAACAAACAGATTTCCTAAGAGAAGAGAGTTGCCTGAAGAATTGATTCCAAAATATGATAGAAATCCAAAAATAAGGTTGATTTTAGGGCCCCAACTAGAGCATTTCAGCAAAGAGGGAATAAGAACTTTTCTAAGCAATGAGTACATTGTCACGGAGGAATCCAGCAGGATGGGTTATAGATTAGATGGACCAAGAATAGAGCATTCAGAAATGGGGGCGGATATAATTAGTGATGCGATTCCACTGGGCTCAATTCAAGTGCCGGAAAGTGGCAAGCCGATAATTATGCTTGCAGATCATCAAACTACAGGAGGTTATGCAAAAATAGGAGTTGTAATATCTGCCGACATCTCAAAGGTAGCTCAAACTCCAATTGGGGGGAAAATTAGATTCCAAGAAGTTAGCGTGGAAAAGGCTCAAATGATATGGAAGAGAACCTGCAATACTTTACAAAATATAAAAAGGTATTTGGAGGGGAAAATAAGGGCTTTGAGAGTAAAGGTGAACGATGAGAGTTTGTTAGCATTTGTGGAAGAAATTTAGTACTTCCTCGGACCAAATATGCCCGTGCCTATACGCACAATATTTGTTCCCTCTTCTACCGCAACTCTCCAGGTATTGGTCATACCCATTGATAAATACTTTATTTGTTCGTCTCCATAGATATACCGCAACTCATCAAATATTTCCTTAGTATTGCGAAAATACGGCCTTATCTCCTCTGGCTCATCCACCACAGGGCCCATTGTCATCACACCCATAAGTCGCAGATGCTCCAATGAGTATATTTCATCTGCCAGATCAAGAGCATATTCAGGCATAACTCCTGCCTTCTGAGGCTCCCTTGCAGAGTTTATCTCAATCATAACAAAGGCAATTTTCTCCATATTTTTCGCTCTTTTATCTATCTCCTTTGCAAGCTCAACATTATCAACTGTCTCAATAACATCAAAAATTTGCAAAGCTTTTTTCACCTTGTTCTTCTGCAAATGCCCAATAAAATGCCATTCCACCTTATTTCCTATTTTTTCATATTTTTGCAGGGCTTCCTGAACATAGTTCTCTCCTATCAAATCAACTCCAGCATTTATAGCCTCTAAAATCTCCTCCACAGTTCTTGATTTTGTGGCCGCTAATAACCGAACCCCCGGAGGCAATTCTTGGATAATCTTGATTACATTTTCAGATATGTTCATTGAATCATCATTCCATTAAGAGATTAAAAACTTTCTAAAATAAAAAGAAGGGGGAGGGTGTGTCATCGTGAGTTGTGAGCATTTGAAAAATTCTAGGTATACTTATAAAATTTTTCATTCAAATCTAAGTCCTTGATTTTTAAATGAAATAAAAGAGATTAAAAATTAAAAGAGGAATGTTTCTTTATTGAAAATTCAAGAGAACTTTTCAACTGCAACATTTATGGCGATTTTTATAGCCTCTATTTCCATATCCAAACACATACTTGGGGTGCTCTTCCCAAGCAAGAAATATCTATTCACCACTTGGTCCGGAGTGTATGGGATGTGTATAAACCCTGCGCTCTTGGGATAACCATGATCGGATGCATAGTGCAATACTTTGAAAAGTGCGTAATTACATAGATAGGTGCCTGCACTGTACGATAGAACTGCCGGAATGCCATTCTTCTTCAATTCTTCAACTATTTCCCTTGTTGGCAATGTGGCAAGATAGGCTAAGGGTGCATCCTCAACGATTGGCATATCCATGGGTTGCTCTCCATCATTATCAGGTATCCTTGCATCCACCAGATTCAAGCCCACTCGCTCTACCGTTATACTTGTATATGTTGGTGCCAGTCCCAAGCTTATAACTACATCGGGCTTCAATTCATATAGAACTTTGTCTATCTCGGGACCTGCACGCTTTACGGATACAGGTAAAATTTTTCCATACACCTTTGCATTTTTTATTCTCTTTCCTTCAAGGGCGGCAACAATATCCATAGTGGGATTTTTCTTATGCCCTCCAAATGGCTCGTATCCCGTGAGAAGAACTTTTATTGGCATATTCGGGTATTGTTTTGCTTGCTTATAAACCCTTTTTAGGAGAATACTTTTATATTTTTTACTCCCTTTACCTAAATAATTGGGAGGAAATTTTTAAATGAGAACAATGAAGCAGCTAGGCAGGCTCTTAACCTATTTGCGTACCCATGCAATTCATTTCTCACTTGGATTGCTAATAGTTGTTCTTATGGCATATACCAGCGGGATTATACCAATACTTATAAAAAACGCAATTGACAAGGGCATTAGCACAGGGAATTATAGCATAGCCATATACTATTCCCTCTTAATTCTTCTCTTTGGCGTGTTAAACGGAATGTTTAGTTTTTCTGGAAGATATTTACTTATTAAATCTGCCCAGTACGCAGTATACCATTTGAGAATGGACACTTTCAGGGCAATACAGAGACAGGAGATGGAGTTTTTCGACAAAACTTTCTCTGGACAGTTAATAAGCAGAATAACCAATGACACAGAGAGAATAACCAGATTTCTTTCTTTTCGGATTAGAATGTTTGTTTATTCTATTTTCCTTATTGGAATTTCTCTATACTATATGTTTGGAATGAATATTTTGCTAACTGGAATTGCATTGGGTACCATAGCAATTGTAGTTGCATTGAACGCAAGTTATGCAATAAAAGTTAGGCCAATTTACGATAGAATAAGGCACCAAACAGGCACAATAGCATCGATAGCAACCCAATCAATTGCTGGAGTAAAGACAATAAAATCTTTATCAGTAGAAGAAAATATAAAAGATAAGTTTTCCAAAGAAAATAACTATCTCTATTCCCTCAATATTGATGCCACAAAAATAACAGCCCTCTATGGAAACGCCCCATTCTTGGTACTCGGGATTGCAATGAGTGTAATGTTTTACTATGGAGGAATGGCAATTATGGGAAACACGCTAACTGTTGGAGAGCTTGTTGCTTTTCTCACATACATGCTAACCCTGATGTGGCCCCTAAGGGCGCTGGGATTCACAATAGGAGATATCCAGAGAAGTCTCGCTGCGGCCTCTAGATTATTTGAGGTTATAGATTCAGCTCCAGAGAGTATAGATTCTCCTGATGCAATTGAACTTATGAATCCGAAAGGAAAGATAGAATTCAAAAATGTGTGGTTAAAGTATCATACTGGAAAAATGGCACTTCGAGGTTTGAACTTTAAAATAAACGCTGAAGAGAGAATCTTAATAACAGGGCCCCCTGGCTCTGGGAAAAGCACGATTTTAAAGCTTATCGCTAGATTTTATAAGCCAGAAAGAGGAAAAGTGCTGATAGACGGTATAGATATAAGAAAGATAAAGAGCAAGAATTTTAGGAAAATTGTTGCATATGTACCACAAGAACCTTTCATATTCAACAGAAGTATAAGGGAGAACATAGCACTGGCAAAACCAGATGCCTCTTTAGAAGAGATAATCAAAGCTGCAAAGACAGCAAAAATACACGATTTCATCTCATCCCTCCCACAAGGTTACGAAACGGTTGTGGGTGAAAAGGGAGTAACTCTTTCAGGGGGTGAAAGACAGAGAATAGGCATTGCGAGGGCATTACTTTCTGAGCCAAAGATAATATTACTGGACGATCCAGTTTCTAATCTAGATGCTCACACAGAGAGCAGTTTGGTTGAAGATTTAAGAGATATTCTAAGGGGTAAGACAGCAGTTATTGTATCACAGAGGCTTTCCCTCGCAAAACTGGTAGATAGAGTCATGGTAGTCAAAGATGGGAGAATAATAGAAGATGAGAATATAAAAGAGGGAAAAATGTACAGAGATATGCTCTGGGCAGGTGAGGGAAAGTGAAGGATAAATCATCTTATTCCCTTCTAAAAAGATTCATTAAAGAGGCAATATATGAGAAGAGAACTCTTGCAATAGTAACTATAACTATAATAGGTTCTGCCATAGCAAATATAGCCTCACCTTACATCCTTAGTGTTGCCATAGATAATTACATAATTCCCGGAAGATATGCACAGTTTTGGCTCATAGCCGTCCTATACCTTTTAGCCCTAGTTTCTCAGTGGCTTTTTGCAACGCTTCAAACTTTTTACACAGAAGTTTTTGGTCAGAAAGTTCTAAAGAACTTAAGAAGAATGTTACATGATAAAATGCTTGTTTCAAATTTAAATTTCTTTAAAGATAAGTCCACAGGAGATCTCGTATCAAGGATTATCAACGATACAAATGTTATTAACGATGTCCTGGTTTCAGGATTATTAGGAGGACTTAGTAGCTTGTTAAGCTTGAGCGGTATAGTAATAGCCATGCTATTTTTAGATGTAAAACTGACATTAGTGACTCTTTCAAGTGTGCCCATAATGGTGCTCATCGCCCTATACTTTGGGGGAAGAATGAGGAGCGCGTATAGGGATACAAGGCAAAAGATAGCGAAAATTTCCAGTGTGGTAGAAGAGAGTGTGGCAGGAATAGAAACCATAAGATCCTTTGGTAAAGAGGAAGATACGGAAAAGGAATTTTCAAAGGCATCTACGGAGACAATAAAAGCATATCTGCGTGTAGCCGTATATATGGGCATATTCTGGCCCTTAATGAACATAGCAAGTCTTCTTTCAGTCATCGTAGTGATAGCCTATGGTGGATATCAAGCATACTTGGGAGCTGTAAGCATAGGTGTGGTTGTGGCATTTATCCAGTATGCGCAGAGATTTCGTGGGCCTATAAACAATGTGGTAAGCATGTACGATAGTCTACAATCTGCCCTAGCAGCTCTTGAAAGAACCTATGAAGTGCTGGATGATGAGAATGTAGAGGAATATGAAGGTATTCATATAGAAAAGATAAAAGAGCGTATAGAGTTTCGTAATGTTTGGTTTGAATATGAAAAAGGTAGGCCTGTGCTCAAGGACATTAACCTAGTAATACCTGCTGGTTCTAAAATAGCTTTGGTTGGCAAGACCGGTGCTGGAAAGACCACAGTTGCGAGCCTGCTCATGCGATTCTACGATCCTACCAGTGGGAGTTTATTTTACGATGAAATTGAGGGAAGGGAGATAAGCAGAAGGAGCTTAAGAAAAAGAATAGGATATGTACCACAAGAAACTTACCTGTTTCCAGGAACCATTATGGAGAATATAAGCATGGCAAATCCAGATGCTAGCAAGGAAGATATTATAAAAGTATGTAGAGAGCTGGGAGTCCATGATTTTATAATGAAACTTCCGAAGGGATACAAAACAACTGCAGGGGAGGCTGGAAAGTTGCTCTCGGTTGGAGAGAAACAGCTAATCTCACTGGCAAGGGCATTGCTTAAAGACCCAGATGTAGTAATCTTAGACGAGGCTCTCTCAAGTATAGACCCAAAGACTGAGAGATTAGTACAGGATGCCATGCTAAAATTGATGAATGGAAGAACAAGCATAATAATAGCTCATCGCCTTTCTATAGTGAAGTATGTGGATAATATTGTAGTTATTGATGAGGGAAAAATAGTGGAAAAAGGTTCTTTAGATGAGCTCTTAAGCAAGGAAGGTTACTTTTATAAGCTTTATACTTCCCAGCATAGTTGAATCTGAGTCATTATTAATGCATATATCTCCCGCCATTGATATCTATTATTGTACCATTGAGATAATCATTTTCAAGCAAGAATATTACTGCATGGGCGATTTCATCAGGCTTGGCTACCCTTCCAAGGGGGGTTAATTTTGAAAGCTCTTTCTTTTTCTCCTCACTGAGAAGCCCAGTATCAACAGGCCCGGGAGCCACACCGTTCACCAATATATTAGGAGCAAGCTGAGAAGCCAGAGCAAAAGTCAACCCGATTAATCCTGCTTTAGATGCGGCATAATGCACTCCAACTGTGCCACCATTTCTTCCTGCTATGGACGCTATATTCACAATCTTTCCATTCTTCATATACTTTGTAACTTCCTGTGTTACAATGAATGCGCCTTTTAGATTTGTATCAAGAACCTCATCCCACTCATTATCATCAATCTCATCAAATTTTGAATGCTTTCCTAGAATTCCTGCATTGTTTATGAGCACATCAATTCTCCCAAATTCATCCATTATTCTTTTAACTCCTTCTCTCACCTCATCTCTTTTTGAAACATCAAATTTTATTGTTATTGCTCTACCTCCAATTTCATCGATCATTTTCTTTGTTTCCTCTGCCTTATCTTCATTTTTTCTGTAATTAATTGCAACGGAATATCCTCTTTTTGCGAGTGCCAAGCTTATAGCCCTGCCAATCCCTCTATCTCCTCCAGTAACCAAAGCAACCCTTTCCATACTCTCACCCATCCTCAATTAATTAAGAGATTCTTAAATTTTTCTCAAAACTTAATTATACACTTTTGTACCACAAATATTTTTATACAAACCCGTATACCCAAACAAGGTGATTTAAATGGGATATATACAGGATAAAGATAAAAAATATCTCAAGGGAGAGTTCGATAAAAATTTGAAAGAAGATGTTTACATCCTCGTGTTTGTGGGGGATAACTGCCAGTACTGCGGTGTGGCGTCTGCCATTGCACAGGAAGTAGCAGAGCTTCATCCAAAGATACATTTTGAAGAGCATAGAATAGGAGATGATCTCTCAGAGGAGTACGGGTTGAAGAACGCCCCCACAGTGGTCATAACGGATAAAGAAAAGTATGGGGGTAGGATAAGATATGTTGGTTTACCCTCAGGATATGAATTCTCCTCAATGATAGAGGATATAATTGATGTCTCAAGAAGAACTGCTGAGGTTTCACAAGAAGTTCTTGAAAAACTTATGAAGATAGACAAGCCTATCATAATTCAGATATTCGTCACGCCAACCTGTCCTTATTGTCCGAGAGCTGTCAGAACATCCCATAGGTTTGCGATACTCAACGAGAATATAACTGGAGAGATGGTTGAAGCAATGGAATTTCCAGAATGGGCTGATAAGTGGAAGGTTATGAGCGTACCCCACATAGTTATTAACGAAGATGTGCAGTTCATAGGCGCATATCCCGATGAGCAGTATATAGAGTATGTTATCCAGGCCTATGAGAAGATGAGGTGAGGACCATGGATTTTGGGTTCGTGCTTCCCACAGGTTCTAGGGAAAGCAAAGATGTGGACCTTGCAATAATTGGGGGAGGCCCAGCAGGTCTTAGTGCAGGAATATACGCAAAAAGAGCAGGATTGGAGGCAATAATCATAGACAAGGGCAACGCAGGAGGTTTGGCAGAGGAAGCACCCTATGTAGAGAATTATCTTGGATATAAAGGTATAAAAGGAGAGGAACTAGTTAAAGAGTTTAAGGAGCATGCTATGGATTATGTTGAGATATCTGAGAGGAATGAGGTTAAGGAGATAACAAAAGAGGGGGATATTTTCATAATCAACGCTGAAAAGGGAGAGTATAAAGCTAAAGCGATAATATTCGCCACTGGCACAACCCACAAGACACTTGGAGTTCCAGGAGAGAAGGAGTTATTTGGAAAGGGCGTATCTTATTGTGTTACCTGCGATGGTTATTTCTATAGGGGAAAGAAAGTAGCTGTTATAGGCGGCGGTAATTCCGGAGCCATCGCTGCAATTTACCTAAAAGACATAGGTGTTGAGCCTGTAGTACTTGAATATATGCCAAAATTCATGTGTGAGAAGGCCTACGAGAATATCATAAAGGACAGAAAGATTCCCTACTATACCAATGTGCAAGTAACATCCATCGAGGGAAAAGATAAGGTTGAGAAGGTAGTATACAAAGATAGAGCCACAGGAGAGATAAATGAAATCCAAGTTGATGGAGTTTTTATCTATGTAGGTTTAATTCCAATAAGTGATCTCGCCAAGAAACTTGGAGTAAAAACGGATGAAAGGGGATATATAAATGTTGATTTAAAGATGAGAACGAATGTTCCTAGGATATATGCCGCAGGGGATGTGACCGGCTATGCAGGGCAGATAATAATCGCCGCTGGTCAGGGAGCAATGGCTGCCCTGAGTGCTTATGAAGATTTAATGCTCCATTAATTTTTATTTTTACAAAAAATAATTGCGATAAATTTATATACAGGGTGCATAATATTGGATTGGTGATATTCTGTGACTGAAGAGGTAACCAGGGTTCCTCTGCCAGATCGAAACAAAGGCGAGATGTTTGCAATAGTTGATAAAATATTAGGCGGTTCTAGAATGATTGTAATGTGTGCAGATGGCAAATCTCGCATGGCGAGAATACCTGGCAAGATAAAGAGAAGAATGTGGATAAAGGAAGGGGATCTTGTAATAATTAGGCCTTGGGAGTTTCAGGATGAGAAAGCTGATGTTATTTATCGTTACACGAGAACTCAGGCAAGCCATTTAAGTAAGAGTAACAAGCTTCCTGAGCTTCTGGATGTGTTCGGGAAATGAAAAAAGATATGGAAGAATACCTTTATGAAAAAATCGTACCTTATAGAGAGGAGAAGAGAAAGAAAGGTATGGAGGATAGAAAGACCTATGCTGGTGTGTTTGATAATAGAACACTTCTAGCATTTTACAAACTTCTCAAAAGAGGTACCATAAAAGAGGTTGAATTTCCCATATCCACAGGGAAAGAGGGAGATGTTTTTCGTGGAATTGGAAAGAATGGATATGTGGCAATTAAAGTGTATAGGATTACAACTGCCAATTACAAAGGGCTTTCAAAATTCATAGATGGAGATGATAGATTTGCGCATATACACAAAACCAAGGATACCATTATATTTGTTTGGGCTCAAAAAGAATTTAGAAATTTGAGAGATTTTAGAAAATATGGAGTAAATGTTCCAGAGCCTATAGACAGGTGGAAAAATATCATAGTTATGAATTATATAGGCAATGAAAATATGGCCGCACCTCTTATGAAGGATGTTATGGAAAGCCTTAAGAAGGATATGGCATACGAGATTATTGAAGAGATGAAAAAAATGCATAAGGCGAAGTTGGTACATGGGGATTTAAGCGAGTACAACATACTTGTATGGGAGGGCAAGCCATACATAATAGATGTGGCGCAAGCTGTACCTTTGGATCATCCCCTTGCAGATGAGCTTATGCTGAGAGATTTAAAGAATATGGTTAGGGTATTTAAGAAGTTAGGGGTGGATATCAGTCCAAAGGATCTAGCCAAGGAGATTGGGGTGATATGAATGATGTATGTTAAGATTCCAAAATCAAGGGTTGGTGCTCTCATAGGAAAGCATGGAGAAGTCAAGAAGAAAGTGGAAGAAATATCGGGAGTGAAAATGGATATAAACTCAAATGATGGAGATGTTGTTATTGACGAATCCTCAGGGGATCCCTTGATGGCCTTAAAAGTGAGAGATTTTGTTATGGCAGTAGGTCGTGGGTTCTCCCCAGAGCGGGCTTGGAGGATATTCAATGAAGATGTCTACTTTGAAGTTATAGACATAAAAGAATTCACAGGAAAGAGAGAAAATAGAATAAGGGTATTGAGAGGAAGAATTATAGGAAAGAATGGAAAAACTAGGAGGATAATAGAGGAGATGAGCGGCGCTTCCATATCCGTCTATGGCTACACTGTTGCAATAATTGGAGATTACACTCAAATGGAAATCGCTAAGAAAGCTGTAGAGATGCTTCTCCGGGGAAGTAAACATGCAACAATATATCACTTCTTAGAGAAGAAGAGAAGGGAGAACAAGTACAGGGCTCTGGATTATTACTACATCCAGTGATTTTATGGACATAAATACATTCCTTTTCTCTCTTATTCTACTGATTTTTCTGGGTCGTGCACTGGGTCTTCTCTTTGTGAAATACAAATTTCAGAGTTTAATAGGAGAGGTTATGGGGGGTATAATTTTAAGTCCCCTTGCATTGGGATTGATTGTTCCAAGTGATATCCTGCGTCTCTTTGCCCAGTTTGGAATAATAATGATTATGCTTCTCTCTGGCCTTCTAACTGATTTCAAAGCATTCAGCGAGCATAAGTACAAAAGTACATTAATTGGAGTGCTTGGTGTAAGTGTATCAATGACTTTGATATCATCAATTCTCTTAATGCTTGGAATAAGCCTCGAAGCGTCTCTTTTTATAGGTGTTATTCTCTCTAATACGGCAGTGGAAGTATGTGCAAATATACTGATGAAGAGCAAATCTTCCAAGGAGATCCAAGCGATAATTATGGGCGCAAGTTTTGTGGATGATATAGTTGCCGTTTTTCTAATAGGCGTTGTTGGCTCTATAACCCTAGGCAATAATATAACTATTCTATCGCTCTTAATTCTATCCATAGGTGTTGCACTATTTATCCTAATATTTCTCTGGATTGTACCTTACTTCCTAGAAAAATACTCTGTCATAGACAAACTGATTGGAAGCGGCCCTAAAAGAGAGAAGGTTCTGCTTACTTTCACCATTCTTTTTGCTTTACTGTTAGGTCTTGTAGCACAATATGTAGGCCTGCAAGCGGTTATAGGAGCCTATATTGGAGGATTGATTATAGGAAAATGGGGGACCAAAGTAGGTCCAATGTTGAGAAGAAGGGTGGCTTATGAAGATCTTGTAGATGATTTAGAACCCTTTTCTCACGCTCTTTTCACACCCATTTTCTTCGGGTATGTCGGTCTAACACTTGGAGAAGTGTTATCAAAATTTGGTATGACCTTTGAAATGGGTATTCTCGTTTTTCTCCTAACTCTTGGAGCTCTTGCCGGAAAATTTATTGGGTGCGGCTTAGGGGCTAGATTGTCGCACCTTGACAAAAAACAATCAGGATTTATTGGAATAGCTATGGGCGGTAGAGGTGCTTTAGAATTGGTTCTTCTTTCGATTGGATATGAAAAAGGTATCATAAACGGTCCATTATTTGCCTCGGTTGTTCTCGTTACTCTCCTAACTGTAATAATAACTCCCATTCTTCTCTCGTTGTATGAAAAGAGAATCATGGCTTCCCCCTAGACTCTCCAAAATACAAGGTAGAGGCAATGATATGCGCTACCCTTAATGGCTCAGGAATTGCGCCTCTAACCGTGAAAGCATTTATCACTCTCTCCGCCTCGCTCCTTTCAATACCCACAATTTGTGCATAAACCTCATATTTTCCATTTTGAACTTTCTCAATCTTATACTTTTTAATTAATTTCATCCTAACTTCCCAATCTTCAAAATGCTTTTTTAAAGCATCTTCTATTGTTTTCAAATCTGGCATTTTTCGTGAAACAACTATTATTGGAATACCATACTCTTTCCAAACTCTTTCTAGGTCCAAAACATTGAAACCGCCAAATGTTATACCTTGAGTGAATATAACCTTTATCTGCCTTCCATACTTAGACGAGAGCATATCAAGAAGTGCATCTGTGACATCCATCCCATCAACTTCAATTTCTCGCAGAAGCATACCTTCAATATAATTTGGATATCTCATAACTATTCCAACGAGATTAGAGCTACCGGGGATATGTGGCGCAAAATAAGAATCGTCTATACCCAAGGCACGAATGTATTTTTTCATAACAATGGCAAATTACCAGTTACCTTATTAACTATTTCCTCAGGCCCGGGTCCTATGCCCAAGCATGTCACCGTGCCAGGAGGTACCTCAGTAAGTCCAGCATCTCTAATTATTGCCGTTGGCAAGCCCAAATTCTTTGCTTTAAATTCGAGCTCATATAGAGTTTTCAAATCTTTAACCTTGACTACAACCTTCTTCTGACCCTCTTTGAGCCATCCATCAAGCCACGGATTTTTCTGCCTTTTAGCTTTAAGAGTGCACTCAACAGCCGCATGAGCCACTTGAACTGCAAGCTTTCCGCATGAGAGTTGCAAATCATCCCTAACAACCATTACCATCTTATACCTCATTCACAACACCTTTCAATCTCTCTATCCTATCATCCATTTCTCTTATCTCCTCAAGAATTTCCCTTCTCTTCTCTTCATAATAATCCCTTCTTCTTGGGTTGAGCCTTATCATTCTCTCCACTTCTTCTAATTCTTTTATCTTTCTCTTTCTCTCTTTTAAAAGTTCGTCAAGCATTATTAACCTATCATACTTATCATTTTCCTCTAATCCAAACAATTTTCGGAGGGTAGGATAGCCACCTCTGTAAAATCCAACTATGAAGAATATACCTGTGAGATTTATCAATGCAAACCATATATATTTCCCATAAAAAAGAGAAGTATAGCCCAAAATGTAGCCCGTGAGAATTGCAATGACTATGCTCATCCCCATACCTAAACCGATGCGATACAACTGGTCATATTCCAAATCCAACTCACCTTTCTTTGGAAAAAGCATGTTTATGAATGTATAACCTGGAAGAAAGAATAGCATGAGTACAGCACCAATCACTTGCAATACATTCATCAAGCCAAAATTGTGGGATAATATTTAAAATTTCACAAAGTTTTAAAAGGATGTGCCAATATTGCATTGTGAAAGTTGTGATTTTAGATGGCTATGTTGACGAGCCCTCAGTGCTTGGAGTGCCACCCTATATTTCTCCCTACATCCGTGAGCTTGCAGGAGTTTGCAAAGAGTTGGAAGTAGAATGTGAATATAAGAGCATCGATATGTGGAGAAAAGGGGAGAGAATAGAGGGAGATATTCTTGTTCTTCTTGGTGGAGCAATAGTTCCAGGCAAGTATCTTCGCACATACCCTGCATCATTGAGGGAGATTCGTGAAATTCTATCTTCCTTTAAAGGATTAAAAATATTTGGTGGCGCAATTGCAAAATTTGAAAAGCCCAATGTGCCTGCAGATTATCTTGCATTGGGAGATGTAGATGCTTTACTCTATGATATTCTAACCGAGAATTTCACACATCACAGATTACATAATTTGAATAAGTGGAACCGCTGGTTAAAGCTTGGGACTTACATTGTAAAAGAGCATCCAGATTACCCTGAGCCATTGATAGTGGAGATAGAGACATTTCGTGGCTGTTCAAGGTACTTAAGCGGAGGATGCTCATTTTGCGTGGAGCCCCTGTATGGAAAGCCTATGTTTAGAGAGATAGACGATATTGTGGAGGAGGTAAGAATCTTGAGCAATCTTGGAGTTAGAAATTTTAGAATTGGGGGGCAAACTTGTATTTATTCTTACAAAGCCTACGGCGTTGGAAAGCAGGAGATCCCACAGCCGAATATCCATGCTTTAGAAGATTTATTTTCAAAATTGAATAAGATTCCTCATAGAGTTTTGCATGTGGACAATGCTAACCCTGCCGTGCTCGCCTCATATCCAGAGGAGGCAAGAAAGATAACAGAGATTCTTGTCAAATACACCACACCTGGAAATGTTGTTGCCTTTGGTATGGAAAGTGCAGATCCCGCGGTAATAAAGGCCAATAATCTTAACTCCACTCCTGAAATGGTGATGAATGCAATAAGGATCATTAATGAAATAGGAGCAGTACGAGGAGAGAACGGTATGCCAAAACTTCTTCCAGGGCTAAATTTCATATGCGGTTTATGGGGTGAGAGCAAGGATACCTACGCTATGAATCTCAAATTCTTAAAAGAGGTTCTCGCCAAGGGTTATCTTTTGAGGAGGATAAACATAAGGCAGGTAGCCTCAGTGCGCAATAAATTCAAATTGAAATACAGGCATGAATGTTGGAAGTTCAGGAGAGAAGTTAGGGAGAAAATAGAGAAGATTATGCTCAAAAGAATAGTGCCAATGGGCACGGTTCTAAAAGATGTTTATTTGGAAATTCACAGAGGAAATTACACATTTGGAAGACAACCTGGGTCTTATCCTCTTGTCGTAGTTTTGCCTTATTTTTCAGAGGTGGGAAAATATGTGAATGTTAAAGTAGTTGGTTATGGAGAGAGAAGCTTGACAGCTTTAGAGTACCCGCTCAATGTTAATTCCGCATCATTCTCCACTCTAAAATCCATACCAGGCATGGGAGAGAAAAAAGCTGCCGAAATAATAAGAAAAAGGCCATTTAAAAATATGAAATCCCTGCAAGAAATCTTTCCAGATGCAGAAAAATATTTCACCTTGTGAAATCGTTACTTTTATATAGAAGAACTATCTTACCGAGTTTGAGGTGATAAAGATGATGGGAGGTCAAGTACCTATACTTGTGCTCAAAGAGGGCACTGAAAGAGAGACAGGCAGAGATGCGCAAAGGAAGAATATTGAGGTCGCAAAGGCAATAGCAGATGCAGTGCGCACAACCCTAGGACCAAAGGGAATGGACAAGATGCTTGTGGACAGCTTGGGAGACATAGTTATTACAAATGATGGTGCCACCATACTAAAAGAGATTGATGTTGCTCATCCAGTGGGCAAGATGATGGTTGAAGTTGCAAAAGTTCAAGATACTGAAGTAGGTGATGGCACAACAAGTGCTGTAGTTCTCGCTGGTGAATTGCTCCATAAGGCAGAAGAGCTTTTAGAGCAGAATGTGCATCCCACCATAATAACCAATGGTTATAGGCTTGCAGCAGAGAAGGCCCTTGAGCTTCTTCCAGAACTCGGAATAAAGGTGGATAGCGATGAGCTTCTTAAAGACATAGCAATGACAGCGATGACCGGTAAGAATGTGGCAGAAGCAAAGGAGTATCTTGCAGATATAGCAGTTAAGGCCATAAAGGCAATTGCAGAAGAGAAGGATGGCAAGACAGTGGTTAATGTGGATAATGTAAAGGTCGAAAAGAAGCAGGGAGGAGGAATAAAAGATACAGAGCTAATTGATGGAATAATACTTGATAAAGAAAAAGTTCATCCCCGTATGCCCAAACTCGTTAAAGAGGCAAAAATAGCCCTCATAAACACGGGATTTGAAGTTAAGAAGACTGAGATAAGTGCAAAGATTGAGATTACAGATCCAACACAGATTCAGGCATTTTTAGACGAGGAACAGAAGGAAATAAAGAAGATGGTAGACAAAATCAAAGAAGTTGGTGCTAATGTAGTATTCTGCCAGAAGGCAATTGATGATATTGCTCAGCACTATATGGCTAAATATGGAATATACGCAGTTCGCCGTGTGAAGAAGAGCGATATGAGCAAGCTTGCAAAGGCAACTGGTGCAAAGATAATAACCAACCTGGATGATTTGACCCCTGAGGACCTTGGTTATGCAGAAGTAGTTGAAGAGAGAAAAATTGGAGATGACAATATGACCTTTGTGCGCGGCTGCAAGAATCCAAAGGCAGTGAGCATACTGATACGTGGCGGTACAGAGCATGTTGTAGATGAGGCAGAGCGTGCCTTACACGATGCTCTAAAGGTAGTAGGTGTTGCTTTAGAGGATGGGTATGCTGTTGCTGGTGGCGGTGCAACGGATATAGAACTTGCGTTGAAACTTAGAGAATATGCGCCAAGCGTTGGGGGCAGAGAGCAGCTTGCAATCGAAGCATTTGCAGACGCTCTGGAGATCATACCTCGCACCCTAGCAGAGAATGCTGGTCTTGATGCAATAGACATAATAATGAAACTCAAAGCAGAGCATCAGGCAGGAAAGAAGCATGCAGGCATAGATGTCTTTGATGGCAGAATCGTGGATATGGTTGAGAAGAAAGTGATAGAACCCATGCGCGTCAAAAAGCAGGCAATTGAAAGTGCTACCGAAGTTGCAACAATGATACTGCGCATTGATGATGTAATCGCTGCCAAGAAAAGCGAGGGACCTAAGGGTGGCCAGGGTGGACCTGGCGGAATGCCCGGTGGAATGGGCGGCATGGGCGGAATGCCTGGCATGATGTAAATTCTTTTCCCTTATTTTTATTCTATAATTTCTGGGAATTGGCTTATATCTTTTACAAATGTATACGAATCCCTTAATTCTGCCCTCTCTTTTATAAATCTAAGTATGAACATTCCACAATTAGACCCTATTAGATTCTCCTTAGTATCACCTATTGATATGATCACATCATACCCCATTCTCTTAAGTGTATCTACAAATTTTCTGTGCTTAACAGGTAAGCCATTTCTCAGATCTATATCGTTGGAAATATGATTAATCTTCGCACTTACTGTGGGATTACCAGGTGTAATCTTTATTAAGAAATATTCAGGAGAGAAGAAATTCATTATTATTTCGGGATCTGCTTCGTTTTCCTTGGCAAGTGCGAAGTTTAGAGTTATTTTTAGGCTCCCTTCATCGTAAAATTTACGACCATAATCGGATATTCTCTTAAAATCCCATTTTCTTATGGGAATTATCTCATCCCTCTGCTTTGTGTTTGTAGTGTGAATGGAAAATTGAAGCTGAAATTTTTCAGGATATTTCTCTTTCTTTATTTTAAGCAACCTCTCAAAAAAAGAATCTACACCCACTGGTGCAATCGTAGATAATGATGGAAAGAAATTATCATACTTGTCTCCCAAATTTTCTATTACATCCAATACAGCAGGATTGAAACTTGGCTCACCCATCCGAGCAAATTGAATTTTAAATTTTTTAGTTTTGGGCTTCTCTTCAAATCTTTTCTTTATTGGGTATTCTATTTGTTCCATAATCTCTTTGAAATCTAACTTACCTTTGTAAAAGAATCCTGCATCACACATCTTGCATCCTACAGGACATCCATTTAACGAAGATACTATTAAAACCCATTTTTCTCCAATATCTCCTGTAGGTGTTGATTCTACAAACTCAATTATATTCCCTTTGTATGTTTTTCCAATATATACTTTGGCTATGGACTCGTCACCAATTTCCCTCAAAATTTCCATATCGCATCATCCTCCATATCTTCATCCCTGTCTTCACGCCATCTGCTATAGCTAATGATGTTTGACGATATACACCATTCTTAGCATCACCTATTATAAACATCCTCGAGCTCGCAATATCTTCAACTATTTCAACATTTGGAATTCTGCCTATGGCTCCTAAAATCTCATCAAACTCTATTTTTCCAATGGAAGTATGTGCTATGTGGTTTTTTATGCTCTTGATTTCTCCCTTCACTACAGTTATTCCTCTCTCAATCACCTCATCTACCAAAATTGGCAAAGCTTTTATAGTGCTCCTGTATAGAATAGTGATATCTTTGCACATTTTTCTTGCACTTAAAGCGTAATCAAACGCAATATCTCCTCCCCCTATGATTAACAGTTTATCACAAGGATTTATTTCTGTGATGTGATACTTTATACCCTCAAATGGTAATTTCTTAGGCCGTGTTCCTGTAGCTATTACCAAATATTCAAATTCATATCTTCCTTTTTCCGTTACAATTACAAAATTTTTGGTCATCTTCACTTTTTTTACCTCTTCATAAATGATATCTATATCATACTTTTTCACATAATCCTCCAAGATTTTAACAAACATCTTGCCTGATATTCCTTCTGGAAACAGCATAGTGTTTTCGATTCTATGAGCATTCTCCACTAAACCACCTATCTTGTCCTTTTCAAATATTAGTGAGTTTATTTTGTATCTTTTGAGTTGCACTGCTGTACTTATACCTGCAGGTCCTGCACCTACTATGGCTACTTTTGAACTAACCATTCTAATAACCTCTCTATTGATATAACAACACCGAATCCATGGGATATGCTTCTCAAAGTGCATTCATGCAATTCTTCATTTTGAGTTATAGTTCCATCAATCGGAAAAATTACATTAAACCCTCTATTAAAAGCATCTCGCGCAGTGGTTTCACAGCAAAGATGTGTCATCACTCCTGTGATAATTAAAGTTTCAACACCTTTATTCTTGAGATGCTCTTCAAGCTCAGTTTTAAGAAAAGCATTATATGTATTTTTCTCAATAATTTTATTACCATATTTTCTTATTTCTTCTAAAATTGCAGTGGAGGTATCATCACATTTCATTTCATCGTTCCACCATTTTGATAGTATATTACCTTCATGGCAATGTTTTGTTAGAATAATCTCAATACCTTTATTTTTTGCAAACTCATAAAGCCTTTTTATTCTATTCAAAAACTCAGGTGATGATGGAAGATAAGCTTTTCCTAGGGGATTTAAAAAATAACCTTGCATATCAATACCCAGTATGGCAACTTTCCCCTGAATTTTTCTGAGTTTTTCGAATCTAAAATACCTCTTTTCCATTAAAGATACAAAAGCTGAAGTTAGGTACCTAGAGCGATACATAGGTGGACATGAATGTAAAATTTAATAATTTACTTTCCCGCTCAATTTTTATATTCCCGATATATTTACCATATATGCTTCTCATAAAGAATGCCTCACAGCTTTTAACCCTTGCTGGAGGAATAAAAAAAGAAGATTATGAATTAGGCATAATAGAAAATGGTGCAGTACTAATAGAGGGAGAAAAAATAGTTGAAATTGGCAGTACTAAAGAACTAAAGGGGAGTGCAGATAAGGAAATAGATGCATCTAGTAAGGTGGTTATGCCGGGATTCGTGGATCCGCATACACATCTTGTATTTTCTGGCACAAGGGAGAATGAACTATACATGAAATTACAGGGTAAAACATACCTTGAAATCTTAAAAATGGGTGGAGGGATTTTAAGGACGGTTAGAGCCACAAGGAACGCCAGCAAGGAAGCGTTAATCAAAGAAAGTATGAGAAGATTAGATTATATGTTGGTGAATGGAACCACTACTGCCGAGGCAAAGAGTGGGTATGGACTGAATTATGAGGATGAAAGAAAAATCTTAGAGGTCATAAATGATATTAAGCATCCGATAGATCTCGTACCTACATTCCTAGGAGCACACGCTTTGCCACCAGAGTTCAAGAAAAGTGGAGAGCACATAGAGTATATGAAAAAAATAATTCCAAAAATTGCGCCTCTTGCAAAATTCATAGACATATTTTGCGAAAAAGGGGTATTTAATTGTGAAGAATCAAAGGAATATCTTGATGAGGGAAAGAAATACGGGCTTGTACCGAAAATTCATGCTGATGAAATTGAGGACATCGGGTGCACTAAAGTTGCTGTAGAAGTGGGTGCAATCTCCGCTGACCATCTTGTAAAAACAAGTGACGAGAATATAGAGCTTATGGCCAAGAAGGGTATAATTGCTGTTTTCCTCCCCGCCACACCTTATATGCTCTTAAGTAAGGAATACGCTAGAGCCAGGAAATTCATTGAGATGGGCATTCCAGTTGCGTTAGCTACGGATTTAAATCCAAATGCATATACAGAGAGCATGCAGATGGTTATTTCCCTGGCAATAACCCAAATGCATATGCTACCAGAAGAGGCAATTGCCGCTAGCACCATAAACGCTGCTGCTGCCATAGGCATGAAGGATAAAATAGGTTCTTTGGAAAAGGGAAAACAAGCAGATTTGATAATTTTAGATGCTAAAAATTATCAGCAAATTGGATATCATTTCGGTGTGAATCTTGTTGAAAAGGTGATTAAAAAGGGGAAATTGGTGTGGAGCAGGGGAAATGTACTTCATTAGAGAATTCAAAGAGGAGGATCTTTACGAAGTACTCAACATAGCAAATGAATCTTTAACAGAGAGCTATGCTCCTGAACTTTTCTTGGACATTCATCGTCTCTGGCCGAGAGGATTTTTAGTTGCAGTTGCCAGGGACATCATAGGATTTATTGCAGGAAGCAAGCAAAACAGAGAGGCAAGAATCCTTCTTCTTGCAGTAAAAGGCATATATAGAGGAAAAGGCATTGGAAGTGCATTGATGAGAAGATTTATGAGTTTATCCAAGTCTGAAGGTATATTATCCGTGAGATTAGAAGTGAGAACTACAAATTTTAAAGCTATAGAATTTTACAAAAAGTTCGGGTTTAACATAATTTCCTATGTCCCAAATTATTACACAAATGGAGATGCTGCTTATATAATGTGGAGAGAGATATAAAAAATTTTAGAATACATTAACCTCTCCATTCACAAGCATCTCTGTTATCTTGTGTATATTCGCTAGCCATTCATCTGCAATATTTCTGAACTCTTCATTGTATCTTGCTATATTAACTCCTTCAGCCGGTATAACCTGTATACTTGCAACCTGTGGCTCATCAACTGGCTTTCCTATCTGAGAAACTATGCGCACATGCACCTCTTTTACATCTCCTTCTGCCGCTTTTGCCACATCCTCTGCAATCTTAAAGGCGAGTATGTTATAGAGTTTGCCCACATGCGTAACTGGATTCTTGCCTGCGGAAGCTTCCATACTCATGGGTCTGTAAGGTGTGATTAATCCATTTACTCTGTTTCCTCTTCCCACGCTTCCATCATCACCGTTCTCCATACTCAACCCTGTAACTGTGAGATAGAATACTCCCTCATTCACAAGGTCTCCTGTATTTATGAAGAAATTAACCTCCTTATCAGTGAATTTTGCAGCGTAGTCAGTTAGCAAATCTCGTAGTTCATCCTTCACATTCAAATAATGGTCCTTATCCGGAGTATGCTTTCCAACGAATGCTGCTGCTACAGTAATATTTATCTTATCTTTATTCCTAAAACCCATTACCTTTATATCCTCGCCGATCTCTGGCAATTTATCTTTAAGAGGACCATTTATATATCTCTCCGTTTCATACACGACCTTCTCCAAATCACTCATAGGTGCATAGCCAACGCCAAAGGATGTATCATTTGCAAGATACTTTTGTGTGTCATATAGACCTCTCAAATCAACAGAGCCCTGGCCAATCATACAGTCAATGATCACATCTTCCTCTATATCCAAGTGTCTATAATGCTTCTTTAGAAAATCGGCAGCAGCTCTCTTTGCTATTGTCCTGTAGGGAATTCTCTCACCATTAACGGTTGTAGTAGCTCTACCAGATAGAAGAATGTAAACAGGCTCTAAAACTTGGCCGCCTCCAAATTTTGGCTTAGCTTGCCCACCCACAATTTCCATTTGATCTGTATTGTGATGCAAGATTCTTCCATAATGCTCCAAATAGTATTTAGATAAAGCCCTGCTCACACTTTCTGCAATACCATCAGCCACACTGTCAGGATGCCCTATTCCCTTTCTCTCAACAATCTCCACATCTCTCTCTTCCACAGGTGTGGCAATGATGTCCTCAACTACTATGTTTCTTGTCATAAATCTGAGTATCTTTAATGATACTAAAAATTTTTTGTAGTTAATAGAGCTACATTTTGAAAATTAGCATTGCATCTCCAAAACTGTAAAATCTATATTTTTTCTCTATTGCAATGCGATATGCTTTCATAATCCTCTCATATCCACCAAAAGCTGTTACGAGGAGAATCAAAGAGGACCTTGGCACATGAAAATTTGTGATTAGAGCATCTATGCCCGATTGAAATTTGTAGCCAGGATATATGAAAATGATTGTATAGCCACGCGAGGGGTATATAATTCCATTTTTTGATGAACTCTCCAATGCACGGGTAACTGTTGTGCCAACCGCAAATAATCTTCCTTCTCTCTCGTTTATAAGTTTAGCCACTTCCTCCCCAACAATGTAATACTCCTCATCTACCCTATGCTCCCTTATGTCCTCCGTTTTTACAGGCTTGAATGTACCATAGCTAACATGCAGGGTTATATACCCTATTTTCACCCCTTTTTTCTCAATTTCTTTAAGCAACTGCGGAGTGAAATGCAATCCAGCTGTGGGAGCTGCGACTGCGCCCTCTCTTCTTGCAAAAACTGTTTGATATTTTTCCTCAGCATCAGTAGGAGGATTTTTTATGTATGGAGGTAAAGGAACCTCGCCTCTTCTTCGTGCGAGATCCATAATATCTCCACTGAACTCTATATCACAAATCCCCTCATTTTTCTCTCTAACCACTCCTTTTATATCCTCAAATATTAGAACAGAGCCGGGATGTATTTTCTTACCTTTAACCAAGCATCTGTAATAATTCTCACCCAATTTCTCTAAAATTAGAATTTCAACCTTACCCCCTGTGTCTTTTATTCCCCGAATTCTCGCCTTTATTACCTTTGTGTCGTTCAAAATTAAAACATCTCCCTTATCCATATACTCTGGCAAATTATAGAAATAGCGATGCTCTATGCCTTTACGAAGAACCATTAATCTAGCGTGGTCTCTTGGCTCCACAGGCTCTTGAGCGATTAGCTCCTCAGGCAATTCAAAGTCGTAATTTCTGAGCGAATACATCGTGCCTACATTTCGCACCACTTAAATTAATTTTTGGAACAATTTTAAATAATTTCTCACCCTTTTATTTCTGTGAAGAAAGAAGTGCTTAGGGCCCTTACAGAGAAATACGGGAAGAGATATTCGGATTTGTTTCATATAAATTTGAGAGAAGAGCCGTTTAAATGGTTTCTCCTAGCCACTCTTTTTGGAGCAAGGATAAGCGAGAATATTGCCCTTCGCACCTACAAAATGTTTGAAACATACAATGTCGCTTCTCCTGAGCGTATTATTGAGGAGGGCTGGGATTCCTTGGTTGCAATTCTTGATTCTGGGGGCTATACTAGATACGATTTCAAAACAGCAGATAAGCTTTTAGAGCTTGCAAGGAATTTGAGCAAGGAAAATTTGAATGAAATACATAGAAATGCCAAAGATTTTAAAGATCTCGTATTAAGATTGAAATCACTGGCAAAGGGAATAGGAGACACCACTGTGGGCATATTTTTGAGAGAGATAATAGGAATTTGGGATAAAGCAAGGCCCTATCCCACGCCCCTTGCAAGATTAGCCGCTAAGAATCTGGGCATTGGAGATGTTGAAGATTATTGGAAAGAGAATTTAGAAGATTTAGACTATGCAAAATTTGAGTCAATGCTAGCTAAGATAGGAAAATTATGCAGGCGAGGAAAATGCTCTCATTGCCCTGCTAGAGAGATTTGCGAAAATAGGTTTAGCAAAGGTGTTAAATAGAATGATTTGGATAAGTATCCTATGAAAATAGGAAAATTATCTGCCGTGCTTACTTTGATTATAATCGCAGTCATTATAGGTGCATTTGTATTTCAAGTGCTTATTGCTCCAAAGGAGAATTATATTTCTACTCCAAATATAAACTTGCAACCGCAGAACCTCAATTTAAGTTGGAATGATAGAGGGGTGAATGAGGAGAATCTAAGAAATGTTGCCCTTGCATCTGGTAATTTTGGATTAGCTCTCTTCTCCCAAATATTTAATGTGAGCAATAACACTGTGATTTCGCCCCTTAGCATTTGGCTCGCATTAGCGATGCTCTATGAAGGAGCAAGGGGAAACACCGCGGAAGAAATGAGAAATGTGATGTATCTTCCGAGGAATAGGACAATATTGGAGGAAAATATACATTGGTTTCTTGAGAATTTTGAAAATCACACAGAAAATTATACACTAAGCATTGCAAACGCGCTATGGGCTCAAGAAGGTTTGGATATAAATAAGGACTATGTGCAAATTCTACAAGATTATTACAATGCTTATTTTCAATACTTGAATTTTAGAAATGCAGAAAAAGCCAGGAACATAATAAATTCTTGGGTCGAGAATTACACAAATGGAAAGATAAAGAATCTACTTCCTCAGGGAAGCATAACCCCAGAAACTATTGCCGTGTTAACCAATGCCATCTATTTCCGTGCCATCTGGAGGTACATATTCAGGGAGTGGGAAATAAGTTCAGGGTCCTTTTACACATCCAAGGGTAAGGTTACAGTGGATATGATGCATATGTACCAGAATCTCCGATATACAGAGGATAAGGATGCTCAGATTTTAGAGCTACCATACAGAAACTGTAGTCTATCTATGCTCATTGTGCTACCAAAGCATGGGGCTTTAAATATTAACATTGATAAGATTATAGCTTGGAGGCAGAGCTTGAAATATGTAGATGCAAATCTCTCACTACCTAAATTTGAGCTTCATGCAAACTACAAACTTAAGAAACCCCTAGAAAGGATGGGTCTAAAGAGCGTGTTTACCTCTTCTGCAGATTTAACTGGTATTTTCCCATACAGAGGAATATATGCAGAAGATGTTTATCACAAGACCTATATTTCTGTTAATGAGAATGGCACTGAAGCGGCTGCTGCAACTGCAATTCCTCAGTCATCAGCGGCTTCGCCTTTTCCTATGAAAAGAGTAGATTTCAATGCCAATCACCCATTCTTCTTCACAATTCAAGATAGAGAAACGGGAGCCATATTCTTTATGGGCTGGGTAGCAAATCCAATAGTTGAATAAAAAATTAATAAGGCATAACGCGATGTTCACCTATGAGCATGGTGGATATAAGCGAGAAAAAGAATGTACTTCGCATAGCTAAGGCAAAGGGAACGCTCGTGCTAAAGAGTACAACGGTTGATGCCATAAAAAGAGGAGAGATAAAAAAGGGAGATGTTTTTGAAACTGCCAAGGTTGCAGGAATGCTGGCTGTGAAAAACACGCCCAGAATAATCCCTCATTGCCACCCAATTCCTGTGGAGTTTATAGATTTCAATTTCAGAGTTTATGGAAACAGAATTGATGTAGAATGCGAGGTTAAGGCGCATTATAAAACGGGCGTGGAGATGGAAGCTTTAACAGGAGTGAGTGTTGCCTTGCTCACAATTTGGGATATGGTAAAATACTTAGAGAAGGATGAGAATGGGCAGTACCCAATGACCCAAATTCTCGGTATAGAAGTTGTTGAGAAAAGAAAGGAGGAATAAAGATGGGAGTAAAGGAGCATAAAAAACATAATTACACATTGAAAATAGGCGTTATAACTGTGAGTTCCACAAGAACCAAAGATACGGATGAATCCGGAAAGATAATTATGGAAGCCATAGAGAAAAATGGACACAAAATTTGCGGCTATGATGTTGTTAAAGATTTAAAATTAGACATTCTACGGGGATTATTCCATTTATTACAAAACTGTGATGTAGTTATCCTTAATGGTGGCACGGGGATAAGCTCCAGGGATGTGACTGCAGAAACAATAAAAGCAATTTTAGACAAGGAGCTTGTGGGCTTTGGCGAAATTTTCAGGCTAAAGAGCTATGAGGAGATAGGCACAGCAGCCATGATGTCCCGCGCTATTGGTGGAGTATGCTGTGAAAAATTAATATTCTCAATTCCAGGCTCGAAGGGGGCAGCAAAAACTGGATGTGATGTGATATTCAGCGAGATAAATCATATGTGGTACGAGCTTAACAAGGAGAAAAAATGAGAAAAATTTGGCTAATTTTGGCAAGCATACCTTTAATTCTAACTCCATTTACAGGATTTACTTGGTGGAACTTCTCAATCTTCTCTCTTCTTATCTTTTTTCGTTCAAAAATTGAGAGATGGTACGAGGGAATTGCCTTACCTTCTTGGGCAAAATTTATACTTTTCTTTATCATCTTCGGATACATAACTGAGATTTTTGCAATAATAGATAATATGCCAAAGCCACCTACTGAGCGTGCTTTATTCAGTCCATATCCCCTTACGGATCTATATCTTGCGTTTGGATACTATCTTGCTTTTGCCATAGTTTGGTATATTATCTTGAGAACTTTCAAATTCAAATACTGGGAAGTATTCATAATAGGTGGCTCATTTGGAATTCTATTCGAGCAAAGTGGGAAAATTCTTCTATCATTCAACTTCCTTGCTTGGCTCTATGTATTCTTAGTCTACGGCTCTTTCCAAGCCAGCGTGCCTGCTATAGCCGAGAATAACTTGGGAAAAAGAGACATTTCAACATATAAAAAGATAATAATAGGAATAATTGCAGAAATTCTGGCATTTATACTTGCAGTGGCCCTTCTCTGGATTTTAGAATTACCAATAAAATAAAAAAATTATTGGGAGAGGAAAACTTTGTAAGCGCGGTACGCACTCCATACATCCATTTTGCTTGTTATCTCATAGGGTGAGTGCATACCTATAACTCCAGGTCCCATATCAACGACATCCATTCCATACTTTGCAAAGAATTTCGCTATGGTGCCACCGCCACCTTCATCCACTTTACCTAGCTCAGCCACTTGGTAAGGCACTTTATTCTTTTCATATAGGGCTCTTATCTCAGCCATGAATTCCGCAGTGGCCTCGCTTGAACCGTACTTGCCTCCATGGCCCGTGTATTTGGATATGACAACACCATAGCCCGCTTTAGCTGCATTGGGGATATCATGCACACTCTTGAAAATCGGGTTTATGGCTGCACTAACATCCGCGCTTATTGCCTTACTCTTATAGAGAATCTCAAGGAACTCTGCATGGGTGTAATCTGGCTTTATCATACTCAAAACTTTAGCGAAAACATATTCAAGGAAGTTACTTTGAGCACCGACATTTCCATCGCTACCGATTTCCTCCTTATCGTAGAAGAATGCTATGCTCGTGTAGGTGGGGTTCTCAACCTCAAGAATGGCACGGAAAGATGTGTATGCGCATATTCTATCATCCTGTCCATAGGCACCAACCATACCGCGGTCAAAACCAACATCTCTGGGCTCTTCTGCAGGCACTATTTCCAAGTCGGCGGAATTGAAATCCTCCTCATTTATCCCATATTTCTCATTGAGGTATTTCAGCACATAGGTTTTTACCTTCTGCTTTACATCTTTATCATCTATTGGTATATTTCCAACTACAAGCTGGAGCTCTTCACCACGGATTCCATCAAATAACTTACGCTCTCCTTGGACCTTTCTTGCAAGATGCGGCAAGAGATCAGGAATCACGAATACAGGATCTCCGGGATTATCGCCCACTCTTATATCTATCCTCTTTCCATTCTTGGTGTATACAACTCCGTGTATTGCCAGAGGCCTAGAAACCCACTGGTACTTCTTTATCCCTCCGTAATAATGGGTTTTGAGAAGAGCCAAAGATGAATCAGAATCTTCCCATAGAGGGTTCGGTTTTATATCAATTCTTGGAGCATCAATATGCGAGACAACCAATCTGAATCCTTCAAGGGGCTTTTTACCTATAACTCCAAGGGCAAGGGTTTTTTCTCTGTTCATTATATAAAACTTGTCTCCTGGAGCCAAGCTCTTCTTCTTGCTTATATCTTTGAATCCTTTCTTCTCAGCCAAAGATATCATAAATTTCACAGTTTCTCTCTCGGTTTTAACCTCTTTCAAAAACTCTTTGTAATCATCAGCAAATTTCATTGCATCTTTGATTTCCTTCTTTTTCAATGTGAGCCACATGCTCTCTTTCTTCATGCTTAATTTCTCTTCAATACTCTCCTTTTTCTTCGCCATAATATCACCTCTATTGCGTGAGCATGCATTCGCTTAATTTAAAACTTTTGAATGTTTTTATTTTTCAACTTTTATGGCAGCATAGCCCACCACTTCATTCATAGGCTGTATATCTCCGCTTGTAGCATATTTTAAAAGAGTGGTCTTTCCTCCTATAGCTGTGAGCATAGCTGCCACGGGTCCATATCCGCACATGGTTATATTGTGTTTATAAATCACATCATAAAGACCCTTTACATCCCCATTTACTATCCTCTCTATTGCCATATAATCGTTTGTGTACGCTTTATTCTTGGGCACATAGTGAGAGAAATCTGATGAAGCAATTATAACAACATCCTTATCTACAATTGCCTCTTTTATTATCTCTCCAACCTCTATCGCAATTTCATAATCCTGCAGCAGCATCGTTATCGGTACAAATTTTATCTCCTTCTTGAAAAATTGCAAGAATGGAAGTTGTACTTCTATGCTATGCTCATATCTGTGTGCATAACCATCTATATCTATCACTCCCTTAGCTATGTCTTTTGCCAACTCCCTATCTACCTTCACTTTTCCAAAGGGAGTGAGAAAATCCTCCAATGCGATTGCAACTCCAGAGCCCACCCCATAATGGTTTGGACCTATAATTATAAAACTCTCTGGAAAACCATCCAAGGCGAGGGCATGATAAAAATGAGCTGCTACTGGACCCGAGAACATATAACCAGCATGTGGCACTACCCCTCCTTTTATTTTTCTTTTCCCATCGGGTATCAAAGAGGGAACCGATCCAGGACCAATGGGATGGATAAAAAGTTCGTTTAGCATTATTTCTAATTCCTTTCTCTCCGCTGGATAGAACTGCCCTGCAACTGCTGGGTACCTCATAGCGGTGCCTCAAAATCCTCTATAGTGTATTTATATTCCTCGTTGTTCTTTATTATTCCCTTTTCTTTAAGTATCTCTCTTGCAAGAAGCCAGTAAATTAGAGCGAGCGCCCTTCTGCCCTTATTATTTGTGGGTATTATTAAATCTACATAACTCGTGCGGTTATTAGCATCGCATAGAGCAATTATGGGTATCTTTGACTTAACTGCCTCCTTGAGAGCTTGAGTATCTGCAGCAGGGTCATTAATGAGTATAACCTTTGGCTCTATATAATTTGAAAGTTTTGGATTTGTGAGTGTACCTGGTATAAATCTTCCCGGCATCACTTTGGCTCCCCCGATCGCTTCAGCGAATTTTATTGATGGCTTCTGCCCGTACTGCCTTTGTGATACAACAAGGATGTCTGCAGGATCGTATCTTGCAAGGAACTTTGCTGCCATCCTTATCCTTTCATCCGTCTTTGTTATATCAAGCAGATAAAGTCCATCGTTTCTAACCTTGTAGATGAACTTCATCATATCCTTGTTTCTCACTTGCGTTCCTATATGCACTCCTGCTGTGAAATATGTATTTTCATCCACCAGTAATTCTACCATTTTTACTCACCTTTTAGTTCCTCTTCAATTCTTATCATCTCATTCAATTTGGCTATTCTCTCTCCCCCTATTGCACCAGTCTTTATAAACTCTACGCCAAATGCAACTCCAATATGCACTATGCTCGTATCGCATGTCTCCCCACTTCTATGGGAAATCATAGTAGCGTAGCCATTATCTTTTGAGAACCTTATTGCCCTTATGGTATCGGTTAATGTTCCTATTTGATTTGGCTTTATGAGAACTGTATTTGCAGCCCCTTTATCCACGCCTATTTTTATCCTCTCCACATTTGTAACAAATATGTCATCACCAACAACATAGGCAATGTGCCCAATTCTCCTGGTTAATTCGGCAAAACCATCAAAATCCTCCTCATCCAGAGGGTCTTCCACAAGATAAATGCCATAATTCTTAACTATATCTTCCACAAAATCAATCTGCTCCTCAGGAGTTAAAATTTTATTTTTATAATGATACTTTCCATCTTTGTAGAACGAGGAAGCTGCAAAATCCAGTGCTGGCTTAATCTCTATTCCATATTCCTCGCCCACTTCTCTTACTGCATCTACTACAACTTCAATGGCCTCAATGTCATCCATGGGTGCAATCCATGCCTTTTCATCTCCCAATCCTATGGAGATATTGGGAAATCTCTCTCTTAATTTCTCACCAACCTTTTTGTGAACGAGAGCATTGGCAAACACATTATCCTTTGCAGAATCGCTAAGTGCCATTGAGAGCATTTCTTGAATTGTTGTGCCTCCCACAGCATGCTTCCCCCCGCCGAGCACATTGCCCACTGGCTTTGGTATCCTATTTGCAAAAGCACCCCCAAGATATTGGTAGAATGGTAAGCCCATTGAGTTTGCAGCAGCCTTGGCCACAGCTAAAGATATGGCAATTGCTATATTTCCCCCTAGCATTGAGAAATCGTCAGTACCATCAATTTCGTGAAGCATGGCATCAATATCCTCCTGCTGAGTTGAATCCATGCCTATAAAATTGTCCATTCTCTCCTTAAAATACTCAATTCCCTTATCAATACCCCCTACAGGGTAAGCCTTAACTTCATGCTTTCCCGTTGATTTTCCAGCTGGAGCTGCAGCTCTACCATAACCATTTAAAGTATAAACTTCCACTTCCACTGTTGGATTGCCCCTTGAATCAAGTATTTTTCGCAATACAATATCCTCAATTAGTGTCATATTCTACACCTCTTTAAGTGGGCTATGCCCATCATATATTTAAAGTTTGCAAAATTATTTTAACCCGTAATTCATTATTTTCTCATGGAGCTGATGAGCACCAACGCAAAGGGAAAGAACATCAAGGGCAAGAAACTCCTGCTTTATGGCTCATGCCTTGATGAGAATCCCCAATATTTGGGAGGTTTTGAAGATTATACCAAACTCTCTTTCTGCCCCGAGAAAGAGCATATAAATATGGCATTTTACAAGTTAATCGCCATGATGTCAGTTGCAGAAGAATTAGTAGTTATAACCACTGATGGTTCTCCACATTGTGTGCAGATGCACTATATTGCCGAGGATGTTCTCAAATATTCCGAGAGAAAATTCCCACTCAGGCATTTCGTTGTGCAGAATGGTAAAATGGTAGAGGTCTCTGCTGAGGATGTTAAACTCTCTCGATACCTTTCAAAGATAAAAAAGTTGAGAGGCTCTACCTGAACTTCGGCCTCTGAGAGAGCATGGGTGGTAGAGGAAGCTTTCTCTTTGGCTTTCCTTCCGTGTCCTTTTTTAGAAGAGCCAAGAGCTCCTCCCTCTTCATCTCCTTTACACCGCCACCTCTTATTCTCACCGTTAGTATGTCCTTTTCTTTCTCCTTCTCACCTATGACCACAATGTATGGTATCCATTCCTTCTCAGCATCTCTTATCTTGCGAGATACGCTGAGATCTCTATCGTCTATATCCACTCTGAATTCCTCACTCCTAAAATAGTCCATCTCTTGAATAGAGCATCCTATGAAATCATCTTTTACAGGTATGATGCGAACTTGAGTTGGACTGAGCCATACAGGCAGCTTTGGTTTCTTTCCCATCTTCGCATCCATGTCAGCCTTCTCCAGCATAGCATAGAGAATTCTCTCAACCGCCCCGCTTGGTGAGCAGTGAAGGATATATGGATATCTCTCATTTCCATTCTCGTCATAATATGTAATTCCGTATCTTTCTGCGTTCTCAACATCTATTTGCACAGTGCTCAACGCCGCTGCCTTGTTTAATGAATCCACAAAATTGAACTCGAATTTCAGCACGAAATAGAAGAAACGCTCGTCCCACATCTGTATTAACACAGGTCTATTCACGAGTTTAACAAGCTCTCTGATGAAATCTTTGTTCTCCTCGTAGAAATCTCTCGTAAAGCGTATAGCAACTTCGTAATCTCCAAGCTCTAAACCAAAATCCTTCAAGACCTCTATAGCCATTTCATACTGCCTCTTGAATTCCTCCATTGCCTGGGGCATGTCCGCCGCTAAAGTGTGCATATCTGGCATTGTGAAAGCGCGCAATCTTCTCAATCCAGATAGCTCTCCCTTTTGCTCCCTTCTAAACGCATACTTTGCCATCTCGTAGAGCCGAAGAGGGAGATTCCTGTAGGATATGGTAGCATCGTGCATCATAAGAAACTGTCCAAAGCATGCTGCAAAGCGTAGGAAGTACTTGTCCTTGCCGCTCAAAACTATGTATTGCCTAGCTGGAAATCTGTTAAGATATGATTTCAAAGAGGGATGATTGAAATCGTACATTATTGGAGTTTCAACCTGCATAGCACCGTAATCTATTACTTTATTCTCCACATAATCCTCTATAAGAGCTTTAATCAATTTCCCCTTTGGATAGTATCTCATATTTCCAGAATCGCTGCCTGGCTCATAATCTGCCAGTTCCAAAGAGCGCATTAGCTTTACATGAGGAGGAATTTCCTTAGCAGCTCTCGTACCAGAAATCTCATAATCTACAAATTTTTTAAGATTTGGATATGAGGAATAATCAAAATCATCCACATCGTATAATTCTCCATTCAGGTCCATAATATACCAGTATGTTGTTCTCTTCTCCGCTTTAAGTGCCTCACTCTCCTCCTCTTTTGCTTCTCCCCTTATTTCTTTGCTCAACTCGCTCAAGGGATGTCCCTTGCAAGATATAACAAAGCTCTTATACCAGCCAAATGGGGCTCGATGCACCTCGTATTTTTCACTGAGCATTTTTTCCAGTTCCTTCAGTACTTTCATGGCCTCTCCTGGTGAAGCAAGCTTATTGCTTAGGTGGGCATAAGGATACAAAACTATTCTCTCAGCACCAACTTTTTTTGCCACATCTTCTATTTCTACCACGGCCCTATCCAGTATGGAAGAATCACCCTCCTCCACGGATATGAAGGGAACAAGACATTCCTCGTATCTCTCTTTTTTCTCTATTATTTCTTCAGCATCCTTCATCGCTTTACTTTTTGCCTCGTACTCTATGTAGTCCGCATGTATGAAAAGAACTCGCATGTATGGTGATTTTTCACATAGTATAAATTGTTTTTCTTTGAAACATAGTTTTATATCCCTTTAGCATAATGACGCTGTATGGATGTAGTTTACATACTTCAGGGAGCGCTTGCACCTATTTTGCTCATCTCTGCTGTCGGGCTACTCCTCTTAGGTTTGGGAAACAGAATAGGAAGAATAATAGATCGCATAAGAAAATTCTCTGATGAGGTGCGAGGTGGAGAAGTATCTGAGGAGAGGTGGAAAATAATTCAAGTTCAAAAAAATACTCTCTCAAATAGGCTAAAACTATGCAGAAACGCTATGTTTTTCTACTATCTCACTATCCTTTTTACTTCTGTATCATCAATAATGTCATTTCTTCAGTTCTTTCATCATTCATTTGGGTATCTGGCAGTTATAGCCCTAGCTTTGGCGCTATCCTCGCTATTCATTGGAATAGTTTACGCATTGTATGAGGTTTTATTCACATACACTGCAGTTATGCAAGAGGCAAAATTTTACTTGGATGAAAATCGTTAAATACTCAAATGGGAATTTGGAGATATGAAAATTTGGAACAGTCATATCATAATGGACAAGAACATTAAATGGAAAGATCTCGAACCCGTTTGGGGAGAGATGCTGAGAATGTTCTTTGAAGAAACCCGCCAATTTAGGGATGACCCTGAGCAGATTGATATAATTGTGGAAGAGAATATGGTAGACATAAAGAACAATCGAAAGCCGGAGGGATACAACAGGGAAGGGAGAATGAGAATCATTGTGCCTATAAGTGACAAAAGGGAATTTTTCATATATAGAGGAGTTTACAGCGATGAGGTAAGAACAGTAACTGAAAAAGTGAGTAAATTCTTGGCGGAGAACGGAATAAAACATAAGGTAGAATGGAACGATATGCTCCTTTATCATATGAAGAAGAGGCGCAGATGATGGAAATAAAAGACATAATGAACAAAGATGTTATCACCTTGTCCCCTGAGATGACGATAAAGGATGCATATGAGCTATTTGTAAAAAACCATATAAGTGGAGCACCTGTGGTTGATCCCCATGGTAAACTTTTGGGAATACTGACAACTAAAGATATCTTGAAGATTATAAAGAATCGTATGGAAGATATCGGAATATATGTCTTTCCCACACCATTTGATTTTATGGAAGTTTTACCCATTGAAATACCAGAAGAGAGTAAAGCCACATTTGAGAGCATTGCAAATACTAAGGTAGGAGAGATTATGGAGAGAAGAGTGCATTATGTAAATCCAGATACCGATATATACGAAGCACTTGAGCTTCTAGTCAAAAAAGGTATCTCTAGGTTACCAGTTGTAAATGAAAATAAAAAGGTTGTTGGAATAATAACAAGAAGCGATGTTCTCAAAGCCCTAGCAAAATCAAATGAAATTCCCTAAAAGATATGCTGCTATCAATCCTATTGTGATGAATATAATAAACGGGATTTTTGGCTGGATCCATACTCTATCCCTTCCTATTTTCTTCAATTTATCTATATCCTCTTTTGTATGGGAGCTGGGATGTACATAGAGTACATGCTCCCCATTTTCCACTCTTTCCATTAGCCAAACATGCTTTTTATCCACCTCCTCTATTGGAATTCTGTAACCTATGAACATCTCTGGAAATCCAATATCTCTTCTCGCTAAATTTCTGAAGAATAGATATAGAATAAACATCAAAGCAGCAATGGCGGCATAAAGCAAGGTGAGAAACGCAAATGGAAATGTTAACTCTACAATTTCAATATAGGGTGGAACAAAAATGGGAAATCCAAAGAACGAAGGATATATTGGTTGAAGAATTGCAATACTCATAAGAGCTCTCGTATCCGCTCGGCCTCTGATTACTTTAATCTTGTGAAGCACTCTAAAAATTATCAGGAGTATGAACATAACAAGTAAGGGTGAAGGAGCATACGAAATTATAGAGTATACAAAAATGCCAAAGGCAATGATCCATAATGCGTATTGTATATACTTCTCTCTTCCTTCCCATTCAAAAAACCACTCATAGAAGAGTATAATTGAGGGAATAAGAGCTATGATACCTATAAGAGTTGGGTATTGATAGATATCAAGTCCAAATGCAATAAACCCGAGAATGAACCATATTGTAGGACTTATTAACCTATCTTTCCAATCCTGATATGATGCAATTGCGAAGAACGGGATAGCTATGAGGAAACGTGCCAAATCAATATAGCTCATAAATGAGCATATTAAAATAGGTACAAAAAATTTGCCACAGAATACCCAGCGCTAATAATCACAGATGAATTTATAAGGGCAAAATCTACAATTTTCACCCTTGTTTGCAGGAAAATCTTCATTTTTTATTCCTTTACCCACTTTTATCACATCTTCCATAATCTCATTTAATACATTGAAATTGAACTTCACATCAATTATTTTCCCATTTTGGAGATACACCAATCTCCCACGAGGAATGATATAATTCTTTAAGTAGAATATCAAGGCGTAAAATGCAAGTTGCAAATAATAATCCTCCCTTTCTCCCCCTGTTTTTAATTCAAAAATATCGTTCTCACTTATAATGTCAAACCTTCCATAAATAAGCAAGTCATCAATCTTTGCATTCATCCATTTTTCTACATTGAAACTTTTCAAATTAAGTGCCTTGGCTATTTTGATGGAATTCTCTATTCCCATTTTTATCTTATTCACATAATCTTTCTCATCTCTCCACAAGATTATTTTATCTGAGAGTGAGGAATAGTAGGCAACCATATCATCAAAATCCTGAAAATCATCTTTTATTTCTTTTGCAGAAATTAAGATAGATTCTCCTTTAATTTTCTCCCAAATTTTATCCGCATCCACACTTTCATTTTCCCCATTTAAAACTGAGTAAAAATAGTTGTGCAGGTAATTTCCCACTTCAGAATCCGCATACCTTAACTGTGGGATAGGATATACCCTCTCATAATAATATTTTCGAGGACAAGTTTTATAAGACATATATGCACTATAACTCAACTTCATGGAAGTAATGAATATCCCCCCGTATCTATTGCATTCTCTATCTCTCTTTGCAAAAACTTCCTTACTTCTATAAATGCCTCTTCTATTTTCAATCCTTTCGCTATGAAGGATAAAAGAGAGGAAGAGTAAGCACAGCCAGTTCCATGCACAATTTTATTGATTTTTGGCATACCATATGATTTTATTTCATCGCCAAATAAATAATCTCTTCCATTCAAATGTCCTCCTTTTATTATTACATATTTCCCATATTTATGTGTTAAAATTTTACCAGCTGATATAACATCACTTTCATTCTTTATTTTGATACCTGCAAGTTTCTCCGCCTCAGGAACATTTGGAGTTATTACCTCTGCAATCTTGAGCAACGGCTCAATATCTTCAATTTTATTTATGGTCTTTCCATTTTTCGCTGTGAGAAGGGGATCAAAAATCAAAAACCAATCATATTCTCTAGCAAACTCTACAATTAAATCTACCGAAGTGCCAAGCATACCTACCTTTACAAATTTTATCGGAAAATCTTCCATTATGACTTTGAGCTCTTGCTCCACAACATTTGAACTTAGGACTTTAAAGCCATCAAATCCCCTTGTATTCTGATAGGTTAGCGCAGTTGCTACTCCCAAACCATAGAATCCAAGCTTGCGAAAGGTTATTATATCCCTAATCACACCTGCCCCAGAAGTGGGATCAAAGCCAGCAATGCTTAAAAGGTACTCCATACTTGCTCATCGTATACCATTATAAAAACTTGTTCACGAAAGAAAGTGTTAAATACCCCTTTTCCATACTCGGCAACATGACTTTCCAAGAGGCTGTGAATAGGCTACTTAACAAAAAAATATGTATGAAATGCCACGCAAGGAATCCGCCAAATGCTACGCGTTGCCGTAGATGCGGTAGTCATGACCTTAGGCCTAAGGCCAAAGAGAGGAGAGGAGGTAAATAATTTTATTCTTCTCCATAAAATTCTTTAAGTTGCCAAAGCACATAGTTTCTTATATCATCCACTGATGGATATTCTCCCACGGGCTCTCCATCTATTAAATAGGGCTTAAGCATATTTTCCAACTTTCCTCCGCAAACTGGGCAGGTATCCATATGCTCTTTATAACTCACAAAGAATCTGCCGCAGTTCTTGCACCTATATACTTTCTTTGCGCCACTGAACTTTCCCTTCTTCGCCATGGGTTTTCCCTCAATTTCAACTATATCCATAGCATAATCTATTGTTTTTGCATTGCTTAGCGATGTGCCAACTCCAAATCCTGTTGCCCCCGCATTTCTCAATCTCCTTACACTATCCTCATCCAATCCACCGGAGACAAATATGCCCACATCTTTGTAACCTCTTATATCAAGTTCCCATCTAACTTCCCTTATTATGTCTTCAAAATTGCCTCTACGAGATGATGGTGTATCCAATCTAACTGCTACAAGGTCTTTCAAAATCTGTGCGGCCTTTATTGATTCGAACTTCTCATCACCAAAAGTGTCTATAAGTGCTATTCTGGGCACTCCTTCCTCTACAAATTCATCAAATTTCTTCCATGCTTCTTCCTCACCCAGAGTTAGAATCAAAGCATGGGGCATTGTGCCACTTGGTTTCTTTCCTATGTGCTCTGCACCTATTATGCTTGACACACCATCACAGCCACCAATGTAAGAAGCTCTATCAATTAAAGGTGCAATTGCAGGGTGCATTCTTCTTACCCCAAAGGATAAAACTACATAATCGCCCGCTGCTTGCTTTATCCTTGCCGCTTTCGTTGCTATTCCTGATGCTTGGCATATAAATCCGAGCATTGGAGTTTCATAAACTGCAAATTCTTTGTAATCTCCCTCGATCGCCATTACAGGTATCGGAATACCATTTTCATCTCTCCTTGGAAATATCGTGCCCTCAGGCAATGCGTAGAGATTTACATTTTTCCCCTTTAAAAGTTCTATGACTTCATCAAGACCTGCAAACACAACCCAATCGTAGGGTGGATTAGCCACCGTGAATTCTGCATACACCTTCTTTTTTATTTTGTTTCTTTCAAGTATCTCTTTTGTTCGCACAAAATAAACATCAGTGGTTCTGCCATTCCTTATATCATCCTCATTAGCCATATGAAATTTCATAATTCATCACTCTCCACTATTTTTGCTCCATAAATTCTCTTCATATATTCTATCGCCCTTTTATGCGCATCTTCACTTGTACCACTGCAAGCATCCTCAATTATATGCACATTAAAACCTCGAGCAAACGCACCAAAGGCAGTGTGTTGCACGCATATATCTGTGGCAACCCCACATATGTACACATCCTTTATCCCCCTCTCCTTCAATATTTCTGCAAGAGGGGTGAATAAAAATCCATCATACGTGTTTTTCTCAATTACTACATCTCCTTTTTTCGGCTCAAGATCCCCCACTATCTGCGAGCCCCAAGTATTTTCTATGGCATGGTCTCCCCAAACTTCAAGCTCTGCATCTCCTTTTTTATGAGAATCTTTGAGGTATATTACCAGATTCTCATCCCTAAATTTTTCTGCTATTGCCTTAATTTTTGGAACTATATTCTTGGCACTCTCGCTTCCAAATTTCCCATCAACGAAATCGTGAATCATATCAACTATGAGTAAAGCTCGCATAGATGAATAAATCTCCACATTTACTTAAATTTTGCCTATTCTTCCTTCCACAAATGCAAGTTCCCGTGGGGCACTCTCTCAAGCACATCTCCCTTCAATTCCTCTATGTATAACTCTGCAACGAATACTGTAGCTTTGAGAAGATGCCCTCCTTTCACACTTCCGTCCTTGTACCCCAAAATTGCATGGATATGGGAGAATGGCTTTCCCTCCTTTATGCTAACATTCCCTGTGGCTAGGAGAAGCTCATGCACATCTTCTACCGCGATCTCCTCGTATTTCCCCTTGCTAATATCGAAGTACCCCAATTTTGCTTTCTTTAAGGAGCCAATAGCACTCAGAGTTGCCATCTTTATTCCATTCTTGTCGCAAAATTTATTCACATAGCTTACCAGCTCTTCATCCTCTGGAACTCTAAAAAGAAATGTTCTTCCCTTTTCATACTCCATTTACATCACCAGGAGAAAATGCCCTTGGTGGCATAAATAATTTACTCAAAATCAAACAGCGTTTTTTTCTTTTTCTCCTTGCCAAATGCACCCAAGCTTATCTGCCTGCTTCCAGTGAGCAGATTTTCCTCATCCACACCAAAAACATCCGTAATCCTCGCTAATGTCTCTGCCACTCTCCTTGCGTAGTACCTGTAATCTGGCTTCCTATTAAATTCCATTCCCGGTATGTAAGGCTCTACATCCTGCTTAGAGCCCCTTGCATTGACCACAATCCATGCAACTTTCATTCCGGGTATGAATTCTTGCCCCATCTTTATCAATTTTCTTGCTGCTTGAACATTGGGCATACTATCTGGATTCTTGTAGAATTTGAAATCTTTCACAGTCCGAGATATGACCAAGCTTTCAATGGGCACTTTTCCAGCGCGAACCTTAGATACTATTTCTCTCGCCAATTCTATGGCACCTTGGATATCCCCATCCAAAATTTTTTCAAACACAGCTCTCTGTGCCTCGCTCTGCAAATCAAAAGAGTCAGTGCGGCGAATCTCGTAGCCGCGAACAACCATATTGCCCTTCTCCTCATCGGGCCATATTATCCTGCCCACATACCTCTTCTTTGCCCCATGCGAAAAGAATGGCTCAAGAATTTTTTCAAATTCTAAAATTAACTTCTCTCTCCTTGATATTTCCTCCGCTTTTCTCATTCCGAACTCAATCGTATTCTCTAAATCCTCATATGGAGATTGGAAGAAAACACTATCTGTGTCTCCATAAACCACTTTTATTCCCTCGCTTTCAAGCTCTGCAATTATTCTCTTTATTGTGTCCCTTGCAAATGCGGTTATGCTCGCCCCAATATCCGGATTTGTGAATCTGTAAAATGATGATGCTAAAACACCATAAAATGTGTTCATAAGTATTTTTACCGCCTTCTGCAAGCCATTATAATAATCTCTATTATCAGGGTCTTCCTTCATTTTCCGCTTTAACTCATCCCTCTTCTTCATGAGCTCTGCAAGAAGTTTTGGTATAAGCCCTTCTCTTTTCTCCTTGCTCAAAAATCTCACACCTGTAGGGCTCACTATGTCTCCATCTTTACTAAGCGTAGTGAAGCAGATATTGTACTTTATTATGATGCTTGGATACATACTCTTGAAATCTAAAACACATACCCAATGATAGAGACCAGGCTCTATTGTATGCACATAGCCCCCTTCTATCTTCCTGCTCTTTCTCTCCTGCCCTTGTAAAGGCACACCTATATTATGTCTATCTGCCTCCCTTATCAGCAGGGAATCTACCCAAGTTGAAGTGCCTGAATGTATAACATCCTCCAGCGGAAATTTTGTAACTGTGGCTAAATCAAGGTATTTATTTATTATTCCAATCTGAAGTAGAATTCTCAAAGCCAGCTCAGCATCTTTCTTGCAATACTCTATGACCTTTTCCTTATCTTTTTCCCACTCCTCGTCAATATTCGTTCTATCAACATCCAGCTTTCCCTCGCCAAATAAGTGCATGGCCACAGCTTGTAAAGTTTCTTGCTTTAATCGCAACTCTTTCTTCACAGCCCACCATGCATCTTCTATCACCCTTCCATGCAATCTCCAGAATTGCCCCACAATCCTCTGAGGCTTGCTCTTGTCTCTCCCTATCAAAAAATCCATCCCGTACTTCTTGTATCTCTCCGATAATAATTCTAAATCATAACCATCAATATTGTACCCCGTGATTATATCCGGGTCCTCTTTCCATATCATCTCAAGAAATTTCCACAAAATATCTTTTTCATCGCCTTCAATGCTTTCTTTCCTTATCTCTCCATTTTCCCAGATGGCTATGCCTATGGTGAATATCCTGCCATTCTTCATAGAGTTCTCTATATCAAAACTGAGAATTTTCAATGGTGGTTTAAAATCTCCAATGTTCTCAAATTTTTCTGCATTTACTACGAGTTCCGTCGTGTATTTCCCCTTTTCTTCCTCCTTTCCATAAACTCTCACGCAAGAGCCAAGGTCAAAATCGTATATAAAGCGCTGATGAAAAGGAATATCAGCGGCGAGAACATCGCAGAACTCCAGAGCCTCTCTCCTATACCTAGGAGTTTTCCAAGGGGAATGCAAAGTGACTTTAACACATTTCCTCACCTTGCCCTTGTGCCATAACTCCACCTCTTCCATTTTGTATATCTCTGGGTCCTGCGAGAATTTCTCTAAAATCGTGGATGGTGGTTCAACAAGGTAGAAGTAGGGCTTAAATCCCTTGTACCGAACCACTATACTTTTTCCTTCCCTCGTCTTTCCGTATAGTTCTACAACTACCCCATCTTCCTCTCTCGAATACGAAGCTGTTAGTAGCCGAACATCCCAGTACACATATAAACATCGCATTGGGGGATATAATTGTTGCGATTAAAAGGTTAGAACCCTCCCTACAGCCCAGTTTGTAAAGTAGGATACCATTATGCCTATCCAGACAAGCATGGAGAAATGCAGGTATATGCTATGCTTATGCGAACCGCTTACGATCTTTATTATCATTGAAGAAACGAGAGCATGGATAACTAAGAGAAGAAGAAATACTACATTTGCGGTTTGAATTGGAAAATGAGCGGATAAAAGTGGAATATGTATGTATTTCTCCAGATTCACAGGATAGTATTTTATCATCGAGGCCATCATCTTCATCAGGTTAAGGGTTGTATAAAGAGTAAAAGCCATGCCTACCATAAGGCCATAGAGTATACCTGTTAAATTGGCTGCCGATTGGAATCTCTTCTTTCTCAAGCCTATCATCCTAACATAAGATTCACTTATTATCTTGGAAATCCTTCTTGGATTTCCACCCATATCCAAGCCCGTGACAAACATATCTGTGAATTTTGAAATTAAATTGCTCCCCGTCTCTCCTGCAAAATAGCGCCAGGCCATTTTCTTGTCTATTCTTGTCAGCAGTCTCTTATATAAAGTGTCGATGTACTTCGTTAGCTTTCCAAAATCATGCTTTCTCAATCTCTCCATGGCTGTAACATCACTGCCCTTCGCTTCAATGTAGCTTCCAACCGCACGGATAAATGCATCATAGTTAGTATCGCAATTAATCAAATCACTCTCTGCAGTATGAATTAAATAGCCAGGATAGAATAAAGGCACGATTGATATCGCAATCACAAGGGCCAATGGTAATCCTAAAAAATATGTGATTAAAAATAGAATTATAACGGCAAGGTATGTGAAGGGAAGCACCCTAAGAAGTTTCATCTCATGTGGAGAGCGCACATCTTTTCTATTGTGCCAAACCTCATCCTCAGGTAATCTCACTTTAATAGCATAGAGCATTATACTCTCCACAGTCAAGAATCCTAAGAGGGTGAGGAAGAGGAATATCGTCATATCACCTGTGGTGAACATGGGCAGGATAGCAACGAATACTGCAAAGAATAGCATAGAGATGAGCATAGATACGAAAGTTTCTTTATAGACATCCATTTGAGATAGGGCAGCTTCATATTTTATGGCATATGTCTCCATAACCACCGTTCTCTCCTTCTCCAAGAACACTTCAAAATCCTCACCTGCATCTGCACTATGGGCCAAGCGATCTAAGAAATCTGCAAGCTCTACACTTGGACATTTCTTAGCAACTATCCTTGTAGCATCGGGCAAGCTCAAATTCCAGTACTCCATAAGATTGTATATTTTTGCAACTTCATCGCTTAGGGCCCCATACTCCCTAACTTCCGAGAGAATTCTGAAAATCTCCTTTCTGGGTAATCTTGTAGATGCCAGAACGGCCATTCTTGTGATGAATAGATGCATATACCTTTCAATTTCCTTCTTTCTCTTCTCTCCCTTCAGCAATGGGAAAAACATAACGAGCATTACGCCAAAAGCTGGAATCATATAGAGTATGATTATGAAAGGAAATTGTGTGAAAAATGATATGGCTATTGAGAGGTATATAGTTACAAATATCGTTGTTAAAAGTATGGGCATAGCGTACATCATTATATATTTGCGCCAAGGAATGTCGAAAGAGGCGTATAACCTTGCAAATTTCTCCATGATCCCTGCCATTTTTATCACACCGTGAATGGCAGTTTCTCCACTCCAAATTTCTGAAAATCCACTATTATCTTCACCACATCCCTATATCGGAATATGTTGTGCTCGATCATCTTCTTGATTATCTTTGCTCTGAGGAATAAATCGTTGTATATCTTGCGCGGGTCATCATAACCCAAGAGTGGTGCAATTTTCTCCTCAAGGATGTATGAGTTATTCAAACCCCTGAATATATGCTCATCCCTGAGCGGGTCCCATACAAAAACTGCCTTTGTCATAACGCCTCCAAGCTCGCTCGAATAACCCAATATCTCTTCCACGGAGAGTACCCTTCTCAAAGTTCTGCCCTTTAAATACACAGCTTGCTGGAAAACACCTATGTTTAGATTATCCATAAATGTAACAGGCACGCTAATTGGAGGAGAGCTTAAACGTTGTATCATTCTCTTAATGGATGATGCGTGAAATGTAGCCATAACCGGGTGTCCTGTCTGCATTGCTTGGAAAGCCACATTACCTTCTGCCCCTCTTATTTCTCCCACAATTATGTAATTGGGCCTACTTCTCAAAGCGGCTTTTAGTAAATCGAACATTTCTACACGAGATTCTTCGGGACCAGCTTCACGGGTTAACAATCTCTGCCAAATCTCGTGAGGTACATGCACCTCGGGCGTATCCTCCGCGGTGAATACCTTGTAATTATATCTTATAAACGGAATTATAGCGTTAAGCGTTGTAGTTTTACCGCTTGCAGTTTCTCCTGAGATGAACAGGCTCTTCCCATACTCAATAGCCATCCATAGATAAGCTGCTATCTCGGCCGAGAATGTTCCCCACTTCACCAATTGCGTCACGCTCAATGGCTCTGCCGCAAATTTTCTTATTGTGAAAGATGCACCCTTAATACTAACATCATCCGCATAGATAATATTAATTCTGGAGCCATCTGGCAAAGCCCCATCTACTATTGGTCTTCCCGTGCTAACAGGTCTGCCCATTCTCTCGCTCATTCCCCTCAAATAAGAATCCAATTCATCATAACTTGAAAACTGCACATTTGTCTCCATAGTCTCAAATACTTTGTGAATCAGATGCACTGGCTCTATTCCTATGGCATGGATATCTTCTATGTAGGGATCCCTAAGCAGTGGCTCTAGTGGGCCACTTTCAATTATATCCCTCTTTAGATAATACTCAATTTTATCGTATTCCTCTTGCGTAACAGCTACTTTTATTTTTCTGAACATGCTCATAAAACCCTTCTTCTCTTCAAAGGGCACCGGCTCTTCCACAAGAACAACAGAATCCTTGAGCAATCTCTCTAACTGCCTTTCAAACTCCTCCTTGGTCTTATGGGGCGGCTCGTATCCTGCCTTTATGAATATCAATTCCCTGATCTTATTGTATTTTATTTTCTCCTCATCGGTAAGCTCTGGCTGTATAACACGATATTTTCTATCTCCTCTCCTCCCGTAAATGTGGATGAATATGGGGTCTCCCACAGGGTATATCAGGTTGACCCAGTCAAGGTCTTTCATATCCCTCGATAGTTGTTCATAGAACTCGGGTGTCTCGTTTAATTCTTTTCTTACTTTTTCTATGTACCTTCCTAAATGTGGATTTCTCTTTATTGCCAGGTCAACCTTCATCCCCATGGCCATTTTTATCACCCCTTTACGAGATTGCCATTATCTCCAATATGATCCCGGTTCCAGCTTCAACTCTGAATGCTATAGTATTCTCAACTCTGCCCTGAGCATTTGCGTATCTTCTAACAAAAGCAATTCTGTTCACCATTCCCCCTATTTTGTTTATAGAAGTTTCCAGATATACATTAGCTGCTGCCCTAAAAGGTGCCAATATCTCTTCTTTCATCACCCCCTTTTCCACATTCAATATTATAGTTCTATCAAGAGCCATCAATCTTTTAAAGAATGAAAGCAACTGCACAGAGCGTGATTCAACATTTAAACTTGCCTTTACCAAGGAGGATAAGGTGTCGATTATAATTATGTCTGTTTTGAATAGAGAAGGTGAGGACATCAATCTACCCAGGAAATCCTTTCTATTGCGCATATTTCCAATTATAGGATACACTGGAACAAAAACAAGGCGATTATGGAGCAAGAAACTCGCAATTGGATAGTTTAGAGAGTACATCTGCTTTATGAAATCTCTCACAGTTAACTCTGTGGATATTATGGTAACAGTATGCCCATTCATCAAAAATCCATAGGCAAATCTTTGCGTTAATGCGCTCTTACCGCTACCGTTCTCTCCCTCAATCAAAACTAATGAGCCCTCTGGAAATCCTCCCCCCAAGCGCGAATGCAGTTCATCCCTCTCAATTTTTATCCTGTACATAGCTCACACCTTGAAGTAGAAGGTATCTGATATTCCGTTTTCAAGCACAACCTTTACCACATGATCCCCCGATGCAAGATCCACATTAACAGTCAGAGTAATCGTATCTCCTGGCATCCATGTATCATTGCTCACCGTGTAGTTATCCTCATTTATACCGTCTATGAGAATAGTTATATGGGCTGTACTCAATGGCACCTTTCCCGTATTCTTGAGATAGAGAATCAATGGGTTATTACTCATATGAGTAGGATCGTTGATTATCTCAAAGCTTCCAGAGAGCTGATCTGCCAGCATATTTCCTCTATCCTGTATACCATTTGAGATGTTTAGTATGGCATTAGCTGCCACTCCCACAAAGCTAGCGGCTATTACTACGGAAGCGATGAAGAATATTATATGAGTGGCACTTGTGCTCAGACCCATGGTATCACCTCACAGATACCCATAGAACTCGTTACCATATTCATCAACAATCTTCACCCTATAACCCATATTCATAGCGTACAGCCCTGAGGAGCTAAGGTATATCTTTCCATAGATATCGATGTTCCACGCTATTTCTTCCAACTCTATATCTTGCACAAACTCTTCGCCCTGATAAATTAATATTTCGTTGTGATTATTTAGAACGAATATGAAAGATCCCTCCATACTTTGCGAAGCTGCTATCTTAGTAGCATTATTTATTCTCCAATCGGTAAAAGAATACACATAGGCGCCTGAGGATGTATAAGCGTATATCTCATTCCCTTCAAGCACATATACATATTTTCCTATGGCCACATCCTTTCCCTGTGATATTGAAATCTGATTAAGCAAATTGCCGGATGAATCAAATATATAAAGAGTGGTATTCGAAATCCCATAAACTCTTGTATCGTTGGCAGCAATGGCAATTATACTCAAATTCTCTCCAAAAGCGCCGAGATAATATCCAGAAGAATCGTACTCTAAGATTTCCGTGGAATTTAGTACATAGATATGCTCACCACAACTAATATCCAGTGGATCTTTTATCTCCCTATACCAAACCATGCTACCTTCATAGGAATAAGCAGTTATCCCTGTAGAATTCAAAATGTATATTTTATCCCCCTCGGCGGAGGCAATAACATCATCACCAACATCCATTTTAAACTGGATTTTATGATAATTCCCAAGAGAGTAGGATGAATTCACAAATATCTTTTCATACTCCCCTGCATACCAATAGGCTGCGGAATTAAACTCCATAACACTACCATTTACAAGCACTGTGGTGGCATTCATATCCAAAGTGTATGGACCCTTATTATAGCCCCAAACCTCAATTTTTGAGGAATTGTAAACCACCCTATCAATTTCTATTACATTCTTAGAACCCTGGAGAATTTCGCTTCTATTTTCCATTCCTTGATTTGTGAGGGTATAGGAATAAATCAGGCTATTCAAGAGAGTTACAAGCATCATTATGGAAGCCGTAAATAATATCCCATAGGCAGCTGTTGTGCTAAGTCCCATATCACATCAACTCCACATATCTTGACACATAAACTGAAGGTGTGGTAATTTGCTGAAAAGTCGATACACCATGCTTGGGTATGATCTTAATACTGAGATATGTCTGAGGCAATAGAGCCAAGCCATTTGCTGTGGCATTAAATGATAAGGCAACTATATCTCCTGCACTGATTACATAATTACTCAAAGTTTTTGGAGATAGGTCTCTTATAACTCTTATTCCAAAAACCCCTGCGCCACCCTGCGGATTTGCACCGCCATCGAAACTAACGGAGGAATTGAACACCAAGTCCACGGAATTTTGACCATCACTAACCTCTAAAATCACATCTTCCAAATTCACTGGAGGGCTACCTGGGATTAATGATACTTTTATATCAATCCAGTCAATCTGGTCGTGATAAGGAGGAGTCGTGCCCCACTCATCATTGTATCTGTAGCCACCCATAGATATTATCTTAAATCCTGTTGAAACATCTTGAATCGCCACATTCCCTGTATCTTCTGCCTGTTGCTGAAGTTGGTATGATATTTGTATAAGTACAACAGCTGTTACTGCGGAAACAATGATCATTGCTATGAAAATTATGAGCGAGCCAATGCCGAATTCTCCCTGTTCCCTCTTCATCACCCTCTTCATATTTCACATCACCTCTTGCATCACCTCCCATGGTGATCAGTGGAGGAGAGCCATAGGCTCTCCTCGAGAGAGGCCCGAGGTGATATCGCTATCACCTGCGGGCATTCAGGGCCTCTCTCAAAATTCAAAAGGATATAGGGTATTAAAAATTTTTTCACTGAAATTTATAAATTGTTAAACATAACAGATACCCAATGGTGATTTTCAAAAATGATTTTCAATTCTAAACCCATCTTTACTTATTTCCACCTTGTAAGCTTTGCCACCCACCTCTTCTATTGCCTTTGCTACTTCATCTTGCTCATCGGTAAGTGCTATTATTGAGCCACCTCCACCTGCTCCCGTCAATTTCGCCCCATACGAGTGCTTTAGGGACGCGTTTATCATTCTTTTTAGCATGGGGTGATTCACACCTAAGATAGTGAGAAGTTTATTATCCTCGTTCATAAGCTCTCCTATTCTTTCATAATCCTCATCCTGCAAAGGTTCTATTGCTTCCATAGTTATTTTTCCTATATCTCTTATAACATCCCTGGCAAAGGAGTTCCAGTTATAGAACCTGCGCACTTTATTTACCATATCCTTTGTTGAGCCCTTTATACCGGAAAAGCCAACAACGAGTTTTAGTGAAGGGACTTCTATATGATGAATGTACCATTTCAACTCCCCCTTTTCCACTTTCCATAGAAAATGGTCTTTCTTCTCCCTATGCACCAAAATGCCTTTACCATGTGTCACGGTGCTTGTATCAATGGGACTTGCACTTCCCTGAGTTCTATACTCCACTTCAAATCCCAATTTGGCTATTTTTTCCTCTTTTAGTTCATCTTTCATAGCCAAGAGCGCAGTGAGCATTGCAACGGTTATGGAGGCTGAGGAGCCCATGCCTGATGCAGAAGGAACCTCGCTCTTTGTTTGTATGTCCAACGGCTCTCCATCCCAGCATAATTTTATTGCATTCTTGATGTATGAATGATACTTATCGCTCATAGGATAACCATTTACCCTATACTCCTCGCTTTTTTTTATTTTCACATAGGTTCTCAAATTTATTGCCACAGCTATGGCAGGCTCACCGTAGACAACAGCATGCTCGCCGAATAATATGACTTTAGCTGGTGCAGATGTTTCCACGGAAGATTATTTGCATTATGATGATAAACATTTCCCTCATAAGCTTAGTTCAACTTTATCTATTCCCTTCAATGCATTTCTTATCAGCCCTATTGTATTTTCTAAATCTCTTTTATCAATCATCTCAACGCTTGAGTGCATATAGCGAAGAGGAATAGAAATAACTACAGTGGCAACTCCCTCACGAGACAATTGAATGACATCGACATCCGTGCCACTTCTGCTTGGATTAGGCTCAATTTGATAAGGCACTCCGTTTGCACTATTGATGAAATGCTTTACAAGCTTTGGATGAGCCGTTGGCCCTACTCCAATTGTGGGTCCTTTGCCAAGCTCTACAGGCATCTCGTCCTTACCCATTCCGGGCATTCTTGCATGGGTCACATCAATCGCTATACCTATATCTGGCTCCACTCTAAATCCAGAGACCTTCGCCCCCCTCAATCCAACTTCTTCTTGCACTGTAGCTACAAAATAAATTGTTGTCTCGCTTTCCAAATCTTCCATTACTTTCAAAAGGGTGTAAATCCCGGCTCGATCATCTAAAGCCGTTGCTACAATCCTATTTCCAATCTCGTAATAATTCGGCAAGAAAGAGCCAACATCCCCTATACTTACCAAATTCTCTGCCTCTTCCTTCTTTTCTACTCCAATATCCACCCTTAAATCCTTTATTTCTTTTTTCTCTGCTTTCTTCTCTATGTGGGGCGGCTTCTCACCTATGACTCCGTAAACATAACTACTTTTCCCTCTTATTCTCACAATTCTTGATCGCAGCGTTATTGGATTCACTCCACCCATTGGCGAAATCACAAGGTATCCATCCTCAGTTATACCTCTGACCATAAAGCCAATTTGGTCCATATGTGCCGCTAAAAGCACTTTTCTCTCTCCTCCTTTTTTCACGCCTATAACATTTCCAAGGGTATCAACTTGTACATCATCCACATATTTTTCCATATGTTCTTTCACGATTTCTCTTATTTCCCCTTCATATCCCGGCACTCCAAATGCTTTAACCAATTTTTCGAGAAGCATAATGAAGGTATATCCCCATGTATCTTAAATTTTGGGTTGAAAAAATTAAATAAAGGCAATTGTATTACAATATCTATGTTTGAGATGAACATAAAAATTGTGGACCCTATGCTACACGATAACAATATTGATTCTGTGCTTTTGAATTTTCTGAATTCGATTGGCTATATGCCAAGAGTGGACCCTCAGAGGGATTTTAGAAGGGCAATAAAGAGTGTGCCCTATAGATTGTTTAAGGAATGCTTTCTTCTCAGGCCTGATAGGGAATGGAGTGTGGAAGAGCTTATTGCGTATCTCAATACCACTAGAACCACTCTTTACAGGCATTTGAACAAATTGAAATCAATGGACATTCTTGATGAAAGGCAGGAGGGTATGAATAAATTGTATCGCTTAAAATATGGTAATTTGGAGAGAGCATGGGTATTTGTAGAGGCAAATGTTAAATTGGCAATGGAGAATTACAGGAAGATGGTTGAGCATATTTCCAACTTGGCAGGAGGTGAGAAGGTTGAATAAATTAACTATTGGCTCAAAATGCGTAATATACTCAGTGGCATCCCATGACTCAATAATGAAAACTACAGGAATATTTAGGGGTTTTGTGGCTCTGGGAGAAGACACTTCTCTAAGCATAGAGCTTGGAGAGGAGCATGGGGAGTTAAAAGGTAAAATACGCCTAATACCCATGGGCTCAATAGCGGCTGTGGATGTGATAGAACTTGCCGAGGAAGAAGAGGAGGAAGACGAGGGCGAGAAGATTTATTACAGTTGAATAACTGCGACATCCTCGTAAATTGGCCCTTTGGGAGTTAGTGTGCTATTTTTTATTTTTACCTCTCTGACATCCACTTCCCCAAATTTCAAATTTTTGAATCTATCATAATTCATTATGGATACTCTCCCCTTTGCCCTAGCCACAGTGAGATGAGGTACATAGCCTTTCTCTCTCTCAAATCCAAGCTTGGATAGTTTCTCATCTATGCATTTTGCCATTTTGACTATGGGCTCGTAGCCATCAATGCCGATCCAAATTACCCTAATGTATCTCTCATTTGGGAAAAAACCAACGCCTTGCAAGGATATTTTAAACTTATCCACTTTACACTCTTCCACGATTTTTTTTATTTTTTCTATTAATTTTTCCTCTATCTCTCCCAAAAATTTCAGGGTTATGTGCATATTCTCCTCTTCTACCAATTTTGCCCTGCCCTCTATGCTTTTTTGCAATTCCTCAATCTCTCTAAAGAACGGAATTTCAATGGCTATGAATGTGCGCATATTTGCTAATCGCATTGGAGGTTAAAAATATAACGCAAGATTTTTTACCCTTTATGCATTTAGGCAATCGGTGAGCAATATGATACCTGAAGATTTGAAATACACAAAAACCCACGAGTGGGTAAAGGTTGAAGGTAATAAGGCTAAGATAGGAATAACCTATCATGCGCAAGAGCAGCTCCATGATATAGTTTATGTCGAGCTTCCAAATGTGGGCGATGAAATAGCCAAGGGAGACAATCTTGGAGTTGTTGAATCTGTGAAGGCAGCAAGTGATATATATGCCCCAATATCTGGCAAGGTTGTAGCGGTGAATGACGAAGTTGTCAACTCTCCAGAGCTTCTCAACCAAGATCCTTACAAGAATTGGCTAGTTGAAATGGAAATTACAAATCCAAGCGAGCTGGATGAATTGCTAAGCGCTGAAGAATACAAGAAGGTTGTAGAGGAAGAAAGTTGAAAAATCGTGACTATTACTACTGGGAGGCAAAAAAACGCGGTTATAAGAGTCGTGCCTCCTTCAAATTATTGCAGATAAACGATAGATTTTATCTTATTCGTAAAGGATATACCGTTTTGGATTTAGGTGCTGCACCCGGTGGCTGGAGCCAAGTGGCTTTGAAAATTGTGGGTAGAGAGGGGAGGGTAATTGCCGTGGACATAAAACCTGTAAAATTGAGAGATGTGGAGTATATAAGAGGAGATGTTTACAGCGATGAGACATTAAAAAGGATAAAGGAAAGAGCGGAAAAAGTGGATGTAGTTCTCTCAGATATGTCTCCAAAAATTTCGGGTATAAGCTCATGGGACCATGCACGCTCTATAGACCTTGCAGAGAGAGCCCTATTTATAGCGGAGAATGTTTTAAGAGAAAGGGGGCATTTTGTAGTGAAGATCTTCCAAGGAGATATGCTCAACGCATACCTTAAAAAATGCAGGGATAGATTTGATATGGTAAAGGTGCATAAGCCAAAGGCATCGAATAGAGAAAGTCCGGAAATCTATGTGGTTTGCAAAAGATTTAAATTATCTAACACTCCATAGAGGCGCTCTAGTTCTATAATCACCATTATTCTTTCCTCAGTTCTTTCCCTGAGCAGCTCTTTTATTTTTCTCCCCATGTATCTCTCTCTTTCATTCTCAATTTTTCTGTATTGAGGAATTTTGTTTACCTCTTTATCCCAAAGCATAACAAATTCTTCTGGTGTATCTGCCTCAAAATTCTTACGCCATACCTTCCTCTTTCGAAAATTAAAGCGCATTATATGAAAGAAATCAATTGTTTTCACAAATAAATCTGAATACTCCTCGTCGGGCATATCAATGGGTATTATCTCAATTCCATCCTCTTTCGCTATAGCAAATGCTTCAAGGTATGTGGGCACAGGCAATCCAACTTCCCCGTACTTTTCAAGTTTTAAAGCATAAATAACTTCATAATCTTCAGGATCGATATCAAAGGGTTCTTTTAGATATTTTTTCAACCCTGATAACTCTTCTGGAGAGATACCAAGAAACATAACTTGGGCCTTGAAATCTTTAAACAATTCTTTAAGTTTTTCTCTCTCGCTAACAAGTCCTTTTATTGTGCCGAAAAATAAAACTTCTTTTCCATTGATATTGAACTGAAAAACCCTCTTCATATAGCACTCCTTTCCCTGACTATTTTGCGGATTTCCTCCTTACTTTCTATTTCCATAATTTCGCTTCTCTCAATCAAAGGTATTCCATCAATCTCTTCGTACTTTGCCTTATTTACCACGATAAATGCATTTTTACCCAGGAGTTCTGTAAATATACGCAGATTCATCGCTTTTACCTTTAATTTTTTCTGATTTTTACCTATGCTCGTTAAGAATACATCCCGCTCGTCTTTGCTTAAAGCTTCAAAGGGGCATTTAATGGTGAGAAATACATCATAGCCGATTTTCATCAATCTGCGGTATATATCATCAACATCTTCAATATTTTCATATCTCTCCTCCTTTAATCTCCTTAAATCTAGGATATCAATGGGCTCAATCAGAGGTATGCCCAAATAATCTTCAAGACGGAGAGCACTATCAATAGTTGCATTCATGCCTTCCTCGTATAACTGGATGGCTTTCCTTGACACACCTGCAATCTTTGCCAACTCTCCTAAAGATATACCTCTCGCTTCCCTCACCCTCCTTAAAAGCCATCCGTTTATGTTCACATACAATCCTCCTGGAGAGGCATAAACCATGGGATATTCTCCATTAACTATGAAATTCTTGAATGTATTAAAAGATAGTATAGGCAAACCATGGCGAGAATACACAACATCGTCCATTATCTCTCCCATTGCATTTCTTTTACCTATTACAATCGGTGCCGCCTTCAATTCTTTACCCAAGATTTTTAACTCCCTAGCAACTTCGGCTCTTAATGCATCTATATTAACCAAAGCTTTCAGGATTAAAATCAAATCATCTCTGCGGGCTATCATATCAAAACTTATACTCTTGAGTATGGGCTCACCTATCTCAAAATTCTCCCTAAAGAGTAATTCACGAATATCCCGCAGCAATTTCTCCTTCTCCATCTCAGCTTACGATTACGCTTTTAATATATATTTTTTTCCCTCGCATTTTCTATCTCACGAAATATATTGTTCATCATCTCAACAAAGTACCAAGCTACCAAGAGTTGAGCAATCTGCGTGCCATTCACATATTTGCTTCTCTCAAGTATGTAATTTTCAAAGCCCGTATATTCCATTATTCTTCTCTCCAAAGAATCTATGGCTTCGTGGGGGATAAGTCCGTCAAATGTGATGCGAGATACTCTCTTCATATAGTAAAAATCGTCTCTGTAGGAAATCATCATCGGTTTCTGCGATGTATTTATTAGAGAAGACAAACTCAAAGGCATCTCAATTCCGCTCAATGGAAAATCAAGAACTTTAAGTATTGTTTCTACGGAATATGAATCCTCTTCTGAGAATTTTGAAATATCAATTTTTATCACAATATCTGCATAAATCTTTTGGAAATCTATGTATCTCTTGTAAAAGGGCTCTCTTGCTCTTATTTCTTTTATCACATCCTCCTTTTTGTATCCCCTCTCTTCAACATCTCTTTTTATTTTCCACAGCCATTTTATGTCTTTCGATGGATCAACATAGATTTTCAAATCAAGATAATTGCGAAGCTCATCGTATAAAGTGTGCAAACCTTCCACGATAACAATTTTCTTTGGCTCAAAAACCTCTGGAGGGTCAAATTTTCCAGTTTTGTGGTTGTAAACAGGTTTGATTATAGCATTACCCTTTTGCAGAGCGCTCAGATGCTCTGCGGCTAATTTTAAATTGTTTATCTTTGGATCCAAGGGCAAATGCCCTGTTTTCTTTCTTGTCTCCCTATCCTCCGTATGATAATCATCCAAGGAGAAAGACGAAACTAAATCTTTGCCCAACAAATTTATGATACTCTTTGTGAATGTGCTCTTCCCACTGCCAGAGTCCCCGGCAACTCCTATTATCAGAGAACCTTCATACTCCTCTAATCTTCTCCTAAATTCTCCAAGCATAAGTGTAATAAAGAAAATGAAGATAAAAAGATTAGGGCATTATTTCTTTGAAATTTAAAACCTAACGCCCCTCCACGATTCTTATCTCCTCGTCCGTGAGCCCGTATATGCGGTACACGAGCGAATCTATGGCGCGATCTATGCCGTCAATCTGCCTTTTTATCCTCTCCTTCTCCCCCGGCAACCTCGCCTCGCCGAGCTCCCTGTGCAGCTCCAGCATCCTCCCCACATAATTCACGATTTCATCGTGCATCCTCCGCTCCTCCGGCTTCGAGAGGTCGAGCACGCGGATTGGAATCATTTCGAGGTATTGCCGGATAAAGCGCATATATCCTCCCCGAATTGTGCTTGTGATATTTGCGTAATAAAAATGTACCATTTTTGAGTTCAGAATTCCAAGAAGATATTTATCCCCAACCGGAATGATGTACGCAGTATTTACGCAATAAAATGCTTTGTCATCATATGTTGCCTGCATTCTAAGCGCTATATCTGGAAACATTATTTTCGGCTTCTCAAACTCCTCGTAGTAATCGCACGGCCTCAGCTCCCACCAGTACTCGCCCTTGTCCCACCTCTTCTTTGCCTTCTCCTCGAATTGCGCGAGATGCTTCGCTATCGCCGGGTACTCGCTGGAGAACCATTCCCATGCGCTTCTTCCTTTTTTGTGCTCGTTTGTCCAGCCGGATGGGATGAGTATAAGGTACCTGTCCCTGAACTCTATGCGGTACCTCTTGATGTCCTTGCCGACGAGGAACGGCTTTATCAGCTCTGCGCTTTTCGGGTCCTCTCTTATGAGTCTGTCCCGCGTCTCCCCGTCGATGACGAACGCCTCATTTAGGCCCGTTTTAATGCCATAGTAAATCTTCCCCTGCACGTACTCCCCCAGCGGAATCCCGGCGTTCTTCAGTTTTTCCAGCAGTTTCGCCTCCTCCTGGCTCACCAGCGCCCATCCGGAGTCGTCGAGATTCGAGTAGTAAACTTTGAACCTCTCTTTCCTTGCGATTTCCTTCAGGCGCGCCGGCTCTAGGGTTTTTAAATTCACGGCCCAGAAGTACTTTCTCGGCTTGCTCGCCTTCACTATCATTATGCACGGGTATGTCGTGGCCTTCTTGAACACCGGCAGGTCTCCGAAGTCCAGAATCTCCACTATCTGCCACTTCTTCAGCCATTCTCTGAGCGGTTTTCCGTAGTTGGCGCGCATCCATTTGTTGGCCACTATTATGCCGTAAATCCCGTTGGGTTTGAGCAGTTTCATGCTTCTCTCTATGAAGTAAACGTAAAGGTCCGCGGTCCCGTGGTACACCTCGTAATGCTCCTTGAAGTAGTTCTTCAGTTTCCCGAGCATCTCCTGCCTCACGTACGGGGGATTGCCGATAATCACGTCGAATCCCCCGTTTTTCATCACCTCCGGGAACTCCTTCTCCCAGTCGAATGCGTTTATCCTCTCCCTCTCCTCATCGAAAAGGGTCATCTGCACCCCCGAAGCGTAGTAATCCGTGCCCACAAGCGAGTTCCCGCACTTGATGTTGTTTCCGAGGTCGGGAAGTGCCCTCTCCCTCCACAGTTTTTGCTGCCTCTCCAGGGCGTCTTTGTTCTCTCCCTCCAGAACCTTCAGCAGGAGGCTCAGCTTTGTTACCTCCACCGCCTGCTCGTCTATGTCCACGCCGTATATGCTGTTCAGCAGTATCCTCTTCTTCTCCCTTATCGTCAGGTGCCACTCCCCGTTTTTGTCCTGATAAATTCTGTCCCTGTACCTCTTCTTGTTTTTCGCACTCGTGTAGTACCTCAGATGCTCCTCGAGGAGCCGGGTGTACGCGCCCAGAAGAAACGAGCCGGAGCCACATGCCGAGTCCAGAATCTTTATCTTCTCCATCTCCTTGGGGGTTTTTCCCTTGCACAGCTTTCCAACGGTGTTCTCCACTATGTAATTTACGATGTACTGTGGTGTGTAATAAACCCCGCCCGCCTTTTTCACCTCAGGCTTCTCTTCCACCTTCGCCCTGTGCCCCTTCGTTAATCTTATCACCTTTCCTAGGAACTGCTCGTAAACCTGGCCGAGTATCTCGGGGCTTATGACCGAAAACTCGTAGGGGCTCTCCGGATAGTAAAGACCCTTGATTATCCTTTTTAGCACCTTGCTGTCGATTTTTATGTTCGGGGTAATATCATCGGGCTCGGTGGCCCTGCCCTTCTCCGGTTTGAAGTGAAACAGCCCGGAGTTGTACTTTTCGTCCGCCTCTTGATAAAGCTTCAGGAGGGCAGCGTAAACATCCTCCTCGGCAGCCTCTAAAAGTCTCCCATATCTTTCAACTCCTCTATCTTCGCACATTCTCAGAAATATTATCCTGTCTATCGTTCTTTGCACCGCGTAGTTGAGCTCTTTCACGCTCAAATTGGGATTCCTCAGCGCAATATTTCTTGCAAGCTCGACTCTCCACCCCTCAATTTCCTTGAGAAATTCCTCATCCACAGGAGTGGTCCCCCTCTTGTTCCTGCTCTCTTCCGCAAATCTATCAAATTCCCCTTTCAGCACCGCCTCCTTGGAGAATATGGCATATATCTCGTCCCACTTCTCAACGTAATCCTTGTAGGTAAGGTACATTATTCTCTCGGTGCTCGGCTTATCGTCCTTTTTCGGCTTCTTCCTAGCTTCGTATACTGCAAATTCCGCAAAATTTGTCAGAATGGATAAGGGAAGCCCCGCGCTCCATGCGTACCTTCTGAGCTGATACGCCGGCTCGGAGTCCTTGTTTATGTTCACCGCCGGCTTTTTCGCCTCCACAAAGAACATCTTCCTCCCCGCTAGAGTGAAGGCGTAATCAGGTGCCTTGGTCCCTTTCGCAACTTTGATAGAATCTTCGTGAACCACATCCCGGTATTGGGGTGCTGCCCCGCTCCTATTCTCCATGTCCCACCCCAGAGCTTCGAAGAATGGGTTGATGAACTCCTGCCTTAGCTGGTCCTCCTTGTATGCGGGGCTTTTATATGCTTTCAGGTTCCTCTCAAACCTCTCCACGAGTTCCTTTATTATCTCAGGAGCTGGCATACTCATTTCACCTTAATTTCAATATTGTTTAAAGTAAAGTTTTGCCCCCATAAAAAATTTTATTTTTAAAACTAAGTATTCAAAAGTGTCAAACATTCTCTATGTAATGGAAAAACAAAATATCAAAAAGTAAAAATAAAAATTAAGATTTTTTGCGAATCAAAATTGCTACAATCACTAGCAACACTACAAGGACCATAGGAGAGAATTCAGGAATGGGTATATCAGATTCTGCGAGAGGGAAGTAATCTTTATGTTCGCTGCTTCCATCTAGTTGGTAGGGGTCATCTACAATTCCATCTCCGTCCCTATCCGGCTCTGTCCAGTCTGCCCAGTAATTTCCACAACCATCCTTGTACCACTTTATATAATAATCCCCAGAGTATTCAGTATCATCTCTAGCCTGAATATGCTCAGGGTCATATGTTCCATTGTTTCCATTGTTGAAGTAGAAAGAATTTTCCCAGATAAATATGTAGTGATCTGCACTGGTGTTTATTCCGTAGCCCGTGTTATTCAGGAAAAGATTCTGGGTAATATTCAGATAAAAAATATCATCTGTACCAGGGAGAATCTTTATCCCGTCCCCTCCGTTGTAGATTATGTTGTTGTGGGTTATATTTAATCTCATCTTATATGTAGTCACGAGTTTTATTCCATCACCTGCGTTATACGATATGTCATTGTGGGAAATGTAGTGTGTTAGGCCACCACTGTAGGGGTAAGCAAGAGATATACCATCTCCATTATTATGGGATATTTTGTTGTAAACTATATTTGCATTCATATTATTAGGTATGTAGATACCCTCTCCCGAGTTGTTTATGATTGTGTTATTAGAGATCTCTCCCAATACATAGCTCCCATATATGCCTCTCGCTCCATTATCGTGTATCTCATTGTTTGATATATATACGTCGATATTATAAAGGCAAATCCCCGTTTCATCATTTTTATAAACTTTGTTCTCTATGACATATGTTTTATCATCCCAGTAATAACCATTGTTTAATGATATTCCACACTTGTGGTTATAGGCAACAGTGTTTCCCTTTATGGTATTCTTTTCTCTGATATAATTCATATAAATGCCTTCATAAGTGTTTTCCATGATTGTGTTGTTCAAGATCTGGAAATAATCAATACCATCATCCCCATATATACCTGCATAGTGATTGCTCGAAATGTTGTTAAAACTGATATTTAGATGAGATGATGAACTTGCATACAGGCCATCCTTCCCATTATACAATAAGGTGGAATTCGTTAGGGAGACATAGGAACTATGGCCCATATACACGCCCCATTCACCGTTGTGAGTTGCTAATATTCTCAGAATATCTACATATGTAGAATTCCAAAGGGAAACTCCTCGGTTGCCATTGGAGGAAATATTGGAATCTCTTACTGTGATATCACTGCTCTCTATTATATTGATTCCGTGGCCTGTGTTGTTAGTGATATTGACAGCTTCAACAGTAATATTATCAGAGTCTTCTAAATATCCACCATCGCCATTGTTCACCATTGTGATAAAACCTACTGTGGACCTGGATGTATTGAGCATATATATTCCAAGATCATTGTTGGAATAAAGAGAATCCTTGATATATACATAGGTTGATCTTTGAATCTTCGTCCCTATAGTGTTGTTGATGAATGTATTGTCATACACAGTTGCTAAATAACTGCTAAATAAGAAAAGTCCATAGGAAGAGCTATTTTCTATTCTATTTCCATTGATATGGAGATACTTAGAACTGTTAATCTCAAGATAGGTGCCGTTGATGCGGTTTCTGTAGATATCTAAGGAGGAATTGTCGATAATACTTCCCATATCCATAATCATATTATCTTCCAATACTGAGTTCTTCACATATGCGAAGGTCATAGAGAATTCGGAGCTCTTGGATATTGTGTTCCCAACTACAGATGCACTGCTGGAATACTGCACATCCAAAGCAAGACGGTTATACGTGAGTTGATTCCCTTCTATTTTTGTGTAATTTGAAAAATAATTTCCTATGCCTATAGAACTATGCTCTAAGGCATTTCCATGGACGCTCGCATTATCAGAATGAGATAAATCTATCCCGTAAGAGAGCCACGAGCATAGATTATCACGGATATCAAGATGATCAGAGTTCTTGGCGTAAACTCCATCTCTAGTAAAGGCAGAACCATCTCCAAGGCATGTATTATTGCTTACAGTATTGCCGTTTGAATTATCTAGGTGAATTGATTCATATGCTTTCTTTATACTATTAGCCGATATCTTGTTGGAATCTGAATTATAGAGGTATACTCCATACATATTCCCACTTAAGGTGTTATTATCAACAATATTTGAGGATGACGAAGCCAGATAAATTCCTTTATCGCTGTTGGAACTTATGTCGTTCTCTTTTATGATTATATTCCTGCTTCTTGAAAGGAATATTCCCATATCCCCCTCGGATATATTGTTGTTGTATATGGTCGATGTATAAATAGATTGGAAGAGATATATCCCGGTGCTTACATTGGCGAGTTTATTCTTGTAAATATGTAAATATCTTGCAGAGTCCAAGTATATTCCTTGGTTAGCGAAATTCTTAATAGTGTTATTTGCTACATACGAATTATCAGCACCATTAATATAAATCCCAGCCCCCTCTATTGTATTTCCATCTATCTTAACTTCACTTCCACCGGAGATCTTTATTCCTTCATCTGTTAAAGTATTGCCTGTGGCGCTTATGGAAGAATCCTTGGCGTAAATTCCGTTGTATCCGTTAGATTGCATTGTACTACCTGTAATTAATATATTGCTGGAATCTTCAATATAAATTCCATATCTGGTATTATCCGTGGCCTGCACATTCTCTATCACGCCGTTTTTTGCATTATAGAGCTTTATACCTGAGCCAATATAGAAAAATCCACTGGAAGCCTTGGCATTCTTTACCCAGCAATTCTGAATCTTGAAATATTTGGTGGTATTACCTATATAAATTCCAGATTTCCGATTAGAAGCGTCTATTTCCCATCCTGAAATTATATAGGGGTCATCTTCTGTTCCACTTCCCCCACTTACCCCATGTGCAGAGTCAAAATCATCGTCACTGTCTATTATTATTGGGTCTCTAAGAGCATATCCCAAGTCCTCACCAAGCGCTGAATATGGCACTATAGTAGAGAATATCACTAAAATCCCGAATAATATAACACCTGCTTTCATTACGCCCCTCCCCATCCCTATATCACTCGGGTATTATATAATATTTTCTCATTCTAAAAAATTTTTAGCCATTGATCCTTATTATGCAAAAAACAATGCGCTAAATTAATTTGCTAATCTCTTTGTATATATTTTTACACTCCTTATCCGTAAGCTCATTTTTCTTGTTGAGCAATATCCTTAACTCTTGAGGTTTGATAACTCTAACCGAGCATCTCTCACACCGAAGTATAGATTCAGAATGCGTGATAACGACTACGGGGTATACTATAACATCAAACCCTTTCGTATTTAGATAATTCTGCAAATCAAGGGCATGTCTCTTTGCCTCCTCGGAGGGTTTGCCAACATGCCCTTCGTATTTACCTCCCCCTTTTCCAATTTTAATTCTTTTCCATTCATCTCCTTCGCACTCAACTATGCCCGAATAATTTTTAACCTCAAATGCAAAAATACCTTTATTACTAATAAGAAGAGCATCAATATCACCACCATGGGGTAAAGGCAAGCTGTAGAATTTATAACCCCTGAGCTTATCCAGATATTTCCTGAATAATTTCTCACCCTCTACTCCCATACTGAATTTTCTTTCATCCTTGGAAGGTTTAAAATAATGAAGCATTAAGGCAAAAAATATCAGGGCAAGAAGAAGGAGAAGGAGAACTGCAAGAAAAGGTATATTGAATCCGATCTTTAATCCTCCTGAAAAATGATTTAGAATAAATATTTCTCCAAGCATCGCAAATGTGAATAAAATAGCTGATTTTAATATATTCATTCTTCTCTTTTTTCTTAGCCTTCGTAACTGCTCTTCGGGATAACTCTTACCCATTGAAAGCCCATAAACATTATTCATATAAACTTTCTTAGAAAGATTTTATAAATCATGAATTCATATAATCTCCTGGGTATAGAAATGGTTAGAATATGTGCGGTTCAAATGAATGTCGTTCATAATGATGTCCCAAAGAATCACAAAAAAGCAAAAAACTATGTGGTTCAAGCAGGAGATAAAGAATGTGATTTTTTAGTTTTTCCAGAGATATTCTTAGAAGGAGTAATAAGAGACATAGGCTCTCTAAATAAGCTTGCTAGACCGATACCTGGAGAATATACTGATTGGTTTACGAAATACGCAGAGGAATATGGGATGCATATTGTAATGGGATCAATTCATGAAAAGACTGTGGATGGCTTTTATAATACTTCTGTGCTAATAGATGATAAAGGAAATATCGTTGGAAAGTATCGTAAGAACTTTCTTTGGGCCTCTGAAAATAAATTCCTAAAACCCTCAAAAGAGAGACCAGTTTTTGATACTAAATTTGGTAAAGTTGGGATAAATATTTGCTGGGATTTTGCATTTCCTGAGGTTGCCAACACTATAGCTAGAAAAGGTGCCAAAATATTATTTGGACCTTCTTTTTGGTCCTTGGAGGACAAATATGGAATGGCAAAAAATAGCAGTACCTTAGAGAAGTTAAGTAATGTTGAGCCAGAACCACAATTTGTAGATACTTTAGTTTCGGCTAGAGCCTATGAAAATGAAATGCTTGTAGTATATGTAAATCCATATGGAAAATATAATCTTGGTAATTATGAAATTAATTTATTTGGTCATACACAACTTGCAATGCCATTTTTTGGTACTTTCGCTAAAATGCATGATGATGAGGGAATGTTAGTGGTGGACGCTAATACTGAATGGCTGGATATGGCGGAGGAAGTGTACGCAATAAGAAAAACATATAACGATTAGAGACCAGCAAGCCATAAAATCTCAATTTTGAGTGCCTTTAAAAACATCTCTCTATTCTCCTGAGAGTAATAAGTATTTATTTCTGGATGAAAACCAAACAATATAACTCTGCCTGAATGGTACATAAATTTAATTGCTGCTGGTTTATGTATCTTATCATATATCGCCAAAACCTTTACATTATTAGTTGGTGTAAAATACGGACCGCCCCAATATGTAACGTTGAAAATTTCACCGTTATACCAAGTTATATTTGTAGGATACTGAGGATTGTATGTTGAATTTAGATCATAATTGCCAATTTCCTTAATTGGGCCAACTGCATCTCCAGAATAAAGATCCAGTATATATCCTGCATTATCACCATATTTTATACCATTCCATACGGTATAATTACTAGCAAAATAAGCTCCTGCACAAATACCCATATAAGAGCCGCCTTGTGAGACATACTCTCTTAGAGTATCTATTTGCTGCCTAGAGAGACCCATTATCATATGATCTGCTCTACCCCCGGGAAATGCTATAATATCGAACTTAAATAAATCATATAATTTATTAAAATTTTCAGCGATTAAAAATTGGGTATCAAATCCCATATTTACAAGAAGAGAACTAAGCATTCTATAACTTCCAGTATCTGCCCCATATCCTGCATATATACCTGCAGAGAGCGATACATTATGAATCTTACTTAGCTCTACACAATAGGTGGCAAAATCTTTTCCATCTTTATATTCTAATATTCTCATATGTCCTTTACTTATATGGGGAACTACTAACTTGTGGAGCATATGAGATGAGTTCTCAGTGTAATTAATTCCATTAATTTCTATCTCTCCTATCGTTGATTCATTTGAGCTCCATCTAACAAACATTTTATCCCTAATTATCGTAACCCTAAAATTCGGAGGTTCACTTATTGGATTTGAGCTCATGATAAGATAATAAAATGCAACTATAATGACAACGATTATGACTACAACTGCAAAAATCTTAACATCTCTCATTTATAAGCACCTTCCACATATTTCCAGCATGCAACTAAATGTCCATTTCCCACATCTACTAATGGCGGCGCTTTTTTCTTGCAAATCTCCTTTGCATAAGGACAACGCGTATGGAACTTGCATCCAGGAGGCGGATTTCTTGGACTTGGTATAGAGCCATATAAAGGCTTAATTGATCCTTTCTTATCAGGGTCAGGATATGGAATAGATTCCAAGAGCGCTCTAGTATATGGATGCTTCATGTCTTCAAATATTTGTGTAGTAGTGCCTAGTTCCACTATACTGCCCAGATACATAACGGCAATTTTATCACTTATGTACTCTACTACCCCTAAATCATGGGATATAAATAGATATGTCAAATTCATCTCTTTCTGAAGATCCTGCATAAGATCTAAAATTTGTGCTTGCACAGATACATCCAAAGCTGAAGTAGGTTCATCCATTACAATAAATTTTGGATTAAGAGCTAATGCTCTTGCAATTGATGCTCTTTGCAACTCCCCTCCAGAGAGTTGATGTGGAAATCTTCTAAGATGTCTTTTTGCTAAACCACATTTTTCCATAAGCTCTAGAACATATTCATCTATATCTTTATTAGACAATTTATGATTATGAGTTTTAAGGATAACTCCTATGTTGTCCCTCATATTCATTCTCGGATTAAAAGAAGTGTATGGATCCTGAAAAACTACTTGCATTTTCATTCTAATATTTAGCATATCTTTCTTGCTTTTCTTTCTCAAATTGTATTTTTCTTTTAATTCTTTTAATCTTTTTTTATCTCTTTCATTCAGATTCCTTTTGGCTTCCAGCATTTTTATCTCTTCCATAATCTTAGGAGAAGCATCAAATATAATCTCTCCATCAGTAGGCTCTATAAGTCTCAGAATAGAGAGGCCCATGGTAGTTTTTCCACTACCAGATTCTCCTACAACTCCAAAGGTCTCAGATTTATTGATATCAAAACTTACACCATCAACTGCCTTAACATAACCTACAACTTTTTGCATCACCCCTGATTTTATTGGAAAGTATTTTTTAAGATTCCTCACCAATAAAAGTGGATGGCTAATCTCCCTCACCTCCATAAAGCCAACAGGCCACATGATGATTTCCCCCAACTTTCACCATTTTTGGTTTCTCTTTTTTACAGATCTCCATTGCATATTGGCATCTAGGATGGAATCTACAGCCTGGTGGTGGATCGAGATAGTTTGGCACAGAACCTTTTATGGATGGCAGGGGCTTGCCTTTATGCTCAGGTCTAGGTATAGCACCCATCAATCCTAAGGTGTATGGATGTTTTGGATCCTTTAATATATTGTATGTACTCCCATAAGCCACAACACTTCCTGCATACATAACACCTATTCTATCACATAACTGTGCAACAACCCCAAGGTCATGGGTTATAAAAAGCACTGACATTCCAAGCTTCTCTTGAAGCTCTTTAATCAATTTGAGTATCTGGGCCTGAATAGTTACATCCAATGCAGTAGTTGGCTCGTCTGCTATTAACAGCTTTGGTTTAGAGGATATGGCCATGGCAATCATAACCCTCTGTGCCATACCTCCAGACAATTCAAATGGATATGATTCCAAAACTCTTTCTGGATCCGGCATATTCACAATTTTTAAAAGCTTAAAAGCTTTGTCTAAAGCAGTTTCTTTATCCACTCCCTGATTGTTCATAATCACATTTATCATTTGATCCTTTACTTTAAAAACGGGATTTAAAGATCCTATGGGATTCTGAAAAATCATAGATATTTCCTTTCCTCTTATTTTATTAAGTTCTTCTTCAGAGATTTTTAGTATATTCTTTCCATTGAACATTATCTTCCCAGCTTTTATGTGGGCATTGCTTGCAACTAGTCCCATTATTAATCTAGAGGTCACACTTTTCCCACATCCCGATTCTCCGACTACTCCAAATATCTCACCCCTCCTTATTTGAAAATTAACATCATCTAAAACATGCAATACTCCCTCATAGGTATAAAAGTCAACCGTCAAGTTTTCCACAGAGAGTATCACATCTTCCATTTTACTCACCTAAACCTCTTCAACCGGACTTTGGGATCAAGGAACTCTCTTAAAGCATCACCAATTAAATTGAAAGATATAACAGTTAGGAATATGAATATACCAGGGAATACTGATGACCACCATATTCCCTGCGTTATATATGTGGCTTCCTTTGATATCATAAGACCCCAATCTGGAGTTGGTGGTTGAGCTCCTAGTCCTAAGAATGCTAGAGCCGCTTCGGCTAGGATAACTGTACCCATATCCAAAGTTGCCTGCACTATTATAGGTGCAAGAGAATTTGGAAATATGAATTTGCTTATAATTGTCATATTCTTTATTCCCGCTGCCTTAGCAGCCATAACATAAGGTCTCTCTCTAAGTGATAAAACCATATTACGCATTATTCTAGTGTACCAGGGCCACCAAGCTATGGCAATAGCAAACATCGCATTCATAAGATTAGGACCAAAAGTTACCGATAATACCATTGCAAGAAGTAGTGCAGGAAATGCCAAGAATATATCTGTAATACGCATTATAATTTCATCCATAGCACCCCCATAATAACCTGCAAATGCACCCAATGGTACACCTATTAGCATTGATAACGCAACAACAATAACTGCTACCATTAACGCAATTCTAGTACCAAAAAACACCCTACTCATTACATCTCTATCATAGTAATCGGTACCAAATGGATGTTGCCAGCTAGGTGGTCTCCAAAAATCAACACCTATTTTTCCCATCCTATTCTCCGAAATAATTATAACATTAACTGTTGTAGAGGCATCAATCTTTACAGAATCAGCTCCACTTTTTATAGAAATCAAAGTGTTCCAAGCTATGGATACATTTGTAGTAGTGTTTGGTAAAGTCACATTTCTCCTTCCTCCGACATTCACATATGTCGGAAATTGCTCGCCAGGAGATACAAAGGCAGACTCAATATCTGTAAGATTCACATACAAAGTCGTTACATTCTTTATCTCAATGAATATTGTCATATTCATCTTTACTTTTACTGGAGTATTTTGGGATATACTAGCACTAAATTCAGTTTGATTATCTACAACCATGGTCATTGAAGCATTTCCCACGGTCAATGTAGTTGAACCTTTATCATAGGGAGTAAAAGTCCATTCTTTATAGTTACCCACAGAAACAAAACCATACGATTTAAAACTAGAATATACTGTTGTATTTCCAATACCCTCATAGGATGTGCCTACAGTCATAGCATCTTCCGGATAAGGAGAGATCCATGGTGCAAATATTGCTATTATTATAAGAGAGAGCATGAGTATAATACCTATTTTCATTAGAGGGTTACTCCAAACTATTTTAAATCCTATTTTCCATTCTTTAAGCTGTTCTTCGTGATTTTCGATGAAACTACGATATTTCTCTTTAAATCCTCCGAGACTCATGCCTTCTCCCCCAAGGTAATTCTAGGATCTATGTAAACCTGAATGATGTCTACTATTAGATTCACAATAACATAGAATAGAGAAACAACTACAACCATTCCCATTATCACTGTATAATCCAAATTAAGAAGCGCCATACCCGCAAACCATCCTATACCTCCCCATCCAAATATCCATTCCACATAGAACGCTCCTGTGAGCATGTAAGCAAAGTTTAATCCTGTTATTGTTAAAGTTGGCCCAAGAGCATTCTTTAGTGCATATTTTGTTATTAACCTTTTAGGGAGACCCATTGCTCGTGCAGAGTATATGTATTGCTCATCCATAACTTCCAAAAGGGTGGCTCTAGTCATTCTTGCTATTGCCCCAAATGGATACGAGGCCATAGCGATAGATGGCAATATAAGATGCCAAGCCACATCGCCAAACATTTTAAAATTACCCTGAACAAGGGTATCTATAAGATAGAATCCCGTTATAGTATGAAATGGATATTGATGGAATAATTGAGGATCGTATCTTCCACTTATTGGAAACCATCCCATCCAGCTTCCAAATATAAATTGAAGAAGTATGGCTAGCCAAAAAGCAGGTAGAGATACGCCGCTAATAGAAATTATTCTCATAATATGGTCTGTAAACTTATTCTGCTTCTTTGCACTGATTACTCCAACTGCCACACCTGCTACAAAAGCAATGACAATTGATACAAAAATTAGTTCCAATGTCGCAGGTAATCTATTGATTATCTCCTCTCCCACAGGTTTATGGGTACGCATAGAGATGCCCATATCAAATTTCAAGAAGAGATTATAGAGGTAATAACCATACTGCACCCATAACGGTTTATCTAACCCAAATTTCTCCCTTGCAGCTTTAAGCATCATCTCTGCTTCATTTACCTCTGTAGCAGGATTATCTCTAGGATTTCCAGCATACATAGCGGCAAGATCCACGGGAAGAGCATGCATTAAAATGAATGTAATGAGAGTAATGCCTATTATTATGAATATCGTAAATATCAGCCTGCGTATTATGTAATCCCTAATATTCATCGGATCACCGTTTGAGTGGTAGTATGATTAATATACAAAAAAATAAAAAATATTTAATTTTTATTCACCAATATAGTACAGCTGGTAGAAGAATATTGTTCTTGGATAGTACAGGTTAGGAGTATAGCCGCCTATGTTTGATTTCATAGAAAGAACGCTTTGTACATCTATGAGAAACAGTGCAGGTGCTTGGTCAATGAGAAGGTTCATTGCCTTGACATACAAACTTTTCGCAGTAGATGGATCTGTGGATGTCTTTATGTAAGCTTGCCAGAGTAAGCTATCATAGGTGCTGTTGTACCAGTAACAGAGATTGAAGAGTGGTGGATAGCTATGGTCGGCAAACATGGAATTTAGGTTATCATATCCATCAGCCATACTGGGCCACCAAAGAATCATGAATATGTCCTGCTTTGGTCCAAAGACCTTCTTCAGGAATGTCTCATTAGTGAGCCAGTCAGCCGGTTTATCAGCAGGTACCTGCCTTGCTAGAGACCACTGTGTCTTCCACTCCAATGCATTTATCTTCACAAATATGCCAAGGTCTGCAAGAGATTTCTGGATTACAGGTGCATATGCAGCCTCTACTGCATTTTCGGCGGTATAGTTCAATCGAAGTATCATCCATGCATTGCTACCATCTTCAGCCATTGGTTTTCCATCAGTAGTTGAAGAGGGATAACCTGCAGCGGCAAGTAGATCTTTTGCTTTTTGAATGTCATAATTGTACTGCTTCAATAGACTATCCACATCGGCTGTATGCGGCCATAATCCATAAGGAACAGGACCCTTTGCCTGTCTACCATATCCAAGGACTCCAGCTCTTAAAACTTCTTGGTAATTTATTCCATATGAAATTGCTTGTCTAACTTCTTTGTGAGTGAATGGATATGGATCTAAACCCTGTTTTGCTAGTTCTGGATGGTATGCCCAAATGTTTATGTAACCTATGTAGTTATATGCACTTGGTGAGATATAAACTGATATTTTTGGATCCTTTTTAAGATTATCAATAGCACTCAAATCAGTAGCTTTAGCAATATCTATCTCTCCAGCCTGTAATTTCTGAGTTTGTGTGCTTGGCTGTGGAGTTGTTAAATCAATATCTACCTCTTTATACTGGGTATCGTTCCATCCTCCCCAGTATTTATCGTAACCCTTTAGTACAATCTTCTTGCCAGTTTGGTAATCGCTTAGAGTATAAGGACCAGAGCCCAAATCATGACCTTGCTCAAACCACCCATGCAAAGAGCTTTCATTCACACCTTCCGGCAATTTAGAGCTGAATATCCATGCTCCGTAGATAGCGGCGGCCACACGGTCTAGTGGAATAGCATAGGTAAGGTGGAATACTACAGTGTAATCATCCGGAGCGGTTATATTTACATGCAAAGTCTTCCAGTTATCCACCACTGGCCACCATAGAAAGCCTGCACCTTCATAAGTAGTGTAGAATGTAGTTAAAGTTCGCTGTATTGAGAATATAACATCCTGAGCGTCAAGAGTATCTCCATTATGAAAAGTCACATTATGTCTCAGATGGAAAGTCCATGTTAAGCCATTACTTGAAACTTCCCAAGATGTGGCTAGTGCAGGCCCAAAAGGTTTACCGCTTCCCGGGGGATTTGCCCATATTAAAGGCTCGTAAATATTTGCTAAATACTCAGCTTCTGTAGAGTATGAATACGATGGATCCCAGGTCGTAACATCCGAAGTACCCGCTACATACAAAACCTTAGGCGCCACTACCGGTTTTTTATTCTCTTCGCCATGCTGAGACATCATCCATACACCTGCAATCGCTGCTATGACAATGATCACTGCAACAATGGCTGCTATAATCTTCCCAAGAGATTTTGATTTCGGTGGTTTACTAGTACTTTTAGGTTCTTCAAAAACCTCTTCAATTTCTTCTTTTTCTTCATCACCCATTTATACACCCCTTCTTTGGCGTGGAAGTTATCTCTCACACCATATATAAACCTTTCGATAATCGTCATAATTTCAGATTGTTTTGAAAAATTTTCGTAAACAATTTAAAAACATTATAACGAAAACATTAAATATAGTCTAAAAAATATCCACTGGGTGTTTGGTTGAATATGAAGGGGTATGTTGGCACTATAGTGAGAATAAATTTAAGTGATGTGCGCTATGAAATTGAAGACACTGAAAATTATCCCATCTATGATTTTCTAGGTGGCCGAGGACTTGGAGCCAAACTTCTTTTAGATATGACCAATAAAACCACGGAACCATTAAGCGAGGAAAATCCCTTGATGTTTCTCACAGGCCCTTATACGGGAACTCCAGGGATATCATCTGCCTTTTACAATGTCACAACTAAAGCACCTTTAACAAGAACTCCATCGGGCTCGCATTCTGGAGGATTCTGGGGACCACATTTGAAGAGGGCAGGGTTCGATGGAATAATCGTAGAGGGAAGAGCAGATAAGCCTGTATATATTTATATTGAAGATGGAAAGGTAAGCATAGAGGATGCCACTAATTTATGGGGAAAGGGAGTATTTGAAACCACCGATTATCTGGAGAGAAAGTATCCTTCGGCTAAAATTGCAGCCATAGGACCAGCAGGAGAGAATTTAGTTTGGTATGCATCCATTATGAATGATAAATATAGGGCAGTGGGTAGAACTGGGGCAGGAGCTGTTATGGGGAGCAAGCTACTTAAGGCAATAGTGGTAAAAGGGAAACACAGGGTTGAAGTTGCAGACCCACAGGGATTAAAGGATGTGTTTGCAGAGGCTTTGAAAAACACAAGGGTGAAAGCCGCCAAAGTTTCTGAGTTGGGTACCCCTGCAATGATTCCTGTCACAAATTCTACAGGTACATTACCCACAAGAAACTTTCAGCAGGGATCATATGAAAAGGCTGATAATTTGGATCCAAAGAAGCTGCGATACGAGTTTACGAAGAAAAAGGTGGCTTGCTATGGGTGTCCTATCAGATGCTCTAATTTTACCGAAGCAGAATATGAAGGAATAAGAGTGAAAGGTGAAGGGCCAGAGTATGAGACCACCATGGCCTTTGGCTCCAATATTGACAATGACGATTACAATCTCTTAATAGTGGCCAATGCTCTTTGCAATGATTACGGTATGGATACCATAACCGCTGGAGACACAATTGCCTTCTTTATGGAGCTTTATGAGAGGGGAATCCTAACTAAGGAGGAAGTGGATAACTTGGATTTCAGATTTGGAAACAAGGAGATAATATTGGATCTTCTGCACAAGATTGCAAAAAGAGAGGGCGTGGGCGAACTTCTATCTTTAGGCGTAAGAGAAGCTTCCAAGCGTATAGGAAGGGGCTCTGAGAGATATGCGATTCATGTAAAAGGATTGGAGCCTCCAGGATACGATCCCAGAGGAAGTGTGGGAATGGGATTGAATTATGCTACGAGCAACAGAGGCGCATGTCATTTGCGAGCAGCTATGTATGTGCCCGAGCTACTATACAAGACAATGGATAGGTTCCAAATAAGGGGCAAGCATGAGTATATAAGAGATTTTCAAAACGTACTTGCCGTTGTGGATTCCATGATAATGTGCAAATTTGGAAGTCGTTATGGATACTTGGATGATGCAGACACTATTGCCAAAGCTCTGACAGTGGTTACAGGCTATGAGTACTCGGGAGAGGAAATACTAAAGATAGGGGATAGGATATGGAACATGGAGAGACTCTTTCTCCTTAGAGAAGGATATACCCACAGAGACGATACCTTGCCCGAGAGATTCTTTGAGGAGCCTGTGGATGTTGGTAATGGAGATAAGAGAGCTATTAACAAAGAAGAGTTCCATCAGGCCATAAAAGATTGGTATAGAGCGAGAGGATGGGATGAAAGTGGAAGGCCCACAAGATGGAAATTGGAAGAATTGGGATTGGATGAATATATTGGAAAATTTTGAGGTGATGTGATATGGAAGGCCCTAAAATAAAAGTAGTTCCCCCGGGACCAAAATCTCAAGAGATTTTGAAACTAAAGGATAAATATGTGGCTCGGGGGATGAGTGTAGCGCATCCGATTGTTGTGGAGAGAGCACATGGAGCGTTTGTGGAGGATGTCGATGGAAATGTATACATAGATTTTGCTGGAGGTATAGGAGTTATTAATGCTGGGCACACTCCTGATGAGGTTGTGGAGGCAATAAAGGAGCAAAGCGAGAAGCTACTCCATACATGCTTCATGGTCCTGCCCTATGAACCATTCCTTCATCTTGCAGAGAGAATGGTACAGATCACACCTGCGAATTTGGAAAAGGTGGCCCTTTTTAACAGTGGTGCTGAGGCTGTTGAAAATGCCATAAAAATTGCAATTTACAGCACAGGAAAGCAGGGGATAATTACCTTTGACCACGCATTTCACGGAAGGACAAGAATGGGCATGACCCTTACTGGAAAGAACAAACCATACAAATACAAGCTTGGAATGCCCATACCTGGTATATGGCAATTGCCCTATCCCTATCCCTATAGATGCATGGGCGGTAAAAAGACGGATCCAGAGGAATGTTTGCAAAGAACTTTGGAGTACATAGATTTCAAGCTTAGAACCCACATCTCTCCAGATGAAACTGCTGCATTCATAGCCGAGCCCTTGCAGGGAGAGGGAGGGTTTATAGTGCCCCCCAAGGGATTTTTCCCAGAGTTGAAGAAAATTGCAGAGGAAAATGAAATGCTGCTTATTGATGATGAGATTCAGAGTGGCTTCGGTCGTACAGGAAAGATGTGGGCTACCGAGCATTTCGGAACAGAGCCCCATATAATGACCTTTGCAAAATCTGTGGCCTCTGGATTACCACTCTCAGGTGTGATTGGAGAAGCTGAGATTATGGATTCTGTGCATCCTGGTGGTCTAGGAGGTACCTATGGAGGAAACCCTGTGGCATGTGCAGCTGCTCTCAAAACCATAGATATAATTGAGAAAAATCTTGATAATGCTGTGAAGATTGGAGATATCATACACAAGCGTTTTATAGATATGCAGGATGAATTCAAAATAATAGGGGATGTTCGAGGCTTAGGTCCAATGATAGCTATGGAACTTGTTAAAGATAGGGAAACTCAGGAGCCCGCTACGGAGGAAACCAAAAAGATACTGCATAAAGCTCTTGAAAAGGGTCTTATCTTAATAAAAGCGGGATTATTCAGCAATGTTATACGCATTCTTGTACCCATCGTGGCATCCATAGATACTGTTGAGAAAGGTTTGGACATCTTCGAGGATACTATAAAGGAAATATCCCAACAGATCTAGGGCACAATGATACTCTGAAACACTCCTGGGCAAGAACTTACAAGCTTTCTTATTTTATACTTGGCTATCCAATACCTACCATTTCTTTTATAGAGTTCATAACCTAGAGAGGATACAACTTCATAATCCTTTTCAGATAATAGATAACCATCATAAGAGCCAGCAGGAATGAAAAAAGTTATAGGTAAAAAAATTTGAGATTGTGGCAAATTACAACGCTCTGCAATTCTATCAAGGCACTCTTTTTCTATCTTTATTTTCTTTCCTTTCTCCTCAATTACTGGATCTTTGAGAAGCCCCTGCAAGGACACTCTCTTTTTTATTATCTCCCTGTTTATGCTCAGAATATCCTGCTGTATTATGTTCTCAATTACCATCCTCTCTCCTGAAGTTTCTCGTTGAGTTGCGAGATTTCTTGTCCGTACATTCCTTTGAGTCCCTTGGATACCTCAGCTATCACCTCAGGTTCATCGTAATGCATGACCGCCTCTACTATTGCACGGGCCATTTCCTCAGGATTTGGGCTCTTGAATATTCCACTTCCAACAAACACGCCATCCGCTCCAAGGTTCATCATTAAAGCTGCATCTGGTGGAGTTGCTATGCCTCCCGCTGCAAAGTTCACAACGGGTAAACGCTGGAGCTTTTTAATTTCCATCAATTCTTTGTAGAGCCCTTCCACAATATCGTTTATTGTGTATTCTCCAAATACAGGCTCATGTGGGTCTATATCCGACGGCATACCATTAAACTCCTTAACCTGTTTTAACAGCTTCTCATAAGATTCAGCATATTTTCTTGCAATTTTGTATATTTCTGCATCATTTTTGTATTTCAACTCCTCTATTCCCCTATTAACCAAGCGCATATGCCTAACTGCCTCAATGACATTGCCAGTACCAGCCTCACCCTTCGTTCTTATCATAGCGGCACCTTCCCAGATGCGGCGCACTGCCTCCCCGAGATTTCTTGCACCGCAAACGAAGGGAATGGTAAATTCTCTTTTATCAATATGATAAAACGGGTCCGCGGGAGTAAGTACCTCACTCTCATCAATCATATCCACTCCCAACGCCTCTAATGCACGGGCCTCTTCAATATGCCCAATACGCACCTTTGCCATAACAGGTATGCTAACAGCATCCATAATCTCTTGAATCTTATTTGGATCCGCCATCCTTGCAACTCCCCCTGCTGCACGAATATCAGCGGGAACACGCTCTAGAGCCATAACTGCTACAGCACCAGCATCTTCAGCAATTCCGGCCTGCTCGGCATTCGTAACATCCATTATTACTCCGCCCTTCTGCATTTTGGCGAAGCCTCTCTTAACGAGCTCACTACCGTATCTAACATTCTCCAGATCCAAATGAAATGGCATTTTTCTCACCTCAATGAGCCATGGCTGCCATCTTTATTTATCTTTCGTTGTAAATTCTGCGAACTCTTAAATAGAATTTTCCAATCTCCATCCTATAATGTGTGAAGATATTGAAAAAATAAAAAAAGAAAGAGATGAATACAAGGACAAGTACCTGCGCAAGCTTGCTGAGATGGATAATTACAGAAAGATGATGGAGCGAGAGAAAAACATGGAAATTGAAAGATGTAGAATTGAGATAATAAAAGAATTTTTGGAGCCTTATGAATCTTTAAGAAAAGCAGTTGAATCCATACCTAAGAATATGAAGGATGGAATAGAACTGATTTTAAAGCAGATGGAAAAAATAATGAAAAATCTAGGTTTGAGAGAAATAGAGGCAATAGGTAAAAAATTTGATCCCATGCTCCATGAAGCCATTGGAGTCGTGGAAGGAGATGAAGATGATATTGTTGTTGAGGAATACCAAAAGGGGTATATGCTTGGCGATATAGTATTGAGACATTCTAAGGTATTGGTTTCTAAAAAGGAGGTGAATAAAGATGAGTGAGAAGATAATAGGAATAGATTTGGGAACGAGCAATTCGGCAGCAGCCGTGTATATAAATGGAAATGTTAAGGTGATACCCAGTGCTGAGGGTAATACCATGTACGGAAAAGCATTTCCATCGTATGTTGCTTTTACCAAGGACGGACAATTACTTGTGGGAGAGCCTGCCAGAAGACAAGCACTTACGAATCCGGAAGGAACGGTATATGCATTCAAAAGGAAAATGGGCACAGATTACAAATACAAGATTTACGGTAAAGAGTACACTCCCCAACAATTATCCGCATTTCTACTGCAAAAAATAAAAAGAGATGCAGAAGCTTATTTGGGTGAGGAGATAAAGAAAGCTGTGATAACTGTACCTGCTTATTTCAATGATAATCAAAGGCAAGCGACTAAAGATGCTGGAGAGATTGCAGGACTTGAAGTTGTAAGGATAATCAACGAGCCCACAGCAGCCGCTTTAGCCTATGGAATTGATAAGAGCGAAGAGGAATTAAAAATTATGGTATTTGATTTTGGCGGTGGCACACTGGATGTTACCATAATGGAATACGGCAGTGGCGTTTTTGAGGTAATATCCACAGCAGGTGATACCCAGTTGGGCGGCACGGATATGGACAATGCAATAATAGATTACATAGCTGAAGAATTCAAGAGAGAGAACGGAGTGGATTTGAGAAATGATAAGAATGCATTTATTCGACTCAAAGAAGCCGCAGAGAAGGCTAAAATTGAGCTCTCTAGTGTCTTGCAGACAGATATAAATTTACCTTACATTACTATCGTTAATGGTGAGCCAAAGCATCTTAACATTACATTAACAAGGGCAAAATTAGAAGAATTGGTTAGACCCATAGTAGAGAAATCTGGAAAAAGTATAGATGCGGCTTTGAAGAATGCTGGATTAAATAAAAGCGATATTGATAAAATAATACTTGTGGGAGGACCAACAAGGATGCCCATAGTGCAAAAATTCGTAGAAGATTATATGGGTAAAAAAATAGAGAGGGGAATAGATCCTATGGAATGCGTTGCAACTGGAGCGGCTATTCAGGGTGCTGTTCTTGCTGGCGAAGTTAAGGATATCGTTCTCCTTGATGTTACCCCTTTAACACTTGGCGTTGAAGTTCTAGGCGGGCTAGTAGAACCCATAATACCTGCTAACACGACAATTCCAGTTCGTAAATCCAAGATATTTACAACGGCCGCAGATAATCAGACAACTGTAACCATTCATGTTGTTCAGGGTGAGAGGCCTATGGCGAAGGATAATGTCTCACTAGGAATGTTTAATCTCACAGGCATTCCACCTGCTCCTCGTGGAGTACCTCAAATTGAAGTCACATTTGATATAGATGCAAATGGCATTCTGCATGTTAGTGCCAAGGATTTGGGTACAGGGAAGGAAACAGGAATAACCATAAGTGCCAGTACAAAACTCTCGAAGGATGAAATTGAGAAAATGAAGAAAGAGGCGGAGAAATTCGCCGAGGAGGACAGGAGGAGGAGAGAGGAGATAGAAAATCGCAACAAACTAGAGCAATTGGTGTATGCTTCTGAAAGGTCTCTGGAGGAGTACGGAGATAAGATTCCTTCCGATGTGAAATCGGAGATAGAAGAAGAAATCAAGAAGGCAAAGAAGGTCTTGGAAGAGGGAAATGGGGATAAGATAAAAGAGGAGCTTGAAGTACTTTCAAAAAAGATAGAGAAGATAGGTACTGCGATGTATCAGCAGGCACAACAAGCGCAGCAGGGGCAGCAACAAGCAAGCTGGAAGCATAGTGGAGAGGGAAAAGATGAGAGGATCCACGATACTAGCTACGAAGAGAAGTGAAACTATATATGGCATGCTCGCCTAATGGAACTGGCGAGAAAAATGAAATGGGTAACTAGAGAGTATGTGCATGTGGACCGTGTGGCTTGCCCTTGGCTCATAACGAGATTCATAGATCCCGAGGCAGAATTTATCTTTGTACCTCGAGACACAGATCCAGCCACTATTAAAGAGGGTACACCCTTTGATATGAAAGGTGTAGAGCTTGGACATCACAATGGAAACTGCTCCTTTGATGCTTTTATTGAAAAGTACAAAATAGAGGACCCTGCAGTTAAAGAGATACAGAAAATAGTACACGAAGCGGATACGCATGTGGAGAATCCCTCTCCCCTAGCAATAGCACTGAAGATTTTGGCAAAGGGATATCGTCTGGCAGCAAAGGACGATTATGAAACTCTGGAGAAGGAATTTCCTCTGTATGATGCTCTATATGCGTATTTCAAAAATGAGTTAGAAAAGTGAAGATGTATGGGCAAGGACTATTACGAAATATTAGGCGTGAGTCGCAATGCCACAAAGGATGAGATAAAGAGAGCTTACAGAAGATTGGCAAAGAAGTATCATCCTGATTTGAACCCCGATAATCGAGAGGAAGCGGAGGAGAAGTTCAAAGAGATCAGCGAGGCCTATGAAGTGCTTATGGATGATAAAAAAAGGGAGATATACGATAAATACGGAGAAGATGGATTAAAAGGAAGGGTGTTCAACGAAGGAGGTTTTACCTGGAACGATTTTACCCATTTTTCGGATTTAAATGATATTTTCGGAGGGTTTGGTGATTTTTTTCGTGATTTCTTTGGTTTCTCTCAGCCAAGGGAGAACAGGGGGAAAGATGTGGCAGTGCGCGTTACTATTGATTTGAAAGATGTAATTACAGGGGTTGATAAAGAGGTAAAGGTCAAAACTTATGTAACTTGCCCTGTATGCCATGGTACAGGTGCAACTCCAGGCTCCTCCGTAAAAACATGCCCTGCATGTGGCGGTACGGGGCAAAAAAGAGTGGTTAAGAGAATGGGGCCCCTTCAATTCGTAAGCGTCACAACATGTGATGTTTGCCATGGCACAGGAAAAATCATAGAGAAACCCTGTCCAGAGTGCAGAGGTACAGGTAGAGTTTTAGGCGAAAAAACTTACACAGTGCATATCCCCCCCGGCATTAAAGAAGATGATACTCTTCGAATTCGTGGAAAGGGAGAAATTCCTGAAGGCAAAGGTGTACCTGGAGATTTGTATATTTATGTCCATATCAACAAGCCCGAGGGTGTGTGGATAGATGGACTAGATATTCATAAAAATATAAGCGTAGCTTATCCAATAGCCGTTCTCGGAGGAGAAATCAATGTTGAGCTGCTGAATGATACACAAAAGATAAAAATTCCTCCAGGCACACAAAGCGGTTCTACCCTAACCCTTAAAGGTATGGGTCTACCTCCATTTGGTGGTGGAAGAAGAGGCAATTTCATTCTGCATGTTGAAATAGAAGTGCCCAAGAAATTGAGCAAGAGAGGAAAAGAGCTAGTTAGAGAGCTTGCAAAGGAGCTAAATGTAGAAACAAAGAGAGGATGGTTCAGATAATTCATTCTGAATTTCAGAGTAATTTAATGTATTATTAAATACGAATGCATAGGGGTTATGGTGATAAAAATGAATGAAGTATCCGATTTGAAAAATGTACTGGAAAAAATTGAAGGAAAACTCATTGCTGCAAGGAAAATGTATGTGGCAATGACTTTTGCATTCTGGCTGATAATAATGCTCCTTTACTATGTGATCTTCCCCTATGTGAAAGTATCTCCTCTATTTACAGCGATTTACTGGATAGTCGCAATAGCAATATATCTATGGATATCTTCGATAATCCTAAAAAATTATGCAAGGCTGAGTGGTTCACCGCATCCTTCAAGTAGAAAACATACAGGAGCATTTATAGCAATCTCTTGGATTATTGGGTCCTTTATCGGATGGTTTTTAATTCCAAACCTTAAAGTTGATGTAAACTTCCTATCCCTTCTGGCATCAGGGTTTCTAAGTTTTATCTCCATTTCTATGTTTGGCGAGTGGCTTTGGTTCCAGTATTGTTATAGACGCTGGAATAATATAGAGATGATTCCTGCATTCGTGATACCTGCTGCTGGTATTCCATTTGCTCTTAATATGGGAAATGACTCCATGGTATGGGCGGGATTCATAGTAGCACTTGCTTTCTCAATAACTATTTTCTGGTACCTTTATTCAGCCTTCAAAAGCATTAGGTGAGGAGATGAATAATCTCAGGGAAATAGCAAAAACCAGCGTGCTTGGAAATCCCATTCGCTTTGGGATAATGCTATATTTACTTCCAAGAGAGCGGGCTTTGTTTATTGATATACAAAGAATATTAGATATAACCCCTGGAAACCTAGATTCACATCTCCGCAAACTTAAACAGGAAGGATATGTCGAAATTAAAAAAGTTCTGGTAGACAGACCAAGAACGATGGTTAAAATAACGGAAAAGGGTGCAATTGAAACTAGAAATTATCTAGAAAAATTGAAAAGTGTGGTCTCCTCTTATTATAAATCATAGATAAATTCACCTACCAAAATACATGAGATTTTAATTTTTATATCCCTTCTCTCTCCCTTAACCTTTCTTAAAGCATCACTTATCCGCATCCCTACCTCACAAACTGAATTTGTGAACAGGCATTAATTAAATAATCTAAATTAGGACATACAAAAGAAAGAGCATTATGATAAATGTTATAATGAAATATGCAATAGAATACTTATGAAACTCTATTGCCCATTTTTTATCCTTAACAAATCTCAGAGCAATGAGATTGGCCAGAGATGCTATTATTATACCATTCCCTCCCACGCTCACTCCATAAACTAAAGATTGTATATCATTCGTAAAATTGCTCAAAAGTATCGCTGCGGGTACATTGCTTATAAATTGAGAGATGAGCGCTCCATAAGCAAACGCTTTTAATCCAGAAATGTTCTGATTCAAAAAGAAATTTCTCACCGCAGGTAGATTCCCGATTGCATTAAAATCTATAAAAAACAAGAAAAATATTAAGAGAAGAAGCCAATCAACATGTAAATAAACATCCCTTCGATATAATATGTAAACGATGAAAATTATAGGTATTGCGTAAAATTCGAGGTTCAAATCCATGAAAATGATCATAAAAATAAGGAGAATAAGAGATAACCAAGCCAATTTCTTATCTCCATCTTCAACATTTTTTATTTCAAACTTTTGGAGATGCTTTGATGGAAAAATAAGGAAGACAAGGAAAAGAAGAATAACAAGCAATACAAGAACAACGGGTAGGAGATATAATATAAATGCACCGAAGTCCACGCCCCAAAGGTTCCACAAATAGAGATTCTGGGGGTTGCCAATAGGAGTAAGAGCAGAGCCAGCATTTACTGCGAGTGCTTCAAAAATTATCATTTTCTTTATGTCCTGCTTAACATAGCTTTGAAGTGAAAGAGTAAGGGGAACAAGAAGCAGAAGCGTTACATCATTAGTTATGAACATAGATAGTACAAATGAGAAAGATATCAATGCTAAAGCAAGTTTTCTCTCGTTTTCTATCTTTTCTATTAATTTCAGAGCAGTGATTTTTAGGTACTGGCTGTCCATCATAGCTGTAGTAATTAAAAACAGTGCAGCAAGAGTAAGTAGAGTTTTCCAGTCAACAAAATATGGGTATTGAGATACCAAATAAGGGGCAAAAATTGAAATAATAATTAAAATAACTAGAGATACGATTAGCACATAATCTCTACTCATCTTTTTAAGTAAATTCATTAATTATGGATATGAATGGGATATACATAAATGCAGCGGATAGTATAGAAATATGGCATTTATAATCCGAAAATGCACCAATGAGTAAACTTGAATCACACTCTTTTGTAAAACATTAAACTCTTGCAATGCAAATAGTATTCCCTAGGATCACATTATTCCCAAAAAATAAAAATCTTGAATCACTATACCCAACTATGTGGCAAGAGATTTCAAAATTCGGTAAGAAGCTTGTTGAGCAAGGACTTGTAAGCTCCCATTTTGGAAACATAAGCGTTCGTGTTGGGGAGTATATGTACATAACTCGCTCAGGCTCGATGCTGGATGAAATAACAAAGGATGATGTCGTTCGTGTTTCAATCTACGAGCCGACCTCGTTGGATTTAATTGCCTCTTCGGAGGTAACGGCACATCGGGAGATTTACAAAAACACATCTGCACTTGCAATAATTCACGATCATTCTCCATTTGCAGTTATTGAATCCTTAATTCATAGAGAACAAGGCAAGGAGAGAATTGTACCTATTGATAGCGAAGGCTCATATTTCTTACACGATATTCCCATCGTGGAAGGAGGAATAGGTACTGAGAAACTTGCAAACAATCTTGCCAGGGCACTGGAGGAGAGAAAGGCGGCCGTGGTTTATTCCCATGGTGTATTTGCTCGGGGCAGCATTTTAGAGGAGGCTTTTGTTGTGGCGAGTATGGTAGAGCATTCTTGCAAGATGATGTACTATTTCGATATCTGGAAAGATATGAACAAATTACCCTAGGGGTGTTTGTATGGATTCCACCATTTTGTGGGGATTCACAATTCTCTTTTTTGTGGGATTGTTTCTAATGCCTACATTACTGACATTTTACTATCCAAGAATACGGGCTTATACAAGCCCGTGGGTTTGCAGGCATGACCCTCATGATTTTAATTATTATGGTTTTTATAAGTGGCAAATAAATTATAAAAATATCGTGGCATCGTATTACTGCAAATTACCTAAAAATATCTTCCGTAGAGTGTGGCTTAAAGTCACATTATTAATGTCCATTATGATATATTTACCCCTTTTTGTCTCCTTTAGTGCATCTATTGCTTATATGATAAGTATAGGGTACCTCTATCTTTCAGTTATTTGGGCAATGATAATACTATGGATTCTAAGCTATTATAGTGCGGATTTATTAGATAGGGCATACAAAAAATGTCAAGAAGAAAAGAACAAAACTCAAAAATAAAACGAAATTATTATATTCTTTTTCCCTTATCCCCTCGCAGTGATTTCCTATGCCTGAGCTTTTGGAAGAATTGGAAGCACGGTACGAGAAGAGAAAGAGAGAGATGGAATTGCACAGGATGCTTAGAGATAAGCATAACAAAGAGGCAAGAGAATGGGCTGACAAGAGAGATGAATTGAATAAGCAGGTCAAAGAGATGGTTGCAGAGGCAAAGGAGCACAAAAAAAAGAGAGACGAACTCAACGAGAAAGTTAAAGAGTTAAAGGAAAAGCGTCGAGAGTGGAATGAAAAGGCAAAGGAATTATCTATAAAGCTCAGAGAGGCCCGTTCAAAATTCATGCCTCGCAAAGATTTGCCAAATGTTGGTAAATTGAAGAAAAAATTAAGGGAGCTTGAGTTCAAGCAGCAGACAATGGTTTTAACTCCCGAGAAGGAGAGGGAGCTTGTAGAGTTAATCGACTCTTTATACAAAAAGATAATCGAATACGAGAAAATAATAGAAGAAGAAACAAAGAAAAACAAAGAGCTAAACGAGTTGCAAAAGCAGCTCAAGGAGGCAAGAGAGAACGCAGAGAAATATCACCAAGAGATAGAGAAACTTGTTGCAGAGGCTCAGGAGCATCATAATAAGATGGTTGAATTGTTTGAGAAGGTAGATGAAATTCGCAAAGAGGCAGATGAAGCTCATCGCCTTTATCTAGAGAACAAAAAAATTGCGGATGAAGAGCATGAGCAGTTCATAGCAGCTGCTAGAGATGTTCGCGATTTTGAGAAGATAATTGCAGGATTAAGACAGAAGAGAATGGCAAGTAAGAAGAAGCAGGAAAAGAGCGAGATAAAGAAGAAAGCAGAAGAGATTTACGAAAGGTTCAAGCGTGGCGAACCCCTTACCACGGAGGATATTTTGATCCTCCAGAAAGCGGGGTTGCTATGAAAATTTACCCAATTGCATCGGACTCCTTAGGAGTTCGCTCCCTCTCTGTTTTTATTGAATCCCGTGTCAATGTTTTCATAGACCCTTCTGCCGCTCTCGGTCCTTACCGTTATGGTTTACCCCCTAAACCGCCAGAGATTCAAGCACTACAAAAATATAAAAAGGAGATCAGAGAATTAGCCAACAAGGCAGATATTTTTGTTATTTCCCATTATCATTATGACCATTATGATCCAGATGAGGATTTTTATGAAGGAAAGGTAGTTTATGCAAAGCATTGGAAAGATAAAATAAATTACAGCCAGAAAAAGAGGGCCTATGCATTCCACGAAAAATTTGCAGATAAATGCGAGTTGCATTATGTGGATGGAAAGAAGTACGAAATTGAAGGTGTTAAAATAAAATTCTCTAAGCCATTTCCCCATGGTAATGAACGAACCCGTTTAGGATTTGTTATAATGACTACAGTAGATGATGGAAAAACACGAGTTTTACATGCCTCAGATGTTGAAGGACCCATCGTAGAAGAGGCCGCAGAGTATATAATAACGGAAAACCCAGATATCGCAATAATTGACGGACCTGCCACATACTTTCTCGGCTACAGATTCTCTCAGGAAGATTTAAAAAGGAGTATAAAAAATCTTGTTAAAATTGCAGAAAATGTTCCCAAAGTAATTTTAGATCACCATCTTTTAAGAGATTTGAAATATAGAGATAGACTGGAGGAAGTGTACGAGCTTGATAATATACTCACATTTGCAGAATTCAACAAAGAGCCTATAAATATGTTGGAGGCACATAGGAAAGATTTGTAATATATTCTGTGGTTTTATAGGTCATCTGCGTGCTGGATAGATATTTTTAATATCCATTGGTATCGGTTTCTTATTACCCGAGATAATGATATTTCAATACCTACCTACCAATAAACAACATGTTATAAACAGAAATCGTAGAATAAATAACGAAAATCTTAAATTTAATGTTAGAATATCGTATCATGATGAGAAAAAGAATACTCATTGCTAAGGTTGGCCTAGACGGGCATGACCGCGGAGCAAAGGTTGTGGCTAGGGCCTTGAAGAATGCTGGTTTTGAGGTTATTTACACTGGAATAAGACAGAGTCCTGAACAGGTGGTTGAAACTGCAATACAGGAGGATGTGGATCTAATAGGGCTAAGTTGTCTTTCAGGTGCGCATATTCCACTATTTAAAAGGGTTATGGAGATTATGAAAGAGAAGGGCGTAAACATACCTGTATTTTGTGGAGGCACTATACCTCCAGGAGATGTTGAAGCCCTGAAGAGGATGGGGATTAAAGAGGTGTTTGGGCCCGGTGCGCCCCTGAAACTTATTGTAGAGAAGGTGAGGATATGGGTAAAATAGAGGATATGATAGAGAAAATAAGAGAGGGAAACAAGGTAACTCTTTCAAAACTCATAACAAAGATGGAGAATGATCCGGAGATAAGGAAGGAGGTGATAAAGAGGATATATGGCTGTCCTGTGAAGGGGAGGATAATCTGTTTCACAGGCCCTCCAGGAGTGGGGAAGAGTACTCTAATAGATCATGTAATATCCATTTTAACAGAGGGGGGAAAGAAGGTTGGAGTTATACTAGTTGACCCTCGGTCGCCCTATACGGGCGGCTCTCTTTTGGGTGATAGAATTAGAATGCAGAGACATGCGACAAATCCAAATGTGTTTATAAGAAGCATAAGTTGTGCAGACAATCCAGAGGGCATATCCCGTTCTGTAAAGGATATTTTGAAGGTTATGGGTCTTTCTGGAATGGATTATATCGTTGTGGAGACAGTTGGTACAGGACAGATTGCCGTTGAGGTCTCCTACATATGCCACACAACAGTTCTGGTACTAATGCCCAATATGGGCGATGACATACAGATGATGAAGGCTGGCATAATTGAGAGTGCTGATATATATGTGATAAACAAGAGCGATATAGGAGGAGCGGATCTCACAGAGGCATATTTGAAAGATAACATAGAGCCCAGGGATGGATGGGAACCTCCAATAATAAGAACAGTGGGGTACAACAGAGCCACAGTTATCCCACTCATAGAAAAAATTGAGGAGCATTTAAAGCGTGAGAATCCCATGTACCTTGAGAAGATTAGGGGCTTGCTTAAAACGATGTTTTTGGATTATATTGACGATTTCGCAGCACATTTTTTAGAAAATAAATCTGATTTTGAACATTTGGTCAAGAAGGTTGCAAAATGTGAAAAGGATTATTACACCGCCGTTGAAGAGCTCTATGATGTATTCAAAAAGGAGGTGATTTGTCGTGATAAAAAAGATTGATCATGTGGCCATAGCTGTTAAAGAGCTTGCAGAAGGTACGAGGATATGGGAAGATATGGGTTTTCACATAGAGTATGAGACTGTTGGGGATCAGAAGGTGAAGATAGGCATGATTCATCTCGGCGATTCCAGAATTGAAATTCTAGAGCCTTTGGGTGAGGATTCTCCAATCTCAAAATTCTTGGAGAAGAGAGGGGAAGGGCTACATCATCTTGCAGTGCAAGTGGATGATATTGAAAAAGCCCTCAAAGATTTGAAGAGCAAGGGTTACAGGCTCATAGATGAAAAACCCAGGATCGGAGCTGGAGGCAAGAAGATTGCCTTTGTGCATCCAAAGTCTTCAAAAATTCTCTTAGAGCTTGTGGAGGGTTGAATATGAATGTTGAAAAGATAATAAAGGAGAAAGAGAGGTGGGAGAAGAGCATGCTTCACAAATTTTTAGATAAGACGCCTGAGAGGAAGAAATTCATGCTTGATTTTGGTAGGGAGATTGATAGACTTTACACTCCCGAGCATCTTAAAGATTGGGATTATTTAGAAAAGCTAGGATTTCCAGGCGAGCATCCCTTTACTCGAGGGGTTTATCCAACCATGTATCGCGGTCGCTTATGGACAATGCGCCAGTATGCGGGGTTCGGTACTGCGGAGGAGACCAATAAGAGATACAAGTTCCTTTTAGAAAGGGGTCAAACTGGGCTGAGTGTGGCCTTTGACTTACCAACGCAAGTGGGCTACGATTCGGATGATCCTATGGCTATGGGGGAGATTGGAAAAGTGGGCGTGGCCATCGATACCATTGAGGATATGCGCATCTTATTTGATGGGATTCCTCTGGACAAAATAAGCACATCCATGACCATAAACTCCACAGCCGCAATTCTTCTGAGTATGTACCAGATTGTTGGAGAGGAGCAAAATGTGCCAAACGAGATGCTTAGGGGAACTATTCAGAATGATATCTTAAAGGAGTACATTGCCAGGGGCACTTACATATTTCCACCACAACCCTCCATGCGGTTAGTAGCGGATACCATAATATACTGCTCTGAGAGAATTCCCAAATGGAATCCAATAAGTATATCTGGTTATCACATTCGTGAGGCTGGAAGCACTGCAGTTCAGGAGGTGGCATTTACCATCGCCGATGGTATGGAGTATGTGAAATGGGTTATGCGCAGAGGCGTGGATGTGGATAAGTTTGCACCACGCTTATCCTTCTTCTTTGCCGCCCACAACAATTTCTTTGAAGAGATAGCGAAGTTCAGAGCGGCAAGGAGACTATGGGCCAAAGTTATGCGCGATAGATTTGGAGCGAAAAATCCAAAATCTTGTATGCTTAGATTTCACACGCAAACTGGTGGCTCAACGCTCACAGCACAACAACCTCTCAACAATATAATACGTGTGGCAATACAGGCTCTTGCTGCTGTAATAGGGGGAACGCAAAGTCTGCATACTAATTCCTATGATGAGGCCCTGGCCCTTCCAACCAGGAAATCTGTGGAGATTGCACTGAGGACGCAGCAGATAATCGCCTATGAGAGTGGAGTTGCAGATACCATTGATCCAATGGGTGGAAGCTATTATGTGGAATGGTTAACAGATACTATTGAAGAAGAGGTATGGAAATATCTGGATAAAATTGAGGAAATAGGGGGTATGACCAAGGCTATAGAGGTAGGATATGTGCAGAAGGAGATTGCAGATTCAGCTTATAAGATACAGATGGAAATTGAGAATGGAGAGAGGGTTGTTGTAGGCGTAAATAAATTTGTGGATGAGAATGAAGAGATAAATATAGAGATAATGAAGGTGAGCGAAGAAGCGGCCAGGAAGCAGATTGAGAGGCTTCAGAGATTCAAAAAGAGTAGAAACAAGGAGAAAGTTAAAAAAGCAATAGAGCAATTACAGAAGGTAGCAGAAAGAGATGAGAGTAATGAGAACAATATGGTACCATATATCTACAACTGTGTAAAAAATAAGGCTACTTTGGGAGAAATAATAGCAGCTTTGAAGGAGATATTTGGAGAGTATCGTGCTCCAACGGTGATATGATGCGCCACAAGTATAATATATGCCATGAGCTTTATCATTGTCGAAATTCGTTATGTCAATTGTCGAAAGTGGGGGATAATTATGCTTGAAGAAAAAAGAAAAAAAGCGATGGAAGGCGGTGGAGAAGAAAGAATAAAAAAGCAGCATGAGAAGGGGAAACTCACAGCTAGAGAGAGAATCGAGAAACTTTTAGACGAAGGAACATTTGTAGAACTGGGTATGTTTGCAGAGTCTCGTGCTACAGAGTTCGGTATGGACAAAAAGAGATTTCCTGGAGATGGTGTTGTAACAGGATATGGTACGATAGATGGTCGACTGGTTTTCGTTTATGCCCAAGATTTTACAGTTCTTGGCGGTTCTCTTGGTGAGATGCATGCAGAGAAAATAACAAGAGTTTTAGATCTTGCATTGAAAAACGGTGCTCCTGTTATAGGGCTTAATGATTCTGGCGGAGCTAGAATTCAGGAAGGTGTAGATTCTCTAAAGGGCTATGGAGAGATCTTTTTCCGCAACACTATTGCAAGTGGTGTTGTGCCGCAAATTGCAGTGATAATGGGCCCCAGTGCAGGGGGTGCGGTGTACTCTCCAGCCATTATGGACTTTGTGGTTATGGTTGACAAAACATCTTATATGTTCATAACTGGACCTCAGGTTATCAAAGCCGTTACAGGTGAGGATGTGGATTTTGAGAGTTTGGGTGGAGCGAGAGTGCACAATGAAAAAAGCGGAAATGCTCACATATTCGCAAAAAACGAAGAGGAAGCTTTGCATCTTGTCAGAGCCTTACTAAGTTACTTACCCTCAAATAATATGGAAGACCCTCCATTTATAGACACAGGAGATCCTCCAGACAGAATGGATTACAAATTAGACAAAATCATACCCAAGGATCCTAAAAAATCCTACGATGTGAAAGATATAATCAATATCATTGTGGATAGAGGAACATTTTTTGAAATTCATCCACTCTATGCACAGAACATAGTAGTGGGATTTGCAAGGATGGGAGGTAAGGTTGTTGGCATCGTCGCAAATCAGCCAAAGTTCTATGCGGGCGTGCTTGATATAAATGCTAGTGATAAAGCTGCGAGATTTGTTAGATTCTGCGATGCTTTCAATATACCTATTGTTACTCTCGTGGATGTTCCCGGCTACATGCCAGGGGTGGCTCAAGAGCATGGAGGAATAATAAGGCATGGTGCAAAATTACTATATGCGTATAGCGAGGCAACGGTACCGAAAATAACAGTGATTCTCCGGAAAGCCTATGGTGGAGCATACATAGCCATGGGCTCCAAACATCTGCGCGCAGATGTTGTTTACGCTTGGCCCAATGCAGAAATTGCAGTAATGGGACCAGAGGGAGCAGTAAATATCGTGTTTAGGAGAGAGATTAAGGAGGCAGAGAACCCAGAGAAGAGAAGACAGGAATTAATAAATGAATATCGTGACAAATTTGCGAATCCCTATGTAGCCGCATCCCGTTTATATGTGGATGACATCATTTATCCCCATGAAACCAGACCCAAGATAATCCAAGCCTTAAATATGTTGGAGAACAAGAAAGAGGAAAGGCCTGAGAAGAAGCATGGAAATATACCACTATAGGTGGTTCAATGAAGTATCTCCTCCCCCTATTTACAGTTTTTATTCTTTTGGGAAGCGCTTTGGCCATGGCTTCTCTACCATCATATGGGGATTGGAGATTTACTTATAATGCTGATAGTGCATCATTCTCGTTTCAGAATTCAACTGCTTTGGTAACTGTTGTAAATGGAATCGCATATCTTAAAACAAATCTATCAGAGCCTATAGAGAAGGGCTCTCGCATAACCTTAAACCTAAGTCTCCAAGCCAGTACAATGTCCATAGATCAAGGAATAAAAATCATACTTGGTGGGGATGTGCTTTTAGATAGTAAACTAAAAAATGGGAAGCAGAGCTTTCAATTCTATGCTTTATGCACATACAACGCCAGCGACACTCTAACCATTATTCTTTATGATCTTGGAGGAAAGTTAAGTGTTAAATTACAACCCTTTTATATAGAGAAGGTTAAAGGAGGTTTAAATGAAGGTTTGCTTTTGACAGGTGTAGGTATAACTGTAGTATTTGTAGTGCTTAGTATTCTTGCTTCAGTTATGTATCTTCTAAAACCTAAAAATAAAGAGGAAAAGAAAAAATCGAAGGAGGTAAAAAAGATGATGACCATGAAAGAGCAAGAGGTTGATAGCGAAGTTATAGCTGCTATTGTAGGAACCCTAAATCTTTACCTTGGTGGAAAGAAGTTTAAAATAATAAATGTAAAGCCTTCGCTCTGGAAATATTATGGAAGGCTGAAAATGATGAGGCGATGGAAATGAGAAGAAAATTTAAAGTAATGGTTAACGGAAAAGAGTATGTAGTGGAAATTGAAGAACTCGGAGAGCCCAACTCGCAAGCACCCATACAGCCAAGGTACGAAATAAAGCCTGAATCTTCAAAGCCCAGTACACCAAAACCTGCAGAGACTTCTGCGGAAGAGGGTGCTGTCACATCTCCTATGCCCGGCAAGATTTTAGATATCAGAGTTAGCAAAGGAGATAAAGTGAAGATAGGAGATGTTCTTATAATATTAGAAGCTATGAAGATGGAAAACGAAATTGTTGCACCAAAGGATGGTATAGTGAAAGAAGTAAGGGTAAATGTAGGAGATAAAGTAGATAGAGGTTCAGTACTAATTGTGATAGGTGAATGAGGGTGTTAGGCATACTTGGAGAATTGGTTGGATTCCTTGCCCTAAGTTGGAAAGAAGTAGTGATGATTATAATTGGCGGAATATTCATAGTGCTTGGAATAAAATACAAAATGGAACCTTTGCTACTTATACCCATCGGATTTAGCGCCATAATCGTTAATCTTCCATTGAGTGGGATTACAGAAGCCCCTCATGGATTTCTTTATTTAGTTTATAAATATTTAATAAGCACTGAGGCAATTCCCCTTCTTATATTTCTCGGAATTGGTGCAATGACAGATTTTGAGCCTCTGCTTGCAGATCCCAAAACTTTCCTGCTTGGAGCTGCAGCTCAGATTGGCATATACTTTGCCATGCTTGCGGCCCTTATAATGGGATTCAACATAAATCAGGCTGCAGCTATTGGAATCATAGGAGGGGCTGATGGGCCTACAACAATTTATACAGCCACAAAGCTCGCCCCTAGCATACTGGGTGCAGTAGCAGTGGCTGCCTATTCCTATATGTCTCTTGTGCCAATAATCCAACCTCCCGTAATTAAAGCACTTACAACTAAAAAAGAAAGAAATGTAATTATGGAACCTTTACGCAAAGTTTCCAAAAAAGAGAAGATTCTGTTTCCCATAGTGACCACCATTGTTGTAGGACTTCTCGTACCTACTGCCCTTCCCCTAGTAGGAATGTTAATGTTTGGGAATCTTTTGAGAGAGTGCGGAGTTACAGAGAGATTATCTAAAACTGTGCAGAATGAGTTAATAAACATAGCCACTATATTTTTAGGTTTGGGTGTTGGATATATGATGACTGCGGAGAGATTTTTAAACCTCCAAACTGTAGAAATCCTCTTGCTAGGAGTGTTTGCTTTTGCCACAGCCACTGCAGGAGGCGTATTACTTGGAAAACTTTTCTATGTATTATCTCATGGAAAAATAAACCCAATGATTGGCGCAGCGGGTGTAAGTGCAGTACCAATGAGTGCCAGAGTTGTTCAAAAAATGGGAGTTAAAGAAAATCCCCGCAATTTCCTACTGATGCATGCCATGGGCCCAAATGTTGCAGGTGTTATAGGTTCAGCAATAGCTGCGGGAGTTTTTATTGCTTATTTACTTTAAATAACATTTAATTTTTCCAGGTATTTTTTATTTTTTAATATAGATGGGTCACCATCATACTCGATCTTACCCTCATACATTCCTATTATTCTGGTAGCATAAACTATATCCCTTAGCAAATGAGTTGCTATTACTATTGTTTTTTCCTCATCAATTAATTTTTTAAGCAATAATTTAAACTCTCTCCTACCCTTACCATCCATATTGGCAGTTGGTTCATCAAATAACATAAATTCCGGATCATATGATAAAACAGTTGCTATAGCCACCCTTTTTTTCTCTCCTTCGCTCAGTTCATATGGGTGTCTCTGCTTTAAATGAGATATTTTCATAATTCTCATAGCTTTTTCAGTATATTTTTTATAATCCTCTCCTGTAAGATGCCTAGGTGCAAAGGAGACATCGTCATACACTGTGGGTGAGAATAACTGTATATCTGGATCCTGAAATACTATTCCTATCTTTCTACGCAGACATACATCTTTAGTAACTTTCTCAGTTATAACTTTTCCAAATATCTTGGCAATACCTCTAGTAGGCACAAATAGAGCAGCCAATATCAATAGAAGAGTACTCTTTCCTGCACCATTTTCACCTACAAGGTATATAACCTCCCCTCTTTTTATATTTAAATTAATATCCACTATGGCCGGATCATTCCGATAGGAATAACTTACATGCTCCAACTGGGCAATATCCATATTAAATCACCATCTATCCAGAGGAGCATAAAAGCAAGGAATATAAATACTGCCACATATCCCCAGTTAATACCTCTTACCCCTACCGATCTCAATACTTCATCTTTTTTCAGATTAAACCCACGCGCATTCATTGCAATGTAAATCTTCTCCTGCATTTCATAGGATTTTATAAATAGATTTCCCACAAGAGGAGCGTACATTTTCCAAGATTGAAGAATCTTCTCCTTTCCTATCATCCGACTCTTTAGTGAGAGAAGCGTTGCTTCTGTTATCCTAGCCAAGAAAAATATATATCTAAATGTTAGGAACAAAATCAATATAAATAGTTCAGGAATTTTTAGCAACCTTAAAGACTCTAGTATATCCTCCCAAGGTGTGGTCTTAGTTAAAAGTGCAACGCAAGTAACGGCAATTAAAGTTCTCAATGTCAAATGTATAGCAGCTAATACACCTTCATAGGTTATTACTATAAAACCAAAATGTGCAATAGGAGTACCCGGAGTAATGAAAATTGCTGGAATGGCAATAATCCCTGTGAAAAGAGGTACAAAAATCCATGTTTTAAAAACACTTCTTTCGAATATGAGCGCTTCAAAAATAAGAAGAAGAAGAAGCAGGGAAAGAGATACCACTGATTTCAAAATAATCATTAAAATAAGAAGTATAATCACAGAGACTATCTTTGATTCTGCAGAGATATTATGCAATTTAGAATCTCTAATGTTAATCTCTTCCAAGGATTTTATGCTTTTAAGAGTGGCGTTTACGAAATTCATTCGATAGTTCCCCCAGCTTTATTATCCCCAAGGTAACTATTATTACCATGAATACTCCAACGAACGCTGAAATTATGTAGCCAAAAGAAGCCATGAGTTTAGAGTCCCATCCAGGAACATCATAATCATCTAAAGGTGCACCACCACTGTAATGTTGAGGGACCCATGTTTCATTTCCAATTTTTACCTGATCCCATTCACCCCAAGCACTTTTATTCCAAGTAAGGAGTATCCCTAAGGGGGAGAGCAAGCAGAATATTAACAAGATTACCAAAACTTTTTTAATCCATGCTTCCAACATCACACCCCCTTAATAAAAGCTTTGGAAGTTCCAAAAGATTTGACTTCTTAGATTTAAGATAATACAACACGGATCCAGTAACTACCGCTTCAACAGGTCCAGCAGTTGTCAGATGTGCAAAGAGCATCGCAGGTATTGATAAAGTGTATGGAAAAGGACAGTACCCAGGAGCTATAAACGGTTGAATACCGAGTTCTAACCCTGCCATAAAAGCAGCCGCATTTATACCTATATATCCTCCAACAGCTCCGGCAATCCCTACTGACCAAGGATTTTTATCCTTAATCACTTTCATCAATAGCCGATATACATAATATCCCACAAAGGGCATCACCACACCCATATTAAAACAGTTGGCAGCATAACTTGTTAATCCACCATCACCAAAGAAAAACGCCTGAATAAGTAATGCTACACTTATTGCTATCACTGATGCCCATGGCCCTAATAATATTGCTATAAGCACCGCTCCTACCATATGAGCAGTTGTTCCATCTGGCACGGGCCAGTTAAACATCATAACTATGAAAGCAAATGCTGAGAGCATAGCAAGCATTGGCACGCTTTTTTCATTCATTTTTTTACGAGCTATTTTAAATGCCGTGTACCAAATTGGTATCATCACTATATAAAAGAATAGACATGTAGCAGGTCCTAAATATCCATCTGGTATATGCATAGTATCACCTTTTATCTTCTATGTAACACGAATGGCATACAAATATTTAATTTTTACTACCAAATGTCAAAAATTTTAAAACATCTATGGTTCAACTATAGTAAGTTGAAACTTAAGATTCTTAACGCCCTTCAAACTTCCCAGTTTGTCGGCAATTTCCCTAACTACTTTTGATTTTCCATGGAGTATTACTACTTCTAAACAATTTCGTTCATCAACATGCACATGTACTGCTGCTCTTATTTCGTTTACATAACTATGCTGAATATGGGTAATCTTCTCTGTTATACCTTTTACCTCATGGTCATATATCATAGTTATCGTTCCAAACACATCCACATTTTCATCACTCGTAATCGTGTTTTCAATAAGCGCATCTCTTATGAGATCTCTTATAGCTTCTGACCTGCTAATATATCCTCTTCTCATAATATAATCATCGAACTTTTTTAAAAGTGAATCATCTATAGACACTCCAAACCTTTGAATCATAGAACTATATCTCATTCAAATATTTTTAATTTTCAGATAAATCCGTAAAATATTAACAATTAAATGCAATTTATCTTTATGAAACTTCTAGCCATAGCGGATATTCACGGCGCTTGGAATGTTTTGTATCTTATAGAGGAGTTTGACGGACTTTATAATTTTGATGCTGTGCTTATTGCTGGAGACATAACCAATTTTGGTCCTGCGGAATTTGCATTAGATTTTCTAAACGAAATAAATAAGCCCACCTTTGCAATCCCTGGCAATTGTGATCCTCCAGATGTTTTAGACGCCATAGAGAAGAGTAAAGCTGTTAATCTACATAAGAAAGAATTTGAATTTGGAGGATTGCATTTCATAGGGTTAGGAGGTACAAACGGCATAGGATTTACCATGGGCATAACATTCCAGGAAGATTATGCTTATAAGTTTCTATCAAGATGCAAAGAATGTGTATTTCTCCTCCACCAACCCCCTTACGGAATCTTAGATGATGTTGGCTCTCACCATATAGGGAGCGAAGGAATAAGAAAAGCCGTGTTTGAGGCAAAACCGAAAATTGTAATTTCAGGGCATGTCCACGAGGCAAGAGGATATTTTAAAACAGAAGATACTTTATTTGTTAACCCCGGTCCTGCAAAATCTGGATACGCGGCCATCGTAGATACTGAGAATTTTAGTGTAAGGCTGTTAGAAAAATAAGCAAAAATTTCTTATTTAATGAATATAATATCCTCCAAGGAGGTATCAATATGGCTGAGAATGAAGATCTCGGTAGTCTCAACCTGTGGGAGCAGGTACAGAACTACCTTGCTAAGATTCAAAAAAGAGAAAAAGAAGTTAATGAGAGAGCCAGAAAACTTGATGAGAGAGAAAAAGCTCTGGATGAGAGAGAGGCAAAAATTCAAGAGGCTGAAAAGAGAATTGCAGATAAAGAGAAGCTCTTGGATAAGAAAAGTTCTGAGTTAGAGGGCTATGCAAAAAAATTAGAAGAAGAGAAGAAAAAATATGAGGAAAAGTATAAAGAGCTTGAAAAGAAGCTTGAAGCTATAAACACTGCGGAGACTGTGCTTAAGAATTATGAGAACACTTTAAAGACAACAAATGAAGAAATTAAGAAAAAACTCAATGAAATTGCAACCCTCTATGGAGGATTGGCAGATCTTAGGGAAAAGATGCTTAATGTGATACAAACATTGAGTAGCGGGGAGATACCCGTTAAAGAAGAGAAAACTCCTGTGAAAGAAAAGAAAGAAGAAAAAGAGGAGAAAAAACAAGAGTTCGAAGTAGTAGTTGTGGATGGAGAAGAGTTTATAAAATGTCCACAGTGTGGAACTCTCAACTCAAAGGATGCAATAATGTGCTACAATTGCGGCTATGTCTTCAAACCTGAAGAACTCTGAAGTTGCCTTGATAAATTTTCCAACCTTCTATTTATATGCTCTAAGCTCTTGGCAAGTATTGCATGATTATCGTACCACTTTAGTATATTTCTAGCCTCATCTATATTCATATTTTGAGCCATCTTTATCATATTCTTAACCGCTCTTGTTAACTCATCCACTATGGTTATATGTGCAGTTTGTGCTGTGCGTGATAGTGGATTTAAATCTATAGTTATTACAAACTTCCCCATATCTCTCAAAGCTTTTGTTCTGTCCCCATCCTCCAATGGTACAAGCACAACATCTGCAGAATATATTCCTTCTTTTGTGCAAAGTGCTCTAGAATGCTCGAGATTTGGTATTATTGCGTCTGGATTCGCCCCCAATATATCCTTCCCTAAGGTTTTGAATTCTTCAACTATTTTTCTTATCCTATCTTCGCTTCTATAAAATAGATTAACTTCTATCTTTGCCCCAACAGAATCTGCCAGTTCTATAACCTCCTTGGCAGCCAAGGCGGTCACATTACCATTAACTGAGATAACTGCATTTTTGGCCAATAGCATCTTGGCCACCGCTGCCTCTTCTGCCTCTAAAGCAAAATCTTCACTTCTCTCACCAATTAAATAATCAAAGGTCTCTCCTCTGCCATGCGCGATTAAACCTGCATAGGCAACTATACCTTTTTTAAAACCCTCAATTATCTTTTCTCTCTTCATAAGCGATTCGTACCTTGGATGACTCTTTGGAATCATAGATGTTTAATGCACTATTGAGATAAACTTTTTCCTATGAGTATATCCACTTCTTTTAAGAACTCTTCCTCAGTTCCCTTGGGTATGGTAGCACCTGCAGCTATATCGTGGCCCCCACCATTGCCTCCAAATTTGGAAGCTGCCTCTCTCATTATATCTCCCAGATGCACTTTTGGCACTAAGTATTTTGAGCCCCTTGCAGATATATGCACCATGTCATCAACAAATATGCCAAGGGTAGCTTTTCTTGGATTTAAGAGGTATAGAGAGCCAACAGTGGCTAAGGAGCTGCTTAAATAGGAATCATCAGCAAAGAAGTACTGCAAATGTTCCATCTCAAACAAGTTCTCCATCATCTTATACAAGCCATCTATAACCCTTCCCTTATATTCCCTTCTCAAAATTTCCATTCTCTCTTTGGCACTCTCATCGCCCAGAATATAAGCTAGGGCTACACTTTGATTATCTGTGCGTGCAGAAGAGTCAATAAGCTCAGTTAGATACCTTATACTTGTACCTAAATCTACATCAAAATCAAACACAAATCTCCCCGCTTCTGGAATCCTGCTGTTTTTTATCAAATTTAAAGATAGCATTGAAATTAGTTTCGTTTTTTCCTCATCACTTAGTTTTTCAATATCTTTTGTTGGAGATATGCTCAAGTCCTTTAACATTCTCTCAATATCATCCTGTTTTCCTGAGAGCCCGGGGAAGAATGGCTCTGTGGAGTAAAGAATTGCATTTACAACATTTCCATGGAGCACAAACTCTTTCTTTAATTTTAGAGAGAGTTCATCAAAAAGCTCTTTATTCAACCCTGTTAATCCACCAATATGCTGTTTATCTCCAAAAACCCCTGCAAGGAAAAATGGAATCATTTCTTTCTCCCTTGTTAGCATATAAGCCAATGTGCTTCCGCAAGCATCATGCGCACCGTTGTATCCATCTAAGTGTGGATTAATATGCAGAATTTTATCATTATCTCCCGGAGGTTTATGATGATCTAGCACGATAATATTCCCTTCCAGAGAATCTATCAATGAGGAGCCCATATCACTCATTATGACATAATCTTCCTCATTCACAATGTCTGAAATTTCCTCTTTATCAACATTTCTAAAAAATGAGATATGGAATCTTTTTCCATTTTTCAGTAAATAGTGAGCAATTATGCCTCCTGCACATATGCCATCTACATCGTAATGAGTTAAAATCCTGAAATCATCACCCTTATCGATGAGCTCTCTTGCTTTTTTTAATCTTTCCTCAACTATCATCACTTCACCAGAAGTTCAGCCTCTTTAAGGCTGTATTTCCAGTCAGAAGGTAATTTTCCTACTTTCTTGTAGTACTTTACAAGCCTGCGAATCTTCGCTTCTACAAGCTGCAAGCCCCTTCTGTTTCCTAAATCTTTTGGGTGGTTTGCAAGATGAGAGTTTATCTTAACGGCCTTTCTCATAAGAGCCATCAAATCATCGGGTATGCTTGGTGCCATACCACTCTCCTCAAGAATCTTACCAATACTCTTTCCAGTCATTAATTTAACATCTGGTACACCATACTCGTCCCTCAAAATAGTGCCAATCATCGCCTGAGAATAACCCTCTCTACTGAGGGATTTGACTTTTTCTATAATCTCATCTTTTTCCATCTCAACCCATTCAGGTTTTTCGGTCCTGAAAGGCCTTCGTGATCCGGATTTTCCCTTTCTTCTAGCGTGAATCCTGCCCATAAATTTCACCTTTGAGTGGCTAATAATATCAAATACTTAAAGATTTTCTTCTCTTGGAAATACAACACCATCCATCTCAACGCATTCTCCTTTGGCATATAGCAAAGCAGTGTATGCAGAAATTATCGCATCCACTTCGTGCTCATTTCTCACATCTTCTACACTCCACCTATTTTTGAAATAAGAAAGCATATTCTTTTTGTCCTTATCATAGAATCCAAGAATTTTAGCAGTTGCAGTGGGGAATACTTCTATAACTTTATATTTCTTTTCCGGGTAAGTTGAATTCCTCGAAAAACATGAAAAAAGGAGAATAAAAATAAGGAAGGATTAGACATAGAGATCATAAGCCAGAACTTTAAATAGGAGGAGTTTAGAAGCAACAGAGAAAGAATGGGAGAATATGTAATCGCCAACAATTCTTTTGAATGAGTGGAACACAGATTGGGGGTTTAGAAAGGGGGCTCTGCCCCCTTCTTGCGAATACTTCTTTTTCCAGTCAGGAGATTTGCTCTTTTCTAACAATCTCCTTCGCAATCCTCTTCTTGCTTTATTACGGATTGCTATGTATGGAGTTCCTCCTTTATTCAGAACAAATCGTATGTTACGTAGAGAATCATAGCCTTTATCTGCATACACTTCTTTTACTCTCTCTTCCTCCAAAAGAGGAATGAGGTACGGTGAATCGTTAGTGTGCCATTTTGTAACTATTGCATTGGTAATGAGCTTTGTATCGATATCCACAGCAGCATGCAATTTCAGACCTTCTCTTATTTTTCCTACTTCTCCGATTCGCTGTGTGTAGTAATATGAGCGGTAAGAAATCTGAATACCTGTGGAATCCACTGCAAATTTGCTGGGTATTCCTAAGGCTCTTATTATCTCTCTAAGTACTATGCGAATCCATAGTTCTGGTATTCTTCTCAACTCTCTTGAAATTGTGCTTTTATGTGGGATTTTCTTCAATCTCATTACCCTCTTTATCTTTCTCATTTCTCGCACAATCTGGAGCATTCTTTCTATGCTTCCTGCATACTGCGCCAGCACTATCAGCATGATGTGCTGGTGCAGAGTGTAGTCCTTCCTTGAAAATCTGCTCCAGTAAAGTGGAATTTTAGTTCTCTTTAGCGCTTTTAACCCTATCTTCACAACTTTGTAAAGATTAAATTTCCTGCTCATCCTTTATTTATATCCCCTATTTTATTTTTCTCTAGGGTTGCAACTCACCCTCTTTTCCAAAATTCTTTTTATTCTCATTCCCCTCTTTGCGAGATCTTGCATAGCCGGAATCTTTAAGCTCAGAGCCCCATATTTTCGCAGGTAAATGTCCACTCTTCTATCTTCCAAACTCATCGGGGCATCTATTGCTATTATGCTTGGCTCATGCTCAACAATTTTTCCAATAATTTCATCATCACTGTGAAGACTATATACTCCTATCCTTCTATCCTCAATAATTGCAACTCCAGTTATGTTTTTCTCCCTAGCCGCAAGGTCTATTCCTGCAAATATCATAGAAATGCTATTGAATGCTCATTATTTATTCTTTTTTTCTTTATCGCTATTTCCTTCTTTGTATCCATTGGATGTACCACAAATTTGCTATTTCCCTCATCTCTAAATTCCCTTATCTTCTTTCTCTTCGTTCTCCTCCTCTTCGGCTTTGACGGGTGTATGGGCATGGGCTCATCCCTTTGATACCCTTCCATTGCATCTTCTTTGTGCTGTGGTTGCATAGATTGCATATAATAACCCTGGGGGGCTTGTGTCTGAGTATGCTGCCCGTAATATCCCTGCTGCATCTGAGGACTTGGATAAGCGTTATACGGCTGCATGTATGGAGATGGCTGATTTTGTAATCCATACATCTGTGGATTCGGCTGCTGGGCATATTCAGGATAAGGGTTGTATGGCACAGGTGCTTTTCTTGAAACTATTTCTTCCTCCTCTTTGGGCTCTTCCTTTACCTTCTCTTTTCTCTCAGGATATATCCCCTTCTCAAGTATTATTTGCCTGCTAACAGCCCCTCCAATAAAGGCAAAGGAGAGCATGATAAAAAATGAGGGAGGTGCATAGTAAAGGTAATTCTCTATATGCATTCCAATATTAGTTGCCATATTGATCGTGTTTTCAAAATAATTTGCGAATGGAAGTGCGGCCGTGGCAGTTAATATTGTACCATGGATGTAAGAATTGAAATTTTGGGGTATGTGTATCAACCCTGCTTGTATAGCTTGCAGAAGCATTAAATAAAGGAAAATTGGAACCGCCATTGCAAACAGGCCCTTTAAGGGTCCCCCCGATTTCCTCCCCGTAATGTAGCCTATTATTATGGGTCCGAGAACAGGAATCCACCACAGAGTAATGAGAAGAACACTCGAATATATTACGGCTTCACTAAAGCTATAAGGATATTTACCCATTTTAATCACCATCTGACCATTGTCAGACAATAATATGACATAAAAGTATTTAAAGCTTTTGTGTAAAATTACAAAAAATAAATGCTCTCGGGGAAAACAAATAAAAGAAAGGTTTAAATACTATGAATATGTTATCTGTCATGGTGCTGACATGTGACATTATCATGTCAGACATAATGTATGCCAGAAGGTGATGGGATGTATCTTAAAGCCATTGAGCTTGAAAATTTCAAATCTTTCGGAAGGAAGACCAGATTAGAATTTAAAGAGGGGTTTACAGCAATTAGCGGTCCAAATGGAAGTGGAAAGAGCAATATAACAGATGCAATTCTCTTCGTTTTGGGTCCAAAATCTTCAAAGAAGATAAGGGCTCAGAGATTAACTGATTTAATTTACAACGGAGGTAAGAATGGCAGACCTGCGGATTATTGCCGTGTTAGTTTGATTTTTGATAATAGAGACCGAGTATTACCCTTGGATGAGGATGAAGTAAAACTTACGAGATATATAAAGAGAGCAAACAACGAGCTTGGCTACAACAGCTATTTTTACATAAATGATGAGCAGGCGAGGTTGCAAGATTTTAATTCAATTCTCATTCATGCTAAGATTGAGGCAGATGGCTACAACTTTGTGCAGCAGGGAGATGTTACTCGCATAGTTGAGATGACTCCTGTTGAGCGCAGAACAATATTGGATGATATTGCAGGCATAACAAAATTCGATAATGAGATAAAGAAAGCTGAAGATAAGAAGAAGATAACGGAGGAAAACATGGGGAGAATCGAGGCAAGACTTGATGAGATTAAGAGGAATATGGAAAAACTAGAAAAGGATAGAATGGACGCTCTCAAGTACAAGGAATTGGAGGAGGAGCTAAAGGAGATAAAGGCGAAAATAGCATATTTGAATATGAAAAAAGCGGAGAATTCCATTGAATCTTACAATTCTCAACTTAGAGAGCTCCAAAGTGCCATAGATTCTCTTCGAGAAGAGATAGAAAAAAGGAGAAGCGAGGAAGAAGAGATAAAGAAGAAAATTGAAGAAGTGGATGCCAAGATCCGTTCCATGGGCAGTGGAGAGATCGTGGAGATGAAAAATAAAATTGAAGAGCTCAAGATAAAATATGCTGAAGAGAAGATGAAGAAGGAAAACAAGGAAGACAGAATTCAAGAGTACAAAGAGAGAATAAAAGATTGGAACGAGCAGCTCTCTCAGATAAGGCAGGAGTTAAAGGATAAGGAGGAAGAACTTAGATCTCTAAAAGAGAGGAGAGATGCCATAAGAAAAGAGTATGAAGACAGAGCCAAGGAATTGGAGAACAAAGAGAGAAATTTGGGGAGTGCAAACGAGAAATTTAGAGAGTTGCAGAGGAGAGCACTAGAAATTCAGGAAGAACTCAAAAAGCTCAGGAACGAGTATGCCACGAAAGTTGAAGAGGAGAACAAGGTTTTGGGCAATATAAGTAGAATTAAGGGAGACATTGCTGCAAAGGAAGAGAGTATGAAGGATATAGAAGCAGCCATAAAAGATGCAGAGTGGAGAATTTCCCAGTTTAAGAATGAGAACAAGGATGTAGAGAAGAAAAAGAAAGCTTTAGAAAGCAGGTACTATGAACTTAGAAACGAGGAAACAAAATTGTCCAAGGAATTAAAGAAGAAAGATAATGAAGTTAAAGAATTAAGCATCGAGTATGAGAAAATCAAAGCTAGGATGGAGAGCAGTCAAGATGCCCTTAGCAGGGCAGTTATGGCAGTTTTAGCCGCTAGAGATAGGGGGGAGTTGAGAGGCATATATGGAACGATCTCCGAGCTTGGAAATGTTGATGATAAATACGCATTGGCCATAGAGGTGGCTGCAGGAAACAGAATGATGAGCATAGTGTGTGAGGATGATGAATCTGCAGCCAAGGCCATAGAATTCTTAAAGAGACATAAATTGGGCAGAGCCATATTCTTGCCATTAAACAAGATGCTTCGTGGAAGACCGAGGGGAAAGGCAATTCTCGCTTCCAGAGATCCCCATGCCATAGGTTTTGCCATGGACTTAATAAAATTTGATCCCAAGTTTGAGGCTGCCTTCTGGTATGTCTTCGGAGACACTGTTATTGTGGATACTTTAGACAATGCCAGAAAACTCATGGGCGGTGTTCGCCTGGTCACTTTAGATGGTCAGCTCATAGAGGCCAGTGGAGCCATGGTTGGCGGCTCTGTTGAGCGTAAGAAGAAGGTGAGCATGGGTAACCTTGATGAGATCGGTAGAAAATTGAGGGAAGCTAGAGAGGAGCGGGAAAATATTGAAATGAGATTAAATGCCATAAGGGACGAGTTGGATAGGCTCATTGAAGAGATAAGGAACATAAAGACTCAGGATAATTCTGCTCAACTCTCAGTCTGGCTCGAAGAGAAGAAGAAAAATCAGGAGAAATTAAAAGATATAAAGAAACAGATTGAGGAATTAGAGAAGGAAAAAAGAAATTATGAAGAGTTGAGAGAAAGCGTAAGAAATGAGATTGAGAAGATAAAGTCCAAGATTGAAGATATGGAAAAGGAAGATGCAAATCTCAGGAATAGAATGAACAATCTCATTCCTGAAAAGTTATCCAATGAGATAAAAGAGCTTCGCAACATGGTTGATTCTCTCAGAAGTAATCTGCAAAATGTTGAGAAGGATATAGTTAAGGTTGAAGGCGAGATAAATGGATTAAAAGAAAAGGAAGATGAAATAACCAAAAATATTGAGAACGCAAAGGAAGAGATTAAAAATATGGAAAAAGATATAGAAAATTCAGAAAAGGTAATGGAAGATATACATCTTGAGAGGAGGAAACTTGAAGAAGTAGTGAGGAAAGAGGAAGAGAAGATAAAGGACTTAGTAGATGAGAGAGACAAGCTTGTTAAAAATAAGGAGAGGATCGTGAAAGAGATATCCAAGAAAGAGGGAGACATAAAAGTAAAGGATAGTTTAAAGATACATATCATCGCAAAACTCAATGAAGAGCAGGGAAAATACGAAGAAGCAAAGAGAGAATACGAGAGCTACGGCATCGATGTTAAGAATGTCGAATCTATATCTTCGTTAAAGAATAGATTAAATGATGTGCAAGCACAAATGATGTCTATGGGTCCCGTCAATATGAGAAGCATAGAGGAGTACGATGAGGAGAAAGAAAGATACGATAAATTGAAGGAAGAGTATAAGAATTTGGAAAAGGAAAAGAAAAATCTACTAGAACTTGTTAGGGAATTGAACGGAAAGAAGAAGGATGGGTTGATGAAGGTTTACAACGCCATAAACGAGAATTTCAAGAAAATATACAAGGAGATAAGCAATGGCGGTGAGGCCGAGATTTTGCTTGAAAATCCAGAAAATCCGTTCAAAGGAGGACTTATAATAAAAGTCAAGCCAGTTGGCAAGAAATTCGTGAGGTTGGAATCTCTAAGTGGGGGTGAGAAGAGTTTAACGGCCTTAGCATTCATATTTGCCATACAGCAATACGATCCATCTCCGTTCTATGTACTTGATGAAGTTGACATGTTCTTAGATGGAATGAATGCAGAGATGGTTGGCAGGATAATAAAGAGAAATTCTAGGACAGCTCAGTTCATAGTCATCTCGCTCAGAAAAGCAACTTTGAAATTCGCCGATTATGTGATTGGCGTAACACAGCAGGGTGATGGTTTATCAAGGGTATTCTCACAGAACATTCCGGGGGTGAGTGAGGGTGCAGCATGAGATAACTGAGCATCTTATGTACTACAAAGCACTCTTGGATGAGGACATTGATGTGGATTATTACATACACATGGCGCAGAGTTTAGAGGATGGGATACACATAACTGCAAAAAACCCTGTAGATAAGGCAATAGCAATAGTTTTTGAATTAGTTATGGATGAGAAGCTTGACCCTTGGAAGATTGATTTGATAAAATTCACAAAACTCTATATGGAGAGGGTAAAGAAGGAGAAAGATATAGATTTCATAATTGCGGGCAAGATAATACATATGGCTTGGAACATACTTATGAGAAAGAGCGAGGATGTGCTTGACGAGGTGGAGAGAGAGGTCTACTATGTGGATTCAGATTTCTTTGATATAGACATATCTCCATTCGAACCCTACGAAGAAGAAATCATAGATGTGGAGCCAGATATTGAGATAAAAGAACCTGTTAGAAGAGAGGAAGAGAGACCTGTAAGCTTAATGGAACTTCTCCAGGCAATAAATGAAGCGAGAAGAGAAGTGGAGATGAAGAAGAAGCAGAGGAAGATAAGAGAGAAATTCAAATTCAATTTAGATGAGAAGGTGCATAGGGAAGATTTGGAGGAAGAAATAAAGGAAGTATGGTCCCGCTTGAGCGATGTAAATGGAGATGAGATACCATTATCCCTTCTTTACGATGGAACTAGGGAAGATTTCATAAAAGTTTTCTTGTCTCTCTTATTTTTAGAGAGATTCAAAAAGGTAGAATTGCAGCAATATGTGCCTTATGGTGAGATAAACATAAGAATATTGGTGCCCCAGGAGCTTAGAAACATAGAGTTTATGAACCCACCAGAGATAAGAATAGAATCTATTTAGCTTTTTCAAACTCTTTTTCCATTTCTTCAAATACCTTTTCCAATCTTTTCGCTGCTCTCTTTATGGCTGCCTGCGGCTTACCGCTCTTCACTCTTATCTTCAAAGTAGGGTTTTCAAGATAAGGATGGTCATAATGGTAAATGGCCTGCTCAACCATTTCATCTTTATTTAATTCTTCCACGAGTGGAATGAGTAAAGTTCTATCCGCATTAATGACCTCTAAAATCATCTCATTCTTCTCCTTCGAAATGATCTTGAACTCCATCTCCTTCATAAACTGGGTTAAATTTCCCTATTATTTAATTATTCCGATATACTTTCATAAGTTTAAAATACAAAAAAGGCAATATGGAAACGGTGTAAATATGGCAAAGGACCTTATTGACAGCGATGTGATAGATTACGATTATGATCGTGATGAGTTGTTGAGGCAGATTAGGATATTGGAAGATGAAAAGAGGTATTTAGAATCTGAACTGAGAAGATTGCAGGGGGATATTGAGCGTTTACGCAAGGAAATAAACAGAATGAAATCCCCACCATTACTTGTTGGGACAATCGAAGACATAATTGATGATAATAGAATCGTTGTACGAAGTAGTGCAGGCCCAACATTTATAGTCAATGCTTCATCCTATGTACCCAAGGAGAAAATTAAGCCCGGGGCAAAAGTGGCGTTAAATAAGCAAACATTTGCAATAGTGCATATGATTCCAGAATCATACGATCCAGCCATAACTGCAGCTGAGATAATAGAAAAACCAAGGGTCACTTACGATGATATAGGAGGTTTGAAAAAGCAGATTAGAGAGATAAGAGAAGCCGTTGAGCTACCTCTTTTAAAGCCAGAATTGTACAAGAAGGTTGGTATTGAGCCACCTAAGGGGGTTTTACTTGCAGGTCCCCCAGGTACAGGTAAGACCCTTTTAGCAAAGGCCGTTGCTCACCACACTCACGCCACATTTATTCGCACCGTTGGAAGCGAGCTCGTTAGGAAATACATAGGGGAAGGTGCCAAACTCGTGCGGGAATTATTTGACTTAGCAAGAAAAAAAGCACCAAGCATAGTTTTCATTGACGAGATAGATGCCATAGGTGCCCGCCGTCTTGATATGGCTACAAGTGGAGATAGAGAAGTACAGCGTACCCTTATGCAACTTCTTGCAGAATTAGATGGTTTTGAGCCTTTGGATAATGTAAAGATTATAGCAGCTACGAATCGCCCCGACATACTTGATGAAGCATTGCTTAGGCCCGGGAGATTTGATAGGATAATTCAAGTACCATATCCTGATTACGATGCTAGAATCGAAATTCTAAAGATTCACACGAGGAGAATGAATTTAAAAGATGTGAACCTTGAAAAAATTGCAAAGAAAACTGACGGTTTTAGCGGAGCGGATCTGAAAGTCATATGTATGGAAGCGGGAATGTTCGCCATAAGGGACGAGAGAGATTATGTAACTCAGGAAGATTTTGAAAATGCCATAAGGAAATTCTTGCATGCTGACGATCTCAGGAAGGAGATACCTGGAGAGATGTTTGCATAACAAGCCAGAAGGGTTAAAATATGTCAGAAGTTGAAGTTAAGCATCTTGGAGAGGGATATATGGATAGCGCTTCCCTTAAAAAAGTTGGAGTGATTTACGGGGATGTAGGTACAACGCAGTTTACCTGCAATGTTATAGGAAATTTAGAGCAGGGAGATTATGTTCAAGTATATCACGAAAGATTTGGCTGGGTTTTAGGCAAGGTTGATGAAATAAAGAGAAAAACAAATTTAACCTTAGAGAAGGCCATAAAATTGCAAGATGATGATTTTACTGTGAAAGAAATAGTGGCTGCAACGGTTGTTGTTATAGGTTATAGAGATGAGCGTGGACTCTTGCAATTTCCTCGCACTCCTTTCAATGTTGGAAGCATAGTTTACAAAGCTGAGGAGGAGTTTATAAAGAAAGTCATAGGCATAAAGGATATAAGGGAAAAAGGTGCTTATATAGGGCGCCTCTATCGCTACAGAAAAATTCCTATTTATCTGGATATAAATGTAATGGTCCAAAAGCATGTTAGCATCTTAGCAAAAACAGGAGCTGGAAAGAGCTATCTAACAGGAGTGCTTCTTGAAGAATTTTTAAAGCATAATGTAACTGCAGTTGTTATAGATCCCCATGGTGAGTACATTTCGCTGAGAACTCCAAGTAAAAAGACCAAATTGCATCAAGAGTTTGGAGTTCTGCCAAGGGGATATGAGGGCAAGATTAATGTTTTCACTCCAGATGTACAGTTAAATAAAGGAAAGCCCTTAAAATTCACACTATCTTCAATGACCTCAAGAGAGCTTTTAAATTTAATGAACCTTGATGCTAGGCAATACCTCATACCTCTCCGAAAAGCCATGGATTTGCTTAAAACCTCTAGGCAATACTATACTATAAAAGATGTTATGAGAGTTCTAGAAAGTGAGGAAAACAATGCCCTTCAACCTCTTCTTTCTCAGCTTGAATATCTGGACGAAATGGGAATATTTGATAAAAGAGGTACGAAAATCAACGAAATTGTGCAGCGTGGAAAATTGTCCATAATAAATCTCAGAGGTGTGCCTCCAGACATACAAGAGCTCGTGGTACAGCGTCTTTCAATGGCCCTATTTGAGTTGAGGAAGAGAAATAAGATTCCACCTTTAATGCTCGTTGTGGAGGAAGCACATAACTATGCACCCCAGCAGGGGACATCATCATCCACGAAAATTCTGCGTACAATAGCATCTGAAGGAAGAAAATTTGGGCTTGGACTATGCATTATATCTCAAAGACCTGCAAAGGTTGATAAAAATATACTCTCCCAGTGCAACACCCAGATAATACTACGAGTTACAAATCCCAACGATTTGAGAGCAATTGGCAATTCAGTTGAAGGTCTCACAAAGGGCTCTTTAGAAGAGATTCAAAGATTGCCTGTAGGCGTAGCCCTTGTCACTGGGGGAAATATACCCATGCCTCTCTTTGTGGAAATAAGGCCTCGAGAAACAAAGCATGGTGGTGAGAGCGTAAAGGTTGTGTGATAATATTTTTAAATTTTCTAAATATACCTGCTCTATGAATAATGTGGTAAGCGATGAGATATTGGACCATTATTTTGAGGTAACAGAGAGAGCATATAATATTGTAAAAATCTCAGTGCCTCAAAGCTCACACTTTTATCCAATTGCAAAGGACTTTTTGAATATGGCTAAGGCGTATATAGAGGATGCAAAGTACTTTCGCAGCAAAGGAGATTATATCCGAGCACTTGGCTCAATTTATTATGCTCATGGATGGTTAGACGCTGGAGCAAGGCTAGGAATATTCGATGTGGGAGAAAATCATGAGTTATTCACTCTTGCAAAATGATTATAATCTTGCAACTGCCAAAAACAAGTTCTTTCTCTTTTCAATAACCAGACCTTTCTGCAATAATTCTTTTAGAATTTTTTCAGCATTTTCCACCCCCCTTTCACCCAACTTTTTCTCGAAATAAAAGAAACTCCAGCCCTCTGGCTTCAAAATATTAAGTTCCCAAAGCACTCTATTTATTACTCTCTCAATTCTTCTTCTCTCATCCAAGGAAGATAGCTCTCTCCGCAATCTATCTTGGAGCACATCTTCAATTCTTTCAAAGAGTGTATCATACAATCCCATTATTTTTTCCTCTGCATCCTGCATTCCTAATCTCCTCCAAGAATCAATCAATCTAACAGTATGCTCTCCAAAACCATTTACATCGGCTATATCCATAACAATTCCAACTTTCATTGCCTCTGTTAGCAGCGGGAATTCTTTTTCTATCTTTAAAATCAATTTTTCCTTTGCCCTTTCCATCCTGTTTGTATCAATCTCCGGAGCCTCCAAATGCTTTTTCACAACGAAAGATAAAATATCCACAGCATATTCTTTTAAATCTTCAACATCAAATTTCATCTCTTCAGCGTAGGGTATAAATGGAATCTCGGCAGAGCCAATTAAATTTTCAATTTTTATTGTAGATTCTGTTATTGCACTCTTTTCCCATTCTTTGCCCCTTCTAGTGGGGTAGAACCTCAGCGCATTATTTAAATTCAGATGAGTATATTTAATCTTCAATGGGTGTAAAACTCTGATCTCAATCGGTTCATCATATACCACCTCAACCTTTGTAGAATTTCTGGTGAGAATCGAAGGAAGCAAACTCATCAAAATCCTCACATCTTTGAAATTGGAAGTATAATATTTGGAAAGAGAGTCCAATAAAGTAACTGTGCAACCTCCAATCCTGCTTTCATATATCCCTGAGGAAATGAAGAAGGAAAGCATCACATCCCTCGAAGTTTCTGGAAATGCAGAATCAAATAGATTGTAAATCCTTCCTCCATCTAAACCAGATTTCTCCATAACCAGATAATCCTCTATTTTCGCTATTTCAAAATTTTCCACTAGCAAGAACCTTCCTTTCATATTCGAAAATTGAGATAAATCGTATATCTTCCCCCTTACAATTCCGCAGCAACCCTTCAATCTCACCCATTTAGGCACGATAATGGGCATAATTGGAAAGCCATTTTCTGGAAAGGGTGTTATGCCTTTTACTTCAAAATCTCCAATTATAGGCGCAATTTTAGTCCATAGGGCTTTTCTTATTATCCCACTATTTTGAAGTTTGACAATAAATCCTTCGAAATCTGCAAATTCTCCTATCTTTAGTGTGTTTTTCAAGAATCTCAATTTCAGTTTTTCGGGTAACCTTTGAGGATAAAAATAATCCTCCATCATCTGTAAACACTATACTTATAAAGCAAATCTATAAGCCTCTTTGCAAGACTCTCGTTTATTACACCCTCATCTCTCTTCTTCAATATGTAATCTCTTGCTTCTCTGATTCCGTAATTTGAGGCCTTGGCATATATTGTTCCCTTTAAAGAACCTTGAATCCCTTCTGGCAGCTCTTTTAAAAGCTGACCTAACATATATCTGAATTCATAGTCCTTCCTCATATTTAACTTTCTTATCTTTTTCACATCTCTTGCATGCTCTACCCAATAATATAAATTGTGGTTAAAACTCTTCCAAATCTGATTGAAATCTTATTTTTTCTCCCTTTATCTGCACAGGATATTTACCTGTTAAACATCCCAAGCACAAATCCCCATAGGGCAACCCTATTGCCTTCACCAATCCTTCTATGCTTATATATCCAAGGGAATCTGCTCCTATAATCTCTCTTATTTCTTCGACGCTTTTTTCCGCTGCTATGAATTGGTCTCTTGTTTTCATATCTATTCCAAGATAGCATGGTGCTATTATTGGTGGTGAGCCAACGCGCACATGCACTTCTTCTGCACCTGCTTCTTTTAACATTTTTACTATTTTTCTCATGGTATTTCCCCTAACAATGCTATCATCTACAAGCACAATTTTCTTTCCTTTTATCACGGACTTCACAGGGCTTAACTTCATATTTATCTCCATAACCCTTGTTTCCTGAGAAGGCAAAATGAATGTCCTCTCAACATACCTGTTTTTCATCAACCCCTCTGCATATGGTATTCCACTTCTTTCAGAGTAACCTATTGCATGAGCTCTACCCGAATCTGGAACTGGCACTACAAAATCTGCCTGAACAGGATGCTCTTCTGCCAATATTCGTCCAATCTCCCTGCGCACATCGTAAACACACCTTCCATCGATCACACTATCTGCCCTCGCAAAGTAAACATATTCAAACATGCAATGTGCTTTGTGTTTCTTCTTGAAAATGTGATGAGTTATAAACCCTTTATGAGTTATCTCTACAATCTCTCCCGGCTCAACATCCCTTATAAATTTTCCACCTATTGAATGGAAAGCTGTACTCTCAGAGGCCAATCCATATCCACCATCTATTTTCCCCAATACCAAGGGCCTGATTCCAAGGGGGTCTCTTATTGCAAATAAGCGATTATCTATTAGGATTGCAAGAGAGAAAGAGCCTCTCAACCTTCTAACCATATTTTTTAGGGATTCTACAACATCATGCTTACTCAACTCATATGCCAAAACCCTAGCTATTACCTCACTATCTGCCTTGGTTATGAAGGCTGCACCTATCTCATTCAGAAAATCCTTCAACTCTCCAACATTAACTATCTCACCATTATGTGCCACTGCTATTTTATGCTCTTTTGTGTATATCCTTATTGGCTGTGCGTTTTCTATTGAAGAGCTGCCAGTGGTAGAATACCTCACATGGCCAATTCCAACATTTCCTTTCAAAGACTCTAAAATCGTAGAATTAAAAACTTCGTGAACCAGACCCATTCCCTTATAGAGAGAAACATCCTCTTTAGAGTATATGGCAATGCCTGCACTTTCTTGACCACGATGCTGCAAAGCCCTTAAAGAGAAATACAAAAGATGAGAAACATCGTAGATGGAAGAGAAACCAGCTATCCCGCAATACTCATTTCTTTTTCTTTGCCCATGAGTATGAGCGCATTCTTGGAGCGGGATAACCACAGTGAGAGCACCTCTTCGTATGAATATTATATGTCTTATGACCGCATCTTCTACAAACTATATGGGTCGGCTTCCTGTTTCTTTTACCTTTTGAAGTTGTACCTTTTGTCATCTTAAATCACCTCATGGCGGGGATATGTAAATTACATTATCTCCTCTAACTATTACCACATTATGCACGCCTTTTGATTCTCCATTTATTATTTCCTCCACATTTTTAAGCACTAAATTAAGATGCTGATCATAGCCATCTAAGACTCCCCTGTACTCTTTGTTTCCCTTCATAGCTACCAATACCGGTTTATTTAAGCTCTCGTGGAGAACATGCAGAGGTTTTAACTGTTCCACCATATTTACCACTAAGCCCTTTATTTACTTCCCCTATTTAAATTTTGGCTTAGCAACATCGCCAAATTTATATATCCCCTCATTATTTCCGATTCTAAGCAGGCGTAGTGTAGTCTGGCAGCACAAGGGCCTTCCAAGCCCTTAGCCCGGGTTCAAATCCCGGCGCCTGCACTAAGCCCCTTTCTTAAGAAGAAAGGTGCCACTGCCCTGCGTAGCGGGGCGTGTTCGCATCTCACGATGCTCATTTACCCCCCAAAGAAATAAAAGGGGCTTCACCTCGAAAGAAATAAGTCATTTTGTAAAGATGCCATTGTTGGGACGCAATATCAATTCACTAAATTGAGGGGTATAGAAAGGGAACGAGCAACAATTTGGTTACGAGCTTACCTTCTGCAAGAAGACTTAGCCGCAGGTGCCATACTCATTTGTGAAAGGGAGGGGTTTAGAAAGGGGAACCATAGGTGCCCCTTCGTAAGGAACTCGCTGGTGAGCTGAAGGGCTTTAAATAGAAATTATTCATTTTTAATTATTCTTCTTCATTGTCATTATGTAAGTGTTGACAAATATCAGCACGCCCATAACAAAAAATATCATAGCTCCCATATTGAAAAAGAGAAGGTGGTATGAGTGCAAAGCATCATACAGTGCTCCACCAATCAATGGAGCGACTACAGAGCCCATATTTGAGCTCATATTTACAAATCCTAACGATTTCCCCAAACTTTGAGTTTTTGAAGCGGCGAAGCTTCTTGCTATGGGCATAAATCCCCTGCCAGTTATGTAAAAAATCAAAGTTCCTGAGAGAACAATGGCAAGAGAATTTGACATAATGGCTAATCCAGAAATTAGGGATAAAGTGCCTAGAAGTTTAAGAGCATAGTTATATCCTTTTTTGTCTGAGATATGCCCCATAAGGAATGTTCCAAAGATGGCAATCACACTGAATATAAAAAGTGAAAATGTGGTGTTGTATTTTCCAAGAGCCATGGTCTCGGATAAATAGAACCATAGGACTTCTGCCCCAAGAGAGAAAAACATACCATAGAAGAAGTTGAGAGAGTATAAAGAAAAACCAAATTTCACCTCATTCTCTTTTGTTGCCTTTTCTATAACACCCTTTTTTTCTTTTATGTCCCGTAATGGAACAAGAAGAAGTATGGCTAGAATATAAAATGTTGCCACAGTTATTAAGGCATGATATACATTCCCTAAAAAGTAATTGTAAAGAATATAGCCCACAGCCCCTCCAAATCCACCCATCATAAAATATGAACTCATCAGTCTTCCCCTGAATTTCACTGGTGAGGCAAGATGCACTACAGCTTGCATAGTGGTCCACGCCATGGCCCCATATACACCATCAAGAGCTCTTAATCCTATCATCCAGGGATAGGGTATTACTAAATAGAGAAAAGAATCTATGGCAAGTCCTAGAAATCCTAAAATCATTATAAAAATCCTACTCCACCCCTTATCTGCGAAGTTGCCTATTAATGGAGCACTTAACCCTCTAGCCAACATAAATGTTGAAGATAGAATAGTTATTTCTAGAACAGTTAATCCGAGACCCCTTAGCGTAAATGCCAGAACAACACGAAGTAGTTGTGAAGCCATACCCCCAAATATCGGAATTATCAATATTGAAGAGTAAATCTTCCACTTCTCCATTTAATTGTATATGTATGCAAAAGATTTAATCATTTCTCTAATTTGAATCTCTTTGGAAGTAAACGGGATAAATAATATTTTTCTACTTTCTCTCCATCCGTAAGTGTAATTTCACACTCCTCATCGCAGAACTCGGCCATAACCTGCAAGCATGCCCCACAAGGATATGGCATTTTCTCTGCATATACAGCAATTTTCTCAATATTCTTGCATCCTTCGCTAACTGCCTTAAATATTGCTACCCTCTCAGCGCATATAGTCAATCCGTAAGAGGAGTTCTCTATATTACATCCTGTAAAAATCCTCCCACAGGCAAGTACGGCTGCACCAACCCTAAAATTAGAGTATGGTGCATACGCATTATCCGCCGCTTTTTTTGCATACTCTATTAGTTCATTGGTATCCATCTATATCACTTTCGTTCCAGTAATTATATACCATCTTACTCTGAGATGTAGTTAAATCTTTAGCAACTCCTGCCTCATATGTTCCATATCTCTCTTTTATCTGCTCTTCAATGGGCATTGATATCTTTAAAGCTTCTTCTATGTGCTTTCTCTCTATGAATTTATCCCCGTTGTATATGGCAAGATCTCCTGCGGCTCTTATTAAACCTCCAAGTTCTCTGAGCCTTAATGTTAATCCATTCTCCCCGTCAATTCTTTTTGCTCTTCTCTTCCCCTCTTCGATTATTGCAATAACTGCATCTCTTGTGGCATGGGGTATTCGTCCATCCATCGCTATTTCTTGAGCCACAAACTGAGCATATTTTGCCCTATTCTCTTCCGTATCAGGCATAGAGGTCTTCACAAGAATTTCATAGCCCTCTCCAACAATCCTAGAACGAAGTGGAGAAAGAATATTTGGTAGGTCCTGTATGTTACAGGCCGCCACAAGAATGAAGTCACAGGGTACATCGTCCACTCGCACACTGGCTCCTGCGCTTTGAGGATTTCTTCCAGCGATTGAGAATTTCTTCTCCTGCATTGCTGTTAATATATTCCTTTGTAGAGGACCCAAATGTGTGATTTCATCGATAAACAATACACCCTGATGTGCCTCATGAATGGCGCCTGTCACTACTCTCTTATAAGGAGGAGTGCCCAACTGAGGATGACCTCCATAGGGATCATGCTTAACATCTCCAAGCAATTCTGTCTCGCTTGCACCTGTAGCCATAACAAATGGATTTCTTTTCAATGGTACAATCACCTTGTAAGGCTTCTTCTTTTCCATAGCTCTTCTTTTCTCCAATGTTCTTTCATCATAAACCCTTATTTTCTCCCCATCTCTCTCGTAAACCATAACCTTCTCTTCCCCATTTTCATACACAGTGGTTGTAACACGGGGAGGAAGTGAGGATATGCCAAATGCAGCTCCTATGGCCCCAAATATGTCTGCGAAGGGCCCCACTGTTGTCTGAGCTACCTTTGGAGCGCCGCATTTTGGACATACTGGCTCTGAGGGGGAAGAATATGCCCCACATTTAGCACATTTGAAACCAAGTTTAATAGCCACATTATCTGGAGCTTCTCTTGGATCTATGATTTTTCCCTCCACTGACCTAAGTTCCAGCATTTCCTCCTCTACTTCTTTTTCGTCCTTTATCTCAACAAAAGGCCTTTCTGGGTTCTGGGGATTATGCACAACCCTTATTTCCTGAGTGGGAGGATCTAGATGTAAAGCCAGTGCTTGGGCAATCATTGATTTTCCAGTGCCAGGAGGACCTACTAGGAGAAGATGTCTATGCTGCCTTGCCGCAATTTTTGCTATTTTTATAGCTTCATCCTGTCCAATAACCCTATCCAATGGGTCTTTTGGAATCAATATCTCGGCCGTAGTTTCAAAGTCCTTTAAACTAAAACCCTTCTTCGGGTCTATCATTTTTTCACCATATCTTTCGTCATGAGTTTTATATTTAGCGGCTTCTTGGTAACATTTCCTATTTTATATCCAATTATTTTTGTTATTCCCTTCTCAGATGCAACATCAACAAGACGCTGTGAGATTATCCCCCCGGTTATGAGGGTATCACCATTTTCTTTTGTGGCTTTTAATTTTTCTATTAACTCATTTAAAGGTATTCTCTCTACAACTTTATTATCTTTTAGAAGTGCAGCCTCTTTCTTTGCATTCAATTCTTTGAATAATGCACCAATATCATTTTCTTGAACCTCTTCCTTTTTTTCCTCTTTCTCCTTCTTTTGCTCTTCTTTTTTCTCCTCTTTTTTTATCTCAATATTGTGAGTCGCCAGGTATTGTTCCACCGGAACTTTATTTCTGAGGGCTTTCATCAATTGCTTATAGGTCAGTTCTTCCACTTCATAACCTGGTGGGGCTCTCGCAATAAAATCTATATCCGCCACTTGCAAGAGCTCTTTTAATATTAAATCTCCACCATGATCTCCATCCAAGAATGCCGTAACAATTTTTTTCTTACTTAACTCCACAATCGTTTTTGGAACACTCGTGCCATTCACAGCTATTGCGTTTTTAATTCCATAGTTCAGTAGATTGATTACATCGCTTCTTCCCTCTACAACTATTATCGCCTCAGATTTTTCAACATTGGGTCCAGCTGGCAGATGGTCCTCACCGTAAATAACGACTTCTTCAATTTCCACAGCCTCTCTAACCGTTTTTATGAGATCTTCACTAACCTGCTTTCCTTGCTTTAAGAGCATCTGCAATAGTTCTTTTGCTCTATCCACAACTTTCTGCCTCTTTGTAGCTCTTATATCCTCTATGGATATTACTTTGACTCTTGAACGGCATGGACCTACGCGGTCAATAGTCTCTAAAGCTGCAGCGAGAATAGCAGTTTCAACCTGATCTAAACTTGAAGGGATGAGTATTTCACCTACAGATTTACCCTTCTCGGATTTTATATCTACTTCAATTCTTCCTATTCTTCCACTCTTCTGCAGATCTCTCAAATCGAGCTCGTCGCCCAACAAACCTTCAGTTTGGCCAAAAATAGCGCCAACAACATCGGGTCTCTCAACTATACCATCTGTTTCAATTGTGGCTCTTATCAAATATTTTGCTGCATATGGGTCCGTATTCAATTGCATCACCTCCTGAATCTTCGGGAAAATAGCCATCGCTCCCGTATACTGGGAATCGACATATTGATGAGGTGTGTGAGCGTGATATGTAATGAAGTGAGGATGACCATTTTCCCCAAAGGTTTATTGTAGCAGGGTTTATAAACTTTGTTATTATACCTGCATAAAGGAAAATTGATATATATGTGAAGGTGTTTAGGGGCAATATCACCATATATAAAGGCGATGAAGATGGCAGAATTCAAGTATATCGTCAGGATTGCCGATACGGACCTGGATGGAAATAGGCCAGTAATATACGCTATCCAGGGAATAAAGGGCATAGGATACAGGGTAGCTGAGGGCATAGTTAAAGATCTCAATATGGACCCGAAAAAGAAAATTGGAGAGCTCAGCGATGAGCAGATTGAAGAGATTAGAGTTCTAATAGAAGAAAAAATTGAAGAGATGCTACCCTCTTGGATGATGAATCACCGCAAGGATTATTTCACTGGTGAGGATAGGCATATTTTGTCCACCGAGTTGGATTTGCAGAAACAGGACGATATTAATAGGTTAAAAAGAATTAAATGCTATCGTGGAGTTAGGCATGAGAAAGGTCTCCGTGTACGTGGTCAGAGAACCCGTTCAAATGGGAGAAGTGGTTTGACCGTGGGAGTTAGCAGGAAGAAGAGGTGAGTAGATGGGAGATCCTAGGTTCAATAGAAAAAAGTACGAGACTCCCAAACATCCTTGGGAAGCAGATAGGATAAAAGAGGAATGGGAACTTCAGAAAAAGTATGGGCTTAAAAATAAGAGGGAGATCTGGAAAGCCAAATCTCTGTTAAGGAATTTTAGGGGACAAGCTAGGCAGCTTCAGGCAAAATTGAGATATGGAAATCCTCAAGCTGAGAAAGAGCAGAAATTGCTTTTTGACAAACTCATAAGATTGGGTATACTCAACGAGGCGAATGCCACTTTGGATGCTGTTTTATCACTTACTGTTGAAGATATTCTGAGGAGAAGATTACAGACAATAGTGTACCTAAAAGGTCTTGCAAGAACGCCAAAGCAAGCAAGGCAGTTTATTGTGCATGGTCATATTGCAATAGGAGATCGAAAGGTCACAATACCAAGTTATCTGGTGAGAAAGGAGGAAGAAGATCTAGTGGATTATTACAAGTACTCACCTCTTGCTGATGAAATGCATCCCATGCGCCCCCAAGTAATTGAAGGACAAGAAGAAGTGAAAGAGGAGGGTGAGTAAAGATGGCAAATAGAGTTAGCGTGGTTCATATATTTTCATCCCATAACGATACTATAATCACTGCAACAGATATTACAGGTGCAGAGACTTTTGCAAAGGCATCTGGTGGTATGGTTGTTAAGGCTGATAGGGAAGAGGCATCTCCGTATGCTGCCATGAAAGCTGCTGAAATGGTTGCTGAGCAGTTGAAAGAGAAGGAGATTGAAGAGATAATTGTCAAGGTTCGTGCTCCCGGTGGAAACAGGAGTATGAGTCCTGGGCCTGGTGCTCAAGCAGCCATAAGGGCTCTTGCCAGAGCTGGAATGAAAATCCTGCGCATTGAGGATGTCACTCCTATTCCACATGATAGCACTAGAAAGCCTGGTGGCAAGAGGGGTAGGAGGGTCTAAATGGAATTTCATATATTGGAATTGCAGGATAGGTACATTAAATTTGAAATAAAGGGTATAACTCCTTCAGTAGCCAATGCTTTGAGAAGAACCTTAATAAATGATATTCCCAAACTCGCAATACACAAGGTAATATTCCACCATGGGCAAATAAGGGATATGGAAGGAAATGTGTATGATTCTTCCACGCCATTATTTGATGAAATCATAGCACACCGCCTTGGGCTGATTCCTCTGCCCACCGATTTAAATATGAAGTTCAGAGATGAATGCGATCACCCTCCAGATGAGGGATGCCCTCTATGTACTGTCACATACACTTTAAATAAGCATGGTCCTGCAACAGTATATTCTGGAGATTTGATTCCTGTTGGAGATGAGAAATTCAAGCCCGTTGATCCTCTTATTCCAATAGTGAAACTGAAGGAGCACCAAGCCATACTTCTTGAAGCAGAGGCAATTATGGGCACAGCAAAGGAGCATGCTAAATGGCAGGTTACAAGTGGAGTATCTTACAAGTACCACAGAGAGATAAAAGTAAACAAGAAAGACAGCGAACTGTGGGAGAAAGTTAAAAAATCTTGTCCAAAGAATGTGATTAAAGAGGATGATAAGTTCATAATTTTTACAGATGATATACCTTGCAAAGAGATTGCGGAGATACTTTCCTTTGAGAACCCTGAAATAACAGAGGACGATTCTTGGTTCATATTCGAATTTGAAACCGATGGAAGCTTGAAAGCCATTGATACCCTTGAATATGCAATAAAAAGGTTGAAAACAAGGTTTAACACGCTAAGGGAACACGCATCTCTGGGGTAAATAATATTCTATTGTCAATTTTATTATTCACTTTGTATCTGATAATTTCTAAAAAATTCCCAAATCAGATTACACGCGTTAATATCTTTTGATGTTTTTCCGATTATCGATTGAGGCAGGTACTGCTCTCCGCTTGGCCACGTATGTCCGCCGCCATCAATTCCGTACTGTATAACTTCCATTCCAGTTGTATTGTTGAGGTACAAACGCATCCATACACGAGTACCATCGTTAGGGTCTGTATCAGGAAGATACTCTTTGCTCTTTACTAAGGTACAGTTGTCTATTCTAGCCCAGAACGCAGCGGTTTCTTCCACGCTTAGAACTTTCCCGAGCTTTTTATTACCAAAATGCGCGTATCCTCCATTCCATGGCAAAATGGGGTCCGCAACATTGTTAATCATAAGTACTGGAATTGGCGCTATAGGTGTCTCGTTAAGGTATATGTTTAGCGGAATAGAGCCGTCCACAGGCGCCACCGCCGCGATTTTATTTGAAAGCTCATAAGCGAGTCGATAAGTCATTAATGCACCGTTTGACATGCCTGTTACATATACCCTCAAGGGATTTACATTGTATTTTTCAACCATGTAATCAATGAGCTCTGAGATGAACTTTACATCGTTTATGTTCTCTTTCTGCGTGTAATAAAAGCTCAGGTTCCTACCATCGTTCCAGTGTCTCCCAATGCCATTGGGGTAAACCACGATAAAATTACCTTTAGCTGCAAGTTTGTTAAATCCGTTCTCTGTCAATTTTTCCATGTCTTTCGCATTGCCACCGCCACCATGAAGTGCAATAATTAATGGCAAAGCTTCAGATTCACTGTAACTCTGAGGCAGATGTATGAGAAAATCCCTTTTTATGCCATCAACAGTGATATACGCATACGCATCACCTGTATTTGAAATTTTAATGTAAATTAATACTCCAAAAATTAAAGCAGATATTATTATTACCGTAATGAAAATGGCAACAATTTTACTTTTTAATGTTTTCATATAATAAATCAGAGAATTACTCATTTAAAAACATTATGGAAATTTTTCCATGCAGTATTGTATAAAGAAAGATAACAGTAAAAGATGTGTGAAGCTAAATCAGAGTATAAGAAATAATTTAATGCAAAATCTCAATACAGGTGCGATGCTTTACATAACCTTTCTCACAGGTGTTTGCAATCTGAACTGCAGGTACTGTGGTGGCTCTATTCCCGAGGAGGTTATGCCCCACGAAATTCAATACAGCATAGAGGATTTGAAAAATTTCGTAGAAAAAGATAAAGATGCGATAATCGCGTTCTATGGCGGAGAGCCGCTTTTAAGAATTGAGAAAATGAAAGAAATAATGGACAATATCCGAGCGAAAAGATTCGTGGTGCAAACCAATGGAATCTTCCTTCACAAGATTCCAGAAGAGTATTTGAACAGGATTGATGCGATTCTCGTATCTATCGATGGAGTTCCCGAGGTGACGAATTATTACCGAGGTAACGGAGTTTACGAAATAGTGGTGGATAGAGTGAGAAAAATAAGGGAGAAATACAAAGGGGATCTGATAGCGAGAATGGCCGTGAGCGAAGAGAGCGATATTTATCGGGATGTCACGCATCTTCTTTCTCTCCCATTCGACCATGTGCACTGGCAATTAAATGTGGTCTGGGCTCCAGACGACTCGTGGCATGATTTTGACTCGTGGGTTAGAAATTCCTACAACCCCGGGATAACAAAATTGGCAAAATGGTGGATAGAGGAGATAAAAAATGGCAGAATTCCAGGCATTGTGCCATTTCAAGGAGTAATAAAGAGAATGTTCTGGCCTGAAAACGGCGTGCCGTGCGGCGCGGGCCGTGATGCCTTCGCAATCACCACCGATGGAAGGATTTTGGCATGCCCGATTGGGGGAGAATTTGAGTGGAATGAATTAGGAGACATATGGAACAAAAAACCGGAAGATGTGAGAAATTCTGTGGAAATCGAAGAGCCATGCCTTTCCTGCGATATATATCCCATTTGCGGAGGTCGATGTCTATTCGCAAATAAAGAACGGCTTTGGGGGATGAGCGGATTTTATAAGATTTGCGGCACTGTAAGACACCTTGTTGATGAGATGAATGAGGCAAGAGTAGAAATAGAAAAATTGATTGATGAGGGAAAATACAAAAAGGAGGATTTTTATTATCCCCCATTCAACAACACTACAGAGATCATACCTTAGCGATTATTTTATTTGCATCTAATATTATTTTCTCAAGGATATCTGCATTATAGGGGAATTTCGTGATTATCATCTCCGCAACATCTTTCGAGGAGTATGCATCGTTAACTTTAATTCTATACTTTCTTTGTAAGTCCAGAATATTAGATATGAATTTCCTGGAATTCTTATCGCTTCCTTTAATATCTGCCTCTTTGAAATTTCCGTAGAACTTTAAATACAAGGATGCAGGGGTATAACTTCCTCGAAGATTTATCTTGATTTCCATATTCTCGCATCTAATGTAATGGGCTAAGGAGTATCTTCCAGAATCAAGGAACTCACATTGAAGTTTTTCTGCCACTTCCCCAAACAGTTTTTTGACCCAGTTATTTATCATATTTATTATTATGAAATAGGCAACAGCTATGATGACAAAGTAGAGAGTAATTATTACACTAAAATTGCCGTGAGCAAGATCATTATAAAACGCCGCAATTCCAAGAGCAACAAGGACCAGCGTTATAACATCCAAAATTAAGTAAGGCTTCATATTATGTGTATATGGGCAAAAAATTTAAGTTTTCTCATACAATAAAGGATTGCCCGTCTGGCTGGTATTCCTTGAAACATGATAGGATTACCCGGAGGCGGGCTATATTATTCTTACGATTTTCGTTGCACTGGCCTTGAATGATGCATATACTTTGTCTCCCTCACCGAGTTTTAAAGCTTCTACGGCATTCGGGGTCAACATAACTTTCAAGCTTAATCCATCATTTTTTAATATTACCCAAACAATATGCCCCTCTTTATAGATACTCTCTATTTTCAAAAGTATGGAATTTCTATGGGACCCTTCTATCCTGTGCTTAGAAAGTATAATATTTTCAGGCCTTATTGACAGCAGAGCATCCTTTCCCTCAGGAGCTTTATCTAATGTATAAATATTTGCTCCATTCACATCCACTACCGTTAATCCTTCATATTCTCCCTTTATTTTACCACTTAAAATATTCGTTGCTCCAAGAAATTTTGCCACGAACTCATCCTGTGGATTTGAAAAAACATCCTCAACATTACCAGCTCTCACTATTTTTCCATCTCTCATAACTGCTAGCTTATTACCAAGAACCCATGCATCCGAGAAATCGTGGGTTACATGCACAGTATCTATTTCCATTTCTTCTAAAAACTTCCCAATAATCTTCCTTGCAGAGTCTCTCATATTCGGATCCAACGCACTGAAAGGTTCGTCCAATAGTAATAGCGAGGGCTTTGTTATAACTGCTCTTGCAATAGCCACTCTCTGCATCTCTCCTCCGCTCAAGGTTTTCGGATATCTTTTCAAGAGATTTTTTATTTGAAGTTGTTGGGCTATTTCTTCCACCTTATCTTTCCATTTCTTACCCTTTATTTTTAAGGGATATGCAATGTTCTCTTCCACGGTCATGTGTGGAAAGAGCATATAATCCTGATAGACCATGGCTATGTTCCTTTTATTTGCCGGCAAGTTTGTGATGTTCTTTCCGTTTAATAGGATATCTCCTGTAATAGGGGTATGAAATCCAGCAATAGTTTCAAGAAGAACTGTTTTTCCGGCTCCTGTTGGGCCAACAATGATTAAATAATCTCCAGTATCAATTGAGAGATGGTCTATGTTTATATAAAAATTCTCAAGTTTAACTTGCAAGTTTTTTATTTTAAGCATTTTTCATCCTCTCCGCAATTATTTTCAGAAATATGAAGACAACTAATGTTATCAGCAACAGAAACGCAGTAGCAGGAAGCGCTGCCTTCAAACCATAATTCGTATAGAGGAAGTAAATATAAGTTGGAGCAACCATAGGATAGAAGGCAATCATCATAACCGCCCCAAATTCGCTGATAGCACGAGCCCAAGAATTCACCGAGCCTGTGAGAATATTTCCTTTAATTTGGGGAAGTATGATTTCCATAAAAGTTCTAAATCTCCCAGCCCCAAGACTCATAGCCGTGTACTCATATCTTTCATCTATTTTCTTTATTCCTTCTCTTACCTGATTTATCAGGAACGGTGCGCTAACAAACAGCATTGCTACTATTATCCCAGGCATAGCATAGTAAAATCTTATTCCGATCTCTTCCAAGGGGGCTCCCCATATCCCCGAGGTTCCAAATACCAGTAAAAGAATTATGCCCGCCACCGTGTGAGGTACAACTATTGGTAAATCTATTATGCTCTCTACTATGCTTTTTCCTATAAAGTTTCTCCTTGCTAGTACATATCCTATCGGCAGAGCAAAGATGAGGCCAATAACCGTTGATGAGGTGGCTGCCACAAAACTTACGGTTATTGCATTTATTAATGATTTATCGTAAATGCTCTGAGGAGAGAAATAAAGTAAAAGATTCAAAATTGGAAATATAATAAATACCAGAAATAGAGAGCCCAAAATGTAAGCAATACGATAAAAGTTATCCCTTTCCATTATTAACAAAAGGTAGATTATAGGCACTATACCAAGAAGCGGATGTATAAATGCCATAAAAGCTAAAAATAAGAAAATTAAGTATTTTTTGTTTCTATCTTTTAAAAATATAAGGACAAAAATTGCTATGGACACTGTGACAAATGCGTAGGAACCGAAGAATACTGCTGTTAAGAGTATTATCAGGGCTGGAAACACATAGCTTCTCAAGGTTTTACCTCCTTCGGCACATTTCCCACGGGTTCAAATATAGGCTCTTGTCCACAGTTTTTGAGTATAGATCTTCCCTCTTTACCTAAAAGCATATTCACAAATTTATAGGCATACTCTTTGTTAGGCGCGTTATTCGGTATAGTTACTGCGTAATTTATGGCATCCCCGTGAATTATTTTTCCATCTGCAAGTTTAACCACGGCCTTTGAGTACCATGACACCAATGTGGAATTTGATAAGTTAATAACATCAGGTAATCTAATGTAATTAATGTGGTGCTGTTTAGCCACGGACAGATATTCTATCGCATAGTCGATATCTCCTGCCTGCAAGTCAGCCAGTAAATCCACCGATTTCTGCTTTATGAAAATTTTTCCCGTTGTAGTGAGCAATTCAGAGTCATTAGGAACAATTATAGTGCCATTATCAATCTTTATTCCTGTGTGATTCAGAATCAAGTTATCAAATATCCCATTTTTATACTTAAGCTGTGCCAGATAAAACATTATAACTGCACGATATCCACAGGGATCATCATTTGGCGATGAAAAACCTATGCGCACATCCTTTCTGGTAAGTATGTTCATCCAATTTGTACTATTTATCTCTTTGGCAAATCTGCTATTATTTGTATACGCTATTACAAGCTCGTTTCTGGCAAATTTAATATACCAATTTGTGTAATTTGGCATTAAGTAAGAGCTTATTGCATTGTAATCAGCCACTGCTACAACATCCGCCTTTATACCTAACTCGCTTACCTTCTTCACCGTGTCAATACTTCCTGCAGTTTCAATATAAACCTTTACTCCATATTTCTCTTGAAATTTGTTAGCAAGCTCTTTTAAGGGAACTGAAAGACTTCCAGCAGCTAGAACCTTTATGCTTCCTTCACTGGTATTCTGGTAATTTATATAATAATAGCCACCTGCAAGCAGTATAAGCAACACTATCAATATTGCAATAACCACTTTCTTTGGCATTTTATCACCTCGTTATGCTTAAATGAATATAACGCTCTTTTACTTAAATTTTTATCCTACTTCATCATCTCCCTTTTATGCAATGGTGGATTTATGCAACAATAACGATGGTGATGTTTGGTATAACGAATTTTCTGGTGAAATTAGCAGGGCATTACCATATGGATAGTATATTTACCTCCATTATTTTATGGCTAGCTGTGGGAGTGATGGGTCTGATGTTTCTGTTTTACTTCTGGCACCAAGGAAGTTTTCAGGAAAATTTGAAAAATACCCCTGCTATATATCTCCTCCTACCTACATTCGCTGGAGTTGCCCTTGCCATAGGTATGTATTCCATTAAAATTGCCTTGACCAAGGGTCCTGCAGGACCAACAGTGGCGATATCCGCTTCAAACGCATTTCTTGTTGCTGTTCTTGCGTTTTTCACAATAGGTGAAAAAATATCTGTTGGAAAACTTATTGGAATGTTTGTTATATTTGCAGGAATAGTTATAATGACCATGTTCTAAAAGTAGCGGGGGGTGGATTTGAACCACCGATCTCCGGGTCTCGCAAGCCCCTTTACGGGTAAAGCCGCTTTTTAAAGGGGCTTTATGAGCCCGGCGGGATTTCCTGGCTACCCCACCCCGCTATATTTCACGAGTACTTTATGCGAGGTGTTTTTCGGACTATCGTCCTAAACCCCACCCCGCTATTGCAATTAAAGGTTATAGAAGAATAGAAAATAAACCTTTCGCCCAATCGCAAATTTTAAATCTCCCTTTACATTTAGGGAATTTGCGCCGCGGTAGCTCAGTAGGGAGAGCGTCAGACTGAAGATCTGAAGGTCGCCGGTTCGATTCCGGCCCGCGGCACTCACTCATACCATGCAACAGCCATACCAAAATAGGTTGGCAGACCATATACCTTCTTTTTTAATTTTAATGGATTCCCTTTCAGTATACCATTTAAAATTAAAAGTTGCCAGAAGCTATCCGGTTTAGCATTTTCAATGGTTTTTTCTTTCAATTTTAACAACATATCGAGATTTTCAAGATTTTCCATTATGTACTTATCGTAGTAATCCGCGTCTGGATGGTATCCATATGGACCATCTTTCCTATGAGCATGAGCGTGATCAGCACTTATTATAACCCCTATTCTCTTTTTGCTATTCATTACTATTTCCCCTACAATCTTGCCAAAATCTATCAGAGATTCATAGGGTATCTCTCTGGCAGGAGTCATTAGAACCATCTTTCTTTTAGGAAGGAAGTAAAGAGGAATTAAGGTTCCCCAATCAAGGCAAATCTTGGATAATTCTCCTTCTAATGCTCCAAAATTCACTCCAACAACAGGTAAACTCTTTCTTGTCTTTTCATATATTTCCCATGCCAAATCTTTATTGCATTTTATCTTTCTTCTGAATCTAAGATTCTTATATTTCCAAGAGCCTTCAAGGTACTCAGTTAGCATTATTGCCATATGCGTTTGAATTCTCAAATGGTGTGGGGATACAAAAATATACTCATCCACTTTTTTCTCTTTTATTCTCTCTCCGAGCTCTATCATTGCATTGTGCAATCTTGCAGACTCTTCATCTTCAGGAATCAATATCTCATCACCATGAGGCACAATAGCTGCAAGCACAAGCATGATTAATGAAAGGAAGAGATTAGATAAATAATTTTTCAAAAGGTTTATCTATTAAATCTTATTCTCACTATTGTGGAAAGCGTTGATGAGTGGATAGAAAAGCAGAATTTCAAAACTACAAAAGAGATAAAAGTTCCACCAAGACTTGTGGATCAGGTAATTGGGCAAGATGAGGCAGTTGAAGTTATAAAGAAAGCTGCCCAGCAGAAAAGGCATGTGATAATGATTGGAGATCCTGGTACGGGTAAAAGTATGCTTGCTCAGAGTATGGTTGATTTTCTGCCGAAGGAGGAACTTGAGGATATACTGGTTTTTCCAAACGAGGAGGATCCAAACAAGCCGATAATCAAAACTGTGCCAGCTGGGCAGGGAAAATACATTGTCAAACAGTATCAAGAGCAGGCAAAGAAAAAGAAAAATGAGAAAAAAAATTCTATGTTTTCCATTCTGTTTCTCTTAGTGCTGATAGGAGGCATTGCTGTTGTTGTGACAGGTAATTACTCTTTTCTATTCTGGTCAATATTCATAGCAATATTTCTCTATATGTTCATGGGTGCGGGAATACAGAAGGAGGAGAAAGCACTCGTACCTAAGCTTTTAGTCTCACACTCCCCCAATGATAAACCCCCTTTTATAGATGCTACAGGAAGCCATGCAGGTGCATTGTTGGGTGATGTTCGCCATGACCCCTTTCAAAGTGGTGGATTGGAAACTCCACCCCATCTTCGCGTTGAGGCTGGGGCAATACACAAAGCGCACAAGGGTGTGCTTTTCATTGATGAAATAAATATGCTCAAACTTGAATCTCAGCAGTCATTGCTTACCGCCATGCAGGAGAAAAAATTCCCGATCTCGGGGCAAAGCGAGCATTCTGCAGGAGCAATGGTACATACTGAGCCCGTGCCATGCGATTTTATTCTTGTAGCTGCAGGAAACCTGGATGCTCTTCAAGGTATGCATCCTGCACTGCGCTCAAGAATTCGTGGCTATGGATACGAGGTTTATATGAAATCTGTTATGGAAGATAACGATGAAAATAGAAAAAAACTAGTAAGATTTGTGGCTCAAGAAGTTGTAAAAGATGGAAAAATACCTCATTTTACAAAAGCAGCCGTAGCTGAGATTATAAAAGAAGCGCAGAAGAGAGCTGGTAGAAAGGGAAAGTTAACCCTTAGATTAAGGGAACTTGGAGGGTTAATAAGGGTAGCTGGAGATATTGCCAGGGAAGAAAAAGCCAAGTTTGTTGACATAGAGCATGTTATAAAGGCAAAGAAACTTGCAAAACCCTTGGAGCAGCAGGTTGCAGACAGGTTAATTGAGATAAAGAAGGAGTACAAAACCTTCTTGAATAAAGGAGAAGCAGTTGGTATTGTAAATGGCCTTGCAGTTTACTCTGCTGGTAGTGGGATGGCAGAGTATTCTGGCATCGTTTTACCAATTATGGCTGAGGTTACTCCTGCGCAATCTAGAGACCAAGGTAGGATGATTGCAACGGGAAAACTTGGTGAGATTGCAAAGGAAGCTGTTGAGAACGTTTCTGCGATAATAAAGAAGTACTTTGGAAAGCATATTACCAATTATGATGTGCACATTCAGTTCATAGGCACATATGAGGGTGTTGAAGGAGACAGTGCAAGTATAAGTGTTGCCACCGCAGTGGTATCTGCATTAGAAGGAATACCTGTAAATCAGAATATTGCAATGACTGGCTCACTTAGCATTCGTGGTCATGTTCTTCCCGTTGGGGGTATAACTGCCAAGGTAGAAGCCGCCATAGAAGCAGGATTAGAAAAGGTCATAATTCCAAAGTCAAACCTTATGGATGTAATTCTGGATGAAGAGCATGAGGGAAAGATAGAGGTTATACCAGTTAGCACTGTTGAAGAAGTTCTCAGATATGCCCTTGTTGATTGCCCCAAAAAAGAGGAACTTTTGAAAAAATTTGAAGAGATACAGGGATACGAATGATTGTGAAGGGGTATATAGGAAACTTAAGCGCTGAAGATTCGCAACTCTTTGCCTCTAAAGGCATATATGTTTTCAACTCTCTATGCGTGGGGTGCAAAGAGCATGTAGAATGGGCATATCAAAAGATGAAATATGCATTTGAGAATAAAAAAAACATAGCTAGAAAAAGGCATCTTGAAATGATGTTAATTCTATCAGGAAAAAGACAGATTAAAGAGGCAATAGATCTGTGTGGCTCTGAGGGAGCAGATAGCATAGTGGCAATAAGCGAAAAAGATTTTGAAATACCATTAAGAAGAGATGACAGTGTTATAGAGTTCAGAGCCGATAAAATGGAGTATCTCGGAATTCCCCAATTTCTGCAAAAGGGCTGCGATTTATTTTTTGAGAACTCTGCCATGCTTGAATTGGAGAGATAACAATTAATTCAATCCCCAAATCCGTGATTTCTCTATGTACCATAAATTCTCTCCATCTCTTTTTTGAATTTTTCTAAATTTCCCTGTTCTATCTCTTCACGCAACCTTTTCATAAATTGAATCATAAAGCATACATTGTGCAACGAGAGAAGATGCATTCCAAGAATCTCTTTCTCGCGCAAAAGATGATGAATATATGCTCTCGTAAAATTCTCACAAGTATAGCATTGACACTCATTATCCAGCGGTTGCATATCATTTTTAAATTCTGCCTTACGCAAGTTGAGCATTCCTTCAGAAGTTATTGCAGTTCCATGTCTTCCGTTTCTAGTGGGAAAAACCGAGTCAAATATATCCACTCCTCTAATTACTGATTCAATTATTTCCAAGGGTGAGCCCACTCCCATGAGATACCTCGGTTTATTTTCTGGCAATATGCCATCTACAATCTCAACCATTCTGTGCATAACTTTCTTCGGCTCTCCTATACTTAGCCCGCCTATTCCATAGCCATCAAAATCCATATTGGATAAATCTTTTGCACTCTTCTCTCTAAGGTCCTCATAAATCGAACCCTGAACGATACCAAAGCTTAGTTGTTCCTTAGTATTTTTAGGAAATTTCTGAGCCCATTTTGTGGTTAGCTCCACGCTTCTCTTTGCCTCTTCATAACTTGCAGGATACTCTGCACAATAATCTAACATCATTGCAACATCGCTTCCTATTCTCATCTGTACCTCTTTACTAAACTCAGGCGTGAATAGGTATTTCTGCCCATCATAAGGAGAACGAAATATAATTCCACTTTCATCTGCCCTCACAAAAAATCCCTTTCGAATCATTTGAAATCCACCGCTATCTGTGAAAATTGCACCTTCAAAACGCATAAACTTATGCAATCCCCCATGCTTTTCTAAAACCTCCAATCCAGGCTTCAAGAACAAATGGAGCGAGTTTGAGATTAAAACTTTTACATCACAACTCTCCAAATCCTCAGGTGTAAGTGTTTTCACCGTTGCCTTTGTAGCTACAGGCATAAAAAATGGAGTTTTGAGTTCGCCATGGGCAGTTTTTAATATCCCCAAACGTGCTTTGTTATCCTTAGCTATTATCTTGAACATATACTCAGGCTATTAGCAAGACATATTAAAAATTTTCAAAAGGTTTAATAGATGGAACGGCAATCATGCAGTGGTGATACTCTGTCGTTAAAAAGAGAGCTCAAGAGAAAAACGCTCCATCTTGCTGGTTTGCTCGTGCCCGCTCTCTATATACTTGTGGGAAGAGAGTGGTCTATATCAATAATCAGCATAATCCTGATTGCATTTTTTATAATAGAACCAATTAGGGTCTCTTTCTTCCGTAGTAAAGAATTGCTTGAAAGAATGCGTCCATACATAACTCCAGATGTTTATAAATTTTTAGAGCAAAGACTTGATAAGATGATGAAGAGTATGCGTGAAATAGAGCGAGAAGAGGAGAGATTATGTATAGGTGCTCATATTTATTTTGCAATTGCCTCTCTTATTGTCATAATCCTTTTTCCAAAATACATAGTAATAGGAGCAATTACAGTTGCAACTCTTGGAGACGCTGTGGCCGCACTCATAGGAAAACCTTTAGGAAAGCATAGGTTTAAAAACGGAAAGAGTTTGGAGGGAAGTATAGCATTCTTTTTAACTGCATTTGCGGTTTTATTTTTCATTCTCCCCTATGGTTACAATATGTCCTTTGTCATTCCAGCCGCAATTCTAGGTGCTATAATAGGAACCTTAGTAGAGCTTTTTAATGTACCCCCTAACGATAATTTTTCCAATCAAATTTTTATCTCTTTTGCCCTTTACCTCTTGCTCTTCCTATTTTGATGAGAATGTTTAAATAAGAATTACATATATGCGTGCTAAGGTGATATAATGGCCATATGGCAGGGAAGATCCTTGAAAAAACCGAGTGGCGGCAGAATTCGATTGCCGAGAAAGAAGAGGAAATATGAGCTTGGGAGAGAGCCAGTTTTCACTCATGTTGCTCCACTCAGAAAGAAAATCATAAGGGTTAGAGGAGGTAATTACAAGGTAAAACTCCTAAGAAGTGATGAAATAAATGTGTACAATCCAAAAACCGGTAAGGCACAGAAGGCTAAGATAAGGGGAGTGATAGAGAATCCTGCCAATCCCCACTTTGCCCAGAGAAATATAATCACTAAGGGAGCCATAGTAGAGACGGATTTGGGGAAGGTTAAAGTTACTTCCAGACCTGGACAGCATGGAGTGCTCAATGGAGTGCTCTTAGAATGAGCGTAATCATTTACCCTGCCTATTTTAATATTCATTATTCTCGCAAGCAGGGGCGTAGAGTTCCCAAAAATCTTGCTTTTGATCCAAAACTTGAAACTATTGCAAAAGCTGCCAGAGAATTAGGGTATGAAGTTGAAATAGAGCCTGATAAAAGATACCCAAGATTCTGGTGGAGTGAAAGGGGAAGAATAATTATCGATACAGATGAGCCAAAGAACGAGGTTATTAAGAAGATAGCAAGAAAAATAAGAAATGTTTAATTACCTATCTTGAGGAGTTTCCACATCCTCAACTATCTTTTTACCCGCAACCGCCACATCTATTGAATGGATAACTGCTCCAAGGGACTCTAATGTCTCCTGTACTTCATCAAAATCTATGTTTGGACCTTCTATTACAACCTTCAAACTCTCTGTTTCCTGATCCACTTCGTTTAAAATGCAGTTCACACCATTTACCCCATCAACCTTGCTTAACTTAAGTGCCACTTCCACAATGCTTGGCCTGTGCGGTTTCATCACATCAAGCACCAATCTCCGAATTCCATAAGATGTATTTTGGTTCATCTAATACCTCATAGTGAATGGAGATATATATTTTTTCCTTAGAGCTTCATATTCTCAGCGAAAATTTTTGCACTTCCCTCTTCTATATGACATATTCTTATCCTTTTTATACTTGTGTTTTTGAAATCTTTTATGAATTTTGATATCGCCCTCCCAAATATCTCTGCAGCCCTATCTTTGGGAAATCCATAGATACCCGTGCTTATTGCAGGCATAGATACACTTTTCACTCCTAACTCATTCGCTTTTTTAAGTGTATTATAAACAGCATTAAAAAGAAGAGAATCCTCGTTATTATTTCCCCCTCTCCAAATAGGTCCAACGGCATGAATTACATACTTTGCATTTAATTTTCCGGCGGATGTAACGGCAACTTCACCTGTGGCAACAGGACCATACTTTTTCACATACTCATCACTTTCTCTCTGTATCTCGTATCCTCCTTCCTTTACTATGGCCCATGCCACTCCCCCACCATGCTTCAAACTTGAGTTTGCAGCATTCACTATTGCTTCGCTATCATCCTTAGTTATATCACAGATTGAAATCTCTATTTTTATACCGCCTATTTCCCACTTTTTAAGAAGCATAGCTTGAGAATATCTTAATCTCCATTAAATTTTCTCTTGAATGCGAGTATTGCTAAGAGAAGTATAATAAATAGAAAATATGGGATGTCAAATTCTGGTACATAATTTGCATAGTTTCCCGCAATCCAAGCACTTTTGTTTTCCCAGTATATCTCGTACCAGGTGATGTCCTCATCGCTGTTATATTTCTGTCCCTTCTTGGCAAAGAGCATTCCATCATAAACTGAGCCAAGTATGGTGTTAGATGTTCCAGCCCCAGAGCGAACATGCAGGGAGGAGGAGACATTTACTACAAATATATCAGAATATGCCATTTCAGTGTACCATGCAGCACACCAACCCACCCTGTCATCGTAGAAGAACTGCCACCATTTGCGCCCTGATGAATCAATGCTATAATTGTATGCAACGAACTCTTGATTCTCTGGCACAGTTCCTATTATGCCATAACTCGTGCTTGGACCTGTTCGAATATTGAGAGCAGTGGCAGTAACTCGAAATACCTGCATAAATTTCTTGGTTCCATTCGGTATATGGTAAAAATTTACAAGGTCATACTTAGATGGGAAAAACGAGGATATGGATACATTCCATTCATCGGGAGAATGAGTGGCTATGTAAAGATTGTCTTCATTCCTATATGTTACTATACCTGCATATATGTAATGCTCACCATTTGAGTCTCCAAATATGACCACATCCCCTTTTTCTATCCATTCAGGAACTGTAAAATTTGAAGCAAGATAGTACGAAAATTTTGCATTCTGATACTCTCTGAGATTCTCATTCAGATACTTTGGATTTATCATTGAGCCATTGTAATTTAAAGCCCCATCGCCTTTACCATCATATCCTCTCCAGAGAGATATTCCTCCTGCTATCAATACCTGAGAAACGAAATTTGTGCTCTCCTCGCTGGAGTTTGAAAATTTCTGGTAATGGGAATTGTCGGAAGAGTACCACTTATAAGCATAACCTAAAGCACCCGCTCTATCATAATAGGGGAGAGTACACGAGCCACCTATAACAAAATTATCTATGAGGGATTTTAAATTTCCATTGTAATAATCCATATCCACATTGCCACTCACCCCCGATACATTTCCCTCGTCTGTGTACTGCCAGAATGCCCAGGAGTCCCAAATTCCCGTGGAAGGGGACGAAACTCTATAATTGGCTATCCAGAGATTCCATTGAGATACGGAGGAATCAAGGTAGTTTTCAGCATAATTTGGATTCGTGTAAATTATTGGCTTTATACCCGTTAAATTGAATACTTCAATCATAAATTCATTTACCCAACTTGATAAGCTCTCTTTTCCTAAGGATGATCCTTCTTCTAAATCCAAAACGGGTCTCAAATATCCACTCTTCAGATATGTTTTTATGGTATCTACAAAATGCTCTGCGGCCTCTTTTGCATTATAATTTTCAGGTTCTGCAAAGTGATAGGCACCAACATACAATCCTGATGCGTGTGCCTTCTCCATATTTTCTTCAAAATCCGGGTCCACATAAGATGTCCCCTCTGTGGCCTTTACAAATGCAAAGATTATCCCGGAATTTTTAACTTTAGTCCAGTTCACATTTCCCTGCCAGTGGGAAACATCTATACCCTTAATGCTGGAGGATGTTTTGAAATATAAACTCTCTTTTTGATTGCTACCATAACCTATGGCAAAAAATATAGCATTAAGAATCAGTATGAATACCACAAACCAAACTATTGGCCTTTTCATTTAAAGGTAGTATAAGCTCCAGCGATAAAAATTTTATGTCATTGCAAAGAATTAAATATTTTCAAAGAATTCCTAATCTGTGATGAAAAGAGGGTCAGCTGATAAGATGATGAGCCCTATGAGTGCTGAGGTGATTTAAATGAAAAGTATTGAAGAGCTTGTTAAAAGAGCGAGAGAGCTGAAGGAGAAGGGTCTGGATACAAAGGAGATAGCAACAGAGTTGCATTTATCCACGAATACCGTGGAATGGTTACTCACAAAGGGGATTGGAGGAGAGGCACCCAAGGATGTGAAAATAGGGTGGAGAAGCATAGGGATATATCCCTACAGAATATCTAAAATTGCAGAAATAATGAGTGATATAATCCTTGAAGAGATGGAGAAGAGACAATTTGATGTTGATTCTATTGTTGGAATTCTAATAAATGGTATTCCATTTGCAACTTTCATCGCGGAGGAATTGAATGTTGAATTGATAATATACAGGCCGCATCCCAAGATGGAAGAGGGAGCATTCTCGAGTAATTATGCCCATATAGAAGGAAAGAAAGTAGTAATTGTAGATGATGTCATGAGCACCGGTGAAACTTTGAGAAAGGCGATAGATGATATAAAAAATGCAGGTGGTGAGCCAGTGCTTAGTGTTGTGCTCGTGAACAAAACTCCCTGGGATGAGGTAAACGGAGTACCATTAAGGGCTCTAATTCGTGCAAGAACTTTATGATCTCTTTCTTTTTTTGGCAGTCCATATCTCCCTGTAGAACTCTTCCTCTTTCTTCCTCTCCTCTTCGCTTTTCTCTTTTGGTTCCTCTTTCATCCTGGATTTCTTAGGCAATCCTAATCTATTAAAATATGGATTTAGCAAATATTCTACAATTATTGTCCCCAATATTATTACGATTGCCCATATTATTGCAGTTCCTGTGTCCATTTACAACGCATCCTTAATTAAATCTCCCAATGTTAATCCACCACTCTTCTTTGTATCCTTGCGATAAACGGTGGATACTTTTTCTTTAAGCTTGATATCCAACGCCTTTTCTAATTTCTTTATTAGCTTTTCATCAGGGTGCATTTCTCCCCTTTCAATCTTTGAGATAACCGTTTTCTTTTCAAGTATTTTTTTGGCAAGTTGCTCTTGAGTTAGCCCCATCTTCTCCCTCGCTTTCCTTATAACTTCTGGGTAATCTTCAATTAGTACTTCCTCCTCATCCAGATAATCCTTTCTTCTTCTCCTCTGCTTCCTCTCCAACCTCTCCCTTACAACTTCAGGGGGCAGATATTTCACATCCTTTGGTATTTCATTTCCTTTAATCTCTTTGCCGAATTTGGCGCAATCATCACAAACATTCATAATCACGCCTTCTATCACAACTTTATGTAATCGTGGTACATTTTTGCCACATAATTCACAAATCATAATCTCACCAAATCTCCCATGCCTTTCCGATATATATTTTTGTTCCATTCGTTGGTTCTAAATCCGAACCTATTATGAAAATTTAATATTCATCCTTACAATATCCTGTCGGTGATAAAATGATTGAAAATACTCCTAAGTTGTTCATACCGGGACCGACTGAAGTGGATGATAGGGTACGCATAGCGATGGCACAAAGAGTTATAGGACATCGTACAAAGGAGATGACTGAGCTTTATGGTGGAATTGTGGAGAAGATGCAGAAACTCTTCAATACTGATCACTATGTGTTTGTTTTCACATCCAGCGGCTCTGCCGTTATGGAAGGTACCATAAGAAATCTAGCAGAGAAGGATGTTTTACACGGTGCTTGTGGTGCTTTCAGCAAGCGCTGGTATGAGATGAGCTTGGCGAATGAAAAAAATGCTGATTTGGTCTGGGCAGATTGGGGCAAGGCAGTAAAACCAGAGATGATAGCAGATGCTATGGAGAAGAAAAAATACGAGCTTCTGGCACAAATACACAATGAGACAAGCACAGGTGTTAAAAATCCCACAGATGAGATTGCAAAAATTGCACATGAGAATGATACTTTAATAGCCATTGATACCGTTTCTTCCCTTGGTGGAGATATGATTGATGTGAATAAGTATGATGTGGTTATCGCCTCCTCGCAGAAAGCTTTGGCCCTTCCTCCAGGTCTTGCCGTGGCTATTGTGAGCGAAGAGGCCATGGAGAAGAGTAAAAAAACAAGGAATAAGGGCTATTATTTTGATTTTGTTCGCATGCTCAAAAGATTTGAAAAGAGTCAGCAGCACCCAACCACCCCATCTGTGCCGCTCTTATACGCCATGGATGTGCAGCTTGATATTATGCTTGAAGAGGGTATGCAGGCAAGATATGAAAGGCATCTAAAAATGCGTGAGATAGTTCATAACTGGGTTAAAAAGAGAGGATTTGAACTATTCGCAGAGAAGGGATATGAAAGTGTGACCGTAACTACGATAACCAACACCTATGGCATATCCATAAAAGAGCTTAATGAGGAGCTAGTGAGAAGGGGATTGCGCATATCAAATGGCTATGGCGAATTGAAAGAGAAAACATTCAGAATAGCACACATGGGTCAATTAACCCCCACCGATATAATGGGCCTCTTAGATACCATCGACGAGATTCTAGAGGCAAAGGGGGTGTACTGAATGAAGGTTGGAATTTGTGACCCAATAGCCAAAGAGGGTGTTGAACTATTGAAAAAAGAGGGTTTTGAAGTTGTGGATCTAACCGGATTGCCGAAGGATGAGTTGTCGAATCATGTGAGGGATTTGGATGCAATCATAGTGCGAAGTGCCACTAAGGTTCGTAAAGAGATGATTGATGCAGCCGAGAAATTAAAGGCCATAGGCCGTGCAGGTGTTGGGTTGGATAATATAGATGTAGAGTACGCTAAGAGCAAAGGAATTAAAGTTATCAACACTCCAGGAGCTACGAGTATAAGTGTTGCGGAGTTAACAATTGGGTTGATTTTAGCGGTGATGCGAAAAATTGCTTATGCTGATAGAGAGATGCGTAATGGTGCTTGGCCTAAGAAGAAGTGTAAAGGCATTGAGATGTATGGAAAAACGCTGGGAATAATAGGAATAGGTAGAATAGGTCGGGAAGTAGCAAAAAGAGCTACGGCCTTTGGAATGAAGGTAATATATTACGATGTTTATCGTCCAGATGAAAGCACAGAAAAAGAGTTAGCCATAGAATTTCGTGAGTTAGATGCTTTGGTCTCCGAAGCGGATGTGATAACTTTGCATTTGCCCCTCACTCCTGAAACGAAGCATTTGATAAATAAGGAGAGAATAGAGATGATGAAGGATGGTGCTATAATAATCAACGCGGCTAGAGGAGGCATTGTGGATGAAAATGCATTATACGAAGCTCTAAAATCTGGAAAGTTATACGGTGCTGCCTTAGATGTGTACGAAAATGAGCCACTTAAAGAGAGCAAATTATTTGAGCTCGACAATATCGTACTCACTCCCCATATTGGAGCGCAAGCAAAGGAAGGACAAACTCGTGCTGGCATAGAAGTTGCTAAAAAGATTGCAGAAGCTTTGAAGTCATAAGGTGATATTATGGTAGAAATCAGGCCATTTAAAGCTCTGCATTACAGCGATGCTTTGATTGGCAGAGATCTTAGCAAGGTGATAACTCAACCTTATGATAAAATAAATAGGGAGATGCTAGATGAGTACTATAAAAAGCACGAGTACAACTTTGCAAAATTGATATTGCCAAGGGAGGAGAACAGATACGAGATGGCTGCCAAAAGACTCCAAGAATGGAAAGAAAATGGAATAATTGTAAGGGACAAAGAACCTGGAATCTATATATACACTCAAGAATTTGAGCTTCGTGGCAAGAAATACACAAGGCGCGGGTTTATAGCGGCTATGCGTTTGCATCCGTTTGAAGAAAGAGTAGTTCTACCTCACGAAAAAACCCACAGGGGCCCAAAGGAAGATCGTTTAAATATGCTTCGTGCAACTAAAACGAATCTAGAGGCAGGATTTGTCCTCTATAAGGATGATGGGAGAGTGAAGGAAATAATAGATGAGGTCATTAAAGGCACTCCAGATTTCTATGGTGTGGATGATTATGGCACAATAACAAGGCTTTACAAAGTTAATGATTATGAGAAAATTAGAACAATTCAAGATGTTCTCAAAGATGAGCAGGTTGTAATTGCAGATGGGCATCACAGGTATGAGACAGCCGTTTATTTCCGTGATGAGATGCGTTCAAAGATTCCAGATTGGAAGGATAACAGCGCATTTAACTACAGGATGACTTATATGGTTAGCTTGGATGATCCAGGCTTAATTGTACTTCCAACTCATAGGCTTCTAGCCAAGGTGAAGATTCAAGAAGAGCAATGGGAAAAAATAAAAGAATATTTTTCAGTGGAGGAGATCGATATAAAGGAGACAGAGGAATTTCTTAAAGAGAATAAAAATAGCAATGCTTTCGTAGTTTACCAAGATGGCAAGGCTTATGGATTGGTGCGAAATAAGGATGTTTCTCAATTTATGAACAAGGAGTGGAGTGAGGCATATCGTAGCTTGGATGCAGTGGTTCTCAGGGAAGTGATCTTTAAAATTCTCGGTGTTAAAGATCCAAAGATAGACGAGGATATCTATTATGAGAGATGGATTGAGGATGCTGTAGAAAAGGTGGATAAAAAAGTAGCAAAAGTGGCATTCTTACTTAACCCAACTCCACCAGAAATAGTATTGGAAGTGGCAAGACATCTTGAGAGAATGCCTCAGAAAACCACGGATTTCTATCCCAAAGTAATTTCTGGCTTCACTATGATGCCCGTAAACGAAAACGAGTTTTTGTAATTTATATATCTCTGTATTTTTTTATTTCCCAATCTGTTATGGCTTGCAAAAACTCTTCAATTTCTAATTTCTTCATATCTATGAATGTATCGTACAGCTCATTACCCAAAGCGTATTTTACAAACTCATCGCTTTCCATAAGCTCTATTGCATCTTCTAGAGATTCCGGCAATGCAGGGTACTCTTTAAGTTTCTCTTTTGATAGGGCATAAAGATCATAATCCACTGGCTCTGAGGGCTCAATTTTTTTCTTTATTCCATCCAAACCTGCAAGAATGATCAAAGAGAAAGCAAGATATGGATTTGCGGAAGAATCTGCATTACGTACTTCTATATCCTTCATCCTTGCCGGAACCCTAATTAAAGTACTTCTATTTCTATACCCCCAAGCCAAATACCTTGGAGCTTCAAGTCCTCCATTTAAACGCTTATAAGAGTTTATAGTCGGATTAGTCAGTGCTGTTATATATGGCATATGCTCTAATATTCCTCCTATAAAATACCGCGCTTCTTGGGATATTTCATTATCTCCCCGAAATATGTTTTCTCCATTCTTTTTCAAGAACATGTGAATGTGCATACCATTACCCGCCATATCTTTCTTTAACTTGGGCATATATGTCACAGCCATGCCCATATCCTTTGCGAGCCACTTTGACACAATTTTCGTATATATGGTATAATCACAAGTAAGCTCAACCCCATCAATCCACAAAAGCTCAACTTCAATTTGCCCAGAAGCATTCTCGTGGTGATGGTACCTTATAGGAATTCCCATATCTTGAACTGCTTCGCTCACCTTTTTCCGGTATTCAAATGTGACATCAGAGTATGGCGGCTCAAAATAATGTGTATTGCCCCTACCATTTTCATTTAGAACAAAGAATTCTAATTCTGGACGAAGAACTGCCTCATAACCCATTTCTTTCAAAGCCAAATCCGCTTTTTCAGCTACATTTTTTGGATCTTTATCGAAAGCATTATCCTCATAGTATGTTTTTAAAAGAACCAAATACTCATCATGCCTCCATGGAATTTTTACAAAAGTTCTCATATCCGGCTTAGCAACCAAATCTGAGCGATTTACCGATGCGAATCCGGGAATAGAAGAGCCATCGATTCCGATACCATTTTTGAAGAAGGATTCATAATCCTTCCTGAGGGCTATAGTGTGAACCTTTCCCATTATATCCGTTAGATTTGCATAAACCCACTCTGTCATAAGGAATAGGAATACTCTCCCATATATCAATCTTTGGAAGTGTTAAATATACTAACAAAATATTGGGTTCAATAAAAATTAACTTTGCTAATATTATCCCATCCAGACAGAGTCGCTTTACTAGGAATTCCCAACAAATGCCTTGAGGTAAAAGAGAATTAAAGCTGCAAACACATCATAGAAAGCAGGGCTATGACATCTATTTTCTAATTTACTACAAAAATTATTTTATTTCTTTGGGAGTAAAGCACCTTTCCTTTAGGGAAGAGGGTAGAGGGAGAAACCGTAGGTGTCTCCTCAGTGGGCCCGCCCGGGTTCGAACCGGGGATCTTCGCCTTGTAAGGGCGACGTCATAACCACTAGACCACGGGCCCCAAGTAGGGAATAAAAGTTTTGTTTTTAAATTTTGTGGATGAAGCCATAAATTTAATAGGTGCAAATAGCATAAAGGGATATGGCTTCAACGATTCGCATAGTTTTCTTTGGCACAGGAGGCTCTTGGCCCTCACCGGAGAGAAATGTGATGAGTATAGGAGTGCAGATTGATAGTGAGGTACTCCTATTTGACTGTGGTGAGGGTACACAAAGGCAAATGATGCACACAAATATGAGTTTCATGAAGATTAAGAGAATATTCATAACCCATTATCATGGAGATCACTTTCTAGGTTTAGCAGGATTAATTCAAACAATGACCCTCAATGAAAGAAAAGAGCCCCTTGAAATTTATGGACCTGAAAGAACGATTGATATTCTGACGAAATTCCTGAATATTGGGTACTATTCACCATCTTTCAAAATAGTTCTCTATGAGTTAAAGGGCAATGAATCTTTAGATTTCGGGGACTATGTAGTCAAAGTGATGAAAACAAAGCACCCAGTTCCTTCCCTGGCCTATGCAATAAAAGAAAAAGACATGCCAAGGATAGATAGAAACAGAGCAAAGGCCTTAGGATTGAATAGCAAGATACTTGAAAAGTTAAGAAAAAATGGGAAAATAGAGTATGAGGGAAAGGAGATCACAATAGACGAGGTAAGCAATGGAGTTAGAGTGGGGAGAAAAATAGTGTATTCTGGAGATACTGCACCGATGGAAGAAATGATTTCCTTTGCTGCTAATGCCAATGTGTTGATTCATGAGGCTACGGTAGAATCATCCCTAGAAGAGCAAGCAAATCAATATGGGCATTCATCTGCAAGGCAGGCGGCTAAAATTGCTAAAAAGGCAAATGTGGATGCCTTACTTCTGGTACACATAAGCCCAAGATACAAAGATGCAAAGATTATTGAAAATGAGGCAAAAAAGATATTCCCTAATAGCAGGGTAATGAATGATTTTGATGAGTTCATAGTGAAAGTTAAAAAAGTTCAGTCCTCGTAAATAATATATTCTTTTTCATTGATTTTAGCAAATATTTTGGAAGATCCAACAAATATTTCAATGCTATCTCCTAGCACGAAACGCTTTGATTGCATTACCTCACCCAAGTGGCAATGGAAATCCTATATTTAAATTCATTCCCAAGATACTATCTCCTTAACCTCATCCTTCGCCTGTTCTCTCTTCTCTTGAAATTCTTTGAGCCAATTGTAAATTATATCTGCCGCTTCTCTTTTGCATGGACCACATACCCTCTTACCTTCCCTACAAGATTCATGTATATCTTTAAGATATGAATCATCATCTATTAGGTGATAAACGAATAGTTCATAAACGGAGCATATATCTGGGTTCCCACCGTATTTTCTATGCTCCTCAAGAGTTACTCCACCCCCCGTTTTAGCGCGCATAACTTTTTTTCTTGCCTCTTCAGGTGAATCTGTCAGAAATATAGCACTTTCAGGAATGGATGAGGACATCTTTCCGCCAGTTAATCCAGTCATAAGGCGATGATAGGTGGCTGCTGGAGGATAAAACGCATTTTCGTTGAATTCCTTCTCGTAGGAGATTATTGCTCTATCAATTCTTATCCAATCTTCTTTTTGTGAATCGAGTATATAAAGAGCCTTATATGGCACATTTATTTTGAACTGAGAAAATCCAGATGCTTCAAGATAAGATATTAGATTTTTCAGTTTTTTCTCTGCATCCTCACCCTTATAGAATACGGCTAATGTAGCACCCTGTTGAGATATGCTAAACATTCTCCACCTTCCTACAATATCTCTCGTTAGACGCATATGGGGATCTTGATCCACGCCCACAGGTACAATAGTGGGCCTTGGGCCCCCAAATTTCTCAAGCTGAACATGGAGTATGTCCCCAACCTGAACCAACGGAGAGAATAAATGGCTCATATTGTCTTCTCCTGAAAAACCATAAATTGCAAGAAACTCACTCATATTCACTTTCTTTGCAAGTTTCCATGCTATATCTTTAACTTCTTGCCGTTTAGATTGGAAATAAACCTCAGTTCTAGCAGGATCTAAACCCAAAGCTATATAGCTCGGGACATACTCTTCCAAAGCAATTCTCTCAGCATCCTTTAAAGGTATACCACGAAACGAGTATGCCTCTATATCTGCAACAGCAATATGGACATCAGCACCTTGAGATTGATAATAGCGAACTTGCTCAATGGTCATTTTGTGTCCAAAATGCATATTTCCCGAGGGCATTAATCCAGTTAAAACAGCAAAATTCCTGTTATTCTTTATGGCATCATAAATGTATTCAAATCCCCTGTGCCCAAATATAACTCCCCTGCGGAAGAGAATAGGGGCATCGGGCAAATCAAAATTAAATGGGGCTATACCAAACTGGTCCCGAAGCTTTGCATAATCTTTGTACTGCTGTGATGACCATGGATTTATGAGCTGCATAGTCGGGTAATGAGTTGCATTTAAATAACTTTTTCAGAAAGCATTGATAATTCTTCCACCGTTGATATGTGCGAGCCAAGATAAAATCCCAACTTTCTTCTATATTCCATATTACACACAACATCATTGCCGCGCAAAAGGTTGAAAAGGCGTCCTGCAAGATAGCTACCTTTCTTATCCCAATCTGTTAAAATTATTATTTTTTTATGTTTTTCTGAAATCCAATCCGCAATATTTGCCAGAGTATGTCCCGAATTTAAAATTATTATATCACCTTCAAATCCAAGCTCTTGCAACGCTTTTTTATCTCTCTTTCCCTCAACTAGAATGGGTATGTTCTCATTATCAGCCTTCATTTCATCCAGAATTTGATATACCTTATCCAATGATTCTCTGGATATTCCAAAGTTATTCATTCCTAAGCCCCACAACTATAATCCTTTCCGAATACTCAGAGAATTCGTTCATATCGTAATCCCCAAAAATTGCCTCTATCTTGAAACCGACTTTTTCCATCTCTTCAACGATTTCATCCTTTTCAATTGGATAAATAGTCATCTCTGCAACTTTTCTTTTTAGATTCTCATTTTCAACTATATCGTAAAAATATAGAAGTTTCCAATTGCCATTTTTCCTTATGGGTACAAAGAATCTGCTGTAAATTTTATCATCTCTGAATTTCGTATCTCCGTGGTGCACGATGCCTTCAACCATCTCAAAGGGATTTATTATATCAACTATCAACCTTCCACCCTTGCGAAGATGCTGGTATGCGTTTTTCAATATTTTCATTCTATCATCTTTAGGAAACATTATCAAAGAGTTTATGCCTATGATTTCTAAGCAAAATCTTTCTTCAATTTTGAAATCTCTCGCATCTCCTTTAAACAATTTTACATTCTTTCCTTCTAAATTCTCTCTAGCTAAGGATAACATTTTCTCATTCAAATCTAAGCCATACATGTTCTGGTGGTCCAGATAATACAAAATTCTCCCCGTGCCGCAAAAGAGTTCAAGCACATTCTCGCACTTATCAGCATATTTTTTGTAAAGGGGAATATCCTCCCTGAAATCAAAATAGAATAAATCGTAGAGTTCCGCTTCCACATCGTAGAACTCCATAGAATCACAGCTTGTATCCTATTTTGCGTAAGAACTCTTTTCTCTCTTTTCTCTTCTCCTCATCCTCTACTCCAAGGGGTGCATAGCCATCCACTATTCCAAGTATTGCGTTTCCCTGTTCTGTTTTTCCTATTATCACCTGCAGAGGATTTGCACTTGCCACCATTATTCTCGTTATCTCCTGCACATTCTTGAGGGCATTGAGAACATTTATGGGATATGCATTTCGTAGGAGTATTATGAAAGCATGCCCAGCTCCAATATTTTTGCAGTTTTCAATTGCAAATTTGGTTAATTCTTCATCAGTGCCCTCGTACCTTATCAACCTATCTCCAGAGGCCTCACAGAATGCAAATCCGAACTTTATGCCTGGCATACTAGTAACTAAGGCCTCATAGATATCCTCTGCGCTTTTTATAAAATGCGTGTATCCTATGATTACATTCACACTATCTTCTAGCTTTTTTACATTTACAACATCAATTTCCATATCCTATAATCTAAAAAATCATTCTTAATATTTTCTCCCAAAATTAATATGTGCTAAGACAATTATGGCGTGGTGGCTCTATGACTCGAATTCTTGCAATGGATGAGGGTACAACCAATGTAAAAGCGTCAATTGTTGATGAGGAGGGAAAGATTATTTCTTCCCTATCAAAAGAATTCAATCAGATTTATCCTAAACCAGGTTGGGTTGAGCACGAGCCTGAGGAGATATGGAGAACTCAAGTAGAAGTTGCTAAGAAAATAACAAAAAATGAGAGAATAGATGCAATAGGCATAACAAATCAGAGAGAGACCGTAGTGGTGTGGGACAAGAATGGAAAGCCAATCTACAACGCAATAGTGTGGCAGTGTAGAAGAACTGCTGATATGATGGAAGAGATAAAAAAAGAGTATGGTGAGATAATAAGAGAGAAAACAGGGCTGATAGCGGATGCATATTTCTCTGCCAGCAAGATAAAATGGCTCTTAGATAATGTTCCACGAGCCAGAGAAAGAGCAAAAATGAGAGAGCTTATGGCCGGTACGATAGATTCTTACCTTATTTACAAACTTACAGGTGAGCATCTCACCGATCATTCCAATGCCTCAAGAACCATGCTCTTCAACATAAAAAAAGGAGAATGGGATGAAGAGCTTCTTGAGTTATTCGGCATCCCTAAAGATATCCTTCCGCATGTTAGAGATTCAAGCAGTGTATTTGGGTACACAAAATTATTTGGAAAGGAAGTGCCTGTAAGTGGAGTTTTAGGAGACCAGCAGGCTGCATTGTTTGGACAAACCTGCTTCTCAAAAGGCATGCTCAAAGTGACTTATGGTACGGGAAATTTCTTGCTGGCAAACACTGGAAATGAAATAGAACATTCAGAGAATCTATTGACCACCGTGGCTTGGAAGATAAAAGGAAATACCACCTATGCCCTTGAAGGAAGCGTGTTCATAACGGGTGCTGCTTTAAAATGGCTTAAAGATTTGGAAATTTTGAAAGATTACGATGATAGTGAGAATCTGGCAAAAAATGCTAAAGATTCAAAATTATTTTTCGTTCCGGCATTCTCGGGCCTTGGCTCTCCCTACTGGGACCCTCATGCAAGAGGTTTGCTAATAGGGATAACGAGAGGCACAAAAAAAGAGGATATAGTGAAAGCTACCTTAGATTCCATAGCGTATCAAACTAAAGATGTTGTAGAAGAAATGAAAAAACAGGTAAAAATTAAAGAAATTAGAGTGGATGGTGGCGCTTCTAAAAATGATTATCTTATGCAATTTCAATCTGATATCTTAGGCATACCTGTTCTAAGGCCAGCAATCCTAGAAACAACATCGCTAGGCGCAGCGTTTATGGCAGGTCTCACTATAGGTGCTTGGGATATGAACGATTTAAAGGGATTATGGAAAGAAGATAGAAGATTTGAGCCCAAAATGAAAGATGAGGATAGAGAAAAATTGTATAAAAGATGGAAAGATGCCGTATCAAGAGCTCTAGGTTGGGCTAAGGAGTAGAAGGTTTTAAATACTCTGAGTTACTAAATACACCAGGGGTATAAATGGGAAAAGAAGAAATAGAGAAAAGATCAAGGGAAATAATGAAAATTCTGGGTAAAGACAAAAATTTCAGTGAGGATTTTAAAATTGAGCTGTTTGGAAATAGATACATTTTATTGTCAACCACCTATTTCCCGTATGAGTTAATGAAAGATATGGAAGAGCTTTTTGGTGGGGTGGGTGATTTTGTCCTTTATCGCGGAGGAAAGAGAGTTGGGAGAAAATTGGTGAGAAAGTATAAAAAATATGTGAAAGACGAATCTTTGGGTATTTATGATGTCATTTCGGCAGTTGGTTGGTACTTTGGATGGGCTTTGGGAGAGAGAATCAAAGAGGGCGAGAACTACAGAATGATACTTTACGATTCATTTGAGGCAGAGAGCTATATGAAGAATGAAGGAAAGAGCGATAAACCAGTGTGCCATTTTATGAGAGGGGTTCTCGCCGGTATTGTAGAAGAGGCGGAGGGAAGTAAATACGAAGGAAAAGAATTGAAATGTATGGTTCAGGGTTACAATTACTGCGAGTTTTTAATAGAAAAAGTGTAATTTTCTTCAAAATTTTTATATTTTTATTTCACATATCCTTTTTCAAAAAAAATTAAAAAGAGGTGATTATGATGAAAAGGTTAGTGGTGGTTGGCATAATGCTCTTACTTCTCATTAATGTAGGTGCCAGTGTAACCTATGCCCAATCGGACTCAAACAAATGGGGCTACAAATTAAATATAAATCTCCAAAATGAGTTTCAACCATATTTGAAGGTACTCACAGATATGATGGTAACCAATTACAATAAAATGAACCAATCATATCAGATAAGCTCATACGATGTAGGGCTAAACGGAAATGTGAAGATGGCAGGTGCAATGAAAAAGGATGGTGCCAATATGTTATTTGATACAGGCTCTTCCACAAATGCAAATTTGAGCTTTTATTTCAACGGCACATTTCCATATTCTAACAATGTTACAAACTTCATAAATAATAATTTCGAGCCAAGAAATATGAATATCTCTGCAAAAACTAACATTATCCAAACAGCTATTTCCAACGGAACAGCGTTTACGGATGGCAAAGGAAATGTTTCCAAAATAATCTCAAAAAATACCAATTTTGCAAAGGTGCATATTAAAGGAAAGAATTTGCCAATACCAGCCATGCTTTATGCAGCTTTAAATGAAAAATACACAAAAATTGATTATGTGAATATAACATGGAAGGCTAGTTTCCTTTCAAATATTTCAACTCCAAGTGATTTGTATTTTTCAGTTGAATTAAATGAAGAGATAAACAATAAAAAAGTGAATTTGATAAAGATTTCCGATATAAGTTTGTATGATGAGAACTTAAGCTTGAGCATTAAAGATGTGAACCATAATGGGCTATTAGACACGGGAGATATTATAGGTATTCATGGAAATCTAAGTTATATTCAACATCTTATAGAGCACGATAAATCTGTAGTTCTCCATATACCGTTTGAATATAAAGGGCACATAATTTATGTGGAACCAGATTTTTCCTACTTTTTTGGCCAATGGTGGAGCTCTTCAGTTAGCATATCCACTATAGTCCAAAGCATACCTACGCAATACATGGGGATAATAGATCAATTTTCAAATATGTCTCCATATGATAATTTCGATTTCACAATAGAAACAGAATACAATAGGAATGCTACGATAAGTTTTTCACCAGCATTGCCTTTAATGCCAACCTCCAAGCACAATTTAACAATGAGCATAAATGGAAACTACTCAGGAGTAATAAAGATAATAGGGCTTCAAGAGAAATACATTAAGATGTTAGAATTGCTACTCAACAAAACATTTACAATAAATGGCAATGTGGCAGAATACTTCTTCAATGGTAATTTCTCAAAATCTAAAAACATAAGTTCACCTACTCTCCATATCAGTGGAGAGATGCAATACGGCGGGGAGAATGTATATGTGGTGCAAATTATGAATACAAATGATACTTGGAATCCTTCCCAAATACACAATTTCCACTTCTACTATTTCTATTCTAAATCCAAGGGATTCATAGTTGGTGGAGGCATAAACTTAGGGATAAAGAAATTTGACACAGAGCCCACAACTTATGAAAATGCAATGAACGAAATTAAATCAATACAGAAAGAGGAAAAATCAGAGAGCAATAACCCAAGCAATTCTGCAGGTCCTTCATGGCTCATACCTCTATCCATAGGCATTATAATTATCGTAATAATTGCAGTAATAGCCATAGCCTTCACAAAGAGAAAAGGAAAATAATATACAACAATAATCTTCTCTTTTTTATGAAAATATTTTTTTGGTGAGTTCTCTTTACCCCTATGCTCTACTACGAGAATCCTTATTTGAAAAGCGTGGAAGTTGAGGTTGAAGAGAGAAAAGGGAATAAATGCCTTCTATCAGATACCATTTTGTATCCGGGTGGTGGGGGGCAACCACCTGATGAGGGTATTGCAATTTGTAATGGAGAAGAATTTTCTATAAAGCACATAGGCTCTTTATGGCACGAAATAGATGGAATTTGCAAATGCGACAAAATGAAAATAATTTTAAACTGGGATAGAAGGTACCTATTGATGCGTTCCCACACCGCAGAGCATACATTCTTTAGATTCTTGGAAAATAAAGGTGCTAAGATGGGAAAGATTGCGCTAGGGGAGGTATCATCGATAATTTTTCAAGGAGATATTAGTGCAGAGGATATCTTGGATGCTGAGAAGCGCACAAGAGAATTAATAAAAGAGGGAAGAAATGTGAGTACCTTTTGGATTAACAAGGATGAAATTAGAAACTATCCTGATTTGAGGATAAAACTTGAGAGAATAAAAGATGAGAAGATAAGAGTGGTGAAAATAGAGGGACATGATTTATCTGCCTGCAAAGGTGTTCATATTTCCAATCTATCTGAAATAGAGGACTTTGCCATAGTGCATTTTAGAATGGGAAAGAGAAAGGAAGTTAAATTTGTAATTGGTGAGATGGCAAGGAATTATCATTATAGAGCCTCACAATCACTGCGTAAATTAATGTGGAAGAGAAATTTAGATATGGATAAAATCGAGAATTATCTTGAGAATTTGGAGAATGAGAATGAAATAATGAGAAAAGCTTTAAGAGACGCAAGCAAGGATGCAAAATTCAATGTTGAAAAATGTGGAGAAATTGAGTTGCATTACCTCTTTTTACCCTATGCTGAGAAGAAAATCATCCAAAGAAAAGCGTTGGAGATAGCAAATCATAATAAGGCAGTAGTAGTATATGGAATTGGTGAGAGCAATGTGGTATGCATTGCATACAATCCCTCATATCCATGGGCGAGAAATGAGTATATGGGGCTTTTGAGCATGATGAATGGTCGCGGAGGAGGTAAAGGAAATTTTGTAAGTGGAAGTGTTGAAGATGCTAAAAAGTTTGTAGAAGAGTTGAAAAAAATTATATGTGAGAAGGCATTACAATTGCATGGTGATGAAAATGGATATAGTTAATCTGCTCAGAGATTTTGTTATGCTTCCAGGAGTAAGCGGCTTTGAGAGACCAATTAGAGACTATCTCCTTGAAAAACTGAAAAGTTTGAATCCCAAGGTAGATGCTGTAGGAAATGTTTATGTAACGATAGGCGAGGGAAAAGAGCATATTGCAATCATGGCGCATATGGATGAAATCGGATTTGTCACAACGCATATTGAGGAGAATGGATATATTCGATTTGCACCAGTTGGTGGTGTAGATGACAGGATGCTTTACGGTAGAGTAGTAGAAATATTTACTCCAAGAGGTACAATTTACGGCGTTATAGGGCTTATTCCCCCGCATCTCAGCACTCAAGAAGATAGAAAAAAGAATCCCACTTGGAAAGAGCTTGCAATAGATATAGGTGCAAAGAGCAGAAAAGAAGCGGAATCTCTGGGGCTTGGACCAGTTATGCCTGGACGCTGGAAAAAAGATTTTGTGAGAATGGGTGATTACATAGTAACAAGGGGAATAGACGACCGTGTTGGCTGTGCAATTCTCTTTGATGTTCTAAATAGAGTAAAAAATAAAAAATTAAATAAGAAGGTAACATTTATATGGACCGTCCAGGAAGAGACGGGATTGAGAGGTGCAAGCGCTATAACAACAAGAATGGAATTTGATGAGGTTTATGCCATAGACACCATGACAACTGGAATGATGCCGGGAGTACCATTTCATTTGAGCCCCGTTAAAATAGGAGAAGGCCCCGCAATAAGATTTTTCGATAGAAGAGGAGCAGCTTCCGAATTTTTGAGAGATAAAATAATCAATATTGCATCTGAAAATGGCATCCCAATTCAAATTGCAATCACTGGGGGCTCCACTGATGCTTCTGTTGCATTCAATCATGGATTGAAAGCTCTACCCATATGCATACCTGTAAAATACACCCACAGCCCCGTAGAAATGTCAAACCTTGCCGATATAAAAAACACTATTGAACTTCTAGAAAAAATAATAGAAGATTAAATTTACATCTCTTCTTTTATTGCATTTGCCAACCTCTTGATTCCCTCCTGTATATCCTCTATGGACGGGTATGTGAAATTCAATCTCAGTGTATTTTTATGGTCTCTATATGGGAAGAATGCCGCGCCTATAACAAATGCAACTTTATTCTTTATCGCCCTGTTAAATAGTTTCTGAGCGTCCATACCCTCGGGCAGAGTTACCCAGAGGAACATTCCTCCATCTGGCTTGGTCCATGAAACGCCTTCAGGGAAATAATCTTCAAGGGCATCAAGCATTACATCTCTCTTCTCCTTGTATATTTTTATTATCTTCGGTATGTGCTCATCAAAATATCCACCCTTCAGATATTCTTGAGCTACATACTGCAAGAATGGAGTGGTGCATAAATCAACTCCCTGCTTTGCCAGAACCGCTTTTTGAATTATGTCCTTATGTGCTACCATATACGCGATTCTCATCCCTGGACTCAGAGTTTTTGAAAATGTACCAAGGTAAATCACTCTATCATCCTTATCCATTCTCTTTATCTGGGGCACAGGCTCTCCTGAGAAGCGTAACTCTTCATAAGGTGCATCCTCTATAACGAGAATATCATACTCTTCAGCGAGCTCAAGAAGATGTTTTCTCCTATCTTCTGATAGGGTGACTCCAGCAGGATTCTGAAATGTAGGAATTGTGTAAATCAATTTTGGCTTTACATTCTCTCTTTTCAACTCTCGAAGTCTCTCTTCTAGCATATCAACCTTCATTCCATCATTATCCATCTCGATCTGCTCATATTTTGGATTATATGACTGGAAAGCGGTTAAAACTCCAACATAGGTGGGGGCCTCTACAATGACAGTATCTCCCGGATCAATGAAAATTTTAGCAGAGAGATATAGCCCTTGCTGTGAACCGGTAGTCACAAGAATATTGTCCCTTTCAATATTTTTGAATTTGTAGCGTGAGGTTAAAAAATCAACAAGGGTATCTCTAAACGAGTTTACTCCCTCGGTAGAGCCATATTGAAGCATTTTATCTCCATATTTATCCATCATATAAGACACGATGTTCTTTATTATATCAACAGGAAAAGCCTGAGGACTCGGAAGACCACCTGCAAGAGATATTATATCAGGCTCCTGGGTAACCTTTAGTAATTCTCTAATTTCAGATGCTTTCAAATGCTTCGCAAGAGCGGAGAATTCTTCATCCCACATTTTTAATCACCAAGGGGTAATGCCAGCCGCTAATATTAAGTTTATTCTATTACCAAATATTACCAAAATTGGTAAGAAAAAAGTTTAAATTTTTAAAATACATTGATTCCTATGCAGGAGGAAATTTTAAAAAATGTTAGGGAAAAAAGGGTAAAATACATACATCTGCAGTTTATGGATATTTTGGGACAAGTGAAGAGTGTTATGATTCCTAATATAATGCTAGAGAAGGCCCTGAGTGAGGGGATAGTTTTTGATGGTTCTAGCATAGCAGGATATGCAACTATTGATGAAAGTGATATGCGTGCTGTGCCCGATGCAAACACATTCCAAATAATGCCTGATGATCCTAAAACTGCCACAATAATATGCGATACATACTTACCAAATGGAAAGAGATTTGAAGGAGACCCGAGATATGTTCTTCAAAGAATTCTAAAGAAGGCGGAAGATAAAGGGTTTAGATTCGTAACAGGCCCTGAATTTGAATTTTTTCTCTTTAAAATGAATGATGGGAAACCCAGCTTAGAGCCGAATGACTATGGAGGATACTTTGATTTTGGACCTGTGGATAAAGGCGAGGAAGTGCGCAAAGAAATAGTTGGGATATTCGCAGATATGGGTTATAAGCCCGAAGCAACTCATCATGAAGTGGCTCCTGGACAGCACGAGATAGATCTGAGATACGGTTATGCCCTAACAATTGCAGATAGAATTTTAACTTTAAAAGCAATGATTAAAAGGGTGGCTCTAAAACATGGACTATACGCTACCTTCATGCCAAAGCCGATATTTGGTATAAATGGTACGGGAATGCATGTGCATCAGAGCTTGCTCACTCTTGATTTTGAAGGCAACAAATTCTATGATCCTAACGGAAAATGGCAATTAAGCGATATTGCCTTGCATTATATAGGAGGACTGTTAAAGCATGCAGATGAAACAACTGCCATTTTGAATTCTTGGGTTAATTCTTATAAAAGATTGGTTCCCGGATATGAGGCACCTGTATACATCTCTTGGGCAAATCTCAACAGAAGCGCTTTGATTAGGGTACCTGCAGGTAGGGGCATAAAAACTAGAATTGAGCTAAGAAATCCCGATCCTGCTGGAAATCCATATTTGCAATTTGCCGTTATGCTAGCCGCTGGCTTGGATGGAATTGAAAAGAAGATCGAGCCACCAGAGCCCGTAGAGCAGAACATATACGCAATGAGCCCCGATGAAAGAAGGGAGAAAGGTATAAAATCCCTGCCTGAAAGTTTGGGAGAAGCCCTTCATCATTTAAGCAGAAGCGAATTCATGAAAAATATTCTCGGAGAGCACATATTCAATCATTTTCTGCATGTAAAGCGGAGAGAATGGGAGGATTACAGGGCACAGGTAACCCAGTGGGAAATTGATAATCTATTGCCGATACTCTAAAAATATTAATCAAACCTCGCCATTATGCAACTAATGGATGAAAAAGAAATAGAGGATTTGCTGCAAAAATACTACCTTAAAGATATGCATTATGAAGATGGAAAAATCCTAGGCTCAATGTACACCAAGCCACCAGAAATTGCATTAAAGGCATTTTTCAAATTTTATCAAGCCAATTTGGGAAATCCGGGATTGTACAAAGGCACTGTGGAGATAGAAAGAGAGGTTGTAAAATTCCTGTTGAGATTAACATCTGGCAAAGATGATTTTTTCGGCCATGTGGTAAGTGGAGGCACTGAAGCGAATGTAATAGCCCTCTGGGCTGCAAGGGAGATGGGCTACAAAAGAGTACTTGCTACTCAAGATGCTCATTTCTCAATAAGAAAGGCAGCAAATTTACTTAAATTATCATTGGAAAATGTAGAAATAATAAAGGGAAGAATGAGTATTGAAGACCTTGAGAGAAAAATAAAAGGGGGGGATATAATAGTAGCGACTGCAGGTACAACACCTCTTGGATTTATAGATCCAATCGAGGAAATAGGAAAAATTTGTGAAATGCATAATTGCTTTCTGCATGTGGATGCTGCCTTTGGAGGCTATGTTATACCATTTTTGAGAGAATTGGGGTATACAAATAAAAAATTTGGATTTGATATTTCGGCCGTTAGAACAATTACCATTGACCCCCATAAAATGGGTATGGCACCGTATCCTGCCGGAGGAATTGTGAGCAAAGAGAACATATTTGAGAAAATAGAAATAGAAGCACCATACTTGATGGTGGGAAAGAATGAGGGTTTGCTAGGTACAAGGCAAAGTGGGAGTGTTGCAGCAGCATACGCAGCCCAACTATACTTTGGATGGGATGGATACAGAGAGATAGTAAAGAAATGTATGGAAAATACAAATTACCTTGTAAAAAGGGCAAGAGAGGAGAATTTTGAGATTTTAGAAATGCCTGAAATGAACATAGTAAATATAAAAATTAAGAATGTGGGGAAAGTGAAAAAGGAATTGTATGCAAGGGGATGGGGTATTTCCACAAATCCAAAGTATTCATCATTGAGGATAGTTGTAATGCCCCATGTGACAAAAGAAATTATAGATGAATTTCTAGGTGAGCTTAAAAATATAAAAAAGAGTTATGGGTTATAGTGATGTCCGTACTTGGCCCACCAAGCATCAACTTGCTCTTGCAATTTTTTCACATACTCTGGATTCTTAAGAAGATGCCTAAATCTCCCCTGCGGTTTCAGATACTCCTCAACTGGCTTGAATTTCTTTGGCTTGTATGTTATGCGCATATTCTCAAGGTCTCCGTCAACAACTTCCCAGAGCGGGAATATACCAGTATCGGATGCAAGTTTCATTATCTCAACAGTTTTGCTTGGGTCATGTCTCCATCCAGTGGTGCAAGAGGATATGACATGCAAGAATCTTGCACCCTCGTAACTTAATGCCTTTTGTACTTTCTTCTTGAAATCATTGAATATCGCCGGATTTGCTGTGGCGACATACTTGGCATTATGGGCTGCTATTATTCTAGCCACAGGTTTTTTAGGCTGTAATTTTCCAATTGGATTTGCACTTCCTACCTTGCTAGTTGTTGTCCAAGCGCCCCAAGGCGTGGCTCCGCTTCTCTGTATGCCTGTGTTCATATACGCCTCATTATCGTAGAGAACATACAATACATTATGTCCACGCTCAACCATACCACTGAGTGCTTGGAATCCTATATCCGCAGTACCGCCATCGCCACCAAACGCAATTATATTCAATTTCTCACCCTTTGCACGGGCAGCTGCTTCAATACCACTGGCCGCAGCGGCAGCGTTTTCAAAGGCCACATGGAGCCAAGGTACGCGCCAAGAGGTGCGAGGATATGCCGTTGTTGCAACTTCCAAACATCCTGTAGCATTAACTACTATTGTATTAGGACCAGCAAGTTTGAGAACCCATTTGACGATTATGGGTGCAGCGCAACCAGCGCACATTCCGTGCCCCGGTGCAAAAAACTCTTCTTTTTCGTAATTCATACCAATCCCTCCGCTTTAAGCACAGCTTCCTTATTTACATCAACCCAGTTAACCTCATCCACATCTTCCTTCAATGCCTTCTCTGCAATCTCTACAACCTCGCCTAATGACTTGAATGTTATGTCTCTTCCTCCAAGTCCAATGATGAAATCAATGATTTTTGGCTTCTTGCTCTCATTGGCAAATGTGGCGGCTAGCTCGGCATAAACAGCTCCTCCAAAGCCGAAGGATATGTTTCTCTCTAACACGGCAACTACAGGTACATCCTTTAGCAATGCTCTTAATTCTTCCTTTGGAAACGGCCTGAATGTCGTGAGCTTGAGCAATCCCACCTTCTTACCTTCTTTTCTCAATTTCTTAACAAATTCCCTAGTTGTGGAAGTCATGGAACCCATTGTAACTAGGACAATATCCGCATCCTCCAAGAATTCTGGAGTCACCTTGGAGTACTTCCTTCCAAATTTGTTGTGGAACTCTTCAAACACTTCGTCTATAACCTTCTTGGCACGCTCCATCGCAATCCACTGCCCATACTTGAATTCCATAAAGTACTCTGGAAATCCAAATGCTCCCAATGTAGCTGGTTTCTCCGGGTCTAGAGTTACATAATGAGGTACAAACTCGCCCAAGAAATCGTCCACATCCTTCTGTTCTGGAATCTCCACTGGCTCTACTGTGTGAGTTAGCACGAATGCATCGATACCCACCATCGCTGGAAGTAGGATTCTCTCATCTTCCGCTATCTTAAATGCCATTATACCCAAATCCAAGCCCTCTTGATTGCTCTCAGCATAGAACTGCATCCAGCCAGTATCACGCTGTGCCATCATATCTTGGTGGTCGCACCATATGTTTATTGGTGCACTCAAAGCCCTATTTCCTATGCCCATAACTATGGGCAAGCGCATACCAGAAGCTATGAAAAGAACTTCATGCATTAAAGCAAGGCCTTGAGATGCTGTAGCAGTACCAACACGCACACCGTGGGCACTTGCACCTATGGCAGCGGAGATTGCGCTATGCTCACTTTCCACGGGTACAAATTCGGCATCCATCTCTCCATTTGCCAAGAACTCACTTATCTTTTCAGGAACTAAAGTAGAAGGTGTGATGGGATACGCAGGTATTACTTTCACTCTAGCAAGCTTGAATGCATACGCTATTGATTCATTACCTCTAATCATCGCCTTCATTTACTTCTCCTCCTTCACAAAATCTATTGCTTTTACAGGACATTCATTATAGCATATTCCACAACCCTTGCAGTAGTCATAATCAATTACCACCACGGGCAATTTCTTTAATGCTTCCTTTGGTGCTGGTGTTTTCATTCTAGTTTCTTCGTCATCATACCTCAATATAGAGGGCTCTGGGCAAAATTGCCAGCAAATTAAGCAACGAATACATTTATCATAGTTTATCACAGGCTTAAACACCCTCCAAGTTCCAGTTTTATTTTCAATAGAATTACCTGGATCAGTAATTACAGCTCCTCGGGTTATAACATCCATTTTTTACCACCCCAATACAGTTTGTTTGTAGGCATCTTCCGCCGCTAAAGCGTTTTCCTCCTTTTTAGCAGGAGCATTCTCACGAATTGCCTCAAGCACATACTCAATTTTCACATTTCCAACTGCTTTGGCATAAGCTCCAAGAATTGCTGTATTCACTATGGGCGCAGCCATGGAGCCAAGTTTATGTTCCAAAGCGACTCTTGTAGCATCAACTGTTGCAATCTTGTAATTTCCAAGATTAAACTCCTCTGGCTTCTTTGCAGTGTTAATCACTATAATTCCCCCCTCCTTCAAGCCCTCGGTAACATCAATGACATCCATAAGGGAAGGGTCAAGCACCACAACAGCATCTGGATTGTACACATTCATTCTCACATCGATTTTCTTGTCATCAATTCTAGTAAACGCTTGTACAGGTGCACCTCTGCGCTCCACGCCAAAATAGGGAAACGATTGAGCGTAGAACCCTTGCTTCACTGCTGCTATGGCCAGAATATTGGCCGCCGTAACGGCTCCCTGGCCTCCTCTTCCATGGAATCTTACTTCGTACATAGTGGGGGTTATAATTTTCTTAACCTTAAATCTTACCATGAAATCTTTATCAAACTTGCTGTAATATCCCCAACTATGAAAATGAATGAAATTTTTGAAAAATTGGAAGAGATGCAGCAAGAGCTCATAAACTTCACAATTGAGATGAATAGAATAAAGGCAGTAAATCCAGCATTCGGAGGTGAAGGAGAAGAAAAAAGGGCAGAATGGTTAGAAGGAAAATTGAAAGAAATATGCGATGAAGTGCATCGCTACGATACCGTTGATGAAAATGGGCTGAAAAGGCCAAATTTGATAGGAATAATATATGGAGAGAATAGGGAAAGAACAATATGGTTCATAGGCCACATGGATACTGTGCCAGAAGGGGATTTAGAGCTTTGGAACCATGACCCCTATGACCCAATACTCAAGGATGGAAAGATTTACGGAAGGGGCACCTTAGATGATGGTCAAGCCATAGTTTCTTCTTACTTTGCAGCCAAGGCAATTTTATCCTCAGGGTATAGGCCAAAATACAATATCGGGCTAGCTTATGTGGCTGATGAAGAGGCAGGTAGCAGATACGGTGCGGCATTCTTGATGGACAAGGGAATATTCAAGCAAAATGATTTGGTTGTTGTACCAGATAGCGGAAATGAAGACGGCTCTTTTATAGAAATCGCCGAGAAGAGTGCAGCATGGTTAAAAATCACAACCATAGGAAAGCAAACACACGCCTCCATACCTCACACGGGTATAAATGCCCATAAGGCAGGTATGAAGTTCGCCCTTGCGGTGGATGAATTCTTGCATAGGAAGTATGATGCAAGGGATGAAACATTCGAGCCCCCAGAATCAACATTTGAGATAACAAAGAAGGAGAAGAATGTGGACAATATAAACACAATTCCCGGAACAGATATAATCTACTTTGATTTTCGAGTATTGCCCCAATATAACATAGATGATGTAATTTCAGATGTTAAAGAGATAGCAAATGAGTACGAAGATAAAGAGAGAGTTAAGATAAATGTAGACATTGTGCAGAAATCTCAGGCAGCTCCCCCCACAGATGTGAATAGCGAGATAGTCCAGAAATTAATAAAGGCAATAAAAGAGCTTCGTGGTATTGAGGCAAGACCCGGGGGCGTTGGTGGAGGCACTGTAGCAGCATTTTTCAGAAGAATGGGAGTTCCGGCTGTGGTTTGGATGACAGCAGATGAGGTTGAGCACCAGCCAAACGAATTCTGCCGTATTAAAAATTGCATTGAAGATGCAAAAGTGTTCATCTATCTTGCCATGAATTAAGAAAACTTTAATTACAACCCCTCTCTTTCACTATTTGTGAAAATAGCATTTGGAGTGTGCTCTCTTGGAATAGGACATGCCACGAGGAGTGCTCCCATAATAGCAAAGCTCGTAGAGGAAGGACATGAAGTGGTAATAATCACCTATGGTAGAGCTGCTGATATATTAAAAAAGGAGTTTCCTTATCTGAAAGTTTACGAAATTCCAGATTTTCCCATTCAATATCCTGAGAGAGCACACCAGTTCATTCCCTACATATTTATGAATTCAAACAAGATTGCAAGATCAATATTTAAAGCCCATAAAAATTTTTTAGGCTTGCATGAGGAACAAAATTTTGATTTAATTATCTCTGACAGCAGATTTGATGTTTTTCATAGAAATGTGCCTTCATTTCTTATAATTCATCAACTTAGAATTATGGTTCCTCTTCACATTTTAAGAGCAGGAATATTGGTGTATAACGCATACATATCCAGATTCTTCAAAAAAATCCTTGTTCCAGATTTCAGAGAGAATTCTTTGAGTGGGGATATGTCCCACAATCTCAAGATAATTGATGGAAATAAAATTGAGTACATAGGCCCGTTGTCTCCATTCAAGCACCGAGATTTACCGAGGGATATAGATGTTTTGATTTCAATATCTGGGCCTGAACCACAGAGAACTCTCTTTGAGAGAAAGATTATGAAAAGTATTGATGGGTTGGATGGAAATATAGTTATAACCCTGGGCAAACCTGATGAGAAAATTAGAAATGATGACTTAAAAATATATTCATATCTAACTATGGATGAGAGAGAAGAAATAATGAATAGAAGTAAGCTTATAATTTCTCGTTCAGGGTACTCTACGATCATGGATTTGTACGCCATAGGTGGAAAAGCCATGTTTGTTCCCACTCCCGGCCAGCCAGAGCAGGAGTATCTGGCAAGGTACTTGGAGCGTAGAGGTATTGCAGGATATATGACACAGGAAAATTTGGATTTGAGAGAAATTATAAGTAGAGCAGGTAATTATAGCGGCTTCAAAGGAAAATATGATACTCGTATCTCAGTTGAAAATGCCATAAGGGTGATCACCGAATGGAGTTAAAGAAATACAAAAAATGGATGATTATCTCTATTGTCATTAGCGCCACATCCTTGGCCATCATCTATATGATGAGTGCAACAAAGCAGGCAGAAGAAATAATTTTAACTATTCATCCATTGATAATTTTAGTTGCTTTATTATTTAATCTATTCAGTTGGATGGCTTGGGCTCTGAGAATAAAAATACTGGCCTCCGCTCTAAATACAAAGGTTACATACTCTAAGGCTTTCAAAATTGTTATGGTAAGTCATTTTATGGCATCTGTCACTCCCTCATCCATGGGCGGAGAACCAATGCGAATATATATGCTCACCCAAGACGAAATAGCTCAAGGTGATACCAGTGTGGGAAATGCAACCGCTCTAACCCTTGGAGAAAGACTCATAGATTTCATATTCTTTGGGGTCACTCTTCCAATTCTCTTGCTCTTAGTCGGACTATCCGTGGATTTAACGGGAGTAAGATATCTCTTAATCGGTTCAGGAGTATTACTCGGTTTACTGGGAATATTAACATTCTACATTGTCACACATCCACATAAATTCAATAAGCTTTCTAAAAAAGTCAACAAATTGTTAAAATTCTTTATCAAGGATAAGAGCAAGAGAAAAAGAATAATCCTAAAAATGGAGCAAGAATTTGGAGTTTTTTCATCCGGAATAATAAGCCTATTTAAGCATAAAAAATGGCATCTTTTAGCAACTATTGCTACCACTGCTCTTATGTGGAGCTTTGGATTTATGATTCCTTCCATAATTCTAATAGGTCTTGGACTTCCACCCATATGGCTTTTATCTTACACCTTTCAAATGATTATAGTTCTGATCACAATGATTCCCATATCTCCTGGTGGAAGTGGCCTTGCAGAATTTTCAGCGTATTTTCTCTATGGACAACAGGTACCCAAAGAATTTTTGGGACCCCTAATTGTTGTTTGGAGAATTTTAACATTTTATATGAATTTGGGCGTTGGATTAGTTTACACCCTGCACTACATAGCAAAAGGTAAATAATCGCACCTCATTATCTATCAGAGATGGGACAAGAAGGAGAAAAATATATGCTCTCTCTTCGAAGACATGTTGTTGCCACCCCAAGATATGAAATAACCATAATTTTATCCATAGTGTTTATAATTATTGCCTCATATTTGATTTCATTTGACATATGGAAAACGATATTGTTTTTTGGATTACCTTACATTATCGTTATTCTCTTAGACATTCTAATAATAAGATTCACCCGCATATACTTTCCAAGCAGAAGAATTATTACCCTGAATTTAGTTGTGGCCATAAGTGCAATAGTACAAATTGCAATATTCCAGCTATTCTATCCTTTCGAATTTTCCCTATTTCTCGCATTTTCGTCAGCAACATTTCTCAGAACTTTGGTTTATTATGTATTTATGAGAAGAAAGCCCGGGCTGGCCATTTTAACCTCCTTGAACTACAATATAATCTATGCAATTATGCTTCCATTTGTTGGTAAAAATTATATACTCCCATTTATAGTATCAACTACCATCTACACTGTGATAGCACTTCTAATTTTGAAAATCTCAACAGTTCAGTTTATTAAGGAATTTGGAGAAGACCCTCTATGGTTTATATCCTCATTTGTAAATTATCTTTCAAATGAGACAAAAGAAAATGTACATCATATTAACAGATTCTTTGAAAGTATATATGATAAAAGAAAAGCACCCGTATCAACCTTAATTTTCTGGAAAGGTGAAAAACCAAAAGCTATATTTGTATTTCCATACATTCATCCAGGTCCATTTGGAAATGTGGGAGGAAGCAATTTAACAAAAAAACTGAGAGATTTTACAGGGATGAGCAACTTGCTCGTATTTCACACAACAACCACTCATGATAATAATGTGGCAAATGATAAAGATGTTAAAAAAATTGCAGAGGTAATAAAGAGATCCCTGAATTCTCAGAAGAAGTACGAAAAAATGAGTGATATTTATAGATTTAAAATCGATGGATTCGAAGTTCTAACTCAAATATTCGGAAAATATGCATTTATATCTCTTCTACCTACAAACAATATTTTTGATGATGTTGATCTTGAAAGCGGCTTAATTTTAAGAAACAAGCTATCTAATATATACGAGGATTCTGCCATTGTGGATGCTCATAACAATTTTGACGAAGATGCTACCCCATTAAGTTTAAAAAACAAAGATATAAACAGAATTGTAGAAAGAATGAAAAATATAAAAGCTGATGCCCCGATAAAGATGGGATATTCTCAGAGATTAATAAAAGGCGATAGTGTAGGTCCAGATGGGATTAAGGTTGCAGTGTTTGAATACAAAAACAAAAAAATGGGGTACATACTGGTTGACGGAAATAACATAAAAAAAGGATTTAGAGATAAGGTGAAGAGTTCAGTTAAGGAGCTTTTAGACGATGTTGAGATCTTCTCCACTGACAATCACATTGTGAACTACGACATTTTAGATTTGAATCCATTTGGGAGCAAAGATTCTTGGGAAGATTTAATAAAAAACATAAGAGATGCAATTAAAGATGCCATAAACAACATAGAAGATGTGAAAGTTAGTATGCATACCGAAAATGTTGAATTTATAATGGCCAGAAGGGGACAGCTTAAAAGGATGAGTGATATAACAAAGGATGCCCTTAGAAGAGTTAAAATCTCGATACCTCTCTTAACATTGGGAGGCTTTTTTGGTGCGTTGTTATCATTTATCTATCTCTGAGAAAAATTTAAATTTTTCAGTTTTTCTCTCTTTTATTATGCTTCATGTAGGCACTTGCGGCTTTCCTGTTGCCCGAAAGAAATACTCACAGGAATTTAAGGTTGTGGAAATTCAAAAAACATTCTACACCCCAATTAAAGAAGAGACTGCAAAAAGATGGAGAGATGATATGCCCAGAGATTTTGAATTCACTATGAAAGCACCACAAACTATAACACATCCCACCAGTAGTCCCACATATAGAAGATATAAAGGAAAAAATGGAGATTTTGGATTTTTCAAAAATAATGAAGATGTTATGAGTTCCTGGGAACAGGCGAGGAAGATAGGAAAGATTTTGAGAGCCAAGATAATCATATTCCAATCCCCCGCCAGTTTTAAAGAGGATAAAAACAATATAAAAAATATTTACAATTTTTTCAATAGCATAGAAAGAGATTTTATTTTCGGATGGGAGCCAAGGGGTAAATGGGGAGAGGCGAGCATCAAGAAAATATGTAGTGATCTAAATTTGATCCATATAGTTGACCCATTTAAAAATAAAAAACTCTGGGGAGATTTTGGATACTATCGGTTGCACGGTATTGGAGGATACAAATACATATACTCACACTCGGATTTGGAATTTTTAATTAAGATAGTTAAAAATGGTGATTATGTTATGTTCAACAATACCAATATGTGGGAAGATGCAAAAAAATTCAAACTTCTACTTTCAGAAAAGCAGCTTCATAATGTGCATTATCAATAGCCAATATTACCGTACTTCCTCCAACGACAAAATGTAAAATTGCACTGCTATTTTCATCTATAACTATAGAATTATCCTTCACAGACACCGTGGAAGAAACTACGGCAAAATACTCGTTATTCAAACTCATGAACTTTACGACTCGGGGCATTCCGCTATTCTCTATAGTTACATTGAAAGAATATTTATTGATCTCATCTGGAACGAACTTCAAAGTGTTGCTCTCATTTAAGCAAAGTACATCCATATCCACTTCTTTACCATATCCAGTCTTTGTTATCAGGGAAACTTTCAACTGAAAATTGCCCTTTTCTTTCATACCTATGGTCACATTTGCACTCCAGTTCCCACCTGGCTCTACCAAAAAGTTAAATTCCATCTTAGATATATTGAAATCTCCATTTATTAGAACAGTTGTGTTCTCCTTCATCTCACCTTTATTTTGAACAAATATGTGAAGAGTGGTATACTCACTTAAATTCTCAACCAATATACTAGAATCTAAGGATGCAGATAATTCCATATTCTCATGGAGAGTTACCATTTGCATAGGTATGGGCACAAATGTTACTGCCAACAAAAGAAATCCTGAAATGGCAAGAGCCCATCTTTTCTTATCCAACTTGGTTATATCATTCAACGGTGGAGGATGATTCAAGCCCAAGAAAACAACCAAAATTGCAAATATAATCCAACCAGGATACCAAAATCCAAGAATGAATAGAATACCTGCAAACGCATAGCTCACATACTTAGTTTTATCACCTGCAATAGCTCTGGCGACATGCCCACCATCCAGTTGTCCTATAGGAAAGAGATTAATTGCCGTAACTACAAATCCGACCCATCCAGCCATGGCCATAGGATGTATGAATTCGGGAGAAGGTATGAATAGAGATAAGAACTCATAGATAATCGGCACATTTAGAAGTATATACTGATTTGTGGATTCAGGGTTTATTGCAGGTGGATTTAGGCCTCCCAGATACATTCCTAGAAGAGTTACTGGTATTGCTACTATAAATCCTGCAATAGGTCCAGCAAGGCCTATATCTACCAACGACCTCTTATCTGGTATCGGCTCTCTTATAGATATAAAAGCGCCCAAAGTACCGAGAATAGTAGGGGCAGGTATGAAAAACGGTAAAGACACAGATACATTATGTTTTTTAGCAGCAAAGTAATGGCCCATCTCGTGCACGCCAAGAATTGTCATTAATGGCAATGCAAAATAGAGAAAGCCACCAAGAACATTCTGCCACAATCCATGAGAACCGTAATAAGTAGTGTAATACCCAATCCCGACCCAAATAGTTGAGGCAAGGGTAGCAATTAATAATGCAATGTTAACCCATACACTCATAAACTTTCTGCGAGGAGGGCGAATCACAACAAGCACATACTCTCCACCCTCTCTCCTCACTATTGGAATTACACCTCTTTTCTTAAACTCCAATCTTAAAGATTCGAAATTTTTTCCAAAGAGCTCCTCATCTCCAAGAGTGAAATAGAATTCCAAATGATCAGGTGTGATTCTAAAATCGTAAACATTCAGATATTTTCGCACCAGGTAATTTATCTCCTCTATTTCAGGATTGATCATGCTAACCCCAGCAATTTCCTAGCGGTATTTAATGCTTCCTCAATCCTATCTTTATTCCCTTTTCCCTGCGCAAAACTCTCTTTACCTCCAGCTTTTCCATGCATAACTCTTGCAATTTCCAATGCAATTCTCTTTGCCTCTAGACCAAAAGCCACAAAACTTCCATCTTCCCCTATAAGTACTCCCCTTTCAACACTAGACATAAGTTCTCTAGCAAGAATAGAGAGAGCTTTCATATCCAAGGGCAACATTTCTGCAACAGCTTTTTGTGATGCTAGTTCCTTTTTTATGCTTTCCATCCGAGATCTTTTGAGTTTCTCTATTATCTTCCTCTGCTCTTTCCATTCATCGAAAAATCTTTTAGCTGCCAAAGGCAATTTCTCAGGTTGCACACCAAGCACACTGGCACTGTTATTGAGGATATCTTCTCGTTCTTGAGTGTATTCTAAAGCACTTAATCCGGATGTATAAATTATCCTACTCACTCCATCTTGAATCCTCTCCGTACGAAGAATTTTTAAAAATCCAATCTCGCCAGTGTTGTTCACATGCGTACCCCCGCATGCCTCCACATCGAAATCTCCAATACGCACAACCCTTATCTCTTTCCCCGGCGGGATACCTCCTTCGTAGAGTACAAATCCATGCTTTTTCTCAGCCTCCGTCCTATTCATAAATTTGGCATCCACAGGTACACAGGAGGTTATTATACGCATACCCTCTTCCTCAATTCTCTTTATCTCCTCTCTACCTATTGGCTTATAATGAGCTATGTCAAATCTGCATTCTTTTACATCCTTCTGAGTGCCATGCTGCCATACATGCTTCCCAAGAACCCTACGACATGCAGCTAAAAGTACATGTTCAGCTGTGTGATTTCTCATTAGCCTTTCTCTTCTTTCCCAATCAAGTATTCCCTTAATTTTGCATCCTTTTTCAATATGCCCATCTTTCAGAAAATGAACCACCACATCTCCAAATTTCTGAACATCTACAACCTCGTATTCTCTCCCATCGCATATTATCTTTCCCCTGTCTGCTGGTTGACCTCCACCTTCTGGATAAAATGCCGTTGCATCTAATACAACTTCCCTGCCATTAGAATATACAACATTCGCTTCAAATTCTCTCAAATATGGATTCTCATAATACAATTTCCTTGTTGGAGGCAGATTATATTGCTTTTTCTCTTTCTTCTTTTTTCTTGCCACACTTTCATGTCTCTTTGCTACCAATCCATGGAAGTTATCTGGAATATCCACTCTAATTCCCATACTCTCAGCAACATTTGCAACAATCTCTGGAAGAAGTCCATGGGAATCGTAAAACAAAATAAGGTCATCGGTAGTTATTTTTCCATTTTTCTTTATATGCCTCTTAACAATATCCATACCCTTGCTTAGCGTTTTTCTGTACCTCTCCTCTTCAATCTCAAGTTCTTCGAGTACTATTGAAAGCATAGAAGAATCCATTATATCTGAAAAACGCTCAATATGCATTTTCACAAGCTCACCTATCATTACAGGATTTTTCAGATCGTCTAAAAGCTTCAAAGTTCTCCTTATCAGCAATCTTGCAAGATAGCCAGCTTGAACATTAGAAGGTACAATGCCATCGGTGAGCATAAAAGCTAAGCTTCTTGTGTAATCCACAACTGCATAGATTTTCTGTAGAGGCAAAATAAATTCTTTGTACTCTTTCATACTCGCCCTCGTAGCCTTCAGAACTTCATTTATGAGCTCGTTTTCGTTCTCAATCTCAATGCGTGGGGACAACAATGCAAATTGCCTTAAAATCTCATTTTTTCTATCATTTCTTGAGATTCCAATTCTATCTTCGAGCATGCTTATCATTTCTGGATATATGGCATCGTAAATCGTAGGGGTACCTTTGGAGGCCCATACGAATCTCTCCAAGCCGTATCCAGTATCCACAACTTTCACTGGCATCTCCGAATAGCGAGTACCATTCAACTCTATATCTCCATTATCATCCTCTTTCAGGTTCATAAATACAAGCGTGGCTAGCTCCAATCCACCGTATATGACCTCAAAACTCGCCCCAGCATTGCCCCCACCTATCCATGGCTTTTCCTTAAAAACCACATTATCTGGCTCTCCGCCCAATTCTTCGATAAGTTTCAACGCATACTCCACAGTTTCATCTTTCCAGTAAATAGGGTTATCGGGATAGTTAAAAGCATGATGAGCCATCATCTCAAAGCCCGTTAGATGCCTCCCTGTCTTGCCTACAGAATCCACATCCACCATCCTTATGCATGGCTGTGAAATTACGAGGGGATTTGCAGGAGGAGGTGCGAGACCTGAGGTTACATGAGGCTGAAAATCATAAATGGATGCATTTACAAGGAAGACATCATCTCTCCATCTGGCAACTACAGGATACCTCTTTATTTCCTCATGCCCATTTCTTTTGAAAAATTCAATAAAGCTTCTGCGCATACTCTCCACTGTGAATTCTCTACTAAATATCGGCTCTTTTAAAAACTCATACTCTCCGCAGGGTGCCTCTGTGCATGTCTCTCTTGGCACCTTGCTCCAAAAATATACCCCACATTTTTTGCATTTATATCTCTTCCAGCCATTTTTATGAAAGAACTGCAAATTCAACTCTTTTTCAAGCATAGATTTGGCTAATATCCCAACATATTAAAATTTATTCCCCTCCAATTCTCACAAACTTGCCAGTTCTCTCACCCACGAGCTCATAATTCTCCACAACGGTTTCTCCTCCCACAATGACTGTATGAGGAAATAGAGCATTAAAGCCCTCATATGGAGTCCAGCCACATTTGTAATGCAGATCCTTAGCCCTTATTTTTTTAATATCATTTAAATTAAATGCAATTAAATCTGCATCATAGCCCTCTTCGATTTTACCCTTTTTCACACCTACAAGCTCGGCAGGCCTTTGCATCAAAATCTCAACTGCCCTGCTCAAATGGAGTTTTCCAATTTTTACCATATACATGAATATTGGCACATAGGTTTCCACCTCAGGTATTCCGGCAGGTGCTGCGAAGAACTCTTGCTCTTTTTCCTCTATTGTGTGAGGAGCATGGTCACTGGCAACTATATCTATCCTTCCATTTATCAGTTCTTCCCACAGTTTTTCAGCCATCCACTTCGCTCTTAATGGAGGATTTACCTTTCCGTAGGTACCAAGAGGCATATCTCTATGCAAGAAAAGATGATGCGGAGTTACTTCATATGTAAATCTACCAGCTTTGCAAAGATCAATGGTGTCTATGGAAGATACATGTGCGATGTGGTAATTACCTTTGCCCAACAACATTTTAACTGCTTTAACCTCACAACTTTCTGGCCGAGCCAAATCGTGGTCCCTTAAATTTTTGCTCTCCCTTCTTATGCACTCGCTCAATTCTGCATGCACCGAGATAAATGCATTTTCCACACTTTTAATCTCTCCCCCTTCCACATTAGTTGTCTCTCCCATATACAGCTTAAATGCAGGATTCACCTCCTTAAGGATCTCTGCATTATTCCCGAGCATAAAATAAAGGGAGAAATCGACATTTGCCTTAGGCGCTACCCTTCTTAACTTATCTTGAAATGATGATATATCCTTTACAGGAGGATTAGTGTTTGGCATATCCATAATAAAGGTTACTCCTCCAAAAGCCGCGCTTAATGTGCCTGTATAAAAATCTTCCTTCTCCTCATATCCCGGCTCACGGAAATGAACATGCAAGTCAATAGCTCCCGGAAGAATTAGCCCTTTTATTTCCTTAGTCCCAATCATACTTTTTTTTATTCTCTTTATTTTACCATCCTCTATCTCAATTGCCCCTTCGACTATATCGCCCTTGTAATAGAATTTACCTTCTATTCTCAATTTTCTTCCTCCTTACATTGCCCCTGGGCTTTTCCTCTTCAAATATTTCGGCGGAGAACGCATAAATTCTAACATTTTCGTCAAGCCAGCAATCCATTGGTAATCCAGCTTTCCAACAAGTTTGAGATAAAAATTCTTCCACATTCCATCCCCATTCCACTGGCACCTGAGGCAATAGGAGACCCTTGTAGAAGCCCCTTTCAACTATTAAGCCATGCACTCCTATCTTTATAATATTCAACAACTCTTTCTTCTTTTTCACTTTTAACTCTTCCGGAGGGGTTAGCAAGGACACTTCAAACACAACATTATCAATCTCTCTCTTTTGCAGAGGTGGAAAACGGGGGTCTTGAAACGCTGCAGCCAAGGCAGATTCTACCAAGGCCTTTTTCAAAGGATATACTGGCTCTGGATATCCTATGCATCCCCTCAGATCATGCTCTGGATATGTGGAAATTGTCGTAAAAACCCCACTTTTTTCTTCAAAACTCTTTGGAAACTCTATAGGTGGTACTTTTTTCCCATCTAAATAATCCTCCACCACTTTTCTCGCAGTCTTAACGGCGAATATACCTTCCTCATCACTATATCTCATCTCACACACCCCTTTTGTTTCCCCATATAATTTTATGCAGTTGAGGCAACACACGTACATTTAACTTCTCTTCAACAACCTTCTCAGCCAACCATTTCAGATTTGTACTTCCAACCGGTTGAAATATTATTTCTTTATCAATTTCATACTTCTCAATTATCTTCTTTGCGTATTCAAAATCATTCTCATCCATTATCACAAATTTCACAAAATCTTTAGGTCCGAGATAATTTAAATTTTCAAAGCGCATTGCCCTTTCCATCTTTGATGACGGGGTTTTTATATCTAGAGAGATAACAAGATTTTCTTCAGTGGGCAATTTGTCTATTAAAATGGAACCATTTGTCTCCACTAAGATTTTATAATCTTTACGCAAGAGAATGTCAATTAACTTATAAACCTCCTCTTGAAGCAATGGCTCTCCGCCAGTAATGCAGACCCACTTCATTCCACTCTCTTCAACCTTTTTGATTATAGAATCTATGCTCATTTCTTCTCCCTCGTAAAATGCGTACTCTGTATCGCACCATTCGCATCTCAAATTACATCCTGTGAGGCGAACAAAGAACATGGGCACTCCTATGTATATGCCCTCTCCTTGTATTGATGTAAACATCTCATTAACTTTCATCTCTATGCAATATTATCAATTGCTTAAAGTTTTTTCCATATCCATTAAATATTCAAATTTCATTAAAGGTATGTGAAGTATGTAACATTCGTGTCCAAGGATATTTGGCCCGCCATTAACTCATTCTGGGCTTATATAAAATTGAAGAGAAATTATCCTAAAAACATAGTAATTCTATGCTCCTACCTCAAAGCAGGCGAGCTTCTTGATAAGAAAATAAGAATAATTTATGAAATTCTCAATAAAGAAGTATCAATAAAAACTCTAAAAATCGATGAAAATGTAGAAGGTGTGAAAAATGTAATTAGGGATATGGTGGAAAACGGAGATGTAATAGACATAACTGGAGCTAGGAAGAGCATGATTTTAGCCTTAATGCACCTGAGCAATGTGAAGATAGTGTACTTGCATTTGAGAGATATGAGATTCTCAGAGCGTGCATTTTTGATGCGCCCCTTAGCCCTTCAAGATCTAATGGAGGTGCAGATATGATAATCAGCAAAGATGAGCTCTTTGTACTTCTTAACGAGTATTATTTGGACGGCCACGCTGAGATAACTGTAAGTTATCCATTCTATAATCTCCGTCTCTTCACCCTGAACCTTGAAAATTTCAAAATAGAGAATATAATAGAAGAAAGGGAATTCTATCCATTTAAGAAAAAATTTACTGGATTCCTAAGAAGAGATATGCCAGATTATAGGGATTTAATCGATTCTTTTGTATCCTCCGGTATTGTTGATTTTGAGAATCAAGAAGAGATAGATGAGAATTTTGAGCTATTGAAAAAGGCAATTGCTGATAAAACCATTTATATAAAACCTATATTTTTAGGAATTGATACAAATATAGCATACTATCGCATAGTTTCAAGAAGATTGAAAGATGAGTTCAAGTATGTGGTAAGCCAAATTGTGGTAGATGAGATAGATGCCAGAATTCATACAAAATATTCATGGAAAATACTTCGTGCTCTTGATAATCTTCCATATCACGAACTTGTAAGTGAGTTTGCAAATGGGAGTTCTAAAGAGGCAAGAAAAGCAAAAAATGCCATGAACGAGGTAAACTTTCTATTTGATGAACTAGATGCTTTTAGAGCGGGAGAGAGTACAGAAACAAGAGATAAGGAGATAAGAGATAGGGAGATAGCGTTACAGTACAGCAATTTTGCCAAAGAGGTAGATGCAGAGATAGTAATTTTAACAGCTGATAAAGATATGAGTTTTCACGCACAGGCACATGGTATCAGTTCCGTATATTTCAAATTGCCACATAAGATTTATCCTATGAAAATAGATCCTATGCGCATTCCATATCTACTTTATGATTTAACAGTTAACTTTGGAACTATTAAAATAAACGATACAATAATCTTATCTGAATGGCGTGGAAAGGATGTGGAAAATTATCTAAATGAGGACTTAAAGATTTACAATATGAATGACAAATTGGCGAAGGATATAAAAATATGCAGGAGGCTCAAAGATGAATTATAGAGAGATAAGAGCCAGATTAATTGCCTCTTACGGAGATTTCGTATTCTTTCCATCTGATCCAGAGGTGTTCAAGATAATAAGCACAAAGGCATTCACACATCTTGTTTTGAGGGAAGATATAACAGTATACGCTCAGAAGGCAATGGAAGAGGAGTTAGAAAATGAACTTCAGGAGAATTATGAAGTTATATACGAAACTCCAAAGCTGGAAGGAGAGTACTTCGTTAGTCCTTACACAAATATAGTAAACATAGATTTCAAATTCAAAAATGGGCTGGAAATTTTGAAGAAAGCATTGAGAAAACCCTTTGATGAGGAAATTGAAATAATTGAAGATTTAAGTGATAAAATAAACAAAGCTCTTGCAGAGTTCTGGAACGAGATAAGTATCGGTATGAAGGAGAGCGAAGCTAGAGCAATTTTAGATTGCAAGCTTATTAAAGAGGGAATTGAAGGATTTACTTATCCTACCATAATTGTGAGTGGAGATAGAAGCAAGTATTTACTTCCCAAGAGTTCTGAGAATAAAATTGAGAAAGGGAAGATAATTTATGTTGATTCCTCGCCCCAAATAAACGGATACCATTTAAACTTCTCAAGAGTAATATTTACAGAGGAAAGAATAGAGTGGGTAGAGGTTCTGGAGAAAATAAATAAAATGTACTCGGGTTTATCCTCCATGATTATCCCTGGAGCCAATTGCAATTTTTTAGATGAGCAAATAAGAAAAATTGGAAATTTTCCCCATTACAGCATCATACCCTCGGGAGGGTTCTACATGCCCTATGCACCCGGCGACTGTGTAATTGAAGAAAACATGGTTATGACAATAGTACCATCAATATACTTGGATGACGGTGTTATAAGGGTAAAGAGAAATGTTGTTGTGAAAAAAGAGAAACCTATATTTTTGGTTTAGGCTTCTTTATTATCTTCTTTTTCCAATCCCCTTTGAAATAGAATATTCCTCCAATACCCGCAGAAACCATATTTGATATGGCCATGGCAAACCACACTCCAATTGCGTCCATCCCCATTATTAATGCAAAGTATATTGCAAGGGGAATGCGAAGTAGCCAAAGCCTTGCTGTACTGAGGATCATGCCTTGGAATGTATGCCCAGAGCCCGTTAATAGAGAGCTCTCCACTCTAAACAATCCAAAATAAGGTATACCAATAAGCACGATCGATAAAAATGTTTTAGCTCCTTGGATAACTTCAGGGTTATTGGGAATGAAGAATCTCACAATGGGATCTCGGAAAATATAGATTAATCCAGAAGCGGCAAGTAGCATATAGAACATGAGAAACATACCTTTCTGAGCAATTTCAACGCTTCTCTTTATATCATCTGCCCCTAAAGCTTGGCCCAACATTATTGTAAGAGATGCAGCCAGACCGTTAACGATTACAAACATCATATTTACGATTCTATTACCCACACCGTAAGAAGCTATAGCTAGTACCTGATCAGGAAGTTGGGCAAGAATGCTTTGGATGATCACAAATCCAAATGCCATAGCACTCATACTAGCACTTGAAGGCAAACCGACCCTAAGGATGAACTTGACGCTCTCCCACCTGGGCTTGAAATCTTTCCACTTTGGTTTCAATCTCAATTTTCCCCTTAGAAGTAAATAAAGAAGCCATATAGCTGCTATCACTCTTGCAATGACGGTGGCTGTAGCAGCCCCAAAGACACCCATTTTGGGAAATCCAAATAATCCAAATATCAGAATAGGGTCCAGAATCATATTTATAAGAACGGAAACAGAGCTTATTATTAGTGGAGTAACAGTATCTCCTTCTGCAGATATAACAGATCCTCCCCCCATTACTACGAACATAAATGGTAATCCAAGGAATATTATTGAGCCGTATGTGGCGGCAGTTTCTAAAAGCTCTCCCTTTGCGCCTATGAGTTCAAAAATTGGATATGCAAAAATAAAGCCAAAAGTAGCCATTATAGAAGAAATTATGAGAACTACACTAAAAATCTGGCCCGTGTAGTGATTTGCCTTCTCCTTATCACCTGCACCAATATACTGCGAAATTATAGGAATGCCACCTCTTCCAAGGCCCCCTGCAAAGGAAATGAAAAAGAATATAACGGGCCAGGTAAAATTTATGGCAGCAACCGCTATTCTTGCCTCTTCTGTAGGAAGCCTCCCAAGCCAGAACATATCTGTTAAATTATAAAGTGTCTGAAGTAGGCTACTTACCATCATAGGCCAGCCTAAAAGAAACATAGTTTTAATTACCCCTCCATTCAAAATTTCCTCTCTACTCAACCTTAAAGATCGCCTTTTACTCTGATTTTCCGGGTGGGTTACCACATTCCCTTAAAAATCTATAACATATTTTAAGTTTTGTATGAGTATGCAATTAAACTACCATATTTATCTTCTTCCCGCACCTATTGCATCTTCCATCCTTTGTTAATCCCTTCAGCTCTGTATTGTAATAAACTCTCTCAATTAGTAAATTGCCACAGTTTGGGCAGTATGTACTCTCGTACTCTGGCTCCCATGTGTTGCCCAAATAAACATATTCTAAACCAACTTCCTTGGCTATTTTGTAAGCATTATGCATAGTTTTTAAAGGAGTGGGTGGTTTATCAGTTAGTTTGTACATGGGAAAAAATCTTGAAAAATGTACGGGAATTTCAGGGCTCAGTTCATAAACCCATTCTGCAAATTTTCTTATTTCTTTCGAGTCATCATTTAAGTCGGGGATTATAAGATAGGTCAATTCAATATGTATTCCCATCCTGTATGCCCTCTCAACAGTATCTATTACAGGCTGCAATCTTGCTCCTGCTATTTTCCTATAAAATTCATCTCTAAAGGCCTTAACATCTATGTTCATAGCATCCAAGTATTGTCCTATTTCTCTAAGGGGCTCTTCGTTGATGTAGCCATTTGTAACATAAACCGTGTATAAACCTTCTTTTTTTGCCATCTTTGAGACATCTAATGTAAACTCATGCCATATTGTCGGCTCATTATAGGTCCACGCAACACCCTCGTAATTCCCAGCAATTTTCATAACTTCATCAGGACTCATCTCCCTCAAATATGGAAACTCCATACCTGCCTGGCTTATTTCCCAATTTTGACAATGTTTACAGCGCATATTGCAGCCCACAGTAGATAAAGAGAGAACCTCTGATTTTGGTTTAAAGTGAAAAAGTGGCTTTTTCTCAATAGGGTCAACGGCAATTGATGATACAGAACCATAATTCAAAGTGTATAATTTACCCCCAATATTCTTTCTAACCCTGCAAACTCCAATTTGCCCCTCTTTGAGCACACATCTATAGGGGCATAACTCGCATCTAACCTTATTATCTTCAAGCTTTGTCCAATGCTTTGCTAAAGTGAGCATATCCCTCACCCTTTATCTTATTTCCATCTTTCCATATTCCAATTTCCTCATCCACAACACCTATCTCCTTGCCAAAAATTTTTTTAGGAGAAGTATAAACGAGCTCATACTCTCCACCGAACCCTGTGGCTAAGTACTCTAAGGGAATGTCATAATCCTCTGAAACTTCATATGCAAGCTTGTGAATGGGTAAAGAATTAAAATCAATATCCAAGCCATAATTTGCGTTTCTCATAAAAACCACTGCAGAAGCGAGGCCATCGGATAGGTCCATACAAGCCCTTGCAATTTTTGATATTTCCCTCCCTTCTCTTATGCGCGGATAGACATCCAAAATGTAATCTGCTCCTTCTTCAATTCCATTTTTCCAAAGAAAATAACCAGCAGCTTGCTTTCCAAGTTCTCCAGTGATATAAACGCCCTCTCCTTTATTTATGGCATTTCTTAGCATAATCCTCTCTTTCTCAACCTTTCCAATGGCTATTCCAGAGAACCCAATTATGCGGGATTCTTTTAAATCTCCTCCTTTATATGGCACATTGAAATCATTTAGAATTTCAAGCATCCCCTTCATAAAATCTTCCAAAAATCCTAAATCCATTCTTTTGGGAAAGAACATAGAAGCCATGAAAATCTCTGGCTCCCCTCCCATAGCGGCTATATCACTCAGATTAATTGTGGCAAAGAATCTCCCAATTTTTCGTGCATTCCAATTATCCATAAAGTGAGTGCCTTCTCCTACAAAATCTGTAGTAATGAGTTGGTAATAGTTACCCCTATCTAAATAAACGCAATCATCGTAATTTTCTTTCTTACCCACAATTTCCCATATTCTGTCGATTACTTCTCTCTCACCCAAGGAGCTAAGGTTCATCGCTTATAATAATGCGTTATCCATTAATATTTCTTTTCCAGAGTAAGTTTTTTACCCTACACATCATTATGGCTATGTGGATTGTATAAAAGTTCATACTGTAAAAGATTCGCGTTTGGATGGCCTTAAACTTGAGGATTTCCTAGATAATTTTGAGGGAGAGACCCTTTACATACTTGACATTAATTCTTATAATAGAAGGGAGATGAACCTGAAAATTTACGATGAGCTTTCAGGGCTTTTTGAGCTCTGGATTGATGCAGCCCCTAGAAGACACTACGATGTCATGGACATTCTTGTGATAGGCGGAAATAAGGCGATAATTGATTCTAATTTCATAAAATACAGGGAAATAGAGAAAATTTTAGAACTAACTGATAATGTTATGCTCAAATCCTACGATAGGGAGAGATTAGAAAATTTTATAATGCTTGGAGGGAGAGAGGTTATAACTTCAAAGAAACTTGCAGATTATATTGATGCAAAAACATACATAATGAAGGGAGGTGAGTTGTGCCTATGGAAAAATTAAAGCAGATAATTGCATATGTGGTTAAAAAAAGAGGAAGAAAATTGAGGGAGGAGGATTTTGTTAATGTCTTATCCTATGATAGAAAATGGATTCCTCCCGCATCTTCCCGTGCTCTGTTTAAAGTCATACTAGATGCAAATCTTCTTCAAAAAAATGGAGAGTACTATGAACCAAATTTTGAAATTAAAGGACTCGTGCTTCCATTAGATTTCAGTGTTAGTGATGAAGATGTAAACAAGTACTTCAAAAAAGAGGATGTTTTAACAAGGATAATCGATTATTTAACTGAAAAAATGGATAGAGAAAGAAGAGATATATTGATGGATATAAACTCAATAAAAAATGAGATGAGATTCATAACAATTGAGGTGGCAGCCCTTATCTATTGCAAGGAAAATAATGTGGATTGCTCACAGTTTTACAATGATGTGGAAGAGAAGATAAAATCATAACTGTGACGCTCTCTCTGTGTATTTCATCGCTTCCTCCACATTACCCATCTCCATTGCTATATCTCCTGCGAGCTCGTATGCTCTTCTCTTTAACTCTTTATCATCAACATTTTCTAAAATTTTTAGCTCCTTATTTAAAAAGTAATATGCTTCCTCAATATAATCATCATCGAGATAATATAGAGATAAAGAATGCAGAGTGTCAACTTGTCCTTTTAAATGTCCCTCCTTCTCGAATATGTCTAAAGCTCTGTAAAGGTAATCCAGCTGCCTCATATCATCGTATAGCATAGCCCTATTGGAATAAACTGCTCCGAGGGCGATATTATCTCGCAATATTTTGAATATTTTCTCCGCCTCATCATAATTCTTCTCCGCTTCATCTCTCATTCCTATGAAATAATGTAGAAGCCCAAGATTACTGAGCAAGATACCTCTTTTTCTCTTATCATCCTCACCTTCCAATTTTGATTTTATATTTTCAATATCTTCCTTTATTCTCTCAACAAAGCGATTTACCTCGTCAATATTATTTTGTACCTTATCATTTTCCTCACCTTGAGAATTTTCAAGAGCTATGTTAAAATAATTTAGAGCCTCATCAGGATAATGAAGAAAATATAAACATAGACCTGCAAGATTTGCATTATAAGCCCTTTCATCATCCGTAGTTGCATTCTCTAAATTCTCTAAAAATAACTCTAAAGCTCTTCTGTAGTTCTCCCTATTGAAGTACTTGAGTGCATCGTTCATATAGATGCCATGGAAACTCAAATTTAATACTTTCCCAAATATCTGCGCAATGAATATACCACGCTCAAAACATTTGAGCTCAAAATTAAATCATCGGATAAATTAAAAAGAAAATCATCAAGATCCTTTAAAGGAATCTTTAGAATCTCTATCTCCTCCGTAGGCTCTAAGTTCTGTGCACTTTTATAGATCACATTTGGTGCATAGAAATAGTATGATTCCATCCTTGTCAAACCCTGACACACAACTCCTTTGAATAGATAAATTAGTTCATTTGCCTCGTATCCTGTTTCTTCCAGCAGTTCTCTCCTTGCACATTCCTCAGGAGACTCGTCATCTACCAAGCCAGCAGGAAGCTCTATCACATATTTCCTAAGGGGTACCCTATAATGCTTCTCTAAAAGCACTTCATTATCCTTTGTAATTGCAATTACCACAGCTGTTTCTGTATGACCATCCATATCCACACTTTCCCATATTCCCCTATCCGTATATTCCCTTTTCAATTTCAAGAACTTGCCTTGGCAGATTATTTCGGTTTTCTCAACTTTCATTTTCTTTCCCTTAGCTCTTCAAGTATTTCCTTGGCGCGATCTACTCTTACTTTCTTCTCTTTAACCAATAACTCTGCAACTCTATCTATTTCCTCTCCCTTGGCTCCAGCCATAACTGCTATATTCCTTGCATGCAAGCTCATATGACCTCTCTGTATCCCCTCGGTAGCAAGGGCTCTCAAAGCGGCAAAGTTCTGAGCTAACCCAACTGCTGCTAAAATCTCTCCAAATTCTTTTGCAGTTTTTATACCTAGAATCTTCCTAGCAATCTTCGCCTTGGGATGTGTACTTGTTGCACCTCCTATTATTCCAACTGCCATTGGCAATTCTATACTCCCTACCAAATTGCCCTCTTCATCCTCCTCATAATGAGTTAGAGAAGTGTACCAGCCATCCATTGCGGCAAATGCATGTGCTCCTGCTTCCACAGCCCGCCAATCATTGCTTGTGGCTATTAAAACTGCATCTATACCGTTCATTATACCCTTGTTATGTGTTGCTGCCCTGAATGGATCTACCCGCGCAAACTCGTAGGCGTAGAGTATACCTTTAACGGTATCCTCGCCTATCACATCTTTTTTCCATACGGCACGCGCTCTAGCAAGACGATATATTGCCAAGTTGCTTAATATACGAAGATAAACTTTGCCCCCTGTAATATCCTCTATGTAGGGCGCCAATGCCTCTGCCATACTATTCACTGCGTTTGCACCCATGGCATCGCGAACATCGACATGCAAATGTATAACCAGCATTGGTCCCATATTACTATCTATAACCCTGGCCTTTATATCTCTACATCCTCCACCTACCTTTATCAACACAGGGTCCTGCTCGTTCGCTATTCTCATTAATTCCTCTTTATGCTCCAATACCTGCATCTTAGCAAAATGAGGATTTCGAAGCCCAACAACTTGAATTTGAGAGATCATTATTGGCTCTGTGGAAGATGTGAAAAACCCTCCCCCTTCACGGGCTAATTTTGCAGCATGACTCGCTGCCGCAACCACACTCGGCTCTTCTATTGCCATTGGAATTAAATAATCCTTCCCATTTATTTTGAAATTTGTGGCAATTCCTATTGGCAGTTCAGTCATACCCACCACATTTTCAATCATCCTATCTGCAAGATCCATATCCAAATGTCCTTTCAAAAGGAACTCTGCCTCTTCGTCACTCAATTCTGAAAATTCCTTGACTATTTTCAATCTCTCTTCTATGGATAATTTATAAAATCCAGATATACGCGAAGATTTCATAATTGGTTATATACGAGGAATATTAAACATTTTTCTCAGAAAATTTTAAGTACATACATTCCATATGTTCTAAATTGATACCCTTTGGAGGTAATATTTATGTTTCGGGTGGGTGGTAAAAAGAAAGCATTGGTAATAGGGCTCTTACTTGTGTTAATAGCAGCTAATGTATTGGTAATATTTGAAAATTCTCCAAAACCAATAAATTCCACAGGAAAAATAAATCCTGGTAAGTTGGTGGATTATACAAAGGTATTTAATGCAAAACTTGCAAATCCATCTAATTATCTTGGCACACCAAATATGCAAAAGAAAATATACATAACTATAGCGCTGAGATGGAGAAATGAGGGTATGTTAAATAAAAGCTTGGAAATGATAAATAATCCCCGTTCTCCAATGTACCATCATTTCTATTCTTGGAGCGAGTTTAAGAAACTTTATGCACCTTCTGACAATGTATACAACTCTATAGTGGATTGGCTAAAGGATCAAGGATTAAATGTATACCAAACTTATCCTTTGCATAACTCTATTACAATATACGATACGATAGGAAACATACAAAAGGTGTTCCATACTGAATTCGGAATGTATAGAGGTGATGGAGAGCACCTTAGATCTCAATACTTTACTATTAAAAAACCAATAAAATTCCCGGAGAATTTCATACCGTACATCGTTGGTATAGATGGATTTAACAATGCAACTGTGTATCACCTGAATTTCTTAGATTACCAAGGTACTGACTATCTTAGCGGTGCAGATGTGGCTAAAATGTATAGGGTATATGAATTATATAACAATACTCCAGATGGTTCTGCAAGTACCCAGCATATATTTGCTACGGGACTGCGTGTGGCTACTGTGCTATGGGAAGGCGCAGATTCTTGGGGTGATCAATATGCACCATTTGACCCTAATGCAATAACTTATTATTATCAGCATGTGATTCCAACATGGATTCAGAATCTTGGTGTTATGTCCACTGTCCATTATTACGGTACATCAGGTACTGTTGCACCTGGAAGCAACACCGATGGAAGTGTTTCTACTGAAAATGAACTGGATCTAGAAATGGTTGGTACATTGGCACCGGGCGTAGATGCTTTCTGTGTATACGGCCCAGGAGGAAGCAGTGGTGGGCCTTCTGAGAGCAACTTCCCAGATAATGAGTATAACTACATACTCAATACCCTTGCTTCTGAGAGTAGCCCAATACTCGTTGCTGTAAGTAATTCTTGGGGTGGTGGTGATTCTCAGGAGAGTAGCACAACTATGAATGATGTGAAGGCATTAGAGGCCATGGGTGTAACTGTTATGGCTTCAAGCGGTGATGATGGAGATACCACCTCGCCTAGCGAGCCTTCTACAGCTGCCTATGACACATACGGATTTTTGGCAGTTGGGGGAACAACGCCAGTACCTAACGGAGTAGATCATACTACTTTAGATGATTACGCTACTATGGGTAACAATACAGATCTGGCAAATCCAAGAAGTAGTGAGATTGTTTGGTATGATTCATCAAGCACCAATTCTGCTGGAGATCACTGGGGTACACAGAGTGGCGTGAGCTCCACTTATGAAGAACCATGGTTCCAGAAAGATTATGTTGATTCTATAATTAGCGCTACTGGTAGCCATGGTAGAGCCACAGCAGATATCTCTGCGATGGGCAATCGGACCTTGATATACATAAGCAGCAGTAATGGACTGGAGTGGAATACTGTGGCGGGAACCTCAGTAGCATGCCCCGTCACAGCAGGAATGATAGCAGAGATGGCTGCTTATGTGGGTGTTCAATATGGTATTTCAGGCCATGGATTTGGATATTTCCTTCCAACCCTTTATCAACTTGGAAATGATTTTTACAATAACAATAAATATGCAAACTCTCCCCCATTTTTTGATGTTACTGAAACTCCAAATGGGTATCATAATGGGGAAACAGCGTATGATGCACGCACTGGATGGGATTTAGCTAGTGGATGGGGAGTTATAAACGCATGGGAACTTATTCACGATATTGGCTTCATATTAAGCTCATCATCAACCTCGGCAACAATTACTGCGGGACAAACTGCATCATACACTATAGATGTATCCTTCCCCTACATGTGGACTTGCGAAGTTGGACACTTTGAAGTTTCGGGACTTCCTGCAGGAGCCTCTGTAAGTTCATCGGTGAGCTATGTACAACCTCCAGGAAATGGAACTGCAGCAAGTTTTACCCTTAACATAGCAACTACACCTTCCACACCTGCTGGCACCTATGATCTAAACCTCACCGCATATTCTTATAACCAAACTAACGGTCATTGGGGAAATTTAACAAATTATATTCATCTAACTCTCACAGTAAATCCCGCAAATGCACCTGATTTGACTATATCTTCAATATCTGCCTCACCTACTACTGTCAACGAAGGTGAAACCATAACCATTCAAGCAACAGTTAAAAATGTAGGGAATGCAGAGGCGTATAATGTTTCTGTTGGATTTTATTATGATAAATTTGATTCTTCTCACCTCATACACATAGTTAATGCTGGAAATTTGACTGCTGGAGCTTCTAACACTGTGGAAACAACTTGGGACACAACAGGCCATGTTGGTGAGCACACGATAATTGCCTACGCAGATCCAGATAACGCAATAGAAGAGACGAACGAAGATAACAACTCTGCAAATACAACGGTAATTGTAAATGGATATGGTGTTAATCTCACAGTAGACTCCACAGCTAAAACAGTGCAGCCCGGAGGGAGCGTAGATTACACAATAACTGTCAAAAACACAGGTACTTTGCAAGATACTTTTGATTTGAGTACTTCCCAAGTTTCATCAGGGTGGTCCGCATCTCTTTCCCAAACTAGCGTGACACTGAATGCGGGAGAAAGTACAAATATAACCCTAACAGTTACAGCCCCATCTTCTGCAACTCAAGGAGAGTCACAAAATGTCACTGTTACAGCAGTTAGCGAGGGAGATAGTAGCAAGAGCGATAGCGTAACTACAACAACTACCGTTGTAACACTCTACATTACCAGCATAAAAATTTATAGCCATCTAGATGCTGTAATAAATTACACAACAAATGAAAATGTGACCTCGTATATTGTATATGGAATAGGGCCAAATCATATGAAGAGACAAACTCCTGAAGAGACCATAGCTAGTAAGTATCACGAAATTGCAATTCAAAATTTAACTCCAGAGATTACTTACTATTTCAAAATATATATGAGTGATGGTACAAATTCCGCGTGGAGTTCTATTTATAACTTCACACTCACTGGAACCAATGATTTTGAGGCAACGGATAATCCGCAGTATCTTTATAACTGGCAAGTTAGTGCATGGAACAGTTCTACAAATCAGGCAGCAAATACTATATGGCAGTGGGGTCAGCCAACAGCTGGTCCATCAAGTGCTCATTCAGGACAAGATGTTCTTGCAACAAATCTAAATGGATACTATGGAGTTGATGACCATGTTGATGCTCTTCTCACTCCTTGGATTGATCTAACAAATGCTTCTTGGGCTACATTATCTTTCTATGCATGGTATGATTTAGAAGATGGCTATGATGGAGTGCTAATAGCATATCAAAATGATTCTTCAAGCTCTTGGTATATATTAGATGTAAATAATAACGCAAGCCAGTATGATAAGCAAATTTCAAGTAGCTATGGTAGTGCTATAGGTGGACTCTATGCATTTACAGGTGATACAAATGGTTGGGTGCAGAAGACATTCAATACAACGACTATAAACGATAAATATGTTAACGAGTACCTTTTAGGACATAAAGTTCGTTTTATTTTCTATTTTGCAAGCGATGAATCTAATCATAACTATTATGGCTTCTACCTTGATGATATTCAAATCAAAGCAGGCATACCCCAGTATCACATCTATGGCTATGTGAAAGATTCAAGTGGAAATGCAGTGAGCGGAGCTACAGTGTGGGTGAATGATACAACCCTTGGCATATCCTACCAAACAACCACGGATTCAAATGGTAGGTACGATATTTACACTTACAATGGAATAAGCGGGGATAGCATCAATGTTGATGCGTCCAGTACTCAAGGAAAGGGCACAAATAGTGGAAGCTTGAGCACAGATACAGAGATAGATATAACTCTGCAAGCTGTACCAGAGCTAAATATAGTAATAATACCAATACTGCTATTGGCTACCATCTACATCCTTAGAAGGAGAAAATAATTTTTCTCTTCTTTTTATCCACAAATTTAAAAACCTCTAGGATTATTACCCTTCGGTGATGATATGTACGAGGATGATATAAAAAATGCTGCCAAACATTTTGAAAATTTGCTGAGAGAGCAGATTGATAGGATGGAGAGAATAAAACATGAAGGGGACTGGATAGATTACTCCAAGCTCAAGCCAATAATAATCGGAGTGGCAGGTGGCGATGGCATAGGTCCATACATAACAGAGCAAACGCAGAGAGTACTTGAATTTCTGCTAAAGGATGAAATTGATGAAGGAAAGGTAGAATTCCGAAAAATTGAGGGGCTCACAATTGAGAATCGTGTAAAGCATATGCAAGCAGTGCCAGATGATGTTCTTGATGAGATCAAAAAATGCCATGTTCTTTTAAAGGGCCCAACAACAACTCCAAAAAAAGGAGACCCTTGGCCAAATATTGAAAGTGCAAATGTAGCAATCCGCCGCGCTTTAGACTTGTTTGCGAATGTCAGGCCTGTAAAGGTTCCAGAGCTTGGAATTGACTGGGTATTTTTCAGGGAAAATACTGAGGGAGCTTATATGCTTGGCTCTCGGGGAGTAATGATAGGAAACGAGCTAGCCATAGATTTCAAGGTAATAACCGCTCCAGGAGCTGAGAGAATAATCCGCCTCGCATTTGATTATGCCAAAAAGAATGGTAGAAAGAAGGTTACGGTGGTAACAAAGGCAAATGTGGTAAAAAAGACAGATGGCTTATTCCTAGATATTGCTGAGAAAGTTGCTAAAGATTACCCAGAAATCGAGTGGGATGACTGGTTCATCGATATAATGACTGCAAAATTAATAGATCCTTCTCGCCGCTCCCAGTTTGATGTTATAGTCCTACCCAATCTCTATGGAGATATTCTTACGGATGAAGCAGCCCAAATTCAAGGTGGAGTTGGAACGGCTGGAAGTGCAAATATTGGAAAGAGATATGCAATGTTTGAAGCGATACATGGCACAGCTCTGCGCATGGTGAAAGAGGGCAGAGCAAAGTATGCAAATCCAATGAGCATGATCAAAGCTGGAGCTATGATGCTTGAGCATCTTGGATTTACAGATAAGGCAAAGAAATTGAACATGGCAATCGATATAACAAATTCCTTTGAGAAGAAGATAACCGTAACTGGACATCCTGACGGAGCTACAGGAGAAAAAATGGCAAACTATGTGATTGAGACGCTCAAAGATCCAAATCTAGAAGAAAAATGGAAAAAATATGTAAATCAATAATTTTTTTATTTTGATCTCATCGTATCCTGTTCTTTGGTCTCACTATCAACCAAATGATTAACCCCAATATGTTCAAGAACAGCACCACTAGGAACCAGAGCAATCCACTTTTGCCCCGTCTCTTTGCATCTTTGTATACCCATATAAGCACTGCAAGCCAGATTAAAAAGACTACTCCACCGATTATGCATGTGGTAGTTCCAAAGAACTCAAAGAAAGAGGTCTCAAGATCTTCACCATATTTCACATCGTAGGTAAAATTCACCGGCCAGTTACCTGCGCTTTCAACCACAATGTAGTATGTTCCACCAGATTCATTGCTTATTGTAAAGTACATCTTTGCATGCTGCGTATTTAAGGATGTTCCCTTGTCTATATAAGTAAAAGTGTGCCCTGCAGCATATAATGCCATATTTTTCTGATCTAAAAAGTAGATGTTCATTGTGTTATTTCCCTTTATTTCATACTCTACTCCTCCCCCATTTGGAAGAGAAACCCTATAGTACCAGTATTGATTTGCCTGAATAGTCTCACTACCACTATGCTCTGTCACAGCTGAAGCTGTAGGTGTCGCTAAAAGGGCAAAAAAAATCAAGCCCAAAATCAGAATATACATTAAACTCTTTTGCCTCAATTACATACCTCCTCCAAAAATGAAAAATAGAACAAAGTATAAAAAGTTTCTTAATCTACTTTAAAATCACCATGCTTCTTTATGTGCTCTACAATACCCCCATCTTCCAAAAGACGCATCATAAACGGGGGTATAGGTGTGCTCTGTAGCTCTATTCCCTTGGTTAAATCCTTTATTATACCTTTTTCTAAATCTATCTCCAGCTCATCTCCCTCATCTATCTTGTCAGTATCTGCTGTAAGTAATGGCAAGCCAATATTGAAGGCATTGCGGTAAAATATGCGAGCGAAACTTTTGGCAATCACGCAGCTCACACCGGCAATCTTTATTATGCGGGGTGCATGCTCTCTGCTACTTCCAAGTCCAAAATTATTCCCTGCAACAATTATGTCCCCTGGCTTAACCTTCTTTGGAAATTCAGGATCTGCATCCTCCAGCACATGCTTGGCTAGCTCAGGTAGATTTGTGCGAAGGTGGAAATATCGTCCAGGAGCAATATGGTCCGTGGATATATTATCACCAAACTTCCAAACCTTTCCTCTTATTATTCTCTCCATTTTTATCACCTCACAGATACTCACGGGGATCTGCTATCTTGCCTTCTATCGCAGTCGCTGCTGCAGTTGCTGGCGAGCCAAGGTATATTTCTGCATTAGGATTACCCATTCTTCCCTTAAAGTTTCTATTTTGGGTGCTCAGAACCCTCTCTCCATCCGCTAGCACGCCTTTATGTATGCCCACACAAGGCCCGCATCCGGGAGACTCTATTGCTGCACCTGCCTCTACAAATTTCTCAAGCAAGCCCTCCTTCAATGCCTGAATGTACACTCTGCGAGATGCAGGTATCACAATCAAACGAGTTTTCTTATTTACTTTATTTCCATCGAGAATCTTGGCAGCAACACGCAAATCCTCTATGCGTCCGTTTGTGCAAGTTCCAATATAAACCTGATCAATACGAATATTCATCTTCTTTGCCTCACTTATAGTGCGAGTGTTATCCACAGTATGAGGAAACGAAACTGTTGGCTCTAGCTCATCCACATTAAATTCGTATTCTTTTTCAAACCATGCATCATCATCGCTCTTTATCTCCCGATACTTCTCTCCTCTTCCCATCTCCTCTAGGTATTTTTTTGTGGTTGCATCTGGGGCAATCATACCCGTTTTGCCTCCTGCTTCTATCGCCATATTGGTTATAGTGAATCTGGATTCCATGCTCATCTTATCAATTGTAGGCCCGTAGAACTCCATAGATTTGTATGTGGCTCCATCAGCCCCTATGGTCCCAATTATATGGAGAATCAAATCCTTTGAATACACGCCCTTTGGAAATTTTCCCTCTATGTAGAAGCGATGTGTCTCCGGAACTCTTAACCAAACCTTGCCCAAAGCGAAAGCTATAGCGACATCTGTGCTTCCCATTCCTGTCGCAAATGCACCCAGTGCACCAGATGTACAGGTATGTGAGTCCGCCCCTACAATCAATTGGCCAGGAGAGGCCCATGACTCCACAAGGCGCTGATGGCAAACTCCTTCACCCACATCTGAAAGATAAGCCCCTGTTTTCTCGGAGAATTCTCTCAAGATTTTATGGGCATTGCTAAGTTCTTTTCGGGGAGATGGTGTAGCATGGTCAAGAAACAGTACTGTATTCTTTTTGTCAAACACTTGAACAAGCCCCATATCTTCAAGAACCTGAACGCTCAGAGGCCCAGTACCATCCTGCACCATGGCAACATCTACCTTCGCCACTACGATATCTCCCGCTTTAACATCCTTTCCCGCATGCTCACCTATGATTTTCTCAGCCATAGTTTTTCCCAAATTTTCACCTCCTTTTCTCCAGTTGCACATACTCCACATAATCAGGACCTATATAATATGCCCTAGGTCTGAATATTCTGTTATTGGCAGTGTATTCACACACATGCGCAGCCCAGCCTACCGAACGGGCCATTGCAAAAACAGGGGTAAATAAATCACGTGGTATACCCAAGAACTGATAAACTATACCAGAATAGAAGTCCACATTGGGAAATATTCCTTTCTTTCCAAGCTCACGGATCATTATATTCTCAATTCTCTCACCTATCTCTATGTATTTTCTGTCATTGTATTTATCCGAGAGGTACTCTGCGTATTCCTTGAGAATCTTAGCTCTGGGATCGTATGTCTTGTAAACACGATGTCCAAATCCCATAATACGGCGCTTCTCTTTCAAAGCGTTTAGAACATACTCTTCTGCTTTGTCAGGAGAGCCTATTTCATCTAACATCTTTAAAACGCGCTCATTAGCGCCACCATGTAAAGGACCCTTGAGCGCACCAATGGCGGAGAGGAGCGCAGAATTTATATCTGAAAGCGTTGAGGCAGTTACCATTGCTGCGAAAGTTGATGCGTTTAATCCATGCTCTGCATGCAATATGAGCGCAATATCAAATATTCTTGCCTCTTCCTCATCCGGTTTCTTGCCATGAAGCATATATAGGAAATTAGCAGCATGGCTCAATTCGGGATCAGGAGGTATAACTTCCTGTCCTGTACGAGCGCGATGATAATAGGCAATCATTGTTGGCAGCTGAGCTATAATTCTTATTACTTTTCGCATAACTCCTTCACGGCAGCACTTTTGTCTATCGGGGTCGTAAAGGGCCGAGTGAGCTAGTGCAACCTTCAAGATATCCATAGGATGCGGATTAGGAGGTAATTCAACAATGCATTCTTCAACTTTCTTAGGGATAACTCTAAGCTCTCTCATTTGCGCGGAGAACTTTTCTAACGCCTCCTTTGTTGGCAACTCCCCATACAAAAGCAAATAAGCAGTTTCTTCGTAGGTGGAATATTTTGCTAGCATTTCAATAGGGATACCACGATAAATGAGCTTTCCATTCTTACCATCTATAGCACTGATTGATGATAATGCAGCTATAACACCTTCCAATCCCTTGGAATACTCTATTGGACCTTTTTCTTTCAAAACTCCCATAATATCATCTCCTACCTGCTTAAAGGTATTATTTTCCACTATTTTAGATTTTAGGTATAACTGAAAATATTAAATTTGGAAATGCTATTGCTCTGAGGAGTTAGATGAGGCAAGCGTATCTATCTAGGATAATCACATATTACAACGGAGAGCTTAGAGATTTCAAAGCTCATTATTTAATAGTTGAGAATGGGAAAATTATAGGAATAAGCGAGAAGAAGCAGGAGAATTTCGTGGATTATAGTGATTATGTCATTCTCCCAGGATTCGTGGATACTCATACCCATCTTGCTCAAATAGATGCCCGGGCCAAATGGTATCCAGATTTGATAGGCTGGTTGGAAAAATATATATTCCCAGCAGAACTCAAATTTAGAGATGATGAGTATGCGAGGGATGCAGCACAAAGATTCTTTAAAGCTTTAGCAAGTAATGGAACCACAACAGCAGCCGTTTTTTCATCCCCCTTTAAAAATGCAACCAATATAGCATTTCAGGAGGCTTCGGAAAGAGGACTAAGGATAATTATGGGACAAGTTATGATGGATATAAATGTACCAGATGAATTAAAAATCAGTGTGGAAAAGGCAGAAAAAGATACAAGAGAACTAGTAAATAAATGGCATGGCTACAATGAGTTGCTCTATTACGCAGTAACTCCGAGATTTGCAGTATCTTGCAGTATGAAGCTTATGAAAAACTTAGCAAAGATATCTAGAGAGAAAGAGCTATTCGTACAAACCCACATCTCAGAGCAGGAAAGGGAAATAGAAGAAGTGCTGAAATTAAATCCGGATTTTAAAAATTATGCGGAAGTGTATCAGCATGCTGGATTACTAGGGCCAAAAACAATACTTGCTCACGGGGTGCATTTGAGCGAGGAAGAATTGAAAATAATAAAAAATGAGAATAGCAGCATAGCCCATTGTCCCTCCTCAAACTTCTTCCTGCACAGTGGAATTATGAGCATAGATTCTATGAAGAGATTTAAACTGCGGATAGGGTTTGGCTCAGATATTGCAGCAGGTCCATATTTCTCAATGTTTGAAGTTGCTAGAGATGCATCTTACTCAAATTCCATCTCTCCCGAAGAAGCTTTTTATTACCTCACCCTTGGAGGAGCAAAGAGTTTGGGCTTTGACAAAATCACTGGCTCTTTAGAGCCGGATAAATCAGCGGACTTTATAGTTGTATCTCTGGAGAATTTTGATGATTTGAGCACGAGAGAATTGCTATCCTCACTTATCTACCTCGGAGACGATAGAAACATAGTTGCCACTTATGTGAATGGAAAAGAAGTTTATAAGAGGGAGAAAATATAATAAACAAGAACTCTATGCAAGGTTGCGGGCAGGTGGCAGAGAGGTTATGCGCGGGACTGCAGATCCCGTTTACTCGGGTTCGAATCCCGACCTGCCCTTTACTCAATGTATATAGCAGGCTTCAACGGTAATGCAAATCTTCTCTTATTCTTTGGATCATAAGCGGAATCTATTATCACTGATGCTCCAAGGATTCTCTCTATCTCTGATTTTTCTCTTTCTAACAAAGCACTTTCATCAATCTCCACGAATTTAATTTTCTCCTTTAACAATCTCTTTACGAAATCAACTGTAGTCTTATCCTTTCTAATTTTCATCGCTTCCTTTATCGCTTCCTTCGGCGATACATCTTTTATGGCACGGAAAACATCCCATTTCCATGGCTCTGCAGTGTATATGTAAATTTTATGCGGCTTAATTCTTGCAATCTTTATTATCTCTTCAATATCGGATATCACGGAATCAAGATAGTCCTTCTCCGCTTCAATCTCCTCGTTAATATATTCTTCCATTATCTTGGGTAAATTCTCTAGGGATATGTAGGTACTATGGCCTATCTTATGCCAATACTCTTCGCATATGTGGGGTATTACAGGAGAGAGAATTAAAAGCCATTCGTCCATTATATTTCTTATTATTCTCTTCCTTCTCTCTGCGCCAACGAATTTTTCGTACTCTTTTACATCGTTCATAAAATGAAAGAGCATGTTGATCATAGCATCCCTTATTCTGAAACTATCAAATAGGGCAACACTTTCTTTCAATCTTCTGTAAAATTTTGAAAGGAGCCATTTATCGTACCAGTCATACTCTTTCAAAGGCACTGCTTCAACGCTTTCTTCTAAAATATTCACAAACTGCACAAATCTCCTGCGCAAGGATGCAATTTCGCTCTCTCTCCAGTCAACAACACTATCTAAATCGGCATTTACAGCGCAGTAAAGACGGAACAAATCCACTCCGTATTTATCTGCTACATGAGCCAATGGTATAACATTTCCCTTGCTCTTGGATATTTTAGCACCTTCACGAATCATCAGGCCGTTGAGAGTTATAGATTTAGGCCAATTTTCTTCTGGAAATATGGCAGCATGGTGCATAATGAAAAAGGCAAGATGATTGCTTAGATGCGGTGGTGCTGTGTGCCGCTCATCGTTTGGATACCAGTAAGAAAACTCACTATGCATCTCTTCAATTACATCCTCTCTTATTCCTGTTAACTTTGCAACATCTGAGACATTGCCTTTCCCAAGAAATACATAGTCAAAAAACTCTTCTTTCAACTGCTCTGCCTTTATATTCTCTCTCCTAATTATGTGTGCTATAGTGTACATTGCCATATAAATTGTGGAATCACTCAAGCTCTCAATGATCCACTCTTTATTCCAAGGAAATCTCGTGCCAAGGCCTCTCTTCCTCGCGCAGGGTCTTTTTTCCAGCCAGTCAATTATGCCATGCATTATTCCCTTGTATTTTGTAGGATAGAAAAGCATATTATCCACAAGCTTATGTCCAAGCTCTTTCCACCAAGATGGTGTGTAATCTATAAACCACTGCTCTTGCAAAACCGCAACTATAACCTTATGCCCATTTCTAGTAACAGCTTTACGGGATGTCTCATAGAAAACATCCGCTTTACCCAAACCTTTAAGCCAATTCTTCACCTCATCTTTTATCTCGTTTATTTTTATACCTGCAAACTGCTTACATCTCTCGTTCAAAACTCCTGAATAGAATTCGTCCTTGTAAATTATCTGAGTTGCCTCTTCTAATCTTGAGTCATTCTGATCTTTTATTCTCATTCTCTCACAGATATCCTTAGCAGGGAGTATATAACCTTGAATATCAATTATTTTTATGGGCTCGATCTCCACATCTTTTTTGCTCAATCCAAATCTCCCAAGATATCCTTCATTTTTCTGCAAATCCACAAGTGCCTGGTAATCGTAGGGTGCATGGGCAGGCACAGAATAAACTACCCCTGTTGCATTATCTGGATCAACAAATTCTGCTGGTAAAACTGGAATTTTTCTTCCTCCCACAGGCTCTCTCACATACTTTCCTATAAATCTCTCACCTGTGAAGCATTCTTCAACTACAACATCCTCCTTTTGATATTTCAACTTCTCTGAAGCTTCCTTTGAAATATACCAAATCTCATCCCCAACTTTAACTTTGCAATATGTGGAATTTGGATTTAACCACAGATTTGTTACACCGAATATGGTCTCAGGCCTCAAAGTAGCTGCAACTAAATAACCATCCTCAAACTGAAATTTTATGGCTGTGAATTCCATTATAGATACTTTATTTGTATCACCATCCTCTATATCATCCTCACCTACAGGATTGCCATCCTCTATGCTATATGTTATCGGGTATTTTCCCTTTTTTATTACTCCCTTATCGTACAATTTCTTGAACTGCCATTCTACAAATTTATTGTAAATTGGCTCTGCAGTATGAAATTTTCTGCGCCAGTCAATGCTATAGCCCATCCCGATAAAATCCTGCTGGGTCTTTTCTGCGAAATACCTTGCTATATTCTCTGGCTCCACAAAAGAACTTACAATTTCTTCCACTCTATCCTCATCATCCTCGTAGATTCGCACATATTCCTTGTATAGATTTATGACTTTTTCATCCCCCGCTTTTATGGCATCTGCTATTGCAAGAACAGGAGTGCCGGTGACATGAAAAGCCATGGGAAATAAGACATTGTAGCCTTGCAATCTCTTAAAACGGGCTATTATATCACCCATTGTGAATGTTCTACCATGCCCAATGTGCAAAGAGCCAGACATGTAAGGATAGGGCACGGTTATGAAAAATTTCTTCTTATTCTCAACTTTCGGCTCAAAGATCTTGTCATTCTGCCATTTTCTCTGCCATTTACGCTCTATAGCTGCAAAATCCATAGGGCTTAATGTGAATTCTTAAATAAATATTTGCGTTTTCAAAAAAGTAGAAAAATTAGGAGGGCTGTGCCTCTTCTTTCTTTTTAGGTCTAAGTTTACTTCCATAGAGCCAGAGAATTACCACTATTGCAAGCAATGCGCCTATAACAAAGTAGTTCAATGTTACACCTGCTAGTCCAAGTACAATTAGGGCAATTCTAATCTCCCATCTTATCTTACCCTTGAACCATCCTATCAAGCCAATTGCCATAGAATACATTACCAGGATTGTCGCTAGAAGAGAATAAGTTACAGAGAGAACTGCAGTAACAGTCCATGGGCTTACAGTTATCAAGAACATCTCTGGATGCATAAAGTAGATAAATGGTCCTATATACCCTGCTAGAGCGTATTTAACTGCATTTTTTGAAGTTTTCCAGAAATCACTACCCGCAAGAGTCGAGCCTGCATAGGATGCCAAAGCAACAGGTGGGGTCACGTCGGCTAGAATACCAAAGTAGAATACGAAGAAGTGCGCCGCTAAAAGTGCAATTGGGGTTGTGAATCCCGGAACCATCATATTGTATGGATGAACATTACTGACAACTTGGAAAATTGCCGGTGCGGCTACAAGAGATGTAATGATATAATTCGCAGTTGTTGGTACTCCCATACCCAGTATTAAGCTGAATATCATGGCAAGTATTAGAAGCAAGAAGAGATTACCTCCTGTCAAACCAATGAGAGTGTATCCGATGGAAGTAATTAACCCAGTCATCGTTAAAACTCCCTGTATTAAACCAGCACTTGCAGCTGCAAGCATCACAGTTGTGCTTGTTTTTCCAGCATCAATCATGGATTCATAAGTGGCAGAATACATTTTTCTACCTTCAGGGCTTTTTGAAATGTATCCCACTATAAGAGAGAACACTATTCCAAATACACCACTCATAAGAAGCAATTGCTCATTTGTCATGCCCACATATTTTACAGCTGCAACTAAGAGCACAAAGGATAATGTAATGTAAAGCTTCTCGTTCATCTTTATAAGATAGGACTTAAATGCCATAGCTATTAGAATTGCCGAGATTATTAAAAGCACATATGCAGTTAAATGTGCATAAGCCATAGGAGCAAACATTAGCAATGTTGTTAAAAGAACTACTCCCACATACAAGAACTCGTTTCCTTCAATTTCATCCTTAGATACCCATGCAACCCATATTGCTACTCCTAATGACGATATGGCAGAGATGTGTGGTGGTATGCCCCACACCAACGCTACTGTGATGACCAGAATCGGTAACAGAATATACGATTTCCTGATGAAATATTTCAGATTTTCAAAACTTATATTGCTCAGTCCTTTAAGTCCAAGCCTCTTTGTTTCCAAATCAATGAATATGTACACACCTGCATAGTACACAAGAGCTGGAATAACTGCAGCAATTATGATGAGATTATATGGCAATCCCAAGAACTCTGCCATGATGAAAGCTGCCGCACCCATTATGGGAGGCATAAGCTGACCTCCTGTGGAAGATACGGGCTCAACTGCACCAGCAATCTCTTTGGGATATCCTGCCTTTTTCATCAAGGGTATGGTGAAGGTACCAGTTGTAAGAACATTGGCAACACTTGAGCCACTCACTGTACCCATCAAAGCACTGGATATAACAGCAGATTTTGCAGGACCGCCAGGTCTCTTTCCAAAAATTGTTATCATGAACTCGGTGATGTAATCACTTACCCCAATTTTGAGCAAGAACGCTCCAAAGAATATGAACGCAAATACATAGATCGTCATAACGAAGAATGGTATGCCGAATATGCCCTCATCAAAGTACAGTTGTTGCACGAACCTTATCAAGTTGAAATTTATGAGATAAAAACCATATGCAAGGAAAAATAGAACGACCACAGGAAGTACCCAGCCCATAGTTCTCCTAGTTGCTTCAAGAACCAAAGCTATTGCAAGTAATCCAAACACAACATCAATCATATAAACATCTGCAAATTCCGCGTATCTTGGGTATACGAAGAACAAATAGAATGTAGCAGCTAGAGATAAAATCGCAAGTATGTAATCGTATATGGGCACTTTGTTGAAGTTCTTGGATTTCTTTCTTACAGGGTATAGCAAGAAGGTTATGAGCAGTATCATAGCAAGAATGAAGGCCTCACTCTGCTTTGTTTGAAAAGTTACCTTCAGGAAGCTAATTTCAATTCCCATCTTGGCAAAGAAGTCATAGAGTGTATAGTTGAAATTGAAGATAAACAGTATTTCGTAGGTACCTATGAGTATGGCTGCAACCTTAATTATCAACTCCAGTATGGGTCTAAGTGTTCTTGTTCTTTCTATAACAACTTCTGCTTTTTTCTCTTCTTCATGCGCTTCTTCCTCTATTTCTTCTATTCCTTCAATTTCTTCGACGGATTCATCCATTTTTCATACCTCCATTAAAGGGTAGATACAATCATGGTTTTTTCCACGGTGAAATTTACTAAAGTAGGGGTATGCGGAGTGAATACGAGAACTCCATTTACCCATATATGAGCCTGATTTATAGGTATAAACCAGAAACTCAAGTTCATTCCTAAATAGATGTCTATATTTTTCACATAAAATCCATCAGCATCTATGTACTGAATGTCCTCAGGCAAACCTGCACCAAAATCTTTCCATCTCATCTGTATAGCATAAATTCCGGTGCTGTTTACCCATAAAACCTCATAAATTGGGCTCCTCTCTACACTGTGAATATAATAAATGGTGATGTTAAAGCCATCACCTATCCTGAAAGTGTGGGAGGTGTGTCCATCGTCAACTACTAAAGCATCAGTTGGATAAAATGAAATTGATAAAGCAAGAATAGGAATCAAAATAATAAAAAAATAAAAAAGTTTTTTCAAGGTTAATCACCCTATTACCTGTCTGAAAGACTGTGGCACGGCGATCAAACCTTGTGTTGAATAATCCATAGGTGGAACAATCACTCCAAGAGAGCTCGGCACAATTATACCATTATGCTCGTAATAGTCCTTAGCTCCCTTGTGGAGTGGTATACTCATTCCCTCAAGAGCTGTCTCCAAACTTATGTACTTAGCCTTCTCGTGCACCGCTCTAAGTTCGTTCACATGGGCATATAAAACTCTGACCATGTCATAGACAACATAATCTGGCAAGCTGGCACTCACAACAAGCATAGCTTTAACTGCAACCGTAGGTGTATCCTGATTCATTCCATTATAGGTGCCCTTGGACAGATTCTGTCTAACATAGAATATGTATCCTTCGGTATGAAGTTTGTTCAACACATCATCAGGCACTGGCAGAACTCTAACAGGTGTCTGCACAGCTATCTGATTCACGGCCGGTGTGGGTGCTCCAGACACTATAACTGCTGCATCTACCTGACCAAGCTTCAAACTCTGCGCTGCTTCGCTGAACTTCATATTTACCTTCTGTATGCTATCCCAAACACCTACAGCCTTCAATATCTGCTCAGCTGCTACCGCTGTTCCGCTTCCTGTTGCGCCTATCGCCACTTTCTTACCCTGCAAATCGTTCAAGGTGTGTATCCCGCTATTTGCCAATACAACAAATTGCACAGTCTCTGGATACAATGCTGCTACTCCACGAATGTTGCTTACTGGATGGTCTTTGAACATATACAGACCTTTGTAGGCATAATAAGCCACATCGTTCTGTATCAAAGCTGCTTGGGCGTTTCCATCTCCGATAGCTTTAGCGTTAGAAACGCTAGCCCCGCTTGTAACTGCTTTTGCTGTCACGGTAGTGCTGTACTTATTCAAGAGTTCTGCATACTTCGAACCAAGTGGGAAATAAACTCCGCTTGTTCCTCCAGTATAGATAGTTATGGACATCCTTGACTCGCTGTAATATTTCTTAGCTCCTGGATGAAGAGGTATGCTCATACCATCAAGAGCTGTTGCCTTGCTTATGTATTTTGCTTTCTCGTGCACAGATCTAAGCTCATTCACATGATCAAATAGAATCTTTGTCATCTCATAGACTATATTATCAGGAAGCTTTGAACTAACAACAAGCATAGCTTTAACTGCAACCGTAGGTGTATCCTGATTCATTCCATTATAGGTGCTCTTTGGTAGATTCTGTCTCACATAGAATATGTATCCTTCGGTATGAAGCTTGTTCAACACATCATCAGGCACAGGTAGAACTCTAACAGGTGTCTGCACAGCTATCTGATTCACGGCCGGTGTGGGTGCTCCAGACACTATAACTGCTGCATCTACCTGACCAAGCTTCAAACTCTGCGCCGCTTCGCTGAACTTCTGATTTACCTTCTGTATGCTATCCCAAACGCCTACAGCCCTCAATATCTGCTCAGCTGCCACTGCAGTTCCGCTTCCTGTTGCGCCTATCGCCACTTTCTTACCCTGCAAATCGTTCAAGGTGTGTATTCCGCTATTTGCCAATACAACAAACTGCACGGTCTCTGGATACAATGCTGCTACTCCACGAATATCCTTCACAGGATTATTCTGAAACATATACTTTCCATTGTAGGCATAATAAGCCACATCGTTCTGTATCAAAGCTGCTTGGGCGTTTCCATCTCCGATAGCTTTAGCGTTAGAAACGCTAGCCCCACTTGTAACTGCTTTTGCATCTATATCATTCGAATATTTATTCAACAATTCCGCATATTTAGATCCTAGTGGGAAATAAACCCCGCTTGTTCCCCCTGTATAAATGGTGATGGATACTTTCTCCCCACCACCTCCTCCATTGTTCGGGTTTTGCTGTAGAGCATACCATGCCCCCGCTCCTATCAGAATGGCAATTACAACAATCACCACTCCTATTATCAATCCCTTATTATTCATCGACTTCCCCTCTCAAAGTTGTAAGATATGGGTTTATAAAAACTTTTCGGAACATAATTGTGCAATATATTAAAGAACACTGAAAAATAAACGCTCCAATTTCAAAATTAGTAGGAAATTATTATTAGATTCAGGGTATATAGCAACTCTACAGAAAAATAAAATAGTGAGAACGGAGATAGAAGCTGTTTTTAGGGAGCACAAGTAACTTGCAAAAGATTAATATGATCAATGCATATTAATTACCCTGAGTAAGGTGATATTGACGATAAATCATCATGGAGTGTGGATAATACTAGTACTGCTCTTGGTGGTTGATATTAGCATGTTTGGAGTTTATTCATCTCATTCCGTTTTCTCAAATGCTCGGATTGAGAGTCTAAATGGCACAGAGCCGATAAATGCTACAGAATACCAGAAATTGATGGGGATAGGAATAAATGTTGACTGGATGACCTTTAAGAAGGTGAACACGCAATATTTCCAATGGCGTGAACAAGGAGTCCATGTACCCTCTTATTTTAAGGAGAGAGGTTTCTCTAATGTTCGCATAAGAGTTAATCAAGACCTCACCACCAATCAGACTGCTATGGAGCAACTTACAGATATTGTGAATGATTGTTTAGATGCAGGATTGTATCCCATCATAACCAATGTTGCAGATGATTTGAGAGATTACCCTACAAATATCAGCGTGCAACAACACTTTGTGAAATGGTGGGAAACAGTGATAGATCATTTCAAAGGATATTCTTATAATCTCTCCTACGATTTACTGATAGAATCAAGTCATGAGATTAAGAATTACCCAGATGTGCTTAACAAGGTCTACTATGAAATCATTCATTATCTCCGCCAAGAGGACCCATATAGAATAGTATTTGTGACCCCAGCCGGAGGATCCAAGCCTGACTATCTCCAAGATCTAAATGTTACCAACAATGGTTATATTCTGGCAGAGTGGCACATATATGCAGGGGGTCCCTCTGAATCTGGTACGGATTGTGTATATAGTAAATCTTATATTAATCAAACACTCTCGACCGCATTGAGCTGGACAAAAGAGACGGGGATACCCACATGGCAAGGTGCATGGCGGTCAAATTGCTACCCTAACGGAGGCACAGATGCAGAATGTAATATGTCCCTCGAGATCAATTTCACAAAAGCAATGGTCTCCGCATATGCTGGCGCTAATCTCCCCTACGATGTTAACGCAGATACAAAATTTTTTGATATATCAAACTTGACCTGGTACAAATTGCAAGAAGAAGCACTGGACATTATACTACAGCAAAACGGTGCCGTGCCCGAGTTCAGTATGGATTCACCATGGGTAATCCTCGTCATCATAATTTTAATCATTGCAGTTGTATATCCTAGATCTAAAAACTCTAATTTTTAAATCCACATCTAAAGGAATTCACTCGCATATCATTAAGAAAAATTTATAAAGGGTATGGGCATGGCGACTTAAATTGCAATGTCGGAGGAGTCAGATATGGCGAAAAACAATCCTGAACTGATAAAGCTCCTCACGGAGCTAAGGATACAAGCGAAAAAGAAGAACGCGCCTATCTGGCGAGACATTGCAGAGCGTCTTGAGAGACCTTTGCGTGTCTGGCCAGAGGTAAATGTAAGCAGGATAGAGAGATATGCAAATGAAGGAGATGTGATTCTTGTGCCAGGCAAAGTTCTTGGCTCTGGTGTTTTAACAAAGAGGGTCACAGTAGCTGCTTGGAAATTCTCTAATAGCGCTAAGGAAAAAATTGAGAAGGCGGGTGGAAAGACCATGACAATAAAGGAGCTTATGAGAAAGAATCCTAAAGGCTCCAATGTGAGAATAATGGGGTGATAGCATGGCTATAATTGATGCTGATAATGCGGTTCTTGGAAGGCTCGCAAGCATAGTAGCAAAGCGTCTGCTCAATGGAGAGGAGATAACAATAGTAAATGCAGAGAAGGCAGTGATAGTCGGAAATAAATACTCAATAATTGAAAGATATCAAGAGAGAAGAAATATAGGAAGTGTGCGTAAAGGTCCATATTATCCCACTATGCCCGATAGGATACTTCGCAGAACGATAAGAGGTATGCTGCCCATGAAAAAGTCCCATGGGAAGAAAGCGTATAATAGATTGAAGGTGTATATGGGCATACCCAAGGAGTATCAAGGCAAAAAATTTGAAATTGTAGAAGATGCAAAGAATAATAAACTTGAAGGCTTTATTACTCTTAAGGATTTATCGATACAGTTGGGTGCTAAATTGAGGTGATATGATGAAAGTTGCTATTGCAAGTGGTAAGAGGAAGACCGCCATCGCCCGTGCGGTGGTTAAAGAGGGAAAAGGTAGGATTCGCATTAATCATGTTCCTTTAGAAATATATCAGCCAGAATTGGCCCGATTAACTGTTATGGAGCCCCTTGCTCTAATTGGTGAGAAGGCAAACAAAGTAGATGTGGAGGTTAAAGTTAAAGGAGGAGGAGTAATGGGTCAAGCTGAGGCATCCCGCACTGCTGTTGCAAGGGCTTTGATGAAATACTTCAATGACCCAGAGGTTGAAAAGATTTACAAGAGTTATGATAGAACCCTGTTGGTTAATGATGTGCGCCGCAAATTACCCAAGTTGCCTTTAGGTCGCGGTGCAAGAAAGAGAAGGCAGAAATCTTACAGGTGATCAAATTGATAATCCCTGTAAGGTGCTTCTCCTGCGGTCGTGTAATCGCTTCCGACTATATTGCCTTCGTGAACAAGGTGAATTTGATAAGAGAAACCGAGAATAGAGAGCCTACACCAGAGGAGATACAAAGAATATTCGATGAGATTGGTGTGAAGAGATACTGCTGCCGCAGAATGATTCTGAGCCATGTTAATCTAATAGACGATACCATGGCTTTTGACTGAGGATGCCGAAAGCATGGGGCCGTAGGGTAGCTTGGCATCCTACCACCCTGGGGCGGTGGCGACCCGAGTTCAAATCTCGGCGGCCCCACTAAGCCCCTTTCTTAGAGCCCTTTTCTTAACAAGAAAAGTGCTTCATCCCAAAAGAAAATTTTTAAAATGGTTGCAGGAGGTAAAGGAACTCGGTTGAGGTTCCTATATTTCATCTTTCTACAGAATTGCAACTTACCATTTTAAGGGAAAGGGTTTAATATCAAAATTCAATAGCAACGATAAATGGCTACTCCTCTCATGAGGCAATATCATAGAATAAAGGCGAAGTACAAAGATACAATATTATTTTTTCGTGTGGGAGATTTCTACGAAACATTTGAAGATGATGCAAAACTAGTTTCAAAAGAATTGAACATAGTGCTAACGAGGAGAAGCAAGGATGAGCCTGTGCCTATGGCTGGTATACCATATCATGCTCTTGATGCATATTTGTCTCGTCTAGTTAAAAAGGGCTACAAGGTTGCAATATGTGAGCAACTGGAAGATCCAGCAAAGGCGAGAGGACTGGTTAGGAGAGATGTAGTGCGGGTAGTCACTCCTGGTACATTGATTGAAGATACTTTGCTAACGGAGGATAACAATTTTCTTTTTTCAATTTATAAGCATAAGGAGATTTATGGATTTGCTGCATTAGACATCTCCACAGGAGAGTTCTTTGCTGGAGAGTTAGATTTTTATGGATTAAATGCAGAAATTCTGCGTCTTCAACCCTCCGAAATACTATCCAATTCGAAATTAAATTTGGATTTTCAAATTAAAATATTGGCAGAAGAATATTACAATGATTATGAGAAAATCTTAAAAGAGCATTTTAAAGTGGCTGAATTAAGTGGTTTCGGAATAGGAGAATATGGTCTGAGGGCTGCAGCATCTGCTCTGAAATATGCCAAAGAGAATACGATGAACGATTTAAAAAATATAACATCTCTACAGGGTTATTTTAAAGATAAATATCTTATTTTAGATTCCACAACTCTTAAAAATTTAGAAATTTTTCATAATGTACTGGGAGAGGATAAATACACTCTTTATCACACAATGAATAAATGTGAAACACCCATGGGTGCAAGATTACTAAAAAGATGGATGCAAAGACCATTGAAAGATATAGATGAAATAAACGATAGATTGGATGCCGTAGAAGAGCTCGCCAATAAGCAGCTTCTTCAAGATTCCATTCGTACAATCCTATCAAGAATTAAAGATATTGAAAGAATAAAAACTAGAGTATCTTTGGGTAGAGCAGCCCCCAGAGATCTAATCTCTTTGAAAGAGAGTTTAAAACAAGCCGATAAATTAAGGATTAATTTCGAATCCAAAATCCTAAAAAATTCAGCCTCAAAAATTTATGGTATAGAGGGCATAATTGAATTAATTGAAAATGCAATAAATGGGGACTATCCTGTGGGTGAAGGAGTAATAAAAGAGGGGTATAACGAAGAATTGGATGAGATAAAGCGTATTGCTTCAAATGCAAAATTGTTGATTGGAAAGATGGAAGAGAGAGAAAGAAGGAACACAGGAATAAAAAATTTGAAAATAGGATACAATGATGTTATGGGTTATTACATAGAAGTTAGCAAATCAAATCTCTCCAAAGTACCTAAGCATTACAGAAGAAAGCAAACTTTAAAAAATTCGGAGAGATTCGTTACCGACGAGCTTAAAGAATTAGAGTACAAAATTTTAAGTGCAAAGGATAGGATTTACGAAATTGAAAACAAAATTTACAGGGATATTCTAAAGAAGCTTGGAGAGATGATAGATGTAATAGAGAGAACTGCTAAGAGTATAGCCATAATTGATGTCATTTCCTCCCTTGCAAGAGTTGCACTTGAGATGAACTACACAAGGCCTGAAGTGGATGAAAGTATGGACATAGAAATCAGAAATGGTAGGCACCCGGTAGTAGAATTGTACACGGATTTTGTTCCCAACGATACCCATATTAACTCAGATGCTAGGTTTATAATCCTTACAGGACCAAATATGGCAGGCAAGAGTACATATATGAGACAAGTGGCCTTGATAGTGATATTAGCTCAAATGGGCTCATTTGTACCGGCAGATTATGCCAAAATAGGAATTGTTGATCGCATATATACCCGTGTAGGTGCTAGCGATGATATTACCCGAGGAAGATCAACATTTATGATGGAAATGGTTGAACTTGCAAACATCCTCAATACAGCCACAGAGAGATCCCTAATACTTCTTGATGAGATTGGGAGAGGAACAAGCACCTACGATGGTTTAGCCATCGCTTGGAGCATAACGGAGCATATTCATAATTCCATAAGAGCTAGAACTATTTTTGCCACTCATTATCACCATCTTATAGACCTGGAGAATGTTTTAGACAATGTGAGAAACTATCATATTGCTGTAAAAGAAACTCAAGATGGTTTAATTTTTGTAAGGAAAGTTATGCCCGGTGGGATGAGCAAGAGCTATGGAATTGAAGTTGCAAAGCTTGCAGGAGTTCCAGAAAAGGTTGTTAAAAGGGCAAAGGAAATATTGAATCTGATAGAAGAGGAAAAAGTAATAGAGGTTAGAAGAGGAAAGAAGATAATTCAAACGATGCTATTTGGGGAGGAGAATTGTTCTGATATTCTGGATGAAATAAAAAGAATGGACATAATGAATCTCACTCCCTTGGAGGCACTTAATAAACTAAATGAGTTAAAAAGAAAAATCGAGAATAGGTAAAAAGTTTCATATATAACATACTCATAGGGGCAATTATCCAATGCTCATGAAGTAGAGCGAAAGGGATATATATTGGTTGCTCATTAAGGGCTTTGCAGTACAGCCAAAAGGCGCCAGATGCGATAAAATGAGCCTCTGGGTTCCATGGCTGTACATAATTGTGGGGATTTGAGAAAAACTTCCCCTATGGGATGGAGCTCTCAAATCCGACGCTCGATAGGTGTGCAGACTGCGGTCTGTCGCCGATACTCTCCAAGTGTTAGGCGGATCAACTCCGGTTGATCCTGCCGGAGGCCACTGCTATCGGGCTCCGACTAAGCCATGCGAGTTTAGGGGCTCCTTCGGGGGCACCGGCGGACGGCTCAGTAACACGTGGACAACCTACCCTCGGGTGGGGGATAACCTCGGGAAACTGAGGCTAATACCCCATAGGGGAAAGGTACTGGAAGGTCCTTTCCCTGAAAGCTCCGGCGCCCGAGGATGGGTCTGCGGCCTATCAGGTAGTTGGTGGTGTAAAGGACCACCAAGCCTGCGACGGGTACGGGCCCTGAGAGGGGTAGCCCGGAGATGGACTCTGAGACACGAGTCCAGGCCCTACGGGGCGCAGCAGGCGCGAAACCTTCGCAATGCGCGAAAGCGCGACGAGGGGAGCCCGAGTGCCCTTCCTTTTGGGAGGGCTTTTCCGGAGTCTAAAAAGCTCCGGGAATAAGGGCTGGGCAAGACGGGTGCCAGCCGCCGCGGTAATACCCGCAGCTCGAGTGGTGGCCACTATTATTGAGCCTAAAGCGTCCGTAGCCGGACCCGCAAATCCCTGGGTAAATCCTGGTGCTCAACATCAGGAATTCCGGGGAGACTGCGGGTCTTGGGACCGGGAGAGGCCGGAGGTACTCCCGGGGTAGGGGTAAAATCCTGTAATCCCGGGGGGACCACCTGTGGCGAAAGCGTCCGGCTTGAACGGCTCCGACGGTGAGGGACGAAGGCCAGGGGAGCAAACCGGATTAGATACCCGGGTAGTCCTGGCTGTAAACGCTGCCCGCTTGGTGTTGTCGGTCTCTCGGGGGCCGGCAGTGCCGGAGCGAAGGTGTTAAGCGGGCCGCTTGGGGAGTACGGCCGCAAGGCTGAAACTTAAAGGAATTGGCGGGAGAGCACTGCAACGGGAGGAGCGTGCGGTTTAATTGGATTCAACGCCGGAAAACTCACCGGGGGCGACCGGCACATGTGGGCCAGGCTGACGACCTTGCCCGAATAAGAGCCGGAGAGGTGGTGCATGGCCATCGTCAGCTCGTACCGTAGGGCGTTCACTTAAGTGTGATAACGAGCGAGACCCCCGTCCCCAGTTGCCACCTGTCCCTCCGGGGGCAGAGCACACTGGGGAGACCGCCAGCGCTAAGCTGGAGGAAGGTGGGGTCAACGGTAGGTCAGTACGCCCCGAATCCCCCGGGCTACACGCGCGCTACAAAGGGCGGGACAATGGGTTGCGACCCCGAAAGGGGGAGCTAATCCTGAAACCCGTCCGTAGTTCAGATCGAGGGCTGTAACTCGCCCTCGTGAAGCTGGATTCCGTAGTAATCGCGGGTCAACATCCCGCGGTGAATGCGCCCCTGCTCTTTGCACACACCGCCCGTCAAACCATCCGAGTTGGCTCTAGGTGAGGCCCTGTTCTATGGGCAGGGTCGAACCTGGGGTCAGCGAGGAGGGTTAAGTCGTAACAAGGTATCCGTAGGGGAACCTGCGGATGGATCACCTCCTAAGTTTGCGACAGACCGCAGGCACATTATCTATCGAGCGTCTCACTCCGCAAAATTATTAAAACATCCCTTCTTTTCTCTATTATGGCACACAAACTGAAAACTGCAGCTAAGATTTATTCTGCCCTTTTGACGATAGCTAAAATTGCAGTTATTATTCTCATAATTCTAGCCCTATACTCATTTCTAGTTGAGGATGTTCAAGTCGTTAATGTTGGCAAGCCATTTTTTGAATTTGAAGGTTCAAAATTGATAATAAATGTTCCTGTGACCATTAAAAATTATGGATTCTACAATATAAGTGATATATCTGTCCACTATGAGATAAGAAACAAGACAACAGAGCTCATAACTGGAGAAGATTTAATTGGAAATATATCTACAAATAGCATTGATACATTCGATGTACCCATAGCCATTAACTTTCAAGAGTTATACAAAAAAGAGTATCCAAACTTATATCATTTCTATAACAAGGATATTTTAGATGCAAATATAACGATATCTTTAGGGTACATGCTAAATCTTGTTAATATATCTATAAATTTAAATCACACATTCCAGTGGACCCCGCCTATAGAAAGTGCATCAATTTATCCTCCAAACAATGTTAAAATGAGTTCCAACAATCTTTCATTTGATATACCTTATCACATAAAAACAGCAAGCTATCTAACAGGGAATGCTAAGATAGACGGAAAAATAGAGAATAACGGAAAAACTTACGGTAGCTTTACAAGTAATATACCTTTGGGAGAGGATTACAAAGGTAACATCAAAATGGAGGTTAACTCAGAGGATTCTCGATATATGCTCACTCACTCCATTCCGCTCCAAATGATTGGAAACATAACAATATTTGGTTTTAAAGTTCCATTCAGATATAGTTATCATTGGGGCGCACCATTAGAGAATTTAACCTATAAGATCTTAGAAAATCGCACAATTTACTATTCTTTTACAAACGCTGCCAATTACTCACTATCCTTGGATATTGACAAAATATATTACTATCACAACACAGAGGTTAAGAAGGAATACACATACATGTATGTGGCTCCTGGAGAGCATGTTGAAAAATATGAGAAAATCACAGTTACACAGCCAGTCGATAAAATAGAGATAATCTTCTACGATGAAAACACAGGAATATCTTACAAAGAGGTGATAAACTTATGAAGCTCAAACCAATTTTAAATGCAACTGGAAGGTTCTTTCTTATCATTCTCCTTCCAATACTCTTTGTGAAGTATTTTAATGAGTATTTCTCATACTTAGGCGTTAGTTTGAGAGAGTATGGCATTCCAATAATAATAACTGGACTCATATATATCTCTTTTAGATTTTTAGAAGAATACTACGAGAATCCAAAGTACAAAATGATTTTTGGGGGAATTGCCTTAGGAATGATAATCTTCTGGACTTATTATCTCCTCAACAGAGGAGTTTTCTCAGTTAATGTTGAAGGTATCAGAGTAACCATATACTACTACCCATTACTCGTCATTCTCATCATATTTATGCTCCTTCGCTACCCTGAAATTTTTATGAAGTACTATTCAGAACTACAAAAGTACGACCGGAAGAAAAAACAACAGAGTTCTGCTCCAGAATCCTTGTAACATTTACTTTAATTGGAGCCATAGGACACATTTGAGCACCTTTGCTCCAATAAGATCCAATTAGCCAGATATTACTGCTGGGAGTTAAATCATTTTTCAATAGATATGGCAAATTTCTGGATGCATTTATATCAAATTCGTTTTTTGCTACAAGTCCCAATTTATCATCTGTTGCTATGCTCCTATTTGAAAAGTGCTCTTTTATCCATTTTGCTCCATGAAGCTCGTCAGGATAAATAAAATATGAAACACCAAAGGCTTCCGAGGTATGATACGCTATAGGTGTGGTAGATGCGAGAACAATAAACACTATGGAAAAAACAACAGTATATTTTTTGAATTTAAATGTTCCAACAGCCAAGGATGTATGTGTTGCAGGATCTAGAAAATCATAGGTTCTACTCACTGTATTATATGTCCCCGGATCAAAGCCATGGAGGATGAAAAACAAGATCATCTGAAGAGGGACAAGAAGAATCGCTAAAAATGCCTTTCTTTCCTTATAACTCGTAGTACTCAAAATATACAATCCTACGGCGATTAGAGAGATAAGCACTACATATCCTATGGTATATTCAAAAGTTGTTTGATTGAATAGCATTGTATGTGAGAATATTGGAAAGGAAAAATAAAAGATATAAAATGCGAAAGGTATAGAAAATATAACGGCGATATACCATATTTTTATTTTCTTATAAGTAATATTCATAACTTTTATCCCGGCGAGTAAAAACAAGAAAAATAAGGATAAAAATAACCAGAGTGATGAGGATGGAGATAACTGATTCAGTCTATCAAAATGTCTAAATGAATAATAAAGTGTCATATAGGCCCATAAAATAGATATGGCAGAAAGCCATAAATAATCCTCTTTGCTCATTTCCAAGTGTTCTTTGTACTTTTCATATAAGTTCAATAACTCCGTTAGGGTTATAATCATATATGTAAGAAGTGCCACATAATGATGAGTTAGAGGAAGAATGAACAATAGGAATATGCTAATTGCATTTTTCTTTCGATAAGCGTATATGGCAAATGGCATAAGCACAAATCCAACAGCTTCCTTCCATACAAGAGCTGTTTGGAGAACATAGGTACCACTAATAGCAAAAAATGAGGCTGTTGCAATTGCAATATCTTCTCTTTTGGTGAATTTTTTAGCAACCATATACCATCCAATTACAGATATTGATGTTATAAAGGGAAACAAAAACGGTAGAAAATGCATAACATTAATTCCTGTGAGCTGAGAAATTGCAGCAGATAAAGCATTAAATAATGGTGTTACAGGCGTATGATGATTATTGTATGTTACTCCAAATGGAAATTTTAAATTGCCATGATCTGCTATAAACTGTGAAGCCCTGGAATCTGTTAAAGCATCAACATTGTATGGGATAGATGTTATAAAGGCCGGATATATCCTTATTACAACGGACAATGCATAAAGTGTAATCAAAGCCACCCATTTCCCTTTCATTTCAAAACCTCCTCCAATGTTGAAATTTTTTCTGAGCGTTCACTTCCCATCAGATAAATAATTTTAGAATGGAATATATTTCTAAAGATTAAAAATGTTGAGAATAATAGAAATCCAATACCAACCAAAATACTATCTATTACCATATCCATATTAACTATGACTATTAGTGTGTGTCCAAAAGCCCTCATCAAATTGAAATGCTGTATTGCCAAAACCGAAATAAATCCAAAGAATATACCTCCAAGTATGGCAGGTGTCAAGTATATTAAAATCTCTTTTGATGCTATCTCCAGAATCTGTCTATTACTAGCGCCTATCATTCTCAGGATGGCAATAGTATCATTTTTGATACCTTTAAGCAAAGAGGAATATAAGCCAAGGGAAACTAGTATTATCGCTATAGTAAGGAGAGCATATATTATCAAGAGAAAATTTCCCTCCGAAAGTTGAAATCCTTTATATATAACCTCTTTTCCACCGGTTACTTTTAAATTTTTATCGTACTTCAAAAGTAAATCCATCGGTAATTTCTCAACTGGTATCTTTGTAACTTTGAGAGTCATAGTTATATTGTTTACCTTTATTGTATGTGAGCCCTCTTTCATATATGGTAACTGTATTGTAAAACTCTTTGTTTCATAGGAGTTAAGATATGTGTTTATTGTGGTATATAAATTTCCATCTATGTAAATCCTTACTGTGCAGTTCCCTTCATTCACTCTATTCTTTATTATTATATTTAATATTCCTCTCTGATTCTCCGTTATATTTGATTTATAAAGACTTGCATTAATCTCATACTCTGCAATCCCAACAACTTCTATTTCGGCGCTCATATTTGCTATGTTTCCATTAATATCTTCGGCGTAAATAGTAACATTATGAAGGCCAGGAGAGAAGTAATATATTGAAAGATTTAGAATACCTCCACTCTCACCATATATCATCTTGCCATTCTCTTCGCACCAGATTTTTTCTGTTTTCACATTATCATACGCCTTGAATATAACAGTATTATTCCTGCTTAAAACATTATAGGTATTTCCGACTATAATTGGTGGATTTTTTTCACCTGTATTATTTATGATCAATATGATTTCTGAACTATTAACATTGCCTGAAAGGTCTTCTACTCTCACAAATCCCTCATAAGTTCCCTGTGGCACAAAACTTATATTATTACCATTTCTAAACATCGTCGGAATTTTAATTCTATCGCCTATATTCTCAAATTTCTTTCCAAAAATTTCAAGGGTGGCGTTATAAACTCCAACATTGTCAGATAAAAATACGCTGGTCGTATTTCCTCCCCAAATTTTAAGAGTTTTATTCAGTATTCTTGGAGGAATATTATCCTTGACCAATAAATTATATTGTACTGATGCAGTATTTCCATTAACATCCATTGCAAATATTTTTGCATTTATGATTCCATACCCCAATGTATCGGCCCTGCAAGTTATATTATTTCCATTTACAATAATTACAGGAAGATTATCAACCTCAATCCACATAGTGGCAACTTTTACATTATCATATGCTTTAAAAGTCAAAATATCTGAGGCATTACATTTTGTTGCATTTGGTAAAAATATTACCGGAGGTATATTCTCATGGGCATTATTAATCTCAATATGTACAATTTTAGATATACCATTATCAAAAATATCTTGAGCACCTATTTTTAAGATATAACTCCCTGGAGGAACATATTCCACGGTATTGTTTTTTCCATCAATATACTCTGTAGGTATAACAACCTTACTCGTACCATTAAACCATTTTCCAAAAGCGTAAACTGATAATTTTTTCATATAAACATTATCCTCTGCCTGGACTATTATAGATTCACCACTGAAAATCGAGGAGGGTACTGGAAGAATCGTTGGAGGCTCTTTATCCGTATAGTTCTTTAATATCTTTCCTTTCAGTTCCATAGAGTTGTTATTCACATCCATAGCAACAACGGTTAAGTTATAAAGACCATCATTGATTTCAGAATAGTTAAGAGATAATGTCACATTATTATCACCATAGCAAGACACATTCTTTATGATACTATCATTCTCATAAAAGACCACATATCTCAAGCCAACATTATCATAAATTCTAAATGTGAATGATTTGGTTGGAGAACCAAAAATTAAAATCCTTGGTCCTAAAATGATTGGTGGCATTTTTTCATTTGTATTATTTATATCCACATAGAAAGCTGTCTCATTTACATTTCCAGATGAATCAATAGCTATAATCTCTCCCTGATAAATGCCAGGAGGCATAAAATAAATGTCTGTACCATTTCTAAACATAGTTGGAATAGTTACACTTAAGCTCTTCACATCAGGATTATCAGAAGAAGCATTAAAATACTTTTGAAAAATGTACACAGTGAGATTCTTCATTTCTAAATTATCAGAAGCGATTATCGTAAAACTCTGCCCACTCCATATTTTGATTGTGGATGAGTTCTCATCCCTCGATAATTCATCCTTGAATCTAGAAGCTCTATTTCCAATTATAATTTCTGGTTTTATTACGTCAGAGGAATACAATACCTTAGGTTTTATTATTTTATGGGCTGAAAAATTCATAATGTTCTTCGCGTAAATTTCAACTTCAAAATTTTTGTATTTTACATTTACAGTTATATTATATGTATAATTAAGTATTCCCTTTTCTAAATTCTGGTCTAAATATACATCATGCCTATGTCCATTAATATAAAATGTTATGTTCTTAAGAGGAATTTCACTCCATACATTTATTGTGAAATTTCCGTTGTAATATACTCCAGATTCATTGCTTATATAGGAGGATATGTTAACAGAATAATTTTTGCATATGTATACAATATATGTTGCATTTCCCATGGTCCAATTTTCGACCACATAAATATCTATGCTATGCATTTCACCCAAATTTCCAAGCAGAGAGATCGTTGAATTTGAACTTCTTATCAACCCATTATCTATAGAATAATAAAGAGAAGCGTTATTCTCAAATTTCAATTTTATATCTTCATTTTTTTTGAGGAAAATAACACCCTTCACAGGTTCGGGATAAATATCAGAGGGATTTATCAAATTCGCTTTTTTGAAAACTTTAACAGCTATCGTTTTATTTTCATATCCATATTTATAAAAATATATTGTATATAACCCTCTTTTAGGAAACTTAAGGGTTATTGAAGAATTGAAATTATAAACTTTATAATAACCTTTACTGGATACTCTCAAAGTAGCATCATTTATAGGAGAATTATTTATGGAGTAAAAGGAGAATAATGTAGGCGTATCTACATATGTAAGAGTTTTTCCTTGAAATATAACAGGCCTATTAGCAACTAAAATTTTATATGAATAGGTATAATTTAAAACACCATTCTCGACATATGCCTTTATCTCAGAGTTGCCAACATAATTTGCTTTGAGAGTTATGTTAAAACTCACATTCTTAGTTACATAGAGATTTCTTTTTATAGTAATATTCTGAAAACTTAAATGAAATATGCAATTGCCCGGATTGGCTCCAATATTTTCTATTTTAACACTAACATTAAATTTATTATCAAAATAAACCTGGCCAGTGGTATTTAGAGTAACCTTAAATTTAGGATAATTTGGGTTCATCAATTCGTGAGCCCTTTCTACATCATTACTCTTAAACCTTATCATAGAAATTGTACCTTTTTTCAATCCAGCGAGCGTTTGGGCAGTAGATAAATCAATTAAGATTTCATCATCTGTAGAATCATTGGTTTTAAACACTCCAACTATATGGAGTATAGCTAAAGAAGCTTGAAATGCTCCTCTAACTGTGAGATTCTCCCCAAGATGCAAATGCATATAATAAAACAAGCTTTCTCCCACTATGGCATCGTTATCATTTTTCGGCATACTACCCTTTACCAACCTTCCATTTTCAATTTTTAAAAATTTTGAAAATATAACCCCTCGTAGGGTAACAGGCTCCTTGTGAATAGTTGTAAATACAAAAATTTCAGGACTAACCGCGTTTATGTAAGAAGTATTTTCCAAGGCATACGCTAAATCTATATTTAAATTGCTTCTAAGGGGATTTTTATCAGTAGATGAAGTCAAAACATAAATATCGTTTTTGCCCATTATTTCCTGAGGCATGGCAAATATAGAATTAAGTGATACAAATGTGGATGTGAATAGAATTAAAAGGATTATTATAGGAACAATGATAGATTTCTTGAGTATCATTTCATCATCCCCCTCATTCCTTTAACAATGTTAACCTTATTTGCAGTGAGTAATGGTTGTATTATTCCAAATACCGAGCCAACCAGTATTATTATTAAGGGAAATGCAAAAACTTTGAGTGGTATGTATATAACAAAGTATGTTAATATTCCTGTAAAAGGAAAAACTGCTGCTACAAGATAAGCTATAACTATTCCTGCAGAAATTCCTAAAAGCATACCGGATACGCCAATGTAAAGAGAGCGAAGTATGTAAATCGCATCTATATTTTTAGTTGTTGAACCCAACGCCCTTATAATCGATATTTTTTTTACACTTTCCCTTATCTCTATGGTTAAGAGGGAATTAATAAAGAAATATACTGCAACAATTGAAATCAGAGCCAATAGTAGCAAATCGGTAGTTATTTCTTCGCTGCTCTTGAAATAAAAATCGCTTAGACCGATCATAGAGCTTGTGTGGAATCCATCAATTTTTTCGTTTTTATTAATAATTACAAAATTTGGATTCTTCCTATATTTTTGAGCAAGAGTGTAATTTATAATCCCCCAGTAAGCAGGGAATAGAATTAGAGAGTGTATATTTGCAATATGCAAACTGATTGTGGATGAATTCAAAACCACATTAATCTCATTACCTATTTTATAATTTTTAAAATCATCGCCCAAAATTATATCTCCGTAGTTGCATTGAAAGAATGAGGATAGTACTTTATGGGGGTCATATATGCCGACTAAATAGGTACTTTCATTATCAATTTTAGATGGAATTACATATACATACGCACCATTTATATTGTCTGATATGGGTACAGAACTCCTTAGAATGTTCTCATTTGAGTAAATCATATAATAACGAGATTCGAATTTCTCTACCAACTCCTTGTTACTAATTTCAAAACTATAGGTGATTATAGATGTGGATGTGATAAACATAATGACCACAGCAATAGCCATTATTGTAATTTTAGATCGTCTTTTTAAAGATATTACATACCTCAAAGGTGCAATCATTTAATCCAGTAAAAACTATATACATTTATTAAATTTACTGCTCGTGCATCTTCAAGCTTTGGATATTCACAAACATTATGGAAAAAAGCCAGTTTTACGAGGAGCCAGTTTAAATGTAGAGCGGGGAGATATAGTCATGATAAGAGGGCAATCAGGTATAGGAAAAACCACTTTTTTAAATATAATTTCAGGAATAGACCTTCCAGATAAGGGAAGAGTTATAATCGATTCTAAAGATATAACCAAGATGAGCGAGAACGAAAGGGCAAAGTTTAGATTACACAAGATAGGACTAATCTTTCAAAGCATGAACTTAATAGAGGATTTGAGCGTGATTGAAAACATTGCGTTGCCATTAAAACTTGCGGGAAAGAAATGGAAAAAAAGAGTGAATGAGCTTTTACAATATCTTAATATAGAGAATGTAAAGCATTCATTTCCAACTGAGTTGAGTGGTGGAGAGATGCAGAGAGTAGCCATAGCAAGAGCTATTGCAAATGAACCTGAAATATTAGTTGCGGACGAGCCCACCTCAAATCTTGATGATGAGAATACAGAAAATATTGTGAATTTATTAAGAAAAATAAATAAAGAGATGAATATGAGCATAATAATTGCAACTCATGACCCCAGAATGGAAAACTTGGATGCAAAAAGATTCTTTATGAAAGAGGGAAAACTGTATGAAGGATAAATATTTGGTAGGCATTCTTACTCTTGCATTCTTCTTGATTTATTTCGTTCCAAACACCATTGCGAAGTTCATTGCTGTTGCATTCCTCTTATTTTTCTCTCCAGGATTTTTCACACTGAGAATATACAAAAAAATAAATAGAGAAGAATTGCTTCTAATAGCGCCCCCATTAAGTTTAGGTATAAGTGGCTCTATAGCCCTACTTCTAGCTGCTTTTTCCATTCTAAATTATGAGACAATGTTGATATTTCTTGGGGCATATATAGCTATTGCATTCCTGCTATCATCCTCTGAAGATATTGGAAAATTAAACCTTGAAAAACCTCACAAAATCGCTGCCATTGTAATTTCTCTCTCACTCATCTTACTCTCCATATGGCTATATGCAGACTTAACTGCACAAAGTTACAGGGAGATAGATATAGCTATAGAAAATTGGCCTCATAATGCTACCGTGGGTGAGAACTTGAGCTTTGATATATATGTTAAAAATTGGAATTATGAGAACGCACATTTAAGCTTGCAATTTAAGATGAACAATAAAACTGTAAAATGGGAAAATTTCACTCTGGGCAAAGGAGAATTTAGGCATTTTATTTTTGAGTGCAATGCCTCACATCCTGGCAAAAATCTCGCAACCTTCAATCTATATCTGAATGGAAGTTTTTACACTAATGTTCATGTTTATTTTGATGTAAAATCAAAATAGTTACTATTTTATACATAAACATTCATCCCCCATCTATGTGCATGGGAGGTGGTGGCGATGAACCGCCACCTAGATATAAAGCTCATAAAGGAGTCTCTTCCCGCACTTCTTCTCGCGTTAGTTGCAGATAGCATTGCTGGATATATTATGAATCAATCCATTAATGTATTTATTGCGGTTCCTGGTCTTCTCATGATGATTCCTGCCCTGCTGGATATGCGTGGGGATGTTTATGGAGCCTTTATTTCAAGATTAGGCTCAGCTCTGCATTTGGGAGAAGTTAAAAGCTTGAAAGATAAAAGGGTAAAAATTGAAATTGGTGCAACAAAATCCCTTGCATATTCATCAGCTTTAATTGTTGGAAGCGTGGTCGGAACATACATCTCAATATCCACAGGCAACTTTTTTTATCTTCTCCTCCTACCAGGAATCATACTTATTACCCATTTATTCACTGCCACCATTATGACTCCATTAACTGCTTACATTGGAGTAAAAACATTCCAAAAAGGATGGAATCCGGATAATGTAGGCGTACCTCTTATCTCAAGTATTGGAGATATGGTAAGCGTTTTCTTTATTGTGACTGTAGCATTGCTTCTACTTTACACTTCAAAAATACCTTTCGCCTTGCCGATTATAATTTTTATAGCGTTGCTCTACGTTGTAAATATACACCGTAAATCTTTAAAGAATAGCATTGGAAAGAAAATCTATACACAGAGCATGCCAATTCTTCTTATCATTGCATTTTTAGAGCTTATTACAGGAAGTATGTGGGAAGGAAATAAAATTGCTATAATCCTTCTGGTAATACCTGTGGTTAATGAGACTCTTGGAAACATTGGAAGTATTTTCTCATCAAGGTTAACTTCCTTCATTTATTTGGGGTTTGTAGAGCCAAAAATTTTACCTAGGGGGAGATATTTTTATAGAGAGGTTCTCTCTCTAACTCTCCTATCCTTACTTCTATATTTGATAATATCATTATTTGTAATATTCATCTCTCGGGATATTAGAGCTGTAGCCATGGTATGGATTGGTGCATTCCTTTCAATATTCATTCTCATTCTCATAGCCTACTATCTCACCATAGGAAGCTTAAAAGCAAAATTGGATCCAGATAATGTAGTTGTACCAGTTATAACCACTTTGGCAGACATAGTGGGAACAGCTTCCTTACTATTTGCCTACTACCTCATTTTCTAAAATAGTGATTTTCAAATAACTATAACGACCTTCAATATTGTTTCATAATTAAATAAAAATATTATATTTTTTTAAATTTGCCAAGATAGGGCTCGTATATTTCTCCCTTCTCTTGAAGGGAGAGAAGAATCTCATCTAATTTCTCCTCATCCAGTCCGGATTTCTCCAATAGTTCCTCATAGGATACTCCCTTTCCATCCCTGTCCAATTCATCTATAAGTTGGAGTACTAAATCCTCCTGCTCAGCGCTCTCTTCTGTAACTTCTTCCTCTTCCACTGTGGGAAGCTCATAACCCATTGCCCTATACTCCGGAAGTAAGTGCTTCAAAGCATCTTTAAGCATATCCATATACCTTTCCACATTTATACGTTGGTACTTTTGCAAGGCTAGTATTACTCCCTCAGAGAGTTTCTTAGAGAATCCTAAGGAAACTAGCTTATCTACCGTTGGCTCATCCATCTTAAGTGCCTCGTTCATAGCATCAATTCTTATCTTCAATCTCCTTGCAGTATCAAATACCCAGTAATCTCTCAAAATCTCATTTACAACCTTTACTCTCTCAGGTACAACGGATACATACATCAAGTCCTCCCTTGGATTGTAAACATTCACCTTACCTACAACTGCAACAAATTGTGGAACTTTGACCGTCTCAAGCAATTGTCGTGCATCTGGATTGAACTTCCCTGCCAGGAGATAAAAAGCACCCGTTTGGTCTGCAATTCTTGCTTTAACGATTTCATCGGTTATCAACCTTACTTCTGTTAAAACCCCCACTATGAACAAACGACTTATCTTTGCTCCTAAGGGAGTTATAACATAACTTGGAGTCTTCGGCTCCGTTGCTTTTATGTAGTACTTTGAGGAATTATACTCCGCCGCAAAAACCCTCCAAGCTGGCTCTCTCATAATCACCACCCCAACTCCTCAAGTAGATTTTCAGCGTTCTTGGCTATATCCTCAAGATTTATGAAGTCAAAATCTCTAACTAACATAGTCAGACCGTATTTCTCTTTTGATATTACATTTCCCCTCAATCTCATAGGGACTGCTATTAATTTTTCTTCAATCATCTCCCTTATAACCATCATATTTCCAAAATTCTCTTGCACGATGGATATTGCCTTATTCACATCTATACCGAGAATCTTCTCAGTTTGCTCTCTATTGAATATGCAAATCATTCCGCCAGTGCCATCATCAAGGACTGCTTTTATCCTCAAATCTGGCTTGGGAGTCACCTTACCATGCACTGGGCAAATCGTGGAAGTTAGAACCCTTCCACATTCTGGACATCTGTAAATCAATCCGCTTCCTTTCTTTACATCAATTATAACTCCTTCAACAAGAACATTGAATCCCCCTTTTCCTTCCAAGCTCTCCAATGTAACTGGAATCTCTCTAACATCTATATTCTCTTCCCTTTTTTCTATGCTCGCTCTCGGATCAAACACAAGCTGAGGCATACCCCTAAATGTTCTCACATAGGCACCAGAGATACGGAGCACATCCCCCTTATGCACTTCTATATCCCAAGCACTAAATGGAATTTCGCCTGTATCATCGCCTATTATGCCTTCATAAACTTTTCTTGGTACTCCATCAACCATTACTTCCTTGGGATTTGCTTCAAGTATCTTACCCACAACTTCTACAAAACCCATCTTGGGATGCAATTCAACTATTTTTGCAGGATTGATTGTTGTTTTCACATTAACCGAATTAGGAGGCAAAAGAGAGAGCTTTGTGTTATTACCAAAAACAAGTTGAACTTTTCCTTGCCATTCTCTAGTATACGCGTTTTTAACCTCTACGCAATCTCCCTTGCGCAATTCCACATCTAATTTCCAAGCGGTAAAGGGTATAGTACCCGTCTCATCACCCACAATTCCATAGTACATTTTCCTATTTATTCCATCAAGCTCATACTCCTTTGAGTTTATTGTTATAACCTTTAATTTTATATCAACTCTTGCATCATTCGGGCCTAAATCCACAACCTTTTTCTCATTATTTGTGAGCTTGGAAGGATCCCCTCCCAATTTTGATACTATACTTCTCTTTGCCTCTATAATTGGCACTTTGAAATTTACAATCCAATTGCGAAGCTCCTTTGCTATCGTCTCTCTATCCACTTTCCCCCCAAGGATATTGTATATATCATCAACATGCCTGTCAAAATCGTCCATCAAATCACCTCACATATAACCCTTAACATCCTTGTTCATGCTCTTCATAATCTCATCAACTACTTGCTCAGCATCCTTCTTATTCAATCCAACTCTTTTAGTGAGGAATTTTATCAAATCATCTCTGCTTGCCCCTTCATTCAACCGCTCTTTAACCATGCCTACAAGACGGGCAAATAGCTCATCTCGAAATTCTTCCTCCATATCAAGTGCCTTCACCATCATGTACATCCCTGTAAGTATAGATGCTATTGAATCTTCAAACATACCCTTGTTGAAATACTTCTTTCCAAGATCTACCTGAAGCACAACCTCTTCATTTATGCCTTCCAAGGCAAATTTTAGATAATCAACCCCGCCATTTAGAATCATAAGAGCCCTTATTATCCTCAACCTTTCTTTCAGCTCTTCAATTGCAGTTTCTATTCCCGTGTATACCCTTAACCTTATGAAATTTTCATCTTCCATAACATTCAGTATGAATGGAATCTTAGGATGCTGGGCCACAAGTGCATTTCCTTCTCTTTCCACATTCCAAGGCAAATCCACAAGGTCCTGGGCATCCTCTGTACCCTCCTTCAACCATTTTTCTATATCATCTAAGAGCATAAGCATAATATTGAGGAATAGTATAAAAACTTTGCAACGAGAAAAATATTTATGCTGTTACAAACATATGCCTGTGTATGCAAACTGGCTTTGACATTATGGAATACGATAAAGCGCTTAGAACATTATGGGCTAAAAGGATTTCCGCCAGTTTTATTGATTTCGTCATAACTTTTGCAATTGCCTATGAACTTGCTTGGGTATTTAATTGGAGTATCGAATCTGTCCTTTTTATTTGGCAGGGCATAATATGGTTCGTATACTCTGCAATTTTTGATGCCATTAATGGTAAAACTCCTGGAAAGTACATATTTAGAATTCGCGCAGTCTCATTTATCGGCTCTCTAGATGTCTGGAAAGCTATAGGAAGAAACGCCACAAAACTAAATTGGATTATTTACATCGCAGATATAATTGCTGGGTTAAGCACTGAGGGGGAACCAAGACAAAGATTTTCAGAGAGGTTTTTAGATTCATTGGTTATCTCAGAGTTCAAAGAGGAGAGAAAAATAAAAACATTTAAAATAGAGGAGGAAAAAGAGGAATTCGAATTACCTGAGTAATTTTTTTATTATTTGCTCTTTCATTTTGAGAAGCTCTATCCTTCTCTTTTCAATCTCTTTAATCTCCTTTTCAATTCTATCCAATATCTCTCCAAAATCTTCATCCTCTAATTTAAAATCTCCCTCATCATCTAAATCGTATTCCCTAATTTCAAAAATTCCTGGAGCCACATCAATTATTATCGAAAAGCTCTTGCTTACTTCATAAAGCTTGCGAGGCGCACCCATATCACTCTTTTCCATACCTGCTTTTTTGATTATTTTTGATTTTTCGAGAACATCTAAATGTTTTACTATCGCCTGCTGCGATACCCTTAAATCTTTAGCCAGTTGAAGGGCATAGTGGCGCCCTTCAACCAGCCTTTTCAGTATCTCCCTTCTAGTTTGATTTTCGATTGCATTTAAAAGCTCGTCTATGGAGCTCATTTTCACTTGACCTTTATCTTCCTTCCTTTCTTCTTCTTTGGTTCTACCCTCTCGAACACCACATCGAGGATTCCATTTTTGTATGTTGCTTTAGCACTATCTGGTTTGACCTTTGCCGGAAGTTCTACTTCCTTGTAGTACTTTCTCTCTGGAGTATCAACCTTAATCGTTAGGACATTGTTATCCTCGTCCAAATCCAATTCTATATCATCCTTTGTAACCCCTGGCATCTCAGCGGTGATGCTTATCGTTTTATCGTTTTCCATCACATCAACAAGGGGCTCTCTGTACCCTTCCATACTCTCTTCCCTTATGCCAAATCTGCGTGGTACATTGCCAAATTCTTGAATCTGTGGTTTTCCATCTGGGCCTATGCGCATGCTGAATCCATAGACATACGGACCTTTGACCTCTCCTCTGCCAAATTCTCTAATCATCCTGTTCATCCACTCCTCCATCCTTCTTATCTCCTTTTCTATGTCAAAGTCAAAGAAATCATCAAAGAATGGATCCCTCCAATCATCATTATCCTTTTTTCTCCTTATCACCATTTTTACCACCTCCAGTTATCAACTTTTAGTTTACAACTATCCTTATTACAAGCCAGTATATAAATTTTTCTGAGAAAGTTTATATGTGTAATTGGCATATTAAATACGGGAAGCGCATCCCATCCCTTCTGGCATACTTCTTTTATTTTTTTGTTTTAAAGTTTTGTATGGCTGTGCAAGTTATAAATATTCAAAAACGATAACCCTCCAATGAATGCCAATCTTGGATTCCTGATGATTCTCATTTCGATAATCATAATAATAGTACTTCCTAGATTCAAGATTCATATAGCCATAGCCATAATGGTTGGTGCCTTATTCCTCCTATCTGTTTTGGGTGCTGATTGGTATAAGGTTCTTATAGACCTTGCTAACTGGCATAATTTCTGGAGAATTATTGTAATAGTCTTTCTATCCCTGCTCATCGTAGCTCTTATGGAAAAAATTGGATATCTAAATATGATGGTTGATTCAGTCAAATCCCTAGCCGCTTCTTTAGGCGCTTCTATGGTCTCCATTTCCGCCTTTATAGGCCTGCTACCAATGCCGGGCGGTGCGTATGTATCTGCCCGTCTAGTTGATTCTCTCGCTAATGAAATGAAACTGAGCCCATTAGAAGCTACTTCTTTAAATTACTGGTTCAGGCATCTATGGGAATATTGGTGGCCATTATATACGGGTGTGATCGTGGCCTCTGCCATATTTGAAGTTACCATTCCAGATTTCGTTATTCATATGTTCTTCCTTACAATACTGGCAATACTGGGAGGCTATATTTTCATATATTACCCCATTATGCGAAAGAAGAATATTAAAAAAGACAGAATTAAAAACGGAAAATCAAGAGAGTTTGGAAAACTCCTATACTCCTCTTGGCCCATTTTAGCAGTTATGCTTTTAACTCTGCTGGGAGTGCCATGGATACAAAATGGCAGAATTGTACTTCACAGAGTGGACTTATTTTATTCGCTTCTCTCTGTTGATATAGTCCTTTTGTTGATGCTCGTGCATAATAAGAGATACAAAGATGCAGTATACGGATTGAGATTTGCTTTAAAACCCACATTTCTTGGAGTGACATTCGCAGCCCTATTTATGAAGATAGCTGTACTACAAACAAATTCAATGCAATATACATATCAATTTTTCAATATGTATGGCATTCCCCCGTTCGTTGTTATAATCTTACTTCCATACCTTGCTGGACTTATGACTGGGGTTACAGTAGCTTATGTGGCTGCCACATTTCCGCTTCTGCTTCCTTACATTGGTTCTCCTCCAAGTTTCACTGCCATCGCATTAGCTTACGCTTCTGGATATGCAGGACACTTATCCTCTCCCGTTCACCTATGCTTAGTTCTTTCCGCACAGCATTTCAAAGCTGATGTATACAAGGTAATAAAAAGGGTGAGCCCGGCCATTATATTCGTAGTTGCAATAGTCCTAGCTATATACTTAATTTGATTCCTCTCAAGCTTCACCCATTCTTTTAAATTCGTGTAGATGAAACATTTTTACTTCTTTGCGGATAAAGCACATTTATTCTTTCCAGGTAAAGCCGCTTTTTAGGAACTACCAGCAAGTTCCTTTACCTCCTGTCACCGAAAAAGAGAATGTTCCGAAGGGAAGGGTTTGGAAAGGGAAACCGCAGGTGTCCCTTCCAGTGGGCCCGCCGGGATTCGAACCCGGGTCGTGGATTCCGAAGACCCACAGTCTATCCTGACTAGCCTACGGGCCCATTAAATTTCAGAATTTCTTTGGTTCCATCACAACTCTAAAAGGTTTAGCAATGATATTATCTTCCAAAACTACAATGGAAACTGATATGAGCTCGCCATCCGAAGTATAAAGAGCAACATAGTTCCCTTTCTCCACATTATCCATCTCAGTTACTCCTGGCTTATATAGAGGAGCACCATGAGCTAAAGCATTCACCGCAGAATCCTTCACTATTATCTTGGGAAGAAATGAAACTATATCCTCAGCAGGTCTAATTATGTCCCGTATATATTTTTCCTCTCCATTCTCTTTCCAAAATATGTAAGCATCTAGCAAATCTTGCAAAGTATGTGCATCCTCCTCCCTAAAATGTCCAGTGGCGGTTCTGCGTAAATCTTCCATATGAGCACCTATACACATTGCCTCCCCTATGTCGTTGCAGAGAGTTCTTATATATGTGCCAGATTCAACTTTAGCCCGAAAGAGAACATCCCTATCTAATAAATCTAAAATCTCAATAGAGTAAACTTTTCTCTTTCTTAATCTCCTAGCAACTGCAGATCTCAAAGGAGGAACCTGATAAATTTCTCCTTCAAATTCCTTCATTATCTCCCTTACCTTATTTTCATCAAAATCTTTATGAAAGCGCATAACTCCCACATATTCCTTTGGAACAAGATGAAGAAGATTAATGAGCTTAGTAGCTCTTCCTAAACCCACTGGTAGCACTCCTGTTACCTTTGGATCAAGAGTTCCAGCATGACCTGTCTTGTTTATATGCAATATGTCACGAACCCACGCGCTTACCTGATGACTTGTGGGACCTTTTGGCTTGTCTATTATGACCACGCCGAAATTTAGTAGATCTTCAACGCTGCGCTTCAACACCACTCTCCTCCATTATAATTTTAGTTATCTCTTCAGGAGTTAAATTATCACTATCCACTATTAAATCATAAATGCTCAAATCATCAAAATCTATATTATAGATTTTTTTATATCTTAATTTTTCACTCTCCTCACGGTAAACCGTCTCCTCTTTTACCTTTTCGAAAGAACCACCTTCTCTTCTCCATATCCTTTCAATACGCACAGGTAGGGATGCATTAACATACACTTTGAATGCCGGAATTCTATTTAAATATGCAAGCCATCCACTTAATCTAGAATCTAAAATTATATTATCGTTTTCCTTTGCAAACTCGATCAATCTTCTATCAATTTCCCTATCAACATCCCAGTTATTTTCAGCATATTTGCTAAACTCTACCAGGTCCATATTATGCTCCTTAGCCATATCTCTAAATATATCTCCTCCGGATATTAACTTATATCCCAATTTTTTAGATAGAATCTTAGCCACTGTAGTTTTTCCGCTTCCCGGTGGGCCACTAATTGTTATCCTCATTCTACCGCCTCAATCTCAGCTGGGAGTTCTTTAACCTTTTTTCGGAACTCCATATACTTAAATATATATGTAACCACCCAGCTGAGTGGCATAGTAAAGGCAGAATATATCAGGAGCCAATTTGGAAACAAGTACTGAACTCTATTAAGCTCAATTACATTGCTCCAAGGTATGGCTACAAGGGTATAATGTGCCTTTGTTTGGAGAAATATCCAAAGCCATGTAAAGATGGATATAACAATGAACATAGTAAACATGGTGGCTTTCATACTGTTGCTCTGTATCTGCATATTCTCTGCCATATTCTTTGTCTGGATCTTTTTGAGTTTTTCTATTTGATTCACATCTTGCTTTCTCACTGCCTCTCTGTATACCTTGTTAAAAGCTTTCATCTTCGCTTGCATTCTAGCCATACTTATCCAATCAGTATAATGGTGTCTTGCCCAAGTATTAATTAGAGTCACTAAGAGCCCTGTGGCAAGAAAGGTATAAAGCGGATAATTATAATTAAAAGCAAAGAGAGGCTCTAAAATAACTCCTGCCGCCATGCCCAATGCTTCCCTGAGACTTGGGATAAACAATACCATAAACATAAGGAGAGTTATCATCATATACAAACTGCTCATACTTGATTGTCTAGGAACTGCTGAGGGCACCTCTTCTGTCATTTTAAAGCCCCCATAAATCTATCGACCGCTTTTTCCAGCTCTCCTTCATTATTCTTCAATATCAACACCGTTGCTCCTGTATAGATAGAACATGCAAAGGCAGTATATCTATTTACCTTTAAATGCTCCTCTATATCCTCTATGCCCTCAAAATCCCTCTTCCTCGTTGCATCTCTTTTTCTTCTTTCAAATATTTCAGCTGCACTGGCTTCTATTACAACGATCATCTCCGGCTTCATCGCATCCAGAACCCATTTTGGCAATCCAGGAAAGTATCCTGCAGGAGTTTTTATGGTTAAATGTGTATCAACAATCACATCATTCATCTTGGCAATTTCCTCAGCAGCTCTTCTTTGAAGATCTCTTTGAGTAGATACTGGCAATTTTCTCATCTCATCTCTATCATTTACCAATCCCTCTGCTTGAGCCATTTCAAACATTAGAGTACCATAGTTTACAATAGGATATCTTGATCTCTTCGCCACTTCATTCAATATACTCGTTTTTCCGACTCCAGGCACTCCTGCAGCCACAACTCTCATTTTTATCACTCAAAGAACTGCCTTATTACAGGATGCATCTCCATCAACTGCTCTTTACCCATCGCTTCGTATAACTGGATGAGAATTCCCACAGTTAACAGCACACCAGTACCAGATGTATTTCCCACAGTGCCTATAAGGTCAGCAAAGGCAGCGAGAGCACCCACAGCAGCTCCACTGAATATGGTAACTGCAGGTATATATTTGTTTAATATTTTTTCAAGTACCGCAGGACTGCGTCTGAATCCTGGAATCTGCATCCCGCTTGATTGTATCTGCTTTGCAATTGCCTTTGCGTTCATATTTGCAGTCTCGATCCAGAACTTGGCAAAGATAATACTCATCCCTATCATAAAGCTTACAAATATTACCACATTGCCAACCAGCATCCAGTATGTTTGATATGTAAACACATAATGGTACGCCTGGGGATTTATCAGCGGCAAGAGCCAGTAGCTCAAACCTCTAACCCTATTAAGATAATACGCAATGCCGCCGATGGGCGTTGTGGTTTTAATTCCCCACTCTGCCGCTTGCTGAGGCGTAGGATAAGCCCCCAACCAAGGATTGTGTCCCAGTATCGGTATCTGGCTCAATGTGGGATTGCTCCAGAAGAGAATAGACCACATGGCAACATTTGCCAATAGAGCTGAAGTAAGTATGACAGGGATGTTGGATGAATACATCAACTTTATGGGATACCTACCACGAGCACCACGAGCGCGCTCGTGAGCCAAAGGTAATTCTATTTTTATACTTTGCACATAAGCAACGAACAGGAATATTATAGTAGTCCCTATAAGGGCAATTATTGGATTTGGTGGAGCAAACAAAATTGATTCTATTCTACCACTATAGAGCTGTGCAGCACTGCTGTGCGTTAATATATAAATTGTTTTAGGTATTGTACCGCTAGGAGGATTGTGAATGCTCAAAGGCATATTGGGATGAGGAGGAATCCAAGACACTACTCCTGTAAAAATAGCCTCTGAAACTCCAGCGGCTATGAATAAGGATATACCAGAGCCGATACCCCATTTTGATACTACCTCGTCCATAAGGAAAACTAGATATGAACCGAAGAATAATTGTAAGACGATTATGAGCTGTGCTAAGAACATGCCATGGCCAGGTGCAAATGCATCAAGGCCTTTTACAAAGGTATTTGAGGGTTGCAAATAACCAAAAACTTGCGGGATCGCTTCTACGAAAATCATAATTATGACCAATAACTTCTGCGTGCTTTGATATATTGCCTTATCATCATCCTTTGTCAAATCTATATTGAAGAGTTTAGCACCCACAAACAACTGCATAATAATACTTGCAGTAACTATTGGACCTATACCCAAGTGCACTAAGGAGCCAGAAGCACCGGCCATTATAGCACGGAAAGATGCAAAAAGATCTATTGTTTTAGCCCTATCCAATCCGTAAATGTAAATGTTGGTGAGGGAGAAATAAATGAGTAGCGTAAGGAATGTCCACATAAGCTTATGTTTAAATTGCACATGTCCCTTAGGCTTTCGAATTATCGGAAGATAATCTAAAACGGGCTTCAACCCATAAAGCTTGCTCTTATCTCCATTATATGAAACAATAAGATACCCCAAATAAAATAGAGGGACTGACCATAATACATATACAAGAAAATCAACCCATTGCACAGTCATTATTTTCCACATCTCTTGCAAACCAAGAAGTTTCCAGTTCACTATAGAGAAATAAAGGTATGTGAATACTATCCATGAGATCAGTACTGGTAGAGCCAGTCCCTTTTTGCGGGGTATCTCTTCCTCAGACATAGACCACTTCACCACCCACATCTTCTATTTTTTCAACGGCATTAGAAGATGCATATTTAACTTTAACTCTCATCTTCTTGGTTACTTTACCTTTACCAAGAAGCTTATTTATTCCCATTTTGCTCAGATCCACCTCGTATATATCTCCATCAAGTTTTGCAAATCCATTCTCCACCAGAGCGTCTATGTTCTCATTAAGTACTCCTATATTTATCGTGTTGATCTCCTCCTTGGGATGATGCGATGTAAATCCATGAGCTCCCCAAAGATATTCTGGATGCTTTAAAGCAAAACTCCAGTGATGCTTTCCAAGACCTGCGTAGCCGCGCCCTCCTTTCCTCCCTGCACCTCTTCTTCCCTTTATTCCATGTCCATAGGTATTTGAACCACGCATTTTTCTTGATTTTTTCCTTGCCATTTATTCCACCCCCGGTCCAAGCATTCTCAAAATAAGCTCGTTTATCTTTTCCCCTCTATATCCAAGGGCACCACCTTCGGTGAAATGTCTCTTAGTTTTCTCCCAGCCTTTTAATGGAGGGTGCAATCTAAAAACTGGCTTTACATTAGGGATGTCCTTATAAAGCACTTTTCCTTCAACTATTGCATCTGCCAATGCTGAGATGTTTTCAAATCCCATCTTCTCTTTCACATATTTGTCGGTTATAGGCTCGTCACCATATAACCTGCCACGAGTTCTTATCAATCTCTCCAAAGTATCCTTATTTATCTCACCCCAGGTTACATAATCTTTGACTTTTTGAAGCATACCTTTATATGAAGGGGTTTCCGGTATAAGAACACAGTGGTTAATTCTAGTTAAATTCAACATTTTTAGTGTGTCGCTTATCTCCTTTCTAACTCCAGTCCTACCTCTAACTCTGATCACTGCTAACATTCTCTACACCTCCTTTGTAAATTGGCATAATTAAACGGGGATTAACCCTAACTATTGTGGTTTGCTTTAAGGCATCATAAGTTGCAACAGCATAATTCACGGTGGTCTTCGTATGTCCCTGCGTAAAGCCCCAAACATCTTTAACTCCTGCAAGCTGTAGTATCGTTTTTGCCACATCCCCCACTGCCAGTCCAACACCCTTTGGTGCAGGCTTTAAAGTAACCCTAACAGAGCCACATTTGCCAGTAACTTTGAAGGGTAAAGAGTGGGGCATACCGCATCCGCATTCCCAAGAGCCACAACCACGCTTTATTTCAATAATATTTAGCTTCGCAACTTCAATTGCCTTTCTTATGGCAGCTCCAACTTCCTTAGCTTTTGCCTTTCCTATACCAACAAATCCATCTCCATTACCTACAGCAACCATAACTGAGAATTTTGTTCTTCTACCGCTATCTGTCATACGCTGAACCATTCTAACATCAATTACCTCTTCCTTAAGATTTGGAAGCAGAACATCAACTATCTCTGGCTCCCTCAGAGGTAAATTGCTTCTCAATGCTTGGGACATGTTGGTAATCTTTCCCTCATAAACGAGTTTCCCAAGCCTTGTTTTTGGCTCCCAGTCCATTTTTATACCTCCATTTTAGCTTTAACTTCTTCAAACATTTTTGCAATCTCCTCAGAGATGTGCTCACCTTTGATTCTATCCTCAGAAGGGTAAACTTCTTCACTATGGGGTACATACAAACCTGCATCCACCATTCCTTTCAGAGCTGCAAACACCCTTGAACCTTTTACCGGGCTCTGAAGCCCAATATCCAAAACTGCCTCTTCTATTCCCTTCTTAAGTGCTAATTTTCCTGCAAGATATCCAGTTAGGTACGCAGCAGGGGTGTTCTTGAAAGAGCCTTTCCATCCATACTTCTTCAAATGTGAGGAATTTACACCCACCAGTATCTTATCACCATCATCATGATACTCTACAATCTGCACAATTACATACCTCAAAGTTTTTCTTACAACTGCTCTCGGCTTACCGGATTTGAGATATGCTAGCCTCTTTCTGTAATTCGTCTTACCTTCTCTTCTCCTCCGCATCTTTACCCTATATATTGCATTTCTTGCCATACTCATTCCTCCTTAATGTACCCTTCTGCCTTTAAGTGCATCAAGAGATGGCTTCTGCTTTTAAATGTACCACCTTTAGCGAGCCTGTAAAAGCGTCTGTAAGCGTGCCTGTCTATCTTTCCACTATCCCTCAAATCCTTGAGGGTGGCTCTTATGGGTCTTATGGTCTTCATCCATCTCTGTTTCCTGGGATATCTTGCATACTTCTTTCCCTTTCTTGAACCTGGGCCCTTGCGACGACCCTTTTCCTTCTGCATCTTTATGTAATTTGCCCTTACCCTTGAAGTTCCCTTTATCTTCTTCCTCTTAATCAGCCCTCTCTTTATCAGCATTTTAATATCCTCTCTTGTTACAGCTTCTTTAATCTCATCTAAAGCATTCGGGTCCATCCAAACTCGCTCTTCACCACATTTTAATATGCTCGCAGCCAATCTTCTCTGAAACTTGACATCCATCTCACTCACCCCTAAGCATAGGATTGAGCACCCTTATATTGAGCTCCTTCGCCTTTTTCTCTATTTCCGTTCTCTTTTTCACCCCAACCCTGCTGGCAATTCTTATTGCCTCTCTCTCGGGGTTTATACCTTCTAAATCTTTCACATTGTGAACGAGAACCTCTTTAAAGCCAGAAGGATGCAAACCGCGAACTTTCCTTGGACCTCTATATCCAGAATCAACCACAGGAGGTCTATAACCTTTATGCTCCCTCATCTTAGAATGCTTACCCTTGGGTCTTCTCCAATGATCTCCCAACCTCTTGTAGCGGAACCACTCTTGCCTCCTGAACCATGGCCTTTTGCGATTCATCTCATTACGAAGCTTTAAAAGCCTTTTTTCTTCATCTGTAAGTTTTGGCTTAATCTTGGTCATTTAATTCACCCCTTCTTAACTATGTAAATTCCATCTTGGAACACGCGAGGATCTCTATTCTTTATTCTCGTAGCCCTCTCAATATTCGCCGCAGTTTGACCTGCATGCTCCTTGTTTATACTCTTTACAATTACCATATCTCCCTTTATCTCAACCTTTGCATCGCCGAAGATGTCTGCGTATCTTGGAGATCTCTCACCCATGAAATTCTCAATTACAACCTTATTTCCCTTAACTGTTACTTTCATAGGGAAGTGAGCGTAAAGGATTTTAAGATGATATTCAAATCCTTCAGTAACTCCCTTGATCATATTGAGCACATGAGCTTTCCAAGTGCCTGCTAGGGCGTATTCTTTCTTCTTTGGCAATGGACAATAAACAATAATCTTGCCCTCTTCTATTTTCATCTTAACTCTCGTATGCTTGAATTCTCTAACTAATTCACCCTTTGGACCTTTGATGTGAAGATCAAATCCGTCCAAACTGGCTTCAACGCCTTCGGGAATCGTAATTTCATGCTTAACTATATCTGCAACTGGCATTCATACCACCTCAGTACACATAGGCCAACAGCTTTCCTCCAACACCCATCTTCTTCGCCTCACTATGGGTCATCACACCTTTATTAGTGGTGATTATGAGTATTCCGAAGTCCTGTGCTGGCAGGTACCTTGATTCAAACTTCTCCAAGTCATCTCTCTTAACCGCAAACCTTGGTTTTATTGCCCCACATCTGTTTATTGTTGCTCCAAGGTGAACCTTGAAAAGACCTCCCCTTCCGTCCTCAACATACTCAAATTCTTCAATGTATGAGTGGTCTTGCATTATTTTCAGAACTCTACCTATTAGCTTCGAGGCTGGCTTTATTATTACATCTCTCCTTCCAGCCATAGCAGCGTTGTTTATGCGCGAGAGCGCATCACTTAATGGATCATTCTGCATTTTTCATCACCTCAGGAATACTTTCTAAATCCAAGCTCGTAGGCAACCTCTCTAAAGCATTGCCTGCAGAGCCTGAGCCCGTATCTCCTTATGACTCCTCTCTTTCTACCACATCTTACACATCCTTCACTTCTGCCAAATTTCTTCTTGGGTCTGAGCTTTACACGAACCATCATTCCACCTCCAGTATGTTGAGGTTGAACTTCTCACGCATAAACTGCATGGTCTCTTCTCTCGTAACTTTGTGCCTTGCAGGAATCTTTGCCCTCTTTATTCTCCTGCGGAGTACCCTATGTCCACCTCTTCTCTTAAACACCACATTAATGTCCATACCAAATATGCCAATATCCGGATCGTATTTCATTCCCTCAAATTCTGTGTAATCGGATATCCCAAAGCTTAAATTTCCTTGAGAGTCAAATGAATAATTTGGAACCTTAAAATCCTTAACCCAGAGAGCTCTGCGAAGGAAATCCTCTGCCTCTTTACCTCTTAGTGTCACCTTTAACCCTATTGGTAGACCTTTTCTTATGTTGAAATCCCTTATTGTCTTCTTTGATGTTGTCTGCACGGGCTTTCTGTGTGTTAGGAGATCGATAACCTTTTCTGCCCTTCTCAACTTCTCTCCTGCCTCTCCAACTCCCATATTGATTACGACTTTATCAATGACGATATCTCTCATAGGATTATTCAATTTCTCTTCCTTCATAAGGCGCTCACCTCAGGTATCGTGATTTCCGGCTTTCCAACGCCTATAACGAATACATAGCGCTTTGGAATCTCAAATCCCTCTTCAAATCTAACCATATTATCCTGTGGGCTTCTTACAACCACATACTCTTTTATGTGTGCCACCCTTCCTCTATGGGTTCCACCGGTAACTATGGCAACACTTCCCTCAGCTAGGGGATAATGGCTCAAAATTTCCTGTGTGGGCAGTTTTATCTTGAGAACATCTCCAGTTTTATATTTATTCTCGTCAAGCAATATGTTCCTTCCATCGTGAAGGTTGAGCTGAATCTTACCTCCAGGCACCACGCTCTTGTTCTCGATTCTAACCAACTTCCATTCTGCATGATCCTCAGGAATCTCAACTATACGCATATTACCATTAACATCATAAACCGCTCTGTAGTGCTTGTTGATATCCCCTATGCTTATAACATCCATAAATCCTATTGGAAACTTAACATCCCTTACTACCCTACCATCTACCTTAACCTTTCTGGAATTCAATATCTTCTTGGCCTCTCTCTTGTTGCTGGCAATGCCCAGTATCTCTCTTAATACCACAAGTAAGGGTATGGACTCGTGAGCTCCATGCGGACCCGGAGATACCTTTGGAGCAAATGGGTATTTTTTCCTTGCTATTGGCCAGGTTCGTGGAGCTGCAAGTCTCTTAACATGATCACTCATTTTCGTTCACCTCTTCTTCCTCTTTCTCTTCTTCCTTTTCTTCCTCCTCTTCTGCCTCAACTTCTTCCGACTCTTCTAACTCTTCGATGCTTACTCCTCTCTTTTCCTCAGCGAGTTTGTAGATCTTTTCTTTCCTCTTTGGATCGCTCAAATCAAGCTTAATAAGCATCAGGTTGGACGGATGAATCCAATACTGAACTGCCTTATTATCCACCTTTCTAACAGTAACACCTTCAACTGCAACACGCATATTTTTGAGATTAACTTTTACAACCTTACCTTCATGACCCTTGAACTTACCCCTCATAACCTTCACAATATCTCCTTTTCTAACAGTTAAACTCCTAAGCCCGTACTTTCCATAGAGCTCATCACTTAAATGAGATTTCATCATCTTCTGCCTCTTGTGCTTAGGAGCGTTGTAAAGCATCTTTCTTTGTTTTCTTGGTAAATATGACACCATTTTCAACACCTCATACAATAATGCTGGAGATTGCCGCAATCCTCGGCCATCTTTCTGCAGCCTCCCTAGCCACAGGACCCTTTATTTCAGAACCTTTCGTTTCACCGTTAGGCGTGACTATCACAGCAGCATTATCCTCAAACTGCACCCAGGTTCCATCTGCACGCCTAAAGGGCCTGCGCTGCCTCACTATCACAGCAGGAAATACCTTTTTACGCATATCAGGGCTACCTTTTTTAACGCTAACAATGACCATATCACCCACGCCTGCAGAAGGATATTTTCTAGCGACACTATGGTATTTTAAAACCTGTATTATCTCAACTTCCTTGGCTCCCGTATTATCAGCGCAAACCAATCTTGCACCGGTGGGCAATCCACGGGTTTGTCTACCAGCAATTCCCTTCAACTCACTCACCTCTCAATTTTTTCAATAACCACAAAGCTAACGGTCTTGCTCAGGGGCCTGCATTCCATAAAGCGAACCTTATCTCCAACCTTCGCATCTATACAGGGCGGATTGTGAACATGATATCTTCTGCGCCTTTTTTCATACCTTTCATATTTTTTCACATATCTCAGATATTCTCTCTCAACTACCACAGTGTTCATCATCTTATCAGATATCACTACACCTTCCATTATTTGACCACGAACCTTCAGGTTTCCATGCCACGGGCAATTTGGATCGTTGCACTCTTTTTCTGGCGGCTTTGCATCCACACCAATATCTCTATATGTCATTTTATTCTCCTCCTCATAAGCTTTTTAATTCTCTCGTGAGGTCTATAATTTATCCTATCTCCTCTTATCGTAACATACTCATCTCCAAGCCAAACTCCAAACTTGGCACCTTTCTTCATTATCATCTTCCTTTCTCCATTCTCTTCAATTATCAACATATGGTATGTTTCATCCACTATTCTTCCTCTCTTCCCAATCTGATTTGGATTGGTTGAATCCTTAATTTCTACATCAAGTCCGATTAACTCATGCATCTCTATATTTCTCCTGCTTCTCATTCGTTCATCACCGTCAGTATTCTCGCAATCTGCCTTCTCAAACTCCTTATCTTTCCTGGGCTCGGTGGAGCACCTCCCATAGCACTCAAACCGAGCTCGTGCATAAGCTCTTCTCTGAGCTCACTGAGTCTCTTTAGCCTCTCTTCCGGACTCATTTCCCTTATCTGCTTCGCTTTGAGTTCCTTCGGCATTTTCATTCACCTCTTCCTTAATATCTTCATTTACTTTCTCTTCCTCAGCCTCCACAGGAGGAAGTATATTTACCTCATCTGGCAATTTGGCATCTGGAGGCATTATTTTTACTGTGACTCCAATTATACCCGGCTTCGTTTTGGCAGTAGCATAGCCCATACGAACCAATTCCACAGGTTTACCATTATACTTTATAGTTCCATCCATAAATTTCTCAGTTCTAGCCCTATCTCCCGTCAACTTTCCAGAAATTATTATCTGAGCACCCTTTGCTCCAGCTTCCATTATGCGCCTTAGAGTAGAATGCCCTGCCCTTCTGAAATGCCAGCCACGCTCAAGAGCCATAGCCAGCTTTTGAGCCATTATTTGAGCATTTAGGTAGGGATTTGGAGATTCCTTAACCTCTATTGTTGGATTTTCAACACCAAAATCCTGCTGCAATTTATCTGTGAGCTCCTTAATCTTAGCACCCTTCCTTCCTATGACCATACCTGGCCTTTCCACTTCAAGAATGATTCTAGTGCCAAGAGGTGTGCGTTGAATTTCCAAACCTCCAAATCCTGCCATCGCAGTCTCTTTCATAAGGTATTCTTTCATAAGAAGGCGATTAACATTTTCCTTCACAAATTTTCTTTCATCCATATTTATTCCTCCTCAGGAGTTCTCTCTTCTAAGATAACCTCTATGTTCACCATTTCCCTGCGTATTTCCACGGATCTACCCTGAGCTCTCGGAACATATCTTTTGTAAATCCTTCCTTTATGCGCTGCAATGTGCATTATGTAAAGATTATCGGTGTCCAAATCATTATTCTCAGCATTTGCCTCTGCATTTTCTAGAATTTTTAAAACATGCTTTGCTACTTTAACAGGATATCTTCCAGGCCCAATCCCTCTTCTATGAGAGATGGAATCGAGATATCTGAAATAAGGAACTGCACGCTTTTTATTTATCACATCCTCCAGAAAATCCTTGGCCTCATCTAAACGCATTCCCTTTATCGCTCTGCACAGGTTTACAGAATCCTTCAAGGAAATTGGTAAATCCTTTCCGTAGGATTTTGCGTATTTATCGCCTTCCACCTTAATACTGTAGGGCATTTAATCACCTCACTTAAGCGGTACGAACTTGGAGCTTCTAGTTGCTCCCACACCAGGACCACTATGCTTGACTTCCTTCCTTGTTAGAGCAAATTCTCCAAGATAATGGCCAATCATCTCCGGCTTGATTTCAACTTCCACGAATTCCTTTCCATTATGCACCGCTACCCTCTTGCCTACAAATTGAGGCAGAATGATAAGATCACGGCGGTGGGTTTTCACAACTTTATCTGAATTTATTATTTTTCTGACAGCTTTCATACGCTCCTCGTCCCAGCCCCTCTTTAAAGTTCTCCTTGCTCTTGCGGGAAGGAGCTCTGCAAACTCATCCCAGTTCATCTTCTGCAATTCTTCAAGGCTATAACCGCGATAGGAGAACTCCTTCATTCTTCCCATTACTAGCTTCCTAGTCTTCCTCTTCCTCCTTCTCGCCGCCTTGGCACTTATCTTCCTCATCTTAGCCATTTATTTCACCTCTTCTTCTTTTTCTTCTTGGGTGATAATCTTCCAACCTTCCTGCCTGGAGGTGCATTCCTGCTAACTGTGCTAGGCCTACCCACATGCTGATGATTTCCACCACCATGAGGATGATCCACCGCATTCATCGCTACACCGCGAACCTGTACATGTTTCCTAGCCTTTGAACGCCAAGCATGATAAACCTTACCAGCTTTAAGCATAGGTTTATCTTTTCTTCCCCCTCCTGCAACCACACCGATAGTTGCTCTGCACCTTGGATCAAACAGCTTGAACTCGCCTGAGGGCATCTGCACCGTTGTCTTTATGCCATGGGTAACAATCTGCGCATAATTGCCCCCGGTGCGTATGTACCTGCCACCATCCCCTGGCTGTGCTTCTATGTTATATATGGGAACTCCTTCCGGTATACTTCCCAAGGGCAAAACATTACCCGGCCTGATATCCGCATCCGCCCCAATCTCTATTTCCTGACCTTCGTACATACCTGCATGGGCAAGCATGAGAACTTTATCACCATTATCAAGCACAACCCTTGCCAACGGCGCGGTATGGCCCGGGTCGTGAAATATCTCTTTAACTACACCTTTACCCTTCTCAACCTTTGGATTGATGGGCCTGCCAGCATATCTGTGACTAGGAGCCCTATAAACAGAGGTTCCACGACCTCTCCTCTGAGGGATTATTCTCTTACCCATTTACACCACCTTAGAATATACCTAACCTCATGCCGACCTCCTCGGCACTATATCCTTTCTTCAATTTCACAATTGCCTTCTTTCCATACTTGGTTATGTAAGTATTCACTTGCTCAACTTCCACATTGAATAAGCGCTCTATTGCATTCTTAACCTGAGTTTTAGTTGCATCTCTCCTTATTATGAACGTGAGTTTATTCTCTTTCTCTATAAGCAAGAGAGTTTTCTCTGTAACATAGGGCTTTATTATGACTCTCGTTGGGTGAAATGTCATTTAGCCCACCTCCTGATCTCCTTTATAGCACTTTCCGTGAAAATTGCCAAGCGACCTGCATGAGTTCCGGGAGCGAGAACTTCTGCATTTAACTCACGAGGAGTAACAATATCCACTCCAGGCAGATTCCTGAAACCCTTCAGAACATTATCCTTGTTGGATACAACTATCAAAACGCTCTTCTTTTTCTTGTACCTTCTACCTCTTCTCTTGCCCTTTCCTCCACGGATGCGTTTCTCGCTTGCTCTTATAATATCCTCATAAATACCCAAATTCTGCAATACCCTAATGGCTTCTTTCACAGTGGAGATGTTCTCAAACTCATCCTCAACCACAACGGGCAAGGTTATATCGGGAGAGAATTTGTGGCCCCTTTTGGCAACCATAACCTTATTTGAGGTCATTGATAATGCAGAATATTTTGCTAAGCGGCGCATCTTTATGTTCATCTTTCTCTTCCAAACTTTTTGGGTTGTCGGTGGATGTCCAGCTCTGCCACCAACGGTACTTGGAATTATGGCACCCCTTGAAGTATGCCCAACACGGGGCACCATCTTCGATATGCCATGCCCTGGACCCCAAGATTCAGCAACACGGCGCATACCTGCTGTTGGACTCACACCATGAGGTTGGACCCTATTAAGCTGAAATATCCTAACTGCCTCTTTTATTAAATCTGGCCTATATGGATAATTGAAAACTTTTGGAAGGGTTATTTGTCTCTTTACCTCACCATCAACTGTGTAAACATTAACACGCATTCATCACACCCCCTGCTTGGATTCGAGGGAAACATAGGTGATTTCAATGCCTTCCACATCCTCCAGTGTTTGTCTAACTGGATCACGGAATCTTATTAACCTCTTAGCCGGACCTGGAACAGAGCCATGGATGAGAACATACGCATTCTTAACTTCTCCATAATGCGGAAAACCACCCTTTGGAGTTATATCGATTGCAAGTCTCTTCTCACCATTCTCCTCTATGAAATCCACATATTTCACTATCCTTTTATTGTACTCCGTTCTCTGATGATATCCCATCTGACCCGCTTGTGGCACAGTGTAGCGAACCCAGTCAGGATGCCAAGGTCCGAGAGTGCCTATCATACGGCGGTGCTTTCTATTCTTTTGATTTAGAAGCTTAACTCCGAATCTCTTAACATGGCCCTGAAAACCCTTACCCTTAGTTATGGCAATAACATCCACAAATTTACCATCACTCTTGAAATCTGAAAATTTAATCTCCTTGCCCAAGAGATTCAGGGCATACTCTTTACGGGCATCAATTGTGCCTCCACCAACGCGAATCTCCATAATATCTGGAGCCTTTTTAGGCACGCCACTAACCAATCTTGGTTGAGTATGAACTATTAGGCGAATATCTTCAATATCACCCTTAATTCTTTCTAGCGCCTTATCCTTGCTGTATTCTTTGGGTAAAGGAAATCTCCTCGCAAGCTCTTTATCAAGGTTTTCATCCCATACCTCGCCTATGCTTTTCAGCCCATACATAGTTCTTTCATAAAACCTAACACCTGCTACCTTCATAGGTGGAACTTCAATAACGGTAACAGGAGTCCATATCTCTTGACCTGCAGTAGTGGTATGCTTCCTCCAGTCAATTGTAAACACATGGGTCATTCCAGCTTTATAGCCGGCAAAACCCTGAATCCTGGGACCATCTTCTATCTCTGGCCAAGTCCTTATTCTAGGAATAGGACTCGCTGCTCTCTTTCTCGGATAATACGCCATAGAGCCTCGTCTAGGATGATGTGCACTTCCCATATTTTTCACCTCGCAGGAGCCGTGACGCCGTCACTACGCCCAAAACACATTTTTGGGCGTGCTCACGGGCCATATTGCCCATGGCGTCTGGCTAGCCTTTTTCTTTTGCTCCCATAAAGATATTTTGTATATAAAGAATTCGGAGAAAAAAGAAGAAAATTATTTGAGCATGGGCATCCAGATGCCCTTCTCCTTAGCAGTTCTTATTGCTATCTCGTATCCCGCATCGGCGTGACGCACAACACCTAAGCCAGGATCATTGTGCAACACCCTTGCAAGTTTCTGCTCAGCAAGCTTCGTTCCATCCGCAACTATCACCATACCCGCATGCAAAGAGTAACCTATGCCAACTCCACCTCCATGGTGGAAAGATACCCAAGTAGCACCGGAGGCCACATTGAGCATAGCGTTGAGAATTGGCCAATCTGCGATTGCCTCACTTCCATCTTTCATCTTCTCCGTCTCTCTATAAGGCGAGGCTACGCTTCCAGTGTCATGATGATCTCGGCCAATAGCTATGGGCGCATCCACCACTCCCTCGCGAACTAATTCGTTGAATGCCAGTCCTGCTTTTTCTCTCTCTCCAAAATTGAGCCACAGGATTCTCGCAGGTAATCCCTGCCACTTCACATGCTCTTCCGCCTTATCTAACCACTGGATAACATGCTTATTCTCCGGGAACAATTTTCTTATTGCATTGTCAGTCTCAAATATATCCTCTGGGTTTCCGCTCAAAGCAACCCATCTAAAAGGCCCACTTCCTTCGGAGAACAATGGGCGAATATACTCAGGTACATACCCAGGAATCTTAAATGCATCCTCAACGCCAGCCTCCTTTGCCTGTGCCCTGATATTGTTTCCGTAATCAAATACCTTGGCTCCACGCTCTTTGAACCATACCATTGCGGGCACATGCTTGCGGAGAGACTTGCGTACTTCTTCAAGGTACTTCTCAGGATCGTTTTCTCTCAATTCTGCTGCTTCCTCCACAGTATATCCAGCTGGAATGTATCCATTAAGCGGGTCATGAGCGGCAGTTTGATCTGTAACAATATCTGGCACAATGCCTCTGCGCACAAGTTCTGGATAGACATCTGCAGCATTAGCAAGTAAACCTATACTTAATGGCTTTCCTTCTTTGAGGGCTTCATCTTTCATCTTAAGCGCTTCATCCAAACTATCTGTCCAGGTATCCAAATATCCGCCTTTTAATCTCCGCTCTATGGCCCATTTATTAACCTCAACTATTATCCCAACTCCGTTGTTCATTGTTATTGCAAGAGGCTGTGCTCCTCCCATCTCTCCCAATCCTGAGGAAAGAACCCACTTACCTGTCAAATCATGCTGTCCGAATTCTTTGCGCGCGACTGCATAGAGAGTCTCATAGGTTCCTTGAAGAATTCCCTGCGTTCCAATATAAATCCATGAGCCGGCGGTCATCTGTCCGTACATTATTAATCCTCTTTCTTCTAACTCCCGGAAATATTCCCAAGTGGCCCATTTTGGAACAAGGTTCGAGTTTGCGATGAGAACACGGGGAGCCCATTCGTGAGTTTTGAAAACAGCAACGGGCTTTCCACTCTGCACAATAAGGGTCTCATCAGTTTCCATCTCTTTGAGAGTTTTTACAATTGCATCGAACGATTCCCAATTCCTCGCAGCACGACCAGTACCACCATAAACTATGAGATGTGCAGGATCCTTGGCCACTTCAGGGTCAAGATTATTCATAAGCAATCTCAATGGCGCCTCAGTTTGCCATGATTTTGCATTCAATTTTGTGCCTCTGGGGGCTCTAATTTCTCGCATAATTTCCACATGAAATGAATAGATAAATATTTTATTAAAGGCCTCGATACTCTTTCTATGGATATAAAAGCAACTGTGCAGATAGGCAAGGGAGGAATAACGGATGGCGTGAAAAGAGAGATAAAGGAGCAGTTAAAAAAGAGAAAGATAATCAAGATAAAATTCTTGCAAAACGCGGATAGAGAGAACTTCAAAGAAAAAATTGAAAAATTAGCAAAGGATGTGAATGCCGAAATTTTGGAGATTAGAGGATTCACTGCTGTTCTGAAGAAGAGATGAGTTTCTCAATTTCCCTTTTCAATTCTTTGTAATTTTCCCTTATCCCTTGAACAATTACCTTAGTATCGCTTATGACAGGCATGAAATTCGTATCTCCATTCCATCTTGGCACAATGTGCACATGCAAATGCCCTTCTATGCCGGCCCCGGCAACTCTTCCAATGTTCAGTCCTATGTTGAAGCCCTGAGGATTCATCGTCCTCTTTATAACCCTTACCATAAGTGCTGTGAGTGCGTGTACATCTTCCCATTCTTCCTCGCTTAAATCTTCAATCTCACCCACATGTCTGTAAGGTGCAACCATCACATGCCCAGGATTGTATGGATAATTGTTCATTATGACAAAAGCATGTTTGCCTCGATAGAGAATTAGATTTTTCTCATCATCCCCATTGGGCAATTTGCAAAATATACATTCATCCATCTTCTCCATGCGGATATACTCAATTCTCCAAGGTGCCCATAGCTGTTGCATAAAGCATGATGGCAAAGGATTATTAAAAAGATACCGATATTCATCCATGCTCCTGAAATTTGCCTATGATGGTACAAGGTTCTATGGATACCAAAGGCAAAAGGATGTACCTACCGTTGAGGGAGAGATTTTGAAAGCCCTTGAAAATATGGGAATTAAAAATTTGAAAAGTGCTTCACGCACAGATAGAGGAGTAAGTGCTTTAGGAAATGTGATATGGATTAAAACAGATATTGATGGAAAAGAGCTAATAGGAAGGTTAAATGCAAATTTAAAACACATCTATTTTCACTCATTTGCAAATTTGGATATAAATCCAAGATATGCCAGGATAAGATGGTACAGGTACCATTTACTCGATATGGGGCAAGATATGGATAGATTGAAAGAAGCAGCCATGATATTTCAAGGTGAGCACGATTTTCGAAATTTCACGAGAGTTAGAAAAAATACAGTAATAGAAATAAAAAAAATTGATGTAAATAAAAGAGGAAGCATAATCACTATAGATTTCTATGGTAGAAATTACCTGTGGAACTTGATAAGGAGAATAGTAGCCGCCATGGAGACCTACTCCCTCGGCAAAGAGTTTGGCCAAGAGATATTTACTATTCGCAAGAATTTTGGAATTGCACCACCAGAGCCCTTGATACTAATGGATATCCAGTACGATTTTCAATTTGAAAAAATTGGATTTAAGAAAGATACAAGAAGATTTTTTTCAACTAATTTCTTTAGCAGGTACATCTATTTTTACTTAGCAAATCCTGAGAAAAATATAAATCATTTAAGTTCATACGACTTTTGATGAAAGAGATTGAAATCGTTGATGATCCAGATAAAATAAAAATCATAATTGAAGACACAAGAACAAAAATTCTTAGGCTCTTAAAATTTAGGGATATGACTATTTCAGAACTTGCATCCATTTTAAATAAGGATGTATCCACCATATTCAGGCACATCAAAAAATTAGAAGCTGCTGGATTCGTAAAGGTAACTGGAGAGAGAAAGATACACAATGTGCCTGAAAAGATTTATGGAAGGACTATCAAAACCATATTCCTAGCACCCGAGACTTATACGAAAGACGAAGCAATAAAAAAGATGAATAAGAAAAGGATTGAGATTTTGGCCGATATCTTAGAATCATTAGGGTACAAAGTTAAGGATACAGATTCATTATTTGATATCATCGTTCATTTAGACGAATTATCAATAAAAGATATAGAAAAACTCGAAAAGGATGTTGACTGGGGGATATTGAGAAAGCTTGCCCTAATCCTTGTGCTTTTGAAAATTAGTGATAAGGATCTTGAAAATTTAAGGGAAATAGTGAAAAAAGCTTAATCTCCAACAATCTGCACTGCAATGCGCCTGTGCCTTCTTCTCACATCCAACTCCACAAACACTATTTGTTGCCATGTACCCAGAATCAAGTTTCCGCCTACAATGGGCACACATAAATCTGGTTTTAAAAAGGACGCCCTTATGTGTGAATGCCCATTTCCATCATGCCATGTCTTTTCATGCTCGTAATTTATGTTTTTTGGAAAAAGTCTTTCTAATGCAGCAGGAAGATCCTTTTTCAATCCCGGCTCGTACTCAATCGTAGTTATAGCCCCTGTGGAGCCTATTACAAAAACCAAAGCCAAGCCGTTCTTTATACCAGATCTATCTACAACACTCTGAACCATACCTGTTATATCAATTATATCCACTTCTCCAGCAGTGCTCAAATTTATCTCTTCATAATAATTCATTTACTTCACCCTCATAGCAAGATGAGTAGTTACAGTACTCACCCTCCCAAACTGCTCTATAAAGCTTGATGCTAGCTCCTCGTTGGGCGCTTCAAAAACAAGGACTACATCTGGCTTTCCAAAAATTTCAAGTTTTTCTCGAATTTTAATGCCTTCCGGAACATTCATATTACGCAATAGATGAAATAAATCGGCGAACCTCTCTGGATTTGCTGTGGCAAACATAATGAATATCATAAAAATAGGAAAAATTGTAATGAATATAAGTTTTACTTTTTCAAAACATCTTCTATCTTGAACTCTTTCCCCTCTTTCAATTTTTTAACGAAGAACTCTGAAAAGAGCTTGTATCTCTTACTTCTGTGCCTTGGCTTGCCCCGGATACTGTGCCCATGCTCTCCTTGCTTAAAAATCACTATGTATGTCTCTTTTCCCAAAGATTTTAGCACATGATAGAACATAAGGCTCTGGTCTAGAGGGCACCGATAATCCTCCAAACTGTGTATGAATAACACAGGGGTTTTCACTGCCTCTGCATAGAACAACGGACTCAATTTTTTGTAGTTCTCATTCTCCAGAGGGTTATCACCTATAACTTCCCTGTCAAACCATAGCCCTATATCTGAAAATGCATAGGAAGTGAGCCAGTAAGATATTCCGTTCTCACTTATGGCCGCCTTGAATTTATCTGTTTGAGTAATAGCCCAGTTTGTCATATAGCCGCCATAACTTATTCCTGTTATTCCCAGTTTGTCTTTATCCACATTTTCGTTCTCTATCACCCATTCTAACCCTGCAAGAATATCTTGAAAATCCTCTAAACCTGTGCGATTTAGAACTGCCAAGGCAAATTCTTCCGAGTATCCTGTAGAGCCGCGGGGATTCGTAAAGATTACATAGAAACCCATATCGGCCATAAGCTGCGCTGTATAATGGAAATAATGACCATACATACCCTTTGGTCCTCCATGCACAAACAGAATCGCTGGCAATTTTCTCTTTCCTGCGCCTCTAGGTTTTATGTACCATCCATCGAGCTCTTTTCCATCAAAGCTCTTGTATTTGAAATGTATGTATTTTCTAGGTTTTAACTTCTTCAAAATCTCAGAATTGTATGAGGTTAACTTCTTTAATTCTCCATCAAATATGTACAGCTCTCCCAAGAATGTATCACTCATCATCAAAAATGCGATTTTTCCAGCAGAGCTTACTGCAAAGGAGTAAACATAGGCATCATTCCCCGCAATTCTAATTTTATTATTTCCTTCAAATTTCTCAAGAACTACGCTACCCGCATCTGCAGTAATTGCATATACATTGCCCTCAGCATCCAATTTACCTTCAAAATTTTCCAAGCCATAAGAAGCGCTGATCTCTTTCAAATCTTTTCCATCGTATATCATCAGATACCTGTGCTCTGAGATGTACTGCATCTCTCTCTTTCCGAGCATAAGCAGAACCTTGTTATTGGAATCCACCGGATAGAAAGGTACATTCTCAAACATCTTCCTTTTCTTTCCCTTATAAGCAAAAATATCGAAGGACTTAAACGGATTCTCTCTGCGAGCAATTGTGTATATTATCTCATCTCCGTGCCACAAGGCATTTTCCACATATTTATCCTCAAATTCATCTACAACTACTTCCCCTTCAGTGTCGTAAATCTGGATGATATTTTTCTCACAATCTCTAAATCCCTTGCCATTGAACCATACGGGAACAGAGTCATCATAGTAAAGATCCTCGTCTTCCAATTTCTTAGAGTACAATATTAGAATTTTCCTAGAATCATTGTGCCAATCCATACCTATGATATTCTTCGCTTCTATCAACCTCTTGGATGTCATAGTATCAAGTTCTAACAAATAAAGATCACTCCTTTTCTTGTCCTCATCTACGCGCAAATAGAGCATCTTCTTTCCATCTGGAGAGAACTTGGGCATAGAGGCATCTTCCACATACCTTCTCTTCCCACTCTCAAGGTCCTCTATAACCATTGTATTTTCGTACTTGTTTTCTTTCATATTCACCTTGCGAAGAACATAGGCAACCAAAGAGCCGCTGCTAGTTATATCCACATCCTGAAGATATGAGAACTTTGCAAATGTATCTTCTTTCCATCTCATTTTAATCGCCATGGTAGAATAGTGTTCATCTATATTTATTTCTCTTCAACATTTCTCGTAGCAATAATATTTACCCCGAGGTCTAAAATATTCTCAACAACAATATCTCCTACTTTTATCGGGGCTAATGCTTCAACATTTGACAGATATTTCATAATCTTTCTAATCATATCCTTGGGTACAGGCTTATCTGTTTTTACTGATACAATGGGATATTCACCATTTTTGACCTTAACAACGCTCATTACTATCCTCTTCGGCTCCAATATCTCCTCTCGAACCCACTCCTCCCCCCTAGAGCATCTGCATCCCCGAATTTTTAAATCACTCCCGTTTAATTCAGCCTCAATATAACAGCCTAAAGGACATATTATACAAGTAAATCTATATAACTTGGACATCACTCCACCTCCAAAGTCAACTCTTTTATTTCCTTCTGTATTTTTTTCACTGGTAACCTAATTTTCAACATCTCGGAAGGTTTGACTACTGGATATTTTATTTTATATCCTATATCCCCAAATTTTAGAGTGACATTTTCCTGTGGATTTTTCACTCTTGCATAAAAGATTACATTTTTTTCTCCGCTTATATAATGGGGTACCACAAATCTCAGATTTCCCTCAATTTTTATCTTTATTTTTCGGGAAGATGGAAGGTTATTATCCACATAGTTTTTAGCAGAGAAAGCAGCTAACTCACCCTGCTCAACCACATAGTCCACAAGGTCATTTATAATTAAAGAATTACCTGCAACAAAAATCCCTCTCACACTGGTTTCTAAATTCTCATCAACCACAGGACCTCCTGTACGGGCGTCTATATCAATACCTATTTTTTCTAACAACTTAACACGAGGTACTAATCCTGCAGATATTATCACGGTATCGCATTCTATATCAAATTCAGTACCTTCTACAGGTTCCAACTTATCGTTTACTTTAACTACTTTAACACTCTCAACTCTATTTTTACCTCTTATTTCTATGACTTTATGTGAGAGATATAATGGAATTGAAAAATCTTGGAGACATTGAATAATGTTTCTTGCTAAGCCTCCCGGATAAGGCATAAGCTCTATAACTGCCTTTACCTCAGCACCTTCCAAAGCAAATCTTCTCGCCATTATAAGCCCAACATCTCCAGATCCTACGATCACTATCTCCTTTCCAGGCATAATCCCATAAATATCCATCATAGTTTGGGCTTCGCCTGCAGTGAACACCCCTGCCACTCTGTCCCCCACGATACCTATTTCAAATCTATGTCTTTCCCTCGCTCCCGACGCGTATATTATACTTTTAGTAAGCACTTCTTCTAACCCCTGTGGCGATACATATTTCACCCTTTTTAGTTCTTCCTCCACTGAAATATCAAGTACGGTTGCCTCTGTGATGTATTCAACATTTAAACTCCTGAATTTTTCTATGAGTTTATGAGCAAATTCTGGACCAGTTAAATCTTCTTTAAAATAGTGTAGACCGAATCCTGGATGAATACATTGAGGTAATATTCCTCCAAGGTATTCCTTCTCATCTAAAAGCAAAACCTTGAGTCCCAATTCTTTGGCTTTTATGGATGCCGCTAATCCGGCAGGGCCTCCCCCTATCACCACTGTATCGTAAATCATCTCCCTCCCTCCTTTAAAAGTACCTTTACATCCCCTATACCTATTTCACTACCCTTACCTTTTAAGGTAATATTCCACATAGGTTGCTCATACTCTCGAGCAAGTATAGCCGCTATTTTAACCCTACAGAAACCCCCTTGGCAGGTACCCGTTGTGGCTTTAGTTCTAAATTTTATTGAATCTATGCTTGGTACCTTAACTCCTATTTTCTTCATTCTCTCTATGGCCTCTAGGATATCCCCCTCACTGACTTTATTACATTTGCATATAATTCTTCCATAAGCGCCGTTATTTTTTATTTTTTCATTTATCTCTTTGGAAGAAAGCATAAAGAAATGAGTTATCTCTTTCCTATAAGGATTCCAATTTTTCTTCTCTCTTAGCTCTATTCCCAAATCTCTTTCAATTATTTCCTTAACTTCCATAGCAATGGCAGGGGCAGCTGTCAACCCTGGGGAGCGTATGCCACCAACATTTATAAATCCATAAACCTCCTCCGCTTTTATTATAAAATCAGCATTTTTTGTTTCAGGTCTCAATCCAGCAAAAGTTCTTATCACCTTGCCCCTAGGGGGTAATTTGGGCCATAGCAGTTTGGCTTTGTTCCACACCTCCTCAAGACCCTCCTTTGTATTGGACAAATCTTCCTTATCCTCCTGATCTCTGGCATTTGGGCCTATCATGAGATGTCCAGATACCTCTGTGGTGACAACAACTCCTTTTGTCTTTTTTGTGGGTGCGGGAAATAGCACATGCTCTGGCTTTGGACCGGCACTCTCGTCAAAAAGCCAGTACTCTCCTTTTCTAGGATAAATTTTAAAATAATCCAGGCCCGCCATTTTGGAAATCTCATCAGCGTACAAGCCAGCCGCATTTATTATTAAATCCCCTTCTATGAACCCATCTGGAACTTTAACACCCTTCACTGCCCCATTATCAACTTTGACTTCCTCAACAGGAGAATCAAAAATTATCTTTACTCCATTATCAACAGCATTCTCCGCTAAGGCAATAACCGCAGGAATTGGGGCTATTTGCCCAACACTAGGAATCCAGAGAGCCCCTTGCGAATTAGGGGATAAATTTAGTTCCATTTCTAAAAGTTCATCTCTATATATTATTCGTATATCTTTAACTCCATTTCTCTCTCCTCTTTTCAAGAGAATATCAAGCTCTTTCATCTCATCATCATTCTTGGCAACTACCAAAGCTCCATTCCAAACAGATGGAATTTGAAGCTCTCTAACCCATTTTCGCCATATTTCATTTCCTCTAACACACAACTTTGCCCTTACAGGATACTTATCTGGATCGTCATCATAACCTCCATGAATTAAGGCAGTGTTTGCCTTGCTTACACCCCAGCCCACATCCGATTTTCTCTCTATCACTGTAATTTTTAAATTATCATACTTGCTTAACTCTCTAGCAATACTCATTCCAGTTATTCCAGCACCTATTATTATGACCTTGTGCATTTAACTCACCTGAACATCGGAGTATTTCTTTGACTTATTAAATCATTTGCCAATTTAAATTACAAAAACAATATACTAAAGCATCCTATCAATAACTTGCCCATTTCTCCCCCCTTTTTGAGAGCTCCTATCTAGAAGCTTCTGCGTATCCCTTTACCTCTTGAAACCATTTTAAAAATTTTCTTTTGGGGTAAATGAGCATCGTGATATGCGAACACGCCCTGCTACGCAGGGCAGTGGCACTTTTCTTTTTAAGAAAAGGGCTCTAAGAAAGGGGCTTAATGCGGGGGGCCGGATTCGAACCGGCGAACCCCTACGGGAGTGGATCTTGAGTCCACCGCCTTTGACCTGGCTCGGCAACCCCCGCTCGGTTGGGAAATTGTCATTTAGGATTTAATTTTTTCTGGAGTAAAGCGTAAGTTATATATTTGGAATGGGCATTAGGCGCTATAATGAAAGCATCTACTTACGCTATACTTGTAACGGTTATGGTTCTAGCAGGTGGTCTTGGGGCCTATTTCTGGGGCACTCAAGGTCACAGCTCTGAAAGCGTTCCAATAGTGAAACAAGGAGACACCATCTCTGTAAAATATTACGGCTACATTTATTATGGTGGAGAGCGTAGAATTTTTGATACAAATATAGAGGAAGTTGCAAAGGACAATATCACCTATCCTAAAACTGTGAGCTTCAAATGGCGTAATGATTTTGAGCCTTTAACTTTCAAGGTTGGAGACCACACAATGATCCCTGGGTTCGAAAAGGGTGTAATAGGAATGAAGTTAAATGAGACAAAAACAATAGTTGTTCCTCCAAGCGAAGGTTATCCATTCGATTGGTCCAAAGTGCAGAATTATTCTTTAGTACAGACCATTCCCGTTATAGAGAATCTCTCTCTTCAAGATTTTAAGAAGAGATTTGGTCAGCAAAATCCACTTGATAATGCTGTGTATAGGGACAAAGTTCATGGTTGGAACTGCCTCATATTACAGATAGATGCCACAAAAGGTATAGTCACGATACTTAACGAGCCAAATGTTGGTAAGTATTATCAACCATACAAAAATACAAGTTCCCTAAAAATATATGTGGAGAAAATCAAAGATGGAAAAATAACCTTCAAGTATGATATAGAGAGTCTACCCATTCTACTTCCAAACGGAGGCATAATTGACTGGAAAAACGATACAATGTTCAGAGTGAATCATAACCAAGAAGTTGCAGGAAAAACCTTGTACTTTGTGGTCACGGTAATAAAGATAAAAGAATCTTAAATTTCTTCCACAAATTTTTTAAAATTGCTTATGGCTTTACCTTTTTTCATAGGATAACTTTCGAGCTTTGCATGCATTGCTATTGAGTCACCATGTATGGTCAGGGCTAGCTTTTCCAAGTACGCCTGCTGCTTATCAAACCTCAAGTATAGCATGCCTTGCTCATCCACAATTTCATCTAACATAGGGAGAATTTCATCAACGATTCCGTAATCTTTCATTCTCCTCCAGAATTCAACAACTTCGTTTTTCTTTGTAATTTTTGTTTCAAGAATTATTATTTTATTTCCATAATAGCCCTTTTCTTCCCTCTCCTTAAAATTATCTTTTTGGGTTATGAATTTAAATGCTTTTCTTACCTTATCAATATCCTCGGTTGCATGGGCAAAGCATCTAAAATAGATGTATTTGATCATAAGGGTGAATGGAAGAACACAAATATATGTTTCACTATTTTGGTTTATGGACATGGATTCCGCTATTGAAGAGTATAAAAAAATTGTAGATAGCCTTGAAAAATTGGGATTATCCCAGTATGAAATCAAGGCATTTCTTGCATTGATAATGCTCGGTGTAGGCTCTGCTGAGATCATTGCAAAAAACGCAAAGATTCCAAGAACTTCTGCATACAAGGTTCTTGATTCCCTGGAGGAAAAGGGATTCATCATATCCTCAGAAGGGAGACCAAAGATGTACAAGCCAGAAAACCTTCAAACTTTGAAAAATAGAATAATAGAAGAAATAGAAGAACTATTCGAAAAACTGCAATTTGTAGAAAGCATATTTATGGAGAAGGGCGAGCCACAACTTGTGTACACAGTATATGGCAAAGAGAAGGTTATGAAAAAAATCGCAGAGATGATTGATTTATCCGAGGAAGAGATAATAATATCCACGCCAAAAATATCAGAGCTTAGAAAATCTGTGGAAAAGAATATTGAAAGGGCGCTTAAGAGAGGAGTAAGAATAATAGTTGTAACGCATCCAAATCAAAGAGTGCCTCCAGGAGTGATTGCATATAGAAAAAAAGGGCTTATGGCCACGGATATAGTGTGTGATAATAAAAGCGCCTTACTTGCATCTCCCGAGCTAAACGCATGCGGATACACGGATAATCCCGCATTAGCACAGCATTTAACACATTTCATAAACATACTCATTGAGAAGGAATAATGTCATCAAAAGTGATAATGATAAGTTTTAAATCATATGAATTTATTGATAATTTGTGGGCATTAAAATCCTGCTGGTGGATGATAACGAGGAATTGCTAAAGTTATACAGTATATTCTTGAAGAGGTACGAGGTAATAACGGCAAAGAATGGGAAGGAAGGGGTGGAATTGTATATGAAATATAATCCGGATCTTGTGATTATGGACATAAAAATGCCCGTGATGGACGGAATTGAAGCAACAAAGGCCATAAAGGAATACGATAAAGATGCAAAGATAATTGGGGCAACTGCATACCATGATAAATACGCAGAGAAAATGTTAGAAGCAGGAGCTCTTGTGGTTATGAAAAAGCCATTTAAGTATAGAGAAATTTTAGATCTCATTGAGAAGTATATATGATTTTCCCATCTACTATTGTGAGCCATATTTTATCATCTTTCAAAACCACCAAATCTGCGATATTTCCCTCTTTTATTTCACCATACCTATTCCCAAAATATTTTGCACCATGGGTATACGCTCGTACCGCTTCATTCCAGCTTATCCTCTGGCTATCGTACTTGCTATTCACGGCCATTTTTATCCCGTATAAGGGGTCCATGGGCATACAATCTGATCCAAATAGAAGATTCGCACCACTATCCAAAATATTCCGATATGGATTATTCCTGCCAAGCCATTCTTTCCCGAGCATTCTTTCATAGAGCCCTCCACTCTTTGCCCATTTTAGAAAATTCGGCTGCATACTCAACTCAATTCCTTTCAACTCTTCCAAATATTCTTGCCTAACTAACTCGAAATGCTCAATTCTATTTCCCTCGCCCCCTTTATATCCCCTCAAAACCTCATCTATAGCATAATCTCCGATAGCATGGGTGAATACCCTTATCCCCTCTGAGTTTGCATTCTTTACAATTCTTCTTATCTTTCTAGCCGAGAGCATTGGTTTTACTTCCTCTCCATCCTTATAAAGTGTGGCCGCAGTTTTAGCACCAATGGAGCCATCTGCAAAGAGCTTTAGAGCACCTATTCTAAGATACTCGTCTCCAAACCCTGAGTAAAAACCAAGTTTTTTAATCAATTTGTAACCAGAGGAATAAAAATTAGCGTAAATTCTTATCTTTAACTTTCCCTCCCTATGCATTCGCATATAAGCTTTAAGAGTATCAACACTTGCAAAATCGTGCACACAAGCAATGCCCTTGCTCAAAGCATAATTCTGTGCGTATTCAAAATCAAATGTAGATCCTATTTTCAATTTTTTAATTATCCTTTCCAATTCTTTTTCTTTAACAATTCCCTCTTTTCCAACTGAAAAAATTTTGGAAGTGTAAGAATTGATAACCCCCATATGGCCATCTTCCCTGATTAGCAATACAATCTTATCGCTGCAAACATTGTCAATTTCCTCTTTTGTAATGTATTTTTTATCTTTCCAAAAACTCTCGTCCCAACCTCTGCCAATTACCATTTTCTTCTTTTTGCATTCTTCTTTGACCATGCCCAAAATCTCTTCTCTTCCCCTGTTCGTCAAATCCAAGGTTCCATGCATAAGTGCAATATTACTCAAATGAGTGTGTGAATCGCAGAATGCCGGAATAATAAATGCTCCCTTCAAATCAATCTTCTTTGCCTCGTAGGGTAAATTTCCCTTACCCAGTTTCTCAATTCTATTGTCCCTTATGAGTATGTACTCATAATCCTCATTTCCGAATATGCGAGCGTTATAAAGGAGCATGGATAGACATTGAAATCTTCTATAAAAATTATGAGTAAAGTTTATTTATCCTGTTTATATCCTTTTCTATGCGCTTATTCGGCACAAACGGAATTCGAGGCAAGATTGGCGAAGAGTTCACTCCGGATTTCTTGGTTAATGTAGGCCGTGCAATTGGAACATATTTGCCCCTTGGCTCAGATGTGATACTTGGAACAGATACAAGGGTTTCTGCAAATATGGTGAAAGATGCTGTAATATCCGGACTTCTTTCAGCAGGGGTAAATGTTATAGACATAGGTATAGCTCCAACTCCCGCAATACAACTCTACACAAAGAGACATGGGGATTTTGGAATCGCCATAACTGCAAGTCATAATCCTCCAGAATTCAATGGAGTAAAGGCGATAGCTTCAGATGGAACAGAACTGCCAAGGAGCGAGGAGGAGAAAATAGAGGAAATATATTTCTCAGGCCAATTCAGAAATGTGGAATGGAATAATGTTGGGAGTTATGAAATAAGAGAAGATGCAAATGAGGAGTATGTAAATTCCATTCTTTCCCTAGTTGATACGAATAGGATAAAAGAAAAGCACTTCAAGGTGGTACTTGATTGCGCAAATGGTGCTTCCTGCTTTACATCTCCATATCTCCTCGAAAAGCTTGGGTGCAAGGTAATATCACTAAATTGCCAGCCAGATGGCAGGTTCCCTGGGCACAACAGCGAGCCAAAACCAGAAAACTTGAAAGACCTTGTGGATATGGTTAAGGCTACAAATGCAGATTTAGGAATAGCTCATGATGGGGATGCTGACCGTGCCATATTTGTAGATGATAGAGGAAGATACCTGTATGGGGATAAAACCTTGGCCTTAGTTGCAAAGGAGATTGTAAAGGAAAGAAAGGGTATTGTAGTAACTCCAGTGAGCTCCTCTCTGGCTCTTGAAGATGTTGTTAAGAAGGAGGGGGGAGAGGTAGTGTATACAAAAGTAGGCGCTCCAATAGTGGCAAGGAAGATGATTGAACTTCATGCAATTTTCGGTGGAGAGGAGAACGGTGGACTAATATTCCCAGAGCATCAGTACTGCAGAGATGGAGCAATGGCCTTAGCTAAGATTCTTGAAATCTTGGCAAAGAAAGAGAAAAAATTGAGTGAACTTGCAGACGAACTTCCAAAATATAAGCAGATGAAAATAAGTGTGGCATGTGAGAACGAGAAAAAAGAGAAAGTGCTGGAAGAATTGAAAAAAAGAGTAATGGGAGAGAATGTAAATACATTGGACGGGATAAAAATTATGGGTAAGGACTGGTGGGTTTTAATCCGCCCCTCAGGTACGGAGCCAATTTACAGGATTTATGCAGAGGCAAAGGATGAAAATATTTTAAAGAAGAAAGTTGAGAAGTATAAAGAAATATTAAAAAACATAATAAAAAGTGAGTAATTTCAAAAAATTTAAGTCAAACCTATACCATATCCCCCCAATATGTGGCTTAGTTCAGTAACGAATGGCCCAGGCGCAATATACTTGATCGTGGGGCTTTTGATGATACTTGGGTTATTTTTTGGTTATCTTTTTAGGAGGGTTCACCTCACTGATGTCCTTGCATACTTATTTGCTGGTTTACTCTTAACCATTTTAGGATTCAAAGCATCCACAACATTTTTCAATATCGTTACAGGAGCAACTTTGTCCTTTGTAGGATATATCGTGGGATTGAGTTTCTCTAGAAAATTTCTTAAGAGAATGGGAAGAAAGGTGATGATCATACTCGTGGTTGAGGTCATCGTTACTTCACTATCCGTTATGCTATTTGTATATGCATTCACAAGAGATTTGGCATTGGCAGTGCTTCTTGGCTCGTTAGCACCAGCAACAGCTCCTGCAGGCACAATTGCCGTTTTCCGTTCACTATCCTCCCATGGAATATTGACCGATGTAGCCACTGCCGTTGTTGGCTTGGATGATGCTGCCGGGATAATAATGTATGTTGTTGGCATAATTTGGACAAAGGGGTTATTAGGATATCATGTTACTATCGGAACAGCAGTGATTCACGCTCTATGGGAGATATTTGGAGCCTTTATGCTAGGTGGAATTCTTGGCTTCCTATTTGGATATGTGGGAAAGAAAAAATCATTCACTCCAGAACAGAATCTAATTTTAGGAACCGCAGTGGCACTCCTTGGATGGGGCTTAGCTTCCGTGATTGGAGTATCCAATATTCTTACTGCTATGGCAATAGGCATGACTGTGGTAAATATGAACGAACAGCTTGGAATAAGCAGTTACAAGGCTATTGATGCAATAATGACACCTATCTACATACTCTTCTTCGGAGCTATAGGTATGGAGATAAATTTCACCTTGCTAGCTGCCACTTGGGCCGTTGCCATAGTATATTGCATAGGTAGAACCGTTGGGAAAGTAATAGGTTGTAGCTTTGGCTCATGGATTGCCAGAGCGGAGGATAAACTTAAAAAATATTTAGGTATAGCCCTATTGAACCAAGCTGGTGTGGCTGTAGGATTGGCAGCACATGCAGCTCAAGAGCTTGGGGGCACATACTTGGGCGCCATAGTAATAACGCAAATTGCAGTTACAACTGCCATATTCCAGATAGCATCTCCATTGGGCACTCAGTTCGCCGTGAAGAAGGCGGGGGAGGCAATGAATATATAGCGTTATGTTTTTTTAAGCATAACAATATAGAACAAGAAAAATTTAAATATGATAATGCAGTAGATTCAATGGAGGAGGTAATAGAATGTATGGATATCATGGAAAAATAGTCAGAATAAACTTATCCACGGGAAAAATATCCGTGGAAAATATTGATGAAAATTTTGCAAAAAAATGGCTGGGTACAAGGGGCTTTGGAATACATACCCTTCTAAAAGAGATTGATCCAAAGGTGGACCCATTAAGCGAGGAAAATAAAATAATCTATTCCACAGGTCCCTTGACTGGAACTGCAGCGCCAACTGGTGGGAGGTATATGGTCATAACCAAGAGTCCTCTCACAGGGTATATCGCAATGGCAAACTCTGGTGGTTTCTTCGGTGCAGAACTCAAGTTTGCTGGTTGGGATTATCTCATAGTGGAAGGAAAGAGCGAGAATCCTGTGTACATCTCAATAAAAGATGATAATATAGAGATAAAGGATGCCTCACATATTTGGGGCAAGAAAGTTAGCGAGACGGAGAAAATTCTATTGGAGGAATTTGGAGACAAGCATGCTCAGATTGCTTCAATAGGCCCAGCTGGTGAGAACCTTGTGAAATTCTCCGCCATTATGAACAATGGGCATCGAGCAGCAGCCAGAGGTGGTGTAGGAGCAGTTATGGGAAGTAAGAAGTTAAAAGCGATCATAGTAAGGGGCCATAATAAAACGCCTTTAGCAGATAGACAGAAATTCATAAGCGTTGTTAAGGAGAAAATTAATAAATTGAAAAATGACCCCGTGGCTGGCAGCGGTTTGCCAAAGTACGGAACTGCTGTGCTTGTAAATATCATAAATCAAAATGGATTGTACCCTACGAGAAATTTCAGAACAGGAGTGTTTGAATATGCGGAAGAGCAGAGCGGAGAGGCAATGGCAGCCAAGTACTTGAAAAGGAATAAGCCCTGCTATGCCTGCCCAATAGGGTGCGGGAGAGTCAATGTTATAAGCTCTGTGGGCGAGACAGAGGGGCCAGAGTACGAAAGTTTATGGGCACTGGGTGCGCATCTGGGCATAAACGATTTAGGAAGTATCATTGAGGCAAACCATATATGCGATGAAATGGGTCTCGATACAATATCCACTGGAGGTACTTTAGCAACTGCGATGGAGTTATACGACAAGGGTATTTTGAAGCAGGAAGATTTGGGAGATGCACCCCCATTCAGATTTGGAAACACAGAGGTGATACATTATTACATCGAGAAGATAGCCAAGCGCGAGGGATTTGGTGCAAAGTTAGCGGAAGGAGGATACAGACTTGCGGAAAGCTACGGATACACAGACGCATTTATGGGAGTGAAGAAGCAAGAGCTTCCTGCCTATGATCCAAGGGGAGCAGAAGGCCATGGACTGGGATATGCAACAGATAATCGAGGAGGAGATCACATAAAAGCGTATATGATTAGCCCTGAAATTCTTGGTTATCCTGTTAAGATGGACCCGCATGATATAAGCGATGAGAAGGTGAAAATGCTCATTCTATTCCAAAACTTGACCGCTTTGATAGATGCTGCGGGGCTTTGCATATTCACTACATTTGGCTTAGGAGCTGATGATTATCGGGATATGCTCAATGCTGCTCTAGGTTGGGATTTAAGCACGGAAGATTATCTAAAGATTGGCGAGCGTATATGGAATGCTGAGCGTTTATTCAATTTAAAAGCAGGATTAACCACGGAAGAGGATACACTTCCCAAGCGCTTAACCGAGGAGCCAATGCCCGAAGGACCGAATAAGGGGCATGTGGTGCACTTGAAAGAAATGCTTCCACGGTACTATGCTCTGAGAGGATGGAATGCTCGGGGAGAGATAACAAAGGAGAAGATAAAGGAGCTCGACTTGGAAGAATACTTCTAATTTTTTTCTTTTTTTGGTCGATTTTTATGCCAAAGGTCAAGTTCTTTGCAACTCTCAGGGAAATTACGGGGAAGAGAGAAGAAATCATAGAAGGAGATAATGTGGGGGATGTACTTAAAGTTCTTTACGAAGAGTATGGAGAAGAATTTGAAAAAGAACTAAAGGAGAGAAGTATGATTTTGGTAAACGGAAAAAATATAGAACACTTGGAGGGTTTGAAAACAAAAGTAAGCGAGGAAGATACAATAAGCATATTCCCACCAGCAGGAGGAGGATAGATGCATACTTTCAATTTTGATGGAGCCGAGATATACATTCCTGAGAGAGCGGATATGCAGTATCTCTTTGTGGAAATAACAAACAGGTGCAATTTAAAATGTGAGATGTGCTTCAAGCAGTATTGGGAAGATGATGAGGGAGATATGCCCTACAAACTATTTTTGAAAATTCTCAATGACGCTCAGGAATTCCCCAACCTCAAAATGTTATATTTTGGAGGAATCGGTGAACCAACTGTACATCCAGATTTTATGCGAATGATCGAAGAAGTAAAGAGTAGAGAAATTGGTGTAGGGATATCTACCAACGGGTTCTTGTTGACTCAAGAAAGGATGGAAAGGCTTGTAGAGCTAGGTGTGGACCTAATTTACATCTCCCTGGATTCTATACCTGTTCAACCAACAGATATTGGTCATATAATGCCTGGAGTTACCGTGGATCGGCTAAAAAGATTAGCAGAGATAAAAAATAGAAAAGGCAGTGAAATACCTCATATAGGAGTCGAAGTTGTGGTAACTAAAGAGAATTACAAGCTTTTGGGGAAAATTGCAGAGTACTTGGCAAATTATGATATAAATTCATTACTGCTTTCAAATCTGATACCCATAACAGAGGAGCATTCAAACCAGATAGTTTACGATGGAAATGTGAATATAGAACCTTACCTGGACGAACTATACAGAAACTCATACTCAGGATTTCTTCTTAGAGTTCCTGAATTTAAGCTTCGCACCGAGAGACATTGCGATTTTGTGGAAAATAAAGTTGCAGTTGTGAGATGGGATGGTGAGATTAGCCCTTGCTATAGATTCTTGCATACATACCCCGAATATGTGTTTGGCAGAGAGAAGAAAGTGTATTCACATTCTTTTGGTAATGTAAAGGATAAATCATTAAAAGAAATTTGGACTTCAAGGGATTACACATGGTTCAGATTTGCCGTTAAAAATTCTTTGTTCCCGTCCTGCACAGATTGCCCCCTAGTAAATTCATGCAGTTTCGTACAAGATACAAAAACAGATTGCTGGGGAAATGAACCAAGTTGCGGAGATTGCCTATGGTGGAGGAAAATAGCGCAGTGTCCAATACCGATAGAGATGAATGGAAAATTTTGGTAGAATTAACTTTTCAATTTCCATATTTCCTCTGGCTTAAATACTCCCTTTTCGGTGATTATCCCTGTTATGTATTTTGCAGGCGTAACATCAAATGCTGGATTCCTAGCATGACTTTCTTGAGGCGCAATTCTACACTCTCTGCAAAATAGAACCTCTTCCTCTCTCCTCTCTTCTATAGGGATCTGATCTCCGTTTTCCAAAGAGAAATCAAACGTGCTTATGGGTGCAGCAACATAGAAAGGTATGCCGTTTTCCTTAGCTACCACCGCTTTCTCGTAAGTACCTATCTTATTTGCCACATCGCCATTGCTCGTGATTCTATCTGCTCCCACAATGACCATGTCTATTTCTCCCTTACGCATAAAATAGCCTGCTGCATTATCTGCGATAATTGCATGCTCAATACCCTCTTGTACCATCTCCCAAGCGGTTAAGCGTGCACCCTGCAATCTTGGGCGCGTTTCATCAACCCACACAAATATCTTTTTCCCATTTCTGTGTGCCTTGCGAATAGGTGCCGTTGCGGTACCCCAATCTCCAACTGCTAAAGCTCCTGCGTTGCAATGCGTCAATATTCTGTAGCCATCTTTTATCAATTTCTCCCCATACTCGCCAATCTTCTCACATCTTCCAATTATGTCATTTGCATATTCTTCCGCCTTTTTCACAGGGTCCTCTCCAGAATTTATTGCATCCATCATACTGCGGAGAGCGTAGAAAAGATCATGGGCCGTAGGCCTGGTATTCCTTAGAATCTCAAACGCTTCATCCACATTTCTTCCCTGTAAAGATGCCTGAGCCATCCCATAGGCAGCGGTTATACCGATGGCAGGTGCCCCTCGAACAACCATTTCCTTTATGGCATATGCCACTTCCTCCGTTGTTTTTGCCTCAAATATCTCAAAATTGGCAGGCAACTGTCGCTGATCTATAAGCTTTACAATCCCATCTTCAAACCAAACCGCACGCATCTCCTTAGTGCCATCCTCACTTTTTATTCTCATTAAATCACCAGCAGTGTAATATTTTGAATATTTATAAATTTGCTTACACACAAATTTTATATACATTCTTTCACTTATATCTTTCAATGGATTCAAAAGACCTCATTGATTTGAAAATCGAGAAAACCCTATACCCATTATTTGGAAACCTCAGTGAAATTATCGTTGAAGTCAACAAAAAAAAGGTGAATAGAAACGGCCTTAATGAAAAGGAGTATGCAAAAATTATGAGTGAAGAGATAAAAAGATTTATCGAAAGATTTGCAGGGGAGGAGCTTGCAGACAGGACATATAGAGAGCTTTTAAATTCTTTAAAATTTGAGATAGGTGAGTAGGATGGAGTTTATAAACACCTATGTTAAGGGGCTTGATGAGCGAATAGAAGGTGGAATCCCGAAGGGCTCTGTAATTTTAATTTCTGGGCCTACTGGCAGTATGAAGTCCAGCTTCAGTTTCTACATTGCCTACAATTATCTAAAGGACAAAAAAGAGGGAAATGTTGTGTACATTTCCTTAGAACAGAGCAGGGAGAGTTTGATAAATCAAATGGTAAATTTGGGAATGGATATAGATAAACTGCCAAAAAATTGCGAATTCAATATATTTGATTGGGGATTGGTTAGAAAGATAGTAAAAGATGCAGGAAAGCATGAAAAGGTGAACTGGCTAGATACTATAATAAATCCAGTTAAAGAGTTTGCAAAGAACAAAAAATTGGATTTCGTGATTTTGGACTCGCTTAACGCCCTTTATGCTATCTCTAACTTGGAGAATCCAAGAAACCAATTATTCTTCCTCTTTGAAGCCATGAGAGAATTAGGTGCCACAACCCTGGCCATATCAGAAACAACTTACAACTCTATGCAATTTGGAACTTACGATGTTGAAGGCTTTTTGGCTGATAGCATAATCCATCTTTCTATGGAAAGGATAGGAAGAACATTAGGGAGGTACATATCAATAATAAAAATAAGGGGAGTTAAACACTCTACAGATTACTATCCGCTCTTGGTAGATAAGAAGGGATTTAGAATTATATCCCACTGATTTTCTTTTTAACTTCTCGCAGTTTATCTTCCAAACCCATCTCTTCATAAAGCTCTATAGCTTTATTTATCTTGTTTTTCCATTCTTTTTTATTCTTCTTTAAGAGACACAGTCCGTAATAGTAATATGTCTTAGCCAAATAGATTTTGTAATCCATCTCACCGTACTCCTTTATGGCACTTTCAAATACATCTTTTGAAAATTTATCATCTCTCTGACATATAGAATAAGCCTTGAGCACCTCTATATATATTGAGTTGATCACATCATTTATTTTCTTGGCATTCTCCTTGGCTTTATCCAGCCATTTTAATACCATATCCCAGTTGCCCAAAGCGATATCATATTCTGCATTAACTAGATAATAATCCATTATCAAATAACTCTCCTGTACATTCTTTTTCAGAGAATGACTTAACTCGATATACTTCTGCGCTTTTTTAAATTCCTCTAAATGCACATAAGCCCTTGCCATATAAAGGTATATGGAGAATAGAATTGTAGTATAGGAATACATCTTTGCAATTTCCATAGCTCGTGAATAAAAGTCAATGGCGTCCATATACTTACCCATCTCCTCATTTATCTCTCCCAGAGATACCAATCTCTCGCATATACCATACTTGTTATTTAATTTAATTGATATTTCTAAGCTTTTACTTATATGTTCTAAAGCGAGAGAGTAATTTCCATGTCTTGAATAGAGAACTGCTATATTATTATGAAATGCCTCCAACAATCTATCGTTGCCAAGCTTTTCAATTATCTCTATAGCCCTTTTGTGATATTCTTCAGCTTTTTTTAAATCACCCATTTTCTCATAAGTTACTCCTATATTGTTATAGGCTCTTGATAGATATGTTAAATTTCCCATCTTCTCGCTGATCTCAAGATACTTTAAGAGATAAGTTAATGCCTCCTCGTAATTATTTAGATGGTTATTTATCACACCTATGACATTATAAGTATCGGCTATCTCCCTTATGTCTCCGCTCTCCTCTGCAAGCCTAAGAGCTTTCTCCGCATACTTCAGTGCTTTTTTGTAATTTCCCTCCATATAATATACGGAAGCTATATTTCTCGTAGCCTTAACTTCATCAATCTTGCTTTCATATCTTTGAGCATAAGCGAGATATTTTCCTAATTTCTCAAGGGATTCCTTAAAATCCCCAGTTTCCCACTCTATTATGCCAAGTTCTCCAATTATTCTCCCCTTATCCATACCCTTTGCAATCTTAAGGTACTCGTTTAAAATTTCTTTAGCCCTATTTAGCTCACCCATCAACCTATAGCACATCCCCATTTGAGTGCCAAAATACACAATATCTTCAGGTAGATACTCTGTAGCCCTAGAAAACATCGCTGCTGCTTTTTTGTATTCCCCCACAGAAACATACCACTCTCCAAGATCCCTGTACAATTCTCCTATGAGCTCAACTTTTCCATATTTCTCCGCTATTTCAAGAGCCTTTTGGAGATAATCTATGGCGCTCTTGAAAGCCATCATTTTAGCGGATTCTTCTGCAGCGATTCTTAAAAATCCGACTGCTCGCTCGTCTCTGGCCATATAATAATGATAAGCTGCCATAAAAAGATCGTTATTTCTTTCTGCCCAGTTCCCAATTTTCCTATGAAAATTAATTCTTGTATCACGAGATATACCCTTGTATATTATTTCCCTGTAGATGGGGTAAATAAATCTTAGTTTTTTATTTTCCAATATTACAAATATGTTGGAAGGATCCTCCAAGAATTGCTTATGCTCAGGATAAAAAGATTCTACAATACTCAAAGGGATTTCGTATCCAACCACAGATAAAAACCTAATAAAACTCAAGACATGCTCTTTAAGCTTATCTACTTGCAGCTCCACACTCTCTCTTATCGTCTCCGGCAGTGAACTTTTGTTTCCTTGCATTATGTATTTTGCCATATTTATTGCCAGTAGAGGATTTCCCTCACTAATCTCATAAATGGATCCAACATCACCTCTGTATCCCATGCCATAAAGTATATCCTCAATATCCTTCTCTTTTAAAGGCTTTAATCTTAATACCTTAGCGGTGGGCTCATCTTGGATATTTGTGAGAATCTCCAGAAGATTCTTATTTTCAACAATATCCTCATTTCTATAAGTGAGGATTATCATTATCCTGCCTTTTCCTATATTCCTAGCAAGATAATATATAAGTTCTAAAGAATTACTATCTATCCATTGGATATCCTCAAATACCAAAATCATAGGCTTTCTCCTAGAGTTGTAATCTAAGAAATTGTGGATAACATCATAAAACTTTACAGGGCCCTCTACTATATCCATCCCCCCATATATTCTATCCTTACCTTCATCTATCAAATCAAAGAAGAACTCTATATCTTTAGAGATGGGTGTCCTCTCAACTAAATACACCCTCCTTCCATTTTTTCTAGCGTAATCTCTAACCGCCTTTAGCCATATATAAACCCTTCTCTTATCATTATAATGGACTATGGTGTTAAGACATTCTATTGCAATATCCATCCCATTATCTATTGCCTCCGCAATTTTCTCAAATATTTCAAAATCCAAACGGGTAGGGTGGATGCCTTGTGGGGATACATAAAGAGTGTTTCCTCCATCTTTTTTATTTGTTAATCTTAAAACATTTTTTTCTCTGACCCTATCAGTAAGAATTATGGTAGGGGGCGTTATTTTATCCTCCCATTCAATTAATATTTTTTCATCAAACAGGCTTAGCAGATGCCTCTCCTTCTCAGAGAGGTACTCTATTTTTCCGGAGATTATAATTAAATGCCTATTAGAAGCTAAAGAGCGCAAAGTGTGAAGAAAATCCACAACCCTATCTATCCCTGCAATATAAACTAAAAAGTTCAAATCTTCTATGTAAACCAATTTTCTCTCACTACTGTTTAAAAATTCGTGTAAATACATTACGAACTCAAACTCGAGATTATACGGATTTATGCTCTCTTTATCCGTTTTCGTCTCTGTAAGCCATATGGCATCACTTCGGCTTGGTTGCCTTATTGTGAAATACAATCCTTTCATTCTCTTGCTGAGTTCTTTATATAATCTATATCCTCCTCCGTATCCTATTTCATCTACAAATACCATCTTATTCTCTTTATACAATTTTTTTGATATATCTCTTATCTTTCTCTTCCATTCCTTTCTCTTTATCTCGCTCAAGGTCCCAAAACTACCAAGGGCTTGAGATATGGCATTATAGGGTACATACTGGGTTGATTGCTCACACCTAGTTTTGAGAATTTGAACATCCTTATTATCTTCCAAAAATTTATCAATAAGATAACTCTTTCCTATACCGGCAGGACCTTCCAGAAGTATAACTTTACCCTTGCCTCTCTTAACCTCATTAAGATACATCTTTAGATTGTGGAGTTCTTTCTCCCTGCCGACAAAGAGCATCGTTTAATTAAATGTCATAATCATATTTAAAAATGCCATAACAAAAGATATCTACTTCGGAGCACATACCCCTGTATGGATGGTCAAAACAAACTCGACTGGGCTTATGCTCATATGGATGTTATCCAAAAGATCAGAGAGAGATTCCTCAAAGAAAAACCTTTTGAAGGTCTGAAAATTGGCATGGCTCTGCATGTTGAGGCGAAAACCGGAATTCTTGCTTTGACCCTGCGAGATGGAGGCGCGAAGGTTCGCTTAGCTTCTTGCAATCCCCTGAGCACAGATGATTCCGTTGTTGAAGCCCTGAGAGAAAGAGGTCTTGAAGTGTATGCGAAGAAGGGAGAAACGAGAGAAGAGTATTACGAGAATTTATACAAAGTGCTCGAGATGGAACCGGATATAATAATCGATGATGGAGGAGATTTGACAACCCTGCTTCACACCTCTTATTCTCATATTCCAATTTTAGGGGGCAACGAAGAGACAACCACCGGAGTGCTTCGTCTGAAAGTCATGGAGAGAAAAGGAGTTCTCAGATTTCCGATGTTCGATGTGAACGATGCAAAGATGAAGCATCTCTTCGACAATCGCTACGGCACCGGGCAGAGCACTTTAGATGGAATCATGAGCGCCACTAATCTCAGCATAGCTGGTAAAATCGTGGTGGTCGCGGGCTATGGCTGGTGCGGTCGGGGAATAGCAATGAGGCTTAGAGGAATGGGCGCAAATGTAATTGTCACGGAAATTGATCCTGTGAAGGCCATAGAAGCACGCATGGATGGTTTTCGAGTAATGCCTATGATTGACGCAATAAAAGAGGCAGATATGGTTATAACTGCAACGGGAATGAAGGATATCGTTAGAAAAGAACATATTGTGGAGGCAAAGAATGAATGCATATTCGCAAATGCAGGGCATTTCGACAACGAGATTTCAAAAAATGCGTTAGAGGAATTGGCAAAGGGAAAGAGAGAGATAAGAAAATTCGTGGAAGAATACGATTTAGGCAACAAAAAATTGTATCTTTTGGGCGATGGGCGCCTCATAAATTTAGTAGCTGGACAAGGGCATCCTGTGGAGATAATGGACATGAGCTTTGCAATCCAAGCTCTTACCGCTGAATACATTGCGAAAAATCATGAAAAGTTGGAATCGAAAGTTTATGCGGTTCCAGAAAAAATCGATAATGAGGTTGCATGGCTCAAACTTCAAGCAATGGGTGTGAAAATAGATAAGCTAACAGAGGAGCAGAAAAGGTACCTAGAAGAGTGGAAAGAGGGAACATAGATATAGGTTCGGCTCGTCAAGCCCTATCATTTTTCAAGGGCTCTCCCTACCGAACCGGAAAGATATATTTTCACTCGTTTATATCCTTTTTCATCGTTTCTGGTAAGGCAAAACTTAGGAATGAGGCAAGAAGCATAGCTATTGTGAATATTATAAAAGGTTCAAACCATGTTGCAAAGAATCCCGGGACCAAAGGACCTATAATACCGCCTATCCTGCCTACCGAATTTGCAAATCCAGCGCCTGAGCCTCTGACCCTTTGAGGATATAATTCTGGAGTATACGCGTAAAGGGCACCCCATGCTCCTAGGTCAAAGAAGGAGATCAGTATAGCCCCAACCAGAGTGGCTCTCGTTATGAATAGGTAAGAAGAGAGCGCTGTTAAGAGCATAAATGTGAACAGAACTTTTCTACGACCAATTTTTTCAATTAAATAGGCCGAGGTGAAGTACCCTGGTATCTGAAATAGGTAAGATAGGAAAATGAACCAAGTCGATTGCAATAGAGGGTAATCCTCAGAGAATATCTTTGGAAGCCAAACGAATATTCCATAATAACTAAACGCCATGGCGAACCAGATGATCCATAGAGCATAAGTATGTGGTTGCTTTACGATATAAGAAACCCCAACTTTCTTTCTCTTCTCCCTCACTGACTCTGGAAGGTATTTCCCTAGGGCTAACAAAAATAGCCAGAATATTGCGATCAGGTAGTAAACTTTCCAGTGAGATCCAAGCCTGGGAAGGAGGAGCAAGGATACAAAAGATGCAAACACCCACCCATAGGTCCAGAAGGAATCTAGGAGCACAACCATTCTACCTCTTATCTCCTTATCCGATGCTTCACTTACTAATGTACTGAGAATTGGAAGCACAATACCAAATCCCATTCCTGCAATAAAACGCAATCCAAAATAAGCCCAGTAAGATGTGGCAAAGAACATCAAAGCTGTAGCGAGGATGTGCACAGGCGTAGCAGCCACAACAATGCTCCTTCTTCCAAATTTATCAGATAAGTATCCGAATATAAAGGAGCCAAAGAACCAACCTATTAGAGTTATAGAAACAAGAGAACCAACCATCAATTTTGCCTGTGGATCGTTACCCAGATTCAACTCCTGTATTATATTCCCTGTGGTAAAGGTTACAACAGCCATATTGTAAGATATGGCCGCCCAGAAAAGGCCAGGAACCAAAAGCTCCTTGTAGCGCATAATGGAAAATGGGATTCCCCTATAAATTTATTTGGGAATGTTTTAATATATCTCTTCAATTACTCTCGCAATGGAGAGAGAGGAAATTGAGTACATATACAACCTGAGAAGATTCGGAATGAAGCTTGATTTGAGCATTATGAGGGAATTCGCAGAGATAAGGGGAAACCCTCAAGATAAATTTAAAAGCGTGCATATTGCAGGAACGAATGGAAAGGGCTCAGTTGCCTCAGCAATATACTCAATTTTGAGAAAAAATTACAATGTTGGCATATACACATCACCCCATCTTGTAAGATATTCAGAAAGGATAATCGTAAATGATAGGGAAATTAGCGAAGATTACATAGCAAGATTTGTACTAGAAGTAAAGCCAATAATTGAAGAGCTTGCCAAAGAGAATAGAAACCCCACATTCTTCGAAGTATCCACAATGCTTGCCTTTGAGTATTTCTCTTATATGAATGTTGATTTTGCTGTTCTCGAGGTTGGCTTGGGAGGAAGATTGGATGCAACGAACATAGTTATGCCCGAAATAACCAGTATAGTCACCATTGATTTAGATCACACCCATATACTTGGAGATACCATAAGGGATATAGCGAGGGAGAAGGCTGGGATAATCAAACCAAATGTGCCTGTAGTCATTGGAGAGAACAAAAAAGAGGCTATAGAGGAGATAAAGAGAATTGCAGAATTAAGAAATGCTCCATACCACAATATATGGGATGAAATGGAATTTGAAGATGTTCATATTGATTTAAATGGATTGCGATTCAAAGCCCACACGCCCATATCCACATACACCATAGAAACTCCACTCCCGGGAAAGCATCAAATTACAAACATGCTCGTAGCTATAAGAATTGCTGAACTCCTGCAGGAGAATTACTCCATATCTCATTCAGATATTGAAGATGGGATAAAGAATATAAAATGGAAAGACAGGTTCCAAGTGAAGAGAAGAAGACCCTTGTTAATATTTGATTCTGCACATAATCCATCGGCTGCAAGAGCTTTAGTCAGCACGATTAGAGATGTGGGCATAGAAGAGCCAACATTCTTATTCTCCATACTCTCAGACAAAAACATTGATGAATTCTTGAAAGAGATCTCAAAAGTCAGCAAGAAGATAATTGTAACAGAGATCGATTATGAGAGAAGGAGAACGGAATTAGAGGATATTGTGGAGCATGCAAAAAAATACTTTTCAGAGGTCATACCCATCAAGAATCCCTGCGATGCGCTGAAATATGCGATGGAGAATGAGAAGAAAATAATAGCAACTGGCTCTATATATCTTCTGGGAGAGCTTGAAAAATGCCTGATGTCATTGTAGTTTTTGATGGAAACGAGGAATTTGAGGAGCTTGTGAAATCCTTAGGATACGAAATAGTGGCAAAGGTTTACTTCAAAAATAAGGTAAATCCAAAGTACTACATCTCCAAGGGCAAGATAGAGGAAATTAAAAATCTTCTTAAAGATTTCAATGTTGAGAAGATTATAATAGATGCCATTTTGAAATCCTCTCAATGGTATAAGCTTGAGAAGGAATTGAAAATTAGGGTTGATGATAGAATAAAATTGATCATAGATATATTTGCAGATAGGGCGAGAAGCAGAGAAGCGATGATGCAAGTGGAATATGCAAATTTGAAATACGAAACATCACATATTAAAGAACTCATCCACCAAATCCGTTTAGGAGAGCACCCCGGATTTATGGGTGGGGGAGAGTATGAAATTGCTGATTATTATGAGCAGATAAGGAGAAAAATGGCTAGAATAAGAAAAGAACTGGAAAAATTGAAGGTGCATAGAGAAGAGAGAAGAAAGAGGAGAAAGGAAGAGGGGTATATCCTCGTGGGAATTGCAGGGTATACAAACACTGGAAAAAGTACCCTGCTAAAAGCCCTAAGCGGTAGAGATGTGGTCATAGAGAACAGAATGTTCTCCACATTGAGCACCAGAACTTCAAAGATAGGTAAGGAAAAAATCCTTATAACAGACACTGTAGGATTCGTTGAAAACATGCCCCCTTGGTTAATAAGGGCATTCGAGCCGACATTGGAGGAAATTTACAAGGCAGATATTGTGCTTTTGCTTCTTAATTGCCAAGAATCAATCGAAGATTTTAAAAGAAAAATGCAGGTAAGCTTAGAGATCTTGGAAGGAAAGAGTGAGGGAAAAATCATACCTGTAATAAACAAAATTGATTCCTGTAAAGACCTCGATGAGAAAATTAAAATTGCAAAGGAGATTGGAGAGCCAATTGCAATATCTGCTCTAAGGGGCATAGGAATCGAGGATGTTATAAGGAGAATAAAAGATGAGATGAAAATAGAGAAATTCTACGCAGAAGTGGAAAAAGACAGCAAAGCATACAATTTCATAATAAAACACGGAAAAATAATAAAAATTGAAGCAGATGAAATGATGAAAATTATATTTGAAATGCCTATATCCAAATACTCTGCGTTGAAAGATTTAATTCGAGAGATTTCCACAGGAAATGATGGGGTGTTAAAGAGGATATAAACATTTTGGTAAAATTGCTGGTAA